>NZ_FOCQ01000040.1 GCF_900110165.1 Lihuaxuella thermophila
CGTTTCATCTCCGGTTCCTCCTTAAGCAGAATTCTATCAAAACCGGAGAGCTCTACACATCTAACCGTCGCATTTTAAATTGGGGCGCTATATTTACCAACACTCAAACCAGTTCCTTTAAGATGTCTTCCACCGTGGCCAAATGTTATAGTTTGTTTTCCTACTCTAACTGAAGCAGTAATCCCCCCACCACCTTTAGGGGACTTGTAGCTTGATTTTCTGAACTTTTTCCAAATCCATTTAAGTAGACCAATAATGTACCTCCAGTAATGACCGTCTGGGTCGACTTTCATTACTGGGTTATTGAGAACATAAATATATCTGTTTAAACCTAATTGCTCATCTTCAAACCCCTCAAACGTATCCCTTGTCAATAATCTTCCCGTATTCGGGTCATAATACCTGCTCTGCATATAATACAACCCTGTCACCTTATCATACCGATACCCCGCATACCGATACGGATTCTCCACTGTCCCCGTCTCATTCACAAGATTCCCATATGCATCATACTCATAGGTAGCCACTAAAGCCCCATTGGCATCCGTGAGCCCTACTACATCTCCATGACCATTCAACTGATAGTAATACGTTTTTCCTCCACGGGTCATGCTGACAGGTTGGTTGTTGGAATTGTATGTGTATCTGGCTACGATGTTGTTGCTTCCATCCGTCTCATAGGTGACATTGTTGTCCTCATCGTAATGGAACGTAATCGTACCAGATGAAGTCGTCATCGTTTTCCGCATGCCGTCGGCCCGGTAGGTGAAGGAGGCGATGGTCGCTCCACTGCTGTTCTTGAGGGCGGTGAGACGGTTCTCGGCATCATACACGTAGGTGCGGTTTCCGTCACTGATCAAGTTTCCGTTGGCGTCATAGGTGTAGTTGGTCCCGTTGACAGCGGTCAGTTGATCGGCGTCATCGTAGGTATGGGTTACGTTTCCGTTTTTGTCATAGGTGTAGTCCGTCTGGTTGCTGTTGGGTTCGGCTACGGTTTTGAGCTTGTTATCGGCGTCATAGGTGTA
>NZ_FOCQ01000037.1 GCF_900110165.1 Lihuaxuella thermophila
GATAAACGGAAGCAACCCACTCCAGAGGAGCGCAAGCAAAAGGGAATCCGATCCATGTATGCAGTTGCTAAGGCTGAAAAGAAGCTGAGTGAAGATGAAATCAAAGCGCTCATGAAAGCTGAAGTTAAAAAGGATAGCACGAAAGATCTCACACTCGATGAGCTCGGTAAAATGTACCGTTATTTCCGCGATCACTCGGCAGAGGAATTGAAAGAAACTGCCAAGGCTCATATGAGTAAACCGGAAGTAATCGACGTTGATCCCGAAACGGGCGAAGTGGTCGATAAAGAATCCTTCAAAGGCCGGCAGCTCTCGGAAGAGGAGATCAATAAACTCCTGGATATAACTGACGAGGAGTTGGATCGTGAAATCCGCGAGGCGATGGAGGGCGGTGAGTGATGGCCCTCAGTCTCCCGGTCAAATTCAAACCAGCAACACCAATCCGAGGAATCCGCAAAAAAAGTGCAGCTGAGATTCGAGGAAATACTTCTCACATCCTCTTGCTTGAAGATTTACCGAATCGGAAACGCGGCGAGTTTCTTTGCGGCGCTCCGATCAATAACAAACTGGCTCACGAATGGTTCAACATCAACAGCCGGTATCAAGCGAAGACGGTCACTTGCCAGCGATGCCTGGCGGCTGCAAAGCGGTTGAAATAAATCGGGTGCCGGGTGGCCCCGCTGCCCGGCTCACTAAAAAGGGGAGATCGATAAATGCTATCAGGAACAGTTGGATCGGTATCTCGATGGGGAAGTGGGTGAGCTATATGTCGAGAGCAAAAAGCAGTGAAGTCTCATTCTCCTTCCTAGTTGATAAACCGGTGCATGAGTTGCGGCCCGGGGATCTCGTAAGGCTCCGCAATGGGAAAGCAGGGAAGATTGTTGATTCATTCTGTGTTCACGGGCGCCGCGTATTCGTAACGGATCAGTTTGGTCGGATCTTTGATTATGAGCTCTCGGAAGTTAAGTAAATTTGGGCGGCTCCGGTCGCCCTCCCATAAACGGAGGGGTAATGATGTTTCCTAAATATAAAATCGAAGTTTACGATCATCACGAAGATTGCCGCACTTGTTATTATGCGGAAAAAGAAAGCGAGTTGTTTGAGAAGCTAGGTTTTATCATGTGGAACGAAGACAACGAAATTTTATTTGTCTACTCTTACGAAATGGACGAAAACCGAGTGAAGAGAGGCTTCCTTAAATGGGATATGTCAAAAAGCCGGTTTTATATCGAATGGGAAACCGTTTGGCAAGCATAAATTACGGGCGGCGGC
>NZ_FOCQ01000033.1 GCF_900110165.1 Lihuaxuella thermophila
CCTTGGTTTTCGCGAATCAGTTTGGTCGATAGCTTATGTAGAAAGTCATGCCTTGCGTTGACAATCTTTTCATGAATCTTTGCCACCTTGATTTTGGCTTTGTGCCCATTCGCCCCCCCTTTTTGACGGCGGGACAAGATTCTTTGCCAGTGTGCCAGTTTCTTTTCATATTTCCTGAAAACCTTTGGAGCGTATGATTTTTGTGCCATCCGAAAGGATGGCGAAGTTTTTTAAACCCAAGTCTACTCCGATGAATTTTTCTTTGTCCACCGGAACATAGGGACAGGCACTCATTTCACAAAGGATCGAAACAAAAAACTTCCCGGCCGGGTTCCGCCGGATTGTCGCGGACAGAATTTACGACATTTCGATTACTTTGACCCGTTCCCAAATTCATCACCTATTGCCAATTTTACAAACATGCATTAGACATGCACAAGGTATCTGATTGAGGGAACAAAAAAAGCAAAAGATGGTCAGGCTTGCGAGAGGGGGAAAACCATCCCCTCCCTCGCCTGACGCTCGCTCTCATCCCCATAGCTGAAGCCAGGGGTTTTCTCGCTCGCAAAGATATAAAAACATGCCCGGATTCCGTTCATACGGGCATGTTCCATTTTTTCACCGGATTTTTTATGAACCAGAAACATTTACAACATAGGATACGGTAAATACTTTCCCTTGATGTTGAAACTCTCCCCAGATTTTATAGATTCCACCACGGGGAAAAGTGGTATGAAAACGGGCATCGGGCCCCGTTGCCTTTTCATCCATCGGGTGAACATGCAAATAATTTTCGGTGTCAGCGCTGAGAATCACCACATGTCCCACGGCTCCCAAATAGGGCTGCAAATCCGTGACAGGCTGTTTCGTCTTGGCATCCTTGATCTGGAAGTTGAGCATCACTTCTTGACCGGGTTTGATCTCTTTGTCGAAGCTGAGCTTGATCTCTTTTCCGTCTACGGTTTGGACCATTGTTTGGTCCGGCTTCAGGTCAGCGGATTTGGCCGGTGTCCCCTCCACATCCACCCAGGTAGTCTGCGTGGTTTGTGTCCCGCCTTTAGGGATCAAGTCGGCGATCAATTTGTATTTGCCGCCGTGAGGAAATTGGGTCGTGATCTGAAATTTTCCATTCCCTTTAAATTCGGGGTGGATATGATGAAAGTAAGACAAGTCCTGGCTGACGATGATCAGATGCATTTTTTTCTCATGATTGATTTCAAAGTCTTGAACGGGTTTTCCATCATGTCCGTTGATTTGAATGGTTAACTGCTGAGGTTGACCGGCCCGGGGTTTGGAATCTGAGAAAGCCCAGGCAGCATGGACTTTCGTGTCACCCGCTTTTCCGGACGAATCGGATCGATGCTCTGTTCCGTGTGCACCGTGACCGCTATTGTTGTGTTGGCCATGTTGATTGGCATCCTGCATGTTTCCACAACCCGAGATGAACAGTCCGGCTGCAACAAAAAAGCTTGCTCCCAGTAGAATCCCTTTTTTCAATGGAACCACCTCTTCATTCCTATACAATACGCCAGTAATGTATATAAATGGCTGCTTGATCCTATTGCACCCGGTTGGGAACATCCAGACAGATCAAGCAAGGCTCATTTATTTCATCAGCTTTTTAATCGTGATCAGCAACTCGTCAATCACGTCTTGATCGCCTTCCTGGATCCGTTCGATGACGCAGCTTTTCATATGCCCCTCCAACAGCAATTTGCTTACACTAATGAGTGCGGACTGGATGGCTGCGATTTGGTTCAGCACATCATCACAATAGGTGTCGCGTTCAATCATACCTTTGACACCGCGAACCTGGCCTTCGATCCGGTTGAGGCGGGTAATCAGATTTTGTTTCATTTTATCAGGATGATGGCTTTTTCTTTCCGAGCTTACACAACACAAATCTTCCTGATGGCCGTTTTCCGCTGTAAAATTTTGCGATTCGGCTTGATGTTCTCTTTCCATCACGCTTAACTCCCTTCTGCTGCTTCCAATATACCATACCCCTACTGGGTATGTAAAGGCTCCATGGATAGGAACGAATGGGTCACGAGTTTTCGTCCGTACTCTGAATATACCAAAAAATCCACAGGGCTTTCGAGGGGTTCATTCCCCTCGACCAGCGCTGTCTTTCATCTACTTCCTAAAGAAAAAGAACAGGGCGACAGCCAGTAATGCAATTCCCGCCAGTCTGTTTGCATCGACCGGAATTTGCCGGCCTCCCATCCAGCCGAAATGATCGATGATCACGCTGATCAACAGTTGCCCGGCGATCACACCGACAAGACTGGCAGCAACTCCGATTCTTGGCACGATGAGCACCATGATGAACACATACAGAGCCCCCAGCAGCCCGCCGGTCAACTGCCATTTTGGGGCGGAGAAAACGGACAATATATCTCCCCTGCCAAAAAAAATATTGACGAGAACCAGAGCCAAAGTCCCGACGGCAAACGAGATCAGCGCCCCTTCCAACGTTCCGACCCTTTTGCCCAGGGAACCGTTCACTCCGGCCTGCAAGCCGACTCCTACTCCCGCAAGCAATGCCAGCAACAACATAAACAGCCTCACTTTTGTGTACCCCATTTCATCGATGTCTATTTTTCGGAAAGCTAAAGTTTCAAAACCGAAACTTTTTTCGTCTCCCCCATTTTGACCACTCCCCATGCCTAAAGGCAGGGGATTCTTGGGTAATCTCCCGCAACCGGGAGAAATAGACCAAGCTCAAACCGTGGGCCCCACGGCGATGAATCTTAAACCTTCTTGCAGAATGTTTTTGGCGGCATGGATGTCCCGATCTTGATGAACACCACATTCCGGGCATGTCCAAT
>NZ_FOCQ01000032.1 GCF_900110165.1 Lihuaxuella thermophila
ACGTTTCATCTCCGGTTCCTCCTTAAGCAGAATTCTATCAAAACCGGAGAGCTCTACACATCTAACCGTCGCATTTTAAATTGGGGCGCTATATTAATGGTATCAAAGATTGAACCCCAAACTTCGAGACAGTCACGCCGATCAGGGCAAACACACCAAATGGGGCAAATTTCATGATTTGGTTGGTCATGTAAAACATGGCATCCGCCGTTCCCTGGAAGAAGCGGAGAACAGGTTTCCCTTTCTCGCCAATCGCGGCTACTCCCAACCCGAACATGACCGAAAAGAAGATGATGGCCAGCATATCTCCTTTGGCCAAGGATTCAAAAAGGTTCTTCGGAACAATATTGACAAACGTTTCCACGAATCCGTGGCTCTTTGTTTCATTGGTTGTATCTACGTATGTTTGAATATCTGTTTTCTCAAGGGCTTTCATATCCACGCCGGCGCCCGGCTGAAAAACATTTGCCGCCAAAAGCCCGACGATCAGGGCAATCGTCGTGATAATTTCAAAGTACAGGATCGTTTTTCCACCCAATTTCCCCAGCTTTTTCATATCACCGACACCGGCAACACCGATAATCAAACTGGAGATCACAATCGGAATGACGATCATCTTAATGAGGCGAATAAATATGTCGCCAATTGGCTGCAAAAACTTCTCAACATGCGGGTTGCCATAGAAAACAGCCCCTATGATAATGCCGAGAACCAGACCAATCAAAATTTGCCAGGCAAGTCCCCATTTCTTCTTCAACGACATCACCTCACGAGACGTATGATAAAACAATTGCATAAAATTTTTACAAAATGACTAAATATTTTATACATAAAAAGACAATGGAGACACGAACGTATTCTATGGTAATTCATTTGTCAAAAACAATCAACCATTACTGCGAAAGAAAGTTATTTTTCTATTATTATTTTAAACTGAAATGATTATTATATTGTTAATTTTTTATAAGATTAGCAAGTTCAGTTCCAATCAAGGTTTCGCATGGATGAGTGAGATTTTGGAATGCGATCACCGGTACAACCGCATCAAAAGGAAGTCATTTCATCATCCGGACAATATCTCCCCATTGTATGCATCCGCCGAGCAGCCCTAATGGGGTGAAAATGGATCACTCTAGATTCTTCACGTTTTACCTGTGAAAAACAAAAACCCCTATATTGTATGTATCACCGATCCAAATTCAATTTCTCCTCATATAATGATCACATATAAAAAACAATAAACAATAAAGGAGAAAAAATGAGAATCTTAAACAATCTTCCCCTTGGAACCTTTGACTTGCACCTGCACACATCCGCGTCAGACGGCAGGTTCACGCCGTCAGAAGTGGTCAAACGGGCCAAGCAAGCAGGATTGCAAACGATCGCCATTACCGATCATGATACGCTGGCAGGGGTGGACGAAGCCGTTGAAACAGGAAAAAAACTGGGCGTTACCGTCCTGCCGGGCATAGAAATCACGACAAGATGGAAAGGAAAAAATATTGATCTATTGGGATACAACTTCAAACACGGGGAAAAACTTCATCAGGCATTAGCTTCGTACCGGGCCGCTCGTCTGGAGCGGGCCAAAGAAATCATCCAACGCTTTTGCTCACTGAACATGTCGATCAGTCTGGATGATGTAAAAAAATACAGCGGAGACGGATTGATCGCCCGTCCGCATATCGCCAGGGCGATCGTTGAAAAAGGATATGTCCCCACCGTACAAGAAGTATTTGATCACTACTTGGCCGACGGAAAGCCGGCAGCAGTGGATAAAAAAGAACTTTCCTTGCGGGAAGGAATCGCCATGATCCATGAAGCCGGAGGTATAGCTGTACTGGCTCACCCCATTTATATCAAAGAGATTAGCGAGATTGAGGAAATCATTCGTCAGGGGCTGGATGGGATCGAAGTCTGGCATCGCAACCATTCCGGTGAAGATGTTAAAAACTACTTGGACATAGCTGATAAATATCATCTGGTTGTTACCGGAGGCTCTGATTTCCATGTTGAGGAACATAAGATAGGCCAGTTTATGCCGGCATGACTGAAGAAAGGACTCGAAAAGTAGATTTCGGTAAATGGAAGGTTACCGGAGAGCGGCTAATCGATGGATGTGATTACAAAAAATCCCCCTGTAAATTGGAATCGCCACTGCTTTTTTAAACGACTAAGGCTGGTTTTGTGTCAATTTTCCATGACACAAAACTAGCCTCGCATTCTGCTGACTCAAGTGTTGTGATGCTGATTTTTTTGTTCTCAATATACAGAGCTCGAGCATAAAATTTTCAGGAAATTATCGCTGAGCTTCATCGTCGAAAAAACCGCCCCGACTGTTCATATTTTGTCAGCATCCAAGATTCCATTGATTTGAATGTCGCTTAAACAGAGAGAAACTGTACCCAAGTCCACAATGGTTTCAGGGGCTGCTCCGTTAACCGTGAAACGAATACGATGATACCTGCAGTGTGCACGGAAGGCCAGTGTAAACTGGCCGTAATCGCAAGGAAGGTCTGTGCCCTCAATCTTTATGCTACGCTCGCCAAACCGGATCACAAAACTGTGCGGTTCCGCTCCGATAGAACGAACGGCAAAACGCAAAACATAAAGGGCTCCGGGTCGTAACATCCTCGTTTTTTGTGACAGACTCCCCCTCTGGTTCATCCCCGGCGTAAATCTGGCGTGACGTTGACCCATCATCTCCGTCCCCGTCCCTGTTTGTAACTCTACAAAGCCCGAGGGAATCCACGGGAAAAAACTGTGGTCGGAAGATCGGAAATTCCCGTTCCTGATCCGGTTCAAACTGCTAAGAGACAAAGCTTCCATCTGCGTTCGTGTTAATTTTGTCACTGACGATAACAGCATAGACATCTTCCTCAATCAATGACCATTGTTCATCCTGTATATCGTATGCGTGTCTATAAATCTATGTGATTATTTCAGTACTTCCGGCTTGTTCAACTCTATCTTTTCGTAAAACATCCGGATGGGTCATCCCATTTCGATCTAAAATAGATAAAATAAAACCCCTTAGGGCAGGGGTTTTATCATGAATCAGACAACCTCCCGTTTTCTTTTAAGCAGAGGATGATGTTCCAGCAAATAAAGCAGATACCGGAGACGAACAAAATAAGTATGGTCTCTTAACGTCCGCTGGTAGGCACGAGCCGCCATCTCTTTCCTTTCGTCTTCATGTTTCAAATAATAATGAATTTTTTCCCTCAGCTCTTTTAACGTGCGGTAAGTGGCAATCTCCTTCTCCGGAACATATAACTTGTTTAAATCCCTGCGCCAGGTGGCCAGTTGGAAAGAACGGCAGGCGGCAATCTCGAAGGTCCGGTTATTGGGTGTATA
>NZ_FOCQ01000031.1 GCF_900110165.1 Lihuaxuella thermophila
TCCACTCGTTCCCATCCCGAACACGACCGTTAAGCCCTCCAGCGCCGATGGTACTTGGGGATGACCCCCGGGAGAGTAGGACGTTGCCAGGCGAATAAAAGCCACCCATTCAATGGGTGGCTTTTCCTTTTGTAAGATCCATGTGTGTCGATCTCCTGATGGAAAGCAACATCTTGGCTGGGCAAAAATGAGGACTGTTGAGCGTGTGGGAAATTCCCTACTGTTGCCTCCCGCATGAGTTTGGGCCGCGTCTCGGTCCCAGTGCAGCAGCCGGGCTTTCTCCTTGGATACTGTCAGATCTTCTTACCCAAGAACAGAGTTTTACAATGCGAAGGTCTTTCACTCACGCGGCGTGGCTCCGTAAGTTGGAAACAGAAGTCTTTTTTTGATAATTACATAACCCTCAAACAATTGAGGTCCTGAACCAAGTGGTTCCACGGAGTTCATTACCTTCTGCACCATCTTGTCACCAAGGAGAGATGGAATGAACCAAGATACCCGTTCTTTTACAGCCAAGCAATTGGCGGCAGGCGCGGTGTGGCCGTTTTTTCAAAGCACTCAATGACAACGGTGGCACCATACCGGGCTGGTTTTACATTTAGTTGAATATGTCGTCGTCTTAACCCTTTTAGTAATCCCTATACAGCCAACAGCAGTGCTCCGGAGCACATCGCTCCAATGAGTTTTTCTCTCCGGATTCCGTATTAGACGATATCAATATTCCCTGTCTTTCGAAGGTGAGAAATACTGCTACCACAGCTGAGATAACCTCGTCTTGTTCTAAAAATTTCATCAATACTTCCTGGCCGGAATTTGACTTCTGGTATGGAAGTATGTGTTTCCTCCGTCCCCGGTATGTTTATTTTCCAACCCGTCCTTTCCCCGGTCAATCACACTCGATTGTGTAAATCCCAGGGTAAAAAGTGATTCAAATCCGGTAAAAGCCATCCAACGTTTACGAGACAAACCTTTACTTAGACCCTCTTGTTATTTTTCATTTTCTTCAGGAAAACCGTGCCACCACATCCCCGGGGCGTCTGCGCTGCGCTCGACAAACCCAAATTTCTTATAAAAATCTGCTTTCCCTTTCGCACTGAAGAGGAGAACCATGACGATCTGGTTGGACTGACATTTGTGTAACAGCCTCTGGACGATATTTTTCCCGATACCCCGGTTTTGATAACCGGGCAGAACGATTACATCGCAAAGCAGCGCCTGATAAATTCCGTCTGAAATAATGCGACCGAATCCTACCAATTGTTCAACGGCATAGACGGAGAGGGTGTACCAACTTTGAGAAATTGCCCTGTACAGCTGCTCCTCGCTCAGAGGATTCGTCCAGCCGGCGGAGTGGTATAAGTGGATGAAGTCTTTTTGGTCTGGAAGGGACTCTCTGTACTCGATCTTCATGGCTATTTCCCGATACTCCTCGTGTAATCATTCGAAGTGTTTTCACAGGCTTTGAAGGGGTTTACTCGCTTCCAAAAAAATAGTCTCTTTCCACCTTGCAGATTCTGACCTTATACCTTTGGTACCACTCTTTTTTACCCAAGTTCTGAGCGAGTTGGTGGGCGGAGTTTTCCTTCCAGTTTTGAATTGCCTCGAGTGACTCCCAATAAGAAACAGTGATCCCGAATCCGTTTTCGTCTCGGGCGCTTTCCACACCGAGAAATCCGGGTTGCTGCCGGGCAAGGGAAATCATTTTCTCGCTCATTTGGCTGTAACCCTTGTTATTCTCCGTTCGGGCTGAAGAAAAGATTACCGCATAATAAGGCGGGTTTGGCGTGTTGGCGATGCTCATGATAGCTCTCCTTTCCGGTTAACCTCTGGGCGTATGCCTGTGTCTCCGATCGGGTTGAACGGTTCATTCCGAACATCCAGGCCAAATACTTGAGAAAAGCCCCGCTTTCCCTCTTCGGTAACTTGAACGGCACGGGTATGGGGAAGCCGGCGAATCCATTCCAGGGTAAGCAAACGTTCCAGAATGGCGTGTCCCAGGGATCCGGCGAGATGATACCGCCGTTCGCTCCAGTCCAGGCAGCAGCGGGCAAAAGAGCGGCGTTTTTTCAGTGCTGCCGTGACATCAATGCCAAACTCCTGCAAACACAATTTCCCTTTTTCCGTAAGATAAAAACAGTTTTCCCGTTGTTCCAAAATTGCCAAGTCCCTCATCGCTTCGGTAAGTGCAACCCCGACTTTTCCGGCGAGGTGGTCATAACACGTTCTGGCGAAACGGATGGCATGGTAACGATCAAATTGTTTTAACGAACGAATTTTTTCCGGAGGGGCGATGCATAAAAGAGATTCAATCATTTGCGCGGCTTCAGCACTGGACAACCGGTAATAACGGTGTCGTCCGTTTTTCTTCACTTGGACCAGGTTGCATTCCGTCATTTTATACAAATGATGGCTGGCTGTTTGCGGCGTAATTCCAGCATAGACGGCCAGTTCCGTGGCTGTGTGAAACCGGCCGTCAAGTAAGCATTGGACCATTTTTGCCCGGGACGGTTCACAAAGCAGGGCGGCAGCTTCTGCTAGCGGTACAGTCTCTTTCACCCGGACACTCCTCCCGTGCATGTCATTCATATTTCGATGATAGTCGAAAGATTAGTGCTTTACAATAGATACCGACATTGATCCACCAAAGGGAGAGTGCTTTTCATGAAAGAGAATACTGCCGAAATCACTTCGCGAATCATTCATCCCAACATCTTGTATTATGGAACGCCTGTTCTTTTGTTAAGCACATTGAATGAAGATCACTCGACGAATATCACCCCCATCTCCTCTTCATGGGCCCTCGGGGACTGTATTGTTCTCGGGCTGGGGGTGGAAAGCAAAGCATTTGAAAATATCTCACAGCTTGGGGAATGTGTCTTGAATATTCCTCATCCACCCTTATGGCAGCATGTGGAGAAACTCGCCCATTACACAGGAAAAAATCCGGTTCCCGAATATAAAAGAAAAATCGGTTTTCAGCTGGAGAAGGATAAGTTTCGTGCGTCCGGTTTAACTCCGGTTCCCTCTCAATCAGTTAAACCCGAACGGATTAAGGAATGCCCCATCCAGATCGAAGCCAGGATTCAGCATATTCGGATTCCCGAACACACTTCGTTCTTTTCCATCGTTGAGACACAGGCAGTGCATGTGCATGTTCATGAAAACATAATTTTGAGGGATAACTACATTAATCCCGAAAGATGGAGTCCGCTGATTTATAACTTCCGCCATTATTTCGCCTTAGGGAAACAGTTGGGCAAAACCTTTCGTGCTGAAACATAATAAATGCTTTGGATCAGAATGGATACTGATCCGCATCTCCGCAAAAAAACGCTCAACGTGGATGGCGATATATAAATCAGCATATAAATGTAAATAAATCATAAAAAAAGTGTTGACTATGATTCGGGAACCATGTTATATTAATCAACGTCGTTGATGCGACAACTTGTCTCCCGCAAGGAGGGAGGCAGCAAACAAACAAGAAAAAAGTTGTTGACACGATCTTGCGGATGTGATAAGATGTATCTTGTCGCCGCGAGAGCGGTTGGTAACGAAAAAAGAAAGAAAGTGTTCCTTGAAAACTAAAGAGTGACACACGACCTGTTGATTCTTTTTGAGCAGTCAAACTTTGATGGAGAGTTTGATCCTGGCTCAGG
>NZ_FOCQ01000030.1 GCF_900110165.1 Lihuaxuella thermophila
CGACGTTTCATCTCCGGTTCCTCCTTAAGCAGAATTCTATCAAAACCGGAGAGCTCTACACATCTAACCGTCGCATTTTAAATTGGGGCGCTATATTTTTATCCATTTCCACATGTGCGATTGGTTTGAATCCCTGTTTTATGAACCCTTCGGAAAGTCCACCTGCTCCTGCAAACAAATCAATGAAATTCACGTATTACTCACCCTAACAAATCTATTTGTTGAACAAATATTAGTAAAAAATCATTAACCCTTTCTTCGATAAAGTTGATAGTCGTACATTTTTCTGTACGACTATCAATACTATTTATTATGATTTTATAGGACTAAAGATGGTTCTTTAATCAAATCATCTATCTCAGATAGTGAAAAATACCCGATACTTTCATCAATATCAGAACCTAATATTAAAGCACGATCCAGCATTCTGTTCCCGAATTCACAGGAAGTCTCTGGCAACAATGTACAATTGTGACATGCCGCTAGATTACAAGAATCAGGTCCCTGGCCGAGACTTTGAATACAAACAGGATCAGAAGAACACCATCTTGCATTCTGTAGAGCGGCATAGATACTATTCTCAAGTCTTCCCGGCAAACCCTGTCTAACCAGACCACCTAAAGACCCTTCAGAATCATTGGAAGCTGTATAGATCAAAATACCATTCATTTCCTCGTCTGATCCATCATGACTACAATAGATTCTCTCTCTTAAAGAAGAGCTTCCATAACCACATTCAAAACTTAACTGATTTATTAGTAAGTGGGCAAACGTATGCAACAGAACAAATTTAGGGTTTAGTTTGAACTTTTCATCATAATATGAGGTTTTCCGTTTTAAGTTATTTTCTAACGTTTTTACCCTTTCTATAACAGACTTTCTCTCAGCCCACTCTGCCAATTTATTCCTGTTAAAATCAATAAAAATTCCTTCACCTCTAACTACAATCGCTGGCAACCAGTTGACTTTTGACTTAATTGTTAGATCAAATTTCTTTTTTACTACATTGTGACTATCAGGTGGAACCCGTCTGGTAAAACCAACAAAAGCACGAGTTTCTTTTAATTTGTGTACCAGAGCTATGTTATTAAAATAATGCGAAACTAATGACCTGTACTCCCCGGTTTGTTTAATGTTCACGCACAAATCCTGTCTGTCTCCCCCAACTCCGTCGAGTATGGCTTGATACTCAGGTCGGCGAATCTTTACATCTAGGCTCTCTTCTTTTTCCTGTGGTTTCTGTATGTTCTGGTTATTTCTCCTGTTTTGTTCTAATCTCGATTTAATTAACTCCAACAATTTTTTAGAATTTACATTGTGCTCTTTAGAGTATACATGAACTAGTACTTCTAAAGTTTTTTCATCCGAGCCCTCAATCATGGTTCCAGAATCTCTCCACACTTTTTCCAGTATTTCGGCCATCCTAGAGTCAACATCGTCATGTTGGGGAAGATATATTGCACTTTTAACTATGGGAAAGTATACATTGGAAGCGCCTTTCTGGACAACTGTCAGGTTTTTTCCGCATCCTTTAGCTTTATTATCCACTTCACCCAGCCACGGTCGATGACCACCACATTCTTTAACTTTTTCAAGTGCTCCATCTCCAAATGCACCTGCCATACTTCTACTGGCTCCACATTTACAAGTAATATGAATACCACTTAAACTACTGTTTCTTCCGGTCATCATTCGAAGCCGACAACTGCTAGAATCATAATTATCTCCTCTGTGTACCCATTCAAGGAATGGAAAATCTTCTATATGACCTTCTTCACAAACTGTTATAAATCGCACAGGAATAAGTCTAGGGCGTCTATAGTCTTTTATCTCGTGACAGGAAAGCCCCTTTTCATACCTAGTTCCGGTACAATAAAGTGTCCTACCAGAATACAGGGAGCGCTTGGTCATCCATCCACATCGCGGACAATAATACCATAAAGGAAAATTGACAAACGGTATAGTTATACCAGTGTTATAAACTCCTTTTTCCTTTTTCCGGTAGTCAGGAGGTAAGCGAAATTGGCTTACGCCCAGCTGTTTTTCTAGCCTTTCTTCTCTGATTATAAATTCTTCAATACCTGCATCCAATTCTGCCTGTTTATAGCTCTCTTCCCAAGCATCTAACCCACAGACCATTAAGGACACATCGTTGGGAAAGTTAACGATTTGTCCCACTCCCCATGGCGATATTAACTGACTCTGTCTAATCTTTTTCAATTCTTGTCCTCCTCGTCCGGGTAGAAATCAATCACTCGTGCTTCGCACTCAACATCCACATTTCTCATAGAAGTTGGAGTTGCCCATGCTTTTTTCTGTAAGTCTTGATTGCCCACAAGACTGGAAGGATACATGAGGGGCATATTCATGTTCTGGCCCATAGGATTACCGTAAACCACTGGTGAATAATTTATCCATTCCTGGAACCTCTTATAAATTAGGTTTTTTGTATTGTCTAATTCCGTAGAGTCAATATTCTTTACCCTTTCCAGAATAATTTCACTGATCATCTTTTGTAAATCATCACTTGGCACAGGGGATGGGCTTTTTAAATTGTCTTCATTCCCCAGATATCGAACCAGACCAACTATTAATGCATGAAGTGCTCTTTCCCTAACTGGAGTTGCAAAAGGTGTTACGGTCGTTGGCTCAACGTAACTGTAAATTTTCGAATGATAGGTATAAAACTGCTCGTATAAAGATCGATCTCTGGGCTTTGAAGTATTATATATAACAAATACCAGTCCGGGACCTTCAGAGCTTCTTCCTACCCTGCTTGTAGCCTGAATGTATTCTGAGGTGGTTTTAGGTTGTCCAATTACCGTCATTATTCCTAAACGAGAAATATCTAAACCGACCGAAATCATATTAGTAGCGAGACAAATGTCTACAGGTTTGTAGTCATTGCTACCAAGATATTTTAACTCAAGTTCTTGTAAGTACTTAGGAATTTCACTTGAATCTGCCCTTGAAGTTAGCTCAATTAGTTTGTTAATAAATCTTCGATTTTCTTTAGCAATATTTTTCCTGTTCCACATTGCTCTCATGTACTCTGGTATATCTGCTGAAACTAGAGTAGCCGCATGCCCGAGTTCTCTTAAACTATTGAAATAGTTTACAATAGTCCAGTAAGCGTCTCTTTCTTTTTCATCTTTAACACTTACCATCTTAACAGATTGAAGTAATGCTGAGATTACACGAACCTGAGCAGTTGCATGAGAAGGTAGACCAGAAGCATGTATGCCAACATAAACACGTCCCGGTTTTTTTGTGGAATCATTCTCAACATAAGCAAAAAACGATTCCCCTGCGTCTATACATTGCGGAGGAAACTGGAATATATTCTCAATGCCACAATTGTATAAA
Source organism: Lihuaxuella thermophila (assembly GCF_900110165.1). Taxonomy (GTDB): domain Bacteria; phylum Bacillota; class Bacilli; order Thermoactinomycetales; family Thermoactinomycetaceae; genus Lihuaxuella; species Lihuaxuella thermophila. Next base: position 3,367 of record NZ_FOCQ01000030.1, read on the forward strand.
GCATGAGCTTGTTCTTTTGCCCGGCTGATTGTTGCAGTTGAAGCAATTACTTTTGGACCTTTTCCAGTATTCGGGTTTATGCATAGAGTTGTTATAAGAGTTTCATAGTGTCCTACCATCGATCCCAATGGTCCTGAAATTAGATGCAGTTCATCCTGAATTATTAAATCAGGAGGGGAAACTCGTTCTCCGTTTTTTCTGAAACCAAACAACCCCCTTGCCTCTTCTTTCCATGGCAACATAGCAAATTTATCCACAGTTGCAATTACCATGGCAGGCGGATCTTTATAAATATCTTCATCAATAACTTGTAGTGGTAAAGGATTGCTTAACTTATTAAAATGACAATACTCATCACCACACTGATATATGACAGTTTCTTTAGTTCTCCTATATCCCTTGATTTCAATACTATTGTTTTTTGCCCTATTGACAACAGGCCCCATTTGAGCCCCACACCATGGACATTTAAGCAAAACAAAAGGATTTTCATCTGTCTTCTTTTGTGTAATGCTACCCTCAGAATGCGACGGAGGTCAAGCAACATGAGTGGAGAGCTCTCCAGAATAGACCTCCATCGGCGTCAGATAGCCTAGCGAG
>NZ_FOCQ01000029.1 GCF_900110165.1 Lihuaxuella thermophila
GCCGGTTTGGGCTGTTCCCGTTTCGCTCGCCGCTACTCAGGGAATCGCGTTTGCTTTCTCTTCCTCAGGGTACTAAGATGTTTCAGTTCCCCTGGTGTGCCTCCGTCCGCCCTATGGATTCAGGCGGCGGTACCAGCTCTTCCAGCTGGTGGGTTGCCCCATTCGGAAATCCCCGGATCAACGCTCGCTTACAGCTCCCCGAGGCATATCGGTGTTCGCCCCGTCCTTCATCGGCTCCTGGCGCCAAGGCATCCCCCGTGTGCCCTTAGTAGCTTAACCTACTTTTGTCCACTTACGCGGACTTGCTCGGTTCTTCTCCGGTGAATGCAACTTGACGAACTTGACCAAGTTTGTCAATTGCTTTATTCCATATCTAATTTTCAAGGTGCGCTTGTTTTCATCAGTTTCACCGCTCAATCGCGGCGACAGATAGTAATATAACACGGATCAATCACAAATGCAACCCCTTTTTTATAAAAAAATTTTATTCATAAATATATCAGTTGGAAATCCTAAATAAACTTTATACAAACCAGATCAATGGATGTCATATCGTTTGCTTCCCGGTTCAGATCAATATTTGTTTCTTAAAATGGATTGACGAAGAGGGAAGGCGGAATCCGCAACCGTCCTGATAAAAAAGCATCCTTGCTTGTGGAAAAGCAAGGATGCCGCTCCATCATACCGCTTGTGTCGCATACTCGATTTCCATGTCCAGCTGTTTTTCATACTCTGTCCTTGCAGAGTGATCCCAACCCAGATGATCTGCCATCCACCGGATGACTCCTTGCTTCCACTCTTTCACCCAGTCTATATCGAATAATAAACTTCCCGTGCGGCGGATGAAAAAATCTGCCGGAGTGGCCGCCATTTCATGCTCGACCGCATAAACCAGCGGAGCGTAGACTTCGAGCGGCAATCCATATTTTTCAGCTTCTTCGCTTTCCTTTACAATCACTCCGTAGACGAGGTCGATATTGCTGCCATAACGTTCAACCAGTTTGGAGGCTTCCTTCTCTGACAACCCCAGTTGAACCCCCGTTTTGACTTTCTCTTTTACAAAATCAGCCCACCCGACCGATCCGCCAACATCCCCCCCGGACAAGCGAATTTGGTCCGTATGACAGGGATTGAAACTTCTCCCCTGTTCCGCTGTCAATTCAGCGGCGACCAGATCGACCACTCGCTCCGCCATCTTGCGATACCCGGTCAACTTACCGCCTGCGATGGTGATGAGACCGGTATGGGAGCGGAAAATCTCATCTTTACGGGAGATTTCCGATGGCGATTTCCCTTCCTCATGAATCAGCGGCCGGATTCCCGCCCAGCTGGATTCCACGTCACGGGCCGTCAATTGAATCGTCGGAAACATGTAGTTGGCAGCCGCCAAGAGGTAATCCCGATCTTCTTTCGTCATGCGCGGGTGAACCAGGTCTCCGTGATAGTCCGTATCAGTGGTGCCAATATACGTTTTTCCATCGCGGGGAATGGCAAAAACCATACGGCCGTCCGGAGTGTCAAAATAGACAGCTTGCCTCAAGGGGAATCGTTTTTGATCAACGACCAGATGAACCCCTTTGGTCCAATGCAATACCTTCCCTTTCTTCGAACCGTCTTTCTCCCGCAATCCATCGACCCAGGGGCCGGTTGCGTTGACGATTTTTTTAGCGTACAACACATATTTCTCACCGGTGAGGAGGTCGACAGCCTGCACACCTGCCAGTTTTCCATCCCGGTAGATCAAATCCAGGGCTTTCATATAATTGAAAGCTTTAGCCCCGAACTCAACCGCCTTTTTCATTACTTCTAAAGTAAGGCGGGCATCATCTGTCCGATATTCAACATAGTAGCCCGCCCCCTTTAAACCTGCTTCGCGCAGCAAGGGCTCTTTCCGGAGCGTTTCAGCTTTGTTCAGCATGCGGCGGCGCTCGCTTTTCTTCACTCCGGCCAAATGGTCGTACAACCAGATTCCCAGCGAACTCGCCAGTTTTCCGTAGGTACCCCCCTGGATCAACGGCAGAAGCATCCATTCCGGCCTGGTCACATGGGGGGCATTTTCATAGACAATCGCCCGCTCTTTCCCTACTTCCGCCACCAAACCGAATTCCAACTGTTTCAAATAACGCAATCCGCCATGGACGAGTTTGGTGGAACGGCTGGAAGTGCCGGCTGCAAAGTCCTGCATCTCGATCAAAACCGTTTCGATTCCTCTTGTCTGCGCATCCAAGGCGATTCCCGCACCGGTGATTCCTCCTCCGATCACCAATAGATCTATTTCTTTGGAAACAGCTGCTTCCATCTCCTCAGAACGTTTGCGCACTGAAAACATGATCGTAGCCACCTCTTTCACTGAAAAATAAAAACCACATATACCCCCAGCACTTCCGTCGCAAGAGGCAATGTGGTTGATCTCCAGATCTCATCCGTCTATTAACTTGTCAGATGGTCATCACTTGAACACGCGTGTTGCCTGTACAGCTTTCATCCATCCATTATATAGCTTTTCGCGCGTTCTGTCATCCATCTGTGGCACATATGTGCGGTCCACGTTCCAATTTTCCGCGATTTCTTGCTTATCTTTCCAGAATCCTACGGAGAGCCCGGCCAGATAAGCCGCTCCCAACGCGGTTGTTTCAAAAACAACCGGCCGTTCTACCGGGACGCCCAAAATGTCGCTCTGGAATTGCATGAGGAAGTTGTTGGTTGTGGCTCCTCCGTCTACGCGCAGCTTTTTCAATTGAATAGCAGAATCGGCTTCCATGGCAGCCAAAACATCTTTTGTCTGGTAGGCTAACGATTCCAGTGTCGCCCGCACTAAATGCGCTTGATTCGTACCTCGTGTCAATCCAAAGACTGCCCCTCTGGCTTCACTGTCCCAATACGGGGTACCCAACCCGACAAAAGCAGGCACGACATAGACTCCATCGGTGGATTCGACCGAATTGGCCAACTGCTCACTTTCAGCTGCCGTCTTGATCACTTTGAGTCCGTCGCGCAGCCACTGAACAGCCGATCCGGCAACAAAAATGCTGCCTTCCAGCGCATATTCCACCTTGCCGTTTAATCCCCAGGCAATGGTGGTCAACAATCCATGTTTTGAGGGAACGGCATTTTCACCGGTATTCATGAGCATAAAGCAACCAGTGCCATACGTATTCTTGGCCATCCCCGGTTCAAAACAAGCTTGCCCAAACAATGCGGCTTGTTGATCACCGGCGATTCCGGAGATCGGTACGTTCTCGCCAAAAAAATGATAATCCACTGTATAGGCATATACTTCCGAAGAAGAGCGGACTTCGGGAAGCATGGATTTTGGTACATCCAGAATTTCCAACAATTCTTCATCCCATTTTAATTCATAAATATTGTACATCAGTGTTCTTGAAGCATTCGTATAATCAGTTATATGCGCTTTTCCACCGGAAAGTTTCCAAACTAGCCATGTATCAATGGTTCCGAATAACAAGTCGCCTTTTTCAGCTTTTTCCCTTGCACCTTCCACATGATCCAAAATCCATTTCACTTTGGTGCCGGAGAAATAAGCATCGATCAATAAACCTGTTTTGCTTCGGAAAAGATCGTTATACCCTTTAGCCTTCAGGTCTTCGCAAATATCTGCCGTTTGCCGGGACTGCCATACAATCGCATGATAGACGGGTTTTCCGGTTGTTTTATCCCAAACCACCGTGGTTTCCCGTTGATTCGTGATACCGATGCCGGCAATTTCTCTGGGGGAAACATCTGTTTTGATCAGGACTTCGGCAATCACTCCCAGGACTGAGCTCCAAATTTCTTGTGCATCATGTTCAACCCAGCCCGCCTGTGGAAAAATCTGTGTAAACTCTTTTTGCGCAACGCCGACAATATGTCCGTTTTTATCAAATAAAATTGCTCTGGAGCTGGTTGTTCCCTGGTCGATCGCCAAAACATATTTCTTTTCCATTTCATCCACCCCGTTTATGTTTGATTATTGAAACAAACCTGTATAACTGACAGCAGCCAGCACAGCGCCAATCATGGGACCTGCAACGGGAATCCAGGCATAGCCCCAATCGGAAGAACCCTTGCCGGCAATAGGCAGGATGGCATGGGCAATGCGCGGCCCCAGATCACGGGCCGGGTTGATCGCGTATCCGGTGGTTCCGCCAAGGGACATCCCGATGGCCACAATCAAAAAGCCGGCGGCAAGCGTTTGAAGTCCATCAGCGAAGACAATTCCTTTGGCTCCCCAGGATAACAGGACCAGTACCAGCACAAAAGTACCGATAATTTCACTCAACAAGTTTGCAAATGGGCTCCTGATCGCAGGGCCTGTTGAAAATACAGCCAATTTCGCTTCCGGATCTTCAGTTTCCTTCCAGTGGGGCAGGTAATGCAGCCAGACGATGACAGCCCCGAGAAAAGCGCCGATCATCTGTGCAACGATCATGGGGCCCACTTCTGCCCATGCCAGTTTGCCGGCCAGGGCGAATCCCACCGTTAGCGCCGGGTTCAGGAACGCTCCGCTGTAATGACCGACCATGTAGGCAGCCACCATGACTGCAAAGCCCCAACCAAATGTGATGACGACCCATCCCCCATGTTGGGCTTTCGACTTGTTGAGAACAACTCCCGCCACCACACCATTGCCCAAAATAATCAGGATCATGGTTCCCAGGAGTTCTGCCATAAAATGCGACATACACATCCTCCTTTAAGCATCATTAATGATGAAAAATTTGAAATTCATTGAGGGAAAAATAAAGAGAATCACCCATTTACTTTTCCTTGAAGCGCCAAGAAAAAGAAATTAGTGATTCTCCTCATCTCACCACTGCTATTAACTTGTATGAATTGTAAGCGATTTCACTATTATTCTATTATAATTTTCTATTGTATTCAAGTATTTATTTTATACTCCTCCAGATATTTTCGCTTGAAGTGGTTGCTGCCACTGCGCCCGCTTGGATGGCCTCCTCCACTTCCCCGATGGTACGGATCAGCCCCCCGGCTAAAACAGGAACTCCCGTATTTTCGGAAACTTCCTTGATTATGTGCGGGATAATTCCGGGCAACACTTCTATGTAGTCGGGTTTAAAGGATTGGAGCAGGCGGTAACTCGTTTCCAGCGCATGGGTATCCAACAAAAAGATGCGCTGGATCGCAATCAGTGATTTTTTCTTCGCCACGCTGACCACTGGTGTTCGGGTGGAGATCAATCCGGCCGGTTTGATCGTCTGGCATAAAAATTCCGCTGCGTACTCATCACTGCGTAAACCCTGAATAAGATCCACATGCAACAAAACCTTTTTGCGGTGGCGGTTAGCCAGGCTCATGAGCGCCTGCAATTGGGCCACATGGCAGTCCAAGAGAATGATGTATTCGAATTTCGTCTTCATCAACTTTTCAAACTCTCTGATGCTTTTCGCCGCCGGCAAGATTTTTTGGTTGTTAAAATGCATCGTTCATCTTCCTCCTGTTCTCTCAATTTATCATTTTCATTGGTCCGGAAACAATAAAAAACCCCCTCAAAGCCGAAAAGCTTTGAGGGGGTACAAAGTATTCCCTGAAAACTAAAGAGTGAGCAAGCATCACGACCTGAGAAGTGAATTCGTTTGTGTATCCGAAGATACTCCGTAGAAAGGAGGTGATCCATCCCCACCTTCCGGTAGGGATACCTTGTTACGACTTCACCCCAATCATTTGCCCCACC
>NZ_FOCQ01000028.1 GCF_900110165.1 Lihuaxuella thermophila
TACACCTATGACGCCGATAACAAGCTCAAAACCGTAGCCGAACCCAACAGCAACCAGACGGACTACACCTATGACAAAAACGGAAACGTAACCCAGCGGAAATACACAGCAGGCACGGCTGTCACTACCCATGATTTCGCCTATAACTCTTTGAATCAGCTAATCCGGATCAAAGAAAACGGGCAGGTCGTGGGTCAGTTCACCTATAACGAAACCGACCAGGAAGCGGGCCGCAAAACCGGAGACGGGACCTCGACGGTCAACAAATACAATGGTGCCGGGGATCTGGTCGAGCAAATGATCATCGACAAAAACGGTGAGATCATCGACAGCTTTCAATACACCTACGATGCCAAGGGAAACATCACCCGGATCGTATCCAAGGCTGGAACCACCTCCTATGTCTACGACGAACTCGACCAGCTCATCAAAGAAACCAGACCCGATGGAACCATCTATGAATACACCTATGACGCCGTCGGAAACCGTCTCACCAAGAAAGTGACCCAAGGCGGAAACACCACAACCACCACCTATACCTACGACGATGCCGATCAACTGACCGCTGTTAACGGGACAAGCTACACCTATGACGCCAACGGAAATTTGATCAGTGACGGAAACCGCACCTACGTGTATGATGCCGAGAACCGTCTCACCGCCGTCAAGGACAGCAGTGGAGCGACCATCGCTTCCTTCACCTACCGGGCCGACGGCATGCGGAAAACCATGACGACTTCATCGGGAACCATTACGTTCCACTACGATGAGAATAAAAATGTTACCTATGAGACGGATGGAAGCAACAACATCGTAGCCAGATACACCTACAATTCCGACAATCTTCCCGTCAGCATGACCCGTGGGGGGAAAACGTATTACTATCAGCTCAACTATCGCGGCGATGTAGTTGCTTTAACAGATGCAAATGGGGCTGTAGTGGCTACCTATGAATACGACGCGTATGGTAATCTGATAAAAGAAACGGGTACCGTAGAAAACCCTTACCGGTATGCTGGGTATCGGTATGATAAGGTAACTGGGTTCTATTACTTGCAGAGCAGGTACTATAATCCGGATACAGGAAGTTTCTTAACAAGGGATACTTTTGAGGGAGAAGAAAAAGTACCCTTGAGTCAAAATCGATATACTTATGCACATAATAATCCTGTTATGAATACTGATCCAACAGGTTATGTTATTCCAGTAGTTATTGCTGTCGCTGTAAGAATTATACTTAGAGCTTTGTATTATGCTTTGCTTGCGGGGTTTTCGAATGCATTTATAGGGTACCTTAGCACAGGAAAATGGGAGTGGAAAGACTTTTGGCAAGGGTTTGGTGGTTATTTTGTTTTGGGAATCGCAAAGAAATGGGGAATGGTTAAAAGGCTAGGATGGATGCTATGGAGATATCTAAGAAGGGCTATTCCAAAGTGGGGAAGGGCTTCCTATTATAGAGGTAAGTATTATGCCTTGAAAATATACTACAATGCAAAGTGGTATTTGAGATGGAGAGTACGTTCGTTATTTTAAAAGAAAATCAATTTTACCTTACGTCACTGCATTTTGTGACGTAAGGTAAAATTTTATGTGTCCAGTATATTTTTAAAGGCAACCTTAAGGAGTTCAGTTATTGAAAAAAAGATCTGGAGGAATGATGATTGAAAAATAAAATCTTAGAAATCTTTAACAGAGTGGTTCTATTAACTGTTTTGTTTTTGGTGCTTGGTATTTTTCTTTATTTATTAGATGTAGGATGGGTTAAAGAACTATGGCATAAGGGAAATTGGATTTTGATGTATTTGTTTTTAGTTATTGCAAGCATAGTAGGATCTTTTGCAACACATAAAAAAAATTGGATAACCTCTACTTTTGTATTAACTTTATTCGTTTTCGTTATTTATCGCTTAGTTATTTGGACTCTTAATTATATGAAAATGAATTAGAATTGAGCCTCTTCAAAAAATGGTGAGATGATCGACAGCTAATACACCTACGATGCCAAAGAAAATGTCACCCGTATCGTATCCAATGCTGGAACCACCTCCTATGTCTACGACGAACTCGACCAGCTCATCAAAGAAACCAGACCGGATGGCACCATCTATGAATACACCTATGACGCCGTCGGAAACCGTCTCACCAAGAAAGTAACTCCTTCCGGGGGAACAGCAACCACAACCACCTATACCTACGATGACGCTGATCAGCTGACCGCAGTCGACGGGACAAGCTATACCTATGACGCCAACGGGAATTTGATCAGTGATGGAAATCGTACCTACGTGTATGATGCCGAGAACTGTCTCACCGCGGTCAAGGACAGCAGTGGAGCGACCATCGCCTCCTTCACCTACCGGGCACGGCATGCGGAAAACCATGACGACTTCATCGGGAACCATTACGTTCCACTACGATGAGAATAAAAATGTTGCTTATGAGACAGATACAAACAACCAAGTGGTAGCCAGCTATACCTATGGTTCTAACAATGAGCCTATAAGCATGACTCGTGGAGGACAAACTTACTACTATCAGTTGAATGGTCATGGGGATGTGGTTGCGCTTACTGATTCTAGTGGAGCTGTGGTTGCAACATACGAGTATGATGCCTATGGAAACCTGTTGAAGGAAACTGGGACGATTGAAAACCCTTATCGGTATGCAGGATATCGGTATGACAAGGCAGTAGGTCTGTATTATCTACAGACTCGTTACTATAACCCAAGTACAGGTAGGTTTTTAACAAAAGATACGTTTGATGGATTTAATCAAACCAAACCTCTCAGTTTAAACAAATTTGCTTATGTCGAAAATAATCCAGTATTGTATACAGACGAAGATGGCCGATGGGCGAAAAGACGATATTGGCGAATTTTAGTGTATGAGTACAATTATTTTACTATGTATATTCCACAGTACCTCATTGACCAAGCTGCGTATTGGATAGGGATTCCATCTACGATTAGTAAATATCTTTCAGGTCCTCAAAAGAAACAAATGAAGGAAAAAGCCGTTAAAGCTTATAGAAAGCTCATAAGAAAACTTAAATGGTTCCGTTGGAATGCACGTGCAGTAGGTAGATTTTTGGGACTTGGTATTGCATCATTGTGGGTGTTTAGTAAGATTACTGGCAGTAGAGGAGTTACACTCGGTATTAGTCTTTTGGTTATTAAAGGTAGATGGTGGGACAATTATTATTGGCAGGCTTGGATTGCCCCAGGGCGTAAACGCTACTATATAGTATGATTACTATACTTCATGAAATTAACAGCAATAATCGCTTAAAGAAAGCAATAGCTTTATATGAGCTCAGCCATCCATTACTGGATGGCTGAGCCCAGTATTTGAAAAACTAAAAAGCTTTAAAATCACTTTTGCTTCCTTAAGGCTTTAATCATTTTTATAGTGGAGGATAAAAATTACATGTCGAGATTGTTTAAAGAATTACGTGATCGGTTTGGTCCTGAATTTAAACAAGGAATGAGGTTTGTCACTATATATTTATTACTGAATCTCATTCTTCAAGTTTTATTTTTCTTGATATTACTTCATCTACTTCATGAGATTAACTTGATCAATTCTTTAATGTGGATTGAAAATAATTTAACATATATTAGTTGTGCAGCTTTCCTAGTAATTATCGCAAAGAACTTTATAACTAAATTGGATAAAAAAAACAAAATACCAAAAAAATTAGAGGGTACTTTATTTGAAAAATGGATTTTAGGTCCATATGATTTTATCTCAATACTTTTTGTTTGCATCTTTTTTCTTGTTCTTATTTGGGAAACTTTATTTACAAACTGACACCATAGTCTAGAAACAAAGTTGGATTTTTTCATGAGATACAAAAATATACAGTAAGGAGAATTGATTTGGATACAAAATATGAAGAAATAATAGTAAAGAACTTTTTTATTAAAAGAGTACAAGATAGGGTTATATTTGAATTATCTTGCCCCAAAAAACGGATCAATGCTCTAACTCGTTTATGCCATAATTATAAAAATACTCTTTATGAAAAATATCTAATAGAAATACCAAAGTCAAATTCTAATTGTGCTGAAATTGTAAGTTTGTTAAAGAAGTATAGAGCTGGGGACTTTTTTATGCCATATCTTTCAATAAAAACATTGATGGAAAACATTTGCCACTAATTTATGCTTTAGAAAAAGCAGTTGGTTACGGTTTACCATCTTTAATTTCATGTATACCTAATGAAATTGCCTACTTTGAAGCTGAACAGGAGTTCGGTCCACCTAAAAGATTTATTATAAAAAAAGGCTGAAATATTACGAAACCATCTCACCGCAGTCAAGGACTGCGATATCTGTTTGGGGTGCCCAATACTACTGGGCGCTTATACTAACGGGTATTGCCATTACCTATCTCGTTTACTACAAAAGGATTAAATCTGTTATCAATGCAATACAAGATCTCCGAGATGCTTATAGACTCATTCGTAGAGCCTTTCGTTACTGGTAAAATTATTTAAGTTGGGTGCTCTTTTTGCACCCAGTTTTATAACTATTTTAGAAGGTGGATTCATTAATGGAAAATCCTTTAATTATAGGAATAGTAGTAGCAATTGTAATCGCGATGGCGATGATTGTCATACCTCTTCAGATATGGGCAGAAAAAAGTAAAAACACCTTTATTAGGCTGGTTATTTTAGGTCCCATTTACATTCGAATGTTATTTGAGGAAGTTGAAGGTCTAGTAAATAGCATCAACGATCAAAAATATTTTCTCGCTTTTTTTTATGTATTAGTGATTTTTGCCATGTCTATCGTATTTATTATTGCGATTAATGAACGGTGGTTGTTTAATTTAATTAGAAAGAAAAAGACTAAAAAGAAACAGCTCCAAGATGATGATGATGAGATAAGTAAAAGCAATAAATAGCTCTTTATTTATGCTTTTTATTGATTTGCATATAGAAGTTAGATTTTAGCGGTCATCAACTGTCTCTCATTAACATGAACTTTTTTATTTGGTTAAACGTGTTGTTAATCGAAGTCTGGTCAGGATAAGAGTTAACTGAATGTTATTGTTTTACGCTGCTTTCATCGTGACTCAGGATCTTGATAAACAGAGCTGGACTTGTCTATTCGAAAAGCGTTTTTGGTCCAGGTGATTGACGAATGATTTCATGTATATGACTTATTTAAAAACAGCAAGCCCATTGGTTAGAATGGGTTTGCTGTTTTCCAAAAAGGAAGTAATAATTCATTATATTAATGATATATATACAATATAATACAACATCTAATAAAAGAAACAGCATAATAGAGTCCAAATAATAAGGACCTTTTACTTGGAGTGATTAAGTATGCGAGGGAAAATGAAATTATATAAAAGCGAAGATTTTACAAAAATAGAAGTCATGATGAATTCCGATGAAATAATGAACTTTGCTCATCGATTGGATGATCTAAGAAAGGGAGAAACACGGTTTCTACTTGAATCTATTGATACAAACCCCCAGATTCAAATTGCTTTCGAATGTGTAGAAAATGGACAAATCGAGAAATTAAAGTGGGATTTTAGGATGATTCTCATTAGTCTATTTTTCTTAATTTCCCTACTAGGTATCGGAATTACTTTGGTTGAATTAATTCGATTGTTATTTACGATCTAAATGAATCTGATGAAGTTTGAGGGGGGATAAAGATGTCGAAAGATAATCAAACCATATCAATGGAAGAAAATGATTCTTGTATCAGGATTGAAGTGAGATTAACAAAAAAAGATTTAAACGATCTATACAATAAATTAGAAATATTAGATGCCCTAGGAGAACAATTTACCTTTGGATATAACTCATATCCTAATAAATCACAACTGATTCTTTTATTTCGAAGGAAGCCAGATCCTGTAGAAAATGATTGGTTAGAAATATTTAATGCTATCATTATATTCGTTTTAAAGGGCTTTTTTTTCTTGTGGGTATTTACTATATATCTCGTTGGGTGTCTTGATTTTTAGAAAGTGACTACTGATAAAAGGTGATCATTGAAATTATGGGATAGAAAGGTATAAATTATGAAGAAGGGTTTTATTATGCTCATAATACTGATTATATTACTGATTTTCTTGATATTAAGTCCATTATTTGAATGGTTTTTAGACCCTTTTATCCGAGAGGCAATTGGTTTAGGAGAAGCACCGTATCAAAAAGTTGAAGATTATACCGTATCAAAAAGTTGAAGATTATTATGTTAAAAATATTATAGGAGCTTTAGGTGCTATTGTTGTCTACATGATCTGGCGTTTCATCAAAAGAAAGTAATAATGTTTTGTCTATTACTCAGCTGTGTCGATTATCCATAAAAAGGAAAAAGCGGGAGCCATATTGGCCAACTGTTCACTTCGTTATCTATTGGGTATGAATGACAAGCTGACCCCGAATACTTTTCCGAATTGATTGGAAAAACCCCCAAGCAGTGGGCGGAAAGCTCATCCCCTATAATCCGGCCAAAACGTACGTGTTCAGCGGGAATGTAAAAACAGTGAATGCCAATGGACAAGGCATGATTTACGTATTCGGCTATAAGGATGGCGTCTATCAAAACATTGCTTATCGGAGTGCCAGCATTACCGGAAATCAAATCCCCACCCGACTGCATGTCGTCATCCATCCGGGAGATTTCCCTGCCGGTATTAACCAATTACAGATTCGCGCCTATGTCTCGGCAGGAGGACAAGCAGGGGATTACTATTTCGACGGTCTTCAAGTGGAGGAAGAGTTTAACGGAGCCTACAACGTCCTGGAAAACGGGGATCTTGAACGCGATTCCGACCCGGCCGATAACATTCCGGACCGTTGGCTGGCCGACGGCAGCATGGAGATTTCCAC
>NZ_FOCQ01000027.1 GCF_900110165.1 Lihuaxuella thermophila
GGTGGGGCAAATGATTGGGGTGAAGTCGTAACAAGGTATCCCTACCGGAAGGTGGGGATGGATCACCTCCTTTCTACGGAGTATCTTCGGATACACAAACGAATTCTCTTCTCAGGTCGTGATGCTTGCTCACTCTTTAGTTTTCAGGGAATACTTTTAACCCCCTCAAAGCTTTTCGGCTTTGAGGGGGTTTTTTATTATACGCTTCTGTGATTAATAGTTCATTTTCTCGAAGAAATGGGTAGTGTCTTGAACTTACCCTGCCGGAAAACGTACCCGTTGATATCGACTTGCACCGCATCCCGGCAAATCCGGGAAAGGGAGAACCGGAACACTGGCATGCTGGTTTCCGGTTTCCTTTCCGTTTAATTTCCGCTGAAAAGGTAACCTTGCAGGAAGATGAAGTAACCGATTATGCATGGTTGTCTCTGGATCAGATGTCAAAGACGGGGATGAGCCAACCGATTATACGATCTCATCCGGACATCTTAACACCGGCCGTATCCAATTATAGAGTCTTTCACGGAAAATGCCGAACCTGTGTGCGAAAAGAGATTTGGTATTTTTGATCGTATCAGCAGATGCAGTTTTAACTCGATATTTATTTGCTTGAATCCAAAATATTTACGCTGGATCAAAAGCCTGCACAACTGAAGATAATGGTAATTTTTAGATAAGGACGGACTGGAGAATCCACACGGTATTTGATTGATATAAAATGAAGGTGAGAGGACAATTACATTCAGGAAGGTTTTTCCCATGGTCAAATTGCTCATTGCCGATCGTGATTCCAAGGAAAGAGAAGGTTTAAAATGGCTGGTTCAGGCGTATCCCATTCCTTTTGGACAGGTGCATCTGGCCGGAAATCCGGATGAATTGATCCGGTTGCTGGAACGGGAAGCCCCTGAGGTGCTGTGTATCGAGCTGGATATGATTCCCCGTTCGCAATGGGAACAGTTTAAGAAGCACGCTGTTCACTTTGTGCAAAGAGTGATTGGGATGACGGCGGAAGCCACTTTTGAGCGGGCGATGCAGGCCATTGAACTGCATGCGGTTGATTTGTGGGTGAAACCGGTTTCGCCGGATCGGATGAAACGAAGGTTAACCCATGTTTACAAACAGATGGCCGAAAACCGTTCTAGCTTTCAGGGGAGCCACCCTCCTGTTCTTGCTCCTGTCTCTTATCAAACGTTGTTTCTGGAGCAAAAATCACTGAATGAAAACAGAAGTCTGTTGCTCATCCAGCCGGAACAAGCGAAATTTGTGCCGGTTCTTCATCAGTTTTTGGAGGAGTATCCTTTTCATCACCGGCCTGATTTATTTCCACTAAGCGATGCGGTTGTCTGTGTGTTTCCCAGGATTTATCCGGATGATCATACATTTTTTCAGCAAGAAGGTCACCGGCTGCTCAGTGTTTGGTCGGAACACCATGAAGTGCCTCTGGCTTTGGTCGTTTGCGTAACCGATTCCCAACAGTCCTTGCACCAAAAATATAGATCCGCTAAAAAAGCGTTGGAAATGCGTTTTTTTCGGGGGCATCAGCAAGTGATTTTTGTCGGTGAACAGGTCGACTGGCTTCAGATTGACCCGTTTCTGAGCACGGAAGAACAAAGAGAGTGGCTGCAGATGCTTTCCCGCTATGATAAAGAAGGGATCAAGGCCTGGATGCACCGGCATTTTTCCTATCGAAATCCCCCCTTTCCCGAGCCGGGGCTGCTCAGAATCCGGCTTACGAGCATCTTGGCCCAGCTCCGTCGTTATATGCAGTCCCATCTGCTCGATGAAGATCCTGACATGGAAGCCCATTATCACAGGGTGTTTGCTTCGATTCTGTACAGTCCGGTGTTATTCCGCATTGTGCAGGATATGTTGCTGTTTGCTTACGACCTCTTAGTTGCAGCAGAGGAGAGAAGTTTGCGCGGAAACTTTAATATCATCGAACAGGCGGTTCAATATATGGAGACACATTTTTACCGCCATGATTTGAGCTTGGCGGAAGTGGCCGAATATGTAGGCAGAAATCCCTCTTACCTGAGCCATGTGCTCACCAGCCAGAAAGGAACTTCGTTTCGGGAGATTCTCACCGGGATCCGGCTCCGTCATGCCTGCCGATTTTTAAGGGAAACCCCCCTCACGGTCCAGGAAATCGCCGATCAAACCGGTTTTAAAAATCCCAATTACTTCAGCCGGGTGTTTAAAGAGCATATCGGTTGTACTCCGCGGGCTTACCGTGACCAAAAAAATGAAAGAAAAACAAAATAATCAGTGAAAAATGTGGAAAGCGATTGCTTTCTATTTTTTTACCTAAAAAAGTTTTCCTCTTTCAAATTGCTTCTGTCTATGGAAATAAATGATCTTTTCATATACTTATTTTAGTCAAAAAATTGTTACAGGATGGTGTTGCGAGATGAGCGGAAACCAAACGGCCCCCCGTGTGGTCCGGGCTTACCGGGGAACCGGGCTGCATGCCAAAGGATGGATTCAGGAAGCGGCTCTCAGGATGCTGATGAATAATTTGGATCCGGAAGTGGCCGAACGGCCGGAAGAATTGATTGTGTATGGAGGCATCGGCAAGGCGGCACGGAATTGGGAAGCTTTTGACGCGATCGTTCAAACGCTCACCGAGCTTGAAGACGATGAAACGTTGCTCGTCCAATCAGGGAAGCCGGTGGCTGTATTTAAAACCCACAGCGATGCTCCGCGCGTGTTGATCGCCAACTCCAACTTAGTCCCTGCATGGGCCACCTGGGATCACTTTCACGAGCTGGATAAAAAAGGGTTGATGATGTACGGACAGATGACCGCCGGAAGTTGGGTTTATATCGGCAGCCAGGGAATTGTCCAAGGTACGTACGAAACGTTTGCCGAGTGTGCCCGCCAGCACTTTGGCGGAAGTTTGCGCGGCACCATTACCGTAACGGCAGGGCTGGGGGGGATGGGTGGAGCTCAACCGCTGGCCGTGACGTTAAACGGCGGCGTCGTGATTGCGGTTGAAGTAGACCCCTCCCGAATCCAGCGTCGTTTGGATACGAAATATCTCGATACACAAGTGGACAGCCTGGATGAAGCGATAAGGCTGGCTGAGGCGGCGAAAAAAGAGGGAAAACCGCTGTCCATCGGCCTGGTGGGCAATGCGGCCGATGTACTTCCCCGGATGATCGAAAAAGGGTTTATTCCCGACATCGTGACCGACCAAACCTCTGCGCATGATCCGTTAAACGGGTACCTCCCGCAAGGAATGTCTCTGGAAGAAGCGGCCGAACTGCGAAAGACAAATCCGAAGCTGGTCGAAGAACGGGCGAAACAGAGCATCGCCAACCATGTACGGGCCATTTTGGCGATGCAGGACAAAGGGGCGGTCGCTTTTGACTATGGAAACAATATCCGACAGGTAGCCAAAGACCAAGGAGTGGAAAATGCCTTTAACTTCCCCGGATTTGTACCGGCTTACATCCGTCCCCAGTTTTGTGAAGGAAAAGGGCCGTTCCGCTGGATTGCGCTTTCCGGCGACCCGGAGGATATCTATAAGACGGACGAAGTGATTATGCGCGAATTCAGCCATAATGAAAGTCTTTGCCGCTGGATCCGGCTGGCCAGGGAAAAAATCAGCTTCCAGGGGCTTCCCGCCCGGATTTGCTGGCTGGGATACGGGGAACGGGCCCGGTTTGGAAAGATCATCAATGACATGGTCGCATCCGGTGAATTGAAAGCGCCCATCGTCATCGGACGGGATCATCTCGATTCGGGATCGGTCGCTTCACCGAACCGGGAAACGGAAGGAATGAAAGACGGCAGTGACGCAGTGGCCGACTGGCCGATTCTCAATGCCCTGATCAATGCGGTTGGCGGAGCCAGCTGGGTATCGGTGCATCACGGTGGCGGCGTCGGTATGGGATATTCCCTGCATGCGGGAATGGTGATCGTTGCCGATGGGACCAAAGAAGCGGAAAAGAGGCTGGAGCGTGTGCTCACCACTGACCCGGGCATGGGTGTAGCCCGCCACGCGGATGCCGGATATGAGCTGGCCATCCAAACAGCCAAGGAAAGAGGCGTACGAATTCCCATGCTGAAAGATTAATGCAAAAATGAATCGCTGAGCACCATTTGCGAACGGAAAGCACGGTGGGTCAACCCGGCCGAGCAAGCTCCGGTGGAAGAGGCGGATCACGGTCGCAACGGGTGTGAGTCGATTCTCGTTCAAAGCAGTCTATTTCTTCGCCGTCGAAAGAAACATCGCCAACCACTTCGGTAACTCTTAGATAGCACACTTTTACAACGGGAATGGACGTGAAACGAACCGTTCATTCCCAAATATCTTCATCAGGAGGGAGCTATTTTTGAAACAGAAAAAGCCGCTCTTTATCCGTCATGCCAACCAGCTGGTCACCTTGGCAGGCAGCTCGCACGCACCGCTTACCGGTCCGGCCATGAATGAGTTGAAGATCATTGAAGATGGAAGTGTCTGGATGGAAGACGGTGTGATTCGAAAAGTGGGAAAGGATGAGGAGTTAGCCACCCTATACCGGGATCGTCTTTCGGAAGCGGACGTAATCGATGCGACGGGCCGGTTGGTCACGCCGGGCCTTGTAGATCCTCACACCCATCTCGTATATGCGGGAAGCCGGGAAAACGAATTTGAAATGCGCCTGCAAGGGGCTACCTATATGGAGATCATGAACGCGGGCGGGGGGATTCATGCCACTACTTCCGCCACTCAAAAAGCGGATCACCGCCAGTTATATGAGGAAAGCAAGCGCCGCCTCGACCGGTTTTTGCATCATGGAGTTACGACAGTGGAGGCGAAAAGCGGTTACGGTTTGACGCTTGAGCATGAAATGAAACAGTTGGAAGTAGCCCGTGAATTAAATGAGACACACGAGGTGGATGTGGTCTCCACTTTTATGGGCGCTCACGCCGTTCCCGTTTCCTTCAAACAAGATCCGGAAACTTATGTCCGGCTGGTCATTGATGAGATGATCCCGGAAGTGGCTCGCCGCGGTTTGGCGGAATTTAACGATGTATTTTGTGAACGGGGGGTCTTCACACCCGAGCAGTCGAAAAGAATTCTCGAGGCGGGGCTCAAGTACGGGCTGAAGCCGAAAATTCACGCCGATGAGATCGAACCTTACGGGGGAGCGGAACTGGCTGCCGCGATTGGATGTGTTTCCGCCGATCATCTTCTGCGTGCATCGGAGGAAGGGATTCAGGCGATGGCCGAAAAAGGAGTGGTCGCTGTTCTCCTGCCGGGAACCGCCTTTTTCCTCATGGCAGAGATGGCCTCAGGCCGGAAAATGATCGATGCAGGGTTGCCCGTGGCTTTGTCGACCGACTGCAATCCCGGCTCTTCTCCCACTGTGTCGCTTCCGTTCATCATGAACCTGGGTTGTCTGAAGATGGGTATGACCCCTGCGGAAGTGTTGACTTCCGTCACGATCAATGCAGCGCATGCCATTTGCCGGGGCCATGAAATCGGAAGCATCGAGGAGGGCAAAAAGGCGGATCTGGTCATCTTTGACGTCCCCAATTATATGAGCCTTTCCTATTATTATGGCGTGAATCATGTCGATACAGTCATCAAAAACGGAAGAGTGGTGATCCAAAATGGGCAAAGAAATGAATTCGTCGCATAATTATCCGTACCCATTGCTTGTGCCTCCTCCCTTTCGCTGGGATCAGAGGGAGGTCAATGAGCCAAAGGTTCATGAATGGATTGAAACCCTTGATGTGACATCGGTGGTGCCTCCGGACTGGTCACAGGTGGATGTGACCATTTTGGGAGTTCCGCTTTCCCGTTCCTCCATCAGTGCCTCGGCGGCCAGCGAAAACCCGGATGCCATCCGGAGGGCCTGGAAGTACTTTACCACTTACAACCTGGAAGAAGATGTAGATCTGACTGTGCTCAAAGTGATCGATCTGGGAGATGTGAGACAGCATGTCACGGATATCTCTGTCTGCCACCGCAATATCAGGGAAGCGATGGTGGCGATGCGGACTCATCATCCCAATACCTTTCCTCTTATGATTGGCGGGGACCATTCCATTACGGCGATGCTTGTGAAAGGATGGAAAGCAGCCCACCCTGAGGAGAGGATCGGTATTCTCCAGTTGGATACTCATTTCGATTTGCGCAGCCTGGAGGACAACGGCCCCAGTAACGGCACACCGATTCGCAATTTGATTGAAAGCGGAACCGTGAAAGGAGAAGATGTTTTCAATATCGGTCTGCATGGATTTTTCAATGCCAAATCGCTCAAGGAGTATGCCCACCGTTCGGGTGTCAACTATATCACATTAAAAGAGGCGCGCAAACGAGGAGTCGCCCGGACGGTTGAGGAAGCTCTTCAACAATTGGCGGACAAAGTGGACACCATTTATCTGACCGTGGATATGGATGTGTTGGATATCAGCGTAGGACCGGGTGCTCCTGCTTCCACTCCCGGGGGAATGCGGAGCGATGAACTGTTTGAGGCGGTACAAATAGCGGGAAGTTGCCCCCGGGTCCGGGCAATGGATATCGTTTGCCTCGATCCTGTAAAAGATGTCGCCCAGGCTACCGTCAAAGCGGGTGTCCATGTCATGCTTTCGTTCTTGACCGGATTTGCCAAAAGAAAAAGCTGAACCGTTTGAAAGGGGGAGTTTTGGATGACCAGACCCGAAACAGCCGTGCAGCTGGAACCTAAAACAACGACTCCGGCCAACATCGCCAAGTTTTTTATTTACAGTCTGATCGGTATCTTCATGTTTTTTGTCCCCGTTACTTTCAAAGGAAAATCCTCCATACCCCTGGATCACTTGGTTACCCTGGTTCGCGACGTTGCTCCGTCCGCCGTTCCTGTCTATGTCCTTCTTGTCATGTTGCTGGGCGCGATTTACCCGTTTGTAAAAGGGGCATGGAAAAAAAGCAGCGTCGACATCATATTCTCCGTTCTTAAAATTGCCGGTTTTGTTGTGGGTGTGATGATTTGGCTCCGGATCGGACCTGATTGGCTGTTTGCCCCCGATATGGGTATCTTTCTATTTGAAAAACTGGTGATCCCCGTCGGATTGCTTGTCCCGGTCGGTTCGGTCTTTTTGGCTCTCCTGGTCAGTTACGGATTGCTGGAATTCATCGGTGTCTGGGTGCGCCCGATCATGCGGTCGGTATGGAAAACCCCGGGGCGCTCGGCAATCGACGCTGTCGCTTCTTTTGTCGGCAGCTATTCGCTCGCTCTTCTCATCACCAACCGATTGTTTAAAGAAGGAAAATATACCATTAAAGAAGCGACCATCATCGCGACCGGATTTTCGACCGTTTCAGCTACCTTTATGATCATTGTGGCGAAAACGCTCGGGATCATGGAATACTGGAATTTGTACTTCTGGGTCACGATGGCCGTCACATTTCTGGTAACGGCCATCACTGCCCGCATCTGGCCCATTTCCAAAAAGAGCGACGTGTACATCACGGGAACGGGTGAACCCGAACCGGAATATAAGGGAAACTACTTAAAAAATTCATGGAAGGAAGCGATGCAGGCAGCCGAGCACGCTCCATCCCTGATCCAAAATGTTTGGAGCAATCTAAAAGACGGATTTGCCATGACGATCGCGATTTTGCCTTCCATCATGTCTGTCGGCCTGATCGGCTTGGTCTTGGCCAAATTTACCCCCGTTTTTGACTGGTTGGGATATCTGTTTTACCCCGTCACATGGATGCTGCAGATTCCGGAGCCCCTGCTCGCGGCAAAAGCTTCAGCGATCGAAATCGCCGAGATGTTTTTGCCGGCGCTCATTGTGGCAGAGGCACCTTTGGTCACCAAGTTTATCATTGCCGTGGTCTCTGTTTCGGCCATCCTGTTTTTCTCGGCTTCCATTCCTTGCATTTTGTCTACGGAGATCCCCCTCTCCATCTGGGAGTTGATCATCATCTGGTTTGAACGTACGATCTTTACCTTGATTCTGGTCACTCCCATTGCCTATTTGTTGCTTTGATCAATTTTTTGGAGACGGATGGCTTCAAGACTGCCGCTGTACGGTCGGCAGTCTTGTTTTATTTCCAATCAATAACAATAGAAAATCTAAAAAAAGGGGGTTGCATTGATGATGTAACCGTGATATATTATTGATTGTCGCCGCGATTGAGCGGTGAAACTGATGAAAACAAGCGCACCTTGAAAATTAGATATGGAATAAAGCAATTGACAATTGACAAACTTGGTCAAGTTCGTCAAGTTGCATTCACCGGAGAAGAACCGAGCAACATGCAGGTTAAGCTACTAAGGGCACACGGGGGATGCCTTGGCGCCAGGAGCCGATGAAGGACGGGGCGAACACCGATATGCCTCGGGGAGCTGTAAGCGAGCGTTGATCCGGGGATTTCCGAATGGGGCAACCCACCAGCTGGAAGAGCTGGTACCGCCGCCTGAATCCATAGGGCGGACGGAGGCACACCAGGGGAACTGAAACATCTTAGTACCCTGAGGAAGAGAAAGCAAACGCGATTCCCTGAGTAGCGGCGAGCGAAACGGGAACAGCCCAAACCGGCAGGCATTGCCTGCCGGGGTTGTAGGGCGTCTCACATGGAGTGACAAAGGGAAGGGATAGGCGAAGTGGTCCTGGAAAGGCCCGCCATAGAGAGTAACAGCCT
>NZ_FOCQ01000024.1 GCF_900110165.1 Lihuaxuella thermophila
GGCTTGGGAGAGGGGAAATCCATCCCTCCCTCGCCTGACGCTCGCTCTCATCCCCATAGCTGAAGCCAGGGGTTTTCTCGCTCGCAAAGATATAAATGGCCATTGATCCATAAGGAGTGAAAGAGAGTGCCCAATCTTCTGATTAAACATGCACAAATGATTACCATGGACCCAAATAACTCGATTTTAAGCGGCGACATCCTGATCGAAAACGATACGATTACAGAAATAGCAGCCAGTATCAACCCGAAAAAGGCTGACAAGGTGATTGACGCCCGTCGGCGAACGGTTATTCCCGGTTTCATCCAGACACACATCCATCTCTGTCAAACATTATTTCGAGGGCAAGCGGATGATTTGGAACTCTTGGATTGGCTCAAAAAACGGATTTGGCCGCTGGAAGCGGCACATGATGAGGAATCGCTCTATTATTCCGCCATGCTGGGGATTGGAGAACTGATTCAGAGCGGCACTACTTGCATTGTCGATATGGAAACGGTGCATCACACGGATGCCGCTTTTCAATCCCTGGCCAAGAGCGGTATTCGGGCTGTTTCCGGAAAAGTGATGATGGATAAAGGAGCAGAAGTACCGAAATTATTGCAAGAAAAAACGGAAGATTCCATTCAGCAAAGCGTTGACTTGTTGGAGAGATGGCACAATTATGATGACGGGCGGATCGAGTATGCTTTTTGCCCGAGGTTCGTTGTTTCCTGTACCGAAGAATTGCTTGTGAAGGTGCGCGACCTGTCCTCATCCTATAACGTAAAGGTGCATACCCACGCATCTGAGAACCGTGCTGAAATCGACTTAGTGGAAGCGGAACGCGGAATGCGAAACGTGGTCTACCTGGATCATATTGGTTTGGCAAATGAAAGATTGATTCTGGCTCATTGTGTTTGGCTGAATGAAGAAGAAAAGCAGATTATCAAAAAAAGAAAGGTCAAAGTCACCCACTGTCCCGGTTCCAACCTGAAATTGGCTTCAGGGATTGCTGATGTACCGGATCTGCTGGACAGAGACATTTTTGTAAGCTTGGGGGCTGATGGGGCTCCCTGTAACAATCAGTTGGATATGTTTCATGAAATGAGATTGGCAGCAATCCTCCATAAGCCCGCTTATGGGCCTACAGCGATGAAGGCCAAAAAAGTTTTGGAAATGGCCACCATCGGGGGAGCCAGAGCAGTGGGAATGGAAGATCAGATCGGCAGTATTGAAGTGGGCAAAAAAGCGGACTTAGTCATTCTCAACCTGAACAAATTCCACGCCTATCCCTCTTCAGAAGTTGACCCGATTTCGCGGATTGTCTATTCAGCATCCAAGTCCGACGTAGAAACCACGATCATCAACGGAAAGATCGTAATGGAGAACCGCGTGATGAAAACGATCGATGAAGATCTCGTTTTGAAAGAATCCAACCGCTCGATTCAAAGGTTGTTGAAGCGTCTGCCATCCATGAGCAGCTAATCCTAAAAGCCGGCCGAATTCATGGCGAGGATTTGTGCAAGGATCAAGAAAGTCTTGGTGTGGAAACATTTATTACTGTCATTTGATGGAAAATCGGTTCAGCCGGATTATCCCGAAGCCAAGCCATCTTGTTTCCCTCTGTCTTCCCGGTTCCCTGTTCTCTCACCCGGTCCGCTATTATCTTCCTGGTATACAGACGGACCGGAAACCCCACAGTTTCCGGTCCGCTCTCTATCTTTCTTAGACAAATGTACTTTCGCTCGGCCTGCTCCTAAGCATCATCCCCCTCCTGTCCGGAACCCCCGATCGTTTAACCCGATCCGGGAGCGGATGTGACACTCAACCGCATCAGGGATTCACTGTTCGCCACCCTATCCAACTTCGTTCTCAGCGGACGGGGAGCCAATGACGTTTCAGCGGAACGAAGCCATTCAGTCCATCTAGCCGCATCTTTTCCGAAATCCGTTCCGGTTATCGCGCGTAATTCCTCATGCGCATGTTCCACAAGAAGCGACCGGACATCATGGAGGTATTCGATCAGCACGGCATATCCTCTGGCGCTGCCGCAGCGGGCGAGGGCGCGGGCAATCGCGAGCTCCAGCATCGAGCGACGTTCCTCGAAGTAATCAGGTTGAAACCTGCTCGTACAGACCAGACCGTGGAGCGGCGGATAACTGTGCAGTTGATGGAGCAGTGGGACTGCTTTCGGACTGCCAAGCCGTTCCGCACCCGAGCATACCGCGTGCACATAGTAAAAATGTTCCTTTCAGCTTATGCCTGAAATCCTCCTCGGTCGGCCTGAGCCGTTTCACGATCTTCTCCCATACCGGTACACTTCGCTCATCTGCGGTCATTCCAAGCGAATACAGCAAATAAGCAACATCCGGCATCGCGCCGTAATCGGGAGGAAGCTGCACATACATGAAGTCCTCCCTTCTGAAAGGCAGGTCCCCATCTTCGTCCAGCAGCCGCTCGATTTCTGCCGCCAACACAGGAACTGCTTCACGGGAGCCCAGCATCGCCAGCGTCTGGGCGAGCTGGACCTTGCGTTGTCCTGACGCCCGATGCATCTCCCTTGTCAGCACGGGAATCACTCGGGGACCCACCGAACAGATCTCCACGATCGGAATCCTCCCGGTAAAAATCTCGTTCATCCGCATATTGGAATAATGATAAAACGGGTGATCGCCGGTGAGGGCGTCTACCAATCGTTCCAAGTCACGGTCATCATAAACGACCGGCTCCAACCGGCGGGTCAGGACTTCCTCGGGCAACAGCCCTTCTTCCACCAGTCTTCGCTGCAGCTTCGCCATGTTGACATACCGGGGAGCGACTCCTTCCCTGATTGACTGGACGGCGGCGATCGCCGCTGCCCCGCCCGAGATTCTCCAGGTCGGCTTGCATGCGGATGGCCGGGAGTGCATCGTGCGTGGCAGATATAGCTTTCCCGATCACCAATATACCGTCCAGCCCTTTCGGCAGCAGCATGCGGTAAGGAATTTCGATCAGCAGATTGGGGGGAATGCAGCCCATATTCACCCAATCCGCCGCGCTGACCCCTTTGACATCGTGGTTGCTGAAATGAATGTTGACCACGTCCGGCCAGAGCCGGATGAAGCATCTGATCGGCTAATGTCATGATGACATCCCCGACCATATGCCGGCTTTCCCTGGTGGCAACGTATACCCCATGATCGTGCAGAACGCCCCCCCGCCGCCTTCCGGCAAGAATGGCACGGGTATAATCTTCGATGTTGGAAACGTCCACCATGCTGGTGAAATTATTTCTCGTCCGTCCCGGCTTTTCGAACTGTGCAAGGGAGTACCACATCACTGTATGGTCCCTCTCCGACCCGTAGACATAGTTGGCCCCGGCAAACGCTGCGGCATCACCATCACCGGTGGCATCGAGAAGCACGTCGGACAAGAAAGCAAATGGTCCCCACCGGGGAGCGGCTACGGCCCCCTTCACCGTCTCGTTGTCCATAAAGGCTCCGAACAGAATCGTGTTGAAGAAAATCTTTGCCCCGACGGATTCCGCTTCTCTCAGCAGAGCATACATCTTGGCTTCGATGTTCCACTTGTGCCCTTTAGGCAAGATCCGAATAGGCGCTGAGCATGATCACGCCCGTATCCGGCATTTCCTCCTGCAGACGGCGGGCCAGCTCGATCCCGTCCATCTCGGGCATACGGATGTCCGTGACTACCAGATCCGGCTCGAAGTTTCTTGCCAGATCCAGTGCCTGACGGCCATTCGCCGCTTCGTAGATGCGTCCGATCTTCCATTTCTGCCACGGTACATATTGCTTCAAAGCCGCTCTTGTCTTGTTCTCATCTTCCACGATCAGAAGTTTGTACATGCTGTTCCCCTCGGAGTCGCACACGTGTTACGTTAATAAATCCCCCGGTCCGCCGCATAATCCTGCCGTGGCACTTGCAGATATTCATTGAAAAAACTCAGGGAACCATCTCCACACTTAAACATCCGGAAGAAACAGGCTGATTTTTATCCATACTGAGGCCATTGTCTTTCTTTCCACAATGCGAGTTTAGACTTAAAACAGTCCAACCGGTTTTCATCCACTCTCCCTTTTATGCCGACACCCACAACCGTATGGGGGAAAGATGGATCCCCGGCATGTTCGACAATGACTGTATCGAACTTTTTAAGCAAACTTTCAAAGCCCTGGGGGGTAAAACGCCAATAATCACAAGGATAATCATGGATCAAAAAATTCATGACCGAACTGACGATGGCAACTCCGTTTGGCTTAAGTATCCGATAAATCTCATCCATCGCTTTGCGGGGATATTCCACATGCTCCAATGTATCCATGGACAAAACGGTGCCAACCGATTCTGAAGGCAAATCGATCTGGTGCAAATCCAAAATCCGATCTACACCTGTCCCGGGCCTTAAATCACAACCTACATACTCCATCCCCAAAAAATACGGCCTCAGATCACCAAAACCTTCCTGACCGGGTACCTGCAGCGATCCGAACTCGTAGATCGGGGTAGATATGGGCAAGTCTTGCGAACATATTTTTACAAATTCCTTTATCAGTTGTCTCATGTACCAACTCTCCTCATCCTGGATATTTCTTTCTTTGCGTTCATTGCCTTTTTCAAAGCGGGTATTGGCTCACTCCCGGTGTATTTTCCGGAGTTACCAAGTACGATAAAACGGCTAAAGGATATTGATTGACCGATAATGATGAGGAGGCGGATGTCAAGATAAATTGGACGGTTTTGATCATCTCCTCTTGGTTGGGAATCAGAATACCCAGTCCGTGGTTGGAATAGATACGGAAAAAGTTCACTGACAATTCCGTCTCATTCAAAAAGTCCTCAATGGCTGTCAACACACCGTTTCTCGCACCATTTTCGTAAAGGGCATTATTCAGTGTCTCAAAGTATCCCCCTTCATCAACCAATTCGGACTTTCCGGGTTGAATCCCCTTTTTCGCATAGGGATGGCGAAACTCTTCCGGAATGGTTTCGGGGAAATAATACATGTCACGTCTGCCAAACGGCCATTCTGTGTCGTGCAGGCAAACGACGGGAAATTTGCCTTTCTTGACGGCCATTTTTTCGATTTGCTTCAACTCGTTGTAAACGGTATACCAATTGTGATCGCCATCGATCAGCACGATGTCATAGTCTTCAAGCTGTGGCAACACACGTAAACTAAAATCTTTGATGATTTTCAGATTGTTGGGATACGCCTCGCTCCATTTTTCAACATCAAACTGCGGTTCAGGGTCGATCACTGTCAAATGTGAATTAAATAGCTGGCAATAATCCAGAATCCGCCTTGTATTCTCTCCGGTTGCGGCACCGATTTCCACAATTTTCTTCGGCTTCAAATCGATAAATAATAATTTAATCACTTCATCCCAAAAGCGATACATGCCCATTTCCCCCTTTATAACTTCCCCCAGCAAGATTTCAAAAAGATATACTGCAATCGAAAATATTCCGGATCAAAGAACCGGGTATAACGATGGTAATGTAAGCACCAAGGTTCCACTTGTCTGGGAACGCCCACCAGATAACCTCTCCTGGTAAATTCAACGGATTGGGAGGCATCATAAAAGTGGAATCCGTCTAATTCTTCCCTCCATGGGATATCGTATTGGGTAGCCATGATCAGCCCATCGACGGCTTCAACCTCTTCAAAAGGAGTATCTATTTCTTTAAACCGAAGCACTGTAAACGTTTGTTCAGGGTAGGCAATCACTTTTCCGACTAAATCCTTCCCGTCCCACCAGGTTCCATTGGGAGGAAGTTTTTTGCATCCAACCATGCCCAGAAGGCCCAGCTGTGGGTTGGATTGAAACAACTCCAACATATTTAAAAGGAAATGGCGATTTAAAATGAATGTATCCTGGTGCAAATAAATTTTGTATTTGGCATCATTCGACAAGGCAGAATTATACGCTTGTGTGATGCTTTTCGCGCCGCGTATGGCTAAAAATTCAACCGAAAAATCTTTAGGTATAATTAGATTTGTTATATGCTTGAGGCACCGCCGGTATAATGCTTCATCATTCACACAGGTGACGAACAAAATTTTTTGATTATTCACTGAACCACCTCCTTTTGGATGCCATTCAACTGTGGCTCTGGCAGCGATCAACTGTCTATGGGAATTACATATTATTATATAGTGCCAATGCACCATTGGTTCCAAATCCCTTCACGGAATTATCTGAAAATTTTCGTTAATAAGTTCGTTTTACAAAAAAAACCTGGGTTTTAATTAACCCAGGTCTTCTCCATTTGCCTCTATTTGGAGTCTGCCCGCTTCAACCACTCCGGCAGCTCTTTTAATACATCTTGCGGACTGAGCTCTTTACTCTCTCCCGTGCGGCGCAGTTTGATTTCCACCAGTCCTTCGCCGGCTTTGGCTCCGACGACGATTCGAACCGGCATTCCCAAAAGGTCTGCGTCCTTAAACTTCACGCCGGCACGCTCGGCACGGTCGTCAAACAATACTTCAATGCCCGCTTTTTTCAGCTCTTCATACAACCATTCCGCCATCCGTGCCTGATCTTCGTTCTTCGTGTTTACGGTGATCAGGTGGACGGAAAACGGCGCTACTGCCACCGGCCAAATGATTCCGTTTTCATCGTGATGCTGTTCCACGATCGCGGCAACGGCCCGGGAAATTCCGATTCCGTAGCAACCCATGATGAAGGGCTGTTCTTTGCCGTTCGGGTCGAGGAATCTGGCGTTCATCGCCTCGCTGTAACGGGTTCCCAACTTAAACACATGCCCGACTTCAATGCCGCGCTTGAAATAAATCGTGGCCCCGCAACGAGGACAAGCGTCTCCTGCTTGAATGTTCCGCAGGTCAGCCACTTGATCCACCTCGAAGTCACGGCCCGCTTGGACATGGATCAGGTGGACATCCGCTTCATTCGCTCCAACGACCATCTCATTGAGCTGCATAACCGCTTGGTCAGCAATGATTTTCACTTTCTCCTTCAATCTGACCGGCCCGACGAATCCGGCAGGCGCCCCGGTGATCCGGCGCACCGTTTCTTCGTCCGCCAGTTCACAAACGCTTGCATCCAGCAAGTTTTTCACTTTCACATCATTGACTTCATGATCACCGCGCACCAAAACCAGAACAGGCACGCCGTCAGCGACAAACAGAATGCTTTTGACCAACTGTTCAGCCGGCAGGTTCAGATATTCGGCGACCTCCCCGATGGAACCTTTGCCGGGGGTTGATACTTTTTCCATCGCTGCGACCGGTGTTTTGTCTGCCGCTTCTTCCGGCCCGGTCACTTCAGCCATTTCGATATTGGCCGCATAATCGCACGCTTCGCACATCGCGATCGAATCTTCCCCGGCATCCGAAAGGACCATGAATTCGTGCGTGCCTTTTCCGCCAATCGCTCCGGCGTCCGCCTCTACCGCACGGAAATCGAGTCCTAAGCGAGTGAAAATGTTGGTATAGGCTTGATACATATCCTGATAGGTTTCATCCAAGGATTCCCGGTCCGCGTGGAAAGAATAGGCGTCTTTCATCACAAATTCACGGCCGCGGAGGAGACCGGAACGGGGTCTTTTTTCATCCCGAAACTTGGTTTGAATCTGGTAGAGGGACATCGGCAGTTTTTTGTATGTATTGATTTCGCCGCGCAGAAGGTCGGTAATCACTTCTTCGTGCGTCGGCCCCATGACGAAATCGCGGTCATGCCGGTCTTTCAGCTTTACCAGTTCCGGTCCGTAGTTCGTAAAGCGGCCGCTTTCCTGCCAAAGTTCCGCCGGATGCAGGGCAGGCAGCAACAGTTCTTGCGCCCCGATCCGGTCCATTTCTTCGCGAACAATATTTTCAACTTTATGTAGGACCCGGTAGCCCAGAGGCAAATACGTATAAATCCCGGCTGCCAATTGTCGGATAAATCCCCCGCGAAGCAGGAGTTGGTGGCTGATCATCTCCGCTTCTCCAACGTTGCGCAGCGTGGGTATCAGCGCATTTTTTTGTCGCATGTTCATCCCCTCGTTTCCAGTGAATCATAACTAAAAACTATATTACTGATAGAAGCGAAAAAAAGAAAGCCGGATGGTTGAAGCAAACCCAACCGCCGAATAGACAAATATTTCCATCCAAGGTGGATTGGCCGCCTGCTTCAGCCCGTTGCCGACCCATTCCGGACGCCGCTTGGGACAAAACAAACCCAGCTCCAACCGATGAAGCGGGTTGACTGGGTTTGTTCCCAAAGCCATCAGGTAAAGAAGATCTTTTTAATGTCGTTGAACGTAACGACCAGCATCAACATCATGAGGAGGGCAAAACCGACAAAGTGGACCAAGCTTTCTTTGTTCGGGTTGATCGGCCTGCCCCTTACCGCTTCCAGACCGATAAACACGAGACGGCTGCCATCCAGGGCCGGGATGGGGAGCAGGTTAAAGATTCCCAAGTTTAAACTCAAGAGGGCTGTCCACTTGATGAGCGGCGCAATGCCGGCTTCGGCCGCTTTGCCGGTAATGTCTCCCATCTGTACAGGGCCGCCCAGGCTCTTAATCGACAGTTGACCGGTCACCAGCTTGGCGAAGCCGTCCAAGATGATGGCAGACCATTCATAGGTTTTCTTGAATCCGTCAGCAATGGCTTCGGTAACCGTTGCCTTTCGCATCATTTTAGCCACGCTGAATTTGGCACCAATCTGGTAGGTTTCACCCACTTTTTCGGGTGTCATCGTCATGTGCAGGGTCTCGCCTGCTCTTTGAACGGTAATCGTAACCGGTTGTCCTTTGGATTCCATCAGTTTATAGCGAAGGGCGTCCATGGTGCGCACCTCTTCACCGTTCACCGCCGTGATGAGATCCCCTTTTTGGATCCCGGCAGCAGCCGCCGGCTTGCCTGGCAATACTTCCTCAACCGGCAGCCGGTCTTGCACACCGACCATCAACGTGTACACCATAAACAGAATAATGGTGAGGATGATGTTAAAGAGAGGTCCGGCAAAAATGGCCATCGCCTTTTGTCCAACTGTTTTCGATCCAAACTGGCGGTCTTTCGGAGCAATTTGAACCACATTTTTTTCACTGAAATGAATGAAGGCTTTTGGGTCCAGAGGATATTTGGTCTCTACTCCATTATCGTCCTCGAGGATCAAATACAGTTTATCTTCCAGATCAGCCTCCAGCACTCTGCCTGCTGTCAGTTTTTTTTGCAGGTGGACAGGCTCCTTGAAATATAAATGGTCAATTTGTCCCTTGTCGTTCTGGGTGGCATAAACAAACGACCCCGTTTTGATTTCCACAACTTCCGCATCTTCACCGGCCATCCGTACAAATCCGCCAAGTGGTAAAGCCCGAATCGAATACATCGTCTCACCGTGGATTCTGGAATAAATCTTCGGGCCAAAGCCAATGGCAAATTCGCGCACCAGAATCCCGGCGCGTTTTGCAAACAAGAAATGGCCAAGTTCATGAATAAACACCAACAGACTGAGTACCAATATAAAAACCAGGACTGTCTGCATAAGAATCTTCACCACCTTGGTTAGTCAACAGCTTTACCACTCGGACTTCAGGTCATACTTGCCATACTCTCAGCACAGTCTTGAGCGAACTTTCTGGCCCACTGATCCGCCTCCTCAATCTCTTCCAGCGTCGGATTTTGGACGGGGTTGTGCGTGCTGAGCGCCCGCTCCACGATTTCTTCTATGGAGAGAAATGACAATTTCCCCTTGAGGAAACACTCGACGGCCACTTCGTTGGCGGCATTTAAAACGGTTGGCATCGTTCCTCCCGACCGTCCCGCTTCGTACGCCATTTTCAAGCAAGGAAAACGCTGCAAATCCGGGGCGCGAAAGTCCAGCCGGGAAAGCGCGATCAGATCCAGCGCCGGTGTACGGAGAGGAAGGCGTTTCGGGAAGGTCAAGGAATACTGAATGGGCACTTTCATATCCGGTGTTCCCAACTGGGCCATCACTGCTCCATCCACAAACTCTACCATCGAATGGATGATGCTCTGGGGGTGAATGATCACATCGATTTGTTCATAAGGGAGCTGAAACAGCCAATGAGCTTCGATCACTTCCAGCCCTTTATTCATCAGTGTTGCCGAATCGATCGTTACTTTGGCTCCCATGGACCAGTTGGGGTGCTGAAGAGCTTTTTCTACGGTTGCTTCCCGAAGCTGATCCCGTGACCAATCGCGGAAAGCCCCTCCGGAAGCTGTCAGGATGATCCGGCGCACATCCTGCCTTCTTTCTCCGTTTAAGCATTGAAAGATCGCCGAGTGTTCGCTGTCGACGGGAATCACGGGAACATTCGCTTCTTGTGCTGCTTGTGTGACGATATGTCCGGCTGTGACCAGCGTTTCTTTATTGGCCAGGCCGATTTTTTTGCCGGCACGGATGGCGGCCAGCGTGGGGGGAAGACCGCGGCTTCCTACCAAGGCAGACATCACAAAGGTCCCCTCCGGATGGGTGGCAACTTCCAGAAGCCCCTCTTCACCCCAGAGAACTTTCACGTTGGTCCCCGCTTCCCTTTGCACCGCCTCTGCAGCTTCCTGAGTAGCCATCGAAACCAGCTTGGGTTTGAACTGTTTCACCTGGCGAATCATTTCTTCAACATTGGAACCGGCGGCCAGCGCAACCACTTGAAATTCATCCGGATGCTGCGCGATCACTTCACAAGTGCTCCTGCCGATCGAACCGGTAGAGCCGAGAATAATCACCTTTTCTGCCACTTTTCTCCCCTGCCCGTCAGACTAGATTGGTTAAATGTAGAACGATGAAAGTAAAGAGCAAACTATCAAATCGGTCCAGCATACCGCCATGACCGGGAAGCATGGTCCCTGAATCTTTGACGCCAGTCGTTCTCTTCCATGCTGACTCGATGAGATCTCCCAATTGCCCGACGACTGAGATGAAGATTCCGAGCCAAACGGCCTTTCCCATGCTTCCGAGCTCCGGTGCAAAGGCAAAACAGATCACACTCATGATCATTCCGAAAATGATTCCCGCCACCGACCCCTCGACGGTTTTATTGGGGCTGATCTCCGGCCACAGCTTTCTTTTGCCCAAACGTTTTCCAAAGAAATAAGCACCCGAATCATTCGCCCAGGTAACAAAGATCACCAAGAGGAGAAAGGCTAAACCGTGAGGTTTCCAAATGGTCTGCATCATATAAGAAAATCCGTAACCTATGTACATGGCCCCCACAAACAAATAAGCCATTTGAAAAATATCAAAATGATTGCGGCTCACGACGATCCAAACAGATGACAGAACAAGTCCCCAGACGATGTGATCGGGATCCTGAAGAAACGAATCAGGGAGCACATGCTGCCTGCTGAGTCCCAAGGCAAAGATATACAAAATGACAGCGATTCCGATCAGAACAGGAGGCTGTTTCCAATGATGGCGGTTCATCTGGGCATATTCCAAAAAGGCAATCACCGCCAAGACGAAAAGCAGACCCGAAAACCACCAGCCGCCTAACATCAGCAGCAAAAGAAAGCCTGCGGCCCCCAACACCCCCGTTATGATTCTCTGTTTCATCGGCTATTCCCCTGTCTCTTTTTCACACCGCTCCATAACGACGCGAACGATGCTGAAAATCTTCAATTGCCTGATAGAACAATTCTGGAGTAAAATCCGGCCATAGTGTATCCGTAAACCACAATTCGCTGTAAGCCAGTTGCCACAACAGGAAGTTGCTTATGCGAAGTTCTCCGCTTGTGCGTATCACCAGATCCGGATCCGGCAATCCGCGGGTGAGCAAATGCCGGCTGATCACCTCTTCATTTACCTCGTCTTTATCAATATTTCCTTTTTTTACTTCATCTATAATTTGCCGTACCGCACGGACAATTTCATCTCTCGATCCGTAATTAATCGCAAAATTAAGGATAAGGCCGGTATTATGCTTTGTCTTTTCTTCAAATTCAGTTAAAGCCATCTGAGTCTGGGATGGGGTTTGGCTCTTTTCGCCAAGCATTTGAACTTTGACGTTGCGATCAATCAGCTCTTGCAAATCCGTTTTTAAAAATTCAATAGGCAATTTCATCAAATAATCTACTTCATCTTTGGGCCGCTTCCAGTTCTCCGTCGAAAAAGAATAAAACGTCAACACCTGGATCCCCAGTTCATCGGCAGCGCGAATGGTTTCCCGTACTCTTTTCATTCCTGCCGCATGCCCGGCTGTCCTCGGAAGCCCGCGTTTCTTCGCCCAACGGCCATTTCCGTCCGTGATGATGGCTACATGCTTCGGCAAAGGCGCCCGTTTGATGGCCGCCAACAGCTCTTCCTTGTTTTGCCTGGTCTTATTCTCACCGCCAACGAACCGCTTAATGGATTCAATCATGGGTCATTCCTCCGAAAAAATGCTAGTCATTCTCCATATAAACATATGAATGGTTTGCTCGAAATAGGCGTAGATAGAAAACCCCCTCTAAAATTGAAGGGGTTTTCCACCCGGGGTGTCTTCAGATTTCCATGATTTCTTTTTCCTTCGCCGAAATCACCTGATCTGCCTCTTTAATGAAGCGATCCGTCAGTTTTTGAATTTCATCCTGGCCACGGCGGGACATATCCTCGGGAATTTCACCGTTCTTCTCCAATTTTTTCAGCTCATCGTTGGCATCACGGCGAATGTTGCGAATGGCGATTTTCGCTTCTTCACCCATTTTTCGGGCCACCTTCACCAGCTCGCTCCGGCGCTGTTCCGTCAACGGCGGAATGCTGATACGGATGACATTTCCGTCGTTGTTCGGTGTGAGACCCAGTTCAGACTTCAAGATGGCCCGTTCGATTTCCCCCAATGCCGACTTGTCCCAAGGCTGAATGAGCAGGGTCCGAGGATCCGGGGTAGAAATATTGGCCATTTGGTTGACCGGCATTTCACTTCCATAGTATTCAACCATCACTTTGTCCAGAATCGCCGGATTGGCTCTCCCCGCTCTTAATGTGAGCAGATCTTTTTTCAATACCTGAATGGCTTTTTCCATTTTC
The DNA here is from genome assembly GCF_900110165.1 of Lihuaxuella thermophila. Taxonomy (GTDB): domain Bacteria; phylum Bacillota; class Bacilli; order Thermoactinomycetales; family Thermoactinomycetaceae; genus Lihuaxuella; species Lihuaxuella thermophila. The sequence goes on from NZ_FOCQ01000024.1 coordinate 12,954, forward strand.
TCTTGGGCTCGGTTTTTCAATTCATTCACCATTTACATGCTCCCCCTTACAAGTGTTCCGATATGCTCCCCTAGGACCACGCGGCGGATATTTCCTTCTTCAGAAATATTAAAAACAATCAGCGGGATATCATTATCCATACACAGAGAGGTTGCGGTTGAATCCATAACACCTAAACCTTTATTGAGAATTTCCAGATAGGTCAGGGTTTCATATTTGGTTGCCGTCGGATCTTTACTTGGATCAGCGCTGTATACGCCATCCACATTGTTTTTGGCCATCAGGATCACTTCTGCCTCGATTTCGGCAGCGCGGAGAGCGGCGGTCGTATCCGTGGAGAAGAACGGGTTTCCGTTTCCAGCGGCGAAAATGACCACCCGCCCTTTTTCCAAATGACGAATCGCCCTGCGCCGAATGTAAGGTTCGGCCACCTGTCTCATCTCAATCGAGGTTTGTACCCGGGTGGGGACATCCGTTCTTTCCAATGCATCCTGCAAGGCCAGCGAGTTCATGACCGTGGCCAGCATGCCCATATAGTCGGCCGTTGCCCGGTCGATCCCTTTCTCTGTTCCGGAGATGCCGCGCCAAATATTTCCGCCCCCGACCACAACTGCAACTTCGACACCCAGCTCGACTACTTCTTTAATTTGCCTGGCAAGCGAGCCGATCACATTGGCATCGATCCCGTATCCGATGTCACCGGCCAGCGCTTCACCGCTTAACTTCAGTACGACTCGCTTATATTTGGGAGTACTCATCAGCGTCCTCCGTTCCTACAATAATCCTGCAAAAAAAGGGAACACGTAAGGAGTGTTCCCCTATATGTTTTGGGTTAGCCTTTCTTGACTTGGGCCATAACTTCTTCAGCGAAGTTGTCTTCGCGTTTTTCGAGCCCTTCACCCATTTCGTAACGAACAAAACGGCGAATGGAGATGTTTTCACCGATCTTGGCAATTTGTTCTTTGACCAATTCATCAATGGTTTTGTCACTATCTTTTACAAATGGCTGCTCCAGCAAGCAGATTTCTTTGAAGTGCTTGGAAAGACGTCCTTCTACCATTTTGTCCACAATATTCTCCGGCTTTCCTTCCGCGAGCGCCTGTTGTCTCAAGATTTCGCGCTCTTTCTCGATTTCCTCAGCCGGAACTTCTTCGCGGCGTACGTATTTCGGTGCCATCGCGGCAATTTGCATCGCAATGTCTTTGACGAAGGATTTAAATTCATCCGTTTTCGCAACAAAGTCGGTTTCGCAGTTCACTTCGACCAGAACACCGATGCGACCGCCGGCATGTATGTAAGAATCAACAACTCCCTCAGCTGCGATGCGGCCTGCTTTTTTCGCAGCGTTGGCAATTCCTTTTTCACGGAGCCATTCAATCGCTTTTTCCATGTCTCCGCCCGTCTCAGTGAGAGCTTTTTTGCAATCCATCATACCTGCGCCTGTTTTTTCACGCAGTTCTTTAACCATTGCAGCAGTGATTGCCATGAAGGGGTTCCTCCTTAAAAAAGTATAGGATTGTCCATTTATTCGTTAAAAAGGGGTGGGCAAGAAACGGACGTTTCTGTGCCACCCTTTTTTGGTTCTATTAAGAAGCAGTGCTGTTTTGTTGCTCGCCTTGTCTACCTTCCAAAATCGCATCGGCAATTTTGCTGGTGAAGAGACGAACAGCGCGGATGGCATCATCGTTACCGGGAATGACATAATCGATCTCATCCGGATCACAGTTGGTATCCACGATGGAGATGATCGGGATATTCAGCTTGCGAGCCTCAGCCACTGCGATGCGCTCTTTGCGGGGATCGATGATGAAGATCGCATCCGGCAATTTTTTCATGTTTTTGATGCCGCCCAGGAATTTTTCCAGTTTTGCATGTTCTTTTTTCAAGAGCACAACTTCTTTTTTCGGAAGCACATCAAAAGTTCCGTCTTCTGCCATGCGTTCCAGCTCATGCAAACGCTCGATGCGCTTGCGGATGGTTTGGAAGTTGGTGAGCGTTCCACCCAGCCAACGATGGTTGACATAGAACATGTCGGAGCGGATTGCTTCTTCTTTCACTGCCTCTTGGGCCTGCTTTTTGGTACCGACAAAGAGAATGGTACCGCCATCTGCTGCCAGGTCACGTACAAAGTTGTACGCTTGCTCCATCATTTTTACGGTTTTTTGCAGGTCGATAATGTAGATCCCGTTGCGCTCGGTGAAAATGTATTTGCTCATTTTCGGATTCCAGCGACGGGTTTGGTGTCCGAAATGAACACCGGCTTCCAACAGTTGCTTCATGGATACGACTGCCATTTCTGTAAATCCTCCCTGTGGTTTTTTCCTCCGCCGAAGGTCATCGAGAGCCAGAAACCGCGGGCATCCGCGGCACCGTCTGCTCACTTCCCTCAGCGTGTGTGTTTACACCACTCACGACTATACCATATTCGCAAGCAGCTGCGCAAGCATTTATCTTTTATAAAAGTTTATGAGTTGCGGAGCTTGTCTAAAGCCGGCAACAGTCGGTCATTCAAGATTTTAATGTAGGTCCCTTTCATGCCGAGGGAACGCGATTCAATCACCCCGGCGCTTTCCAGTTTTCTGAGCGCATTGACAATCACCGAACGGGTAATGCCGGCCCGGTCAGCCACGCGGCTGGCGACCAGCAACCCCTCTTTGCCGTCCAGCTCCTCAAAAATGTGTTCAACCGCCTCCAATTCACTGAACGACAGAGAACCGATCGCCATCTGCACCACGGCCCTGCTGCGCGCTTCTTCTTCCGCTTGTTCCGCCTTCTCCCGCAATATTTCCATCCCGACAACCGTTGCCCCGTACTCAGCCAGAATCAGGTCATCATCGACAAACTGCTCATTATACCGGGTCAAAAGGAGCGTTCCCAGCCGATCTCCTCCGCCGATAATCGGAACCACGGTGGTATAGCGGTGCTCAAACATGCCCCCGAGCTGTTTGGTAAAGCTGTATTCACTGTTTTCATCCATGTTGGCGGAGGTTTCTTTCATCTGTTTCAACCACTGATTGTATTCTTCGGGAATCCTTCGCTCCTGCAAAACGGCATTGATCATCTCATCGCCGGCAATTTCCTGGGCAATTCCATAACCGAGAATTTTTCCTTTGCGGCTGATCACATAAATATTTGCTCCGATGATATCCCTGAGAACTTCAGACATCTCCATAAAACTGACAGCCTGTCCGCCTGTCCGCTGCAACAGCCGGTTAATTTTCCTTGCTTTGGAAAGCAGATTCATTCCCTGTGTGCTCCTTCCTCTTACAAAATGTATTCCCTCAAATCGCGATCAGCCACAATGTCGGACAGGCGGTCCTTGACATACTGAGGCGTGATCGTCACTTCACCCATGCCGATCTCCGGCGCTTCAAAGGACAGCTCTTCGAGCAGGCGTTCCAGGATGGTATGCAGCCGCCGCGCGCCGATATTTTCCATCGTGCTGTTCACCTGTGCCGCCAAGCGGGCAATCTCCCGGATCGCTTCCGGCGTAAAAGTAACCCGAATTCCTTCTGTCTCCAAGAGAGCCGTGTACTGTTTGATCAAAGCGCTTTTCGGCTCCGTCAAGATGCGCACGAAGTCATCCGCAGTCAAATCGTTCAGTTCTACGCGAATCGGGAAACGCCCTTGCAGTTCAGGGATCAGATCGGAGGGTTTCGCCACATGGAAAGCGCCTGCAGCGATGAACAAAATGTAATCTGTTTTAACCGGACCGTATTTAGTCATGACGGTTGAGCCTTCCACAATCGGAAGGATGTCTCTTTGCACGCCTTCACGGGAAACATCAGGCCCGTGACGGTCTTTTCCGGCGATCTTGTCAATCTCGTCCAAAAAAATAATCCCGGATTGTTCCACGCGTTCTAAAGCTTCCTGGATCACTTGGTCCATGTCGATCAGTTTCTGCCCTTCCTGCTGCATCAGCACCTCCCGGGCCTCGCGGATCGGCAGACGACGTTTTTTCGTTTTCTTCGGCAAGAATTGACCGAGCATCTCCTGCATATTCATGCCCATCTGCTCCGCCCCGGTACCGGCAAACATGTCGAACATCGAAGGCATTTGCTCTTCCACTTCAATCTCGATGATCCGGTCTTCCAACTCGCCGCGCAGGAGCTTTTCCTTCATGAGGCGCCGCTCTTCCGATACTCTCTTTTTTTCCTGAACATCCTGAGGGGTGGTGGTTGTCTGGGTGTTTTGTTGAAAGAGGAGTTCGAGAGGGTTTTTAAATCCGACGGCCGCCCTTTTTTCCGGAACCAATATCTCAACGATCCGTTCATCCGCGAGGGCCCGGGCTTGGCTCTTTACGTTTTCGAGCTTTTCTGACTTTACCATCCGGATTCCTGTTTCCACCAGATCGCGAATCATCGATTCCACATCGCGCCCCACATATCCTACTTCCGTAAATTTAGTCGCTTCCAGTTTTATAAACGGGGCGCCGACCAATTTTGCCAAACGGCGGGCAATTTCGGTCTTTCCCACTCCGGTGGGACCGATCATCAAAATATTTTTCGGAACGATCTCCTCTCTCAGCTCAGGAGGCAGCAAGCTGCGGCGATAGCGGTTTCTCAGAGCGATGGCAACCGCCCGCTTGGCCTGATCCTGTCCGACGATGTACTTGTCCAGCTCAGCGACAATCCGTCTGGGTGTCCATTTTTCCTGCGGCTTCAGCTCCCGCATATTATACCTCCTCGACGATGATCTGGTTATTGGTATATACGCAAACCTCGCTGGCAATGGTAAGCGCCGCATGTGCAATTTCTTTCGCCGACAGATGCGGGGCGTACCGCTTCAAGGCTCTTCCGGCGGACAAGGCGTAACTTCCGCCTGAACCAATCGCGAGCACGTCATCATCCGGCTCGATCACTTCCCCGTTTCCGGAGATCAGTAAAAGATGCTCTTTGTCGATCACGATTAACATGGCTTCCAAACGGCGCAAAATCTTGTCTGCGCGCCACTCCTTGGCAAGTTCCACCGCCGCCCGGGCCAGATTGCCGTGATACTCTTCCAACTTGGCCTCAAACTTTTCAAATAAAGTGATCGCATCAGCGACAGAACCGGCAAATCCTGCCAACACTCTGCCTTTATATAAACGGCGGACTTTCTTGGCACCATGTTTCATAATCATCTGATTTCCAAAAGTAACCTGGCCGTCCCCCGCAATTGCACTCGAACCGTTATGTCGTACGGCGAAAATTGTGGTTGCATGGAAGCTATCCATCTGCATCCTCCTCGTCGAGATCCTGCTCTTCCCGATTTGTTGCGGGCTGTTCATCTCCTGCCTGAGCACGGTGCATTCATGAAGAAACAGCAGCGCCTGGCCTCTGCTGTTCCTTCGTGCCAACTGGACCGTTCATTCTTGCACCGTCATACTACCACACTGGAGTGGGGTTAGCAAGCAGAATTGCTCACTTCCCGCAAAAAATTCTGAATGTTTTCGATTGCACGTTCAGCATACTTTTCGGCCCGTTCTTTTTTGGAACGAATTCTTTCCGGCAGTTCTTCAAACAATCCGAAGTTTGCGTTCATCGGCTGAAAATGAGCCGGATCCGCTGTGGTGATATAATGGGCCAAACTTCCGATGGCTGTGGACTTCGGGGGAACGGCCGGCTCTTTTCCTTGCACCAGCCTTGCCGCGTTAATCCCGGCAATCAGACCCGCAGCTGCGGATTCGACATAACCTTCCACCCCTGTCATCTGTCCGGCAAAGAACAGATCATCCCTTTGGCGGAATTGATAGGTCGGTTTAAGCAGCTTCGGCGAATTGATAAACGTGTTGCGGTGCATGACCCCGTAACGGACGATTTCCGCATTTTCCAGTCCCGGAATCATGCGGATCACTTCTTTTTGCGGTCCCCATTTCAGATGGGTTTGAAAGCCGACAATGTTGTAGAGCGTTCCCGCGCTGTTGTCCTGGCGGAGCTGAACAACGGCGTAAGGGCGTTTTCCCGTGCGCGGATCCGTGAGTCCCACCGGTTTCAGCGGCCCGAACAGAAGCGTCTTCTTCCCGCGTTTGGCCATGACTTCAATGGGCATGCATCCTTCGAAGTAAATTTCTTTTTCAAATTCTTTGAGCGGGGCGACTTCTGCGGAGATGAGCGCTTCATAGAACCGGTCGAACTCCTCTTCCGTCATCGGACAGTTGAGGTAGGCCGCGTCTCCTTTGTCATAACGGGAGGCGACGAACACCTTGTCCATATTGATGCTGTCCTTCTCCACAATCGGAGCCGCCGCATCGTAAAAATAGAGATACTCTTCGCCGGTCAGTTCCTTCAGCTTGTCCGAAAGTGCCTGGGAGGTGAGCGGGCCGGTGGCGATCACGGTAGGTCCATCCGGGATCTCCGTCACTTCTTCCTTGATGATCTCAACCAGCGGGTGATGATGAAGCGTCTCGGTAATTTCCGCTGAAAAAGCCTCCCGATCCACCGCCAAGGCTCCACCCGCCGGAACCGCATGTTGATCGGCACACTTCATGATGAGGGAGTTCAGGCGGCGCATCTCTTCCTTCAAGATGCCCACCGCATTGGTCAGGGAGTTGGCCCGCAGGGAATTGCTGCACACCAGCTCGGCAAACTGGCCGCCCCGATGGGCAGGTGTCATTTTCACCGGCCGCATTTCATACAACCGGACGGGAATCCCCCGCTCGGCGATTTGCCATGCGGCTTCACTGCCGGCCAAGCCAGCCCCAACGACGATCACGGTCATCTTCTTCTCCTCCTCTTACGTTTTCTCTTCCTGATAATCACAAGCGGTACAGCGAATCACCGTTTCTTTTTTCGCTTTTTTCTCCACCATTACGCTCCCGCAACGCGGACAGGGCCGGGGAACGGGCTTATCCCACGACACAAACTCGCATTCCGGGTATCGGCTGCATCCGTAAAAAGTGCGTCTCTTCTTGGATTTCCGCTCTACGATTTCGCCGATTTTACAATTGGGGCAGGGAACCCCCGTCGACTTGAGGATCGCTTTGGTAAACCGGCATTCCGGAAAGGCGGAACACGCCAGAAATTTCCCGTAACGTCCATATTTATAAACCATCGGGCTGGCGCATTTTTCACAAATCTCATCGGATACTTCATCTTCGATCTCCACTTCGGCCATTTCTTTTTCGGCAACGTTCAAGCGCTCCTGAAACGGGCCGTAGAAGCGGTCCAAAATCTCCACCCAGTCCGCTTTGCCTTCTTCGATCAAGTCCAGATCCTCTTCCATATGGGCGGTAAATTCCACATTAATGATTTCCGGGAAAAACTCTTCCATCAGTTCGCACACGATCTCTCCCAGCTCGGAGGGGACAAAGCGTTTGTCTTCCAAGAGTACATAGCCCCTCTTCTGAATGGTTTCCAGGGTGGGAGCATATGTGCTGGGGCGGCCGATCCCCTTTTCCTCCAGCTCTTTCACCAGACGCGCTTCCGTGTAACGAGGCGGCGGCTGGGTGAAATGCTGTTTGGGATCGAGCGACTTGCGTTTCAGCTGCTGTCCCTTTTCAAGAGGCGGGAGGAAGGTTTCCTCTTCCTTCTTATTGTCATCGCTTCCCTCCACATACACTTTCATGAATCCGGGAAACTTCACTTTGGAACCCGTAGCCCTGAACAGCGCTTCACCCACTCGGATGTCGGCAGATATGGCGTCAAGGACGGCCGGAGACATCTGCGAAGCGACAAACCGCTCCCAGATCAGCTTATATAATCGATATTGATCCCGCGTTAAAACTTCTTTCAGCTGAGCGGGCGTTCGCGTCACCGAAGTCGGTCGAATCGCTTCATGGGCATCCTGAGCTCCCGGTTTTGTTTTGGGTATGCGCGGTGTGGCCGGGACATAATCGGTGCCGAACGTATTTTGGATATAGGAACGCGCTTCCTCCTGAGCGGTATTGGAAACCCGCGTCGAGTCGGTTCTCATATAGGTAATCAAACCAACCGTGCCTTCTTTGCCGATATCCACCCCTTCATACAGTTGTTGGGCAACGGCCATCGTCTTTTGCGCACGGAAGTTCAGCTTGCGCGCCGCTTCCTGTTGCAGCGTGCTGGTGATAAAAGGCGGAGCCGGATTTCGTTTGCGCTCGCTCTTTTTCACCTCTTCCACAATAAAGCGTTTCCCTTTGATACTGTCAAGCAATTGATCGACGTCTTCTTTTGATTTTAATTCCGTTTTCTTATTTCCGTAACCGTAAAATTTAGCTTCAAAAGCCTCCTCACCGCTAATGAGAACGGCTGTCACCGTCCAATATTCCTCGGGAACAAATTGGCGGATCTCTTTCTCACGGTCGATGATCAATTTAACGGCCACGGATTGCACACGACCCGCACTTAATCCTTTTTTCACCTTTTTCCACAACAGGGGGCTGATTCCGTATCCCACCAGCCGGTCCAAAATCCGCCGGGCTTGTTGGGCGTTCACCAGGTTTAGATTGATCTTGCGCGGATGCTTGAAGGCGTCTTTCACTGCCTGTTTCGTAATCTCATTAAAAACGACGCGGCATTTTTCGTCCAGAGACAACTCCAGGCTGTGCGCCAGATGCCAGGCAATCGCTTCCCCTTCGCGGTCAGGGTCCGCGGCCAGATAGACTCGTTTTACCTTCTTTTTGGCATCGCGCAATTGTTTGAGTACGTCCCCTTTGCCGCGGACGGTTATATATTTAGGTGCAAAATCATCTTCAACATTTACGCCTAGTTGGCTTTTTGGCAAATCCCGCACGTGTCCCATCGAAGCTTTGACGATATATTGCTTCCCCAAGTACTTACTGATGGTTTTGGCTTTGGCGGGCGATTCGACAATCACAAGCGAATCGGCCATCCTAAGGCCCTCCCCTCGATAATTGCTTAGCCGTCCCACATGTTTCGACCGTTTCTTCATTATGATCATGGAGTCTTTTTAACACTCGTATTTGTTACAATACCAGATTTAGAATCAGATCGGCAACTTTATCCCTTTCTCTTTCCTCAAGGATGACCTCGAATCCGATTATACATACGCCAGAGCCGTCAAACATGTTACTTTCGAACATACTGGGCTCCCGGTAATTGGGCGATTTTCTGTTTGATTTCCAGAGACAATAAGGTTTGATGCACTTCCCCGACGGTCATTTTTCCGGACACTTTTTCCAGGAGAATATCGATTTGTATCGGTTCAGACTGGATATGTATGAGAATTTCACGTTCTCGGCCGGTTAATTCCGGTTCTGTTTGGAGTCCTGACACGGCAGCTTCCCGAACCACCGGCAAGACATGAGAAAGCTCTTCAAAAATATCCTGAGCATCGACCACGCACTTGGCCCCTTGTTGAATCAGGCGCAGGGTTCCCAGACTCTGTGCGGATGTAACGGGGCCTGGTACGGCAAATACTTCTCTCCCCTGCTCCATGCTGAAATCAGCAGTGATGAGCGAGCCCGACCGTTCCGCTGCTTCCACCACGATCGTTCCATAAGATAATCCGCTGATGATCCGGTTTCTCTGCGGAAACAATCCCGGATGAGGCTGGGTTCCGGGGGGAGTTTCGGAGATGACCGCACCTTTTTCCACGATTTCGGCATAGAGAGAACGGTGATTTTTCGGATAGATGACATCTACTCCGGAACCTAGTACCGCAACGGTTTTCCCTCCTGCTTTTAACACACTCCGGTGGGATTCTCCATCGATCCCGTTGGCCATGCCGCTGACCACTGTCCATCCCGCTTCCGTCAATTGCCCCGTGAGAGTTCGTGTCACGCGCAAGCCGTAAGGGGTTGGTTTTCGTGTCCCCACCATCGCCAGAGCAGGCGTATGAAGGAGCTCAGGATCTCCTTTGATATACAACACCCAGGGTGGTTGGGCAATCTCTTTCAACAGCGCGGGATACCGATCATCCATCGCCGTGATCGCGGTAATCCGGCGGTGTTTAAGCTCTTCCGCTACTTCCTTGACAAATTGGGGCGTCCATTTTTCGCGAATCCGTTCGACCGTCTGTTTTGGCACCTTTTGACTTTTGAGCCGGTCGATGATGGACGGTGTCAATTCTTGTCCGGGAGACCATCCGGCTTGAAAAAGTTTGTCGATCGTATGCCAGCCGACACCGGATAGCTGATGAATGGCCACCAGCCCCGCCTGTTCGTTCATTTGCTCACCTCTTTCAAAACAAAAAGGGAACCGATTGGAAGGTTCCCCAAGTAGCTCTCGATGTTAATTTCTGGTGATGCAATGCTCGAGCAAACCTTTTTCTTCCAAAACCCGCACCAGGGTTTCCCCGATCACTGCAGGTGTTGGAGCAACCGTGACCCCACACCTTTCCAGGGCGGCAATTTTTTCCGCAGCCGTACCTTTGCCGCCGGAAATGATAGCGCCGGCGTGTCCCATCCGTTTTCCGGGAGGAGCCGTTTGACCGCCGATGAAACCGACCACCGGTTTGGTCATGTTGGCCTGAATCCATTCGGCCGCTTCCTCTTCGGCAGTTCCGCCGATTTCCCCGATCATGATGACGGCTTTGGTGTCGGGGTCTTCTTCGAAGGCTTTTAAGCAGTCGATGAAGTTGGTTCCGTTCACCGGGTCTCCGCCAATCCCGACGGCGGTAGACTGGCCGATGCCGCGGGTGGTCAGCTGATGCACTGCTTCATAAGTTAAGGTGCCGCTGCGGGAAACAATGCCCACATGGCCGGGAGTGTGGATATAACCGGGCATAATACCGATTTTGCACTCACCGGGGGTGATGACACCCGGGCAGTTCGGTCCGATCAGGCGGGTCTTCTTGCCTTCCATATAACGCTTTACTTTTACCATGTCAAGGACGGGAATTCCTTCCGTGATGCAGACGACGAGATCCAATTCCGCATCAACGGCTTCCATGATGGCATCCGCAGCAAAAGCGGGCGGCACATAGATAACGGAAGCATTGGCACCCGTCGCTTCCTTTGCCGCTTGTACGGTATCAAAAACGGGGATGCCCTCGACTTCCGTGCCACCCTTGCCGGGGGTGACGCCGGCAACCATTTGCGTTCCGTATTCAATCGCTTGTTTGGTGTGGAAAAGACCGGTCGCACCGGTGATCCCCTGCGTGATCACTTTCGTATCTTTATTTACAAAAATACTCACCGAAAACCCACCTTTCTTACGCTGATTCCTTCACCAATTCAACGATTTTTTGCGCACCGTCAGCCATGGAGTCTGCAGCCACAATTTTCAGGCCGGACTCTTTCAGGATCTTTTTGCCCAATTCCACATTGGTTCCTTCCAGACGGACGACCAGCGGACGATCCAGCTCCACTTGCTTAGCCGCTTCGACGATGCCGTTGGCGATGACATCGCATTTCATAATGCCGCCGAAGATATTGACGAAAATCCCCTTCACGTTTTGGTCGGAAAGGATGATTTTAAAAGCTTCGGTCACTTTTTCGGTGGTAGCGCCGCCGCCGACATCAAGGAAGTTGGCCGGTTCCCCGTTATAATGCTTGATGATGTCCATGGTAGCCATGGCCAGGCCTGCACCGTTTACCATGCAGCCGATATTCCCGTCCAAGGCGATATAGTTGAGATCATATTTGGAAGCTTCGATTTCTTTCGGGTCTTCTTCATCCAGATCGCGCATTTCCAGGATATCTTTGTGGCGGAACAGCGCGTTGGAGTCGAAGTTTAACTTGGCATCCAGGGCCATCACCCGTCCGTCGGTGGTGGTGATGAGCGGATTGATTTCAGCCAGGGCACAATCGTTATCCACAAATGCGGAGTAGAGTCCGAGCATGAATTTAACTGCCTGGTTCACTTTGTCTTGCGGAATGTTGATGTTATAAGCGAGACGGCGGGCCTGGAACGGCATCATGCCGACAGCCGGATCAATCACTTCTTTGAAGATTTTTTCAGGCGTTTTCGCCGCTACTTCTTCAATCTCCGTACCTCCCTCTTCGGAAGCCATCATCACAATGCGGCCCGTGGAACGGTCGATCACCACGCCGACATAGTATTCTTTTTCAATCGGCAAACCTTCTTCGATCAAGAGGCGTTTGACCTCTTTACCTTCCGGACCGGTTTGGTGGGTCACGAGCACTTTGCCGAGAAGATCCGCAGCATGCTCACGAACTTCTTCCAGACTGCGGGCCAGTTTGACACCACCGGCTTTCCCGCGTCCGCCTGCATGAATCTGCGCTTTCACAACCCAAAGGTTGCCGCCCAGACGCTCGGCTGCTTGCACTGCTTCATCCGGTGTAAACGCGACATGTCCGTTTGGAACGACTACACCGTATTTCTTCAGGATTTGTTTCCCTTGATACTCATGTACGTTCATTCCCGATCCTCCAATCCTTGGGTCTCCATACAGCAACCAAACCGTCTTCCCGACAACTATGTAATTCTCCGCTTCAGCTTCAGATGAATCCCCTTCCAAAGAGAAATATTGCAATATTTACATGATTCATCCGAACCCGAGAGAGAAACGGCATCAGTTTGGCTCTTTTGCAAGTATAGCTCAGACTGCGGTTTATTGCCAACCTCGTCATGCTGATAAAAAACCACAAATCATGAGAGATCACCAAAAAATATGAGGGTCAGCTTTCGCAACCCTCATACAGAAACCATCGTTACTTCAAGAGAGAAATCACCGTAGCAATGATAAAAATTCCCATAAAAATGGCTGTGGTGACCATGGTGCTTTTAACTGCATCGAGAAAATCGTTTTCCTTGTTTTCACTGTTGGCACGATCTACCTGTGATTTCAAACCAAGTCCCTCCTTACGGCCATTCGTCATCACCATGGGATGAACGGCATCCACAACTTTGCAACATTTATAAGTATAGCATTCTTTTTTCCCCTTTCAAACGGGGTCCGATCCCCCGTTTGGTGACAAATCGGCAAAAACGGTTACCCTGCCCCCAAAATATTGGAGCGGTCAAACAAACGCGGACCCTTTCGCAAATAGCAATAAGCCCCGATTTTTGCCTCCCCCAGTTGAAAGATCTTAATCCATCTTTGCGTGATCTCATCATTTTGGTCCACATAAATAATTTGTACATTTCTGCCCGCTTCAAACGCCTTTTTTAAAATGAGGTCCACCATTGTGCATCCCTCCCGAACAGAACATTTGTTCCTGTAATTATTATACCCGCTTTCAGGGGAATGAGAACCGGACCTTTTTTCCATTTTGGATAAAATGTGGAGTTCAAGCGGATAATGATAAAAAAATCCCAGGAGGAAATGGCTGATGACTCATTCACGCCAATGGATTTATTTCCTGATCGGTCTTATCGTGATCGCACTTGCCGGAGTTGCCGCCCTCCTGCCCGCCATACCCTGGTTCAAACAGGAGCCATCCCTGGATAAAGCGGCAACGGCGACCGTTTCACCTGTCCGGGATATCCATCTGTTTACCGTCGAATACAACGCGAAAATGAATGACAAAAAAGCGGAGGCTTACCGGTGGGACCCTGGAACGATCGTCCTGCACAAAGGAGAATCCGTTCGCCTTCACATTCATGGATTCCACGGCAAAGAACACCCCTTTTCCATTCCCGCCTTTCATTTGAAAGGGACGGTCAAAAAAGGGCAGGTGACCACGGTGGAATTTCAACCCGACCGCACGGGGACATTTGAACTCATCTGCCACAACCATTTAACCTCTGCCGCACACGGCCCGATGATTGGTTACATTACGGTCGTCAATCCTTGAGAAAGACGGAAAAAGATCAACACGGCACTTGTCCGTGTTTCTTTTTTTGTCTCATGTTATGATGAAGCAAAGTACATCTTGGAGGGCGATCCCCATGTACATACGGTTTCAAACCCCTTACCAATATGTGTTCATCCACCGAAATGTCAAACACTTGCTGCTTTTGTGGAAAAAAGAGCGAAAACGGGATCTCTATATCATTGAAGAGGAAAATGATTGCATGCTCCTGCGCTTTCCCGGCCAGACGTACGTGGAAATGGTCCTGGATGAAATTGAACCGATCTTTTTTCAACGGCTGGAAACCGATGACGGCCCTTTTCCCGCCATTCTGGGGGCGACGTTTACCTTCGGGGATAAACGGGTGGGCATGTATTATCATCCCGACCATCCGTCCGAGGCTCTTTATTTTTTTGAAATCCAAGGGAATCAAATCACAGATATTCCCGATGAGGAGTACGAAGCGGTGGTCCGGGCGTTTATGAATGAATTCCCTGAGTTTTTTGTTGGAACGTGATTGCGGCACTTTGGAGGTGATCATTTATGGATGACAAGCAAAAAGATCGATGGAATGCTTCCCTCTATGATGACCGGCTCCATTTTGTTTCCCGGCTTGGCAGGGAGGTGGTGGATCTTCTTCAACCCTGTCAGGGAGAGCGGATTCTCGACTTGGGCTGCGGAACCGGCGACCTGAGTTTTGAAATTTCACAAGCCGGCGCCTCCGTGCACGGTATTGACTCATCCCCGGCGATGATTCAAAAAGCTAGGCAAAAATTCCCCGGACTCTCTTTTGAAGTTGCCGATGCGCTTACATACCGGAAGGAACAGGCTTACGACGCTGTCTTTTCCAATGCGGTCCTGCACTGGATTCAAGAGCCTGGGCAAGTGATCGAAAACATATGGGAGAGCCTTCGCCCCGGCGGGCGCTTTGTGGCGGAATTCGGCGGAAAAGGCAATGTGGGAAAAATCATCCACGCCATCGCAGAAGCCTTGCACGAAACCGGAATCAGGGCTGACAAAAGAAACCCCTGGTATTATCCCAGCCTGGCCGAGTACTCTCTCTTGCTGGAACAACAAGGCTTTACCGTCCGCTTTGCCGCGTATTTTGACCGCCCCACTCCGCTGCCCGGAGGGGAAGAAGGGCTTCATCACTGGCTGGATATGTTCGCCGGCTCCTTCTTCGCCGGTTTGCCTCCTGTTGTCAGAGAAAAAATATACGAAAAAATCAAATTCATACTTAGAAACCAGCTCTTTAACGGCAAAGAGTGGATCGCCGATTACAGGCGGCTGAGGGTCCTGGCGGTGAAGAGTATCGATCTGATTTAAACGGATATGGCAAAGACCGAGACATTGTGTTACAATGATCTCGCAGAAAAAAGTACGGGCGCACAGTGACTGGCGATAATGAAGTGGAATCAACCACGGGGGAGCTGTGCGAATTCATATGCCGGATCGCCTGGGCAAGAGGTTATGGGTATTTTGCACATGAAATACCCATAACCTCTTTATGTTTTTCAGGAGGCGGATGTTTGATGGATCAACCATTAATCTTGGACGGATTGCGCGTCGCCGAGGATATCAAACGGAAGGTAAAGGAGAAAGTTGCCGGGTTAAAAGAAAAAGGAATCGTTCCTTGTCTGGCTACCATTTTGGTCGGAGATGACCCTTCATCGGCCACGTATGTACGGATGAAAGGCAATGCTTGCCGAAAGCTGGGAATCGAGTCCATCCGCATACATCTTCCAAAAGAAACGACCACCGAAGAGCTGCTGGCAACCATCCATGAATTAAACGACCGGGACGATGTTCACGGCATTTTGCTGCAACATCCCGTTCCTTCGCATATCGATGAACGTAAAGCTTTTGAAGCGATTCACATCGACAAAGATGTCGACGGAGTGACCAGCCTGGGTTACGGACAGTCGGCTTTTGGCTTTGGTTTATATCCATCCTGCACACCGGCAGCGATTCTTTCCATCATGGATTATTATCAACTTCCCATCGCCGGAAAACATGCGGTTGTCATCGGCAGAAGCCCGATTCTGGGCAAACCTGTCTCGCAACTCTTACTCAATCGCAACGCTACGGTGACAATTTGCCATTCTTATACCCAAAACCTGGAACATCATGTCAAACAGGCCGACATCGTCGTGGCTGCGGTCGGCAAACCCCGTTTTGTCCAGGGGGACTGGATTAAACCGGGAGCCGTCATCCTGGATGCAGGTTATAACAAAGGAAACATCGGGGATGTAGATTACGACGCATGTGTGGCCAAATCAGGAGCCATTACGCCTGTTCCCGGAGGAGTCGGCCCCGTCACGATCGCCACTTTGGTGAAACACACCGTCGAAGCAGCAGAAAGAAAAGCAACCCTTCAAGCTCAATAGCAAGCATCCTTGTTGCGCCGTTTTGTTGCGGCCTCGGCACGATCCCCTCTGGCTGACTGTGTGGAAAATCCGCCCGGACAACCAGAGGGGATTTTTCATGTCCGGGCCACTTGGCAAATCCGGCATATGAGAAGTTATGATACCACGGGAATCAACAAGGCAGAAAAACAGGAGCGGCTGCCGAAGCTGTTGCGTTTACGGTCAGTTATGCCCTGACCCTCAATCAAATATCGATTCTATTCGCTCCGTCGATCTTTGGCTTTCTGGCAGACTGGCAACAGGATTATCGGGCAGCCTGGGGAGTACTGTCGTTTTTCACTCTGTTGGCAGCTGGTTGGTTCACCCATGCTTGCAAACCACGGCGCTCCCTGATTGAACCGGAAAGAAAGCCCTGATTTCTCTCAAGTTGAACAATTGGGATAGACAGTTGAGGATTTTTTCCGCAACCGGCGAACGGATGAACGGGACAATAAATAATATAATGATGGCTATCAGCAAGGGAGAGGAAGGTCGGAGAGAGATGCGCCTTTTCTATATTTCTTCAGGATGCGGATTTTCGTTCCAAAACCATCTGTCCGACGAAGACCAAAATATTTTGCATGCTTTCCGGCAGCTGGAAAAGGTTCGGCCCAACTTTAAAATGGAGAAGTTTTTGCTGCGCCGTGAATCGCCTTCTCTTCTCTTTTCGCGGATTCGAGCGTTTCGACCTCATTTCATCCTTTCTTTCCGCGGCTGCCGCCTGTCTGCTCCGGTCGTCAACAAACTGAGAACGTTCGGCATTCCGATCGGCGTTTGGGTGGTGGATGATCCTTACCGTCTGCAAACGCATGAAAAACTGGTCCGTCCATATGATCTGGTGATTACCCAGGACAGCAGCAGCGTTCCATTTTACAAAAAAATCCAAAAGCCGGCCATCCACTTGCCGCTCGCTGTCAACCCGGAGAAGTACCGGCCGCTTTCGGTTCCGCCAAAATACCAGTCCGATATTTGTTTCGTGGGAAGCG
>NZ_FOCQ01000036.1 GCF_900110165.1 Lihuaxuella thermophila
CCTCGCTAGGCTATCTGACGCCGATGGAGGTCTATTCTGGAGAGCTCTCCACTCATGTTGCTTGACCTCCGTCGCATTCTGAGGGTAGCATTACAATAATGGTATCTCGAATGCCTCTGTGTAATAAGCGGTTAGCAGCAGAAACATAATCCCCTACGCCAGGGAGCTTGAGTAGTTCCTCTTTATTATCTTAAATATCTCCGTTAATGGCCTCTTCCTTTCAGGACGCTACCTATTTTACTAATCCCTCGACTCATGTTGAGTCTGATTAAGTCACTTTATTTAGTTTCCATAAATCATGGGTTTAACTTAGTTTTTTTAGTTCTTCCATTACTCCTATAGCAATCTTTTCAGATAAAATTGGAGGTACAGCATTTCCGATTTGTGTAAACATAGCTGTACGTGAACCTTCAAAGTAATAGTTATCAGGGAATGATTGTATCCTAGCTGCCTCTCTAACAGAAAGAGAACGTAATTGAGTGATATCTGGATGAATATAATAATGTCCGTCTTTGGATATATGTGCAACCATTGTATGACAAAACGGCAAATCTGCTGCAACAACTTTAAATCTGTCCAAAAAAGAGCGAAGATTTTTATGTGTACGGAGTTCAGATGGTAAATCGGTATATTTTAGGCGTCTTTTATCTCGCTCCCATGCCTCAATTACCAGCTTATAAATTTTTCTGTCTCGTTCATTATGTGTACGTGAAATATGTTGAGTTACAAAATCATCTTCTCTAATTCCTGCCTCGACTAAATAACTTGATGCTTCTCTAATATAATTACACCATCTATAGGACTCTCCTGGTTCCAATGGGGGAAGGTCCAATAACAATTCGGATACCTGATGATTATGTGTTACTTCTTCTATATCGGGAAAACCAAGATTACTTCCATTCATCCAACCGATAAGTATCACTCTTTTTCTCTGTTGCAACACTCCATGTTTGGATGCATCCAGTATTTTTCCCTCAAGTGTATACCCTAAGGACTGTATATCTTTTTTCATTTCTTCAAACAAAGCCCCATTATTAGCTGAAAAAATTCCGGGTACATTTTCAAAAACAAACATTTTCGGTTTATACTTCTCCAAAAACTTAATATATTGCTTATATAGATAATTACGGGGGTCATTTTTTTTGCCATGAGGATCTCTTGCTCTTCCCACAAGCGAATACGCCTGACAGGGAGGGCCACCGATGATAATGTCTACTGACTTTTCTCCTAGTATATTCATATTGGAGTCGATTGTCTCAAAAATTTGAACAATAGTTTCTTGAGAAATTTCCCTATTAATAACTATATTCTTATACTCTTCCGGTAGTTGAGTATACAATTTTTCTCGTGAGATTTCTCCCTTTAAGTATTTACAATATAACTCATACCGGTTCGCTTTTTTTAATTCCCAGTAGGTCATTCTTGTTTTTAATGTAAGGCAAGCGTTTTTGTAATGCTACCCTCAGAATGCGACGGAGGTCAAGCAACATGAGTGGAGAGCTCTCCAGAATAGACCTCCATCGGCGTCAGATAGCCTAGCGAGG
>NZ_FOCQ01000010.1 GCF_900110165.1 Lihuaxuella thermophila
ATCCACTCGTTCCCATCCCGAACACGACCGTTAAGCCCTCCAGCGCCGATGGTACTTGGGGATGACCCCCGGGAGAGTAGGACGTTGCCAGGCGAGCATCTAACCGCCCGTCCCTGAACGGGTGGTTTTTGTTTCGGCAAAAATCGCGGGAGATCATGGTTGATGAGCATCTTAATCATTATTGTGTGAACTGCGTGCGGTTTTATGTAAACCGCTACTCATTGGTACAGATGTTTCTGCCGGTTATCCGATGGCATGTTTATTACCTGTGATCATTTAGTTTGGCAGCATTTTTGCTCCCAAAATGCCTCAAGAGGCTGCAGATCCGCTCTTATTGTCGTCTACAGTTGTTGAAATGCCGTCGAGTTTGCTCATGATTCTTTCCAAGGATTCGTCAATGATACCATGTGATTGATGAGAAAATGATCACGGCTTAACGTGAAACCGGGTTACACAAGCTTTGTAACAAGATTTTTGTATGAGATGAAATTTGACTCTGCCTGCCAGAAGTATTTATCCCAGTGAATTTTGGATAAACATACCAATAAAAAATAGTTGATTTTCGCATAGTATCGTGGTATATTGATAGACGTCGCTGGTAAACAGCAAAGCAATGGATTGGAAATAAATCTGATCCAATAAAAAAAGGTTGACATTCGCCTTTCAAAAATATATAATGTAAATTGTCTTCTTGATTAAAATATTCCTCAGTAGCTCAATGGTAGAGCGCCCGGCTGTTAACCGGTAGGTTGCAGGTTCGAGTCCTGCCTGAGGAGCCATGCTTCCTTAGCTCAGTCGGTAGAGCGCTTCCATGGTAAGGAAGAGGTCACCAGTTCGAGTCTGGTAGGAAGCTCCAGATTTGGCCCGTTGGTGAAGCGGTTTAACACACCAGCCTTTCACGCTGGCATGCAGGGGTTCGAATCCCCTACGGGTCACCAAGAACAGGCCGGATGATCATCTGGCCTTTGATTTGGACGGTTAGCTCAGCTGGGAGAGCATCTGCCTTACAAGCAGAGGGTCGGCGGTTCGATCCCGTCACCGTCCACCATGCGGAGGGATACCAAAGTGGCCAAATGGGGCGGACTGTAAATCCGCTGGCATTCGCCTTCGTAGGTTCGAATCCTACTCCCTCCACCATTTTAACCGCTGGGGAGTAGCCAAGCGGTAAGGCAGCGGACTTTGACTCCGCGATGCGTAGGTTCGATCCCTACCTCCCCAGCCATTGAACATGAGCCATTAGCTCAGTTGGTAGAGCACCTGACTTTTAATCAGGGTGTCGAAGGTTCGAGTCCTTCATGGCTCACCATTTGAAACGGTGCGGAAGTGGCTCAGGGGTAGAGCATCGCCTTGCCAAGGCGAGGGTCGCGGGTTCGAATCCCGTCTTCCGCTCCAACATTCCTTCATAATAGATGAAGGTTTTTTTATGCCTCACTGACCAAATGGGTTTTAAATGTTATGGCCCGTTGGTGAAGCGGTTTAACACACCAGCCTTTCACGCTGGCATGCAGGGGTTCGAATCCCCTACGGGTCACCAAAGAACAGGCCGGATGATCATCTGGCCTTTGACTTGGACGGTTAGCTCAGCTGGGAGAGCATCTGCCTTACAAGCAGAGGGTCGGCGGTTCGATCCCGTCACCGTCCACCAGTTGCGGAGGGATACCAAAGTGGCCAAATGGGGCGGACTGTAAATCCGCTGGCATTCGCCTTCGTAGGTTCGAATCCTACTCCCTCCACCATTTTAACCGCTGGGGAGTAGCCAAGCGGTAAGGCAGCGGACTTTGACTCCGCGATGCGTAGGTTCGATCCCTACCTCCCCAGCCATTGAAACATGAGCCATTAGCTCAGTTGGTAGAGCACCTGACTTTTAATCAGGGTGTCGAAGGTTCGAGTCCTTCATGGCTCACCATTTGAAAAATGCGGAAGTGGCTCAGGGGTAGAGCATCGCCTTGCCAAGGCGAGGGTCGCGGGTTCGAATCCCGTCTTCCGCTCCATCTTTGCGGGTGTAGTTCAGTGGTAGAACATCGGCCTTCCAAGCCGAATGCGAGGGTTCGATTCCCTTCACCCGCTCCATGAATATTCCTCAGTAGCTCAATGGTAGAGCGCCCGGCTGTTAACCGGTAGGTTGCAGGTTCGAGTCCTGCCTGAGGAGCCATGCTTCCTTAGCTCAGTCGGTAGAGCGCTTCCATGGTAAGGAAGAGGTCACCAGTTCGAGCCTGGTAGGAAGCTCCAGATTTGGCCCGTTGGTGAAGCGGTTTAACACACCAGCCTTTCACGCTGGCATGCAGGGGTTCGAATCCCCTACGGGTCACCAAAGAACAGGCCGGATAATCATCTGGCCTTTTCATATGGACGGTACGGTCACCAGGACCCCGTCCACTTAATGCGGAGCTGTGGTGTAGAGGCCTAACATGCCTGCCTGTCACGCAGGAGATCGCGGGTTCGAATCCCGTCAGCTCCGCCATTTTATTTCTCAGTATTTGAGAATTCGCGAGCCATTAGCTCAGTTGGTAGAGCACCTGACTTTTAATCAGGGTGTCGAAGGTTCGAGTCCTTCATGGCTCACCATTTGAAAAATGCGGAAGTGGCTCAGGGGTAGAGCATCGCCTTGCCAAGGCGAGGGTCGCGGGTTCGAATCCCGTCTTCCGCTCCAAATCGATGGTTGTTGTCAACTCGTGTCGGGGATGTTGGGTTCAGTCCCGAAATGAGTGCAACCTTTATTCCTTCGCAAGCCGCCAAAATGAAGTTGGTGGCTTTTTTATATTAAACGGATTTGTAAATGTGAACGATAGCCATCGAAATGACGGGCTTTCATTTGGTCGAATCGGCCTGCATCGTATTCTCTCTGCAAGAAGGCACGGTCCGTAAATTGGCATCGTTCTTTTCGAGACTTTTTGCTCGAATGTAGTTTGAAGTGTTCCGCTTAAATGACTGCTATTAAGTTGCCCGCGGGGGGAACCTGTACATTGCCTACTTTCATCGTACCCCATTGAAAGGGCAGAATTCCTGCTCGAACATGCCTTTTGCATTTGTAAAAAACCAGCCTGCAGTGTTGACAGACAGGTTGGTTTTTTTGATGGTTGCATTCACTTGTTTCCACACTCAAAGTGATCCTAACGGTCGGTGCAATGCTAAAGTGAATCGGATGGCAACGTCATTGGACCCGTACTCTATTTTCCGATTAGAGTTTATCGTGAATAAGGAAATGGCCCCCTGATTTGTTCTTACTGTCAATCGGATCAAACAGGTGTGTTTCTCGCACGGGTCTTTTGTTCAAAAGCATAAGCAAATTGAAGCAGCTTGGCTTCCGATAACGGAGGACCGACAAACGTGACTTGATCAAATTCTGCTCCTTTTTCTTTCCATTTGCTAAAAGGCACCGTTACAGCAGGCAAGGAGGCGTACGCGCATAGCAACGGGTGATTGCCTAAAATGGCGTCAAACTTTTGCTGTTCGAATAACGGGGCGATCACTCTTCGGTGAGCGAGCTGGCGCAGTTCTTGGGCCGTTTTTTTATATTCAATTTCCGATAAAGGGCACAGATTTGATTTGATCAGGATATCTTGTCCGTACGGTACTCGTTTGTCCGGATCCTTCTTGTTGAAGCGGATCAAATCGGATAAATCATCGATTCCGAGAGCAGGGTGATTTGTTTTGAGGTAGTGGTTCATATCCCGGCGAAATTCATAGAGCAACACGTCGAGAAAAACTTGAAAACTCACTTCCGGGATGGTGAAATCGACAAGCTCAGTCCTGGCTCCGGCTTCTTGTAAGAGTGACAGAATGGCTCGGCCGGTAGGGTGCCTGCGAAAATAGAGAGGCGCGGCCAGCTTGGCGCCTTGAAGGCTTTCCAGATGAAGATTGGCCGCATAGTCGGTGTAGTTAGGCCTGGAACTGATGGTAAGCGGATCATTTTCATCAGGTTGTGCCATGATATTCATCAGGAGAGCGGCATCGGAAACGGTTTTTGTCATGGGACCCGGGGTATCATAAGAACCGGCGAGCGGGATGATTCCCGAACGGCTGAGCAGGCCGACGGTCGGTTTCAATCCGACAATCTGATTGGCGATGGAGGGGCTGATAATCGAACCGCATGTTTCCGTTCCAATGGCAACAGGAGCCAGATCCAGTGCCACCCCTGCCGCCGATCCGGAACTGGAACCACTTACATCCAGAGTTCCCGGCCCGTGGGGATTGAGGGTTTGACCGCCCAGTGCCGAGAACCCGTCAGGTAATTTCGAAAGAGATAAAATTGCCTAATTCAGACAGGTTTGCTTTTGCCAGGATAATGGCCCCGGCATCCCTGAGCTTTTCCACGATGAAAGCATCTTGCCGGGCGAAGTTCTCCTTGAAAGCAATCGTTCCGGCTGTGGTGGCCATTTCGTCTCGGGTATGAATATTGTCTTTTACAAGAACAGGGATCCCGTGCAGCGGACCGGCATGGTTGACTGATTTTCGGCTCGCATCCAATTTTTTTGCTTCAGCAACTGCATGAGGGTTGACGGAGATGACCATGCGCATTTTTGCATTCCATCGCTTGATTCGGAGCAGATAAAGAGCGGTTATCTCAGTTATCGTGATTTGCCCTGTATCCAGGAAACCGCTCAATTGGCGGATATCGGCGTTTACAATCATCCATTCTTTGTCGCGTAGTGCGTCGGAGTTCCAATCTTTGAGCTGATGGTCGATGATTTTGTCGATCTCATCCGGCTGAACCCAAGGAGTTCTTGTCATCTGGCGGTTCCTTTAACAAATTCTTTCATGGAAACATATATTTTTAAAGCTTTTCTGGTTGGCGATGAAATCAAAATTGGTTAGATCTTCCGACTTTATACTCCCAATTGAATAATTATACCAGGAAACCCCTTTCATAACCATAACATTTTTGTTGGTAAACTAATTTCTATGTTAAAATGTAAGCGCTGAATCCGCAGGTAAAGGAGATTAAACGATGGAGAAAAAGCCGATAACGATCATTGGAATGCCTATGGATTTGGGACAGGGGCGACGCGGGGTCGATATGGGGCCGAGTGCGATCCGCTACGCTTCCGCGCAACGTCTGTTGGAGCAATTGGGATATGAAGTGGAGGATATCGGTGACCTTCCGGTGCCCAGCCCTGAATCGATACAGATCGGAGAACCAAAACTCAAATATCTGTCAGCAATCAGACAAGTATGCGAGCACCTGGCGGATACGGTTTCCAGTGTCGTGGAGAGAAAACGTTTTCCTCTCGTATTTGGCGGAGACCACAGCATGTCGATCGGGACCATTGCCGGGGTGTCCAGGCATTATGAAAATCTGGGGCTCATCTGGTTTGATGCTCACGGTGACTTAAATACGGGAGAAACATCGCCATCGGGGAACATTCACGGAATGTCCCTGGCCGTCAGCTTGGGAACGGGCCACACGGACCTCGTTCGAATTGGCGGCTATTTTCCGAAGGTTCGCCCCGAACATACCGTGATTATCGGTGCGAGAGAACTGGATCCGGGCGAAAGAACACTGATTAAAGAAATGGGAATTAAAGTTTTCACCATGCATGAAATTGACCGGATCGGTATGGCCCGTGTGATGGAAGAGGCGATCAGCATTGTCAGCAGGGGAACCGATGGGGTACATCTAAGTTTGGATTTGGACGGACTGGATCCCAAAGATGCGCCGGGAGTAGGCACGCCCGTTCCAGGGGGAATCACTTACCGGGAAAGCCACCTGGCCATGGAGATGCTTGCAGAAGCCGGAATCATCACATCTGCAGAGTTCGTGGAAGTCAATCCGATTCTGGATCGGGAAAATCAAACGGCCAAAGTGGCTGTCGCTCTGATTGGTTCCGTATTTGGTATGAAAATCTTATAACAGACGGCCGATTGCCCTGATACAAGTCCGATCTCATGGGACTTCCCGTGTTCACATATAGAGTGCAAAAAATAGCGTAGCCTGCTGAGGGTTACGCTATTTTTTATACGTTTGGTTTTCCATTGCTGTTGAGGAGGGTGTTCAATCTCCCTTTCAAGAAACGCCAGCGGTCTTGGATTCTTGTTACAGGTAAAAATTTATAAAAAATCTATTGTTGGTTAAAGTGTACCACTATGGCATAATAAAGAAAAGATTAAAAAATGAATGTTTATGCAAAGGTAAAGTTTTTCTATTTTGAATAGCGCCAATTGATCGAAAGAATCGCCTGGAACCAGCGGAACAGAGTGGTGATTTTGGCCAAATGCTTTAGCCGGAGCGGAAACGGGGACTGTCGAAACGAGACCGGCCTGACAAAGAATCCGGCTGAATTGGAAATAAACTTCCATTTATATGGAAAAGGGCCGCACATATGGTGATGAAAAGAGGTGTCAACAGATGAGACAGCAGGAGTTCATGCCATCTTCGAAAGATATTCCGTTGCGCCGGGATGTTCGATTTCTGGGGCATATTTTGGGTGATGTTCTCGTGATGCAAGGGGGCCTGGAGCTTCTGAATCACGTGGAAAAAATCCGCGAGCTGACCAAACAGCTTCGTGCGTCGTTCCAACCGGAAGTGCTGGAGCGCTGCAAAGAGGAGATTCATCAGCTTACCCCCGAAATGCGCCGGGATGTGATCCGCGCCTTCGCCATTTACTTTCAGCTGGTCAATATCGCAGAACAAAATCACCGCGTGCGAAGACACCGCCATTATCGCCGTTCGGAAACCGGGGAGATCCAGCCCCACTCGATAGAGAGCGCCGTCCGGCAGTTAAAGGAAAAGGGCTTAACCGCTGATGAAGTAGAAGAGATCCTGCATTTCCTTTCATTGGAGCTGGTCATCACGGCCCACCCGACAGAAGCGGTCAGGCGGACTGTGCTGGATATTCACCATCGGATCGCTGAAGAGATGATGCGCCTCGATCATCCGTATATTACCGACAGCGAACGGGAAGAGATCAGGCAAAAATTGATTGGCGAAGTATGTACCCTCTGGCAGAGCGATGAGTTGCGCCTGCGCAAACCGACAGTGATTGATGAAGTGCGTAACGGCCTGTACTATGTGGATGAAACGCTTTTCGATGTTCTTCCCCAAGTTCATAAAGAGCTGGAGAGATGTCTGGAAGAGTACTATCCCGAACGCAAGTGGCATGTTCCTTCATTCTTGCGCTTCGGTTCCTGGATCGGGGGAGACCGGGACGGAAATCCATCCGTCACACCCGAAGTGACATGGCAAACATTGTCCATGCAACGGGCGCTGGTGATCCAAAAATATGAAGAATCGATCAAGCAACTGATAAAAAAGCTCAGCTACTCTACAAGAAAGATTCAGATAACGGAAGAACTGGCTGAATCCATCCGCCACGATGAATTAACCGTCCACTTGGGGGATGTGGGTGAAGGAAAATGGCGAAACGAACATGAGCCCTATCGCCGTAAATGCATGTATATGCTCGCCCGCCTCAAACATACACGCACGGGTCAAAAAGAATTGGGTGTTTATGAAAATGCCGGTCAGCTGCTGGAAGATTTAAAGCACATTCAAAAAAGCTTGCGGACTCACCATGCGGAAGTACTGGCAAACAATGATATCGCCAGGTTGGTCCGCCAGGTGGAGCTGTTTGGCTTTCACTTGTTAACCCTGGATATTCGCCAGCACAGCGCCGAACATGAAAAAGCATTGACGGAAATTTTGTCTGTGCTCGGAATCGAGCCGCATTATGACCAACTTTCCGAATCGGAAAAGATTGAGTTGCTCACGGAGCTGTTGCAAGATCCCCGGCCGTTGACGTCGTCTTTTTTGGAATACTCGCCGGAAACCAGACAATGCCTGGATTTATTCCGCACCATCGCCAGAGCAAAAGAAGAGTTCGGAGAAGATTCCATCCGCAACTATCTCATCAGTATGACGCAAGGAACCAGCGATCTGCTTGAAGTGGTGCTTCTGGCCAAGGAAGTCGGCCTGTACAGGCAGTGCGGCGAACAAAAAACTTCCCGCCTGCACGTGGTCCCCCTGTTGGAGACGATCGATGATCTTCACCGCGCTGGACAGATCATGGAAGCCTATTTTCAGCATCCTTGCTTCGTGCCTGACAAGCGGGAAGGTCATCCCATTCAGGAAATCATGCTGGGCTATTCGGACAGCAATAAGGACGGCGGGATGATCAGTGCGAACTGGGAGTTGTACAGGGCACAACTTCTGCTATCCCGCTTAGCGCGCAAATACGGGCTGGAGG
The DNA here is from genome assembly GCF_900110165.1 of Lihuaxuella thermophila. GTDB lineage: Bacteria > Bacillota > Bacilli > Thermoactinomycetales > Thermoactinomycetaceae > Lihuaxuella > Lihuaxuella thermophila. The sequence continues at coordinate 8,184 of NZ_FOCQ01000010.1, forward strand.
CGAAATTTTTCCACGGAAGGGGAGGAGCGCTTGGCAGAGGGGGCGGCCCGCTCAACCGAAGCATTATGGCCAATCCCGTATCAGCGGTCCTGGGCGGCGTGAAAATAACGGAACAAGGAGAAGTGCTCTCTTCACGGTATGCTTTAAAACCGATCGCTCAGCGCAGTCTTGAACAGGCCACTTCGGCTCTCCTGATCTCAGCCGCCATGGCATTTAAAGGCGAAAAACATGAGCTGAATCAGGATTGGTTGCGGGCGATCGAAGAGATTTCCGGCTATGCGCTGGAAAAGTATCAAAGCTTGGTTTTTGGAGATGCTGACTTCCTCTCCTTTTTCCAGGAGGCGACTCCGCTTCCTGAAGTGGGAGAGTTAAAAATAGGATCTCGTCCTTCCAGGCGGAAAAACAGCCAGCGCTTTGAGGATTTACGGGCGATTCCCTGGGTGTTTGCCTGGACACAAACCCGTTATCTCTTCCCTGCCTGGTATGCGGCTGGAACCGGCTTCTCCAAGTATGTCCACAAAAATCCGGCAGAGAGGCTGTCCATGCTCAAAGAGATGTATCAACATTGGCCGTTTTTCCGGTCGCTGATCGACAATCTGCAGATGGCATTGGCCAAAGCGGACCTGGTGATCGCCAGGGAGTATACTTCACTGGTCAAGGACAAGACAGCGGGTGAACGGATTTTTAACATCATTGCGGAAGAGTTTCGCCTGACCTGCTCGCAGGTGCTCTCGATTACCGGTCAACAGGGACTGCTGGATCATGTGCCGGTCATTCAGGAATCGATTCGCTTGCGAAACCCATACGTTGACCCGCTCAGCTTCATCCAGGTTTATCTGCTGTCAGAAAGGCGCAAACAAAGCGAAACCGGAACTTCCGAAGACCCCGTGCTGGAGGAAGTGTTGCTTACGATCAACGGAATCGCTGCCGGAATGCGGAACACGGGTTAATAAAATCAGAGACCCATCTGAAGCGTGGATCACTTGCCGACAATAGGAACCATCAGTCAAACTCGGTTAACATTTGTTTTCCGTTATTGAAAGGGCCGTCCCACAGCATCCGCTGGAAACTCACATTGCCCGTATTTGAAAAGACCTCTGTATTCAGGACTTCTTCCTGTCTGGAAGAAGTCTTGTTTTTTACAACTTTCTTTGTATGTTTATTCCAAAAATAGCCTTAGCATTTCTTTTTTTTACTATTTATCGCATAATGTAGAGAAAAAAGGGTTGAAGAATCCGGACGAGCTTTTTGGTAGCATAATAAAGGAATGGAATGAATCTTTGGAGGCACCCGATGCAATCGTTGGATGGAATCACAAGCTATGTGAACGACATTGTCGATATATTGATTGTCAGTTACATCATTTATCAACTGCTGATCCTTCTGCGCGGAACAAGGGCGGTTCAACTGTTAAAGGGTATTACTGTGCTGATCGCCATCTGGTTGATCAGCAATGTGTTTCACTTGTCCACCTTGCAATGGTTGATTGAGAATCTGTTTTCGGTTGGTGTGATTGCGGTCATCATCATTTTTCAGCCGGAACTCAGGCGGGCATTGGAACAATTGGGAAGAGGGGGCTTTTTCGGCCGAAACCGACAGGCGGAAGATCAAATCGCCGCCAAAATGGTGGGTGAAGTCACCAAAGCGGCGATCCACTTTGCCAAAAAGAGGATCGGGGCGCTGATCGTGATCGAACGCCAGACTGGCTTGTCTGATTATATAGAAACAGGGGTCGTGCTGGAAGCCAAGCTCAGCTCAGAGCTCTTGAAAAATATTTTTTTACCAAACGGACCGCTTCACGACGGAGCTGTCATTGTGCGAAATGAACAAATCATGGCTGCCGGCTGTTATCTGCCACTTTCGGAAAATCCGTTCATCAGCAAGGAGCTGGGCACCCGTCATCGGGCGGGAATTGGAATGAGCGAACTCTCCGATGCGGTGGTGCTCATCGTTTCAGAGGAGACCGGGCAAATATCGCTGGCCATCCAGGGGAATTTGGAAAGAGGCCTGAATGAGGAAACATTGGTTTCACGCTTATACCAGGAACTGAAGCCTCCGGAAAAAAACATCCATTCTTTCAAGTTTTACAAAGAAAAATTTTACCGGGAGAAGGAGGGAAAACAGTCGGATGAATAAATGGCTGGAAAACGACGTCGTCTTAAGATTGATCTCGGTAGGCGTCGCTATTATGCTGTGGCTGGGAGTGACGGACGCATCGGTCTTTTACGCGTCTGATGATTCATACAGCACGCGCATCCGTGATGTCTCCGTAGAAGCCGTTTACGACAAGGACCGTTTTGAACTCGTGCAAAATCCCGGTAAAGTTGAACTCACTTTGTATGGAGATAAGTTTACTCTGGATCGGCTTCCCTCCACCTATCGCATTTATGTGGATCTCCGAAAGCTGGGAGCCGGGACCCATCGCGTTCCTGTCCATGTCGAGGGGTTGCCGGCTGGAGTGAAGGAAAAAGTAAGTCCGTCTACACTGAAAGTGGAACTGGAATCGAAGCTGCAGAGAGAAATGCCTGTCCAGGTTGACTTGATCGGAAAATTGCCCGAAGGAGCGACAGCTGAGAAACCGATCGTCAATCCGGAAAAAGTGTTGGTTCGCGGATCAGAATCGAAGCTGGATCAGGTCTCGGCCGTGAAAGCGATCGTACCTCTCAGTGAAACGGCAAAATCTGTCAACAAATTGATCAAGTTACAAGCATTTGGGGAAAACGGCCCGATCAATGAAGTGGATGTATATCCGGAAACAGTCAGAGTAGAAATAGCGATCAACAGCCCGAACAAAAAAGTACCGTTCCATATAGAGATCGGTAAAGGTCCGCCCTCCGGCTATGCCGTTGAAAGCATCCAGCCATCCATTGATCAACTGACTGTTTACGGGCCCCGTTCCTATATCGACTCACTCCAGTATTACCCTGGACCTTCGCTCAATCTGTCCAACATTACAAAGGATGTGACCATCCAGGTTCCCATTCCCGTTCGTGACGAGGCGACAAAAGTGGAGCCCCAAGAAGTAGAAATCTATGTTAAAATGGTTCGTGCTGAGACTAAAAACATTGGAGAGGTTCCGCTTCAGTTGACGGGAATTGCGGAAGGGATGACTGCCAAAATTCTTTCACCAGAGGGTGGAAATGTAAATATCATTCTTTCAGGGGCGCCCAATAACCTGGGCCAAGTAAGCACGGGCGATATTAAAGCATATGTCGATGTTTCCAATTTGCCCGCGGGAAAACATGAGGTCCCCATCCAATTTACATTGCCTCCCTATATCCAAGTCCATGGACAGTTACATTTAACGGCAGAGGTTCAATTAAGCCCGTCTTGAGGATGCAGGAAATTGTCCGGGCCGAAAAATTTAAAAAATGAGAGGTGAAACCCTGCTGCTGATGGAAAAATCCCTGAGCGGGATCTTCTGTTCTCTAGGCAGCAGAAGATGTATGGGAAGATATTTTGGAACAGACGGAGTAAGAGGAGTAGCCAATACTGAGCTGACGCCGGAGTTGGCGTTCCGCTTGGGGCGCGCGGGAGCTTATGTGCTGACCAGGGAGAAAAAACGCCCCAAAGTGGTGGTGGGCCGGGATACCCGTTTGTCCGGCGAAATGCTGGAAGCAGCCCTCGTTGCCGGTATGCTTTCCATCGGCTGTGACGTGATCCGGTTGGGCATCGTCACCACTCCCGGCGTCGCATTCCTGACCCGCCATTTGGCTGCCGATGCAGGGGTGATGATCTCTGCGTCCCACAATCCGTTCCAAGATAACGGAATCAAATTTTTTGGTGCGGATGGCTATAAATTGTCGGATGAGACAGAATTGGAGATTGAGGAACTGCTGGAAAAAGAGGAAGATGAATTGCCGCGCCCGCAAGGGGAGGGCCTGGGGCTTGTCACGAACAATCACGAAGCGGTCCGCGCTTACCTCGATCATTTAAAATCAACCATCGATACGGATCTCTGCGGCATGCATATCGTAGTCGACTGTGCAAATGGTGCCGCATTTGAGCTGGCTCCCCTTCTGCTTCGCGATCTCGGGGCAGATGTAACGGCCATCAATATCCATCCCGATGGAAGGAATATCAATGTGGAGTGCGGATCAACCCACCCCAAACGATTACAGGAAGAAGTGCTGAAAAAGCAGGCCCATCTCGGACTCGCTTTTGACGGGGATGCAGACCGCTTGATCGCCGTGGATGAAAAAGGGGAACTGATCGACGGAGACCAGATCATGTTTATCTGCGGTGAATATCTCAAAGAAAAAGGTCTTTTGCAGAAAGACACGATCGTTACCACCGTCATGAGCAATCTCGGCTTTTTCAAGGCGACTGATGAGGCGGGAATTTCCACGGAAAAAACCAAAGTGGGCGACCGTTACGTCATGGAAAAAATGCGTGCGGGCGGCTATAATCTCGGTGGTGAGCAATCGGGCCATATCATATTCCTTGATCACAATACCACCGGGGATGGAATGCTCACGGCGGTTCAACTGCTCCGTGTCGTGAAGGAAAAAGGACTCACATTGCACAGCTTGGGGAAAAAGGTGGCCAAATACCCCCAACTGCTTGTCAATGTGCGGGTCAAATCAAAAGAAGGCTGGGACCGGAACGAAGCGATTCGGGCCAGCATCGAAGAAGTGGAAAAACTGTTGGGTAGCGACGGCCGGGTATTGGTTCGTCCTTCGGGTACGGAACCGCTCATCCGTGTCATGGCGGAAGGCCCCGATAAAGAGATGTTAAAGAAATATGTGGATCAGATCTCGGAAGAAGTGCGCAAACAATTAGGTTGAAACGACAAAGGAACGTTTTCCGGATGAGCCTTTCCGTACCTTGTCAACGGCGGGAAATCGGAAGCGTTCCTTTTGTTGTTCACGATATCGAAATGAACAATTTTGACAACGGTCTTTACATTTCGATCATTTTTGCATAGCATAGAAACATGGGTCTTCTGGTATACCATGCAAGGGAGGTGAGGAAAGGAAAAAGCAGGGGGCATGTTCACTGTTTGTCGTAAAGCGCCAGGACTGCAAGGGACGGATTCTTGCAGTTGACGAGGTGGAGGAGTATCGAACCGGATCGGCGGATACCTCCCGGCTTCGCGTCAAAGCCGAGGAGCCATGGTACAAACCGGCAGGGTGACTTGCTGAACAAAGACCGTGGCATGACGCGTTCAAGTTTCGGAAAAAGTAAGAGAGAAATTGAAGAAAACAAGCGGGTTCTGCAAAGTGACTGCCTCGGGACATCCCGAGCGTTGCCGTAGAGAAAAACCTGCCACTCAGATCGGTCACTACCGGCTCGCACAACCCAGAGAAAAAGGTTGGACGGGGAGACGCGCGGCCGGAATTCCTTTGAGGCCGGTCTGACAAAGGGCCCGAACGGTGAAGGGCGAAAGCGGATCAACGTGTGAAGGGATTGATCCGCTTTACCGGCCGGAAGAGGGAACGTCTGCCCACTTGTACAGAAAAAGATCATGGTATGAAACCTTAGGGGGTAATTAAATATATGTGCGGAATCGTTGGTTACATTGGGACAAAAGAGGCCCAGGGGATCTTGCTGGAAGGATTAAGCAAGTTGGAGTACCGGGGGTATGATTCTGCAGGTCTTGCGGTTTACAACGGAGAAACCATCGGTGTGAGAAAAGCCAAAGGACGTTTGTCCAACCTGGAAGACAAGCTGGCCGTTCATTCCCTGCCGGGTCAATTGGGAATCGGCCATACCCGCTGGGCGACCCACGGAAAGCCATCCGACGAAAACTCGCATCCCCATGTGGACAACGCGGGACGTTTTGCAGTGGTTCACAACGGGATCATCGAAAACTATCTGGAACTGAAAGAAGAGCTGATCGCAAGCGGACACCAATTTACTTCGGAAACGGACACAGAAGTGATTGCCAAGCTGTTGGCTGAACTGTGGAACGGCGATCTGGTGTCCACTGTGCAGCAAGTGGTCTCGCGGCTGGAGGGAGCCTATGCGCTCGGCATTATCAGCGAGTACGAACCGGATAAATTGGTTGCCGTGCGTCTCGCCAGCCCGCTCGTCGTCGGTGTCGGTGAAGGTGAAAACTTTGTCGCATCCGATATTCCGGCGATTTTAAAACATACGCGCAACGTGTACATTCTCGAAGATGGGGAAATGGCGGTCCTGACGGCTGACAAGGTTACCCTGATGAAAGTGGACGGAACTCCGGTACAGCGCGAAACGATGCGCGTCAACTGGGATATTGCCACTGCGGAAAAAGGCGGCTATGACCACTTCATGCTAAAAGAGATCCACGAACAGCCCAAAGCGATCCGCGATACGCTGGCCAGCCGCACCAAAAACGGCTTGGTCGATTTATCGAAAGAGATTTCCCTCTCTAAAGAGGAGATTCAAAACATCGAGAAAATCCACTTTGTCGCTTGCGGAACGGCTTATCATGCCGGCATGGTCGGGAAATATGTATTCGAGGAGCTTGCCCGCATCCCGGTAGAATGCGACGTGGCTTCCGAATATCGTTATCGCAATCCGATTATCACCGAACGGACCCTTGTGATTGTGGTCAGCCAATCCGGGGAAACCGCAGACACTCTTGCTGCCCTGCGTGAAGCCAAAAAGCAGGGAGCCCGTGTCGTAGCGATCACCAATGTGGTCGGCAGCAGCGTGGCCCGTGAAGCAGACGATGTGATCATCACTTGGGCAGGACCCGAAATTGCGGTTGCTTCCACCAAAGCCTACACCTCGCAGTTGATCGCCATCTATCTCCTGGGAGTCTATTTTGCCCAAGTACGCGGGCACAAATCTGCAGCCGAGCTCCAGGAGATCGTGACACACCTGCAGGAGCTCCCGGGCAAAGCGGAACAGGTGCTCAAACTGGAAAAATCAATTGAATCCTTTGCACGTTCCATCGCCAAACATCAAAATCTGTTCTTCCTTGGCCGCGGCCTTGATTTTGCCGTAGCGCTCGAAGGCTCTCTCAAGTTGAAAGAGATTTCCTACATCCATTCGGAAGCCTACGCTGCCGGAGAGCTGAAGCACGGCACCCTCGCGCTGATCGAGGAAAACATTCCGGTCATTTCGCTGGCAACGCAAAAATCGGTCTATGACAAAATGGTGAGCAACATTCAAGAAGTGAAGGCACGCGGTGCTCATATTCTGGGTCTTGCGGTCGAAGGCGACACTGAACTGAGAAAATCCGTTGATGAAGTGATCCGCATTCCCGCCACCATCGATCTGCTGACACCGGTGCTGGCTGTCATCCCATTGCAATTGATCGCTTACTACGCTTGCGTAGAGCGTGGATACGATGTGGATAAACCGCGGAACCTGGCGAAGAGTGTGACTGTGGAATAAAGAAGAAACCGGTGACGAACAAGGTTGTTACTGAACTTCCAGTAACAACCTTTTCCTTTATGCACATGTCTGCCAATGGGATCAAGGATTGTAAATAATTTCAATTAATCTACAAACCCCTTGATATTTTTGCGTTTATAAGCTATCTTATACGAGTGTTATTCTATTATTTTATGTAAAAAAACTCATTAAATACGATAACGCTGTTGCGGGATTTGACATAAATTCCCGACTTGTGAAATTTTACGAGGAAAAGGCTGGTGTAATTGTGAGTAGAGAGCACTCGGAACAGCGCCATTTAGCACTGTATGAATACCTGCTCTTTTTTTGGAAAAAGAAGAAGCTGCTCATCATGGTACCTGTTGTCTTCGTACTTGCGACTCTTTTGTTCAGTTTATTTCAAAAAGATGTATTCGTCGGGAAGGCAACGGTGTATGTGGGCGGGGTGACCAAGGATTCAACCGTCAATCCCGACCTGATTAAAGCAGAGTACAGTGAAGGGATGTCAGCGGAACTCCAATCCACTTTTCAAGTGTTCTCGCCGGGGAGCGGCAAAATTTCTCTGCAGTTGAGCGGTGAGAATCAGCAGCAAGTGGAAAAAGAGATTGGGCGGATCGCCAATGCTTATTTGGGTTCCTTGGACCGTCTGTACAACCAAAAATATCAGCTGAGCAGCAACTATGCAAAAACGCTCTCGAAACGGATTGAAGAGCTCAAGAAATCGATTGAATTCTACCAGCAAAAAACAAAAGGAAATCTTGCAGATCCGGCGAACGCTGAGCTTTTAATCGAGAACCAAAAGGAACTTTCCGCCAGCCAGGAGCGTTTGCAGATTATTCAAACGGACCTTTTGTTGCTTGACAAGCCCATGTTTATAGAAGCTCCCGCTGTTTCCAAACAGCCTTCCACATTGATGGCTAACTTGTTGGTGGCTTTTCTCGGAAGTGTTCTGCTCACCTGTGTCGTCCTCATTTTCTGGAAGTATTGGATCGACGCGGAACAAAGGGCAAAGCTTTTGACCAAACAATCGGATCCCGAAGAGTAGGTGAGGTTCATTTTGTTTTCCCAGGTTAAGCGTTTAGTTGGCGACTCTTTTTTATATGCGTTCATGAGCATGAGCACCAAGCTCATCGCTTTTATCATGGTGCCGATTTATCTCCATCACCTCACCACGGCTGAATACGGGGCGCTGGGAAATATTGATGCAACTGTCTCCATCCTCACTTTCCTGATTATTTTCGGGACCGATTCGGCTCTTGCTTACTACTATTTCGAAGTGGAAGATGCGCAAAAAAAACTCCGCTATGTACAAAATGTCCTAGGGTTTCGACTGGCGGTTGCTCTTGCTCTTTCTGTCATCATTTGGACGCTGGGAAAAGAGATCTCTCTGATGGTCACCAACAGCCCCGTATTCGGGTTTGCCCTGAATATCAGCATGTTGACGCTTCTTTTGGATACCGTCGTCACGCTGGTGATCACCATTTATCGGTACGAAATGCTGACAGTCCGGGTGGTCATCCTGACCGTATTAAAAATGGCTTCGATCGCCGTCCTTTCGTACATCTTGCTTGTTTATGTTCAAGGCTCGCTGGACTCGATCTTATGGGCGAGACTGATCAGTGTGGGAGCTATTTTGCTCTTATGTGGCAAAGCTGTTTTGCAATATCTGAAACTTTCGTTCGACAAAGAAATCTTAAAAGAGGTTCTCAAATACTCTGCGCCGTTGGTTCCGGCTACCCTGTCTTTCTGGGTGATCGGCAGCTCCAACCGTTATGTGATGACTGCCATGCTGGGACCTCACGGCTTGGAGGCGGCAGGAATTTATAATGCGGCCTTTCAATTTGCGTCGATGATCTCTCTGTTGACCTATGGTATCCAGATGGCCTGGCGCCCTTTTTCCATGCAGATCAAAAAGAAGGAAAACAGCAGGGATTTGTTTGCAAAAATTTATATTGCGATTTTTGTGATCGGCATGTTGGGCATCATGGCCGTCACAACCTTGATTCCATGGATTTTTCAACTGTTGAAGAAAGATTACGCTGACGCATTCCAGTACGTCGGTTTTCTTTCCCTGATCACCTTTATAAGCTTTTATTACCTGATCATTTCTTCCGGACTCTTGTTTACCAAAAAGACCAAGCCTATTTCATACGCTTTTGGATTCGGTGCCGTCCTCAGCGTCATTTTAAACATCGTCTTGGTTCCATTGTATGCAATCTGGGGAACCGTGATTGCCAACCTGATCGCTTATATCGTTGCAGTGGCGATCATCTTCCGCAAAAGCCAGCAAGCCTACTATATCCCGGTGTCAGCCGGTAAACTCGTTTTTATCCTGCTCCAAACGATTCTTTCTGCCGGTTCGCTTGTGTACATTCAGGTTTCCCATTTACCGGGTGCTTATCAACTGCTTCCCTGGGTATATTTTATCGGATCACTCATGATTAGCCGGGTGGATCGCGATTTTCGCCTGGGCATGAAAAACTAGCGAAAGGAGAGACAGAAGCATGGTTTATATCGTCATCTGGCTGATCGTACTCGCTGCCTCCGTATTTTTGTTTCAACAAGCATCGGGCAGACTGTCACTTGTTCGGCCAAATCTGCACTCATTGATCTTTTATTATTCTCTCCTTTTGTCTAGTTTTATCGGATCGCTCCTGATTGTGCTGAATATTGACCACTCGTATATCATCGTCAAGTTGATCTTTCAGGAAAAGTCACGGCAGATTGGATTTTCTCTCGTTTGTATAGTCATGGTGCTCTTGCCGCTGACGATGTTTGTCATCTCCAAACTGTCCGGCTTTCATCCCAGACACGAGTTTGACCGCTATTGGAACTCTCCAGTGGTGGAATCTCTTTCAAAACGAGAACAAGATACGTTTTATCGGATCTTTTTCGCATTATCGGTTATCTGTTTGGGCTCCATTCTGTATACGTTCTTACGAATTGAGCATGTCCCGATTTTTGAAGCCTTCTTGAACCCGGATGCCAATTTGAGTGAGCTTCGCATTGAAGCCAAGGAGGGCTTCAAAGGGATCAGTGCCTATTTGAGAAATATTTTTGCGATTGGATTAACCCCGATTCTTTCCTTAATCGCATATGCCTATAAAGTAAAGACAAAAGAACCGAAGTGGGCGATCCTCTTTGCCGTCCTTTTTGCCGCTTCGGTGCTGATCAATATTTACGATTTTCAGAAATCGCCCGTGATTTTCTATATCGCCTCGTTCATTCTGCTTCGGATGTATCTCGGCAAGACAAAAATGAGCTTAAAGAAATTTCTGGTTTTTGTCGTTTTGGCATTTTCCTATCTCTTGGTGATGTATGCTTCACTCGGTGTGAAGGACGCGAAAGAATATCTTTCTTATTCTTCAGGGCCGATCGGAAGAATCATTTTAACCCAGATTGCTCCCATGTACGCTTATGTGGACCGGTATGATGAGGTTTATCCTTTTTTGGAAGAGCGCGGCTTACCACAGGCTCTCCTGGAGTTATATCATATTGATCAGGTTCGTTCATCCCGTGTTTTGATGGAAGATCTCTTCCCTGAACGAATTGAGGCAGGAACGGCCGGGGTTCTGAATACTCTTTATGTAGGGGAAGCATACGCAACCTATGGTGTTCCCGGTGTTATTCTGGGTACAATCATGATAGGCGTTTTTATCCAACTGCTGTATATGGTGTTTCTTCGTTTGCCGAAACATCCTGTGTTCTTAAGTTTATTCATATATTTCATGATCAACATCCCAAGAGCTTTGGTAGGCGGGTTCTCGGATTTGATTCTGAATCCCGTATGGTTCATGCTATCTGCCATTGTGGTCAGTTCCTATGTTTTCGTTCAATTGCGGCATCGCTTCATCGGCTATCTTGGTTATAGGAAGGAAAGGAACACTTAATATGAGAAGTGTACTTGTCTATTACCCTTTTACACTTGCTACAAAAGCAGACAGTGGTTCCAAATTGCGCCCGATCGAAATGCTGAAAGCATTTGAAGCTTGGGGAAATGCCGAAAATGTGAAGGTGATCGCCATACACGGCAATTCCAGGGAACGCAAAGAACAGTTTCACAAGCTCCGCAAAAACGGCGAACTGGACCAGTTGCTCTTTTGTTATGTTGAGAACCAAACGATTCCGGTGTGGCTGACCGACCCCGGCCATATTCCGAAGGCTCCCTTCATCGACTGGACGGTCTTTCGCTTTTTAAAAAAGAAAGGTGTGCCGATCGGCGTTTTTTACCGGGATGTTTATTGGAAATTTGATGAGCTCTATCCTCTCAAAGGATGGAAAAAAAAGTTGATGAGGATGGTTTATCGGATCGAGGAAAAGTTTTTTCAAACGTATGCCAAAGCGATTTTCCTGCCCAGCCTTGCCATGGGAGAATATGTGGGCATCGACCGGATGAAAGCTGCCCTCCCGCCGGGCGGCAAATCTTTATCCGAGCCGAAGCCGGCCGTCTCGAAACGCAACTATGAGGGGCTTTATGTGGGGGGAATCGCCCATCGGGACTACGGTTTGTCGTTAATGTTAGACGCGTTGGAGATCGTGAAAAGCCGAGACATCCCGTTTTCACTCACCATCGTTTGCCGGGAAGGAGAGTATCAGGCTCTCCCGGAAAATGAAAAAGTGCGAATCAGCGAATGCAACGTGCAAGTCAAACATGTATCGGGACCGGAATTGGATGCGCTTTACCGGGAAATGGACTTTGCGCTTATCCCGCGTTTTCCCAGCAAGTACAATCATTTTTCCGTGCCGGTAAAGCTTGTCGAATACCTTTCCAATCGCTTACCTGTGATCGCTACCAACTGTACTGCACAGCAGAGCCTGATCGAATCAGGACCCTATGGCACGATTTGTGAGGCCACTCCTGAATCCATGGCTCAAGCGATAGAGAAGATGATTGAGAACCAGGCAGTGTATGCGGCGCAAATTGAACGCGATTTTCTACGGCACCATTCTTGGTTAGCAAGGGTTCGCACGGTGAAAAGCACGCTAATAGAGGAGGGTGTGTTGTGAAAATCTTGCTGTTTGCGCCAGGAAATTCAGTTCATACCCATAAGTGGGCCATGTTTTACCAATCCAAAGGGTATCAGGTTATCGTTGTTACCTTTTCCAATCATTTTAGCCCTGAAAACGCCAAAGAGGTAGAAACCCTGCAGCTGCCTAAATTTTTGCCGCGCAAATTGTCTTATCCCACGAGCGTGTTTGCGTTAAAAAGAATTCTGGCGGACATTCAACCGGATATTTTCCATGCCCATTATGTGTCCAGTTACGGCATTGTTGCGGCACTGACCAACTATCACCCTCTCTATATTTCTGTTTGGGGCTCAGACATTTATCATTTTCCGACTACCAATATCATTAACCGAAAAATTGTAGAGTATGCATTAAATCATGCGGACGTGATCTGTTCGACCAGCTACGACATGGCCCAAGAGACGAGAAAATATACGGACAAACCGGTTGAAATCACGCCGTTCGGGGTGGATCTCTCCAAGTTTAAGCCGCTGGGCTTAACCAAAACCGATGAGATGATCACGATTGGAACAGCCAAAGGTTTGACCGAAGTATATGGCATTTCCAATTTGATTAAAGCCTTTGCCAAGTTGGAAAAGGAATTTCCCCATTCCCGCTTGCTCATCGTCGGGGACGGTCCCAAACGGGCTGAATATGAAGCCCTGGTAGAAGAGCTGGGGATCGCTCATAAGGCCACTTTTACGGGGTTTGTGGCTAATTCCGAAATTCCCTATTATATCAACCAGATGGATATCTTTGCCCTGCCCTCCTACCGGGAAAGCTTTGGTGTGGCGGCGGTTGAAGCCCAGGCTTGCGGAGTTCCGGTCGTGGTAACCAATGTGGGGGGGCTTCCTGAAGTTGTCGACCATGAAGTGACCGGATTGATTATTCCCGATAATCATCCCGATCATCTGGTGCAGGCGTTTAAGCGTTTGATTCTGGATGAATCCCTCAGAAAGAAACTGGGAGCCAACGGGGTCCGCTTCGTTCAGGAACGTTACGACTGGATTGAAAACGCAAACCGGATGGTAGCGTTGTATGAGAAAACCTTGCGGACGATCAGGCAAAAATAGCGCACAATCTTGAACGGAAGAGAATTATTCAGCACCGTTTCATCAAAAACGGAGCTATTTACGAATAAATAAGAGAAGACAGGTTCGGATCGCGCATCCTTGCCAGTGCTCCTCATGAGAAATTGAGTGGTCAGGGACTGGTGGGATTTGTAAGTAAAAAATCCTCTTCAAAGCAGATATTTTTAAGTAAGGGAATCGGTTGCCGGGTAAAGTATGGAAGTAATCACCACGGTGTATATTTTTGAGGTGATGGTCTTGGAAAATATTTTTATTACAAGTGATAGATGGGTACGTGTATCTGAAGGGAATAGTACGATATGGTTTACGGGTTATCTAGAAGTTGACGGGGGCACTTATGATCGTACCAATATCCGTGATTACTTTAAAACCCATAGCTTCCGGCCATCAGCTGTAACGGAGTGGCGCGGCGAATTTGCCATCGTTTTAAAAGACGAAACAAAAATTTTTGCCGCAGTGGATCGCAAACGCTCCATCCCGCTTTTTTATTACCGCGACGACCATGACCGTTGGATTGTAACCGACCATCTGGGCAGGGATCTGGTGAAACGGAACCTGAATGATACGTCTGTGTTTGAATTTATTATTACGGGTTATGTATCCAATGAAAAAACATTGGTCAAAGATATTTTGCAGCTGGAACCCGGACAATACCTGGTGATTGAAAACAACCAGGTTTCGGTGACTTCTTATTTCCAATTTTTTCATCAAGTGGATGAAGCGCTGGATGAAGCAAGCGGCGTGGAAGAGCTTAAAAAAATATTCTACCGGGTATTTGAGCGATTGGCTAAACGCATTGCCGGCCAGTCGGTCATGATTCCCTTGAGCGGCGGTTATGATTCCCGGATCATTGCCCTGATGTTAAAAGAGTTTGATGTCAAACCCATCCGCAGTTTCAGTTATGGAAAGCCCGGCAATCAAGAAGCGCAAGTCAGTAAGGAAATTGCGGAGCGGTTGGGGATTCCGTGGGAATTTTATACCTATTCCAAGGCCGACTGGTTTAAATGGTATCATTCGCAAGACTGGGAATCTTATGTCGAGCAGGCCTCCAATCTGACTTCCATCGGCCATTTGCAGGATTGGCCCGCAGTCAAGCAAATGATGGAGCGTTATGAGGATTCCTTTGTCTTTATCCCTGGACATGCCGGAGATTTTATTGCAGGAAGCCATATTCCGTACGACTTAACGATCGACCGGACCTTTGAGTTGGACGAAGTGGTGCATCAGATCATGCGCAAGCATCACCGACTGTGGGATACACCGGATCAACAGGTGAAATCGCTCATTATTTCAGAAATCAAAGATTCCCTGCAAGGTTTTCCTTTTCAAAACAGGGAACAGGCAAGCGCGGCATTCGAGTATTGGGATTGGAAAGAGCGGCAGGCCAAGTTTATTACCAACTCGGTCCGAGTTTATGAGTTTTTCGGGCAAGATTGGCAAATCCCTCTTTGGGATGATGAGATTGTCGATTTCTTTTTAAAGGTGCCGGTTGAACTTCGCTACCGTAAATACTTGTATGATTTGACGCTCCATCAAATGTACCCGGACTATTTTTCACACCCCACGAAGGAACTGTCCAGCTCGATGTTTAAATGGAAACAAGGGCCGATCCATAAGATCTTAAGAAGAGGATATACGACGAAACTGGTTTTCCAACAATATTTCAGCGATCCGATGAACTGGTTCGGCATCACCGGAAGCTATATTGATTATCTGAGAGAAACCCGTTTCAGATATAAACATGTTCCTTTTTCGCTTCCCTACAATATTAACTCCATCATCGTCAAGGATTATATTGAAAAGCTGATCGGTCGATCACAATAGAGAAGGGGAACGGGTGTGCCTTCACCTTCGATATAAAAAACAACAGAGCGCTCCGGTGAACGGCTCTGTTGTTTTTTATTTACGGAAGGTGAATCAAGTAGCGCAAGTAAATATAGATGTTTGAAATAATTAACGACACAAGGGTCAGCGGGGCCCCGATCTTCAAGAAATCCATATAACTGAATCCTTTTCCTTCCCTCGCGGCCAAGCTGGCCACAACGACATTGGCCGACGCGCCGATGATGGTTCCGTTTCCGCCTAAACAGGCTCCAAGCGACAACGACCACCACAGAGTGTTGATCTGAGGAGAATTGGTGGCAAGCCCCAATCCTTCCGCCATATCTTTGATCAGAGGGATCATGGTGGCCACAAACGGAATGTTGTCAATAAATGCGGATGCTACACCGGATACCCATAAAATGAGCACCGCAGCCAGTGAAATATCACCGCCCGTGACATCCAGCACTTGTCGGGCCAATCGTTCGATGATGCCCGTTTTTTGCAGTCCTCCTACCAGGGTAAACAATCCGGCGAAGAAAAAAATGGATACCCATTCGATCGATTGAAAGGATTCTTCAATCTCCTCTTCTTTCAGCCCGATCAACATCAGCAAAGTGGCCCCGGCCATCGCGATCACCGACGCCTCCACATGAAGCGCAGAATGAAGGACAAAACCCAATATGGTGATGAAGAGGACAACTAAAGATTTTTTCATTAAGGCCGGGTTATGAATATACTCCTTCTCATTCAGTTCCATTAATTCATGGATGTTCTGGGGGGTGACATTGAGCTGGCGGCGAAACATTAGATAAAACAGAAACAAAGTGACTGCCAATATGACCGCGATCACGGGTGACAGGTTAAGAATAAACTGATTAAACGTCAAATGTTCATTGGCGGCGCCAATCATGATATTCGGCGGGTCTCCGATCAAGGTAGCCGTTCCCCCGATATTGGAGGCGATCACTTGGGAGATCAGGTAAGGCACCGGGTTGACTCCCAGTATTTTCGTGATGGAAAACGTAATGGGGACAAGCAAAAGGACGGTGGTGACATTGTCGAGAAACGCTGAGGTAACCGCTGTCAACAACGCCAGGAAAATCAGGATGCGGATCGGATTTCCTTTGGCCGCCTTGGCGGATTTCACCGCGATGTACTGAAAGACGCCGGTTTTATTGGTGATCCCGACAATAATCATCATGCCGATTAAAAGAACGATGGTATTCCACTCGATATAATGTTTGAAAACTTCCTCCACATCGAGGATGCCCAGGAGTACCATCAGGGCGGCTCCGGCGAGTGCGATGACAGCCCGGTTGATTTTTTCCGTAACAATAACCGCATAGGTGACCAAAAAGATGATTACGGCGATTGTGGTTTGCATATGACTGTTCTCCCCTTTAACAAACAAACGAGGAGTCCTGAATGCGGCGGACTCCTCTCATTAATATCTCGTAGAATTAGTTTCATTATACTTAAAAAAATGTTGTTGATAAAGATTTTTAGAAAGTGCCGGGATGCATGGTGGTTGCGGGATTCCCCGACCATTCACCGGGGTTGGACGTCATACCGATATTCAGATTATACTAGGATCAGGTAAGCTTGGTTTGTGTGGGTCACTAAAAAAATAGCGGAGGGAATCCATGTCCTGTATTCATGACCATGCGTATCGGCAAACGAAAGAGTGGGCAAGGCAAGCCGGTTCGCTGATTCGTGGTTTTCTGCAAAGCGGGGAAATAAAGGTTGAAACAAAAAAACATGAAGCCGACCTGGTTACAGTGGTCGACAGAGCGGTGGAGAATTTTTTTGTGGAGCGGATTGGGCAGCATTTTCCGGACCACAAGATATTGGGTGAAGAAGGAATCGGGGAAAAACCTGCAGATTTTAGCGGTTATGTCTGGCTGATTGACCCGATCGACGGAACTTCCAATTTCGTTACGCAACAGGCGGATTTCGTGGTCTCCGTTGCTCTTTACCACGATGGGCAAGGGATTTTCGGTGTGGTCTATGACGTGATGAGGGATGAAATGTATCATGCCATCAAGGGTCAAGGGATGTATGTCAACGGGATCGAACAGACGGTCATGCGGGGCAATCTCGCCTTGATCGACTCCCTCATATCGTTTGAGTATAATTTTCCCACTGAAGCGGAATTGGAAAAAGGCAGGAAACTGCTTGGGCTTTGCTCCAAAATCAGGGGAATGAGGTCTTACGGGGCGACAGCGCTGGCGATGGCCAAAGTGGCTGCGGGAAAAAATAACGGTTTTGTCACCATGGGAACCAATCCCTGGGATTACGGGGCCGGAAAGGTGCTGGTGGAAGAAGCGGGCGGGATCGTCACTGATTTCAAAGGCAACCCGCTCTCTCTCGAGCGCCGGAGCAGTGTCATTGCTTGTCATCCCGCCATTTATCAGGAGCTCTTGCAGTTTGTCAGCGATTTGGCATAACCGTCCGTTCATTGACAAGATCTACCACCCATGGAATGCCGGTTTACCGCTTGTTCTTGGTGGATTTTTTCTTATATACTATAAAAGTGTGTGTGAAAATCAAATCAATCACCCTCATCGGTCTCGGTGAGGTAGAGGTTGCGGCTTTTATGAGTATTCTGCAGGAGATGCGGAGAAGATCGAGGACTGCAGAAGAAAGGAAAAGCCGCCGAAGTCCGGCTGTAGTCTCCGTGCCGCCGGGCTGGGGCTGTTTCCGAACAGGGACAGCACTGTCACGTTTACGTGCCGGGTAAACGTGGTGCGCTATCTTCAGCGAAGGTGCGGTGTGGGTTGAACATACCGTCCGTACACTTGTATTGGCGGTATTTTTTATTGCCCAAACCACCTCGCGAGTTTAAAGAGAGGTGTTTTTTTATGAACGAAAGCTTATCCGTTTCCCGTTCGCAGTCAACAAAACCAACTGGCTCTGAATTGCAGCGGGGGCTTAAGTCCAGACATCTGTCGATGATCGCCATTGGCGGTTCGATCGGAACCGGAGTTTTTCTGGCCAGCGGTTCTGCCATTCAGTCCGCGGGCCCCGGAGGAGCTCTGGTGGGATATCTGGCCATCGGTCTCATGGTTTACTTCCTGATGACCAGCCTGGGTGAAATGGCTGCTTTCATGCCGGTCTCGGGTTCTTTCAGTACGTATGCGGGCAAATTCGTCGATCCGGCGCTGGGTTTCGCGCTGGGCTGGAATTACTGGTATAACTGGGCGATTACGATCGCGGTGGAGTTGTCTGCAGGGGCCATGATCATGAAATTCTGGTTTCCGGACAGTCCTTCCATCTTATGGAGCGCTCTCTTTCTCGCGCTGATGTTCGGATTGAACTATTTGTCGGTCAGAGGTTACGGGGAATCGGAGTACTGGTTTTCCTTTATTAAAGTGGCGACCATTTTGATTTTCCTCGCGGTTGGCCTGTTGATGATTGTTGGCATCATGGGCGGGGAAGCGGTCGGATTCAAAAACTTTACCGCGGGAGAAGCCCCGTTTAAAGGCGGTTGGCTGGCGATTCTCGGGATCTTCATGATCGCCGGTTTTTCCTTCCAGGGAACCGAACTGGTGGGAGTAGCAGCCGGTGAAAGCGAAAATCCGCGACAAAACGTGCCGAAAGCGATTCGTCAGGTGTTCTGGAGAATTTTGCTGTTCTATGCGTTGTCGATTCTGGTCATCGGTTTGCTGCTGCCTTACACTCATCCCAATCTGGCCAGCAGCGAACTTTCGCAAATCGCCAAAAGCCCGTTCACGATCGTTTTTGAAAAAGCTGGCCTTGCCTTTTCCGCTTCGGTGATGAACGCGGTGATCCTAACTTCCGTACTGTCTGCCGGAAACTCTGGTATGTACGCATCGACCCGGATGTTGTGGATGCTGGCCAAAGAGGGAAAAGCACCCAAGATCTTCGGCAAAGTCAATCAGCGCGGCATTCCGGTTTATGCCCTGATCCTCACGGCCATGGTAGGCATGCTGGCCTTTCTCGCTTCCCTGTTTGGGGACGGAACCGTCTATGTCTGGCTGTTGAACGCGTCCGGCTTATCGGGCTTTATCGCCTGGCTGGGAATTGCCGTCAGCCATTATCGTTTCCGCAAGGCGTACGTGGCGCAGGGACGGGATCTGAATGACTTGGTCTATAAAGCCAAATGGTTCCCGTTTGGCCCGCTCTTCGCCTTCGTTGTTTGCCTGGTCGTCATTCTCGGGCAAAATTACGGGGCCTTTTTGAGCGGAGAGATCGACTGGCATGGGGTGTTGGTTTCCTATATTGGATTGCCGCTCTTTCTTCTGGTATGGCTGGGATACAAATGGGTGAAAAAGACAAAAGTGATTCCGCTGGAAGAATGTGATTTTAGCTTTGACTCGGGAGAAGTCCGGTAAGCGGGTCGAATGGAAGAGGAGTTGTGAGGCTCCTCTTCTTTTTTGTTCACATTTCGTTCACGGAACCTGTGATCATAGAATGGGAAAGAGAATTTGAAAAGATTGGAGTTCGCGACCTGTTCGACCACCTGGAAGAATCTACCGGATCGTACTATTTTGAAAAATATTCCCTTCAGGAGATTGTGCAAATTCTACAGATTCCGGAGGGAAACATACCGATCTCCTGGACCGGAGCCAAACGGATAAGCTTGTCAGAAAAAATACCCGGGAGCAAAAAAATCTTTACCGCCCCGGATCGAACCCGAGTTCAATTGGATCGCTTGGAACTTGTGCCCAGTATGTCACGAGTACTGGTCAAAACGTTTAGAGGAAAAGCCGGTCATGTCCGCTGGAATACGAGATTATGGATGATAAAGGGAAAGTCATAGGTAATCAATTGGACTTCCGCTTTTGAAAAGTAATCGTAGATATTGCATACGTTTATATTCCAGAATTCCCCATTCCATGTTAAGATGGGGATTGCGGGACGTCCATGAGATTCATTCAGGACGTAAACGGGTTTGATTCGGATCAGGATCAGATCGTTATGTCCTTTTGTTATGGTATGAAACGGGATAGCAATGACTGAGCGGATGATTTTGCTGTCCGGAGGAGCGGCTCTGCCCCTTAAACCCACGCGGAGACGGAAAATAAATTCCGGATCCGTCTTTCATCTCCGGGTTGTGACTTTGAGTCGTGATCATTTTGAATTCGGGAGAGTACATAAATGGATTTTCATTTTGGATTTGTTCCGGCATGCAACTTTTCAACATTTTCCCCCGTCTCCTAAAAAAAGGTGATACCGGTTTTCGTTAGCTTACAAAATCGGAGAGGGTAGCATGAAAAAAAGTCGTTGGATTGTCGCCGGATGTATCTATTCTTGCATCGTTTGGCTCCTTTTTCCATTGAAGGCGGATGCTTGCAGTTGTGTTCCAACCGGCCCACCCCGGCAAGAAATGGCGGAGAGCGATGCGGTTTTTTCCGGAAAAGTGATCCGGATTAGCGAAGAGTCCATGCAAAAACGCGTCATTTTCCACGTGGATTCCGTGTGGAAAGGAATCGAAACATCAGAGGTCATGGTGGTGACACACAGCCAGGAACCTGCTTGCGGCTATCCTTTTGTTGAGGGAGAAAGATATCTGGTATATGCAAGGGTCCATGATCAGGGTGAGTGGACGACATCCATCTGCAGCCGGACGAAGTTATACTCATCTGCAAAGGATGATTTGCAGGAGCTTGGAACAGGGAAGCCGCCTTCCAAACATCCGGAGCCGGACCCCGTGCATGAAGCCGGAAAGGTCCTGCTCTGGTGTATTTACCTCATCCTGGCTGCGGCTGTGGTCAATTTTTTAAGGCACTGGCTGCACCGCGAAAAAAGAGAGAGATAGACCCATCTATTCAGCGCATGACCGTTTGTTCACCCCACATCCAATCCATACACCCGAAATCAAAGACCCGGCTGTTCAGAAGCGGCGGGCTTTTTATGTTTTACGGCTGTGGTTGCCGTGTGAAGAGAGCTTTGTTTTGGAAACCACGACCCCGTCTTCATCCGCATATACATAATGTCCCGGTTCCCACTGAATGCCGGCAAAGGATACGGGAATCCCTGCTTCCCCCTTGCCTTCTTTACGGCTTTTGCGGGGGTTTTTGCCGATTGCGAGCACCCCGATGTCCAGCTTGGCCAGATCAGCGGTGTCTCTGACACAACCGTAAATGATAATGCCGGCCAGTCCTCTTTCGGCGGCGATCCCCGCCAAGCGGTCCCCAAGCAGGGCGCATTGCTTTGACCCGCCTCCATCCACAACCAGCACAGACCCTGAAGGAATCGTCTCCAACGCTTGTTTGACCAGCACATTGTCTTCAAAAACCTTGACGGTGTGGATGGGTCCGTAAAAGTTTTTCCTCTTGCCGAAAGATTGGAAAATATCTTCGCAAACATGGATCTGATCCGAAAACTGGTCGCATAAGTCTGTCGTTTTTATCTTCACTGGCTTACCTCCCGACAGCAATGATGAATCGCTGAATATTCGTTATCATTTATTCTAGTTTTGATTTCATTTGCTGTCTATGGTAAAACTGTGGCCGGCGGTGTGGAGACTCCATTCCGTATCAAAATTTGGACAGGCATAAATAGTCCTCTGTATGTGGACATTTATGATAAGATGTGTTAGCTTATTAAGTAGAAACGTTGATATTAAAGTGATTGTCCCACTCCAGATATGTACGCCACAAGTGAACATATATACTCTGGAAGCGGATTCATCGGTAGCGGAAAGCATGTAGCCGACATCGGTGATCCGTTTTGCGGATTCCGGTTGTTAAGAAACAGGGGGGAGCCAATGGTGGGTAGCAAAGTGTTGGAAACCTATCTGAAAGAAAATTTGCAAGATTTGAAATCGAGGGGACTGTACAATGTGATTGACCCGGTGGAGGGTCCGAACGGTCCGGTCATCAACATCGCCGGCAGAGAACTGATTAACTTATCCTCCAACAACTACTTGGGTTTAGCCACGCATCCGAGGTTGATCGACGCTTGTATTGAAGCCACGAAAAAATATGGCGCAGGTGCAGGCGCAGTCAGAACGATTAACGGGACATTGGATATCCACGTCAAGTTGGAAGAAAAGCTGGCCCAATTTAAGCATACAGAAGCTGCGATCGCTTACCAGTCAGGCTTTAACTGCAATATGGCAGCGATTTCCGCGGTCATGGACAAGAATGATGCCATTCTCTCGGATGAGTTGAACCATGCTTCCATCATTGACGGATGCCGGCTATCCAAAGCGAAAATTATTCGCTATAACCACTCCGACATGGACGATTTAAGGGCGAAAGCGAAAGAAGCGAAAGAATCGGGTTTGTACAAAAAAATCATGGTGATTACGGACGGGGTTTTCTCCATGGACGGAGATATCGCCAAACTTCCGGATATTTTGGAAATCGCTGAAGAATTTGACCTCATTACCTATGTGGATGATGCCCACGGATCAGGGGTCTTAGGAAATGGTGCAGGGACTGTCAAACACTTCGGACTTTCGGACCGGGTCGATTTTCAAATTGGAACCCTTTCCAAAGCGATCGGCGTCGTTGGCGGGTATGTTGCCGGGAAAAAGGATTTGATCGATTGGCTGAAAGTCAGAAGCAGACCCTTCTTATTCTCCACTGCGGTTACGCCGGGAGCTGTGGCCGCGTGCATTGAAGCGATTGACATGCTCATGAACAGTTCGGAACTGATCAACCAATTATGGGAAAACGGGAACTACCTGAAGAAAGGCCTGAAAAATTTGGGTTTTGACATTGGAGAAAGTGAAACACCGATTACTCCGTGCATCATCGGAGATGAAGTTTCAACGCAAGAATTCAGCAAAAAGCTTTACGAAGCAGGCGTCTATGCGAAAGCGATCGTTTTCCCAACGGTTCCAAGAGGGACCGGCAGGGTGAGAAATATGCCGACAGCGGCGCATACGAAGGAGATGCTGGACAAAGCATTGGACATTTATGAAAAAGTGGGCAAAGAAATGGGGATCATTTAAAAGGACAGCAGATTCCCGCTTCTTGGAGGTGTGCTATGAAAAAAATATTAGTAACCGGATCTTTAGGCCAGATCGGTTCGGAACTCGTCATGAAGATGAGAGAGATTTACGGGGCCGATCAGGTGATCGCATCCGATATTCGAAATATGGATGATCATCCCGCCGTCCAATCAGGGCCGTTTGAAATCCTGGATGTCACAGACGCAAAAGGGATGTATGAAATCGCCAAAAAATATCAGGTGGATACCATTATTCACTTGGCCGCTTTACTATCGGCGACTGCGGAAGCCAAGCCGCTCC
The DNA here is from genome assembly GCF_900110165.1 of Lihuaxuella thermophila. Classification (GTDB taxonomy): domain Bacteria; phylum Bacillota; class Bacilli; order Thermoactinomycetales; family Thermoactinomycetaceae; genus Lihuaxuella; species Lihuaxuella thermophila. Next base: position 31,659 of record NZ_FOCQ01000010.1, read on the forward strand.
TGGCATGGAATTTGAACATGGGCGGTCTGGTCAACGCGCTGGAGGTGGCAAGAGAGCTGGGATGCCAATTCTTCACCCCGAGCTCGATCGGCGCCTTTGGACCGGCCACACCGAAAGACCACACTCCCCAGGTGACCATTCAACGGCCCACCACGATGTACGGCGTAAATAAGGTTGCCGGCGAGCTTTTATGCGATTACTATTATCATAAATTCGGAGTGGATACGAGAGGGCTCCGGTTCCCGGGACTTATTTCCTATGTGGCGCCTCCGGGCGGCGGAACGACCGATTATGCAGTCGAAATTTATTACGAAGCGCTCCGGAAAGGCAGATATTCTTGTTATATCGCCAAAGGAACCTACATGGATATGATGTACATGCCGGATGCGTTGAATGCGATTATTGCATTGATGGAAGCAGATACTTCCAGACTGAAACACAGAAATGCGTATAATGTCACGGCCATGAGCGCGGCACCGGAGGATTTTGCTGCTGAGATCAAAAAGCATATTCCGGAGTTTGAAATAGATTACCGGGTCGATCCGGTCAGACAATCGATTGCGGACAGTTGGCCCAATTCCATTGATCCGACGGCCGCAAGAGAAGAGTGGGGCTTTAAGGCGGAATTTGATTTAGAGAAGATGACAACGGATATGCTGGCAAAACTGAGGCAAAAGCTGGACTTAACCTCAAAGGAAACAGTGGCCACCGTCTGACAGGACTCATCTGACGGGGCGTTCATTCAAATATCGGCCTATGTGTAAAAGGGGACAGCATCATCAGCTATCCCCTTTTTTTTGTTTCAATAAAATAAATCCCAGTCCCAACGCAGAAAGAGTGAGCACTAATCGGACGATATTCTCCTGAATATGAATGAGATCGTAGCTGATTAGAACTTCCAGGCCGATCGAAGGAATTTTTCCGATGGCCGTGGCGAGCAGAAAAACAGGAAACGAAACCGATGACAGGGCCCCGGCCAGGTTGACCACTCCCGCCGGAATCACCGGAGTGAGGCGACCCAAGATCAGCATCCCCAGTTGTTTGGATCGGGACAGTTGGTTTAAGGAGCGCAGCCACTTCCATTGTTCATGATGCTTGATCTTTGCCGCACGGATTCCTTTGCGATATAAAAGAAACGCGGCGGCGGAGCCGATCATCTCCCCAAACCACGATAATATTCCGCCCGCCAAGGGGCCCCAAACCAGAACATTGGCAGTGGTGATAAATACAGACGGAATGAAGCCGATGATGTTAATGAACCCATTGATCGCAAGGCTGAACGGGATCGCCCAAATCCCCAGCCCGGAAAAGTAATCGACGAGAGAACGGACCATAGAGACCTCCGAATTTCTTATCTGATGTAATGATCGAATAAAAACATGCATGCCTGTTTCCGCGAAGCAGGAAGATGAAAGTGCCTCTGTTTTGCCCCCTGATCCGAAATCTTTTTTACGACTCCGTTCCGATGCAGTGCAGAGTCACTTCGTCTGCCGGCCTCAAGAGCACGAAAGATCAACACGGTTGATTGCCCCGGAAAGCCCAATCACAGGAACCTCGTTAAACAGCACTCTTTCACAGAAAACGAAGCAGAAAAGTAAATACGAGAATGAGATAAATAAATGCAATACTCATAGATATACCGAGCATTTTTGGGAACAGTTTGCATTTGAACTGTTTCTGCCCTGTCAAGGAATTTTTGCGGCCTCCTGTGTGCCCATCCCGGTTTTGGCCTTGGTCTGCAAGGTTTGTGAGAAGGATGGGCACAATTCCGTGAAAATTCAAGGAGAAGCGCAGATCCACATTTTAGAAAAAAATAATATATTGCTGAGTTTTTAAGTGTCTATATAATATTATACAGCTCCTTTATAACAGATCTCATAGATTTCTTGAATGATAGATGGATTCGCAGAACGCTAAACCGATGAAGAAAAATGGTGAGTAGGAGAAATGGTTGATGGATAAGTTCGATGTTCTTCGCAAGATTGAGGAGAAATTTGGAAAAGAAGTGACGCGCCGCGAATTTTTGTCTAAAATCTCGCAAGTGACGGGGCTTGTTGTTGGTTCTGCGATTCTGACACCCGAAGTGGTTAAACTGGTAGAAAAATATTTAACCGGTACCACTCCTTCTTTAAAGTCGTCTGCGATCGGTCATGCGGAAGGTCAAAATGCGGGCACAAAATTATGGAAGATTACGAAACCAGGCTATCCGCATCTGCAGGGATATGCGTCGGAACTCTCCGTCGAGCAGGGTGCCCCGATCACTTTTTTTGTGCACAGTGTAAGGCCATACCGCATGGAAATCTATCGCATGGGCTATTATGGAGGCTTGGGAGCAAGATTGATGGAGACGGTTACCGGGTTAAAAGCGATGAGACAAAATCTGATTCCCAACCCGGAAACGATGGAGTGTTCGTGGGAACCCAGCCATGTTTTTCACATTCCCTCTCATTGGCCGTCAGGATTTTACTTGAACAAACTGGTGGATGAGAACGGGAAGGAAAGCTATATTCCTTTTATCGTGAGGGAAACTCTGCCGACCGCCGATTTTGCCGTCCTGTGTGCGACCAACACGTATCACGCTTATAAAAACTGGGGTGGCAGGAGCTTATACTCGTATAACAGCAAATTCGGGCAACAGGCGATGAAGGTTTCGTTTAACCGACCTTTCCGGGATTATTACGGTGCCGGACTCTTTTTTCAGTTTGAATACAATTTGATTCGCTGGCTGGAGAAAGAGGGATACTCCCTCACCTTTATCAGCGACATGGATTTGCATAACGGAATCCTGGAAAAGTCCCGTATCAAGGCCCTGCTGATCGCTGGCCACAGCGAGTACTGGTCGATGGAGATGCGCAAAAGCGTGGAGAAATGGTCCGCCTCCGAGATCAATCTCGCAGTGTTTAGCGCGAACGTCGCCTATTGGCAGGTACGCATGCAACCGGATGATGCAGGCCGCCCCAACCGTCTCATGGTTTCGTACAAACAATTCGCCAGGGAGAAAGATCCGTATCGTTTAAAAGACAAACATCTGGTGACCGGAAGATGGCGCGATCAGCCTGTCAACATGCCGGAAGACCAAATCTTGGGCATCATGTACAGCGGGATCCCGGAAGCGCCTGCACCTCTGGTGGTCTCCAATCTGGGGCACTGGCTCTATGAAGGAACAGGACTGAAACGGGGGGATCGAATTCCCGGAGTTGTCGGGGGGGAAGTGGATACTTACAGAGGCAAACTTCCCGGAGTTGAAGTGATCGCCCATTCGCCTGTGATGTTGTACGGCAAGCCCAACTACGCCGATGTAGCCTGGTACAATAAGCCCGGGGGCGGAAAAGTATTTTCGGTGGGTACCTTCTATTGGAACTGGTTTCTGGACTCCACTCATTACACCAATCGTGCCAAAGAAAATCAGGCGATTCAGCAAATTACCCGCAATGCATTACTCGAATTGAAGAAATAAGCAAAAACAAGGCTCAGCAGTCCGTTGTCGTCTTCTGAGCCTTGTTTTTTGCCGATATTTGAGGCAAGATTATGATAAGATGAGCAGAAGATTGATTTCAACTTTGATTTACAGACATGAAAGATAAAGGTGGGATAACGGCGATTGGAGCTCTCAAATCTGATTCAATTTCTCACAGCTTCGGTTATTCTTACCTTGATGCCCGGACCCGATAATCTCTTTGTCATGGCTCAGAGCATCACTCATGGCCGGAAAGCAGGGATTGCCACATCACTCGGATTGTGTACGGGAATTACCTTTCACACAATGGCGGCGGCATTTGGCGTTGCCGCGCTCTTCTATCAATCTTCCGTAGCTTTTCAATTCGTAAAATATGCAGGAGCCGCCTATCTCTTATACCTCGCCTGGCAGGCGGTGAAAGAGAGCAAACATCCGCTGCCGTCATCGGTTCAATCCGTTTCGGGGCAAAATCTCCGAGCCCTGTTTAAAAGAGGGATTGTAATGAATGTCACCAATCCCAAAGTCTCATTATTCTTTTTGGCTTTTTTGCCCCAATTCGTCTCCCCGGAGGCAGGAAATCTCACCTGGCAAATGATCGGGCTGGGACTGCTCTTTATGCTGCAGGCAATTCTTATTTTTACGCTGATCTCTGTATTATCCGGGACATTTGGTCAAAAGCTGATAACAAACAGAAAAATTCATACGTATATCCATCTGGGAAAAGCAGCTTTATTTACCGTCATCGGGGTTCGATTGGCCCTCGCTGAAAAATAATAGACAAGAGAGCCATCCCCGGCCCTCTTGTTTTTTCTTGAACCAATCATATCCGTGTCCGGCCAGTCGCTTGTCGTTTGATTTAAACTTTGATCGTACATGAACCAATGCGAACCAGGTAATACGGCCAATGGCTTACTTTTATTTAGTTGTTTATTTTATTCTATTCCCTTTAACTTACTTTTGTCAAGTTACTATGGTAAAATGTATTCTAGGAGTTGATGTTATATGCATGACTCTAAACTCTGTCCAAAATTTGAAACAGCTTTTGAATTGCTCGGAAAACGCTGGACGGGATTGATTATCCGGGTACTCTTGGATGGACCCAGGCGGTTTAAAGATATTTCCGGACAGATTCCCGGGATGAGTGACCGGATGCTTTCTGAGCGGTTCAAAGAACTGGAAGAAGCCGGAATTGTCAATCGCCGCGTTTACCCGGAGACTCCCGTGCGCATCGAATATGAGTTGACGGAAAAAGGGAAAGCGTTGCAACCGGCGCTGGATCAGTTGCAAAGATGGGCGGATGAGTGGTGCTGATGCAACAAAAAGTGATTGAATCAAATAATCATCGGTTGTTTTTTCATCTGCCTGCTACAGGAACGAACAACGCCCTTGATTTTGAACATCGGGTTCAACTCGACAGAAGCCCTTCTCTTTGGGATCTTTCTCCCTGAGAAGGGCGTTTTATATCTGTCCATCGCTGTTTGTTTATGGAATATCAGTTATATAGACGATCAAATGGATGGCATTTTGACCGACAATCCCAAAAGATTCACTGATCCGGCGAGATATTTGGTCAGGCACAATGAAAGTCTGCCCATTGAAAGATGGGGACGATTGTGTTCATCCCTCTGGCCGTTCGATTACCGGTCATGATGGCTATTTAATGGATCGCCGGCAGCCATTTGCGAAAAAATAACCGCCTTTCGCCTTCAGCAGAGCTTTATGATTAATCGGACTCTGTCGATTTTGGCGGAACGTCTTTCTGTTCCGTCAATCCTTGAATCATCCGGTTGATGTCGAGGCCGGAAACCTGCTTGACCATCTCAGGGGCCTGTGCCATAAGCTTCGTGACATAGTTGCTCACTTTGGTTGCCCCGTCTCCTTGATCCCCGGATGTATCGATCACGGTTAATTTTTCGATATTGCCGAGCGGCTGGGCGACCTGTTTGGCCAGGTCAGGCAACATCTTCACAATAAGGTCAAGAACGGCAGCTTGTCCGTATCTTTCGAAGGCTTCTGCCAGTTTTTGTTTGGCTTCCACTTCGGCCAAGCCTTTGGCACGGATGACCTCTGCGGCTGCAATCCCTTCCATTTTTTCAACTTCCGCTTTGGCCGTACCCCGTGCTTTGCTCGCTTCAGCATCGGCGGCTCCTTTGGCTTTGATGGCGGCAGCTTCCGCACGGGCTTTGGCTTCTTGTTCAAATCGGAAAGCTTCAGCGGCTTGTTCCTTGGCATAACGGTCCGCATCCGCTTTTTTGCGCACTTCGGCATCATATTGCTTTTCGCGGCGCAGGATTTCTTTTTCTTCCAGCTCGATTTGTTTTTGTTTCCGCACGAGCTCGATCTTCATTTCTTCTTCGACCACTTGTTGCTTGTAGCGGTTTTCCTGCAAGTGGTAGGCCTGGTCCGCTTCGGCGCGTTTCATGTCTTGTTCGATTTTGAACTCGGCGATGCGGATCTCTTTATTCTTTTGTGCCTCGGCGATGTTGGTTTCGGAGAGAAGGGCGGCTTTCGTTCCTTCTTCGCGTGCTTTGGCCGTTTGGATTTCCGTGTCGCGGATCGCGTTGGCTTCCGCGATGTCCGCATCCCGGCGGACAGCGGCGATACGGGGGCGTCCCAAAGCTTCCAGATAGCCGTTTTTATCGCGCACATCCTTAATGGTAAAGGAGACGATTTGCAGCCCCATCTTCTTCAAGTCCCTGGCCGCCACCGTTTGAACTTCCTGGGCGAATTTTTCGCGGTTTTTGTATACTTCTTCCACGGTCATGGTTCCGAGGATGGCGCGAAGATGCCCTTCCAGTACTTCCCGCGCCTCATCGTTGAGCGTCTCATCCGATTTGCCCATAAACTGTTCGGCCGCTGTGGCCACATCTTCCAGCGATCCGCCGATTTTAATGATGGCGACCCCGTCCACCAGAATGGGGACACCTTGTTCCGTGTAGACTTCGGGCGTGGAAACCGTCAGTTTGTGTGAGAGGAGACTCAGTTTTTCGGCACGTTGAAAAATGGGAACGATAAATGCCCCGCCGCCGCGGATGATTTTGATTTTGCGTCCTGCGTCATCAGATAAAACGTTTTTGTTTCCCAGCATGCTCCCGGTGACGATCATCGCTTCATCGGCCCCTACAGTCTTGTAACGGGCCCAGAAAGCGATCCCCAATACGAACAATACCCCGATGACAATGAGTGCGATTTGCAGCGTTTCTACCGGCAAACGTCAGCTCTCCTTTCGCGCAACATACAAAATGTGTTCTTTGATCTCGACGACGATAATACTGGAACCTCGGGGAATTTCCACTTGCTCGGCACTTGCGGCAATCTGGTTGGTGTTGCCGGCACTGGTCAGAATCATAACTTCGCCAAAGCCGCGGGCAGGGATGGTAACCGTTACCTCCCCTGTTTTTCCTTTCAGGTCGGCCAGGCGGAAACCGGTGGAATTTTCCGCGTTTTTCATCGGCCGAACGTAAAAGGCATATAAGAGGAAAAAGGAAAGAATAGCTGCAATAATCGCCCAGATGAGGAGATAGGTGGGCGTAAGCAGAGTGACTTGATCCAGAATCAGTCCGGTTCCCCCGAAGACGGTGATGGCGCCGACGAGAGTAATCGGCTGGAAAATGGGAAAGCCGAACTCCATCAGTCCATCCATGATTCCTGCCAGCAGGTCTCCCAGCAAGAGGGTAAGAAGCGTGAAGATGACTCCGCCGATCAGACAACCCCAGAAGACCAGCTCCAGTGTCATGCTGTTCCCCCTTTTGCACCCGTCTAAGCCCATTATACGAAAAATATGGATGTTGGCGATGGAGAATTTGAAAAAATTCTATTTGCCAAAAAACAAAAACCCAGCACGCAAGACATGCTTGCATCCTGGGTGTGAGGGTTTTCATCCGCCGATTTTTACTGTGACGAAGAATATCAAGATGATCATGCAGACGAGAGAAAGATTTAGCAGCATGATATACCGTTTGAGAATGGCTTGTCCTTTGGCGCTGTCCGTTCCGGCCGCTTTTACTTGGTTGAGCAGTTTGCGTCCGTAAAGGGCGATCAGGACGATGAAAAGAACGATAAACAAGCTGCCGAAGCGCTCTTTTACCAACAGCCAGGTGGGTTTATTGGCGTATTGCATCAGCATGTAAATCCCGGTCAACAGCACGAGAACAGCGGTGGGGATAAACATGGTCAAGTTCCATCGCTGAACCTTGCCAAGAGCATAGGACATCGTTTCCGGATTGCCGGAACGGATGGAATCGCGCAAATACATAGCCATCACGGAAATGCCGCCAAACCAGGCAGCCACACAGACCACGTGAATAAATAGAGCCAGATGGATTGCCATATTTACGAACTCCTTTTCATTTGATTACCACGTAATAACTGGCCAGATCGGCCCGCCGTGCATCCCCGCTACGCCCTCCGTGGGCGCGCTTGAAATGCTCGCTTTCGGTCCACCGGATAAAATCCTCTTTTGACTCAAAGATGGTTTCGGCCACCACATGGGAGCCGTCTTCCGCTTCCAGCAGTCGGAAGGAAATAAAGCTCGGCACCTGTTTCATCGATTCGGGCGCTTTGCTGAAACGCTCTTTCAACATAGCCAGATGTTCGGATGAAGTGATCTCGATCCGGTTGTTCACCTGATACATCGTTCAGTCCTCCATCATGGTTTTCATCCTTTACTATATCATCTTTCCTGAAAAAGTAGGGACCAGACATAAAATATCCACAAAGAAGTCAGATCCGGCCGGAGACAGAGGCCGGACATAACGCCATCGGTACTTGTTTGGCTTCTCTGGGGGAGCTGGTTGGTTCGTTGAATCACAGAGACTCAAGTTTATTTGTTACAATATGAGGGAATGAATGATGACTGACTTTGGGCGTGTCCGGCTTTTGCGAACAAGTTTCGCGTTTTTAATTGTCTCATTATCCATTGTTTTTATCTTATGGGGTGTGTGGATCTACGGAGGAAGGTATGATGATCAGGGGAATCGGAACCGATATTGTGGAAATGAAGCGGATTGAAGAGATGGGCATCGAACGGTTGGCCAAGCGCATTTTGACAGAGAAAGAAAAAGACATGATGCCGGCCCGGGAGCGGAGAAAACTGGAGTATATCGCCGGGCGGTTTGCTGCCAAGGAGGCGGTTTCCAAAGCGCTGGGAACCGGCATCGGGCAATCGGTCTCGTTTACCGACATCGAGATCGTAAACAATGAAAAAGGAGCCCCGCTTGTCGTGTTGCCGGAAGGGATTCGGAACCGCCTGTTCGGTGACGGGTGTGTCCGGATTCACTTATCCGTCTCACATTCGGAACTGTATGCCACCGCCATGGCCGTTGTGGAAGAATTGGCGGCTGAAGAATGAGGCCGTGCGATCGGGTAAAACGAGGAACCCTTGGCATCCCTGAATCGGTCGGGAGCCGATGGGGTTCTTTTTTTATGACGCTTGATCCCAAGGGGGTACCCTGTTTTGATCCCGCTCTTTTGAAGAAGTATAATGGTATCAGTTGAGTGTTTAATTTTGCAACAGACGAAGGAGAGGCAAGATGAACATAAAGGCTTTGGCAGTCGCTCCCTATCCGGGGCTGGGTGACTTACTGAAAGAGATGAGCAGGGAGTATCCCCAGATCGAAATGGATATCGAAACCGCCGATTTACAGGAAGCGGTTCCCATCGTGAAACGGGCGGAGCAAAAGGGGGTTGAAGTGATTGTCAGCCGCGGGGGAACGGCCTCCCTCATCCGGGAGCACGTTTCCATTCCCGTTGTGGATATTCCCGTATCGGGATATGATATGTTGCGCGTTCTCACGCTGGTGAAAGATTCAAACAGCCAGGTGGCGATCATCGGCTTTCCGAATGTGTGCCGGGGAGCGGAGGCCGTTTCCAGCCTGCTCGATTTTGAAATTCCCGTCTACCCCATCGAAAGCGAGGCAGAGGTAAGGTCAGCGCTCCGCAAAGCATTTAAAAAAGGAGTGCAAATCGTCCTGGGTGATGTCGTTACGGTGAAAACGGCCCAGGAGATGGGCTGTCACGGAATTCTGATCACATCAGGGCGTGAATCGATTGAAGAAGCGTTTGCAGAAGTGGTGCGGGTGTGCGAACGGGAGCGGAAAGGACGGGAAATAATCAAATTATATGAGACTGTGCTGACTCATGACGCGCACGGAATCTTCATCGCAGATCCGCATGGAGTGATCCGATACGCCAATCGGGCGGCGGCAGACCTGTTGCGGTTTCGGGAGGATGAGTTGCCGGGGACCAGGCTGAATCGGGTTTCTGCTCTGCTTCATGACCTGATCCGGAAAGAAGGAGCCGAACCCGCACAACGAATAAAAGAGCGTGTTTGGCTGCATGATCAGGGGGTTCAGGTGGATGTGGTGACGTACAGGAGCGGGAGCGAATCTCTTTTTATCTTTTATCTGGAACCGGCAGATCACCTTCCTGGGCGGGGGCGGGCATACGTTCAGGACAGACAGGCCACTTTTGCTCAAATTATCGGTTCCAGCGATGAGATTCGGCAAACCATTAAACGGGCGAAAGCTTTCGCCAAAACGGACAAAAACATTTGGATCACCGGAGAAATCGGGAGCGGAAGATCCTTGTTTGCACAGGCGATCCACTCGGCAAGCCGGCGGAATCAGGCCGCCTTTTACCGTTTGTCCTGCGGAATGGATGATGACGAATTGGAAGGGATTTTGTTTGGTACGGGCGGAGAGCCGGGTCTGCTTGATTCGCCGCTGGCGGGGACCATCTATCTGGAGGAAATCGGTCAGATGAGCAGTCGGTTACAGCAAAAGTTGCTGCAGAAGCTGAAGAACGGAACCCGGCAAAGGATGATTGTCTCCTCCTCCATCCCCGGAATGACACTGGTCAAACAAGGAAAGTTCGCGCAAGAGCTGGTGATCTTGCTCGGTGAACACCTGCTCCCGGTTCCGCCGCTGCGGCAGCGTGCGGAAGATATCGAGGAGATCGCGCGGGTGCTGATTGCCGCTCATAACTCCCGGTACGGAAAACAAATTGTGGGTCTGAAGGATGAGATATTGGAGCCATTGATGGAATACCCGTGGCCGGGGAACGTGAAGGAACTGGAAAATGTCGTGGAGGAAATGTTATTGCTGACAAACGGCCACTATGTGGGGGGCAAAGAGGCGGAGGAAGTGCTGGAGCGACACCGGTCCGAAATGAATGAAAAAGATTCCGCCAAGCGGGCTGAAATTGACTTGACCGGATCGTGGGATGAGATCGAACGGCGGATTTTGCTGTATATTTTGCGGGAAGAAGGGATGAATCAATCCAGAGCGGCGAACCGATTGGGGATCAACCGATCCACATTGTGGCGAAAATTGCGTGATGTGTTGCATAATAAAACAATATAAATTTGATTGTTCCGGTATCATTCCCTATAATGAAAAAATGAAAGCGGTTAAATAAATGAGTTTGTTGCAATTTATAACAACAACTGCTTTCCTATTAAGAAGGGAGAGAAACCGCGTGAACATTAAAGCCACTATTGAGCGTGTTCCCGGTGGCATGATGATTGTCCCGTTGTTGCTGGGCGCCATCATTCATACCTTGTTTCCGGATGCGGCAGATACTTTCGGCTCATTCACGGGTGCGCTGTTGACAGGTGCGCTGCCCATCCTGGCTGTCTTTTACGTCTGCATGGGTGCAACCATCGATTTTAGAGCAACTCCGTACATTTTGAAAAAAGGCGGGGCGCTCCTGGCGACCAAAGTAGGGATCGCAGCTCTGACCGGTGTCATTGCGGCCCGGTTTCTCGGGGATGGAATGATCAGCGGGGGCCTGTTTGCCGGCTTGTCTGTTCTTGCCATCGTGGCGGCCATGAACGACACAAACGGCGGATTGTATATGGCACTGATGGGGCAGTTCGGCAAGAAAGAAGATGTAGGGGCTTACTCGATCATGAGTTTGGAGTCCGGACCGTTTTTCACCATGGTCACTCTCGGGGTCGCCGGATTGGCGGCGTTTCCCTGGCAAACCTTGGTCGGAGCCATCCTTCCGCTTGTCGTCGGAATGATTCTTGGCAATCTGGACAAGGACCTGCGAGATTTCCTCGGTAAAGCCGTTCCGGTCATGGTTCCGTTCTTTTCCTTCGCATTGGGGGCGGGGCTGGATCTCAACAACGTATGGAAAGCCGGGTTGTTAGGCGTTCTTCTGGGGGTTGCCGTGGTTCTGATCACCGGTACGGCTCTCTGGACGGTGGATCGTTTGACCGGGGGAAACGGAGTTGCCGGATTGGCGGCTGCTTCCACTGCCGGCAATGCGGCCGGCGTCCCGGCTGCGGTGGCTGCGGCCAATTCCGTCTATGCTCCGGTTGCTCCGGCAGCTACGGCGCTGGTTGCTTCTTCGGTCATTGTGACTGCCATCCTGGTACCGATTGTAACGGCATGGTGGGCCAAACGGGTTGGAGCCGGGCGGTAACCGGATGAGGATTGCGGGAATGTCCCGGGTTGCGATCCCCGGGGCATTCTTCATGAAGACAGACGGCTCAATACGGGGGTGAAACTTTTTGCACAGCATTGCCATTATCGCGGATGACTTGACGGGAGCATCCGATTCAGGGGTGCAGTTTACCAACAAAGGATTGCGGACGCAGGTGGTGTTTGAGTTAACACCGCTTCTCCCGGCAGCCGGTACAGAGGTAGTCGTTTTCGATACGGATAGCCGCGGAATTCCCGCACCGGAAGCATATCAACGGGTGAGAAAAGCGGCCGCCCGATTCAAGGAAGCCGGTTTTACGCATTTCTACAAAAAAGTGGACTCCACGTTGCGGGGGAATCTCGGGGCCGAAATCGATGCGGTTATGGACGTCGGTTCGTTTGACTTTGCCGTCGTCGTTCCTGCATTTCCGAAAATAGGCAGGACCACGTTGAACGGATGCCACTATGTAAAGGGGGTTCCCGTTGCTCAAACAGAAATCGGCCGGGACCCGAAAACGCCCGTAACGGAATCGGATTTGCTCAAGCTTTTGTCATCGCAGTCCAAACGAAAGACCGGTTTAATTCAGCTGGAAACGGTTCGGCGCGGGCAAGAGGCCATTCTTCAGCGGATGACTCAGCTGTGTGAAAACGGAGTGGAAGTGCTGGTGTGCGATGCGGAAACGGAAGACGATGTGAAGGTGATCGCCGATTTAGCCGGTTGCGGTAAATCCATTTTATGGGTCGGTTCGGCCGGGCTGGCCGATTTTCTGCCGGAAAAACTGAATCTTCCCGTCCGGAAGCCGGTTCCCCTTGAGATGGAGGCAACAGACAGACCGGTCTTGTTGGTGGCCGGAAGCATTTCCGCCGTTACGCGGGAGCAAGTGGCTGGATATGGCCGGCGTCCCCGTGTGAGTCAGGTGGAATTAAATCCGCTCCGGGTCATCGGCTGCGAAGAGGAGTGCCAGGCAGAACTGGAACGCTGCCGAAACGAGCTTTTGCAAGCGGCTGAGCAAGGAAATGATCTGGCGCTTGTTGCCGGCTCTTCCCGGGAGTTGGTCGAGGCAGCCCTTCAACTCGGCAGAAAAAACGGATGGGACCGATCCGCCGTTTCCAATCGGGTTGCCGATGGTCTCGGCAGAATTGCCGCAGAAGTTGTCCGGTCCCATGCCGGCGGCCTGCAAGGGCTTATTTTAACCGGCGGAGATACCGCGAAAGCCGTTTGCCGGCATTTGGGAGTCTCGGGCATGCAGTTGTTGAAGGAATTGGAACCGGGAGTGCCGGTCAGCCGGTTGGCGGGTGCCGGGGATTTATTTGCGGTAACCAAAGCGGGAGCATTTGGAACGAAAGAAACCCTTGTCCATGCCCTGCGTGCGCTGAAAGGGGTAGATTGATGTGACCAGACCGATTGTGGGGATTACGATGGGTGATGCGGCAGGCGTCGGGCCGGAAATCATTATGAAAGCGCTCGGGGATCCTGCTGTTTACGACATTTGCAGGCCATGGGTCATTGGTGATGCCAAAATCCTGGAACGGGCTGCCGGAATGGTGAGGGCGAACTTGCAAGTACATTCCGTTGCAGCTGTTTCAGAGGCCAGATTTCAGCATGGGGCGGTGGATTGCCTCGATCTGGACCTGTTGCCTGCGGATCTGCCGGTTGGCAAGGTTTCCGCCCGGGCGGGGGATGCAGCGTATCGTTACCTGGCCAAAGCGGTGGAACTGGCGAAAGCGGGAGAGATCGATGCCATCTGCACGGCTCCGCTCAATAAGGAAGCTTTGCACAAAGGCGGTCATCTCTATCCGGGCCATACGGAAATCCTGGCTGATTTGACCGCAACCAAGGATGTATCCATGATGTTGTCCGCCCCCCGACTGAAGGTGATCCATGTGACCACCCATGTGGGGCTTTTGGATGCGGTGAAGATGATCAATCCGGAACGGGTTTACAAAGTGATTCGCATGGCTCATGATACCCTGCAGAAAGCCGGGTGCCCGGAACCGAAAATCGCGGTTTGCGGCATTAATCCCCATGCGGGAGAAAACGGGCTGTTTGGTTACGGGGAAGAAGAAGAAAAAATCGTTCCTGCGGTCAAACGGGCACAGCGTGAAGGAATCAACGCAGTAGGCCCGCTTCCGGCCGACACCTTGTTTTTCCGCGCCACCCGGGGAGATTTTGACATCGTGGTCGCCATGTATCACGATCAGGGACACGGGCCGGTCAAAGTGCTGGGGCTTGAAGCAGGAGTGAATATTACCGTCGGATTGCCGATTATCCGGACCAGTGTTGATCACGGAACAGCCTTTGATATAGCCGGAAAAGGGATCGCCGACGAGCTGAGCCTCAAGGAAGCGATCCGCCAGGCTGTGGAACTGGCCCCGAAAAGAGGGACTTAAACAACATCACTTTTTTATCAACGAAAGACTGCTGACCGAAGACGAAAATCAACAAGGTCAGCAGTTTTTTGTTTCCAGTATTTTCGAAGGGACGGAGGCAGAGTAACTTTTTGAACGTCCCGAAAGAAGGTCTTTTTGTGTAAGAAAAGAAAAGGAGACGCCGTCTAAATAAACAAACGGGATAGAGGGAGGTTCCATATGAACCCGTGAAAAACATCATTGCGCAAGTGCTGGCTGGAAATACAGAAGCATTTGCCTATATCGTCAACAGGTATGAAGCCCGAATCTATAACCTCGCATTGCGCATGTTGCGTCATCGTGCCGATGCCCAGGATGCAACCCAGGAAGTGTTTATCAAGGTATTCCGTCAGCTGGCGCATTATCGCGAAGAAGCGCAGTTTTCCACGTGGATTTACCGCATCGCCACCAATACCTGCCTGGACCGCATCCGCAAACAAAAACGGGAGCAGAGGCAAGTAGGGGACGGGTTCGTCTTCCCTGGATCTGGAGGGGAAACGCCCGACTGCATTGTGGAGAACCGGCAACTGGAAGAGATGCTGCTGGAGGAGATCCGCGCTCTGCCGGACAAATATCGTGTCATTCTGCTCCTTTACCATCAGCAGGGACTGTCCTACAAGGAGATTGCCGATGTGCTGAATATTTCCGTCCAGGCGGTGGGTACGAGGCTGCATCGGGCCAAAGCGCTGTTGAAAAAACGATGCAAGTGGCTATGGAGTGAAGAGGAGGCGGAACCGCATGATTCGGTTTGCATGCCGGGATACGCAAAAAAACCTGACCGCTTATATTAACGGTGAGCTGGAACGGCCATTGGAGGAATGGATCTCCCGGCATTTGCAGGAGTGTCCCAGATGTCAGGCAAGTGTTCAGACTGAAAAAAGGCTGAATCGTCAGCTGGAATCCGCGTTGGCCCCGGAACCGGCACCTGAGGGGCTGAGAGAGAGAATCATGGCATCGATCGCACAGGAAGCAAGAGCAGGCCGGAGGGATATGAGTTGGGGTGAAGTGATGATTTGTGCTTTATCTCTGAGCTTGCTGCTGTGTTTTGCCGTCATTTGGCTGGATGGGCCGGCAGTTTATTCTACCCTGGCGGAATGGGGAGGATTTGTTAGCCGGCTGGGCAGCCGTTTGTCCGAGTGGGAGATCGGAGGCGGGGTGGTTGCCTCTCTTTCTGTTCAATGGGACAACACGGTCGGGACGGTGCAATCGGTATGGAATCAGCCCGATGCCGGCATGGTGTTTTTCATCTTGCTGTTTTGTTTTATTGCGGCGGGTTATCAATGGCTGCGCTTGAGCAAATGGACGACTTGACGGAGGGAGAAAAATGAAGAGAGCAATTCTGGTCCTTTTAAAAGTCATGCTGGTCTTTGTGCTGATCACAGGCGTTCTGCTGGGATTCAGCATGTTGGAACGAGGGGCGCTGGCCGAGCATGTGGCCCGTTATTTCGGCTGGAATTGGCTGCTTTATGACCGGCCGGCTGAACCTGTTCCGGGGCGTCCGGCGATGTCTTCAGAGAGAGACGGATGGTTGCAGATCGACCCGAATTCCGGGCGGGCGGGTGTGAACCAGCCGGGAAAAAATGTGGAGATTTACGGTGAAGTGATCGGGGATGTTCAAGCGCGCAATGTGCGTCTGATCACTGATGCCAGCGTCTCGGGAATGGTCACGGCATCGGAGACCGTAGAAATCATGGAAAGCCGGGTGCAGGGAAAGATCAAAGCGAAGCGGGTGAAGTTGCAGGAAAATGAGATGTTCTCCCACACGGGTCAACCATCCGTTCGTGTGGATGGCGGGATTGAAGCGGAGCAGGTTTCCATCGGCCGCGGCAGTGTGGTGTATGGTCCTGTGGGCGGAGAGCAAAGCCAGGTGGATGTAGCCGGTCATGTGCGCGGAGAAGTAAAAGGCAGCCAAATCCTCATTCGCCAATCAGCCGTGATCGAGGGGGATGTCTACGTGAACGGCTCCTCGGTTATTCTGGAAGCGGGGGCAGACGTGAAGGGGCGCTTGATCGGCAAGCCCGGTGTTCCTTTGCAAATTATCAACACAAAAGCAACGACCAGCGATGAAGGGATGATGAATCATGAAGCGATGATGGGACCCCATCCCGTTCATCACGGGGAGCCCCATGTGGTCAGGGAATTTGATCTGAACGGCGGTTGGGGTTGGGCATGGATTCCGTTGCTGCTGGGAGTAATCGCCCTTTCCTTTCTGGTATATACTTTTTTGCGGAAGGCAATGGACGAATCCCGCCGGAATATGACGGAAATCCCGTGGCGGGCCCTGTGGACAGGATTTCTGACGGTGATTCTGTCGATTCCGGTCATGTTTTTGCTCTCTGTTTCCATCATCGGAATTCCCTTTGCGCTGGCGGTTCTGATCGCATTGGTGATGGCCGGCTGGACGGGCTTATCCGCACTGGCGCTCGAGATCGGACAACGGATATTCAAACAGCTGAAGCTGGACGGGCAAGCGGAGTGGAAGTCCCTGGTGCTGGGTGTGCTGGTGGTTGCCCATCTCGTATGGGTTCCGGTCGTCGGTTGGGTTCTGTCGGCCGGACTGCTTCTCCTGGCCATCGGTTCAACTGTCATCGATTGGATGCCGCGGATCAAAGGTTATTGGTCAAAGTGGCGAAAAAAAGGGAAGCCGGAGGAAGAAGAAGGCAAATAATCTATCTTTATGACAAAACCCCGGACCTGATCTGAAGAAAAGGGTCGGGGTTTGTCATTTTGGCCGTTCGTCCGGTATATAGGATTGAAATGCTAGGGGAAACAAGCAAATAGATGCTTTTTGGCCCTGCCTTACTATGTAAAAATAATAACAACCATTGCCGATGTTTTTTTCTTCTTGACGATTCGGACCGACAATCGATTTCAGCCCGTTAGAAAACAGATGATTTTTTGGTTTTCCGTCGTCAGTTCCCCCGGGAAAAACCGTTTGCGTTCTCCGGGCAATCAATCGGATCAAAACTTGTACACCATTGGCGTATGATTTGATTGGGATCACAGCGACAATCCATGTAAACGCTTGTCTGCATAACTGGAAGCGCTGGGACATACATATTATTACGCGGTTAGGAGGGACAAAAGTGTATCTGGTCACAGCAAAGGAGATGCGTGATCTGGACCGCTATACGATTGTACAGACGGGTTTGCCCGGGGTTGTGTTGATGGAGAACGCCGGCAAAGCAGTTGCAGACGAAGTGATGCGCCGCTTTCCGGAGCCGAAGACAGCCGTTGTTCTCGCCGGTGCGGGAAACAACGGAGGGGATGGGTGGGTAGCGGCCCGCCATCTGTTGTTTCGAGGGTGGAACGTTCACCTCTGGCTGGCAGGCGATGAGGAAAAATTAACCCCTGATGCGCGCGTCTTTTATGAAGTATGCAAAAGGGTTGCTCCGGTTGAAAGGTATCAGCCGGAGAAACGGGAGCGGCTGTGGCAGCATTTGCAGCAGGCAGAGGTGATTGTCGACGCGCTGTTGGGAACGGGGGCAAAAGGCGGGTTGCGCCCGCTGATGGCCGAGTTGGTGTCTTTGATCAATCAACAGGAAAGAGCGTATGTGGTGGCGGTCGATCTCCCGACAGGGGTGGATGCCGATACGGGCAGAGTGGATGGAGAAGCGGTACAGGCTGATCTGACGGTCACTTTTGCTTTTCCCAAGTGGGGGCATTATCTCCGGCCGGGGGCGGACTGTTCGGGAGAAGTGAAGGTGGCGGACATCGGGTTGGCTCCCGTTCCCGATGTTAATCTGGAACCGTCAGCCCGGATCAATCTTCCAGACGAGTGGAAGCAGCATCTCCGGTCACCCTCCCCTTGGGCGCACAAAGGAACGCATGGCCATGTATGGATCATCGGAGGCTCACAGGGAATGCTCGGAGCGGTGACAATGGCCGGGCAAGCGGCTTACCGGACGGGAGCCGGCCTGGTGACGCTCACGGTTCCCAGGTCGGAACATCCTGCGCTGGCTGCCAAAGCAACCCAGGAAATCATCTGGAGCTGGCCCGGTGAAGGCGTTTTCTCCCGAACGAGTTACCAATGGCTGGATCAGAGAAAAAGCCGCTATTCCGCTGTGGCGATTGGCCCGGGTTTGGGAAGGTTTGCGGGGGAAGAGGAGTGGCTGGGAGAGCTCATGAAGAAGATTGAAGTTCCGTTGGTGTTGGATGCAGATGCGTTAAACATTTTAGCGGATCATCCGGCTCTGGTTGAGAAACGTCCCCCTCATCTGCCGACGGTCTTAACTCCGCATCCCGGAGAAATGGCCCGACTCATCGGCTGTACGGTCAAAGAAGTGGAAACTTCCCGGCGAGAGGCCGCAACCGAACTGGCCAGGCAAACAGGCATGACTGTGGTCTTAAAAGGAAGATACACGATCCTCGCTTTTCCGGATGGAAAGCAACGGCTGAATGTAACAGGAAGTCCCGCCCTGGCAAAAGCGGGTTCAGGAGATCTTCTGACCGGAATGATCGCCTCGTTCCTGGCCCGGAACATTCCCGTCAAGGATGCTGTCTGCATGGCTGTCTATCTGCATGGAAAAGCAGGGGAATTGGCTGCCAAGTTTTTGCCTCAAAGTGTGGTGGTTTCGGATATTTTGTCGGCAATGGAAACGGCTCTCCATCAAACGGTGTCAACAATTGTCCCTGCCTATCCGACACATTTCCCGGGAAATTGACGAAGGGGAGGATCGCATGCGTCGGAAAGCATGGGTTTTGCTCATCATCCTTGCGATTGCGACAAATTTGGCTGGATGCGGCGCCAAAGGGGCCAAGGAAATTGTCAGCGATTTGTCGAAGCGGTCGGAGGAATTGGAGTCTTATATCAGCCACGGAAAAATGACCCTTTATACAGGGGAGGAACCCTTGGAATACGAAGTGGAAGTTTGGTATAAAAAGCCTCATTATTACCGTGTAGCCCTTAAAAATGTGAAAAAGGACATTGTCCAGATTTTGCTCCGCAATGACGATGGTGTGTATGTCCTGACTCCCCATCTGAAGAAGAGTTTCCGCTTTCAAAGTGACTGGCCGGAGTCGAGCGGGCAGGTTTATCTTTATCAAACGCTCATGAATAGTATTGTGGATGACCAAAAACGGCAGTTTCAGGCCGGGAAAAAGGAATATCAATTTGAAGTGGCCGCCAAATACTCCATCAATCAAAATCTGACGACTCAGCGGATCTGGCTGGATGAAAATCTTTATCCGAAAAAAGTGGATGTTCTGAACGCAGACGGAGAAGTGATGGTCAAAATGGAGTTTGACCGGTTTAAGGCAGAACCTTCATTTGATAAAGATGCGTTTGATACTCAGCGCAATTTGAACAGTCTGCCCGATGAATCCCGGCAGACGATCGCCAAAGCAAAGGGGAAAGAACCGGAAAAGGAACCGGTTCAAGCCATTACCCCCGGATATATTCCCGCCGGAACGCAGCTGCTCGATGAACAGACCATCCAAAGTCCGGGCGGACCTGTTGTCATTATGAGATATAAAGGAAAACAGTCTTTCACACTCACGCAAAGGCATCCGCAGGAAGTGGAGGCGAGTTTGCCGGTGTTTGGAAAACCGGTCGAATTGGAGCAAACGATCGGTGTCTGGTTGGAGTTGGGCGATAAAAACCGGCTCGCCTGGACCTATAACGGTACCGACTTTGAACTGCTGGGAGATTTGCCGGTGGAAGAAATGACACAAATAGCCAATTCAACCTTTGACCAGCCAATAAAATAAGGGTGTTGATTCAAATGGACAGCGGGAGAACTGTCCATTTTTTGTCCTCCTTACTTCTCGGTGAAACTTTGGTATAATACAGATTATCAGTTGGATACCGGCAAAGCTTGAGGATGAGATGATGACAGAAAAAACACTGATCAAAGAGGAGAAAACTCCCTATAAAGTGCTTCTCTATCGAAAAAACCGGACGCTTCGCCTGCTGGAAACCTTTTTCTTCTTGTTGGGATTTATTTTTGTGTTCTTGCGGTTTGAATTTCGCAGTCCGGCCATGATCGCGGCCACCCTGCTGCTGGCTGTGGGGGTTATATTTGTCGTTCCGGCGGTTTATCGGGTGCTGTTTAAACCGCGGTATGTCCTTTATAAGGATAAACTTGTGATTGAGATCGGAAAAAAGAAGGAATCTTATTATCTAACGGAGATCCAACGCGAGTTTGATTTGCCCTATTTTTTTCAGATTAAAAACAAGCGAACGCCGCTCCTGGTCAGCGATGAATTTCTGAGTGAGTTAAATGTCCGTCTGGAAGTGATCAAACGTGGGTGAGAATTCAAACAGTAAATACGGCAGAGATACGGTGATTGAAATTGATTTGGATGCAGTCATGCACAATGTCCGTGAATTTCGCAAGCATTTGCCCGTGAAAACGCAGATCATGGCCGTTGTCAAAGCTGACGCTTACGGTCACGGAGCTGTTCCGGTGGCCCAAGCGGCTTTGGAAGCCGGAGCCGTTTATCTGGGAGTTGCTTTCGTCGATGAAGGGATTCAGCTGAGGAATGCGGGCATCGAAGCTCCCATTCTCGTCTTGGGATATACTCCTCCTTATGCGGCCAGGGATGCCATTCGCCACCGGCTGACGATCACCGTTTACTCTGAGGAAAGTTTACAGGCTGTGGAAAATGAAGCCGCCCGTCTGGGGATGGAGGCGAAAGTTCACGTAAAAGTAGACACGGGAATGGGGAGAATCGGGCTTGCCCCGGAAGAAGCAGCCGCTTTTGTGCGCAGGGCGCTGTCTCTTCCGCATGTGCAAGTGGAAGGGATTTTTACGCATTTTGCGACAGCGGATGAACGGGATAAGAGTTATACCCGTTTTCAAGAGGAACGGTTTGCCGGTGTGATCCGGGAGCTGAAAAAAGAGGGAATCGAGCTTCCGCTCATTCATATCGCAAACAGTGCCGGAGCCATTGAGTTGCCGGACCGCGTTTATGATATGGTCCGGATCGGGATCAGTCTGTACGGTTACTATCCCTCTGCAGAAGTGAATCAACGTGCGGTTGAATTGAAGCCCGCTTTAACATTTAAAACGAAAATCGTCCATCTCAAGCAATCTCCCCCTGGTACCGGGATCAGTTATGGAAAAACGTATACAACGAGCGGAACGGAGTGGATCGCTACGATCCCGGTCGGTTATGCCGATGGTTTCAGCCGCCGCTTATCCAACCAGGGGCATGCACTGGTCCGCGGGGTGAAAGTGCCGGTCGTGGGGCGGGTCACCATGGACCAGGTCATGTTGGATGTGGGCGATGCGATGCCTGTCCAAGTGGGAGACGAAGTGGTCTTGTACGGAGAGCAGGGCCGGGAGAGGATTTCCGTCGAAGAGGTTGCCGGACTCTTAGGCACGATTAGCTATGAAGTGACTTGCATGCTGGGCCGCCGGATTCCACGGATCTACTTGAAAAACGGCCAACCCGTGACCATTGTCAATCATTTAAGGCCGGAGCCGGCAGAATGACGGAACGAGACCGGGGATGAACGTACGGCTCTTTTGCAGGTAGTCAACGGGGCTCCGCCGACGGGTTTTGAGCAAATTTTTGCCCGGAAGGGAAGGAATTTTATCTATAAGAACGAATAAATTTAACTATGTCTGCGGTTACGGTCTCTTTTCGGGACTCATTAATAAAGTATATTTTTGCAACAGGTTCGACATAATGGTATATTGATATGGGAATTGCTAACGGTGATGATTGGTTGGGGGTGCGTCAGTTGTCCAGTACCAAAAGAATTATGATCAGCCTACCAAAAAATTTGCTTCAAGAAGTAGATGGTATGGTGCAAAGGGATAACTCCAATCGAAGCGAGTTTATTCGTCAAGCGATGAAAATGTATCTTCAAGAGAGGAAAAAACGCTTAATCCGCGAAATGATGCAAAGAGGCTATATGGAGATGGCCAGAATCAACCTCAATATTGCCTCGGAAGCTTTCGTTGCGGAAGAAGAAGCTGAGGATACTTTGGATCGATTAGTTAGTGGGGTGTAATCAGTTTGATTGTAAAACGTGGCGATGTGTATTTTGCAGACCTTTCCCCAGTGGTCGGATCCGAGCAGGGTGGGGTTCGTCCGGTTTTGATCATTCAAAACGATATTGGCAATCGGTTCAGCCCCACCGTGATCGTCGCCGCGATTACAGCTCAAATTCAAAAGGCAAAATTGCCTACCCATGTCGAAATTGATGCCAAAGCTTACGGGTTTGACCGGGACTCTGTCATCCTCTTAGAGCAAATCCGCACCATTGACAAACAACGGTTGACGGATAAAATCACCCACTTGGATGATGAGATGATGAGCAGAGTCAACGAAGCTTTGCAAATCAGTTTGGGAATGATCGACTTTTAACCCGAGGGAGCGGAAGAGAAGATCCGTTCCCTCGTTTTGTTTATCAGAAACGGGGCCAGACCGGGGGGCTGCCCTCTCGCAAGTCCGGCCTCTTTGTGTTAAACTGGTGGCGAACGGATCTTCCAGCTCAGGGCATGTGTCAAGCGTTCCGTTGGCGTTGTCTGCCGCCGGGCTGTAACACGGAGTGTCGCAAGATTCGCTGTGTTCCCGCTTGGGCAGCAATTAAGGACAAGTAAATCATTCGAGTCAAAGGGCGAAGGCTGTCTGAGCGGCTTTCGTTCTTTTGTTCCCCATTACAAACCATGTTGTGAATCTGATAGATTGGTAGAAAGAAAAAATGGAATCGGTTTGATGCCCGATTCAAGGGGATCTTCATATGGACATTTACTTGCAAAAACAATATGAGAGGCTGCTCGCTTCGTATATCCGGGACCCGAGAGAGGACCATTTATACAGTGCGCAACAATTGAGCAAATGGATCATGGAGCAACGGATTCCTCCCGAAGAATTGGTCAATTTTCACATTAGCACGGTGAAGAAATTGCTCCCGGACCTGCCTCCGCAGCTGAAACATTCATTTGACCTGTTAATTGAGGTCATGATCGGGTACGGGGTGGCTTATCAGGAAACGGAGAAACTGGTCAACCGTCAGCGTGAACTGGAAAATGAGATCGATGTGGCCGCACGGATGCAACAAACCCTTCTGCCTGAAAATCCGCCTCCTCTTCCTGGTACGGAGATCGGTGTGATCAGTGTTGCGGCCAACCGAATGAGCGGCGACTACTACAACTTTGTCGATCATGGGCGCCATTCACTCGGAGTGGCTATTTCCGATATCATCGGAAAAGGGATTCCCGCGGCGCTGTGCATGTCGATGATCAAGTATGCGATGGACCGTCTGGATGATCATCCCCTGCCGCCGTCCGAAGTGTTGCGGGATTTAAATACGGTCGTGGAGCGTAATGTGGATCCCAGTATGTTTATTACCATGGTCTACGGGGTATATGATTCGTTGAATCATAAGTTTCGCTATTCCACAGCCGGACATGAGCCCGGATTTATCTATCATGCCAAAGCAGGCCGTTTTTATGAGCTGAAAACAAAAGGACTTGTGCTCGGTGTGGCCAGAGATGTCGACTATCCCGAATATACAGTGAAATTGGCTCCGGGCGATGCCATCATCTTGTTGTCTGACGGTGTCACCGAGTGTAAAGTGGATGGGAAATTCATGAAAAGAAGCAAACTGAAACGGCTGATCCGGGAACATCTGGCATTGCCGGCGCAACAAGCCGTGGAAGCGATTCACCAGAAGCTCCTGGAAATGACCAATTATGAATTGAACGATGATCAAACGATTCTGATTATAAAACGGACCCGATCAGAGACTTAAAAAAGCTTTTGCGGGATGGACGCCGAATAGGTTGGAGGTCGGAGAGTATGAATTTGCAGGTAAAAGAAAAAATGGATGATGAAAAGAACGTTACGCTTTGCATTGAAGGGGAAGTAGATGTATACACAGCCCCCAAATTGAGGGAGAAACTGCTGCCCCTTTGCCAGGAAGGCAAAACGGTGACCGTTGATTTATCCAAATGTGTCTATATAGATAGCACGGGACTCGGAGTCTTCATCGGAGCCTACAAAATGCAGCGGGGAACCGACGGAAAGCTCATCTTGAAAGGAATGAACTCCCGCTTGCTGAGGCTTTTTAAAATTACTGGTTTGCATGAAATTATGAAGATCGAAGAAAGTGCGCAGGAGGATGGCCAACCATGAGTGAACAGCCCCTAGATTTGGTAAATTTGACGATTCCCGCGAAGCCGGATTATGTAGGTATTGCCCGGTTGACGGTTTCCGGCATTGCCAATCGCATGGGTTTCTCGTATGACGATATCGAAGATCTGAAACTGGCGGTAGCGGAAGCTTGCACCAACGCTGTCGATCATGCTTATTGCGCCGGAGAGGGAGAGATTGAAGTCAGCTGCAATATTTATCCCAACCGCCTGGTGATTGTCGTGATCGACCGCGGGAACAGTTTTGATGTCAACGAAGTGGTCAGGCGAACAGGTCCGATCAGCATGGAATCTTCCATTAACTCTGTCAGGGAGCGGGGACTCGGACTTTATCTCATGAAAACATTGATGGATCACGTGGACATCAAAGGCGATAATGGAGTGATTGTGACGATGACCAAGTATATCCGAAAGGACGTGGTGGAGTCACATGTCGAGCCGTCCACATCCTGCCGCTCTGAGCGATGAAGAAGTTCTTGAGTTGATCCGTAGATTCCAGGAGAATGGGGATGAAGAGGCCCAGGCGCAATTAGTGAATCATTATAAAGACCTGGTGGAAACGCTGGCTTATAAATTTGCCCGCGGCTCTGAACCCTATGAAGATTTAATCCAGGTCGGCATGATCGGCTTGCTTGCCTCCTTGAGAAGATATGACCCGTCACTGGGACGCAGTTTTGAAGGATTTGCGATTCCGACGATCATCGGAGAGATCAAGCGGCACATTCGCGACAAAACATGGAGCGTCCATGTGCCAAGACGGATTAAAGAGTTGGGGCCGCGCATCAAAAGTGCCGTCGAAGAATTGACAACCCAGTTGCAACGCTCCCCGCAAGTAGATGAAATCGCCAAATATCTGGGTGTTTCCGCTGAAGAAGTATTGGAAGCGATGGAAATGGGACGCAGTTACAATGCGGTTTCCGTCGATCATCCCATTGAAGCCGCCAGTGACGGAAGTCAGGTCACCCTTCTTGACCTGGTGGGCAACGAAGACGCCGGATATGATCAAATCGATCAAAAACTGCTGCTGGAAAAAGTATTTTCCGTGCTGACCCAACGGGAAAAACAGATTCTGCAGATGACCTTCTTTGAAAATCTCAGCCAGAAACAAGCGGGAGAACAATTGGGAATTTCCCAAATGCACGTTTCCCGCCTGCAGCGAAGAGCCTTGCAAAAGCTTCGCGAAGCGATTCGCATGGAGCCTTCAGAAGTGATCAAATAAAGCGCGTACCTGACTTTAAACGGGAAGGAGGTACGCGCTTTTTTATTTGCGCCGGCGATCCATATAGTCACACCCAGCCTGCGGTGTTTGGATCTTTCTGAATCCCATTTTTATACAAATAATAGCAATATTTATATAAACAGTTTAATTCTATAAAATTTTTTCGCAAACCTACTTCCAAGAAATCATCATTTCATCTATCATATATTCATGCCGCGAGAAGTTGTTTGCAGTAGCAAGGGGAGGAGAACATCATTAAACATATGAGATGGCGTCAATGGGTTGTGATGACAGCTATACTGGCGCTGATGGCCACTCTCACGCTTCCCGGTGCGGGTTTTGCCGCGTTCACAGATTACAAAATCGAAATTAATAAAAGAACCAATAAGTTATATCTCTATAAAAACGGGTCGGTCATGAAGGTCTATCCGGTAGCGACAGGGAGAACGCAATCACTCACTCCGGAAGGAACCTGGCCGATTGTGGTGAAAATCAGCAAACCAGGCTGGAAAGGGATTCCCGGCGGGCATCCGGACAATCCGCTTGGTGAACGTTGGAACGGCCTCAGTGTCCGGGGGGATAAGGGACGGACTTATGGGATTCACGGAACGAACAACCCCGGCTCCATCGGCACACATGCTTCCAGCGGATGTGTGCGGATGTATAACAAAGATGTCATTGAGCTGTATAACACCATCTACGAAGGCGTTCCTGTTTGGATTCACAGCGGAACCAGCAACAACAAGTGGCGCGGTGATTCCCGGGTGGGGCTGAAACCCTCTTCGGGTTTGGTGAAAATAACGGGAAGCAAAGTGAATGCACGAACGGGTCCATCGACAGGCTCCTTTGTGATTACAACCCTGGAAAGAGGAACGATTTTAACCAAAACAGGCGTTTCCGGGGATTGGTATCAAGTCAAATTGCCGAATGGACGAATCGCTTTTGTATATAAAGCTTACGCCAGCAGTACAAAATCGTCGGGAATGATGGCGTGGGTGGAGGTTTTATTCAAATAGCGCCTGACAATGCGGGGAAACGACCAATCATTCAACCATGCAAGAAATAACTTTTTCTTCTCGCGGCATTTTTTGCTCAGGTGACCTTCACGGGGTCACCTGATTCTCGTTGGCAAACCTTTTATTATTATAGGCGACGATGCTATTTCCGGGCTAACGGCACCCCCGGTCCCTGTTTTTTCAGGCGAAAGACCGATATCATAAACAGTGCACAAATGATAAGAAATACGGTTACACACCAAAAACAAACAGCATGGATGACAGCGATCTCTACATAGGTTAAATATGAACAAAACAGTATACCGATCAGTGTAAAGAGCGTATATAACTGATTATATAAAACCGTTCGCTTCTTAAGCGCCTGCAGATTGATCAGGATCAGGAAGAACAGCACTCCTAACAAAGCCACGGGAAATCCGGCAATCATGGAATACTCGCTGGTATTTACCTTATCACAGCCTTTGATCGGGCAAACCATTTGTATTTCGTTGACCCATTTTGTTAACAGCAAATAAAGAGAGATGAAGAAATCCGACAACGGACAATGTAATCCTCATCTGCCTCACTCCTTATAAAGCAAAGCATACAGTGAGTCTTCCTCACTGTATGCTTTGTTGTTAACCACCCGGACTAGCAGCGTTCACCGGATACTGTCGTACAAACACAGATCCAACCCGAATCACTGGTGTAGATCCAGCGCCATCTTCTGTCGGAATCGTAAAACGCGATGGTTTCCACACCGAGTCCCCCGCAGCCTTGAATCAACTCGGAAGCTTTACCAAACTCCGCCAATGAAGGACTTACGTATTTTTTCATTTTAAAATCCTCCTTAAATAATTGAGGTCATAACCGAGGGAAGTGATAAGAAATGCTCTCTGATACTGCAACTCGGTCTAATTGTTACCCCTTATCACTGACCCCTAAGTAGACTCCGGCAATCTAACAGATGCTACCGATACTTGCACACAGACAGCGCCAGCCGTCCGGGTTGTTGTATACCCATCGCCAGTCGGAGTCAGCATCATTTAAGCTTGGAAATTCGCCTCCCCAACCTCCGCAACCTTGAATCAGTTCGGATACCTTGCCAAATTCGACTACAGAAGGACTCACATATTTTTTCATCGTTTTCCTCCTCAAACTCTTTTATAGAAAACTGCACCGAAGTTGCAGTATCAGAGACCAAGATTCAAGGCTTATTCCAGCTGCTCTTCAATGGTTCGAATGATCGTCTCTTTGGGTGGAGCCGCATTGATTTGCTGATCGCCTATGATAACGATGGGCGTAGCCATAAATTGGATACGTTCGAATTCCTTTTGCATCTGATCCAATTCTTCGACAAATTCATCCGAGTCAAAATCCTTTTTAAATTTGTTTGTATCTAACCCAAGCGTTGAAGCATACTGTTGGAAAATGGCTGGGTTGGCCCGGCTCCATTCGGCTTGCTTCTGGAATAACAGGTCATTCATCTGTTCAAAGGTGTTTTGTCGGTCTGCTGCAAATGCCGCCATGGCCGCCTCTTTCGCATTGGGGTGATTGGGAACCTGTTTGTATACGATTTTGATCTTGCCGGTTTTCACATACTGCTTCTCTTCCTCGACCTCTTTTAGCGTTTGATGCAGGATCCTGCAAGCACCACACCCGTAGTCTGTAAAAATGATCAGTGTAAGTTCTGCCTGTGCCGACCCCACAACGGTACCGGAACTGGATTTCAGAATGTCCGGATGCCGAAACGTCTGCTTTGCTTTGACTGGTTCAACAGTTGGGTTAAACACAAACTGAAAATATAGCAATGCCGCAACCATCGATAAACTGAGCCACAGGACGATTTTTGCATTCCTGCTCATCGGCCATGCTCTCCTTTAGACCTCGCTGACCGCCTCCCGATCAGAGCCGCGACTGTGATCAGCAAGCATGCTCCTGCCGCAATCTCATATTCGATGCCCGGCATCGACGATGGTTTTTCCACATTGGCCGGCTTCGGGGGCAAACCTCCTGGAGGCGGGCTTTGTTCGATGCTTTGCTTTACAAGGGCATCTGTCTTAGCAATTTGAATGTTTTTCTCACGGATAAATAATCCGGCAAAAATCAAGAAACCGATTAAAGACAAGATCAATAGCAGGTTCCACTTGTTTTTCATGGCAACCGTCCTTTCATCACGCTTTCGATGAATGAATTTGTGCAGGGATGTCTTGGGAGTGAAATTGTTTATACAAAGATGCATACAGTCCATCCTGCCTTATAAGGTCATGGTGCAGTCCTTCTTGTATAACGGAGCCTTTATCCAAAACGATGATACGATCTTCCGGCCGAATTCCCGATAACCGGTGGGCAATCACGAGAACGGTTCTTTTTTCAATCAAAGACTCGAGTGAAGCTTGAACCCATTTTTCCGATTGTGAATCCAGTGCCGACGTAGGCTCGTCCAACACCAGAATCTGGGGGTTTTTCAAAAACATGCGGGCGATGGCGATGCGCTGCTTTTCGCCGCCGGATAACTTATAACCCCGTTCGCCCACTACCGTATCGTAACCATGTTCCAACTGCATAATCTTCTCATGGATACAAGCCCGCCTCGCTGCTTCGATCATTTGCGCTTCCGATGCTTCAGGATTGGCCAGCATAATATTCTCGCGGATTGTGTCATGGAGCAAATATACTTCTTGAGATAACACGCCCACAAAGCGATGAACCGTAGTTGATGCCAGCTGCCTGATATCGATCCCGTCCAGAAGTACTTGTCCTGACTGCGGGTCCAATAAGCGACATACCAGATAGGCTAAGGTGGTCTTTCCCGCTCCGCTTTTTCCGACGATATACACTTTTTCTCCGGCCGCGATTTTGAGATTGATCTCTTTTAGTACCGGATGACGCTTATCATAGCTGACACTGACATCTTTGAATTCCACCTGTCCTTTGATCTGATCCGGATTGACAGGATTTTTTACCGGCAGTAAATCGGGTTCCATGTCCATATACGACAATATGCGTTCAAACATGGCGCGGGCCCCTTTGAGCATCATACCCAATTGGCCCATTTGCTGAATCGGATTAAAGAGCGTCCCGATATAGGCTGCAAAAGCCACTGCGATCCCCGCGCTGACCTCTAACGGGCTTCCGGGTCTGCCAAACCAATAAACCAGAATCGGAGCAATGGAAGTCCCCATGGAAAGAATAAAGGAAAACGCGCTTCCATAAGCTGACTGTTTCAGCGTCAAGTCTCGGATCGTATCCAACAGACGGGAATAACGCTGAAATACGCTGTCTTTGCTGTTGAACAACTTGCTTAACATCATTCCGCTTACTGTGAGGTTTTCTGCGATAAACGATTGGCTTTCACTATTTTTATTTAACAATTGTTTCGTGGTTTTATAGGCGAGCTTTCCAAACAACGAGACAGGTAAAAACATTAAGGGTACCACAACGAGGATGAGCAGAGAAAGCTTCCAGTTGAGGGCAAACATCATAAATAATGTGACAACGATGGTTAATCCGGACTGAACGGTAAACAGAATCGGCTTGAGTACGGTATCCCCCATGGAATGGGTCTCTGATGTTAGCCTGCTCATGATTTCGCCCGACTTCTCTTCGGTAAAAAAGCGGATGGATTGCTCCTGAATCTTGGCGAATAAACGCTTTCGAAGATTCATTACAATATGAGTGGAAAAACCAGTGATCAGCAGGCTTTGCACGGAGTAAAACAAAGACTGAAGAATCGCCACACCGAACAGAGCCAGCAGTAATGTTGAGAAACTATACGCACTCGTGCCGGAAAAACCGTGATCCACCAGTTCCGCGATGATCAGTGGAGTCATCGGTGAGAGGCATGCTTGCGCCAGTACGAGAAGTGACAGGCCGGCGACGATCCCCCACCGTCCTCCCGACAAATGGACTACTCTTTTCCATATATACAAGGAGGAGGGTTCGGCAATATTCGGTTTATGGCCAATGTGCATGATATCAACCTCATTTTCGGTCATATTCCGATGAACAATACGATTAAAGCTCCCAGATAAACGCCGTTCCATGCAACTTTTCGCCAGGTTACTTTCTCAGGTGCATGCATGCCAAAACATCCGCATCCAAATGGTAGAATTTGATTCATATGGGCCAACATCAGCACAATAAAATTGACTTGTAATACGGCCCCTGCAATGATTCCTTCAAATCTGAGAATATTGAGGCAAATGGTAACTCCAACCATAAATTCAAGAGGGCCGATCAAGACAGCCAGCCACTGCGCGATTCTCCCTTTGGGGATAAGGGAATACCCTTCCATCACGCGATAAAAAGAATAGGGATTTTTAATTTTGCCCAGACTGCTTTTCATGTAGAGAAAGCCCACTACGACACAGAGGAGTTGATAGATGATATGTTCCATCTCCGTCACCTGCCGGTTTGAAGCAGTTTGGATTGAATGAAATGAACGATCTTATCAAAGGGCAATCGATCCGGTTGATTCATTAACGAATCGACAACCTTCTGATCCCGATACACGAATACCGCGGGCACAAATTTCACTTGCAATTCAGCAAGGTAAGGGCAAACCGGACATGTACCCGAGAGCGGGTCCGCACCCTCGGTCACATTTACAGCCATAAAGGAAATGTGATGTTTTGAACAAAATTGATGCAGTTTGTTCATATATTTCATGGTTTGAACACATGTGTAGGCATCATAGAACATGACGACGCAGATGTCGTGTCTTTTTATAAACGGAACCAGCTGGCTCACCGGTGATGTAAGACGGTGAACCACATTTGCCGACCGGTTGATCCGGTAGACCGTCACTCCGAGCAACAAAACAAACAACGAACTTACCAGTAATAATCCCATATCACGCTACCTCGGACTTTACATATTTTCTTAGCCATAACTCCAATGACAGAGCAGCATAAAATTGCATTCCATTGCTCAATTGACCATGACGGTAAAGAGTGATTTGGTTTAACAAACGTCCTTGATAGATCAACCCCATTTCTTCTAATACGGGCTTGCGCAAGATCGGGTAAAGGTGGTTCCATTCATGTTTCAGACCGTCAAACAGCAAGTGATCATGTGATGTTTTCGTCTGCCGACTCGCGATTCCATCCGGCAGGATTCCTTTCAGTGCCCGTCTCAACAAGACTTTTGTCTGTGCCTCTTTAATTTTTTGTTCCAGGGGGACGTTGTACATAAATTCAACCAGCCGTTGATCCAAAAAAGGATATCTTGTCTCCATTCCCAAGGCTTCCGAGACATAATGCTGAACAAAGCTAAAATTGCGTGCGCGATTAATATATTCATACTGCGCTCTGCGTACAGGGTCGTAAATGGAATAACCTTCCACAAACCGTTGTTTGGCCTCATTGAAATACTTCGGCAACAAAACAGGATGCTCTTTTTCCTCAAATAATAAAGGCTTCAATCCATAGTCAATTACCGCATTCAGCATCGTTTCGTTATAGCACTTCGCCAATTGGCCGGCTTCCCTCATAAATCTGAACAGTCTCAGTTTTCTGAGATAATCGGAAATATAGTTGCGATGGAATCCGAAGATTTCATCCCCCGCGTACCCTTGTAACGCTACTTTGGCTTTTCTCTTTGCAGCCCGTTGATAGAGCTGGTAATTGAGCGCATAGGATAATTGGGGCAAACTGGGTTCATCTGTTGATGGAGAGTACTCGGGATAATCCTTCAGCATATACAAATCATCGCTGATGACAAATTCGTTGTCGTTTATTTTATATTGATCCAATACCATTTGAATGTAATCTCGTTCATCCGACTCTTTATACCGGTCAAAAACGGCGGAGACAGGAAAGATATCCTTGTCGGGAGCGCTGCACTTCGCCACGGAAAAGATGGAAGTAGAGTCGAGGCCTCCGCTCATAATGACAGAGACAGGTCCGATACTCCTCAGACGCGACCGGACAGCTTTGAAAAAAATGTCGCGAAAGTGCTCATCGTAATCACGGTCGTTTCTATATTCAACAGATTTTGTGTTCTCGAGCGACCAATATGATTTCACTGTAAACTCTTTTTCACTTACCTTCACGTATGACCCTCTGGGCAAACGGTAAACTCCTTGAAACGGCGTACTGTGGTCAGTGGAATTGCCCCTTAAGTACAAATAATCGACAAAATAATCCATATTCCAATCAGAGGTAAGAGTCGGGTGAATCGCTCGGATCTGTGAAGCGAAGACAAAGACCGACCCGTCCCATTTATAATACAAAGGCCTCATTCCTAAAGGATCCCTGGCACAAAATAGTTCCTTCCTTTTCTCATCCCAAAGAGCAAAGGCAAAGTCACCGACAATCCTGCTTACACAAGTTTCACCCCATTTCAAATAACTGTATAACAGGATCTCTTCATCTGAAAAAAGATCTTGTCCAGCTGTGATCCCCAGTTGTGGCAACAGCTCTTCCCGGTTGTCTATTCGACAGTCGGCCACCATACGCAGGTGATTTGTTTGAAAAACAGAGTTCATCTCGCGCTTGGCCTCAGGAACAGTCACAAGTGTCGCTTGTCCCAATCCGACGTGATCCTCATTCCAGCAACTTTGCCAATCAGGACCCCAGAACTGAAGAATTTTTAGCATCTCAGGCAATTTCAGCCTGTAATCCTTTCTTTTTTCTGTGTCATAAAAGCCACAGATCGCGCTCATCCAATCACCCAGCTTTTCTGATGGATTTCGTGTGGAGTTGAACAGTTAACGTTTTGATCAGGTCAGGGGAATCATTTACGACATGGTTTCTGTACTCCAACCAGGCGTGGGACATAAAAGGTTTTTTGGAAACACCGATAACTAAATCGATCGGAATATTTTTGCTTCTGAAGAGATGAAATCCAACTACAGAGCGGTGAAGACAGCGGGCATTGCCGGTAAAGTAAAAGCATACTTTATCAATGATGAGCAAAACTTTTTGAATATAGTCAATCTCATCTTTTGACAGATCCCGTACGGGTGCCAAGCGCTTATCTTTGGCAAAGCAGTCCATATATACAGCCCGGAATCCATAGCTTTTTAATTTTCTATCAACCATCCAGACTAACCGCATCACTTTCAGATAAAGGAATAAGCGGCTTACCATGTCACAAGACCTTTCTCCTTAAGATCCGATAAGAATCGGTTAAGATCTTCTGTCACCACTTGCTCTTCAACGTCATATCGGGATAAGATTTCTCCTTTCACTTCATGATAGCTTTTTCCTTCTTCAAGAAGTTTCCAGATCAAAAGTCCGATCTCATCAAGACCATAATATGCATTTTTATCAATATTTAATAAGACTGCTTCTCCATCTATTTCTGTTAATATCGTTTCATCTTTTATATGTAGTTTTATGTTGTCCAATGAATCATACCTCCTTGAACGCGAGGACTAACTATAATCTAAATAAATAATAATCTTAATTAATTTATTTGTCCTTTAAATCTTTTAAGAATCAATCTTATTTTTTTTAAATATATTCAGGATATAACCCTTCCCGCGCTTTACCAGCAAAATGTTGGGTTTTTTAGGATTTACTTCGATTTTTTCTCTTAATCTTTTGATGTACACATATAAAGAATTGGGGCCTACCAAATTCAGATGCGTGATAATTTCTTTACTTGTAACGAATCGCTCCTGATTCTTGCATAAATACGTTAGGATTTTATACTCTTGTGCCGTAAGTTGGAAAGATTCCTCTTCGTTCATCAGACAAAACCCCTCCAAATCGAAGACCAATCCGGGTCTCAACTGAACTTTCGTCATGTCTTCATCCAATAACTTCTTGGAAAACCGGGGAATGGCGTCTGTTAGTACATTGGTGATATTTTGGTATATTTTTGTGACTGAATGTTTCCCCAGTGAAAATAAAAAAACGGGTACAGACGTTTTTTGATACAAGCTTTTCCAGATGTTGAATTCCTTTTCTGTCAGATTCTCCATTTCAATCAGTATGGCCACGCAATTCTTTATGTCATTAATCACCTTATTTAACTGTTCCAGCTTGGTTACCGTGATCAGCCTATAATCACTTTTCATCAAGATCGTTTCGATGTATTTAATCACGCCAATATGTTGTGAATACATAATAATGTTCATTTTTTCCCATCCCCATGCAGGAAATTGCTTTTCATGTCAGACCTGACAAAGAAAGAGCGAGTGGGGCAGGCGTTACATCTACCTGCCTCCTCACTTACCCGTGAAAATCGCGGACCCGATGAATCGGCACAATGAAGCTAGTTCCTCCTTCGCCTACTCTTGTTGCAATATTTTGGTTAACTCCTGTCGGGCCAGCCAGTACCCGGGGGAAAGCGTGGCCAGTATGCCGAGAATCGGACTGCCGAATATCCCGATGAGAACCCAGACCGTTGGAAATTGGTAAAATTGAGCATCCAATGCATGGAGCAGTTGATATCCCAATAAAACACCGACAAACAAGCCCAGCATTCCACCCGCAAAGCTGATCATTGCCCCTTCCAGCAGGGCTAATCGTACAATCTTTTTCGGAACGACCCCAATCGCTCTCAATACTCCAAATTCGCGTATGCGTTCACGCAAACTGCTTGCCATACTGTTAAACAATCCCAACAGGGCGATGATGACGATCACGCATGTGGAGGCGATCAAAATAAACCATCGCTGTTGCATTTGCTGATAAAGAGTCCGGATCTCTTCCTCCCGGTCATAGAGTACAAGGTCGCCGAACCCGTTATCCAAAATGGATTGAATTTGTTCGCGAATCGCCGTTTCCCTGGCTTTGTCGGCAATATTGAAGTAGATGATTTTGGTTTCATACGTGCCAAACTGTCTCCTTAACAGCTCCGCATCTGTAAATATCTGTGTTTCATCGATTCGGTTTAAACCGCTTGCTTTAATCATCCCCACAACTTTCAGCGACAAGGTGGGATACTCTTTCTTCCCTTTGACAAACACGTCATCAAATTTGGCTAATTGTATCGTGTCCCCTAATTTGTAACCCCAGTTCTTCGCAGTCTGTTCACCAATCACGACACCGTTTTTTTTCAACGCTTCTTGATCGATCGTTCCTTTCACCACTGTAATCGGAATGAGACGATCCAACTCGGTTAAGTCGGTGGCGCTGATTCCAAAATGAATCTGTTTTTTTCCATTCACCGTGAAGAATTGCGCATTGAAGTCAGATTTCTTTAAATTTAAGGTCAGCAAGTGCTCAACTTTGTGTACGGGTACGGATTGGACTCCCTTGATCCTGGAGATCTGCTGGCTTAAGAACGGACTGAATCCGCTGCCGCGCTCAGACGACTTGATCATATACCTGACCGGATACTCCTGTTGAATATCTGAAAGACCTTGTTGAAAGATCGATTGAAGGATCATTGTTCCCATGCACCCCACAGAAAGAGCCAACATCAGGACTCCGGCGATCTGAATGCTTTTTCTCATCTGTCGCAGAGCATTGCGCGAAGCCAGCATTCCCTCGCTGCCAAACAGTGTTGTGAGCAACCACTGCTGCATTCTCATCGCCATCGTCAGGGTCCAGGGAAGTCCAAAAAGAATGCAGAGAGCAAATCCGATGGCGCTGAGCAAAGAGACCCATTCACCCCAATTCATCAGGGTATTGGCGACAAATACAGCGACAAAGAGGAGGGAGAGGACAAATGCCATGCTGCCCTGAAGGTTATTTACCTTTGTGAAGACAGTATCCGCCATATTGCGCTGGTAAGCTGCCATGGGCGACAGCCGTTTGGCCATATAACCGGGAATGGCTCCTGACAGGGCGATGATGGCGACCATGGCCAAACAGCTAACGGAGACTTGTGCCCACGGAATTTCAATACCCTGCATTGGAATCTTCATCAACATTTCAATGAGATTTTTCGACAGGTAGGATAATCCCACGCCCAATACCGTACCGCATATGACGGAAAAGATGC
This sequence comes from Lihuaxuella thermophila, assembly GCF_900110165.1. GTDB lineage: Bacteria > Bacillota > Bacilli > Thermoactinomycetales > Thermoactinomycetaceae > Lihuaxuella > Lihuaxuella thermophila. The sequence goes on from NZ_FOCQ01000010.1 coordinate 68,177, forward strand.
CGATGAAAAGCGATTCAAACATGATCAACTGCATGATCTGATTGGTCTTGGCTCCCAGCAGCCGCAATGTGGCCAGGTCTCTTTGTTTTTCCCGCACGGAGATTTGCAGTGTGCCGATCACGATGAGAACACTCGCAAAAACGGAAATGACGATCAGTCCCGTCACAATCGGTTTGATGCCGGAAATATTTTCCCGCTCTTTATCCATGTAGTTGCGGCTGTCAATCCGCATTCGGGGATACATTTGTTTTATTTTTTGGGCTGCTTTTTCTTTCAGCTCGTAGCTATGAAGCTTAAGATAAACGGTACTCGCTTGATCGGGCTGCTTCAGCTTTTTTGACAGCCAGTGCCGGTCGAAGACCATGAGATTCGTAACTTTCTCATGCTTTGCGAAGATGGCTGAAACTTTCACCTTCTGTTTTCCATACGGAGGAAACGGCAATAAAATTTCTGAACCAACCCGCAACTTCTCTTTTTTGCTGAAGTCATAAGATACAGCTACTTCATTTGCTTCGGGAAATGATCCCTCGGCAATTTCAATCGCTCCTGCCATGCTGAGCGCATTGAACTCTGTTCCCACATATAAGGGGAGGTTGAGTATATCCTTATACACCTCTTCTTTGGGAATGTTTTCTCCGGTATATGGATACCAGACGGCTGCCCCTTTTTTCACTTCCGGCAGCGACAATAGGCCCGATAGCTGGCTTTTCGTCACCATACCTTCTCCGGACAGGTATCCGACCGACATATCCCGTTCGCCATATTTGCTGATGATCGTCTGTTCCACAGATAATTCGATCGACTTGGTCATGATGAGTGACACCGTCAACAGCATAACCCCGAGGGATACACCTGCGATGGAGAACAAGGCTCTGGCTTTTCTCTTTAAAAAGAATCGCCAAGCCAGGTCTCCCAGTTTACGCACCATAGGTCATCACCTCGATTCTGCTTGTGATTTCACGAATCCGCCGGCTCCGGGGCACGTCCGGATCCAGAAACAGCTCATCAAAGAGCTCTCCGTCTTTCATAAACAGTACCCGTTCGGAATACGAAGCCACTTCCGCATCATGGGTAACGGTCACGATTGTCTGTTTCATCCGGGACTGACAATCTTTGAGCAGCATCATTACATCCCTGCTGTTTTTGGAATCCAGGCTCCCTGTCGGTTCATCCGCCAAAATCAACGCCGGCTGGGTTACCAGGGCTCTTGCGATGGCGACCCGTTGCTGCTGTCCGCCGGACAATTCCGCCGGATAGGCAGTGAGCTTATCGGCAAGACCGACGAGTTTCAATAATTCCTTCGCTTTAGCTTCTGATTCTCTGGTCTTTTTATCTGAAATCATCAGCGGCAACGTAACATTTTCCAATACGTTCAACACGGGAATAAGGTTAAAGAACTGAAAGATGAAGCCGATCTTTTGCCGGCGCATGAGCGTCCGTTCCGCATCATTTAATTGACTGATCTTCATGCCATCTAACATGACACTGCCGGATGTTGGATTGTCCAGACCTGACACCAGATTGAGCAACGTCGATTTCCCTGAACCGCTCTGGCCCATCACGGATACAAACTCACCCGTGCGTACTTTCAAATCCACTCCCTTCAAGGCATGATAATCGTTTCTTCCCATTTTGTACGTCTTTACCAGCTTGCTTGTTTCTAAAATATATCTCATGGTTATAAACCTCCTTTGCCGTGTCTTATCCATTCTACCGGCAGGGTGTCTATACAAAATTTCAAAAGTATCAACAAAACATCAAAAGTGGATCAAAAGTTGGTGATTGCTTTTTTTTTGACTTATAGTAATGTTAGAGGAGATTTAAGGAGTGGATTTCGATTGACGACCAAAGACACGATCCTGATCGTTGACGATGAGCTGGCAATAGGAGAATTGCTGAGAGATTTTCTTGAAGCGGAAAATTACCAGGTCTTTTTGGCCGCTGACAGCGAAGAGTGTTTTCGCCTGTTGGAACAACACCGGATTGACTGCATTCTCCTGGACATCATGCTGCCCGGACAGACAGGATTTGATATATGCAAGAGGATCAGGCAGACGAATAACGTACCGATCTTGTTTTTGAGCGCTCTCGATCAGGATCTGCATATTATTCGCGGATTGGGGATCGGGGGCGATGATTATATAACCAAAAACTCTTCGCCGGGAGAGATTGTCGCGCGGGTAAAGGCGGTCTTGCGCAGAAGCAAACAACATATGCCTGCGCCCGTAAAAGATTCCCATTTAGATTTCGGTTCGCTGAAAATCGATGTGCTGTCGCATGAAGTATGGTTGAATAACGAAAAGATCACGTTTACGGCCAAAGAGTTCGAACTATTAAGATTCCTGGCGGAACATGCCAACCAGGTGTTTACTCACGAACAGCTGTATGAATCCATTTGGGGAGATTATCTGGAGGACAGCCATCTCGTTCGCGTATACATTTCCCGCATTCGCGAAAAGATTGAAGAGGATCCTTCCAAGCCTGAATGGATTCAAACCGTTTGGGGAGTTGGTTACAAATTTTCAGGAAAATAAACCGTTCCGATGATCAGAAAATGTTTTCTTTTCAGGCCTGGTTTATCTATATCTGGACACCTGCTCTGCTCGTACTTCCGCTCATCACCATCATTGTCGTCAAATTTTTCATCTCTCCTGAAAATCTGCCCGGCGGTTCCGGACAAGAACCGCAGGACCAGATGCAGATCAACAGGGTGAAAGAAGAGATCTTGTCCAATCCCGACCGCTGGTCAGACGAGGCGTGGCAACGTTCCCTTGATTCACGCCTGCAAACCTTTCAGATGCAAGTGCAGTTACTGGACCGTTCCAATGCGATCATATTTTCAAGGGTAACGGATACACGAGGATCCTCTGCCGGCATGGAACGAAAAGAAGAATATACCTACATCACCTCGCCAGTCGTCATACATCGGATCTACAAAGGAGAGGAATACATAGGCGCGGCCCTATTCTATCCAAATCCCATCGTGGGCGGCCAGACGAAAAAATTGAGTAATATTCTGTATTCGGTCGGGGACCTGGTGATCCCCGTGAGCGGGCTGGGGATCCTGGCCACATTACTCCTCATCCAGTCATGGTTCGTCAAACGCTATGTCATTACTCCCCTGACCAGATTGGAGCAGGCATCCAAGGTCGTCTCCCATAAGGACTTCGATTTCGAACTGTCACCGGTGAAAACCCCTGTCCGGGAAATCACGGAACTGATGAACGCGTTTGCCTTGATGAAAACGACCCTGCAACGGACATTGAAGCGGGAAGCTCAAATCGAGCAGGAGAGGAAAATATTCATCTCCTCGATTATTCACGACCTGCGGACGCCCCTCTTTTCCATACGCGGTTACCTGGAAGGACTTCAGCAGGGAATCGCGCAGACACCCGAAATGGTCAAAAAATACATCAGCGTCAGCCTGGATAAATGCAGGATACTGGAACGGCTCATTTCCGATCTGTTTTTGTATGCAAAACTGGATTACCTTGAAGACGAACCCAATTATCAACACATTCGGTTTATAGAATTCCTGACATCCCTGACCGACTCTTTTGAACATACGTTGAAGCAAAAGCATATGTCGGTCAAAAGGGAATTTCCCGAGGATTCCTTTACAATGAAAGCCGATCCCTACTTGCTTCACCGGGCCATCGGCAACATCATTGATAACGCCATCCATCATTCTCCTGAACACAGCACCATCACGTTGTCATGCACAAGATCCGGCCGGGAGGTTACCATCCAAATCACCAATGAGGGTCCGGGAATTCCGCCTGAACATCTGCACCATATTTTTAAGCCGCTCTACCGCATCGAACAATCACGAAGCCGCCGAACGGGGGGAGCAGGACTGGGACTTGCCATCACGAAACATATCATTGAAAAGCACAGGGGTGAAATAACCGCAGCCAATACCGTCAATGGAACCCGGTTTACGATCCATCTCCCAGTCTGCGAGAATTAAAGTTCGCTCATAAATTTGCAGGTGGTGCGGGTGGAAATGGGAAAGCAGTGATGCCGGATGAAAAGGATGACCGAAGACTTTTCACGAAAATGATACTCTTTCGCATTTATTTACATGGCAAAAACGATAAAATGAGTTTGTAAAAATTAATAACTGCAAAAGTTTATAAAGATAGAGAGTTCAGGTGGTGGTAACCGGATGGAAAGAGAGAAAATGTTTCAGATCATTGCTGGTGAACTGGGAATTCAAGAGCGGCAGGTACGTGCGAGTGTGGAGTTGATGGAAGAAGGAAACACCATCCCCTTCATCGCCCGTTACCGCAAAGAGCGTACCGGAGAGCTGGATGAGGAGAAACTGAGGGCGATTGACGAACGCTTCCAATATCTGACCCAGTTAAATAAACGTAAAGAAGAGATCATTCGCCTGATCGATGAGCAAGGGAAGCTGACCGATGAACTGAGGCAAAAAATCAACCAGGCCGCCAAACTCCAGGAACTGGAAGATTTGTATCTCCCTTATCGGCCGAAGCGGAAAACAAGGGCTTCCGTCGCCAAAGAACAAGGGTTGGAACCTCTGGCCAGGTACATGCTGGAAGTGACGGATGAAGAATCCGTGGAAAGCGCCGCCCTTGACTATGTAAACCCGGAGGCGGGTGTGGAAACAGCGGACATGGCCCTGCAGGGAGCGATGGATATTGTGGCGGAAGAACTGTCCGAAGACGCCGAGATCCGCAAATGGGTGCGCGAATATACCTGGAAAACAGGTATGCTCGTCTCCAAAGCCAAAGACCCCGAGCAGCGGTCCGTGTATGAAATGTACTATGACTACAGCGAACCCGTACATAAAATGCCTTCTCATCGCGTTCTGGCCGTCAACCGCGGTGAACGGGAAGAATTTTTGAAAGTGAAGATCACCGTGGATGAGGAACCGATCTTGCGCCGTTTGGAAGAATGGTTTCCCCGCCAACCGCATGCTTACTTGAAACAGGCGGCCCAAGACAGCTACAAGCGACTGATCGCCCCTTCAATTGAGCGTGAAGTGCATGCAACGATGACGGAAAACGCGGAGGAACAAGCCATTCGCATTTTCGCCGAGAACTTGCGCCACCTTCTCTTGCAGCCTCCCGTTCCCGGGAAAACGGTGCTGGGCATCGATCCGGCGTACCGGACCGGCTGCAAGCTGGCGGTGGTGGACGATACAGGAAAGCTGCTTCATGTGGGCGTGATCTATCCGACTCCCCCGCAAAACAAGATCGAGGAGTCCAAAGAGATCCTGTTGAATTTGCTGGACCGGTATCCCATTGACATCATCGCGATCGGCAACGGAACGGCCTCAAGAGAGACAGAAGCCTTTGTCGCTGATGTGATCAAGGAAGCCGGCCGCCCTGTCTACTATGTGATTGTCAATGAAGCGGGAGCAAGCGTTTATTCTGCCTCCAAGCTGGCCAAAGAAGAATTTCCGGACCTGGATGCCGCCCGGCGCAGCGCGGTTTCCATTGCCCGGCGCCTGCAGGACCCTCTGGCCGAATTGGTTAAAATCGATCCCAAATCGGTCGGAGTCGGACAATATCAACACGATGTTTCCCAAAAACGGCTGAGTGAAAGCTTGGCGAATGTGGTGGAGTCGGCGGTGAACTACGTTGGAGTGGATGTCAATACGGCTTCACCGGCTCTTCTTCAGTATGTATCCGGGATCAATGCAACAGTGGCTAAAAATATCGTGAAGCGCCGCGAAGAAGCGGGCCGGTTCAAGAATCGGGAAGAATTGAAAGAAGTACCGCGCCTGGGAGCCAAAACTTATGAACAGTGCATCGGCTTCCTGCGGATCAATGACGGAACCAACCCACTGGATAAAACGCCGATTCACCCCGAGTCGTACCCGATTGTTGAAAAACTGTTCGCCAAACTGGGACTTTCTCCCGACCGGATCGGAAGCGAAGAGTGCAACCGGGAGTTGCGGCGGGTGGATGTGGAAGAAGCCGCATCGGCTTTAAACTGCGGAGTCCCGACACTCAGAGATATCATCGAGGCTGTGCTCCGGCCCGGGCGCGACCCGCGGGATGAACTTCCTGCTCCTTTGCTCCGTTCGGATGTCCTGAAAATCGAAGACTTGCACGTAGGAATGCACTTGCAGGGAACCGTCCGCAATGTGGTGGATTTCGGGGCATTTGTGGACATTGGTTTGAAAAATGACGGATTGGTTCACATTTCCAGGATGAGCGAGAAGTTTGTGAAAAACCCGATGGATATCGTTACTGTCGGAGATATCGTCGATGTGTGGGTCGTCCGGGTAGACGTGGAGCGGGAACGAGTGGGATTGAGCATGATTCCGGTGGAACAGGGGAAGGAAAGCTGAATCAACCGTTATGATCTCGCCGGCTGGTTTTTCTTCTTCGCCTCCCTGACCGCCGGGAAGCACATATTTAGAACAAAGGTGTCCAAGCCCTCGGACACCCTTCCTTGTATCAACCCTGAACATTCTTTTGTCGGAAGTTAAACCAGCATTCATTAAGAAATTTAATCTGTCGGCGATCTTTCACATGGAAGGCCCGCATCAGTTGCTTGACCAGCCATTTGGGCATGTCGTTCTCCTCCCTCGGGATCGGCCTGTTGTTTACAGTTTATGAACCGGAAGCCGGGTTTGTGTATAAAATTCTTCATTCCTTTTGTTTGCTGACTGCAGCATAGGGGAAATGGGACATATGACGGATCAAGAATTGCAAAAGTGGGTGGAAGAGCTCTCTCTCATCCATTTTGGGGCTCCTTTTACCCATGAGGCGAGATTTAATTCAAGGCTGCGCACGACCGGCGGACGATATCACCTTTCCGACCACCGCATCGAAATGAATCCCGATCATTTGCGCGTGCACGGGAAGGAAGTCTTTGCCAAAATCATTTTGCATGAGCTTTGTCACTACCATTTGCATTTGCAAGGAAAGGGATATCGTCACCGCGACCCTGAATTTCGCGCGTTGCTGAACCGGGTGGGGGGACTGCGTTATGCACCGCCCCTTCAACCTCCGAAAAACCGGGAAGCGAAGTACCTGCTCATTTGCAAGCAGTGTGGAAAAACGTATCCGCGAAAGCGAAGGGTTGATATTTCCCGTTATGTTTGCGGAGGGTGCCGCGGCCCGTTGGAACAACAAAACCTGACACCATAAGGAGTGCTTTGCATGCAACTCAATGACTGGTTTGAAAAGGGAATGACCTATGAACAGTATGTGGACAGCATGAATGTCAACAGGGAACGAATGCTGGACATTTATGAACGGGTGGAGCTGTCCGGTGAGGAGAAAGCCTTTTTCGCCCGGGCACAGGAGAAAAATTGGCGGGTGATCGTGCTGACCGCGGACTGGTGCGGAGATGCCATGCTCTGTGTGCCCATCTTGAAGCGGATCGCCGAGGCGGCCCAGTTTGATTTGCGCTTCCTCATCCGCGATGAAAACCTGGAACTGATGGATCAATATTTGACCAACGGGAAATCTCGTTCCATTCCCATCTTTATCTTTATCGACCAACAGGGGCAGCAACAAGCGGTTTGGGGCCCGCGTTCCCCCGAGGTGCAACGGATGGTCGAAGAGATGAGAGAGAGGCTGCCGGACAAAGAAGATCCGCAATTTGAAGAAAAGCAGCGCGAGATGTATCGGGCCTTCAGAGACAGGATCTCTTCCAATCCGTCCGTTTGGCAGACCGTGATTGACAGCATTCGGGAACGTCTGACACAACCTCTCGCAAACTGAAAACGGGGGATGAATATGGCGAAAGATTGGAAAGTGGGCTTTATCGGGTTGGGAATCATGGGGCGATCCATGTCGCGAAATATTTATCGAGCCGGATTTCCCGTCACGGTTTGGAACCGTACGCCTTCCAAGATGGAAGAAGCGGTAAAATGGGGAGCGCTGACCGCCTCTTCGCCGAAAGAAGTGGCCCAAAACTGCAACCTGATCATCACGATGGTGGGTGACACCCCGGACGTCCGGGAAGTGATCGAAGGGGAAAACGGGGTGCTTTCCGGTGCCCGACCGGGTTCTGTGCTGATTGACATGAGCACGATTTCCCCGGATGCGACCCGGGAGATTGCCGCCCGCGCGGCGGAGCGGGGAGTGGCCATGCTGGATGCCCCGGTGAGCGGGGGCGACATCGGGGCTCGAAACGGTACCCTGTCCATCATGGTTGGCGGGGATGCGGAAGTGTTGGAAAAAGTGAGGCCGGTTTTGGAAGCGATGGGCAAATCGATCGTTCATTGCGGACCGGTGGGGGCCGGGCAGACCGTCAAAGCCTGCAATCAGATTTTATGCGGGCTGAATCTGTTGGGGATGGTCGAAGCATTCGCCTTTGCCAAAAAAGCGGGCGTCGATTTGGAAAAAATGCTCCAGGTAACCACCCAAGGAGCGGGCGGTTCCTGGGCGTTGTCCAATCTCGGGCCGCGGATCGCGAAAGGGGATTTGGCTCCCGGTTTCTCCGTCCGCTTCCAGCAAAAAGATTTGCGGATCGTGCTGCAGGAGGCGGAACGGATGGAACTTCCACTGTTGGGAACAGCGGTTGTCCAGCAACTTTTGCGTTCCGTGCAGGCTTACGGCGGCAATGATGACGGGACACACGCCCTGATCCGCGTTATGGAACAGCTGGGGAATGTCTCCATCACACCGAAAGAGTAACTGAGTGGGCCGTTTGCTGATTCGCTTCCTCAAGAGCACGGAGAGCAACACGGACAACTGCCCCGATGTACCATCTTAGAGCTCCTTTACAGAACAAACTCACACAAAAAACGAGCCCCGAAACCAACAGGGCTCGTTTTTCATAGACTACACGCCGATATACCTGGCAACAATCGACTTGGCCAGCGGGATTTCGCTCGTTCCCTGCACCAGGATGCGCCCGTCCGGAAAGATGACCAGGCGGTGGGCATCCAGCTGAACCCGCAGCATAAACGGATTTCGCTCCACTTTGGCCACCGTTTGCAAACGCTTTTCCAGATGATCCAAGTCGATCTGGTCAGGGTCGGGCGGGGTGATCTGCACCGTTTCCCGCCCGCATAGGGAAACTTCTTTGGCTTGTTTGTCTTCAGGGTCCAAATATTCAAAGCGCCGCTCGACACAAGCGGGGCAATCTTCCCGCCTGTGCCCGGATACTTCCATAGCCGTATCATGATTCATCCACAGCTCAAAGTGACGCAGGCGGGTTTCCAGGTGATCCGTCGCGCCCACCAGCAGTTTGAACGCTTCCGTGGCCTGATAAGCGGCGACTACCTGCACGATCGGTCCGATGACTCCGGCCGTATCACAGGTTTCCGACACACCGGGAGCGGGCGGGTGGGGAAAGAGGCAACGGAGGCACGGAGTGATGCCGGGACGAATGGTAAAGGTCATCCCCCTGGCGCTGACAGCCCCGCCGTACACCCAGGGGACGGAGTGTTTCACGCTGATATCATTGATCAGATAACGGACATCAAAGTTATCTGTACCGTCCAGGATCAGATCCACACCGGTGAGAAGCTCTTCGGCGTTTCTCCACGTCAGATCGGTCACATGCGGATCGAGGGTGACGGAAGAATTGATCGCTCTCAGCTTGTCGGCAGCGGCCGTTGCTTTGGGCAGTTGCGCCTCCGCGTCCGCCTCATCGTACAACATCTGCCTTTGCAGATTGCTCGCCTCCACGAAATCGCGGTCGATCAGACGCAGATAACCCACACCGGCACGGGCCATATGATTGGCCAGAGCCGTGCCCAGGGCGCCCAGGCCGACAATGGCCACCCGGGACTTTTGCAGTTTTTCCTGTCCGGCCGTCCCGATCGGGGAGAACAGAATTTGTCTTGAATACCGGGTCATGTCCACACTCATGAAAGTCTTCCCCTTGTCATAAATTCGGAGTAGGTTTTCCAACATTCATTTTCTCATGACTTGCCGGATCTGTTAACCCGGACGTAAAAAAATAGGAAGGAGGGGATAATAGGAAGTGAGGAGGCGATCGAGATGGAAAAAAAGACTTACTATGTAACGGTGGATATTGGGCCGCATACAGGCGAGATCCGCGAAGAGATCAACCTGAATGATCCGCTCTACGATTTTGAGATCCAAGCCACCCCGGAGGAAATCTCCCGGCTGGAAGAACTGTTTGAGCGGACGCAGGAAACGGATTTCAGCACCTTTATCAAAGCCCACATCCCCTATGAGACACGGGAACGGATGCAGGAAAGCAAAAAAGAAGACGCCGAGATCGATGAGATCTACCGCATGATCTACGAGCTGGGAACGGATGAGACGAAGAAAAAAATGAGGGAATCCGGGCTGGTTCAATAGGCCCGGGTCGTGGAGAGCGCCTTTTTACTTCCATGTCCTGAACGTGGAACATAAGGCGCCCGGGCACCCAATAAATGAAATATTCGGCAATATACGATTCTTCGTCCGCTTGTCGCCTCCGGATGACTTGAACTTGGGACGGGTAGTGAATATACTGAATGTGAGATAAACAATTTTCTGATGGAGGGAACCTTTCGTGGAACAACAACCACATTTTCCTGGAATGAACACAGGCACAGTCGTTCGGACTCATCAGCGCCTGATGCAAAGAGTGTTCGGTTGGATGTTTGCCGGACTGTCCATGACGGCCATCATCGCTCTTGCACTCAGCATGAATCCGAACGTTCCTGCTTTCTTGATGGAAAACCAGGGTGTACTCTGGGGAATTTGGATTGCTAACTTGGTGATCGTGTTTGGTTTATCCTTACTGCTCCATCGTCTGTCCGTCTTTGCCGCCACGCTGGGTTTCTTCGTGTACGCGGCTTTGAACGGGATCAGCTTTACGCTTATTTTGCATATCTTTGATCTCGGTGTCATCTTCCCGGCGTTCTTTATCGCTGCCGGCATGTTCGGGCTGTTTGCCGTGATCGGTTATACCACCAAAATGGATCTGACCAAAATCGGAAACATTGCCTTGATGCTGGTGATCGGTCTAGTCCTGGCCTCATTGGTCAATTTCTTCTGGATGAAGAGTGGAATCATCACCTTCATTATCTCTTGTGCGCTGGTCATCCTTTTCTGCGTGATCACCGCGTTTGACATCCAGAAAATCAAAGAGATGAGCGCACACGCGTATGAGGAAGATGCGGCTTCCAAACTGGCCATCTTCGGCGCACTGATGCTCTACATCGACTTTATCGTCATCTTTAAAGAACTTCTGTACATTCTCAACATCCTGAGCAGTGACGACTAAAAACAGGAGCCCCCTTGCAAAACCCACATGCGGTTTGTGAGGGGGTTTTTCTGGAGAGGGAAATACGGCCAACCATTCCGGTTACAGCTCATAATCGCGCAAGGTACGGATTTGGTCCGGCTGGGTTTCATCAATCACCCACCCGATTTTTTGCAGAGCGGTTTCGATCGGAGCCAATTTATCCGCTTCGTTATGGCTCTTCAACTCAAAATAGGCGTTCTTCAGGGCCGAAACGATTTGTCCAAGTTCAGGTTGAGTAAAGATTTGCTCCAGGGTATCTTGAATTTGCCCTTGCTCCATCTTCCGTTCCCTCCTTTCTTATCCCCTCCGGAATACAGGATGCGCACACATCTTTATCTTGATCCAAACAATCATGCGGGGTAAATTGTTGTTGATTTTTAGCCCGGATGAACAGCCATCATTTCACAGGCGGCTGTTTTATGCTTCCAATTATCGAATCGCTTCAGGTCTTCTGATCATGTGCCGCCAACGAGGCGGAAGCTCATGCGACTTCAGGTGTTCAAATTGAATCAGCTTCACTTGGCCCGGCAGGGTCGGGTCGATCTCAAACCTTAAACGGTCCGTTCCCACCGGGATATGGGGGCCGACAACGGGTGTCGTTTCCAGCGTGATCAAAAAATGAAAACTGCGGGAGCCGCCCACTCGTTCCGCTTTTTTCACTTCGACTTGGTAGGGGTACACGACGGGACTGGCTGTCAGCTGTTTCGCATAAAAATCATGGACTGCTTGATCAATGTGTGGAAGGAGAAAAAGCATCAGCATATCTTGATACAGCAGCTCTTTGGATTCCTGGGGCTGATGATTTGCATGACCGGCATGGGAGGAGATGGGCAGAGTCAAAATCATGGCGGTCGATAGAAAGACAGTCATTGCGATTTTCTTCATGTTGGATCTCTCCTGAAACTGCGTTTCTATGGTATGATTCCTTATCCTTCACTATTTGATGCGGAATGGCTTCATGTAACGGACACCAGCTTCATAAAATTTCCATTCATGATCAGCAGAACCGACCAAAATAAAATCATGTGCCTTCGAAAAAATACTTGACTCACGTCAAGTCTCCGTGATAATCTATTAACTGTCTTCAGCAGAAGAGACTTCAACAAATCAAAAAGAACTTCAAAAAAAGTTCTTGCAATATGAAACCGAATGAGTTATAATTGGACTTGTCGCTGAAAAATGATAAACGTTCCTCAGTAGCTCAATGGTAGAGCGCCCGGCTGTTAACCGGTAGGTTGCAGGTTCGAGTCCTGCCTGAGGAGCCATCTTGCGGAGAGATACTCAAGAGGCCGAAGAGGACGGTTTGCTAAACCGTTAGGGGGTCAACAGGCCCCGCGAGGGTTCGAATCCCTCTCTCTCCGCCAGAACTTTGCAGTTGGCCCGTTGGTGAAGCGGTAAACACACCAGCCTTTCACGCTGGCATGCAGGGGTTCGAATCCCCTACGGGTCACCATCTTTTGGACGCTTAGCTCAGCTGGGAGAGCATCTGCCTTACAAGCAGAGGGTCGGCGGTTCGATCCCGTCAGCGTCCACCATGAAAATTTTATCTCATTGCGGAGCTGTGGTGTAGAGGCCTAACATGCCTGCCTGTCACGCAGGAGATCGCGGGTTCGAATCCCGTCAGCTCCGCCATTATCTTGCGGCGGCCGTGGCGAAGTGGTTAACGCACCGGATTGTGGCTCCGGCATTCGTGGGTTCGATTCCCACCGGTCGCCCCATGTTGGGGAGTAGCCAAGCGGTAAGGCAGCGGACTTTGACTCCGCGATGCGTAGGTTCGATCCCTACCTCCCCAGCCATTTGAAATATGAGCCATTAGCTCAGTTGGTAGAGCACCTGACTTTTAATCAGGGTGTCGAAGGTTCGAGTCCTTCATGGCTCACCATTACCCATCCCATCCATGCAAGCGGGTGTGGCGGAATTGGCAGACGCACTAGATTTAGGTTCTAGCGCCTCTGGCGTGGGGGTTCAAGTCCCTCCACCCGCACCAGCATAGATCGAGCGGTCGTGGTGGAATTGGCAGACACGCTATCTTGAGGGGGTAGTGGCCGTATGGCCGTGCGAGTTCGAGTCTCGCCGACCGCACCATATCACTTCCATCCATTGGTTTTTCGGGGTGTGGCTCAGCTTGGCAGAGCGCCTCGTTCGGGACGAGGAGGTCGCAGGTTCAAATCCTGTCACCCCGACCATTTATATGGAAGAACCTCATAATCTGCGGGTGTAGTTCAGTGGTAGAACATCGGCCTTCCAAGCCGAATGCGAGGGTTCGATTCCCTTCACCCGCTCCAAACGAGAATGGATCGCGGCACCTGCTGCGGTCCATTATTTTTTATTTTTTATGGAGAAAAGGGGAATCGGGCGTGAACGATGAATTTGCATTCATTCGCTCCATGCTTGCCGGGCGTACCCGTTGGAGCGGGCGGATCGAAGTGGATGTGGGGGACGATGCGGCAGTGGTCCTCCCGTCTTCCGGGCGGTCGCTGGTCATGACCTGTGATACGATGGTGGAAACGGTTCATTTCTTGCGTGAAACGATGATGGGGCAGGACATCGGCTGGAAGTTGATGGCTTCCAATCTGAGTGATATAGCGGCGATGGGGGCCGTCCCCACTTTTGCCCTTTTGTCGGTAGCGGTTCCGCCCGGCTGGCCAATGAGTGAAATCGAGGAAATTTATCGAGGATTGTACGAATGTGCCGACCGGTATCATGTTACACTGATGGGAGGAGATACGGTGCGCACACCCGGTCCCCTTCTTCTTACCCTGACTCTGTTGGGGGAGGGAATGCCGGGAAAAGCCTTGCGCCGTTCTGCGGCCCAACCGGGAGATCTCATCTTTGTCACCGGTACCTTGGGGAATTCTGCGGCCGGTCTGTCTCTGTTGCTTCATCAACCTGCTATGAAAAGCAGGTTTCCCGCCCTCATTCAAGCGCACTGCCGGCCGGTTCCGCAACTGGAGATCGGAAAATGGCTCGCGGAATGCGGATTACATCCTGCGTGTGATGACGTCAGCGACGGCCTGGCCCAGGAAGCGTGGGAAATCGCAGAGGCAAGCCGGGTAAGACTCGTCATTGAGCAAGAAAAACTCCCGCTATCCGACGAGTGTGTGCAGTTCGCGCGGGAGATGAACAAGAACCCCTATGATTGGGCCTGGTATGGCGGGGAAGATTATCAACTGATCGGCACGATTCATCCAAAGGGATGGGAAGGCCTCAAGAGAATCGCGGCCGAATTAAAAGTGCCCGTCACCGTGATTGGAAAAGTGGAGGCAGGGGAAGCCTGTGTGGAAGCAGAACTTCAGGGAAAACGGATTCCTCTGCCCAGAAAGGGTTACAATCATTTTGCAGACAGGTGATGTCATGCGAGAAGCTTGTTCCTTTATCACAAAGAATGAACGCGAAACCAGAGAGCTGGCCCGGCGAATCGCCAGGTTGCTGGATCGGGGAGCCGTCCTTGCCCTGGAAGGGGATCTGGGTGCCGGAAAAACCACCTTTGCGCAGGGAATGGCGGAAGAGCTCGGGATTGAACAACCGGTCGACAGTCCTACCTTTACCATTGTGAAGGAATATGAAGGAAAACTTCCTTTTTATCATATGGATGTCTATCGCGTCGATTCGCCGGAAGAAGAATTAGGGCTTGAAGAATACTTTTACGGGGAAGGAATTTGTTTGGTGGAGTGGGCTTCACGGATCGAACCGATCCTGCCGGAAGATACCCTGTGGTTCCACCTGAAGGTTGAGCCGAATGGTACGCGCCGGATTCTGATTACATCGACGCATTCCCGGGCCATTCGCCTGTGTAAGGAGTTGCAAACAACATGAAAATGCTGGCCATGGATACTTCAACCCTGGTGATGGGAATTGCCGTTTTACATTTGGAAGAGAAACGGGTGTTGGGGGAACTGACCACCAACCTGCATAAAAATCACTCGGTCCGGCTGATGCCCGCTCTGGATCAACTGCTCGGCGACCTGGAATTGAACATGTCGGACATTCAAGCGCTGGCGGTGTCGGCGGGGCCCGGTTCTTATACGGGAATCCGCATCGGGGTGACCACAGCCAAAACGATGTCCTGGGCACTCGGCCTTCCTCTTTACAGCGAATCCAGCTTAACCGTTTTGGCGATGAACGGTTTGAGGTTTGACGGGGTGGTGGTTCCTCTCTTTGATGCCCGCCGCCGCAGGGTTTATTCCGGGGTTTATCGAAGAGAAGGGGAACGCATGGTGGAACAGATCCCCCAACAAGTGGTCGAGGTGGATCTCTGGTTGGAGCAAATTGCAGAATTGAATCAGCCAGCCTTGTTTTTGGGGGATGATGTGGTCCGCTTTGAGGAAGTGATTCGCCGCCGACTGGGAGAAAAGGCCCGGTTTGGAACCGCAGCGGAAAATATCCCGCGGGCGAGCCAATTGGGAATGCTTTGCCGGCATAAATGGGCCAACCACGAGCCACCGGAACATGCTGATTTTTCACCGAATTACCTGCAGATGACAGAAGCGGAAGCCAACTGGATAAAAAAGCAGGGAAATGGAGAGACTTCACATGCCCAAAAAAGCTGAAGGGGAAGTTGCTTTTCGTCCGATGCAGATTTCAGATCTGCCGCAGATTGAGCTGGTGGAAAACGAGTCTTTCACTGCACCCTGGCCGAGACAGGCCTTTTATAACGAGCTGGTTTATAACCAATTTGCCCATTATACCGTGGTCACGGTGGATGGAAAAGTGGTCGGGTATTGCGGCTGCTGGTTGATCCTGGATGAAGCGCACATTACCAATATCGCCATCCATCCCGATTACCGGGGGCGGGGCTTAGGTGAAGCGACGCTTACGCATGTGATGGAGATGGCCAAAGCGATGGGAGCGACCAAAATGACGCTGGAGGTGCGCGTCTCCAACACCGCTGCCCAGTCGTTGTATGAAAAACTGGGTTTTGTACGTTCCGGCATCCGGCCCAAGTATTATACGGATAACCAAGAAGACGCAATCATTATGTGGGTGACGTTAAATGAACAGGGAAAAAGAAATCTTGGTACTGGGAATCGAAACCAGTTGCGATGAAACCTCCGCCGCCGTCGTCAAAGGCGGAACCCGCCTGTTATCCAATGTGATTTCATCCCAGATGGATGTTCATCGCAAATTTGGCGGAGTCGTTCCCGAAGTCGCATCGCGGCGGCATGTGGAACGGATCACGCTGATCATGCAAAAAGCATTGGAACAGGCCGGCGTGTCGATCAAAGATTTGGATGCGATCGCTGTCACGCAGGGGCCGGGTTTGGTGGGAGCGCTTCTGATCGGGGTGTCTGCGGCCAAAGCGTTATCTTTTGCCACGGGAATCCCGCTGGTCGGCGTGCATCATATCGCCGGTCACATCTATGCCAACCATCTGGTGAAGCCGCTTGAATTCCCGCTGGTTGCCCTGGTCGTGTCCGGCGGGCACACCGAGCTGATATATATGGAGGGACATAATCGCTATGAGCGATTGGGGCGAACCCGTGATGACGCCGCTGGTGAAGCGTTTGACAAAGTGGCCCGGCTGATGAATCTTCCCTATCCCGGCGGGCCCCATATCGACCGCCTGGCGGCACAGGGGAATCCCGGTTATGATTTGCCGCGGGCCTGGTTGGAAGCTGATTCGCTCGACTTCAGCTTCAGCGGGTTAAAATCGGCGGTCATGAATCTGATTCACAATGCGTCCCAGCGAAATGAAGCGATTCGCGAAGCTGATCTTGCCGCCAGTTTCCAGGAGGCTGTGTTGGACGTATTGGTCGAAAAATCGCTCCGCGCCGTGAAAAGGACCGGCGTCAAACGGCTCGTGCTGGCCGGTGGGGTGTCGGCCAACAGCGGATTGCGTGTCCGGTTGCATCAGCGCTGTGCACAGGAACAGATCGAGCTCCTGATTCCGCCGCTCGAGCTTTGTACCGATAATGCGGCGATGATCGCTTCGGCCGGAACTTACCAATATTTGGATGGGAATTTTGCCGAACTGAGTTTGAACGCCGAGCCCAATCTTTCACTGGTGTGACGGAAAAAGATGCCAATCTGAAGGAGAGGTGTACGGTTGAGGAAAACACTGCAACCGGGGGCCGTACATATATGGTCCGCTCCCCTGTCTGCCGCAGCTCCCGCCCTTCGGCACCTGTTGAATGCGAAAGAGCTGGAACGTCTGGACGCGTTCCGAAAAGAAGAAGATCGAAAGCGGGGGCTCATCTCTTACGGATTGTTGCGCCTGCTCCTGGCACAGATATTACACAAAGATCCCAAAGAAATTCCCATTTCCCGCGCTTGCCCCGATTGTGGAAAAGAGCACGGCAAACCCAGGCTGTTGGAGACCTCTCCCGAATCGATCGAGATATCTGTTTCCCATTCGGGCCAGTTGGTCGTGATCGCCTTGGCCCGTTCGGTTCCGATCGGCATCGATGTCGAGGAAATACGGAGAGATGTCCCTGTGGACCAGCTGGCGCTTGACATTTTATCTCCATTGGAACAACGGGAATTCGCTCTTCTTCCCGAGGCCGAGAAACAGGAGGCTTTTTATGTTTACTGGACCCGAAAAGAGGCTGTTCTCAAAGCTTTGGGGCTGGGCTTATCCGTTCCCCTGAAACAGGTGAGTGTGACGGGACGGAACCAACCGCCCCGGTTAATCAGATGGGATTCCGCTCATTCCTTGCCGGATCACGTTTCAATGTTTCCTCTCTCTTTAGGATCAGGATATGAAGCCTGCCTGAGTGTGATCGGTTCGTGTCATCAGGTCCTGATGGAAGAGGGGGCCTCCGTGATTGATCGCTGGAACCGGGAAAATCACCGCGGTTTCCTTTAATCATTCCGATACCGCTCAACCTTTGGCTTTGCCGGGTTGGAGCGGTTTTTTTTATCCGTCCGGCAGGCCGGTTTCGGGTCCGGCGGAAACTGAACTAGCCTGAGAAATGATTTTCTATTTTATTTAATACTTTAATTAACAAAAGTTACAGATTGATATATTTGAGTATTCTAGTATAATGAATGATGTATTTTTATACATTCCATCGAGTAAAATGCGCGAAAGCGGGTTAAAAGCACTTGCTTGATACAGAACGGGGGGATGATTGTTGCCAACCAGATGGAAAGCGGCTGTCGGGCTTGTCGTTGTATTTACCTTCCTGCTGTCTGCATGCATGTCTCAGGCAGCGACGGATAAAAGCGGTTTAAGTGATGAACAAGTCTTGCGGCTGACGGAAACCAATCAAATATCCAGTTTGGATAGTGCCAAATACGTAGATATTGTCTCCTGGAACGTCTTGTACAATGTGAATGAAGGCCTCATGCGCCTGGGAAAAGAAAATAAGCCTGTGTACGGAATCGCCGAAGAGGTGAAAATCAGCCCGGACAAAAAGGTTTATACATTCAAATTGCGCGAGGAAGCCATGTGGAGCGACGGGGAACCGGTGACCGCCCATGATTTTGAATATGCCTGGAAACGGGCGTTAGACCCGAAGACAAAATCGGAGTATGCTTATATCTTATATTCGATCGTAGGGGCGGAAGAGTATAACAAAGGGAAGGGAAAAAAGGAAGGGGTCGGTGTGAAAGCGGTTGATGACCATACGCTGGTAGTCAGGCTGAAGAAGCCCCAACTCACTTTTTTAAGCTTGACGACACAATCGACTTATTTTCCCCAACGCAAGGATATTGTGGAAAAATACGGGGATGAGTACAGCAAGTCCCCGGACAAAATGGTGTATAATGGTCCCTTCGTCATCCAATCCGTCACTCCGCAAAAAGTGGTCCTGAAAAAAAATGAAAACTACTGGGACGCCAACACGGTAACGTTAAACCGGGTGGAAATCATCGTTGCAGCAGATACGCCCAAAAGAATCAGTCTGTATAATTCCGGTCAAGCAGATACCGCCAAGCTGGATCAGGAGTTTGTTTCCGCGTATGTCCAGACTCCCGACTATCTCAACATGGAATTGGCTTCGTCTCAGTATATCTTGCTGAACCAAAGAAACAAGATTTTAAGAAATGACAATATCCGACGGGCGATCAGTCTGGCGATCGACCGCGAAGAAATTGCCAACCAGATATTGAAAGACGGCTCCAAACCGGCGGGTGCCCTTGTCCCTCCTGCGTTGTATGTGGACAATCAATCGTACCGCGAACTGGCCGGGGAAAAATTTGTCAAACGAGATGTGGAAAAAGCCCAAAGATACTTTCAACAGGGCTTGAAGGAACTCGGATTATCCAAGCCGCCCACATCGCTGACCCTGCTCAGTTTTGATGACCATCGCAAATATGTGGCGCTCGCTGTGAAAAAACAGCTGCGCGAGGCATTGGGGTTGGAAGTCAAACTGGATTCCGTCCCCCGAAAATTAAAAGTTCCCCGTGAGCTGAAAGGCGATTTCGATCTGACCATGTCCAGTTGGTTCGCCGATTACAGCGACCCGATCGGCTTTTTGGAGATCTGGAAGTCCGACTCAGGCCTCAACTATATGAAATTCCAAAATCAGGAATTCGAACGGCTGCTTGAAAAAGCCGAGCTAACCACTGACCAGGATAAGAAGACATCTTATCTCGCTCAAGCGGAAAAACTGCTGGTGGGCGAAGATGGGGAAGCGGCCCTTGTCCCTCTTTATTACGAGACCAACTCATTTTTGCAAAGGCCGTATGTGAAAGACCTGTACCGCCACCCCTACGGAGCGGAATACGATCTGAAGTGGGCCTATATCAGCAAAAAGAAAAATTAACCCGAGTCGATCATTTCTCCGCACCTTTTCAGGTGCTGTTTTTTTTTGTCTGCAAGTTGTGGACAAAGTGTATAAGCTGTGAATAACTTTGTGGATAACTCGATGCTGGGGATAACAAGCCAGATGATCGAGGCTATCAAGTAAGAGCTATTCTCATATCTCTAAAGGTTCTTTAAGAAATGCTATCGAAAAGGGAGCATCCCGTTTTGATAAATCTATCTCGATACTCTCGCATCGAACTCCTAGAGATTGAATTTCACCGCGCAGTACATCTTGGCCACTTCGCTTCAGCCTGCCTATAAGTGAAAAAGATATCTGCTCCAAGACTTTCCAATTGACGACAGATCGCTGTTCCAATACTTGACTACGACTGACGCCAGTAACCACCGCAATACGTTTCCTAAGATGAACACTATGTTTCTAGAAAATCGACTGGTAAATTTAATATTATAGTACCTATTCTGTTACTTGGACTCTGCATAGCATTAGTCCCACTAGGCGTCAAAGTGTTGCGCGACGGCCCGCTGCCATCACGCAAGGCAATAATCTGGGCCATTGCATTCGTAGCGGGAGAGATTGTATTTTATTGTGCTTTCAATTCTCTTCCCGGAAATGATGCGACACTAATTATAGTTTCTTTGTTAGATTCTCCTTCTGGGACATCGCCCCAGCCATATGCCAAGGCAAACCGATCCCATAGGACAGTAAAAAATTAAAAAGACACCTTATTGGGGTAGAACCACATGCTCATCAAGCTAAGTCAATATCGAAAAATACGAATGGATGATATTGTTAAAAATATGTAAATATAATAAATAGTATTTTATTTTTTAAACAATTAAGCTACTTCCCGACCATACTTGCACAAAAATATGCATTTTGTGAAGTTTGCCTGAACTGGACATGGAGAAAAGATGTCCGGCTGGTTGTCGAAGACCCTGGTGACACCATCGGCAAACGAGTATGCATGGACTGCATTCAAAAGCATCAGATCCAAGTTCCCGACTGTGAATGGTCTTTGGCGTACGATTGCCATTGAGCGGATTCACGGGCGGTAGACTGGCTGGATGAAGATTGAGATAAAATGAAGCATTTGGGGACTGGCTATATTCTTCAAGCGATTGACAACTGTAATGAATAGAAGATGGTTTGGCTGTTACGGTTGGTAGGAAATGATGCAATAAGACTCGCTACAAAGTCTGTGAACCTCCCGGGGATTTTGCAAGATCGGAGGTTCACAGATTTTTTATGCTTTTGATATAATGGAATTGTTTGATATTTGTGGTGTTCACATACGGGTTTAGTTGTATCCATATTGGTATTGAAACGGCAAGGAAACGCGGATCCGAAGAAGACATTATCTGGTTTAGTTGTATCCATATTGGTATTGAAACTGTGATCACCTCAATCTATATAAACAGACTTGCTGTTAAAGTTTAGTTGTATCCATATTGGTATTGAAACCAAAACTAACAGAAAAAGGCCGGGAATTAATTAGAGAGGGTTTAGTTGTATCCATATTGGTATTGAAACACTCTTAACAGAAATTTTTGCATCCCCCTGAGTTATGTTTAGTTGTATCCATATTGGTATTGAAACTACACAACGCCGATCTTATCCGTCCAGTAGGCTTTGTTTAGTTGTATCCATATTGATTGAAACTTAGGGAAGATTGGTTTACAGGGCGCGGTTGACAGGGCGAAACGCTTTTCATAGCCCGCTAATCAATCGATCGTGAATGAAAAAGAATGACACAAAAACCAAGGCAGGTGGCTCATTCCACCTGCCTTGGTTCGTTTAGGCATCGGCCAGTTCCGCCCACTGGTCGGTTTTTTCAGCGAGGGTTTGTTCCAGCTTTTCCAGCTCCTTTTGCAAGTCGGCGCTCTTCAGGGGCCGAGAAGATTTCGGGATGGAACAATTCCTGTGAATGCGGGCGATGTCTGTTTCCAGCTTTTCAAAATCCTTTACCGAAGAAACGTAGCTTGTGCCAATTATACCGAATAAGGGGAATTTACTCAAAATCTATTCCGGGGTGTAATAGTTAAGGTGGGACGGGAATCAGGTAACTCCGAGATACATGCAAGAGTACATCTGGATCCGTCTTGCCTTGTGGAAGGGGTGCAACGGATGGGGCTCGGTGATTGATTGACGATTCCACCGGTCGCTGATAGAGTAATATCCGGGTCGGAATTTTTATAATTTTGATCGGCATCCGGCTTTTCGGTTGCAGATTTGTCCGGATGCCATTTCCTTGAATACAATTTGGTGATCGGGAGTTGAGGAATGAAGACGATCAATTCATGGAAAGTAGAGATGTTGCTGATTTCAAGAAGCTTGTGGACTTGGCTTGTTTTTGTGGCTGCGGCGATAGTAGTGGTGATTCAATACCAGACTCACCTTGAGATGAACGACCCTGGCCGGGCGGTGACATCCACTGCGTTTATCGTCCTGGGTGGGCTCTTTGCCAGCATGATTCTGGGATTGACCTTGGTTAGGAATGAACATGTGAGTTCTTCCTATGAACTTTTCCACGTGATCGACCGTGGCTATTTCGCGAAGATTTGGGGAAAATGGTTGGCATTGCTGACTTGCGTCGTAACTTTTTCTGCAATCGCCGCCTTAATTTTGTTCTGCATGTATTTCATCTACAATGTCCCCTCCGTTTTTTATTCTCAAGCGGTTTTCTATCTGTTGCTGTACTGGGTGATTCCGTTTCTTGTTGCGGGGATGGTCGGGATGGTCTCCGGACTGCTCATGAGGTCAAGACTCGTATTTGCCGTGCTGACCGTGATCTGGCTTTTGACCGGACCACTCAATTATGACATTTTCAGCCAGTTTTTTTTTCTGGTTCCGTCCGTGGATCCGACTCCTCTGATGGACTTTTTGAATTTAGGTCAAACCAATCCATATGAGCCTTTTGATCCGATTTATGGGTTTCCAATGGAGATTCCCCGCTGGATCCAAAAGGGAATAATCGGATTGGGTGCTGCCGGTTTCTTTATTTTGACGGCCATAATCAAGTGCAAAGTGAAATTTACAATGCGATGGGCGATCGTGTTTGCCGTGATGGTGCTGTCTCTCACTTGGTTGTCCGCTGAATATGCAAAGGAATCTCAGGTGATTTACACCGGTAACCGGAAATACGGCGTTTTGGGTTATGACTGGCACTACTACAAAAAGCATCCAGTGCCAAGTATTCAGGATCAAGTGCCGTTTGACGTATCTTCCTATGATGTAAAATTAAACGTATATCGAAAACTGTCCGTCAATCTCGACATGGTTGTGGTTCCTCGTGAAAAAGGAAGAAAACTGGTGTTCACCCTTTATCGTGATCTGAAGGTCAAGAAGGTAACGTCAAACGGGAATTCACTGTCGTATCGCCAATCCGGGGATCAGATTGAAGTCCAACTTTCGACTCCAATCAACCTGGGTGAGTCCCTTCCGATCCACTTCGAGTATGAGGGTATCTCTTCACCGTTTTATTTCGCAAATGAACAAGCGGTGATGTTGCCTGGTTATTATGCATGGTTGCCGGTGCCGGGTGCACATCCGGTCATGAGGTATGAAGAGTCTCTGTTATTTCCCAATGATCTTAGTCCCAAGGCTCCGGTCCATTACCGTTTGACCTATGAGGGGCCTGAACCGTTGTATTCCAATCTGAAGAAAACGGGAGAAAATCGGTTCGAAGATACGGTGGCCGGCGGCATTACGTTGGTGGGTGGAAAATATGTCACATCCCGAACGGTCAACGGAACAACCTTTGTATATCCGAAAAGCTTTTACAAACTTGAATCTGAGCTGGAGGAAATGGAACGGAACTACCGTGGTGCCGTTCAATTGGTATCGAATGATTTATGGATCAGCAAGAAACAGGATTCGAAAATTCTGTTCTTGTTGTCACTTCAGGACGAAAGTGAAACCACTCATTTGTTATGGCATTCTGACAGATACGCAATCCTGAAAATCCAACAGTTTTTCAATGATGATTCCCGCTTGTTGAAAGATCGGGCTTTTTTCATTCGGTTGACTGCTTCATCATTTGTCAAATCATCCCCCAGTGGGCAAGAAATTCAAAATTTGTTCTCAGACGCTTACCTGTATTGGGTGGAACAACGGGAGCCGGGCTGGGTGCAGGACGGTCGTTCCGGAATGAGTCAAGCCTTGGAAAGGAAGAGGAAAACTTTAGAAATGATGCAGGGAACTTTGGATCAAAAACAGTTGAACCAATTAAAGGAAGAGATCAGCATCTATGAAGATGTGATCAAGTATGTCAATGAGAAGAATACGCGCGAGATCAGGGAATTTTTCAGGGATTTTCATTTCGCTTTAAACCAGCCAAAAACATTGACTTGGGATGAAGTCAGGAAGCTCATGAAAGAAGGAGAATAATATGGATGTGTTAAGGATTTCCGGTTTGGTCAAAGATTATGGGAAACAACGGGCATTGAACCACGTCGATCTGGTGATTGAACCCGGTATGTTCGGGTTGTTGGGACCAAATGGAGCGGGAAAAACCACATTGATGCGCATTTTGACCACGTTGATTACACCGACCGAAGGAACTGTGCAGTATGGAGATTTAAATTGGAAGGATGCATCGAGTGTCAGGAAAATCATTGGCTACTTGCCTCAGAAATTTTCCGTTTACAAACAGATCAGAGTGGATGAGGCATTGAAACATATCGCTGTTCTGAAAGGAGTCGAAAAGATTGAAAATACGGTACAATCCGTATTGGACAAGGTGAATTTGACCGAACACGCCAGAAAGAAAATCGGTCAGTTGTCCGGGGGAATGCTTCGACGGGTCGGCATTGCCCAAGCGATCCTCGGCAATCCGAAGATCATTGTCGTGGATGAACCAACCGCTGGACTGGACCCCGAAGAGAGGATCCGGTTTCGAAAATTGCTTCGAAGTCTGGGGAAAGATTCCATCGTGATCATTTCCACGCATATTGTGGAAGACATCGAAACCACTTGTCAAAAAGTGGCCATTCTACATACCGGAAATGTGATCAAGGAAGGTTCGGCCGAAGAGATTGCCCGTGCAGCGGAGGGGAAAGTATGGGAAACCACCGTTTCCCAGGACGAGTTTTATGACCTTGCTGACGAGTGGGAAGTACTTTCCAGTTACAAGAGAGAGGATCGGGTCGAAGCGAGAATCTTGTCCGATGTCCCTCCTCCTGATGCCAAGCCTGTCGCCGCCACTTTGGAAGATGGATATCTGTACCTGATGAAAAGCAGGGAGAAGGTAACGTGAAAGGGAAAATCAATCTGGTGTTTGATTGGAAATCAATGGGATTCAACGCTTATGTGCCATTTTTGGCCGCATTTTTCATTCTCGGATATTCGTTTCTTGCAAAGAATGATGCATCGAGAATTATCCCTGCTCTTGAATTTTCTTTCCCCATTTTTGCAGCCTGGTGGAGTGTGTTTCTGTTTTATGATTTGCTGGAGGAACCGGGAAGCGAAACCATTTTTACATATCCGGTCTCCCGTTGGAGTCTCGGTATAACAAGAGTGTTGTCTTACTTTGCGTTATATTTGTTTCTGCTGTTTTTCCTGCTCTGGATCGTTGACGCTTTTGCAGCTCCGGGAATTTTTGCCCCGATGTATGTGCAACTGGCGATTCAGTCATTCTTTTATTGTACCCTGGGTTTTGTGTCGATGGCGGCCACATTGAATGCCGGATGGTCGCTTGTCATCGTAGTCATTTATTCGAGCACACAAATCCTGACACGAGGAGAACTGTTTCCATGGATAAACATTTATCTATTCAACCAGGATATCCTTGACGTGGGCGATATGATCCCCATGCTCAGTTTGGCTGTTTTTTTCGGGATTTTGAATTTGGGCGTTGGCCAGTATTTGATCCATACATTGAAGAGGTTTCATTAGGGAAAGAATGGTGAGGTCAAACCACTCTTGCGGTAGAGAGCCAGCCAGAAAAGAGTGACTGGCTCTGTCCAAGGGATATAGCTTGAACGGTTGTACCAGTACCTTTCACATGAAGTCAATCATCATTTCTTTAGTTCCATTTTATTTTCCTTCAGGATGCAGAATCTTGCCAACCTCTTACCTGGTGCACTTCTTCCAGACAAGATCGAGCGCGAGTTAAAGCGGACCATCATGAACCATCCCCAACCCTGGCCTTACCGAAAACTACGCATTTTGTGAAGTTTGCATGAAACTGGACATGGAGAAAAGATGTCCGGCTGATTGTCTAAGGCCCCGGTGACATCATCGACAAACGAGTGTGCAACGACTGCATTCAAAAGCATCAGATCCAAGTTCCCGACTGTGAATGGTCTTTGGAGTTAGAAGCGCGTACGATTGCGATTGTGCGGATTCGCGGACGGCGGGCAGACTGGCTGGATGAAGGCTGGATGAAGATTG
Source organism: Lihuaxuella thermophila (assembly GCF_900110165.1). Lineage (GTDB taxonomy): Bacteria > Bacillota > Bacilli > Thermoactinomycetales > Thermoactinomycetaceae > Lihuaxuella > Lihuaxuella thermophila. Next base: position 94,480 of record NZ_FOCQ01000010.1, read on the forward strand.
AGATAAAATGAAGCATTCGGGGAACCGGCTATATTCTTCAAGCGATTGACAACTATAATGAATAGAAGATGATTTGGCTGTTACGGTTGGTAGGGAATGATGCGATAAGTAAGACTTGCTACAAAGTCTGTGAACCTCCCGGGGATTTTGCAAGATTGGAGGTTCACAGATTTTTTTGTCTTTTGATATAATGAAATTACTTGATATTCATCGTGTTCACATACGGGTTTAGTTGTATCCATATTGGTATTGAAACGACAACAAACCGGATCGCCAGCTATAAGTATAGGTGTTTAGTTGTATCCATATTGGTATTGAAACTTCACTTGGATTTCCCGACGGGAAAAAACAACTGAGTTTAGTTGTATCCATATTGGTATTGAAACAAAACTCAGAGAATCGTTAGGACTATCCCAACAACAGTTTAGTTGTATCCATATACGTGAAAGTGATGGGAATCACGCAACGATTACAATGGGCTAAAAAATAAAAAAGAAGGGAATAACCTCCCTTTATTTTGGCGGTTTAACTGCGTATAAGGTGTAGAACCAGCATACAGCCGCTGAGGGATCATAGAACTATATAATGGTAATTGTCGTCCGATAATTCAGATTGAATTAATGCTTTGGACAAATTTTCTCCATAGTAGTCAGTTGGTGGTTTATGCCCCATTGGACCAAACAAAGCGTTTCCAATGACCATGGTAAGTTGGGTTAATTCCCCAGGTTCCAGTTAAGGTAAACCAACCGATTGGGAAATTTCATAAAAGAGCTTTACCTTTGTGAAACCTTTTCAATTGGATGACGTCTAATGGATGACGAAAGGAGGGAACTTTCATTCCGTGGTTAACGGTGATAACCCGATGTTGATATCACCGGGAAGAAAGAGTGATTCAAATGGTGTGGTGGCGTTCATCCATTCTTAAGTGAAAGGGTGTTTCATGTTGAAACGAGTGAAACTTTTTATCCATAGCTTGACACTTTCAACACTTGCACTTCTTATGATGTTCAGTGTGCCCGCTTTCGCTTCTGCGACTCCGGCATCGTCGCAGTCAACACCGGATCTGCTGGTTCGTCAGATCATGGGTTTAGCCTATGAATCCCAACAATCGATAAACAGCGTGCCGTTTTCTGTTGGCGATTCGTTGAGAAAGGTCGTCAAAGAATGGGGCCAACCGGAAGACCTGAGTACCGTTGCGGCCAACTATTGGAGCCGTCATGTCCGATTCCTCTATGACGGTTCAACAGGAAGAAAAACGATCACCGCGATTGAAGATTTTGATCCACAGTTGCAGACCATTCATTTGTCGGACGTGAAGGGCTTGCTTGGCAACCCTGTAAGTGAAAAGGAACAAGAAGGTAACTACTATGTTACTTATACCGATAACGAAAATTATACGGTGATCTTCGTGTTTGAGAGTGCCTGGATTAATCCCGACCCAGCACTCAGTATGTATATTGTACAAAAGCCCACACCTAATCATCAGTGACTTTTCGCATAAAAACCGCCCCTTTGATTTTACTGGGGGGATTCCATTTTTTTCTTCGGTTTGTAGTGAAATGATTTAGTAAAACTCGCTGAAATGTCTGTGAACCTCCCGGGGATTTTGCAAGATCAGAGGTTCACAGACTTTTTTGGTTTTTGATATAATGAAATTGTTTGATATTTGTGGTGTTCACATACGGGTTTAGTTGTATCCATATTGGTATTGAAACTCATAAGGATCAAAGTTTTCGTGAACCCATCTACGTTTAGTTGTATCCATATTGGTATTGAAACTTCAAGGCATCTTTCATAGCCTGACGAGCTTCGTCGTTTAGTTGTATCCATATTGGTATTGAAACTGACGAACAAAATGTTCATGCTTTAAAACAATTCGGGGTTTAGTTGTATCCATATTGGTATTGAAACGGGGGACTTTGACGAGGATGCTATCCTCTGAAATTCGTTTAGTTGTATCCATATTGGTATTGAAACGCTGAAACAATAGCACGAAAAAAACTGAATGAAAAAGTTTAGTTGTATCCATATTGGTATTGAAACAGTTCTGGTTCACGGCTGTAAGGTGGCGGACTTCGTTTAGTTGTATCCATATTGGTATTGAAACTGGCATAACTTCGCCATAACTTCAAATGTAATTCCCGTTTAGTTGTATCCATATTGGTATTGAAACTTGCAAAATAACCGCTATACCCTTCTAAAAAAACGACACGTTTAGTTGTATCCATATTGGTATTGAAACGACCGTTGGCAAAAAAGGCTGGATGAAGTCAAAAGAGTTTAGTTGTATCCATATTGGTATTGAAACATGGAAAAAGCTTATGAGGTAATGGATTGCCGTCACGTTTAGTTGTATCCATATTGGTATTGAAACAAGTGCATATTAGCATCTAAATTTTGTTTCAACTCATCGTTTAGTTGTATCCATATTGGTATTGAAACTTCTCCATCCCACATATTGGCTTCCCAGCTCCCCAGTTTAGTTGCATCCATATTGGTATTGAAACACAAACAAAACAGGCAATCGAACGATTGATTGCCTGTTATCAGTTATATATTTAAATGTTGTCAGACGTGATTCGCACCGTCTCCCATTTTTATTTAAGTCTGACCCTTCGACTCGTTGAGAACTTTGTTTGGTAGACTTGGGTGACGGGCGTGTAAGGAAAGAAGTAGAAAACACAGCCAGGAAATACACGCGCAAACAAAAAAGGGCTCTCGACATGAAAGCGAAGCCCTTTTTTTAGTATTGAAAGAAAAATGTTTTAATCAATCTTCTGGGGGATCGTTTACAACGGACACTTGATTGGGCAATACTTGTGGCAGCATCGGACCGAACCCCTCTTTCCGGAATTTTTTTAAAACCTGCTGAAACTCATCCATATAATCATGGTAAGCTGGCAAGTCCTTCTTTTTACAAATATCAGTGATTTCTAACAAAATGTCAAGTACAAAAAGATCCAATGAATGTTTTTTAGCCAAATCCAAGGCTTCCTCAAAACACTTTAAAGCCTTCAGATCGTTATTCCCATTTAAAAAGAATTGACCATATGCGAAAAGGGCTTTAACCAATCTGTAATCATCTTTGAGGTTTCTTCCCAGGAGGACAGCTTTTTTCAAAGCCTCCTGAGCTTCCTGAACCTTCCCTTTCTTCAAGTATAACAGACCTAATTGAGTATAGGTTGTAATTGTCAGGTATTTTTTTCTGATCTTGTTTTCCAATTTCAACGCAGATTGAAAGCAGACTTGCGCATTAGATAGTTGTTGTTTATTGGCGTATGCTTCACCAAGGGACGACCATAACTCAAAGCAACGGTCGTACATATGGTCAACACGCGCTTTTTCCAGTCCCTCCGAGGCAATGTCGATCGCTTCGTCAAACCTTTTCAATTTAATCAGTAGCTCTACTCGAATCTGATACAAGTTCAAACGGGCATCTGCTATATCAATCCGGTGCATTTCTTTCCAAGTGTCTTCGACAATTTTTAATGCTTCACTATCTCTATTCCACTTTTCCAGAACACTTGCCTTATTGATAATCAGGTTGTAATACACATGTGGACGCAACCCGTCCGGGTTAAACGATTGAATCCCTTTTTCAATATAGTTTAATGCCCGGCTTAATTTGTTTTCATGGTTACAGACACGACCCAAACCATTATAACAAACAGCCAGGATGTTCGTGCGTTCAAGCTCGTCAGAAAACTCTTTCGCATATTTAACTGCCGTTTCAAAATGGGCTAGTGCCTCATTCCATTTTCTTTTCTTCTCATAGTATTTACCTTTCAAAAAGAATACAAAAGCCATATTGGACGACTTTGTCCCGTCTTCCAGCTTTGTATACTTCTCAAATCTTCTTAACTCCTCGATCCCCTCGTCTGGATCAACCCACAACTCATGTTCAATTGCCTTTAACTGGAGCGGCAGGTCCAGTTCGTCATCATCAGTGTTTGGTATATCAAGGGATTCTGATACCCGCTCCAAATCCATCTCATAAAAACTGCAAAGTTTTTCTACAGTTTCCCTTTTTGCCAGGTATGCACCACGTTCAATCTTACTGATCATCGTGTGTGAAACCTCAATTTCACTCGCCACTTCGAGTTGACTCAAATTCCGTTTGAGTCGAGCCTTTCTGAATATATTTCCAAGGTCTTCAGATACAAAAACCTTTTCTTTTGATTGCATGTTACTCACCCCGACAAAAAATTTTCGCCAAAAACCAATGTCTCAAATGGCAAATAACCCCTATATTTTTGAAAATGCCTTTTTGTTCAGAACCATTTTTCCGTCAAATCTATGATTAGAGTTCAATTTTCCGTTAATAAACAGCCAGCATGAGTACTTCAAACAGTATTTAAAATATTTGTAATTCAAATTCTACTATGAGAGTATTTGTATGTGAAGAAAAACAATTGTTCATTTAACTTTTTGCTGGATTAAACAAAAAGGAGGCGGAAAATTTTGCTGGCGATGCTGGTCAAGGGTCAGGCGAACCGTGTCCAGGCATTTTTGACTGATCTACAACAACGTCCGCAAATGAAGCTGGTTCATACAGAAGTGAGTGAACAAACGGGAGACCGCATCAAGGTTTTCTGTTACATCCAGCACCAACCGAAGCACCGGATGTGTGTGGTTCAACTGGCTGCGGAAAACGGGGAAACCATCCGGATTCCACTTGTGGATGCGATCCGTGTGGAGATGGAGGAAGGAAAAACATTGTGGGTTGGTAAAGTGGTTGATCTGTTTGCATAAAAAAAGAGCCATATCGAGTGGCCCAAAATAAAAAGAATGGTGCAGTACGATTATACCACGTTTGGGAAGAGGGAAGAACAGCGGAAGGAGGAAAGCGCATTGACAAAAGGCGAGTCTCAACTGATCAAGAAAAGCGATGCTGTCGGGTATGTCGTGTATGCGATGGCCAAGCTCGGCTATAAACGACCGGAGATTGAAAGAGTGATCAAAGAACTCAGAAACACTTTTAACTTCAGGTACAGCGGCAGCATCGTGGATGCGAACCTGACCAATGGCAGGATCGCCAGAAGGGAATGGCTGCCCACCATTGCAGAAGCTGAAACAGAATGAATCTTGAAAAAGAGTGGAGAGTGGCCAAGTTTAGATGAGCAGAGGGATGTCCCGTGTCAAACAGAAAAGAGCTGTTAATGAAATTGGCGGACAAGATCGAGCGCGAGTTAAGGCAGACCATCATGACCCATCCCCAACCCTGCCTTACCGAAAACTACGCATTTTGTGAGGTTTGCCTGAACTGGACTTGGAGAAAAGATGTCCGGCTGGTTGTCGAAGGCCCCGGTGACACCATCAGCAAACGAGTGTGCAAGGACTGTATTCAAAAGCATCAGATCCAAGTTCCCGACTGTGAAAGTTCTTTGGAGTTTGAAGCGCGTACGATTGCCATTGAGCGGATTCGCGGACGGCGGGCAGACTGGCTGGATGAGGATTGAGATAAAAAGTCTGTGAACCTCCCAGGGATTTTGCAAGATCGGAGGTTCACAGATTTTTTTGGTTTTTGGTATAATGAAATTGCTTGGTATTAGTGGTGTTCACATACGGGTGTAGTTGTATCCATATTGGTATTGAAACATTTTATCCCGTAATTTACTAGCCACGTGAAACCACGTGTAGTTGTATCCATATTGGTATTGAAACTGAACATATTAGCCCATTTGTAGAAGCGATATAATTCGTGTAGTTGTATCCATATTGGTATTGAAACCATTTTATATGCAATTCTAATAAACAAAACGGCATGGTGTAGTTGTATCCATATTGGTATTGAAACTCTAGCAGGATCAAGACAATACGTCTTCATGGTTCTCGTTTAGTTGTATCCATATTGGTATTGAAACAGGGACTGATCCAACGAAATGTATCCACCTGGAGGTTTAGTTGTATCCATATTGGTATTGAAACCAAGGCAAGGGAGCGTTTAAAGAAGCGTGACCAATGGGTTTAGTTGAATCCATATTGGTATTGAAACTTTAATCTTCCTAACTTGTATTGATAAGCTTCCGGTTTAGTTGTATCCATAATGGTATTGAAACATGAACATCTCACGCAGGGCCAAGTATGTAGAAGGTGTTATTAGTATTGAAAGATAGGTTTACAAGGCCGGTTGACGGAATTGAACGCTTTTCATAGCCCGCAAATCGATCGATCATGAACGTGAATGAATGACACAAAAAACCCAGGCAGGTGGCTTATTCCACCTGCTTGGGTTCGTTTAGGCATCGGCCAGTTCCGCCCACTGGTCGGTTTTCTCGGAGAGGGTTTGTTCCAGCTTTTCCAGCTCCTTTTGCAAGTCGGCGCTCTTCAGGGGGTCCGAGAAGATTTCGGGCTGGCACAATTCCTGCTGAATGCGGGCGATGTCTGCTTCCAGCTGTTCAATCTCCTGTTCCAGCCGTTCAATCTGTTGCTGCCGCTTCTTTTGGCGCCGCTGTTCCTCTTTTTCTTTTTGGCGACGGGCGGATTCGCTTATTGCATCCTCTTTGGGAGATGATTCGGCTTTCTGCAGCTTTTCCAGCGCTTTTTTTTCTAGATATCGTTCATAGTCGCCGGGGTAATCGCGGATTCCTTCGGGCGTGAACTCCCAGATTCGGGTGGCCAGCCGGTTGATAAAGTAACGGTCGTGCGAGACGAATAACAGGGTTCCCGGATATTCCTGCAGGGCTTCTTCCAGACGCTCTTTGCTGGGTAAATCCAGATGGTTGGTCGGCTCATCCATCAGCAGGAAGTTGGCTTGATTCAAAAGCCGTTTGGCGAGAGACAGACGCGCTTTTTCTCCCCCGCTTAAATCACTGACGCGTTTATACACATCATCCCCGCTGAACAGAAACTGTCCCAGACACGAACGAACCGTCGTTTCGTCGAGCTGGGGATGCTCATCCCACAATTCGTCGAGCACTTGTTTGTCCGGGTGCAGGTCCTTCTGCTCCTGGTCGTAATAATCCACCTCCACATTGGTTCCCCACTGGAGGGTTCCGCCGAGTGGCGGGAGCTTGCCGGCGATCGTCTTGAGCAAGGTGGATTTCCCGATTCCGTTGGGTCCGAGGAGCGCCACATGCTCCCCGCGCTCCAGGCGGAAAGAGAGGTTTTCGATCAACGCCGAGTTGTAACCGACGGCGAGCCCCTTGGCTTCCAGTACCTGTCTGCCGCTGGCCGCTTTCGTTTCGAAGCGGATCGCTGCCTTGCGGCGGCTGGTGACCGGTTTTTCAATCCGCTCCATTTTTTCCAGCGCCTTGCGCCGGCTCTGGGCCCGCTTGGTGGTAGAGGCACGGGCGATATTGCGCTGGATAAACTCCTCCATCTTTTTAATCTGCGCTTGCTGCTCTTCATACGCTTTTTGCTGCAACAGGATTCGTTCTTCTTTTTGTTTCACGTATGCGGAATAGTTTCCTACATAACGGGTCGCGCGGCCGTGTTCCAGTTCATAGACGACGTTCACCAGACGGTCGAGGAAATACCGGTCGTGGGAGACGATGAGGAGTGCCCCGCTATAGCCGGCCAGCGTTTGTTCCAGCCAGGAGATGGCGTTCATGTCCAGGTAGTTGGTCGGTTCGTCCAGAATCAGGAGGTCCGGTTCTTCCAGCAGCATTTTTGCCAGGGCGACCCGCGTTTTTTGCCCGCCGCTCAGTTCCGGGATTTTGGTGTTCTTCCAGTCGATCCCGGCGAGCCCCAGTCCGTGTAAGGCTCCGCGAATGCGGGCTTCATAGCCGTATCCGCCCTTTTCTTCAAATGATTCCTGGAGAGCGGCATATTTTTCCAGTGTTTTTTGGTATCGTTGCTCGTTGGAGAAGACGTGTTCCAGGCCCATTTCTTGTTCCAGATGGCGCAATTCCTGTTCGATCTGCTGGAGCCCGGCAAAAACGGACACGAGTTCTTCCCAGATGGTCCGGTCCGAATCGGGTCCCGACTGCTGGGCGAGATAACCGAGACGCGTTTTTTTGGAAAGTTGAATTTCTCCCGAGTCAGGCAGCAAGGTTCCGGTTATAATCTTTAACAACGTGGATTTTCCGGCTCCGTTGGGTCCGATCAGGCCCACGCGCTCCTGTTCATTCACCTGGAGATTGACCTGTTCGAGGACAACGGTTCCCCCGAATGATTTATCTATGTTGACCGCTTTGAGTAACATGTTGTTTCCACCCCATTTTCAAACCCTTTTTCCAGTGTATATGAGGAAAGTCGGAAGGGCAAACGGCAAAGCATTTGTTGTACAATAAAATCATCAAGGCAAAAAGGATGAACCGAGATGTCAGACAAAAGATCATTGCGCCAGCGTTTGCTTCAGGTGAGAAACCAATTGGCCCCCGGCTATATGAGCGAATGTTCCGAACAAATCTGCCGGACTCTGGTCCAGCTCCCGATATTTCAAGAGGCGGAGTCCATCCTGTTTTACATGCCCTTCAGAAATGAAGTTGATGTAAAACCGGCCATGAATGCTGCCTGGAAGCAGGGCAAAGAGGTGATTTTGCCCAAGGCGTATCCGGAAGACCGGTCGATGAGATGTTTTCGGGTGAAGGATTTGGCCGAGCTGAAGACCGGCGCCTACGGGATCGCCGAACCGCCGGAAGATCGGGAGAGAGAGGTGAAGCCGCGGCAGATTCCGCTGGTGATCGTGCCCGGTGTCGCGTTTGACCGGGAGGGATACCGCCTGGGATACGGGGGAGGATACTATGACCGTTTTTTCGCTGCCCAGTCCCTGAACAGCAAACGGGTCGGTGTGGCATTTCCCGAACAAATCGTGGAGACGGTATTTCCGGAGGAGCATGATCAGCGCATGGATGTGATCATAACTTCTCACGAACTCTTCACCCTCTCTTCACGATGATATAGTACAATGATATTGGGAAAAATTGAACGTACTGAAGTCAAGGCAAGAATAAAGGAAATGACTTGATGATATGGTATATTGAACTTATAATTCGGTTTTGTTCAGAATCTCACATATAAAAAATTTAAGAAGCAAGATGTAATTGGAGGTGCAAAATGCCTGACCATAAAATTCCACAAGTGACCGCCAAGCGGTTGCCCCTGTACTACCGCTATTTGGAAAAATTGCATGCGATCGGCAAGCAGCGGGTTTCTTCCGCCGATCTCAGTGACGCGCTGCAAATTGACCCTGCCACGATCCGGCGGGACTTCTCTTACCTGGGTGAGTTGGGCAAAAAGGGGTACGGATACAATGTCACCTATCTGCTCCAATTTTTGCGCGACTTTTTAAAGCAGGATGAGGTGACCAATGTGGTCCTGGTCGGGGTGGGCAATTTGGGCACTGCCTTGTTGCGCTACAACTTTTACCGGAGCCACAATACGAAGATCGTTGCCGGTTTTGATCAGGATCCCGCTAAGATCGGGACGGACGTTGACGGAATTCCGGTTTATTCGTTGGATCGCCTTCAAGAAGTGATTCAGCTCCATCACGTGGAAGTGGCCATCCTGACCGTTCCGGTTAATGCTGCCCAATCGACGGCCGATTTTTTGGTGAAAGCGGGAATTCGCGGAATTTTAAACTTCACGCCCGCCCGTCTGATCGCCCCGGCCCACGTCCGGATTCACAATATTGACCTGACAATCGAACTGCAGACATTGATCTACTTTTTGAAAAACTTTCCGGACGGGGAGGAGGAAATGGGTGAACACCCTCTTCATCTGTCCGGCACGAACGATGAATCGTAAACAAAATTGATGCCCTTTTCCGGCGTTCCAAGGAGCAATCGTTTATGAGTGACGAGAAGATGCAACCGTTGACAGACCATTTGGAAGAACTTCGCCGCCGCATTATCTGGATTCTTTTATCTTTCGTCGTATCGTTGGTCGTCAGCTTTGTTTATTCGGTGGATATTTTCAATTTGATCCGCGACAACGCTTTTCAACACTTGCCGATCAACACGCTCAATCCGGGCGATCCTTTGAAAATTTTCATGCAGATCTCGTTTATTCTCTCCTTTATCTTTACTTCACCCATCATCCTGTACCATCTCTGGCAATTTGTCCGGCCCGGGCTGAAGCGGGAAGAGCAGAAAGCGGCACTGATGTACATTCCGGCGGCGATCGGGTTGTTTCTGGCCGGACTTGCCTTTGGCTATTTTGTCATCTTTCGTTATATGATCACGTTTATGACCCATTTAAACCGGCAGATGGGAATCCAGGAGATGTACGGGGTGTACGAAGCGTTCACCTTTTTGTTCAATATTACGTTCCCGGTGGCTCTGTTTTTCGAATTGCCGGTGATCGTGCTGTTTCTGACGCGGATTCGACTGCTCACTCCCCAGTTGTTGAAGAAGGCGAGGCGTCTGGCCTATCTGGTGATCGTCATCATCGGGGCGGTCATTACACCGCCAGATGTGATTTCCAATATTCTGGTGGCCATCCCGCTGATCTTGCTTTACGAGATCAGCATCGGGATCTCAGCCTGGTTATACCGCCGGTTGGAACAGGAAGATTCCGAGTAAGTCCGGTTGTTCAGGCCGGGAACCGTTTCCGCTTTCCCCTGAAACATCCCCCGGCCCGTCTTGATCAAACCGGGCTCATCTGTGCTCACAGCCATTTCGCTATTTTTGTAAGGGGAATCCAGCCGATCATGTTGATCCGCTTTTCTTTCCCTTTTTCTTTGACATAGGAGAAAAATTGGGAGAGAAACGCTTCCCACATGGCTCCCAATCTTACTTTCTCCGATTCGTTCTTTTCCACTTGATTCAAGCTTTCGTTTACCGCAGCTGTTAAATGAAAAAATGCTTGCTTTAAATGTTGTTCAATGGATGCTTGGGATTCCATGCCAGAATTCCTCCGTGCTTTAGTCGGTATAGGTATAAGATTTTCTTTGCCAATTTTTCTGCATTCGTTCGTATTGGGCTTCGAACCAGATATCCTCCAGTTCGTGTCTGGCTTTAACAGTCATGATTTGCGCTTGTTTGAGCCATTTTTTTGCCCAGTCCGCCCCCTGTTCCATCAAGGGGCGGGCCGTTTTTTTCACGATGGGCAAAAGGGCGGGAAGGGCCACCGCCAGGGCAACCCCGATGAACCATTTTTCTGCTTGTTTCATGAATGATCCACTCCTTTTTTAAGCGGCTTCCGGCAGATTCATCGGCTGGATTGTTGAAGTGATTTCTTTCTTTTTGGTCATAAGACGGTGAATCGGTCTGGAGATCATGCTGACCGTTCCGGAGACCAGCAATATTTTCAACCAGTGGTTGGCTCCCAAGGGAACGGTATGGAAGAAGGTATTGACACCAGGGAGATAGATCGTGCTTAGCAGCGCTAATGCCGATACGCCTAAAGCTCCCACGAGGAACCGGTCTTTCATCCAGTCTCTCGCGCTTTCCGCAGAACCTTCTTGTCTCCAGGAGAATGTTTGAATCAACTGGCCGCTGACCAAGGTGGCAAAAGCGACGGTTTGCGCCATGGCCAAACTGCCTCCGGCCGCCAGGATTGCGGTGAACAGGCCCAGCGATCCGAGTCCGAGCAAACATCCCCGGATGACAACTTTGGAGTACAGTTCCCGGTCCGCGAGCTGAATGCGGTCTGTTTGTGTGGTTTTGTTGCCGGGATTGACAGCGAGGATCATGGCCGGTAAGGCATCGGTGAGCAGGTTCATCAATAAGATCTGGATCGGGATGAGCGGAAGCGGCATCCCGGCGGCCACCGAAATCCCTGTGACGATAATCTCGGCCAAGTTTCCCGTCAGCAGACACCCCAGCGCTTTGCGGATATTGGAGATGATCGTTCGGCCCTCTTTCACCCCCTGAACGATGGAGCCAAAGTGATCCTGCTCCAGAACCATATCGGCGGTTTCTTTTGTGACTTCCGTCCCGGTTTGTCCCATGGCGATTCCGATGTCGGCTTGTTTAATCGCGGGGGTATCATTGACGCCGTCACCGGTCATGGCAACTTTGTGGCCCAGCTCCTGATAGGCCCGCACGATGCGAAGTTTGTGCTCGGGAGTGACCCGCGCAAAGACGGAAATTTGTTCAATTCGCGCTTTCAATTCCTCATCCGAAAGCTGGTCCAATTCCTGGCCTGTCAACAATTCAGGCTGATGGTCGATCCCGATTTCCCTGGCGATCGCATAGGCAGTGAGCGGATGATCACCTGTAATCATGACCGGTTTGACCCCGAGCTGTTTTGCTTCACGGATGCTCTCTCCGATCCCCGCTTTTGGCGGGTCCATCATGCCAACCATTCCTACATAGACGGAGTCGTTTTCAATCCCGTCCCCGTTTCCGTCCCAATGGATGGGCCGATAGGCGAAGGCGAGTACGCGCAGGGCTTGTTTGGCGTACTCTTCATTCTGCTTTAAAATTTGCCGTTTGTGTTCTGCTGTGATCGGTACCACTTTTCCCTCTGACTGGACAAACCGGCAATTCTCCAGCACGGATTCGACGGAGCCTTTCGTGAGGACATAGCAGTTTTGCTCCTCATGCATGGATTCCGGTTTCCGGCAGACGACGCTCATTTTACCCGTCGAGGAGTCAAACGGAACCTCATGCATACGGTTCCACTGCTCCGTCTCGTCAGAAGATATGCCTGCTTTATGCGCAAAAGTGAGTAAGGCTCCTTCCGTTGGATCACCGATGACGGACCATTCCCCTTCTTGATGCAAAAGCTTGGAATTATTGCAGAGAAGAGCGATTTTCGCCAGCTGTTTCAAGTCTTCTTCATGGCCCGGGGAAACCGGGTGCTCGCTGACCAGCGTTCCTTCCGGATTATACCCTTCGCCCGTTACAGCCCACTGATGACCGAGAGTGGCTGCGGAACGCACGGTCATTTCATTTTTTGTCAAAGTCCCGGTCTTATCCGTACAGATGACCGTGGCTCTTCCCAGTGTTTCCAATGCAGACAGCCTGCGAATGAGCACGCTTTTCTTTGCCATCCGGAAAATACCGGCGCTGAGAGCGATCGTAACCGTTACGGGCAACCCTTCCGGTACGGCCGAAGCGGCAAGCGCAATGGATGTCGGGATCATTTGCATGAAGGAGTTTCCCCGCAAGAGACCGATGACGAAGATGGACAGGGTGATGGCGAGGGCTGCTTTGATAAAGGTTTTGGATATGCGGGCCACATCTTGTTGCAGGGGAGTCTGTTCTTTCTGCTTATCCCGGATCATCTCCATCAAATGTCCCATCTCTGTCCGCATGCCGGTGGACACTACGACTCCGACCGCCCGTCCCCTGCAGACATTTGTTCCTTTGTACACCATGTTGGCTCTTTCCGCCAGGGAAGAGTGGGCCGGAACGCTGTCAGTCGTCTTAGCCACAGACACAGACTCGCCGGTCAGCATTGATTTATCCACTTCGAAGTTCCAGCACTCCAGGAGACGGATATCTGCGGGCACGCGGTCTCCGGATTCCAGGCGGACCAGATCACCGGGAACCAGCTCTTTTCCGCTGATGACTTGTTCTTCGCCATTACGGATGACCTTGCATAGAGGCGCTTGATATTGGTTTAGAGCCTCTACCACTTTTTCCGCTTTTCGCTCCTGAATGGTGCCGATCGCCGCGTTTAGCATGAGCACCACGGTCATGGCCAGCCCGTGAAAAATATCACCGGAAACAAAGGCCAAAAGGGTGGTCCCCAGTAACAGCAGCGTTGTGAACTCTTTAAACTGTCCCAGATAAGCTTTCCACCATGGTTCACTCTCTGGTTGGCTCAACTGGTTGTAGCCAAACTGGTGTTGCAAAGCTTGTACTTGCTGATCTGTCAGGCCGGTCTGTTCATCCAGACAAAAATGGGCAGCCACTTCACGGGGAGGCAGTGTATACCACAGAGGTGCTTCTGCCTCCAGGCAGGTGGCGGCCGCAATTTCCGCCATGGCCTGATTCGATGGAGCAGGGTCCTCCATCGGCCGCTGGCCGTCCCGGATTCGCGATAAGAAGACCAGGGAAAGGGCGTCTGCCATCAGATTGATCATCATGGCGCTGACGCGGAATGGAAGAGCCAGGACGGTTCCCGCCACGTTGAAAAGTTTCGTTGCCTGGAACTGCCGGTCCACCTGCTCCCCGATTTTGTCGGAGATCTGCAACAACCGGGGCAACTCTTTCCATTGCTGTGCGGTAATATGCGGGAGCAAACCGGTAAGTGAAGTGGAAATGCTCCCCTCTTGCCGTATCAACAATAAAAACTCTTCCCCTTCTTCCCGCAACCGGGCCAGTTGTTTTTGTTGTTCCATGGGATTCAGGGCCAGCCATTCCGTTTGAATGCCGCAGCTTTCCAGCTCCTGTGTCTCCAAGCGCAGGCTGTTGTTGAGAACGGCGATGGTTCTCCCGGCTTGTTCCAAATTCTTTCTGAGGCTGAGGAAAGCGGATGTAGGCGGATGGTTTTCTTTGAAGATCACGCCTAAACATTGGCTTTCTGTTCCTGATTTTCTGACCAGACAATAGGCCTCGGTCCGGTTTTTTTCCATCCGTTTCAGTTTGAGCAGGAAGGGGTCGACGTTCAGCCCGTGCTTTTGCAGATAGGCCAGCTTGCCGAAGTAATACGGGACTTGATGAATGTCTCCCCGGACCCCGTCCTCATCTTCCTCCACGTGAAACGCGGTCCGCATGGTCCGGTGCGTTTGTCTGGCTTTGGCGAGTATGTTTTCCCGCCAGGGATGATGGGTTTTCGCCAATAATGAAGCAGCCAGGTTCCATACACGCTCTTCTTCCGCCTCCTCGTTGACGAGCAGCTGCAAGCCGGGAGTGGAAGGATGGAAAAGTTGAGAAGTGTCTTCAACCAGTATCGTCCGTGTCCGGGCCAATTGAGAGAGGGTTCCGTTTTCAGGCACCCATCCACCCTCGCGGACAATGTTTGTCTCTGCCTGTTTCCAGGCGGCGATCGCCGGAGTGAGAACCAGGCGTGGATTGGCTGCGAGCAATACCGCCAGGCCCCGCAACGGATCCCGGGTAACCGCCCAGGTAAGCCCGGCGATCGGAAACGCCCACTTGCCGATTTTTTCGCTGTATTGACGGATGTCCGGAGATAGATATTGTTCTTCCATTTTGGCAAGCGTCGGCTCATCGTTCTCTAACTGACTTCGTTTCCAGTGGATATATTGCAGGATGCTGAGCCCTGCCAAAACGAGTAAATTTTCCCTCATCAACCCCAAACCGATCGCGGCTGTTCCCAGGATCAGGTCAGCGTTCCACTTCCGGTGCTCGCTCAACTGATCGATGCCCCGCCGCAAAAAAGGATATCCGGTCACGACAGATAAAACGCCGGATGCAGCAAAAAGCAGGGGACTGCTCGCTACGGCAGACTTTCCGAACAGGATCTGCTTGGCGCCGAGCAAAGTGAGACCGCCTAACGTGAGCGTAAGCCCCCAGGGAATTCTGGAAGATGACTCCTGGCCCTGAGGGGGTTTCCATACTTGATGAAAGTGCTCGGGAATCTGAAACTCCGGCGGTGCGGGCTGTTCCGGAGATTCAAGAACCGGCTCCGCTTTGCCCGCGGCCACTTCCTCATAAACGGGCGAAATCGGTTGGCAAGGATGGGTTCTTTCATCACGCTCTGTTTCTTTATAATGGATAAACCATTCCTCAATCTGTTGAATAAATGTGCATATCAGACTCAGGTCCACTTGACCCGGATCATATTGAACTGCAACGCGTCCTGTGAGCGTACAGGGCTTTACCTCTTGCACTCCCGGCAGCTGAAGCAACCGGGCGGTCAAATGTTCAGCCAGGCGGTGATTCTCCTCAAGCCCGTGTACTTCCGTTCGCAGCCTTCCGGGGCAGACGCGAATGAAGCGTTCTTTATATTGCCTCAATCCGATCACCTTTTTGTATTAGGGTACAAAGGCTAGTTTGTAAGGGTTTTATTAAAAATATGTAAACGAAAATGAGCTTTTCCGTACATAAATCACCCGGTTTGGGACAGACTCGGAAATAGCGTTTGGTAACTGAATTGGAGGGCAACAGAGATGAAATTAAAGAAGATCTTGCCGACACGGTCCCCGCTTGGATGGCTGATTGCAGCTGGCGTTGTGGCGATCGCCACTTCCCCCGAAGCCAGAAAAACAATTCGCCGGCTGGCGGTCAAGGGAACGGCTGCGGTATTAGGGCTGACAGATGAAATACGGAATAAGGTCGGCGACCTGAAGATGCCGGGCCAGCAGGAAAAACATGAATTTGATTTCGGCAGCTTTGCAAGCACAGAGGTGAAACATCCTGAACAAAAACATCCGAACGCTGTAAACGGAGAACCAACAGAGACGGAAAAGCCCGCAATCAAACACAAATCGACTTTTCACCGGACGGCCGGCTGGAGATCGAACAAAACAGGCCGGATGAACCATTTCAAAAGGAAGAATCAAACTGGAAAGAAGACCAAAGTTAAGGGGGAGTTTCGTGATGAAAGAAATGATCCGAGGGGGCTCTTTCTGGGCGGGTGTTCTCACAGGGGCCGTTACCCAACTATCAGACACGGTTGCTTTTCTCAAGGGGAAGTTGAATAAAAAGGAGTATGCGGTACAAACAACGGAAAATGTATCGAGTGCCCTGGGAGTGATGGCTGGGATTGAATACGGAGCCCTGCTGGGGTCATCCGTGCTGCCCGGCGTGGGTACCGCGGTTGGATCAGTGATCGGGGGGTTAGTCGGAGACCGGTTCGGCCGGTATGTGGGGAAGCAAACCGGACATCTGGTGTGTAATCAACAAATCATTAAAGTAAAGGCCGAGAAGGTTTCTGTCACCAACCATATGGAATGCTGTGAGGGGCGCTGAAAAAAGTCCGGCCCCCAGCCATGAAAAGCGTTTTCCGTCCGGTGAAAACGTTTTTTTTATTTGGCTTCAAGTTGCCTTTAATTTTTTTTGCCCATAGTCTTGCAAATTGAGTCAGAGATGAATATCATAATAATTGGTGTTAGCACTCGATGACACTGAGTGCTAATAATGAAATTATCCACCTCATGAAGGAGGGTATTCCCATGATCAAACCGTTAGGTGATCGTGTTGTTTTGGAAGCAGTTGAAAAAGAAGAAAAAACAGCAAGCGGGATCGTTCTTCCGGAAACGGCAAAAGAAAAGCCGCAAGAAGGACGCATCGTAGCTGTTGGTTCCGGTCGTTTGGATGAAAAAGGCAACCGGGTTCCTCTGGAAGTAAAAGTAGGGGATCGGGTCATTTTCTCCAAATATGCCGGTACCGAAGTGAAATACGACGAAAAAGAATACCTCATTCTCCGTGAAAGCGACATTCTCGCTGTCGTTGAATAATTGAAAACGGATCGTTCAGATGGGGACTTAAATATTAAACCCTACATAAGGAAAGGGGAAGGAAGAAGATGGCGAAAGAAATTATGTTCAGCGAAGACGCTCGTCGCGCGATGCTGCGTGGTGTAGATGCGCTTGCAAACGCTGTAAAGGTAACCCTTGGCCCGAAAGGCCGCAATGTGGTACTCGAAAGAAAATTCGGTTCTCCGCTGATTACCAATGACGGTGTAACCATCGCAAAAGAAATCGAACTGGAAGACGCATTTGAAAACATGGGTGCGCAACTCGTCAAAGAAGTTGCCACCAAAACCAACGATGTAGCCGGTGACGGTACGACCACTGCGACCGTTCTTGCACAGGCGATCATCCGTGAAGGTTTGAAAAACGTAGCGGCCGGCGCGAATCCGATGGTTTTGCGCAAAGGGATTGAAAAAGCCGTAAATGCCGCAGTCAGTGAAATCAAAAAGATCGCCCAAACCATCGAAGGCAAAGAAAACATCGCCCAAGTCGCAGCGATCTCCGCTAACGATGAAGACACCGGCCAATTGATCGCTGAAGCTATGGAAAAAGTAGGCAAAGACGGCGTAATCACCGTTGAAGAATCCAAAGGGTTCACCACCGAACTGGAAGTCGTTGAAGGTATGCAGTTTGACCGCGGGTACATCTCCCCGTACATGATCACGGACACCGACAAAATGGAAGCTGTTCTCGATGAGCCGTACATCTTGATCACGGACAAGAAAATCAGCAACATCCAAGAAATCCTGCCGCTCCTTGAAAAAGTGGTTCAACAAGGCAAACAGCTCCTCATCATCGCAGAAGATGTTGAAGGTGAGGCTCTCGCTACCCTCGTTGTAAACAAACTGCGCGGAACCTTCACCGCTGTTGCCGTGAAAGCTCCGGGCTTCGGTGACCGTCGTAAAGCCATGCTTCAAGACATCGCCATCCTCACCGGAGGTCAAGTCATCACGGAAGAACTGGGCCTCGATCTCAAAACCACCGGTCTCGACGCACTTGGCCGCGCACGTCAAGTACGCGTGAAAAAAGAAGACACCATCATCGTGGACGGTTATGGTGAACCGGCAGAAATCAAAGCCCGCGTCAACCAAATCCGTCAACAGCTCGAAGAAACCACTTCCGAATTCGACAAAGAAAAACTGCAAGAGCGCCTCGCTAAACTGGCTGGCGGCGTAGCTGTCATCAAAGTAGGTGCGGCAACCGAAACCGAATTGAAAGAGAAAAAATTGCGCATTGAAGATGCTCTCAACGCTACCCGTGCGGCTGTGGAAGAAGGAATCGTATCCGGTGGCGGTACCGCTCTCGTCAATGTGATCCGCGCTGTGGAAGACCTCGAAGCTTCCTTGCCGGTAGGAGACGAAAAAACCGGTGTTGCCATCATCAAACGCGCTCTCGAAGAGCCGGTACGTCAAATCGCTGCCAACGCCGGTCTCGAAGGCTCCGTCATCGTTGATCGCCTGAAAAAAGAAGAAGTCGGCATCGGCTTCAATGCCCTCACCGGTGAATGGGTAAACATGATCCAAGCCGGTATCGTTGACCCGGCTAAAGTAACCCGCTCCGCTCTGCAAAACGCCGCTTCCGTTGCAGCAATGGTTCTCACCACTGAAGCTGTTGTTGCCGACAAACCGGAAGAAAACAAAGGCGGCGCCAATCCGGACATGGGCGGAATGGGCGGTATGATGTAATTCCGGCCAAGAGTGGGCCCGAAAACTCCTGTGGGATGATTCCCATGGGAGTTTTTTTATATCCGGAATCGCGATCGTTGATCATGATGAAATCTCCATGCCGGCCATGTGTATGGAATACCGATTCATGTAAAATAACATGTATACAGAAATAACCGGGAATCCATCTTTTGTTGTCGTTATTTACGGGACCGGTCATGCTTTTAACCGGAACCGATCTATGGGAGTGAAAACTATGGCTTCAGGTTGGTTTTCGATGTCTTTGCATGCTCTGGCCGTTTTAGCTCAATCCAAAGAAGGTTATACCAGTTGTTATATCGCGGGAAGCGTCAATACGAATGCCGTTTTTCTGAGAAGAGTATTAGCACGCCTGGTCAAAGCGGGAATTATTGAGACAAGAGAGGGACGGGACGGCGGATATCGACTGGCTAAACCGGCGAACCAGCTTACCCTTGCTGAAGTATACAAGGCGATGGAATTGGAAAATGCGCTGGCCCCCAGTCCTGCCGAACCGAATCCTGCTTGTCCCGTAGGAGCAGGAATTGCACTCGCTTTTGACGAAATTGCTATTGAAGTGGAGAAATCCATTATTCAGACATTAGAACAGTATACAGTCGAGCAAATTGCCGATCGGGCCATCCAATTTGCTCTGCAAAAAGAAGTTTCGGAAACTGGATGGCATGACAATTGAAATGGCGAGCTTCCCGTTGATCTTACCTTTAAAATAATTGAATGTAAAAATGATTGACTAACTGTAACTGAAATAGTTATAGTAAAGAGCAGAAGCGGTTGCAGGCTTGGATTTCTTCTGTTTTGTCATTCTGAACTGTTTTCTATGATTAACTGTAACCAGATTAGTTTTAGTTTTGTGGAGGGGAGAACATTGAGCAGAGTGGAAGCAGGTACGTTGCTGTTACGGCTTGTACTGGGAATCACCTTTTTCGTGCACGGCCTGTCCAAGTTCCAGACCGGACTTGGAAATGTTGCGGGATTCTTTGAGGGGATGGGCCTGCCGGGATTTCTTGCTTATATCGTTGCAATCATTGAATTGGTGGGCGGGATCGCGCTCATCATCGGGTTGGGCACAAGAATCTTCTCGCTGCTCCTGGCTCTGACTATGATCGGTGCCATCATTACCGTAAAAGGAGCTGCCGGTTTTATGGGAAACGGGAAGTCGGCAGGATATGAATTGGATCTCGCACTGCTGGCCATATCCGTTTTCCTCGCGCTTTGCGGCAGCGGGATGTACGCGTTGGATTCCTTGTTTAAGAAAAAAGACGCACCAGAATCGTAAAAGCTTGACGATCTCAGGACAGCTGCCGGACTTTTGACGGGTCCGGCAGCTTTTTTTCAGGTTGCGGCAGAGCATACAGTCAAAATATGCTGTCAAATGAGAGGGATTATATTGAATATGAGCAGAAAAAATAGTAGTTTTTAAGTATGGTATCCTGTTGGTGGAGTTGGCGACTACATAACTGATTTTTAAAGTGACGATTCAAGCGGTTGCTTGAACCGAATTCCATCATTTGTACAGAGGAGAAACTCGTATGAAACGACGGATCGGCATTGGATTAATCGTAATCAGTCTGGCGTTTTGCGGTTTCGTGCCAAGCAGCGGTTTTGCGGCAAGTCAGTCGGAATTGAAGAAAATTCAACAGGACAAGCAAAAACAAAAAGAGGAAGCTGAGAAAGTCCTGGATCTTCTTGAAGAGAAAAAGAAAGAGATTGAGAAGATCGAAGAAAAAATGGGGCCGTTGGACGCGCAAATTGCGAAGTTGAATCAGGAGAAGCAACAAAATGAAAAAGCGTTGAACGAGCAATTTAAGAGATTTAAAACGATCATAGAACGTGTTTATTTAAGCGGTGAAATGGAATACACGGTGAAGCTGCTGGAAGCGCGTTCGTTCAGCGAATTTTTGGCCCGGTTCGAAGTTGTTCGCCTCCTCGTGAAACGGGATGCATCCATTTTGCAAAGTTTTATGAAGACAAAAAAGAAATATGAAGACAACATCAAAGCACTGAACCAAAAGAAAGCCGAACTGGCTCCTCTCCTGGAAGAAGAAAAGAAAGCGGTAGAGGAATTGCAAAAAGCGTATGCGAAACATAAAAAAACGATTGAGGAGCTGGAAAAGAAAGAGCTGGGTGCGCTGGGTTTTGTGTCGTACGGAAACGGCATACTCGGGTTTCCGAGCACACCCGGTTACGTTTCCTGGAACTTCGGGCAGGACCGGGGAAGCCACTTCCACGCCGGGATTGATATCCCACGGCCACCCGGGACTCCGATCTATGCCGCTGAAGACGGGACCGTAACGCTGATCAAATCTGATCCCGGAGGATATGGCTACTATATTGACATCAGTCACGGGAACGGCTTAACCACCCGGTATGCCCATATGTACAGGTATACGATTTCTGTCTATGAAGGACAGCGCGTTCGCAGAGGGCAACGGATCGCCGGTGTCGGCAACGCCGGCCGTTCGTATGGAGCGAGAGGCGGTTATCATTTGCACTTTGAAGTCCATAAAAACGGAAGGCCTGTGAATCCGAGACCTTATTTATAAACACTGCAGCCAAGGCTCTCTGAACCAGAGAGCCTTGGTCGTTTATGATGCGAGAACCGATTCGCCGCGCAGCAATTTTTCTTTCATCCGCCGCAGATGCCGGATCGTCTCTTCACTCGCTTTTTCCCTGTTCAGATGGGTCATCTGATGGAGATACGAGAAAAGCAGGCGGAACTCGAGAAAAAAGTCAATCTGCTCCTCCCATCCCTCTTCCAGTTGGTGTTCCAGCAGATAGCCGGACATAAAGCTTTCCAGAAACATCGTTTTAAACCCTGCCCTGTCCTGCTGTTCGACCGAACTCAGCGCATGGTATAACGCGATCGCGATATCATAGGTAAACCAGTGATACTTCACATCGGCAAAATCGAAGAGAATCATTTCCCCCCGGTAGCTGAGCAGAAAATTCCGATGGTGGAAATCATTATGTATCAGTCCGTACGAACGTTCGTTTTTGGGGAAAGTCTCGATCCTGGCCAGGCATGCGTTCAAGCGGTCCCTGATGGAACTCTCCGCGAAGGATAAATCCCGGTGATAAATTTCCCCTTCATTCCATTCTTCAAATGGCGGAACGGACTGGTGCCGGTGAAATTTGCCGGATAAGGAATGCATCCTGCCCATCACTTGTCCCCAGCGGCGGAAAAGGGTCCGGTTCCATTCGGACGGATTTTCAGGGTTGACAAACTTTCCGGGGGCTTTCTGAAAAGAGATGATACAGCAGGGGACGGGAAGGCGGCGGATCTCCTCCACAGTTTTCCCATGCACAGAGAGGATTTGCCTGGGAATGCGGATTCCTTGTGTTCTTAAAAACGACACCCATTGCAATTCAGAATAAATAAGGTTTCTATCTTTGACAGCGATCGGAATCAGCTTCAATACACAAGCTTCCCCGTCACGTTCGTATTCGTAGACATTTTCCCAGAAGCCACCGATTCGTTTCAGAGAACTTTCAGTTCCCCGGAATTTGCGGCAGGCTTCCTTTACGAGCTCTTCTTTCCACATGTCATTTTCCCACCTCTTGTTTATGGCCTCATCCTCATTATATATCAGGGAAAGGGGCAACAGCTTGTTGATTACACCGGGCGGGGAGGGGAGCCGGTTGATTCGCGGCGTCAAGTCAAGTGAAGAGTAAAAATCTCTTCCAAAATCAACGCGGCGGCGCCTGCGATCGCGGAACGTTCTCCCAGAGCTGCGGGCACAATATTCAATTTATCGCGGAAAACGGGGATCACCCGAGTTTTAGCCACAGAAGCAGCGATTTCAACCATTTTCGGGTAAGCTTGGGGAAGGTTTCCTCCAATGATGACTTTCTGGGGATTGAAGGAGTTGATGATGCCGATCAGACCGATTCCAAGCAGGTAGGATGCCTCCTCAATCACCCGGACGGTCAGTTCATCTTGATGGGAGAGAGCTTTCATCACAGCAGTGATATTGACTTGTTCGTTGGCAGGATATGAATGGGATTTGCCTCCGTTTAACAGCAGTTCTTTCTGGATGCGTTTGACAACTGCGATGCTGGAGGCCATGGCTTCCAGGCAGCCGTAGTTGCCGCAGTTGCACCGGGGGCCGTTGTGGTCGATGGTCACATGTCCGATTTCTCCTGCACCGAATTGATTCCCCTTATAAAGCACACCGTCGATGATAATCCCGCCGCCGATTCCGTCGCCAAGCAAAACATAGATGATATTGTCCACATCGCTGCCCACGCCGAACCATTTTTCACCCAAGGCTGATAAATTAGCGTTTTTTTCTACTTTTACCGGTATATTTAAGGCTTCTTGAAGGAGATGTTGAAGCGGAACAATCTCCCATTTGGGTAGGTTTGGCGGGAAGAGCACTTCCCCGGAGTGGGTGTTGATCGGTCCTGGGGCGGAAACGCCGATTCCTATTAATTTCGTATCGTCTATCTTCGCGTCGGCAACCATTTGCCTGACACTTTCTGCAATGATTTTGATATAGGATGCCGGCTCTTTATCCGGCGGAGCCGGGATATGCCGTTGGGCAATCAATTCCGTATGGAAATTCACGAGTTCCAACTTGATGTCCTCTGACGACAGATCAATGGCGATCACATACAAAGCGTCGGGATTCAAATCGTACAGGATCGGCTTGCGGCCGCCGCTTGATTTTCCCACTCCTTGAACTCTCAAAATCCCGATCTCGTTCAGTTCATTAATCAGCTTGGATACAGCCATAAAGGTCAACTGTATTCCCTCTGCGATATCCGCTTTGCTCACCGGCCCCTGTTTGCGTATAAAGTCCAGAATCCGGGTTTGGTTTAATTTTTTAAGCAGATGAAGATTTCCTCTCAGCTGTTGCATAATGAAGACCCCTATTTTTTCAGGAATGGCTGAAATGAGCCATGATTCCCAATCGTTATTCTTATGTATAATCTTAATACTTAACAGATTTTAATCAAAGTGGAAACGGAAAAATGTTTATGACATTCACAGACCGGAGAGGAAACAGTTTCCTTTTCCCCGGCTTCACCATGAGTAAAGGGGAAATGGGTGAAAGGGACGGCTTGCCCGGCCATACTGTGAACGATCAATCTATTAAAAATAGAAATTGACCAAAGATATAATTCAGACTATAATCTAATTTAGGAATAAATAAAAACATGTTTAAACACTTATTAAATAGAGTTTAATAAGTGTTCGGAGAATGGCTTGGTTGGATCTTTTCATAAGGGGTGACTGCGGAATATGAAGAAAGCGCTTTCTTCTCTGGTGGCAATCGTGTTGGTATTCATGATCTTTCTCACGGGTTGCGGGAATTTAATTGGTGCTTCAACGGAATCGGAGCAAAGAAAAGACGGCCGTGTGCAGATTGATTTTTGGTCGTTTTGGGGTTCGGAAACACGCCGGCCTGTGATCGAGAAGATTGTTGACGATTTCAACAAGTCCCAGGACAAGATTTTTGTAAAATATACGTTTATTCCGTTTGGTGATATCTGGACGAAAGAGTTGGCAGCAGTTGCAGCCGGCAATCCGCCGGACGTTGTCATTTCTGATCTGGGCAAGTTAAAACATCGGGCGCAAAAGAACCAGGTTGAAAACTTGGGCCCTTATGTCAAAAACGACCCATCCATTAAAGACCGCTTCCTGCCGCAAGCATGGGAAGCCGTCCTCTACAACAACGAACCGTATGCGCTGCCGTTTAACCTGGACACATATATGCTCTTTTACAACAAAGATTTGTTCAAAGAAGCGGGGCTGGACCCGGACAAGCCGCCGAAAACTTGGGATGAGGCCTTGGAATACTCCCATAAATTGGACAAGAAAAACGGAAACAAATATGAGCGGATCGGCTTCTATCCCCTTTGGGACGCAGGCCCGGATATATGGATGGTCAATGCCGACGGTGAACCGTACTTCGACAAAAACGATAAATCAATGATTGCGGACCCGGAAAACGCAGAAGCGTTAAAGTGGATCAAGAAATTTAACGAGAAATACGGTTTGAACACCATCGACGCTTTCAAAGGCGAATTTGGACAAAAACAGTCTGAACCGTTTATCTCGCAAAAAGTTGCCATGTATGTAAAGAATACGACTTTTTATACACAAATTCGCGATTACGGGAAGGGAATGAATTTTGGGGTGGCCCCGTTGCCGGAGCGCAAACCGGGCAGCGGCCATTACAGTTGGAGCAGCGGATTTGTGGCCGAAATTCCGAAAGGTTCCAAGCATGTGAAAGAAGCCTATGAATTTATCAAGTATCTGACCGATGTGGAGGCGCAAACCTACTGGGGCGCGAAACTCTTTGACAATGTAGCCAACAAGCATGCGAATGACAAGATTTTGGCACAGCTTTCCGGGGAGGCCAAAATGGTGTACCAGGCCGCTGTGGATAATTTGAAACTATCGGTGATGCAAAACATGCCGATCAAGGCCCCTGATTATGACAAGTTTATCAACCCGGAGCTGGATCAAGCCCTCCGTGGTTCCAAACCGCCGGAAAAAGCGCTCCAGGATGCGCAAGCAGCGGTGCTCAAGCAAATGGCCGGACAATAGTAAGAGCGGTGAAGGGGAGTGGGCGACCTTGTTCACTCCCTTCGATTTACGATGATAAAGGAGATGGAGTTTATGAAAACAATGGAGGCGATTATGACCCATGTAAAAAGCAAACCCAAGAAAAAGCTGTTATCGATGCGAAGGAAAGAGGAGCTCCAGGGCTACCTGTTTTTGTCACCCTGGCTGATCGGCTTCGTCTGTTTGACGGCCGGTCCGATGCTCTTCTCCCTGTATGGAAGTTTTACCAATTACGATGTGACCTCAAAAATGGATTTTATCGGCCTTGATAACTACATCCGCATGTTTACCAATGATGATTTGTTTTGGATCTCCCTCTGGAACACCATCTACTATGTCCTTTTCTCTGTGCCGCTGACAACGGTCGGCGCGATTGTGCTGGCGCTCTTGCTCAACCAGGGAGTGCCCGGCATGCGCCTCTACCGGACCATTTTTTACTTGCCCGCCGTGCTGTCCGGGGTGGGGGTATATCTCTTGTGGATGCAGCTTCTCGCTCCATCCACAGGTTTGGTCAACCATTTTCTCGGCTTGTTCGGCATTGAGGGTCCTGCTTGGCTGACCGATCCCGCCTGGACCAAGAATGCGCTGATCTTCATGAAAATGTGGAGTGTCGGGGGCAGCATGCTGTTGTATCTCGCCAGTCTGCAGGGAGTGCCGAAATCTCTTTATGAAGCAGCCGAAATCGATGGCGCCAATGCGATTCAGCGCTTCTTCCATATTACCCTGCCGATGATCACTCCGGTGATCTTCTTCGACATCGTGACCAGTTTGATCTACGGCTTCCAGATCTTCCAGGAGGCTTATGTGATGTCCGACAACGGGGACGGCGGACCGGTGAATTCGCTCCTATTCTACAATCTGCATATGTGGAACAAGGCATTTGAAGTGTTTGACATGGGTTATGCCATGGCCTTGTCCTGGGTTCTGTTTGTGGTCGTGCTCATCCTCACTTTAATCAACCTGAAACTGGCTCCGCGCTGGGTGCACTACGAAGGGGGCGATGAATCATGAGTTCATTCACACAACCGAAACACAGCTATTTCCAAAGTGTCCGCCTTCGAAAAAAATGGATGAACGTTCTTATTTCACTTCTCTTGATTGCAGGGAGCATCCTGATCCTGACCCCTGTCTGGTGGATGATCTCCACTTCCCTGAAATCGATGCAGGAAATTACCCGATTTCCGCCGACGATCATTCCGGAGGAATTCCATTTTGAGAACTACATCAATACATGGAAATCTGCACCTTTTACCCTTTATACGCTGAATACGTTGTTTATCACGACATTTGCCGTCATCGGCAGCGTGTTGTCCAACTCGCTGATTGCCTACGGTTTTGCCAAGATTCGATTTCGCGGTAAGAAGGTTCTGTTTGCCGTCGTTTTGTCTACGATGATGATTCCGGGATTTGTCACCTTGATTCCGCAATATGTTTTGTTCTCCAAGTTAGGATGGCTGAATACAGCTCTTCCGTTGATTGTTCCTCCTTTTTTTGGATCGGCCTTCTATATCTTTTTGCTGCGCCAGTTTTTTATGGGCATCCCCCATGAAATGATCGAAGCGGCAAAAATCGACGGAGCGAGCCATTTTACCATTTGGAGGAGGATCGCCGTGCCGTTGGCCAAGCCTGCCATCGCCACCGTTGCGATCTTTGCCTTTAACAGTGCCTGGAATGATTTTCAGGGTCCGCTGCTCTATTTGAATGATGAAGTTTTGTACACCTTGCAGATCGGGCTGCAAATTTTTAAAGGAGAAGCAGCGACCCAATGGAACTACTTGATGGCCGGGTCCTTGCTCGTCCTCTTGCCGGTGATCATTCTGTTCTTTATTTTCCAGCGCTATTTTATTGAAGGGGCAAACATTACCGCCGGCATCAAAGGCTAAGTTATTGGGTGGAGGAATGGACGGATGAAATGGATCCATGAAGCCAAGCGGCTTGAACTGCACGCTGATCGCTACCGGCTCATCTTTGCGCAGGATCGGCCGTTTGTCCATCTGGAAGATGAAAGCGGGAACAGGCTGGCCGAACTCTTTGTGCTTTCCGGCATCCATCCGCTCCAGGGCCGTGATGATACGACAACGGCGGGAAACTGGAGCGTTTGCCGGTCCGGTCAGGAAGTGGTGTTTACGCTTCAGGCGGAAAGTTCAGTCTGGAAGGCGAAAACCTATCGCTTTCGATGCAGGCCGAACCGTTTTTCATATGAAATGGAAGTGGAAGGAACCGGAAGGCTGGCGGAAGTGAATTATTTTGGGGGATACTGTTCGGCCAATCCGCGCTGGGGGTCCGGATTTTTCTGGTCGGGAACCTCCTTCAAGCAAGGGTTTAATCCCGAACCGAATATGCAGGAAGAGAATTACTTTTCACCGGACAGCGGTTCCGTGATCGACCTGACCGGAGTTCCCCTTCCGGGAAAAGGGGATTGGTTCTTCACCCCGCCGCCTTTTTGTTTCGCCTTTGAAACAGAAAAAGGTTGGATCAGCATGGGAGTGGAGGCCGAGCCGGGGTCCAACACCTATACGGAATATATGTATCACGCGCAACAATTCGGCTTCTATCTTTCTCTCTCTTACGAAGGTTATACGACCGTCCGCGGCTCTTACCGCTTACCGGCGATCGGTTTTGATTTTGCAGACAGCGAATATGATGTATTGAAGGCACATGTTGATTCACTGGCCCAAGCGGGGTACGTCACGTTCAACCCGGAGAAAGAAATACCGTCCTGGTGGGTTGAGCCGATTTTTTGCGGGTGGGGTTCGCAGTGTTATGCGGCTTCATTGGAACGGGGACATGCTCCGGACTACTGCCGGCAGCAACTGTATGAACAGTTTATGAAGACCCTCGATCAAAAGGGGCTCAACCCGGGCATCATCGTCCTTGACGACAAATGGCAGGCAGCCTATGGCGACAACAAGGTGGACCCGGAGAAATGGCCCGATTTGCGGGGATTTATCGATCAACAGCATCAGGCGGGAAAAAAAGTTCTTCTCTGGTTGAAGGCCTGGGATGCTGAAGGTGTGCCGGCAGCGGAATGCATGACCAACGCCTCGGGAATGGCGATGATCGTTGACCCGACCAACCCGGTCTTTGAACAGCGGCTCCGACAGTCTGTCCGTCACATGTTGTCCGCTGACGGATATGATGCCGATGGTTTCAAAATAGACTTTTCAGCGCGGATCGCCAGCGGACCGGGGGTGAAAAAAGCGGGAGAGGCATGGGGATTGGAGCTGATGCGCCTCTATCTCGGCATCATCTACGATGAAGCGAAAAAAGTGAAGCCGGACGCATTGGTGATGACTCATACACCCCACCCCTATCTCAACGATGTGGTCGATATGATCCGGCTCAATGATATCAATACGGGTAAAGACGTGATCAAGGCGATGACCCACCGGGCCAAAGTAGCGTCGATTGCCTGTCCGGATGCGGTGATTGATACAGATAACTGGCCGATGACGGACAGTGCTGCCTGGCGCGATTATGTTGCCTTGCAGCCCCAGCTGGGCGTTCCGTCCCTGTACTATGTGAGCCATATCGATTCCACTCAGGAAGAGTTGACAGAAGATGATTATGCGCTGATTCGCCAAACCTGGGAGCAAGCCCGCAGGCAAAAGCCAGCCGGGAAACGCTCCGCAAAGGATGTGCAGAAAGATGGCTAAAACCCTGGCGATCATTCATACCACTCCGGTGACCGTCACATCATTAAAAGAGTTGGCCGCTCGTTATCTGCCCGATTATAAACTGATCCATTTTATTGATGAATCGATCCTGCCGCAGCTTCGTGAGAACGGGGGAAAAATCGAAGAAGTGGAAGAACGGCTGGTTCAGTATGCCGCTTTTGCGGAACAGTCGGGGGCAGATGTGATTCTCAACGCCTGTTCCTCTGTGGGAGAAGTGGCGGAAAAAATGAAAGAACGGGTTCAGGTCCCCGTTGTCCGCATTGATGAGGCGATGGCGGAAGAGGCCATCCGGCGCGGGAAGAGGATCGCGGTTGTAGCGACCCTTTCCACTACTTTGGTTCCAACCCGAAAGTTATTGGAGACGAAAGCGGCAGAACACAGGAAGCAGATTCACCTGCACCCGGTACTGGTAGAGGAAGCATTCCGCCGCTTACAGGCAGGGGATGCCGATGGTCATGATCAACTGCTGGTCGAAAAGCTGTCCGAGTTAAGCAAAGAGATGGATGTAGTGGTGCTTGCCCAGGCATCCATGGCGAGAGCCGCGGCTCAACTCCCTGCACCGGAACAAGAGAAATGTTTGACCAGCCCCGAACTCGGTATGAAACTTGTTGCTGATGTGATGCAGGGAAGCGCAGGGCAATGAATCTCCTGGCGATCGATATCGGCACCACCCATGCGAAGGCAGGATGGTTCGGGGCAGACGGACGGACGGGAAAAACAGCGGTCCGTAAAACAACCGCTCATGTAAATCAAAAGGGTGAAACTTATTTTGATCCGGAAGAGTTGTGGGGTTCGGTTGCCTCGGCGATCAGGGAAGTTCTGGCGAATGGAGAAACGGTTGCGGCTGTGGGCATCGCCAGTATGGCGGAAACGGGGTTGCTCATCGACCGGCGGACAGGGAAACCGAGATCTTTCATGATCCCGTGGTTTGACCGCCGGAGCTTGCCGCAAGCGGAGCAGATCGCCCGGGAGGATCCGGCCCTGTCCCGTTTTTCCAAGACAGGGTTGCACCCCAGCTTTAAATACGGACTGACCAAGATTTTATGGCTGAAAGAGCAGGACCCGCAGATCACCTTCGGCGCGGTCTGGTTGTCTGCGGCAGATTACATTGCTTACCGGCTGACGGGAGTGCTGGCAACCGATTATACGCTGGCCGCGCGAACCTATGCATTCCGCATCGATGAAAAAAGCTGGGACGAATCGTGGATCCGCCATTTCGGACTGAAAACCGACTTATTTCCCGAAGCGGTGGCAAGCGGGCAGAAGATCGGCGAAACGAGGGAGTGTGGACAGCTGGGTCTCGCTGACGGCATCCCCGTGGCGATTGCCGGCCATGATCATGTCTGTGCCGCACTCGCTGTCGGCGCTGTCCGCCCGCAGGTCGTGTTTGATTCCATCGGCACGGCAGAGACGCTAATGGGGATCATGCCGGAACAGGCCTTGGGAGCCAGAGAATATAAGTCAGGACTCAGTTACGGAATTCATGTGCTTCCAGGCTATGGTTTTTGGATGGGGGGATGTTCCGCTTCCGGGGGCTCTGTTGAATGGATGAGGGCACAGCTTGGAGAAGAGCCTCTCTCCTATGAGCAGGTGATCGATCTGTTGGGTCAAGCAACTCCGGGGCCAACGGGTATATTCTACTATCCGTATTTAGCCGGTTCGGGAGCGCCTCATCCAAATCCGGGAGCGCTGGGAGCCTTGCTTGGCTTGCGTGCCCATCACACCCGCTCCGACTTGCTCAAGGCGATTCTGGAAGGGACCGCTTATGAGATGGAGTCGATTCGGCGGACAGCAGAACGGGTGACAGGTACCTCCATTCGCGAGCTGATTGCTGTGGGCGGAGGCACTAAAAACCGGCACTGGATGCAGATTAAAGCCGATATATCCGGATGCGAGCTGTACCTCCCGCAATTGGCTGAAGCGACGCTGCTCGGTGCTGCCATGACGGCGGGAATCGGTTGCGGGATCTATCGCGGAGTGGAGGAAGCCTCTATTCTGAGCCGTTCACAACAGACAGAGAAATTATCGCCAAATCCGGATCATCACGCCGCCTACCGCCGGCTCTTTGAGCAAGGATATGTGCTGGCGGGGGAGTGGGTCAGGCGAATGGAATGAACGGCGACGAGGAAATGAATATATCGTAATACCGGGAAACATCATCACTCCGAAACCCAGTTACCGCCATCGCGCGTTGGTTCCCGTTTTCCCCTTTTGCGCGCCGGACAGATGAATATATCCCCACCACTCGCCCGGAGTTCACAAAAAGAGATGTCCGCCTGCCAGTAGCGGTCGTTCCGATCATCATGAGCCGGAAAGATTTCAACCATTATTAAACACTGTTTAAAATGATTGTTTTTACAGCAGGAAAAAGGCGGCGACCAGGAAGTGATCGGCATCACCGGGCGGCTGCGGCAGTCCGTTACGGGTCGATGGCGACGGTTCTTTGCCGCATTTCATTGATCCATGGAGAAAACGGTTGGGGGCCAAGCAGGGTGGTGCCCCGGTCAAACAGAAGGGCAGAGAGCGGATGAGACAGTTATCAGAACATCTCTTTCAATTTGATGATACCTGCCATGTGTATGTGATCAAACACGGGAGGGAGGCGATTTGCGTCGATTTCGGATCGGGCGCGGTGCTTGAAGCCCTTCCCCACATCGGGGTGGAACGCATCACTGACATCTTGATGACCCATCATCACCGTGATCAGGGACAAGGATTGGGACGTGCCGCACAGCAGGGGATTCGCATCTGGGTTCCCCATGCGGAGCAGGACCTGTTTGCCCGTGTCGACGACCACTGGCAGGCGCGTGAGCTTTTCAACAACTACAACATGAGGCAGGACCGGTTTTCCCTGCTGGAATCGGTGCCGATCGCAGGGACGTTGAGAGATTATGCGGTTCACCGGTTTGGCCCCGTCGACATCCGGGTCTTGCCGACTCCGGGGCACACGGTAGGTTCGGTCAGTTTTCTCACCACGGTGGACGGCAGGAAAATCGCGTTCACGGGGGACCTGATTTACGGGGAGGGGAAAATCTGGTCGCTGGCCGCCACCCAGTGGAGCTATAACGGAGCGGAAGGAATTCCTTACACGATTTTGTCTTTGCTTTCTGTCAAAGAGGAGTCGCCCGAATGGCTGCTGCCCTCACACGGAGAGCAGATGGTTAATCCGCCGCGGGCCATCGATCTGCTCGTGGATCGGTTGTGGGAGCTTCTCCGCCATCGCGGGCATAATCTTCGTCTCTTCCAATTCCGCGATCAACCGTATGAACCATTAACGCCCCATCTCCTCCGCAATCGGACCAGCGTGGCTTACTCCTATGTGCTTTTGTCCGACAGCGGAAAAGCGCTATTCATCGATTTCGGATATGACTTCATGGCCGGATTCGCCAGCGGAGCTGACCGCGCGGCTCGCAGGCCCTGGCTGGCAACACTGGACGCTTTGAAGAAGCGGTTTGGCGTGTCCAAAGTGGATGTCGCCATCCCGACTCATTATCATGATGACCATGTGGCCGGTTTGAATCTGCTCAGGGATGCGGAAGGGACACAGGTTTGGGTTCCCCGCAATTTCGCTGCTATTCTTCGCCGCCCGGAACGGTATGATTTGCCTTGTCTCTGGTACGATCCCATTTCCGTCGACCGGGAATTGCCGCTTCGCACACCGATCCGGTGGGAGGAGTATACGCTCACCCTGTATGAACAGCCGGGCCATACCACTCATGCGGTAGCCATTTCGTTTGAAGCGGACGGGAAAAAGATCCTCGCCATCGGGGACCAGCACGGGGGAGATCAATGCGAACAGTGGAACTATGTGTACAAGAACGGATTCCAGAGCAGCGATTACGTGGAAAGTGCCAGACTGTATCAGCAACTTGCCCCGGATCTGATCCTGACGGGCCATTCCGAACCGTTTTGGGTGACCCCTGACTTCTTCCGGAAAAATCTCGAAAAAGGAGAATGTTTGCATCAACTGCACGAGCAGCTTTTGCCGCTGAACGAGGTCAACTTTGGCACAGGCGGGCAAGGAGCATGGCTCGAACCTTATCAGATCGAAGCAAGGGCCGGGAAAACGTTTCAGTTGGAGGCGACCGTCACCAATCCGTTTGCGCATCGCTGTGAGGTAAGCGTATCGCTGGCGGTTCCGCATGGTTGGTCCGCTCAGCCGGAGACGGTGCAGATGACGCTCCAAGGGCATGGAACAGGGACCGCACGCTTTGAAGTAACCCCGGCTACCCAGCCCCGGCGCCGTGCCCGGATTGGTCTTGATGTGAACGCAGGCGGACGGAAATGGGGCCAGCTGGCAGAAGCGCTGGTAACGATTACATCATAACCTCGGTTGGAGGCGAGCGAGATGAAAGATAAAAAATTGCACATGATCGGCAACGCCCATTTGGACCCGGTTTGGCTGTGGCAATGGCAGGAAGGATTTCAGGAGACGAAAGCCACATTCCGTTCCGCGCTCGACCGGATGAAAGAAGACGACGAGTTTTTATTCACTTCCAGTTCGGCGGCCAATTATGAGTGGATTGAAAAGAACGAGCCGGAAATGTTTGAAGAGATCAAACAGCGCATAGCCGAAGGACGCTGGGAAATTGTGGGCGGCTGGTGGGTGGAGCCGGATTGCAATCTTCCCGGCGGAGAATCGTTTGTGCGGCAGGGGCTGTATGGACAGCGCTATTTTAAAGAAAAGTTTGGCGTGACCGCCAAGGTGGGTTACAACGTGGACAGTTTTGGGCATCACGCCATGTTGCCGCAAATTTTAAAGAAAAGCGGAATGGATTTTTATATTTTCATGCGTCCCAATCCTCAGGAAAAAGGCTTGCCCGGCCGGCTGTTCTGGTGGGAGTCGGATGACGGTTCACGTGTACTCACCTTCCGTATTCCCTTTGAGTATTGCACCTGGGGCAAAGATATTGAAAAGCATGTACGGCGAACCGCAGGTGAACTGCGACCCCCGTTTGATGAATTGATGTGTTTTTACGGGGTGGGCAACCACGGCGGAGGACCAACCAGAGAAAATCTGGCCAGCATTCGCCGCTTACATGCCGACCCCCGGTTCCCGACGCTGGTATTCAGCACACCCAACCGCTTCTTTGCTGAAATCAGCAAGCAAGATTTGCCGTTCCCGGTTGTTCACGATGACTTGCAGCATCATGCCAGCGGTTGTTATGCGGCTCATTCCGGCATCAAAAAGTGGAACCGGCAAGCGGAAAATCTGCTCCTGGCTGCCGAGAAATTTTCGATTCTGGCCAATTGGACCACGGGTCAGCCGTACCCGGAGGATTTCGACCGGGCCTGGAAAAATGTTCTCTTCAACCAGTTTCATGATATTTTGGCCGGAACCAGTCTGGAAGAGGCGTATGAAGATGCGCGCAACATGTACGGGGAAGCGATGTCGATCGCCAGCCGCGGGTTGAACTATGCCATCCAATCGCTCTCCTGGAGGATCGGGATTGAACAGGAAGAGGGAATGCTGCCGATCGTTGTTTTTAACCCCCATTCGTGGAACGCCAAGGTAAATGTGGAACAAGAGGTAAACAAACTGAAGCCGGATGCGGTCCTGGTGGATGAAAAAGGCAATCAGGTTCCCGTGCAAACCGTACAGTCGCATGCCACGGCGGGCCGCAACCGGATCTGCTTTATCGCCGATCTTCCGCCCATGGGTTACCGCGTCTACAAAATCCGCCTGCAAAAAGAGAAGGAATCGTTTCCAACCGTCCATGCGGACAATCACTCCCTGGAAAATGATCGTTACCGCATCGAGATCGATCCGTCGACAGGGTTCTTGACCCGCTTGTTCGACAAAGAGAAAAAGCTGGACCTGTTGGCAGGACCGGCGGCCCGTCCGGTGGTGATCGAAGACAAAAGCGATACGTGGTCCCATAATGTGCTGCGTTTTGACAAAGAAGTGGGTTCCTTTAAAGCGAAAAAAGTGTACCTGGCGGAACACGGGCCGGTCAAGTCGGTGATCCGCGTCGTCAGCGAGTACGGCAAGTCGACCCTGATTCAAGATTTCACGATGTATCGCGAGTTGAACCAGATCGATGTCCATGTCACGGTGAACTGGCAGGAGCAGTTTAAAGTGTTAAAGCTGAAATTTCCGGTCAATCTCATTTTCCGCAAATCGACTTACGAAATTCCGTATGGTCATATCGTCAGGGAAAATAACGGCGAAGAAGAACCGGGCCAAAGCTGGATCGATGTCTCCGGAACCCATCCGGAAACGGGAGAGTTGGTCGGTTTGAGCTTGCTCAATGACGGCAAGTACAGCTTTGACATCCACAACAAAGAAATGTCGCTCACGGTTCTGCGCAGTCCGATCTATGCACACCATGATCCGGCTGTCCCGGATGAAGAGGGGTTCTATTCCTTTATCGATCAGGGAATCCAGCGTTTTACTTACTCCCTGCTTCCGCACTCCGGCAGCTGGGAAACGGCGGGCACGGTCAAACGGGCAGCGGAGCTGAATCAAAAGCCGGTCACGCTGATCGAGACCTATCACGAGGGCCCGCTTCCGCAAATCGATTCGTTTTTGACCGTGAATCAGGACAACGTGATCGTGACCGTGCTGAAAAAGGCGGAAGACAGCGATGCTCTCATCGTTCGCTGTGTGGAAACGAATCATTGGGCAAGCTCGGCGCGCATCGAACTGCCGAAATGGAACCGGGTGATCGAAGCCGATTTTAAACCGTGTGAAATCAAGACTTTTCTGGTCCCGAAAAATGCGGAACAACCCATTGTGGAAACCAACCTGTTGGAATGGACGGATGAAACAGATGGGGAAGGCATCGAAGAATACGGCAATCCGCGCCTGGTTAACCGGTGATGGCGGATGCGAAAGATCACAGGGAATGTGCTTAGCCCGCAAAGGATGGAGATTCGTTTGCAAACGCGATCCGCAGACGCAGATCCGGTTCCGTTTCCGGCCGGGTATCCGTCATAGGGGTGATTTGACCGGTTCATAAACGGTAAAGTCAGGGCTTCTCGGTAAGAAAGCGGCTTTTCGCCATGAGGTGTACAAACGGGAATCAAGAGCAGAGGGTGGCTGGTGATGAACGAAATACTGGAGAAATTGTTCTCCGACCACGAAGATTTGCGATTATGTGAAAAAGAGATTAAACAAGCATATCAACTGCTGGTCGATTGTTATCGCCAAAACGGAAAAGTGCTGATATGCGGAAACGGGGGAAGCGCTTCAGACAGCGAACACATGGTTGGCGAACTGATGAAGGACTTTATGATCAGGCGCTCCCTCGCGCCTGAGATGAAAAAAAGGCTGGCCGACCAGTTTGGTGATGACGGAGTTTATCTGGCCGAACGCCTCCAAGGGGCACTGCCGGCCATTTCCCTGGTGAATCAGACCGCTCTGCAAACCGCGATCGCCAATGATATCGCAGCCGATCTTGTCTTTGCCCAGCAGGTGTGGGGGTACGGCCAACCACAGGATGTCCTGATCGGGATCAGCACATCCGGCCGGTCCAAAAATGTCATCCACGCTATGCAGGTAGCCCGGGCCAAAGGGTTAAAAACGATTGGCCTGACCGGGGGATCCGGCGGACGGATGCATGAATGCTGCGATGTAGTCATCTGTGTCCCCAAACATTCCGTGCCTGAGATACAGGAAAAGCATCTTCCGATCTATCATGCTCTTTGTACCATGCTGGAAAAGGAGTTTTTTGCCCGTGACAGTGCTAGCCGGATTTGACATTGGCGGAACGAAATGTTCTGTCTCGATTGCAACGGTATCTGGAGAGCAACCGAAGATTTTGAACAAAATCAAATATCCCACACCTCCATCGCCCGACGAAGCCTTGGAAAGGGCCATCGCATCTTTGCATCAGTTGATCAAAGAAGAAAAAGTGGACCGGATCGAAGCGATTGGCATCAGTTGCGGAGGTCCGCTGGACAGCAAACGCGGCCTTATTCTCTCGCCTCCCAATCTGCCGGCATGGGATGGAATCGATGTGATCCGGCCGTTCCGGGAATTTGGAGTCCCCGTGGGCTTGCAAAATGATGCCAATGCCTGCGCTCTGGCAGAGTGGACCTGGGGGGCGGGCCGGGGCTGTGACAATATGATCTTTCTAACGTTTGGTACAGGCATGGGAGCAGGGCTTATTTTGAATGGGCAGCTTTATGCGGGAGAGAATGATATGGCGGGAGAAGTGGGGCATATCCGGTTAGAGGAAGACGGACCGGTGGGGTATGGGAAAGCCGGCTCATTTGAAGGTTTCTGCAGCGGAGGTGGCATTGCCCGACTGGCCAGGCAGATGGCGGAAGAACGGATTCGGGCGGGCAATCCCCCTTCCTTCTGCCGCCATTTGGATGAGTTGCCCCATGTGACGGCCGAAACGGTGGGGCGTTCCGCCCGTAACGGAGATCCGCTGGCATTGGAGATCTATCGTATTGTCGGGGAGAAGCTCGGCAAAGGCCTGGCCGTCTTGGTCGATATTCTCAACCCGGAACGGATCGTGATCGGCAGTATCTACGGAAGGCAGCAAGAGCTGCTCAAACCGATCGTCATGGACGTATTACAAAAAGAAGCGTTGCCGCACAACTTGTCCGTCTGCCAAATTGTTCCCGCCGGGCTCGGCGAATCAGTCGGGGATCTGGCCAGCCTGTCCGTTGCGATGCAAATGTGCAAACAGATACACAGGTAAGCAGAAGTCGCCCTAGCGGCGGCTTTTGTTCTCTTCATCGTTTGAACAAGGGAATGGAGTCTGGAGCCGGGATAATCGGATGCAAAGCGTGGCAGGATCCTGGTTAAATCGGTTGATTGGGCTTGCAACCGGTTTTTAACAAACCGTCAAACAAATCCGCTATAATAATTGTATAGAAACGATTGAATATTCCCTGATGCAGAAACTTTCATGCAAGCGGAGGAATCATCATGACGAACCAAATCGGGCCGAATCCGGCTTGGGATCAGGAAAATGAGTGGGTAAAAAAGATGATTCAAAATATCGAAAAAGTGCTAATCGGCAAACGTTCTGCGATCGAGCTTTGTTTGGTGGCCCTTCTTTCCAAAGGGCATGTGCTGTTGGAGGATGTTCCCGGCGTGGGCAAAACGATGCTCGTCAAGGCGCTGGCTCGTTCGCTCGGTTGCAGGTTCAGCCGGATTCAATTTACCCCGGATTTGCTTCCGTCAGATGTGACGGGCGTCTCGATCTTTAACCAGAAGACGCTGGAATTTGAGTTTCGTCCCGGCCCTTTGATGTCGCATATCATTCTGGCTGATGAAATCAACCGCACTTCGCCCAAGACCCAAGCGGCCTTGCTGGAAGCCTTAGAAGAAGGCAGTGTCACGATCGACGGAACTACGTACTGCTTAAAGGCTCCTTTTTTTGTGATGGCTACCCAAAACCCGATTGAATATGAAGGAACGTTTCCGCTTCCCGAAGCCCAACTGGACCGCTTTCTGCTCAAACTTCATCTGGGTTACCCGACTCATTCGCAAGAAACGGAAATGCTCAAGCGTTTTAAGTATAAACATCCGATTGAAGATGTGGAAGAAGTGTGGTCTCTGCAGGAGTTACTTCATTTGCAGGAGCAGGTTCACGAGGTGTTTGTCGAAGATTCGCTGATTGAGTATATGGTGAACATTGTTGATGCCACCCGCCGTGAAGCGGACATCTATCTTGGAGCCAGTCCCCGGGCCTCACTCGCCCTCTACCGCGCTTCCCAAGCCTTGGCTCTTCTCCGGGGCAGAATGTACGTCATTCCGGATGATATCAAGTTTCTGGTTCCGTATGTCCTGTCTCACCGAATTCTCTTACACTCGGAAGTGCATATGAAAGGACAGACTCCGGAGAAAATTTTGGCACGCTTACTCAGTCAGGTGTCTGTTCCCGTGATGCGGAA
This sequence comes from Lihuaxuella thermophila, assembly GCF_900110165.1. Lineage (GTDB taxonomy): Bacteria > Bacillota > Bacilli > Thermoactinomycetales > Thermoactinomycetaceae > Lihuaxuella > Lihuaxuella thermophila. The sequence goes on from NZ_FOCQ01000010.1 coordinate 133,504, forward strand.
ATAAAAGGGTGAGACAAATGAACCGTGAGCTGACAGGTTTAATCTCATTGGCCGCTTTGACCCTGATCTGGTCGATTCTGACTTATGCCTGGGGCGGCTTTGTAACCGGTTTTCTTTTCTATAGTTTGCTGTTTCTTCTCTTGTACGAAATCCTCGTCTATGTCTCGTGTGTTCGGGGTTTGTTCGTCAAGAGGGAAATTTCCAGTCCCGTTCTCACGGCAGGGCAGAGCCTGCATGTGTCCATCAAGCTGTCGCGGCCATATGTGTTTCCCTTTACTTGGCTGATCCTCCGGGATCAAAACGATCTGGAGAAGCGCTCGTCGCTCGGCAAATCCTCATTTCTGGTTGAAAATGAGAGAACGGTGGATCTGGATTACAAAATTTACGGTGTCAGGCGCGGGCGTTATCATTTTAACCAATTGGAATGCACAGCCGGCGATCTGTTTGGCATCGTGGAGAGGAAAGTGTTTTGCTGGGAGCCGCAGACCGTCAGGGTCTATCCTGAGATTCAACCCGTTTCCTACTGGCTGACTTATGCCGTTCATCGGGGGAACCGGATGCAGAGATACCGGCCAAACGCACAGGATGTAACTTTCGTTTCCGGGCTCCGAAACTACCGGGTCGGAGACCGCTTGCAACAAATACACTGGAAAGCAACTGCACGCGGCCAGGGGATCAAAGTTAAAGAGTCAGAACAGGAAACCGCCTGTGAATATATATTTGTTCTGGACCAGGATCAAAGCGCTTACCAGCGGCTGCCCGGGGAACTGTTTGAACGGGCGGTCTCTCTGGCCGCCTCGCTCATCCACCACGCCATCTCCCATCGGTTGGTTTTTTCTTTAGTTTTGACAGGTGCTTCTCCCCTTTATGTGAATGGAGGCCGAAGCCGGGAACATCTGATCAGGGTGCTGGAATATTTGGTCGATGTCAAACCGGACGGGCAACTCTTGCTTCCCGCCCTCGTCAGCCACGGGGGCATCCCGTGGAGTAAAAACAAACGGGTGGTTCTGATCAGTCCGCGTATCGATGAACAGGTTGGCGCTTTTCTTCATCAATTACGGAAGAAAAAAGTGGATGCTGAGCTTTTTTGGATTGCCGATTCATCCGCCCCCGTCAGGCAACCGCACGAAATCTTGCAGCAATGGCCCGTATGGAAAATCGATCAGCCTTCCTTTGACCTGTCCATGAAGGGAGGTGTGTGGATTGGCTCAAAGCGCTCTCCATGAAATGAGCCGTCTGAAAAAGGCTGGTTTGCTTCTGGTAGCGGCTTTGCTGTTTTGGGAAATGCTGAAACCCCTTTCTGAAATCACGGATACGGATCGGATCGGCACCTTTTTCTTTGGTTTTATCCTCTTCCTTCTCATACGCTCCAGCCGTTTTACTTTCTGGATTCAGGCCCTGCTTGCAGGAATCGTCATTTACAATCTGATGAACAGTATTTTTTACCCGGACCTTCATTTTGCAGATAGCGGTTGGTATACCCATCTCATGGCAGATGTTGCCGCTGAATGGCGGGAGATGGACCTGGGTGCTTTTTTTACCGCCCGGTATCCCGTGATTCGTTCCTTCTGCTTTTTTCTCGTACTCTGGTCTGTAAGCAGATGGTGGATTCACTGGTTTATGTCCGCAAAATGGATTTATATCCCCTTTGTCCTTACTGTTTTTTATCTGGCCGTTTTGGAAGGAGGCCCGGGCTATGAGGCAAAGGACGCCGTGATCCGTGTCATCATTTATGCGGTTTGCTGCTTATCCTGGGTTCAATGGGAAACCTTGCGCCTGCGTCTGCCGATTCTGGTTGAAGCGCCGAGGGGGTGGGCACGATGGACAGCCCTGCTCTTGATCTTGTTTGTCTGTGTGGGAGCTGTGCTGCCCAAGTTTCCGGCTGCCGCCGACGGGGAACTTCCCTTTTGGGATTGGGAAGGAGGAAACGGCGCGGGGACCGGGGGCAAGCGGATCGGTTACAGCCGCGATGATACCCGCCTGGGTGGCCCCCTTCACCTCGATCATAAAATCATCTTTCAGGCGAAAGCAGAGGAATTGTATTATTGGCGCGGGGAAGCCAAAAACTTCTATACGGGCAGGGGATGGGTGCTCACGGATCGCGAATTTGTCCAACAGCCAAGAAACAGTATGGAAGAGACAGAGAACGGCTGGGTCGACCTTGTCGAGTCGCAATTGTTTTCCAATCTGTTCGGTCATACGAAAGTAAAGAAAAACCGCGTGGATGTACGCTTTTTGAAGCCCATGTACACGACCATGTTTGTCCCGGGCCAATTGAGGCGAATCTACCGGATTGACGGAACCCGGCCGATGGGCAAATTTGATGTGATTACGGATCCGTTCTCTTCCACCAGCTATATCCGTTCCCTGTCTGAGCAAAAATTTGCAAGCTATTCGTTGGAGGCGGAAATTCCGGTCATTGATGAAGAAAAGCTGCGCCAACAGCCGGCACCCTCTGAGACGGAGCGGAGGATGATGATGGAAGCGACCCGCCTTCCGGAAACCGTTCCGGACAGGATTCGGGAATTAACGCTCCAAGTGACCCAATCAGCCAAAAACCCGTATGATAAAGTACAAGCGGTCGAAAGTTTTTTAAAGACCGGAGGGCAGTTTCGGTACGACCTTCATGCCCCGGAATTGCCGGAGGATCAGGATTTTGTCGACCACTTTTTGTTTGAGAGCAAACGGGGCTATTGTGATCACTTTTCCAGTGCCATGGCGGTCATGCTGAAGTCCGTCGGCATCCCTGCCAGATGGGTAAAAGGATTTGCTCAGGGGGAAAGCCGGTTCAACCGGCAGACACTCCAATATGAAGTAACTGTAAGAAACAGCGATGCCCATTCCTGGGTTGAGGTGTATTTTGCCGGTGTCGGCTGGATTCCGTTCGACCCTACCCCTTCCTTCTACCTGCCCACGCTGTATGATCTCCCATCGTCCGCCGATCAAGGAGCTGCAACACAAGCTGACCCGTACGGGAACCAGGGGCAGAACCAAAATCGTTTATTGGAAAAACAGTTGGAGCGTGACAACCGGAACCAGCAGACCAATGACGAGCATCTGAATGTTTCCGAGAACGGGCAGCCTGCTTTTTGGCTAAATCTTTTTCTCGTAGTGCCGGGGGTGCTCATCAGTATGTTTCTCCTCTGGTTGTCCAGGAGAAAAATCGGTTGGTGGATGCTCTACCTTTTCCGCAGGCCCGAAGATCGCCAGACATTTGTCAAGGCTTATCAACGTTTGCTGGGATGGATGGAAGCAAGGGCCGGAAAAAGGAGGAAAGATCAAACACTGAGAGAGTATTGGCATTCCGGCCGCTGGATGCCCCCCTCGGAAGAAACAGTGGCTTTGACCAGATTGTATGAAGAAGCGCGTTATGGGAAAAACGAAAAAAGACAGACAGACTGGCAGCAAGTACGGGAACATTGGAAAGTAATGCTAAAAAAGCATCGTCCTTGACCGCTTCAGAACGGCTCTGGTATGATATTTTCTGGTTGATCTAGACTCGTATATATTCAGGGATATGGCCTGAACGTTTCTACCCGGCTGCCGTAAACAGCCGGACTACGTGTTATAGGTCGCCGGATGCCTAATGCTTCTTCATACGATGTGACAGAATTGTGAAGAAACTGGGGAACCGGGTCCTATATCGCCAAAGAAGCGGTATAGGCCCTGGTTTTTTTGTATACCAGTCCATTCGTGCGCAAGCGCGTTCCGGAAATGGTTTTCCGCCTTGCTCCGATGCAGTGCAGTGTTGCTCCGCCGGAAACAGAATCCTCCGTTTCGCCGTGTCTATGGCTTTCACCGGCTGACACAATCTGGATATGAAAACTGGATCGTCCGGGGAGGCCTGAACACCCGTGCGACCGCCATCGGGGCAAATCACACAGGAAGAAGAGAGGGAATAGCGATGGATCAGTCATTTGAACGTGTTGTCGTCCTGGACTTCGGAGGACAGTATAATCAATTGATCGCCCGCCGGATCCGTGATCTGGGTGTATTCAGCGAATTATTGCCTTACAACACTTCCGCTGAAGAACTGAAAAAGATGAATCTGAAAGGGATTGTCTTTTCCGGCGGTCCTAACAGCGTCTATGAAGAAAATTCCCCCAAATGCGATCCCGAAGTGTTCAATCTCGGGCTTCCGATTTTGGGGATTTGCTATGGAATGCAAATGATTGCGTATCATTTTGGCGCCAAAGTAGACCGTGCCGAAAAGCGGGAATACGGAAAAGCAGAACTTGATATCGTGTCTGAAACTCCATTGTTTAAAGGCATGGATAAAACACAGACGGTCTGGATGAGCCACAGTGATGTAGTCACGGCCCCGCCCGGAGGTTTCAGGGTGGACGGCAAAACGCATTCCGCTCCGATCGCGGCGATGAGCCATCCGGAAAGACAAATTTATGCAGTTCAATTCCATCCCGAAGTTCGCCATTCCGTATACGGAAACGAAATGCTGCGCAACTTCTTATATGAAATATGCAAATGCTCCGGGAACTGGAACATGGAGACGTTTATCGAAGACGCGGTCGAGGAGATCCGGGAGCGCGTAGGTGACCGCAAAGTCTTGTGCGCGCTCAGCGGCGGTGTGGATTCCTCGGTAGTGGCCGCTCTCATCCACAAAGCGGTCGGCGACCAATTGACTTGTATGTTTGTGGACCACGGTTTGCTGCGCAAAGGTGAAGCGGAAAGCGTGATGAAAACGTTCAGCGACAATTTTCGGATGAACGTGGTCAAAATCGACGCCAAAGACCGCTTCTTGAAGAAATTGGCCGGTGTCACCGATCCGGAACAAAAAAGAAAAATCATCGGCAATGAGTTTATCCGTGTCTTTGAAGAGGAATCGGCCAAATTTGGCGACCATCAATTCCTCGGACAAGGGACGCTGTACACCGACATCATTGAATCGGGAACGGATACGGCTCATACCATTAAATCTCACCACAATGTGGGCGGATTGCCGGAAGATATGAAGATGGAACTCATCGAGCCGCTCAACACGCTGTTCAAAGATGAAGTGCGCAAGGTTGGGAAAGAATTGGGCTTGCCTGACGAGATCGTCTGGCGTCAGCCGTTCCCCGGACCGGGTCTCGGCATTCGGGTCATCGGAGAAGTGACCGAGCATAAGCTCAACATCGTCCGCGAATCTGACGCGATCTTAAGGGAAGAGATCAAAAAAGCGGGTTTGGATCGTGAAATCTGGCAGTACTTCACCACCTTGCCCGACTTCCGCAGCGTGGGGGTCATGGGGGATGTTCGCACTTATGCTTACACGGTCGGCATTCGCGCGGTTACCTCGATCGACGGGATGACGGCGGATTGGGCAAGAATTCCGTATGAGGTGTTGGAACGTATTTCCAACCGCATCATTAATGAAGTCGAAGATGTAAACCGCGTTGTTTATGACATCACCTCCAAACCGCCGGCCACCATTGAATGGGAATAATAACAACAGGAGAGAATATCCATGGCGCAAACAACATCCGGACGACTGGCTCGTTATTTTGGTTTCGCCGAACACGGGACAAACTTGAAAACAGAAGTCTTGGCCGGGCTTACAACTTTCTTTACCATGGCTTATATTTTGGTTGTCAACCCGGCAACCTTGAGCAAAGCCGGGATGGATCTGGGAGCTGTGTTTGTGGCAACCGCAGTCTCGGCAGCCATCGGCACTTTCTTGATGGGGATCGTGGCCAACTACCCCATTGCGCTGGCGCCGGGAGTGGGGTTAATTGCTTACTTTGCCTTTACGGTTGTCCTGGGGATGAAAGTTCCGTGGCAAACCGCATTGGGTGCCGTATTTATTTCAGGAGTACTGTTTCTTTTGTTGACGGTGACCAAGGTTCGCGAACTGATCATCAATTCCATTCCCGCGGGATTGAAATACGCGGTTTCCGCCGGAATCGGGCTATTTATCGCTTTTATCGGACTGAAGAACGCCCAGATCATCATTCCGTCCGAAGCGACATTTGTCACGTTTAATCCGGGGATCACCACCCATCCGGGCATCCTGCTGACCCTGTTCGGCCTTCTCGTTACCCTGTTTTTGATGATTCGCAGGATCAAAGGTGCCATTTTTATCGGAATGGTGGTAACTGCGGTTGCGGGAATGATCACCGGACAAGTAAAAGTTCCGGTAAAAATCTTCGACCTGCCCCCAAGCCTGGCTCCAACCTTTTTTCAATTGGACATTGCCGGCGCTTTCGACTTGGGACTGATCACGATCGTTTTTTCCTTCTTGTTTGTAGATCTGTTTGACAATGCCGGTACATTGGTGGGAGTCACCAGCCAGGCCGGGCTCTTAAAGGATAACAAGCTGCCCCGTGCCGGGCGCGCGCTGATTACGGATTCGATTGCCACCATGACAGGTGCCGTTTTGGGTACATCCACGGTCACTTCGTATATCGAATCTTCAGCAGGCGTGGCTTCAGGCGGTCGGACAGGCATGACTTCTGTCACGACAGCCGTTTGTTTTGCAGGTGCGTTGTTCTTCTTCCCGCTGGTCGAAACGTTTGCTTCTGTCGCGGCCATCACTTCGCCGGCACTGATTATCGTCGGAGTGCTCATGGCGAGCAACTTGAAGAAAATCGAATGGGAATCCTTCTCAGAGGCAGTTCCCTCGTTTTTAACCATCGTGATGATGCCTTTATCGTTTAGCATTGCCACAGGTATTGCGGCTGGATTTATCTTGTATCCCCTGTGCAAACTTTTTGCCGGCGAGGGAAAAAAAGTTCATCCGATCGTTTATGTTTTGGGGGTTGTGTTTGTTCTGCGATTCATATTCCTGGGGAGCATCTAACTAAACAAAGTCAGATGAAGAGCTTTCTTCCCGCGAGGCTGATCGCCGGGGAGAAGGCTCTTTTTTTCTGTGAAAGTGTGCTGTTTAAGGGTGTTTCTGTGATTTGCTTCGGGGGGCGGCCGGCCGTGTTGCCCGACGCTCTTGACCCCGGCAAAGAAGCAAAAACTATCCGCTCGCCCCTCGCTTCAGCCGTGATCAAACTCGCTGTCGCTCAAACAGGTGATCCGCTTCATCCCGGGTTATAACCGGCTGTCAGCTCCTTATCATCCCGAATCCCTTCCTGATCCGTATATTTTCCGGTTGTTTTCTCAAAATAGAAAAAGGTGTTGCCGAGAGGAGGAAAATGGAACTTGTTAAGACGCGGACTGATTCATCTTTGTATCCTTCTTCTCATATCGGGAATCAGCCAGCAGATTTGGCTTGCAGAAGCGTATGCGGAAATGGCTGCCCGTCCCGATTCCGATGAGAAGATGGTTCGTGAGTTGGTAAAACAAAAAGAACAAGCCGTTAATCAAAGAAAGTGGCGGTCCTACCTAAGGCTTCTTGACCCTGCGAAGAAGATGTATATCCAGGAGCAAAAAAGGTGGTTTCAGGATGCTGTTCAATACATCGATGCAGGTTCTTTTCGCTTGAAAGTTTTGTCAGTAGTACCGCTGAACAAAGATCAAATGTGCGTTTGGGTCCATCAGTCGTATACGAAAAACGGAAAGATGTATGCCGTGAAATTTCCGCTATTATTCCTGAGGACCCGGCAAGGATGGAAGGATGCGGATTTGGCGTTTAAACAGTTGCCAAGTGATTTTATAACCGTTTATTATTCGGATTCTTCATTGGAAGACCAGGCGCATATTGCCCTGGACACCTTGAACAAAGCGGTATATGTCTTCAAACAGAGATTTGATTGGTCACCGGCCCGGATCGAAGTGAAGCTGTATCACGATCCCGAGTTGTTCCGCCAATCGGTCAAACCTTCTCTCCCTTCATGGGCGGGAGGCTGGCACGAAGCAGGCGAATCCATTAAGTTGATCGGCGGGTTGCCCAATTCCGCCGTGTTTGCCTCAGGGCTGGTTCATGAACTGACACATCAGATGGTTAGCGAGCTGACCAATGATAATGCGGCTTACTGGTTGCAGGAAGGTGCTGCGATGTACTACGAACTACACCTGCTGCCGGGATTGCATGACGGATATTCGCTGGAATGGGATACGGAGCAGATGATGTCCGTATCCGAATTGGAGCATACCAACTTGGAACGATTGTCCCCTCGCGAAGCGGCCCGATACTATCAAACTTGCTACCGGCTGTTTTCATATTTGATTGAAACCTATGGGGATCAACAAATACAGAAGGTTTTCTCCGTATTGAGAAAAAGTCCCCCCGTCGATGTAGACAGCAGCCAAAAACTTCGGTTGTTGAACGAGAAAACCGGGGAGGCCGTTCGGGAAGTGCTGGGCATCAGTATGGAAGAACTGGATAGGAATTGGAGAAGAACAAAGTAAAAAAAAGTGTTGACTTATATTGAGAGACCATGTTATATTAATCAACGTCGCTGATGCGACAACTTGTCTCCCGCAAGGAGGGAGGCAGCAAACAAACAAGAAAAAAGTTGTTGACACGATCTTGCGGGTGTGATAAGATGTATCTTGTCGCCGCGAGAGCGGTTGGTAACGAAAAAAGAAAGAAAGTGTTCCTTGAAAACTAAAGAGTGACACACGACCTGTTGATTCTTTTTGAGCAGTCAAACTTTGATGGAGAGTTTGATCCTGGCTCAGG
>NZ_FOCQ01000007.1 GCF_900110165.1 Lihuaxuella thermophila
CGACGTTTCATCTCCGGTTCCTCCTTAAGCAGAATTCTATCAAAACCGGAGAGCTCTACACATCTAACCGTCGCATTTTAAATTGGGGCGCTATATTTGTCCCATCTTCGAAAGAATATTTTTTGCATCCTGACGTGTATTGGGAGAAAGACTATCTCCAACCCATAAACCAATAGTAATGCGGTCCGATCCCAAAATGTCAGGGCAATCCTGTCTAATTTCTTCGCAAGCTGTAATTAAAGCTGCTGCTCGCTGAAATTGCTGTGTAGTCAACAGGCGAAGAGTGTAACGCATTAAGACTGACGTACCTGAATCGAGGGGATCTTTCAATCTTCTCAAAAATATTGAAAATGCGCTTAAACCCAAATAAGCTTCCGTTTTTCCTCCACCTGTTGGAAACCAGATAATATCCACTATATCCCTTTCTTTTGATTCCGGCAAAGCCATGGATTTTAAATTCATTAGAATAAAGGCTATCTGAAATGGACGCCAATGTCCCAGATCCGACCGTGGCCAGGTATTTTTGTTAAACAAATCAATATTACGAAAAGGTTTAATTACTGTGGATTTGTTTTCATACCATTTTCGTAAAGGTAGTGAATATCTTAACTGCTGGGACAACATAGCTCTGTTCATATATTGAAATGCCTGTTGAACCTTTTCATCTATTTGGAGGAGTTGGATTCCATCCCTTATGCGTTCTAGGCAGCGAAAACAATTTTTGATTTGTTTTGAAGCGGTATCTTGTAATTTTGTATCAAGAGAATGGATACGCTTTTCCTGTTGCCTAATCCATTCTTCATAATGCGAGCAAAGAAGCTCCAAATTTCTTATTCCGTCGTTAAAATCTCCGTAATCACTGAGATTGAACATACTTAATTCCACATTGTCTAACTTGGCTGGTAGAATGGGCTTCATTTCAAAGTCGGGGATGATACGGGTTTCCACACTTTTGGCTCTACCAATGGTGCTTTCTTCCCAGTAAGCAGAACATCCATGACCAATCGCATAACTCATATAGTTTCGATACAACAGTTTATTTATCTTGTCGTCTTCATTCTGTATATATTTTTTTTCTGGATATGGCAAAAAACATGCTTTCCCATCCCTTGATCTAATCTTCATCTCGACCTGAAAGAAACACTTTTCACTATCATGAAACGACCCCTCATTCCCTAGCAACTCGTTGACAAGGGAAAAAGTCAACAGACATTTTTTATCTAAATCTCCTCTAAAAACAGACCTATTGGTAATATATAGAACCAAACCCGTATCCTTTTCTTTTACCTGAATAGGTTTTTTTAGATTTTGTTTCGGCAATGGAGGAATTTCTTCAGCTTTTATATGTATGATTTCATTTATACATTCTCGTAAATAAGCTTTTCGTTTCTTTTCGTCCTGATTTTCATCTTTATAAATAAATTCGTCAAATTTATAACGTCCTGCTTTAACCTGAACAGAAAATCCTTTCTCAGGGATTTCAACGAAACAACTCACCCCAATAGCAGACGGAAAATAAGCATTTGTCAAATTAACAACTTCTTCAAATCCTTCTTGCTCTCTATCTTCATCATAATTGCCGTGAGTATCTATCTTTGTTCTGTCAAGTACTTCCTCAACATCTTCGATTCCTTTATTTGATTCGACAATGTTTTTTTCCTCTTCTGATAGTTTTTCAGTATTCTCAAGCGTATATTGCTGTGGATATAGAATACCTGCTCCATATCTTTGTCGTGGTAAATCAAACAGAACTTCTTCACCATTTGGCTGTACATAAGGTGGTATCGGATCAGGACCGATCAGTTCTTTTTTTAGAAAATCAATGATGTGATTTCTCATTAAGAATCCTCCTTACTAATAAGCTTTGCCAGCGTTCCTTTAGATTTGATTTAATAAACACATACAGTCCAAGTTTTGCTCTTGTCATCCCCACATATAAAAGCTCCTGGATCTTTGCTGTCTCAAGATCGTCAATATCAACAAGTATAATGTAGGTATTCTCCAGCCCCTTGTAGGAGTGAATCGTACTAAAGCCCAGACTCCCTTCTGGTATTGGCTTTCTTCCAGTCAGATCATGAATTCTAAATATGCGTTGAGAGAAGGTGGATAGTCCCGATCGTTTTAACTTGTAAGGTGACAATAAAGTTATGGAATCACTATTCACTCCCTCACCTTTCAACTTTTTTAACACATCCAATACTTTCTTATGCATATCTTTCTCATTATCATAAAAAATATAATCTACCGGAGGTCCTTCAATATCACTAACAGAATAAGCTTCCTTTCCCGCATTTGATAGTATCAAGGCATGTTCGGCAATGTATTTAGTATTCCTACAGTTTTTCATTAATTTAAACGATGAAAATTGACTCTCTTTAGCCAGCAAGTCTAACATTTTTTCTCTTGAGTCGCGGGTATAAATAGCTTGGTGCTTAAGGTCACAGAAAATTTGCCATTCACCTTCTCTAAAACCGCCCTTCAACAACAAATCCAATACGTCTAAATATTTTTTTCGTATCAAATCTTGGCCTTCATCAATGATTAATTTGTCAAAAAGCTCACAACCATTTTCAACAAGAGTTTCAAAGGCCTTTTCTGGTAGTATGTCTGTATAAAAATCTTTTTGACTCTCGTCCAACTGATCTTGATTACAAAGACTTCGCAACAACCCGTGAAAGGTAGATACTTTTACCAGTTCTTGTCCCTTAAACTTTTTCTTTAATTCATCCGCAAGAAGGTTATTAAAGCATAAAAACAGTGTTTTTTTGTTGTTCAAAGCACTTCGTCTGGCAGATTCAGTAGCCAACATTGTTTTTCCAGTACCTGCACCTCCTTCAAATAGAGTTCTTTTATTGTTTTGCATTCCATCCAAACAATAATACTGTTCTTCAGTAAGCCTTATGATTTCATTTTCAACTAGTTGTTCCTTATACCAGTAAGGAATAATAAAATCAAAGTCCTTCCTTAAAAAAGAAACCAGCTGTTCAATGTCTTTTTTGTTAGGTAAAATTCTGTGCGCACCCTTTTGTTGGGTTTGTTCTTTTGTTTTTTCATGCAGACTCTGAATGTAATTAGTAATGGGTCTGTCTTTGCTTTTAAGGTCAAAAACTAACCATTGCTCTTGATCAGGACCGCTTGCTTTAAATTCAATATCAGTGAACATAACACCATATCCAAAAAGCAAATTACCCAATCTGGAGCCACGACCAAAACGATTCTTTACTGCTTTAATTAAACTAAACATTCCGTCCCGAGCTTGCTCGAAAGGCCCTACCGTTTTTTGAAAAGTCCTGCCTTTTTTATTTGTGAAGTGCCAGACACCATCTTTTCTTTTTACATGGCCGGATTTTACCTCCAGACAGAAAACCCCAAGGTTTGGAGCTAATACAACAAAATCGATTTCTCCAAACATTCTCTTCACATGACGGATAATACCTAATGAATGAAGCACAATCCAATCTTCTGTTCCTGAAGTATCTCTAAAAGCTTCAAATAGCTCTTTTTCTCCACGACTTTTTAAATCCTTCTCATAGAAGTTCGGTATCATCCTTGCCATAAATAACTCTCCTTGCCTTCGTAAATCTTATTTACATGAGCTTTTTTTACTTTAAGTAATTTTTTAGAAAATCTCTTTACAACCAGACTTTGATATAGTTTTCTCCTGTAATCAATTTCAATACCACTGGCTATTTGGTTATATGAATCATTAATATTTTGCAGGATCTCATTTTCAAGAATGCTGAATGCCTGGATATGAGCAGACCTTAATCTTAAGATGGAATCTTTAACTTGAAGGAGACTATTTTTAAGAGGCTGATAATCGGTTGCATTCGCAATTATATCAATATCATCAAGATTGGCCGGTCCAATCACCCCCCTGTTCAACCAGTTTTTAACAGTGATTTTGTTTCGTTTCAATCCATGTCTTTTAAGTACCCTGTACAGCTCATCAAAGTTTCCATGTTTCTCTCTATACTTGGTTCTCAGAGCTCTTTGCCAGAGCTCTGCCGTCTCCCTTAGATAAAAATAGTTATTTTCTTTAAGCTCTTGGTCAACAATTTCTCTAATTTTCTCAGAACTAGATCTTATATAGATGACACGATCTCCATCTTCCAAGCCTTTCGCATCTGTCTTTGAGAGCATATTAGTGTTTATTTCACCCTTATTTATTTGAGAAGAGGAAATCTTATAAAAAGGGTATGAAGGTGTAAAAAATCCATAAAAGCCACCTTCAAACTCGATTAATATAGCTTCATCAACATTCGAATCATTTTTTGTTGCAACAAAGTTTCTATACAAATTATAATTTAACCTGAACTCTATTTTATCTGGTTCCATTTTATTAATTAGTTGTATCTCACTCGGGGTTAGAGAAACAGATAGCAGGTCAGTCTTTTGTTGTACGATACGGTTATTAGAAAGTGTTTTGTTAAAACTCTTTAAATATGATGTGAAATAGTTTTTCATTTCATGTTCCCAAAGCAATACATAAATGTCGTCACAAGAATAAGACCTAATTATCTGATTCAAACTTTTTCGTCCCAAATACCCCGTAATAATTATTTTCTCATATGGTTTGTAACCTTTGAGAAAAGCTCTGGGTGTCACAATCTCAACATATTTCAAGTTGTTTTTTAAAACATCACGCCAATAATCCCAACATTTTTTCAATTCGTAGTCATTTTTAACTACAACTGCTGTTTTAACGCCAGCTTGAGTTTTGATAAAGTCTCTTATATATTGGGCTTTTTCATTTTGATTTTTCAGCCTTTGTTTCTCTTCATTAATTAACTTTTGTGCTGAGATAAGAGTATAATAACTACTGTGATTTCCAAACAAACGAGTAAGTTCCTGTGTTCTATCATTTATATTCTGTTCGGTTTGGATTACAGATAAAGCAGTAAGATAGAGATCATAGAACATTTCATTCCAGATTTCTCCGATTTTATTTCCAGCGTGTCGATATATTGAGAAAAAGTCTTTTAGCATTGAGAACGCCTTAAGTAGATTATTGTTCGGGAATACCACAGGCGAGATATTAAGGTTATCTGCTGTTCGGAACATATGATTAATATAATTAAAATGTGTCCTACTACTTAATTGTAAATTCGAATTCCACTGTTCTTCCTTAATTATTTGAAATCCAAGATCTCTAAAATTTTTGATGTTCCTATATTCATTATGCTCTATGAAAACAGTTGTTGGAATTTCCTTCTCTAAAATCATTTCTTGAAACTGAGACATATCATCTAATACATGTTTACTTCCATCAATAAGAATATACTCTGGTAAGATATCATATGAATCAATAAAGTTATATAAGCGGAAAACATCACTGGATAGCAAGCATGCCGGAATACCCGTACCATATTTATTGTCTAAAGACGTAAGCTCACCGTCATTATTTAACTTTGCACAGTTTATTAAACTGTAGACTTCATTATATGTTTTTTTAATTTTTTCGTAAGCAGTGTTAAAAAGGTTTGAGTTTGTAATAACAGCTATGTCAATAGAAGAACTGATATCAGCGACCAAAGGATTATCAATCGGTTCAATGTTAGCTAGCCAGGATTTAGTAATAGTTAAAGGAACTTCAGGACCTACCGGAAGCAGCTTAGCAACTTTGCTTAAAGGTACTGTGTGTGTTACCTCTGATTTTTTAGAAGTTTTAACAGATAAACTGATTGTTTTTGCCTCTAGATCAATGGAAACAAATTTACATACTACGCCGTTAAATAGAACCTTTTGTCCTTTTTCAAATGACAGATTATTATAATCTGTGTTCTCACTTTTATTAAGCAATTGAAACGCAGCATACCATAGAGCTGTCCATGCAACTATGTCATACCTTCTAGGAAGAAGAATAACCTTTCTATTATAATCGGAATTAATTATTGAATCTAATAGAATATCAAAAATCGGATGAATTGATTTATTTATTTTGTTAATTATCCTTGCTAAGATTTTCATTCAATCACCTTCTATAATTATTACTTAACTTTCTGCATAAAGTATTTTTCATGTAATTATATGAACAAAAACCATTACAAATCATCTAATTTAATTATTACAGATAGTATGCTTTTTGAAAATATATTACAACGATAAATAAGTGCTGGTATGCCATTCACATGAATCAATTCATTCCTTGTTTAACTTACACATCAATTATATAAAAAAGGTACTCCCTTTTTGTCATACCCTTACATATAATAGCTGCACTGTGCAGACTTTTGATATTTGTTTATTCGTGTTATTCCGTGATTTTATGTCAACTGTCGCCTCGTTTCGCCAAAACGATGGTTCTTCCTCTTTTCCTTCGTATCTCTCTTAATATCCATACCATTCCGACCGTATCTATACTCCTTCAGCTTTTTTATGTTTTGAGCCAAAGTGTCAATAAGAAGACATCGTTCAGTTGGATTACCACTCTTCCTGTAATCTTTCCGATTGATTCTATTCCAAATGGGATTACTTTTTTTGGTGATACAGCTTTTAGCGTTCATAGGTAAGCCATAGGTTGATTGGTGAATTCACCTCAAAATGACAGGGTGTTTTCCAAGTTCCCACCGTCAAATCACAACACCATCCGCATTAAACAATAAAGGAACCCTTTTTTCCTAGAGTTCCTTTTCCTCACATGCACTTTCCTTTTCAGTTGCAAAATCTCCGCTGACAACTGTGCCGCTTTGACGGGATCTTGCACAGACAATTTCCTTACCAATTTCTCTTTTTCCTCGATCTCCTTCAGTACAGCGAAGTTACGTATATGCCGGACATATTCTTTTAATGCTTTTTCGGAAATCTCATCGGGCACTTCGATCATGGCTAATTCACTTGCTTTGGCAACCAAAGACGGATCAGGAAGGGTACTGATAAACCGTCCTGCATCGGCTGGATTCCCTTGATCATAGTAAGCATATAAGTAGGCAGCCAAAGCAGCATAAACCTCTGTATGAAAGTCAGCACCCAGCACATTTTTCACCCACTTTGTAATCGCTTGATCTCTCATCATATGAGCAACCAGCATCATTTCTGATTTCTCTGCAACTGAATATGGACCCGATCTGCGACTCATTTGTTTGTCAGATTCCAGATTCCCATGATTCCGCTTGACTTGTTCCTGATCCCTTTTTGCCTCTCTCTTTTTCCGTATTTTCCACTTTCTCTGTTCTTCTTTCAATGCATCGAGGGATAATCGAAACTCTTCCGCCAACCTTCGCAAATAATGGTCCTGTTCAATCGCCAGCGGCAGATCAGTAATGACATCAATCGCTTCCGTCAGATACTTCATTCTTTGATCTTCGTCTTGCAGATTGTATACTTTTTTCAGACTTTCCAGTTTAAATGAAGTGTAGGGAAGTGCCCCTGCCAGGATTTCTTCTTTAAAAGCTTCTCCGCCATAACGGCGAATATAATCATCCGGGTCTAAACCGGCCGGCATTTGGGCCACTTTTACCGTGCAACCTTGATTTTTTAATAGATCCAGTGCTTTTAAGGCTGCCGACTGACCTGCCTGGTCTGCATCATAACAGATGATGACTGTATCCGTATTGCGCTTAATCAGCCTTGCTTGTTCTTCCGTCAGGGCTGTTCCGAGTGTGGCGATTACCGTTTGAATACCTGCTTGCCAGGCAGCTATGACATCAATCGTCCCTTCAAACAGAATCGCTTGCTGCTCTTTGCGAATTGGCGACCGGGCACGATGGAGGTTAAATAGATGATGGCCTTTATGGAATAACGAAGTTTCCGGACTGTTTAAGTATTTAGGGCCCATATCGCCAATCAAACGGCCGCCGAAACCGATCACCCTTCCCTGGGAATCATGAATGGGAAACATGACCCGGTCACGAAAGCGGTCAAAATATCTTTTCGATCCTGTTTCGCGTGAAGCAATTAACCCGGCCTTCTCGAGTAATTCCTCATCAAAGCCTCTTTTCTTCATAAAAGAGAGGAGAAACTCATACGAATCCGGGGCGTATCCAATTTGAAACTCTTTAACCGTTTCGGGCAAAATCCGGCGTTCTTGAACGTAACGTCGTGCTCTTTTGCCAAATTCTGTTGACGTCAGTACATAGTGATACAACTTCGCAGCGAGATCCAAGGCATTTCGCATCTGCTGCCGTTCATCTTCTTTCTGATCACTGAACGATGGTTCTGATTCGGGAACTTGAATGCCGGCTTGATCCGCCAGATGCCTGACCGCTTCTGCAAAGGTCATCTGCTCGATCTCCATGATAAATTTAATGGTATCCCCACCTGTACCACAACCAAAACAATAGTAGAGTTGCTTTTCAGGGGAAACGGAAAAAGAGGGTGTCTTTTCTGAATGAAAAGGACATAATCCCAGATAATTCCTCCCGCTCTTTTTTAAATGCACATAACGTTGAACCACGTCCAAAATATCAAAATGTGCCCGTATTTGTTCAACGATCTCTTCCGGGATTCTTCCTCCCATACCGAACCACTGTCCTTTATCGGAATTTGATTACAATTTACCTTCTAGTATCCTTTTAATTCTCATAATGGTCTTCTCCATATTTCTGCCATTGAATAATTTATAAGTTGGTATCGATTTAAAAAGCCGCGAAGCATGATCAATACTCTGTTCAACTATTTCCCATTCATCAGGACGTTTCAAAACATTGAAGCCATTCGATAATCTCTTGATATCCGATCTCAATCATATCACCTTCATCATCTGTTCCCTCCAACAAAAAACCAGCAGACAAATTACCACTGCGGATCAGGTTATTGGGATCATGTTCCCTACGGGTTTCAAATGAACCTCATACAGTTCCCCATCCTCATACAAATGAACTACAATATTTATATACATTTGGCAAAATTCATATAAAAGGAGTCAAATAGATGATACGAAAACTACTTCTTTCCTTTCTCTTTTCCCTGTTGATCCTGTCAGCAGCAGGTTGTACCCCATTCTCCAAAGATCAACCAGTCACGGAAACGGAGCACCCATCTACCATTCTGGCAAGTGATTTACAAATCCCATGGTCGATCGCGAAAGCCGGCAGTACGTTTTATATTACCGAACGTCCCGGAAATATCGTCAAAGTGCAGGAGGGCAGGCAGGAGCGCAAAAAAGTGATCCTGACGAAAGCAGTATATCATGAAGGGGAAGGCGGGTTGCTGGGTTTGGCGTTGTCTCCCGATTTTCACCAGACGGCCAATGCTTATGTTTACCATACGTATCTGGAAGATGGAGAGGTATGGAACAGGCTGGTTCTCGTCACGGAAACGGATCGGGGCTGGGTCGAACAGAGGGCGTTGCTGGAAAAGATTCCGGGATCCCGTTTTCATAACGGCGGTCGGATCAAGATCGGGCCGGATCAACATCTATACGTAACGACCGGAGATGCCGGGGAAGAGGAGAAAGCACAAGATCTTCAGACATGGCACGGCAAAATTCTGCGCATGACGCTGGACGGAAAAGTTCCCCCGGACAATCCGTTTCCGCATTCGTATGTGTACAGTTACGGCCACCGCAACCCTCAAGGGCTGAGCTGGTCAACGGATGGCGTGCTGTACAGTTCCGAGCACGGGCCCAGTTCCATCCCCGGCGGACATGATGAACTCAACCGGATCGAGAAGGGGAAAAATTACGGGTGGCCGGAGATCATCGGTGACGAACAGAAAGCAAACATGCTGGTCCCGCTTTATCATTCCGGTGATGACACCTGGGCTCCTTCGGGTATATCCGTATATAAGGATGCAGTCTATGCAGCCGGGCTGAGAGGACAGCAAATTTTAAAGTTTTCGCTGTCTACGAAGAAGGCGGAAACGATTTTTGAAGGTGAAGGGCGTTTACGTGACATTTATATCGAAGACGGCGTCGCATATGTCCTTACCAACAATACGGACGGCCGTGGCAGTCCGCGCGACAAAGACGACCGTCTGCTGCGGATTCAGTTGAAGTGAGAACAGGGGATTCAAGCCGGTTTCCATTGTTACACTTCATCACCTATGGGGAAAAATTGAAACTTGCATCATAACCATTTTTCCTCTTTACACTCAAAATCCGCCTTTAACGTTACAAATCAGCCATTCTCCGGAAATCCTTGCCTCATGAGGGCAGGGGTTTTTCTATTCACAGCGGTTCTTGGCAAATTCTCTTAAATATATTGCAGCCAAACATGCATCCACTCTGAAGTTCGCAACCTATTTCCATATTTTATTCTTTTATTCCCAACTTTTTCTACTAAATCCACTCTCATCTTATGTTATCCTCTTAATAGAGTCAGGTTCACCGGATTGGTTGGGCCAAAACTTCTACAGGAGGGTGATTCTGTGAAAAAACATCGTTTTTTGACTTCACTGGCAATTGCGGGAGCGCTGGCGGTGACAAGCCCGCTGAGTACGTTTGCTGCGGACAAGGGAGAACCGGCCACGGCCAATCAGCCAGATTCCTCTCTCAATACTTACTCTATTCAAGAAGTTTTGAAGGATTTAAAACTTGATCAACTTCTTGAACAATGCGGCATTCAGCTGGATGTCGTGGAACATAGTAAAGCAGGGCAACCGTCGGTTCAGTCTAAACCGGCCAAACCAAAAGAAAAACGCAAGCAACCCAAGCCCAAAAAACAAAAACCAGCGAATCAACCCCGGAAACAACCTGTTCCTCAGCCCGGATCATCCAACAAGACTCAAACCGACTACGCGCTGAGTGAATTTGAAAAACAGGTGATTGACCTTACCAACCAAGAGCGGGCCAAATACGGACTGCCTGCCCTGAAAGTAGACCTGCAACTGAGCAAAATGGCGCGTGACAAAGCACAGGACATGCATGACAACAACTATTTCAGCCACAACAGCCCCACCTACGGCTCCCCGTTCCAAATGATGGATCGGTACGGCATCCGGTACAATGCCGCAGGTGAAAATATTGCCATGGGACAACGCACTCCGCAAGAAGTGGTCAATGACTGGATGAACAGCAAAGGACACCGTCAAAATATCCTGAGTAAAAACTTCAATTACATCGGTGTGGGCTATGTAAAAGACGGAAACTACTGGGTACAAGAATTTATCGGAAGATAAGCCGCCAAGAAAAACATGCAGCTCCAGAACGGGCTGCATGTTTTTCTTGTAATATTTTCGCAAAAACGTTCAACATCCCGGAATGGCACGGAATGGCGAATACGGGAACAACCAGCGGACTTGGCCGCCTCATTTTAGATGCTTCTACTCTTTTTACCAACCACGACCGTGACATCTACGGTTACAGAAAAAATATCTGACTGAAGGGCTTTTTGAATATTTTCTTCCTTTGTTCCCCAGGACAGCGGAGTCATGTGAATCAGATCCTTCAACTCTGACGGATCGATCCTGTTCACATATTTGATCTGCCGGTTTTTCACCGGTTGGAAGTGCTTGCTGAAATGCGTGAGCACCTGTTCATTTGAATAGGTTTGTTTGTGTGCCTGCCCATGGAACACCCTTCTCAATTCCTTCAGATAGTCTCTGCCCGGAACGATCTTCATCAATATCCCGTCATCATGAAGGATTCGGGCAAATTCCGAATAATTCGATGGTGAAAAGATGTTCAGGATGACATCGAATTGTTGGTCTTTGAATGGACTGCGGGCCAAATCCGCCACGCACCAAATCAGGCCGGGGTATTCTCTGGCAGCGATCCGGACCCCGTCTTTGGAAAGATCCATGCCGACTCCCAACACCCCGGAACCCGTCGAGCCCAAGTTCTTTACCAAATCCGCCAAATGGGAACCCTCCCCGCACCCGGCGTCCAATACGCGGATACACTTCGCATTTGTGTTCGTAGATGCACAGCTTACGAGATGATGGATCGTCTCCGCCATGTTGGCAAAGAAGCCGCTTTTGTTAACGGCAAGTCTGGATTCGAACATCTGTTTATCGTATTTGGTTCGTTTCACCGGGTTTGAAAGCAAGTGGATAGATCCGGATCTGGATAAATCAAAGCAGTGACGGTTGGAACAGATCAGACTGTTTGACCCGTTCATATTCATCGTTGCACCGCACAGGGGACACATGAAAAGATGACTGTGACTCCGGATGACACTCCTGGCAAGGTCGATTTTTTTCATATGGCCTCCCCTGCCTTTCGGGGCCCCCGGCCACCGGTTCGATTCAGCATGCCGACACATGGGATCATCATTGATCCCATGCGCTTCATGAAAGGGACCGATTGGGCCATTCCGGTCCATACCCGGATTTCCGGCCAGATGCTTCCATTGGGGATTTGCAGACACATCAGGCAGAACCGTGGATTTGCCCGGCGCTTGATGACATAAATTTCTTGATTTCCGTTTTCTTTTGGACATAAAAAAAGCACCTCATTCATTCGTAGTCGGGAATGAAAAAAGGCACAGCACAAATAAACCCAACCAAGAATATGAAAAAATGGTTGAGCCTATATGTTCTGTACCGATCATTACCGAATGCGAATGAAATGGATGCCCGCGTGAATGCCCATAAGAAAAGATGTCCTCTGATAAAATCCAAAATGAAGGTAAAACCCTCGCCCATTATACCATGGATGAAAAGCCAATACCATATGCGTGCTCTACATACGAATGAAAAGAATTGCTGAAGGAATTTGGATTGGGTGGTCCAGTATCGAAACAGACCTTCACCTGCAAAAAAACTGGAACAGATGTCCGACCGGACATTCGCCCCAGCTTTTCTCATCTAACCAGACACCCATCCCCTTCGAAGGCGATCAGCGCTTCTCATCCAAAATCTCCACATACCCTTTCGTGCCGTCAACACGGACATATTGGCCGTCTTTCAATATGGTTGTCGCATTCTCCACACCGACCACAGCCGGAATTCCGTACTCCCTGGCCACAACGGAGCCGTGGGTCATCATCCCGCCGATCTCCGTCACCAGCGCTTTCGCTGAATGAAACAATGGCGTCCAACCCGGATCGGTATAAGGAGCGACCAGAATGTCCCCTTTGTTCAATGTCCCTTCTTTCAGGGTGCGAATCACTTTTACATAGCCTTCGGCAACCCCGGCGGATACCGGAATGCCGATTAATGCGCCCGGGGGTGCATGTTCATTGGTTCTTTCCGGCGTGATGATTTCCCCGTCGCCGGTCATCACGCGCGGAGGGGTGAGTTTTTGGTATGCCGCTTCCCTTTCCTTGCGGTTCTCAATCTGCTTCCTGACATCCCCCTCGTAACGGTTTTCCAACAGGGACGCCAATTCATCGAGCGACAAATAGAAGACGTCCTCCTTCTCTTGGATGATCCCTTTATCCGCAAGCATGCCGCCCTCTTCCAAAATGGCGTCCCGGTACAGATCGAAATACCGGATGATGGCGTATTTGGGGAACTCACGGATTCCGACCGTATGGCGGTAAACGGTTAGGAGGCGGGAAAGCTGCTTTGCTTTTCTGGCACCATCCGGCAATGCTTGGACCCGTTCCAACAATGCCTCCATGGCCTCGCGCGCTTCCTGCTCTCCCTGTTTGAATTTTTCCCGGTGCTCACCGGGTTCATTGCTTCTCATATGGCTGAGAATGGATGGGATGAGCAGGGTCGGGGATTCCTTGAAGCGCACGCGGGTGATGTCGATTTCACCGGGAGCCCGCATCCCGAATTTTTCCATGAACCGGTCCCACTCGGCTTTGAAAGCTTCGCCGCCCTCCACTTTGCTCAACCCTTCAACAAACGACCGATCTTCGGCTTGCTCCAAATATTGCACCACTTCAGGGAAGCGTCTCGCCGCATCCGCCAGATCGCCGATGAAGAGCCCCATTTCACTGGTGATATTGCCGGGCGGAGATTTGTGGATGGAAGGATTCAATTCTTCGCCCAACCACCTTTTCACGCAGCGCTCGATCTTGGTTAGTGCCCCGAATCCGGCCCATAAGTACGCGAGTGATTCCTCCAGCGAGCTGAACAAATCACGGCCGGCGTGTTTCTGGATCAACCGGATCCGTTCCGCGCCGGATCGCTGGTTCAGCTCTTTTTTGAACGCACACAAGTTCCGCTCGAGTGCGGAAGTTACTTTCTCATAGGCTTGATGCGGATCTTCAAAGCGGATGATTCGGATGTAACGGGGGATCAGCCGGGCGAGGATCCCCAAAATCGGCCGGACAAAGTCACGGAATACGGTTCGTTTCACTCCTTTGCGGGGAGCGCCCTTCTGAAACTCCTCCCTTGAAACCGCTTGTTTGAGTGCCAGCACGTCATCGTCCAGCATGGTGGATTCCAGCAGTTTTCGCTGAACCGATTTCAAATACAAGGGGTAGGAGTAATCGACGTAGAGCCTGCCCCCCGCTTCCACAAAAAGCCGGCTCTCAGCGCGCACGGAAGGTTTGCCGAAAGGGAAAAACGTCCTCCAGAGGGAGATGCCGAGCGGCTTCATCACATCCGTCATCATCTGTTTATGGCCGAATGAATTATAAATATGCGGATAGGGATCGCCGGCAGCCGGAACCGGGTACAAAGACGTGATCGGCCGGCTTTGCAGGATATAGATGCGGTCCCCATCCAGACACCACTCGATATCCTGTTCCGAACCGTAATGTTTTTCAATTCTTCGGCCCAGTTCGGCCAGCTCCAGGATCTTCTCATCCGGGAGTGCTTGTTTTTGTTGAAGTTCAGGCACAAGCTCCCTGATTTCCGTTCCACCGTCGGGAAGAGGGAAGATTCCTTTTTCCTTTTTGGAGATTTGTTTCAGGATAATCTGGCCGTCTCGCACCTTGTATAAATCGGCGGTTACAATGCCGGAAACCAGCGCCTCGCCCAGCCCGAATCCGGCATCGATGGAAACCGTGTGCCGATGCCCTGTAACCGGATCTGCCGTAAACATAATACCGGACACATCAGGAAATACCATCCGCTGTACCACGACAGACAAGAACACAGACCGGTGGTCAAACCCGTGATTGGCACGGTAAATGATCGCCCGGTCCGTGAACAGGGATGCCCAGCATTTTTTGACCGCCTCGATGAGCGGTTCCTCCCCCTTCACATTCAGATATGTTTCCTGTTGACCGGCAAATGAAGCGGTCGGCAAATCCTCGGCCGTTGCACTGGAACGGACAGCGTAAGCATGATCCTTGCCCAGTTTCGTCCATGCCTCGATGATTGCCGATTGGATCGGTTCAGCAAGCGGAACGGTGAGCAAGTGAGCCCGGATTCTCTGTCCCAATGAGCGGATCTCATCGAGTTGTTCGGGCTTCAATTGATTCAGCAAGTCGAACCATTCATCCATCTCATCACTGGCTTCAATGAAATGGCGGTAGGCCGATGTGGTGAGGCAAAATCCGGGAGGAACAGGAAACCCCGCCCGGGCCATCTCCCCCAGATTGGCTCCTTTTCCGCCAACGACCGGCAGGCTGTGGCGGTCGATCTCATCGAAATGCAAAACATATTTCATGACATTCCACTCCCTTTTTTACCAGGAAGAAGTTGACGCATCACTGGTCACCGCAGCTTCACCATCATTGACCGACCAACCGGAACCAAAGATTCCGCCCATGGACAAAGCGTATGTGACGGATCATTCCGCGTTGGTCCGGTAGACACCATGTTTAAAGATCTCAAGCATCGGTTTATAATCGCTCAACATCTCTTCCCATTGTTCAAGGCCCTTTTCCGGTTGTTGCAAAGCTTCTTCCGCCATTCGTTGAGCAATTGCATGTAAACACAGGTAGATCAGGGACATGGCTTTCTCCAGATCCAGATCGTCACGAAATTTGGAGCGGTCAATTCCCTCCAAAATGAAAGGCATGGCAATCTTTTGATATTCATGCAACCTTTCTTCCACTTCACGCGGAAATTTTTTCGAAATCTCGCTGTAGGCTCTGAGCAAAAAGGAGTAAACCAGAGGGTGACGCAAAAAATAACGATACTTAAACTCACTCAGATAAAGAATCCGGTCGAAAAGATCGCTGGGCAAATCCACAAGGGAAGGGATCATCTCCTCCATCTCGTCCATATACTGAGCCACACAATGATCAAAGGTGGCCAAATACAGTTGTTTCTTGTTGCCAAAGTAGTGAAACAAGAGTCCTTTGGATATGGCAGCTTCCTGGATGATCTTATTGGTGGATGCTTGATCATACCCCCGTTCGGCAAATTCACGGATCGCTGCCTGAAGGATTTTTTCTCTCTTCTCTGCGGGAATCTGCTGGTACAAATCGTTCAAGTTCGAAAACCCCCTCGATTGACTACCTGGTCAATCGCTTTGTACTCCCATTCTAAACCGGATTGACCATTTGGTCAATAGGCGGACAGAAAGTAAAGGTAATGTTGAACAAGTCCACAATATCTTAATTTTTTCAGGGATGGTAAGAGCAGACAGATTGTTGTATAATCGAACATACGAGCGTATCCCATTCCTATTGACAATCTTGTCAGTGGGGTAAAGGGACAGAAGGAGGCCGTTGAAATGAACCAAGAGTCTGCGCCGCAGGAAAGGCAAGAGTTTGACTTGCGAAAGTTTTCGTGGTTAATCGTATACGTGATATTTTTCGGGGTTTTAAACGAGACCGTGTTTAATGTATCCACGCCGAAGATTGCCGAACAGTTCCAATTGCAGCCTTCGGAAGTGAGCTGGGTGGTGACTTCGTTCATCATTACATTTGGACTGGGGCAAGTCATTTTCGGCAAACTGGCCGACATCTATGATCTGCGCCGCCTGATCGTGATCGGCATTTTGATCTACGTTTCTTCTTCGCTGCTCGGCATGGTGCTGCAAGCGTGGTATCCGTTCGTCATCCTGAGCCGGGCGATTCAGGGAGCCGGAGCCTCCGCGCTTCCGGCGCTGACGATGGTGATCGTCGCCAGGTATTTTACACCGCAGCAGAGAGGGAAGCTGTTCGGCCTGTTTACGTCGACCGCTTCGTTTGCCGTCGGCGTGGGACCGGTGATCGGCGGTTTTGTGTCTGCCTATATGCACTGGTCGTTTCTGTTTTTGATTCCAGTATTTACACTCGCCTCCCTGCCCGCGTTCCTCAAGCTGTTGCCGAAAGAGGAACCAAAGGAGGGAACGGCAAAAGTCGATCTGCTCGGAGCTGCTTTGCTCGGGGCAGCCATCTCTTTTCTGGTCATCTTCTGCACAAATCCCGAGTGGCCTTACCTGCTCATCAGCTTGGTGGCAACGGTCTGGTTTATCCTGCACATCAGGCGCACCGAGCAACCGTTTGTGGACCCGGAATTGTTTCGGGCTCCGTTATACCGCACCGGGGTCTTGATTGGGTTTCTGTTGTTTGGTGCGGTGATGGGAATCGTCTTTGTGGTTCCGATCATGATCAACACCTTGCACGGATTGTCAACCGACGAGATCGGGCTGGTGATGTTCCCCGGTGCATTCAGTGCCGTCATTTTCGGGACGGTTGCCGGGAATCTCACAGCCAAAAAGGGCAGCCATCCCGTCTTTTACACCGGCATTGCATTGGTCGGTGCATCTTTGCTCATTCTGGCCGTACTTACCGATAAATGGATCTGGTTGACAAGCGCTGTCCTCGTGTTGATGTATATCGGGTTTTCCTTTGTGCAAACATCCATGGCCGAAACGATTACACAAACCTTACCGGCCAGCCGGATCGGGGTCGGCATGGGCTTTTACGGTCTGGCCGCTTTCATCGCCGGAGCCGTCGGAACCGCAGCAGTGGCCAGTTTGCTTGACATCGGCATTTTCGATTTTCGCTTTCTGCCGTTTGTCGGGCGGGCTGAAGCGCATCCGTTCAGCAATCTGCTGCTGGTGTTTGCCGGAATCACCGCGGTTTGCGGTCTGATGTATCTAAGAACCCTCGGACGAAAACGGCAAACGGAACCGGTGCCGGCGCCCTAAAACACATGACTCATCCACACTGTCATGAAAAAAGCTTCACAACGGGATTCCCGATTGTGAAGCTTTTTTAATCATTAGCGTGAAAGGAATGACCGGACGAAGTGACGGGCCACAAAGGCAATGAAAGCTGCTCGTACGTTTCAGCCTGCGATTGCACAAAATTGGAAAATCCCACCCCCACCAGACGGACGCCCGCTGCGTAGTCAAACGCATCCAGCAATTCTTCCAATATCTCCGACCAATCGGTGTCGGGCCGGGCCGTTCGTTGTTTGGAACGCAAGGTGAAATCTGCGTACTTGATTTTCAGCGTCAGCGTCTGCGGTGTGATCTCTTCACCGTCCAGATCATGCCACACTTCGGCCAACAACTCCCGAGCGACCGCTGCAACCGACTCCCGGTCAAACAAATCTTCAGGCAAGGTGGACTCCCGGCTATGTGATTTGGGGGAACGGTCCGTGACGATCTCCCGATCATCCTTTCCTCTCGCCCGGTGGTACAGGGCATAACCAAACTTGCCGAACATCTGCACCACTTCATCCAAAGATAAGCGCCAAAAATCTCCAACCGTAAACACTCCGATGTTCTCCAGCCGTTCCCGCGATTTTTTCCCTATGCCGTGCAGCGTACCCACCGGCAAATCCTTTAATATCTCCAAGGCTTGTTCCGGCCGAATGATCACAAACGCGTCCGGTTTTTTCAAATCACTGGCAATTTTGGCCATCGACTTGTTGTACGAGAGACCGATACTGCAAGTCAGCCCGGTTTCAGCCTGAATCCGCCGCTTGATTTCACGGGCGACGGGAACCGCATTTTCATAATGGGAGACGTCCAAATAGGCTTCATCCAGCCCGACCGTCTCGAAGCGATCGCTGTAGGCCGTAAAAATGCGGCGAACCTCGGCAGACTTCTCGGCGTACCGCTCATATCTTACCGGCAAAAAAATGCCATCCGGGCACAGCTTGCGGGCCATCGCCGTGGGCATGGCTGACCGCACCCCATACGCCCGGGCCTCATAGCTGCAAGTAGACACGACACCGCGCTTGTCCCTGCCGCCGACAATGACCGGTTTTCCCCTCAACTCCGGATGGTCCAGCTGTTCCACACTGGCGAAAAACGCATCGAGATCCAAATGTAATATCTTCTTCACCAGCGGCTCACCCACATCCAAACATACATTCTTATTCTCTATTATGAAGGGAATCCGGCGGAAATTCAACTCAGCTGATGAGCGAAAAGCCCCCTCCTGCTGTCGATGGTTACAATCAAACTGTCTCCTGTCCGTGAACCGCCGCGCCTGACGAGGAAACAGCTTGGGCACGAACCGGCGGCGGAGGGCGGATAAATTGGAAATTGAAAAAGGGCTGCTGACTCCATATGGGTAATCAGCAGTCCCTTGGGTGGCATAGAGACGCGTTATTTCGGCTGCATGCGAATCGCTCCGTCCAAACGGATCGTTTCACCGTTTAGCATCGGATTTTCCACGATGGATTGAACCAGCCGGGCATATTCATCCGGCAGACCCAGGCGCGGCGGAAAGGGGACCATCCTCCCCAATGATTCCCGTGCTTCCTGCGGCAGGGAGGCAAATAAGGGAGTATCGAACAGTCCGGGAGCGATGGTCATCACACGAATCCCATATCTCGCCAATTCCCTGGCGATCGGCAGCGTCATCCCGACAACTCCTCCTTTGGATGCGCTGTAGGCCGCCTGCCCGATTTGCCCGTCAAACGCGGCCACGGAAGCGGTATTCACGATCACTCCCCGCTCCCCTTCCTCATTCGGCGAATTGGCTGACATCTTTTCCGCTGCCAGACGGATCACGTTAAACGTGCCGATCAGATTCACTTGGATTGTTTTCGTAAAGGAAGCAAGAGCATGAGGACCTTTCTTGCCCAACACTTTTTCAGCCACGGCAATCCCCGCGCAGTTGACCACGATATCCAGTCTCCCAAACCGTTCCTCGATCCCGTTCACTACTTGTTGAACGGCTGCTTCATCCGTCACATCCGCTGTAAAGGAGACCGCATGATCTCCCAATTCTGCCGCCAATTTGGCTCCTTTTTCTTCCGACAGATCGACAATGGCCGCCTTCCCTCCCTCTGCCACCAACCGCCGCACCGTCGCCTCTCCCAGACCGGATGCGCCTCCGGTCACCAAAGCCACACGATTTTTAATCTTCATTTCAAACGGTTCCTCCTTTGCTCCATTTTCCGCTTAATCCAAACGTTCTATGATCGTCGCATTGGCCATCCCGTGTCCTTCACACATGGTTTGCAAGCCGTAACGTCCGCCTGTCCGTTCCAACTCATACATCATCGTCGTCATCAGCCGCGCTCCGGAAGCACCGAGAGGGTGGCCCAGTGCAATCGCTCCCCCGTTGGGATTCAGCTTATCCGGATCGGCCCCGGTTTCACTTAACCAGGCGAGCGGGACCGGGGCAAACGCCTCATTCACTTCAAACACGTCGATATCGCTTAATTGCAATCCCGCCTGTTTCAGCACTTTTTTCGTGGCAGGGATCGGTCCGGTGAGCATCAGCGTCGGGTCCGATCCCACCACGGCGCGGGCAAGTACACGAAAACGCGGCTTTAGCCCGAGCTGCTCGGCTTTATCGCGGGACATTAACAACAAAGCTGCCGCACCGTCGCTGATCTGACTCGAGTTGCCCGCGTGAATGACGCCGTTTTCCATAAACGACGGGGAAAGAGCCGCCAGCTTATCAAGTGAAGTATCCTCTCTCGGCCCCTCATCTTTGTCCACTGTCACTTTCCCTTTGTCCGGAAGCATCACTTCCACCGGCAAAATCTCTCTTTGAAAACGCCCCTCTTTCTGCGCCTGCAATGCTTTTTCATGGCTCCTGAGGGAAAATTCATCCAATTGCGACCGGCTGAACCCCCATTTCGCCGCAATCCGTTCCGCCGACAGTCCCTGGTTGATGATTTCATACCGGGAGGTCAGCTTCTCGCTGAAGCTGGCTCCCTGCATGCTGGAAAACATGGGAACACGGGACATACTTTCCACTCCCGCTGCCACGACCACATCCATATCCCCGCTGATGATTGCCTGGGCGGCGAAATGAACGGCCTGCTGACTGGAACCGCACTGCCGGTCGATGGTCGTGCCGGGCACCTCTTCCGGATAGCCGGCGATCAGTGCCGCGATTCTCCCGATGTTGACCGCCTGTTCCCCCACCTGGGACACACATCCCATGATCACGTCTTCCACCAACCCGGGGGAAATCCCGGCTCGATCCACCACCGCTGCGAGCACCATGGCCGCCAGTTCATCCGGACGAATGCCGCTCAAGACGCCGTTTCGCCGCCCGATCGGAGTTCTCACCGCTTCCACAATTACCGCTTCCCTCACACCCATCTCCCCTTTTCTATTCCTCTTAAATGATATTCTCCTCTTTCAACCGAATGATTTCTTCATCCCTGTACCCCAGTTCCTTCAAATATTCCCGATTGTGTTCCCCTAACGAAGGGGCAAACGAGCGAATCGAACCCGCCGCTTCCGACATTTTGATCGGAGTTCCCGGAAGCCGGACAGTTCCAAATGCGGGATGCTCCTTGTCCACGATCATCTGCCGATGGACCACTTGCGGGTCATTCACCATTTCGGCCACGGTTAAAACCGGTGACACGCAGGCGTCTGTTCCGGCAAAAACGTTCATCCAATCCGTTAACGACCGCTGCTTGACGATCGAAGCAATGATTTTTTTCATTTCCTCTTGTTCCTCCGGCGGTGCCTGTAAACGCGGAATCAAATCTTCCCTGCCGATTCCGCGGCAAAAAGCTGCCCAAAATTTCGGCTCCAGTGCCCCCACCGCCAGGTAACGCTGATCCGCCGTTTCATAAACTCCGTAGCACGCCAGCCCTCCGGACAAGGTCAGCTCACCCCGGCGCAGCTCCTGGCCGGTAGCCAAATAATGCGGGAGAAACGTCTGCATCCAGGATACAACCCCATCCAACATGGAAATGTCCACCTGCTGCCCCTTGCCGGTCTGATGACGGGCCAACAAGGCCAACAGGATGCCCGTGACCGCCATCATGGCCCCGCCTCCGATGTCGGCAATTTGCACCGCCGGCAGGGTCGGCTTCCCGCCTTTTTCTCCTTGCAAGTCCATGAGTCCGGCGTAGCTGAGGTAATTGATATCATGTCCGGCTTGATCGGCATAAGGGCCGTCCTGACCGTAGCCGGTAACGGCGCAATAGATCAGACCGGGATTGATGTCCTTCAGCGTCTCATATCCCAATCCAAGGCGCTCCATCGTGCCCGGACGAAAGGATTCCACCACGACATCCGCGCGCTCAACCATCTTCTTGAAAATCATCGTTCCTTGCTCCGATTTCAGATTGAGGGTAACGCTTTTTTTATTGCGGTTCAGCGAGGCAAAAAGAGCACTTTCCTTCCCCCACCCCGGCTCATACCATCTGGCGTAATCCCCCAACCCGGGTTCTTCGATCTTAATCACCTCTGCACCGAAATCAGCCAGCAGCATGGTACAGTACGGGCCCGGCAACAGACGCGTCAGGTCGAGCACCCGAACCGATGAAAGCGGCAACTGCACTCCGGCGATCCCTCCTTCGCCTCTTATAAACCCATGTTTTTAGCGATGATGGTTTTCATGATTTCATTGGTTCCCGCATAGATGGCGGCAACCGGAATATCGCGGTATCTGCGGGCAATCGGATACTCCTCCATGTACCCGTATCCGCCGTGGAGCTGCAGACACTGGGCGGCCACCCGTTTAGCCATTTCCGTCTGCCACCATTTGGCCATCGACACTTGGGTCACCATCTCCTTACCCGCGATATGGCGTGCGATCAATTGATCGAGAAACGCCCGTCCGATCTCGATCTCCGTAGCCATTTCGGCAACCTTAAACTGTGTGTTTTGAAATTGGCTGATCGGCCGGCCGAACGCCTGGCGCGTCTTCACATAATCGATCGTCATCCTGAGCATCTCTTCCGCCGCCACCTGGGCACAAATCGCCACCAACAGCCTCTCTTGCTGCAACTTTTCCATCATGTACTGAAACCCATGTCCCTCTTTTCCCAGCAAGTTAGCGGCGGGGACCCGGCATTCGTCAAAAATGAGCTCCGCGGTATCTTGGCAGTGAAGCCCGATTTTATTCAACTTTTTCCCCCGGAAAAATCCCGGTGTCCCCCGTTCCACCAAGATCAGGCTGATGCCCTTGTGTTTGGGCTGTGCCATCGGATCGGTTTTCACCGCGACCAGGACCAGATCGGCCGAAATTCCGTTGGTGATAAATGTTTTTTGCCCATTGATCACATATTCGTCCCCATCCCGGATCGCCGTCGTTTGAATGTTGGCCAGGTCCGAGCCGGTGCCCGGTTCTGTCATGGCGATCGCCGTGATGATATCGCCGCTGGCACATCCCGGAAGGAAACGTTGTTTCTGTTCCTCCGTACCGTAAGAAACGATGTAGGGAACGACGATATCGTTATGAAGGCCGATCCCGACCAACCCGGAACCGATGCGCTCCAATTCTTCATTAATCACGACAGAATAGCCCCAATCCACTCCGGAGCCGCCATATTTTTCATCAAGATAGGGACATAAGTATCCCTGATCGCCCATTTTCTTCCAAAATGAACGGGGAACTTCTCTTTTCTCCTCCCATTGGTCATAAAACGGGGACGCCTCTTTTTCCAAAAATTTGCGCAAAGTTTGTCGGAAGAGTTGATGATCTTCGGTCAGATACGGATGGTTCACTGCTCCTCTCCTCCATCGGTTCAAAACTGTTCAGTCTTCACGAAACTGCTGAACCTTCCCCCCGGCATTGCGAAAAAGCTCATTTCATCCATACATAATCCGGCACATTGGCCTCCTTTCACCACGCTTGAATGAATATTCATTCATTTTTATGGGAATAAACTTCTATACTCATTTTAGCAGAAATATTCAAAAAAACGTGAAGCGAGTATCAATGAATCCGGCTCAATCAGTAAGATTCTGCTGTTTTAGTATATTTGAATCGCTTTAAACGCCTCAAAGAAAATAAGCTGAGTCCGTTCACTCAGCTTTCATCTTTGAGTTTTAGATGAAAAAACTTAACATGGCGTTAAAAGCTACCTTTATTTATAAAACCGCAGTAATATACAAAATCGCGATCTTTTCCCTTTCCAAAGAACAAATCGTGAATTTTGTCATCAATCTCAGCAAGCCTCACACAGACTTGTTCAGTGTGATTATATTTGTGAAACATAGCTTTCCGTCAAAACGACAAATTTCTACTTCACTGATAAGGGTAGCTTGCTCTTTCATTAGCCCATTTTGTTCCGTACACTGCATTTCTCCCTTTTTAGGCGATCGTTACAAAGATTGCGATTTTTGCCTCACGGATTCTCTTCCCGTAGCCCAGTGATGCCCCCGGTAACCGGAGCGCGCGCCGACCGAATTCTTATTTCTTGCCTGATCCACAAGAATCATTTTCTCCGGGTCCAATCGATGCTGTTTGTAAAAGTGAACCGCCACCCGGTAGTAATCCTTGAAATCGGGGCAGGCAATCCCCGATCCTTCCAGATCTTTCAAGGTTTGCGTACAGTCGTAATCCGCTTTGAGGCGAAAATATTCGATTGATTCTTTTTCTACCATCACCCACCTGCGAAACGCGGGAATGGAGAGCAATCCATGCACCAGGGTGAGCGGGAGCGTGAAGGAGGGTTTTTTGCCGATCAACGCTTCGCAGATCATGCGATACGCGTCCTTCGCCAGATAAGGACGGGGATCGGTCAAATGATAGACTTTGTTTTCCCCTGCCGGATGTTGCGCCAAATAGCAGGTCGCCTCTACGACATAATCAACAGGAACCACATTGAAGGGAACTTCCCCCTTCCCCACATACGGAATCGGCCATTTGGCAAACTTGTCCAAAAAACGCATGATAAAGTAGGGGCCGTCAAATTTAACGGTTTCACCCGTGATTGAATCCCCCATCACAATGCCCGGGCGAATAATGGTGGTGGGAACCTGATCGCGAATCTGTTGCGTTAACACTTCCGCCTCGAATTTGGTCGATTCGTAGAAGTTTTTAAACGTTTGACCGCAATCCAGTTCTGTTTCCAAAATTTTACCGGTTCTGTTCCCCGACACATAAGCGGTGCTGAAATAGACATACCGGCGTAAATGATTTAACTGCAAGACAAAATCATTGACATGGTTTGTTCCGATCACATTCACCTGATAAGCAATCTCTTTCGGGACAGCCAAATCATAAATGGCCGCCAAGTGAAACACATCATGGACGCTTTCTTTCAATCGTTTCAGCGTGGCCGGATTGAGTCCCAAATTTTCAAGGGTAATATCCCCCGGGATGATGGAAAACTGATCCTCTGTACCATACCCGCTTTGTTCCAGCCTGCCGATTTCCTGCCCGGCGTTCTCCAACTGACTTGGATGCACCAGCAGCTCAAACATGGCGTTTGGGTTTTGCTCCAGCAGCTTCTTTATGATTCGGGTGGCGATAAAGCCCGGAAAGCCGGTGAAAAAATATGTGTTTTTCTTCATTTGATCCCCTCCCGAACGTTGTCAGGAACCACCCCCGGCAGAGAGGTGATTCCTGTCCGTTCAAGTCCATCTATCTCCCTTTAAATGACGGAGGCCGTTTGGAAAAGAAAGCCGTCACCCCTTCGACCGCGTCTTCCGTACGGATCACGGCCAGCAGGTTCTCCTGCTCGATCTTTAACCCCTCATCCAGGCTTTGCTCAGTTCCTCTCATCACGGCATCCAGGATCCCCTTCATGGCAATCGGGGGGCCGGCAGCCAATTGTTTCGCCCACTGAAATGCTTCTTCACGCACCTGGGCCAACGGGACAACACGGTTCACCAGCCCGTACTCCAGTGCCGTCCGGGCGGAAATCCGTTCGCCGCTCAGCAGTAACTGCAACGCCCGCCTGCGGCCGATCAAGCGCGGAAGCCGCTGCGTTCCTCCATAGCCGGGTATGATTCCCAACCGGACTTCCGGCAATGAGAGTTCTGCCGTATCCGCGGCGATCGCCAGATGGCAGGCCATCTGCAACTCATTTCCGCCGCCCAATGCTTTCCCGTTTAAACAGGCAAGGATTGGTTTGGGAAATCCTTCAATCCGGTTAAATAAGTCGTGCATCCGGCGAATGGTTTTCTCCGCTGTTTCCGGGTCTGCCATTTCACCGAATTCCGAAATATCTCCACCCGCGGAGAACATCCGATCCCCCGCTCCGGTGATAACCAGGGAACCAACGGCCGGATCTGCTTCCAACGCATCCAGGATCGTTCCCAATTCGTACAGGGTCTCCCGGCTTAACGCATTCAGAGGAGGCCGGTTAATGGTGATGATGGCCACCCGATCCCGCATTTCAACCTCACAATGTTTTGCTTCCATGACGACCCTCCCGCTCAAGTATCACCGCCACCGCCATCCCAAACCCGATGCACATCGTTGCTAAACCATAACGCCCTTCCCGGCGTTCCAATTCGTTGATCAGAGTGGCTGTCATCCTGGCACCGCTGGCTCCAAGCGGGTGGCCGAGAGCAATGGCCCCGCCGTTGGGATTGACTTTTTCGGGGTCGGGACCTATTTCCCTCTGCCATGCCAAAACAACAGAGGCAAAAGCTTCATTCACCTCAAACACATCGATCTCATCGAGCGTCAAACCCGCCCGTTCAAGCACTTTTTTGGTAGCGGGAATAATTCCCGTCAGCATGATTTCCGGATCGACTCCCGCCAGAGCCGTTGCCACCACCCGGGCCCGTGGTGTCAGTCCGAGTGATTCCGCTTTCTTTCGAGAGGTAAGCAAGACGGCCGCCGCCCCATCACTGATTTGGCTGGAGTTTCCTGCTGTCACCTTTCCGTCGGACTGAAAGGAAGGACGCAGTCCGGCCAATGTTTCCAGGCTGGTGTCCGGACGCGGCGTCTCATCTTCGGTAAGCAGCATTGGTTCACCAGCGGAAGTTTGGCATTCGATGGGGATGATCTCGTTGGCAAAACGGCCTTCCTTTTGCGCTTGAATCGCTTTTCGATGACTGTCCAACGAAAATTGATCCAGCTCTTCCCGTGAGAGATTCCACTTTTCAGCGATCAATTCCGCCGAAAATCCCTGAGGAATAATGTTGTACCGCTCCAGCAAACGTTCGCTGAAGCTCCCTCCATCGCTGCCCATCGGAACCCGATTCATGCTTTCCACGCCGGCTGCGATGACACAGTCGGCCATTCCGGCCATGATCGCATGTGCCGCTTGTGCCAGCGTCTCCAGGCTGGAACCGCACATCCGGTTGACGCTGACTCCGCACACTTCCACAGGAAATCCGGCAATCAGGGCTGCCAGGCGGCCGATATTGTAACCTTGCTCTCCGATCTGGGTCACACAACCCATTTTGATATCTTCCACTTCGGAAGGGTTCAATCGATTTCGACTCACTAACTCCTTCAGCAGAAATGCCGCCATTTCATCCGGCCGTGTCCGGGACAGGGAACCTTTTTTCCGGCCGATCGGGGTTCTGACCGCATCGATAATCACCGCATCCCGATCCTGCACCAGCCTCACACCCTTTCGCTTCTTAAAAAGTAAACAGATCGATTCCACCCGCAACCGGCAGAGCGATACCCGTAATGTATTTGGCCTTTTCCGAGGCGAGAAAAGCGATCGCGTGCGCGATATCCTCCGGTTCCCCCGGACGTTTGAATGCCGTTCGGGCAATCATTCGTTCGCGCATGTCCGGGTTTGTCAGCTGGAAGGCTTCCGTGTTGATGATGCCCGGTACGATCGCATTGACGGTGATATTGTACCTGGCCCCCTCCAGCGCCAGACTCCGGGTCAATCCCAGGATGCCGGCTTTCGTGGTCGAGTAGCTGGCTTGTCCATACCCTCCCAACGTTCCGGCCACGGAGGCCATATTGATAATCCGCCCCCACTTTTGCTCTTTCATATACGGCCAAACCGCTTTACAGCAGTTGTAAGCGCCTGTCAGATTGACGCGAAGGTCGCGCTCCCAAAACTCATCGTTCTGATGTTCCAGCCGGGCCGTATGATCGAGAGTCGCCGCGTTATTGACAAGGATATCGATTCTGCCGAATTGTTCCTTGACTTTGGCCATCACCGATCTGACTTCTTCCCGATCCGTCACATCCATCCGGAAGACGGCAGACCGGCGCCCCATCGCCCGGATCTCATCGGCGGTCGAGCGGGTGTATACCGTTTTTGCCTGAGCCATGATTTGCGCCATCGGACCCAATTGTTGCGTCGTCTCTTCCAGATTTTCATCCTCTTCGATCAGAATATCGGTCACGACCACATCCGCACCGGCTTGAGCAAGCGTTAAGGCATCTGCCCTTCCCAATCCCCGGGACGCACCGGTCACCAGCGCGACCTTTCCCTCAAGCGGTAGGCTCATACTCTGTTCCCTCCCACAATTTTGCGATCGGCACGGTTGCCGCGACTTCACCGGTCGCAGCCCGCCACTCCGTGATCTCTTCTTCAGCATAGGTTCGGTGAATGACGTCGCTGTATTTTTTCTCAATTTCGTTCATTCTGACTTTTAATGTCGGAGTTAACTCGCCCGTTTCAATCGTCCACTCCTTTGACATCACCACCACTTTTTTCGGCTGTTCATGGTGTGCAAACGATTTTGTCAGCCGCTCCACTTCGGACCGAAGCAAATCGAGCACCTCCCCGTGCCTGATCAACTCGGCTCGTGATTGCGTGGGGATTCCTTTTTTGCGGGCCCATGGAGTGAGATTTTCAAAGTCCGGGACCACTAACACAATCACATACTTCCTCCCGTGACCGATCACAGCCGACTGCTCGATAAAGACGCTTTGGTTGATCGCGTTTTCCAACGGTTGAGGCGCCACGTTTTTTCCGGTTGAAAGAACCAGAATGCTCTTCTTCCGATCGACAATTCGGAGGAATCCTTCGTCGTCCAGCTCACCCAGATCTCCCGTATGCAACCAGCCGTCGCTGATCTGAGCGGCCGTCGATTCCTCATCGTTGTAATATCCCTTCATCACGCTGGGTCCTCTGACTAATACTTCCCCATCGGGAGCGATGCGCACCTCCAGATTGGGAAGCGGCTTGCCTACCGTCCCGATTTTGGCCCGTCCCATCGGATTGACGGCGATCACCGGGGAAGTTTCCGTCAGGCCGTAGCCTTCGAGAACAGGAACATCGATGGCCCAGAAAAACTTGGCGATTTCCGGGTTGAGTGCGGCGCCGCCGGAGATCATCCCCCGCAGCCGCCCTCCCAGCCGTGACTTCACCTTGCGGTAAACCAGCCAGTCCGCCAGCTTCCACTCCAAGCGCAGCCGGGCGGGCCAGTCGTTCCAAATCATTTGATCCAACGGCGTCTGCAGATACAGCTCGTATCGTTTGAGACCCACTTGAACCGCCCAGTCAAAGATTTTCCGTCTGAGCGGCGTGCCGGCTTCGATCTGCTCCTGCACCCTCGCATAGATCTTTTCAAACAGCCGTGGAACGCTGGTCATAACCGTCGGCCTTACTTCCAGCAAATTTTCCTGGATCTTGTCGATGCTTTCGGCATAGGCGATGGTGGCCCCCACGGACAGGGGCATAAACTGTCCTGCCAGCCGCTCAAACACGTGAGACAGAGGGAGATAGGAAAGCAATACATCCTCGGGACGAGCTTCCAGACACCAAAACTGGATTCCCTCCATATTGGCCAAAAAATTCCCGTGTGTCAGCATCGCTCCTTTGGGCTCCCCGGTCGTTCCGGAAGTATGAATAATCGTGGCCAGCTGATCCCGGTCGAGCTCCGTCCAGATCTGCTCCCAATGATGGAGCGGATGCTCAGCACCGATTTTTTTCAGCTCCGAAAAATGGACAACCTTCTCATTTCCCGAAGCAGCGGATTTCGGATCCATGACCGCAACAATACGCATATTTGGCTCTCCGACGGGAACTTTCGTCAACTGCTCTTCATTTTCGACCACCGCTGCCTGACAATCGGCTTTTTTCATGATTTGAACCACTTTTTCGGCCGGAAGGGCAGGATAAACGGGTACGCTCACCGCACCCAAACTGCAAATGGCAAAATCGGCAATCGGCCACTTCGGGTTATTTTCAGACAGGATCGCCACTTTATCGCCACGGTCGACGCCCAGCCTGGCCAAACCGGCGGCGATCAGCCGGATTTCTTCCCAAAACTGGCGATACGTAAGGCTGCGGTAACTCCCTTGACTCTTCCACATCAATGCCGCTTTGTCAGGGTAACGCTCCACCGAACGCCGCACCATGTCCAACAAATTTTTCGCTTTCATCGGGGACCTCCTGAGCGTGAAACAGAGTGACTTACTAAAGAGCGGCATAGAAAGGGATGGCGGACCCGGATGCTCCACACCGGGTCAAGCGTTCAGATATATTGGTTTACGTCATATTGCCGCAATAAATTCTCCAGCTTCATCGCCAGCCCGATATTCCCTTTCACCTTTAGCTTCCCTGACATGAAAGCAGCCGTTCCGCTTAAGTTTCCCATGAGCATTTCTTTAAAATCATTTACCGACATTTGCAATGTGCAATCCGCTTGATTCGGCGAATCGTCGTAAACCTTTGCCTCGCCCCCGGACAGATGAAGCTGGTATGTCCCTCCATCGTCGCCGGATAAATCATATTGATAAATGGCGTTGATGCCTTCGATCGGTTTCGGGTTCTCATTCAACGCCTGCTCAATCTTATCGAAAATTTCCTTTACACTGTAATCTTTGGTCATTTCATATTCCCCTTTCTTATCTGAAAAAATTTCTTTTATGTTCATCAAGGAGACCCGCAACGGGAAACGCTTTCAAAATGTGCACGTGGATGTCATAACTTTCACAAACCGGCTGCAATCACTTTTTTCTGAATTTGTGTCGTCCCCTCGTAAATCGACAAAATTTTGGCATCCCGCATCCATTTTTCGACCGGATAATCCCGCATGTAGCCGTAGCCGCCAAGAATCTGAACGGCATTGGTCGTCACTTCCATGGCCGTTTCCGCGGCAAAAGCTTTGGCCATGCTTCCTTCAACGGCACACGATTCACCCCGGTCGGCCAATTCAGCCGCCCTCCAGGTCAACAGCCGGGCCGCATCGATTTTGGTTTTCATATCGGCCAGCATAAAGGAAATCGCTTGATTCTTGAAGATCGGGCGACCAAATTGAACGCGTTGTTTTGCATACTCCAGTGCGTACTCATATGCGGCCCGCGCTACACCGACAGCTGCAGCCGCCACCGCCGGGCGGGAATATTCCAGCATTTTCATTGCCCCAAAAAAAGCCATATTCTCTTCGCCGAGCAAATTTTCATGGGGAACGCGCACATCTTCAAAAATGACATCCCCCGTATGGGAAGCGCGAATACCCATTTTCCGTTCTTTCTTTCCTCCGGATACCCCCGGTGTATTTCCCGGAACGATAAATGCCGAAACACCGTAATAGCCCGCATCGGGATCCGTTTTGGCAAACACGACATACAGGTCGGCAATCCCGCCGTTGGTGATGAAACATTTGCGTCCGTTAATGACCCATTCATCCCCGTCCCGAACGGCTCGGGTTTGAATCGCTTTCACATCGGACCCGGCTCCCGGCTCCGTCAGCGCCATCGCTCCCAGTCTGGGATGTTCAGGATCACACAGATAGGAAATCCATTTTTTCTTTTGTTCTTCCGTACCCATGTAATAGATGGGCAACCCGGCCAGACCTGCTGCCGACAGAGAGGTGGCGATCCCGGCACATCCCCAAAACAACTCTTCCCCGATCAGGCAGGCGGCCATCACGCTCGTCAGTCCCCCACCCCCATACTCCTCCGGGGCCATATAGCTGGTTAATCCTGCCTTTGCCGCCTTGCGAAGCACCTCCATGGGGAACTCTTCCTTTTCGTCATATTCAGCCGCTACCGGCCGGATTTCTTTTTCTGCAAATCCGTGTGCCCATCTGCGCAATTCTTCCTGTTCGCTGGAAAGCTGAAAACTGAGGCCTGAAGCTTGCTCCGACATACCTTCCCCTCCTTGCTTGATACTGATACGTACTGGTACTTATCAGCCAAAGAAAGCCCGGTTAACGCAGGACTTTCGAATCTTTGAGCGACAAATTCACATAGGACCCGACCACAATCCGGTTCAGCAAACGGGCCAGCCCGTCAATCTGAACATCCTGGCCGGATTCAAACAGATTTTGGACGACCACCTCGTTGATCGCACCCACCATCGCCTGGGAAACAATCCGGACTTCCTCAGTCGAAACCGACGCCGGTATGACATTTTTAACAATTTGATAAATCAAATCCGCAAGCCTTCTGTGAGCCTCGCGCCGCACTTTTTCAACCGCCTGGCTGACACCGACGGATTCAACCAACAGCAATTGGGCAACAGTCGATCGATCCACACAGATTTCGATGTAACGACGTATGCCTGCGTATGCTTTATAAGTGACCTTTTTCTCTTGTTGAACCGCACTTTCCACTGCTTTGATGATTTCTTCAGCCAGCTGCTGGAACAAACTGACCAGCAATTCCTCTTTACTCTTGAAATATTGATAGAATGTGGTTTTCGACACTCTTGCCTGCTCCACGATTTCCAAGATCGAGGTTTCCTTAAATCCTTTTGTCGTAAACAGATGAAGTGCGGCATACAGCATCTTGTCCCGGGCTTCTTTCGGCATGTTCGTCACAAAAAGCAATTGTTCATCATCCTGTTCTCTAGAGTACCAGTACGTATTGGTATCATTATTTTAATATATCATGGGTTTCCTTATCAACCTATGTAGAAAATTTTTCGAATAAAATTTTGTCGTCCATGAATCACTTCTTGATTGCGTCCGGATGAACCACGTAGTCCGGAACTTGTCCGCGCAGGGCCTGAAGCAGGTGGTTGGCGGCCATCATCGCCATTTTTATCCTGGTTTGAACGCTGGCGCTGCCAATATGAGGCAAGGCGACCACATTGGGCAGGGAGAGAAGCGGATGGTCAGGAGAGACCGGCTCCTGTTCAAAGACGTCTAATCCGGCAGCCCAAATCCGTCCGTTTTTCAATGCGCTGTACAGCGCGGCTTCGTTGACGATCCCCCCGCGGGCTGTATTGATCAGGACGGCTGTATCCTTCATTAAAGCCAGCTCCCGTTCACCGATTAAATCCCTGGTTTGGGGAGTATACGGGGTTAAAACACAAACGAAGTCGGACTCTTGGAGCAGGCTGTCCAGATCTGTGTATATCACACCCAGTGATTTCTCAGCCTCTGGTTTGCGGTTGCGGTTGTAATACAGGACCTTCATGTCAAACCCTTTTGCCCTTCTGGCGACAGCCTCGCCGATTCTGCCCAGCCCGATGATCCCGAGCGTCGCTCCAAATACATCCCGCCCGGTGAGCAACATCGGGGACCAGGTTTTCCATTCTCCCCGGCGTAAAAAATGTTCGGCTTCCACGAGGCGCCGGGCCGTTGCGAGCAACAGGGCAAATGTGAGATCGGCGGTTGTCTCGGTGAGCACGCCGGGCGTATGGGTCACCACAATTCCCCGGCGACTGGCGGCATGGACGTCAATATTGTTGTAACCGACCGCCATTTGGCTGATCACCCGCAGTTTCTCCGCTTTTTCCAACAGAGCTTCGTCAATCGTTTCGGTTAACAAGCAGAAAAGCCCGTCCGCTTTCGTAATTTCCCGTTCCAATATCTCGCGCGGTACAGGGATATCTTCCTCCTCCCACATGGAGATGTCACAGGCTTCTCTGAGCCTGGCTAACGCCGGTTCCGGAATTTTTCGGGTGATGTACACGTTTGGTTTCACAGGCATCCCCTTCCACTTTTATGGTATTTTTTCTCTTATTTCATCTGGGTAATGGTCGCTTGAGTCCTGACGTCTCACTTTCAAAATGCCACCGGGAACATATCGAACGGGTTTCATCCATTTCCCGATTTGACATGTCCCCAATCGGGAAACGAAAAATGTATTAACTAATAGTAGCAAAAGTTTCGTACGGATCACATCACCTTCAATCGATTTGTAAAAAACAGCAGACCGAAAAGGAGCGTCCTCCGCGCTCCAAAACTAGGCTGAACCCAGGAATTTCAGCGCCGAGAGGGCATAGATTTTCACCGTCTCCAATAATTCATCGATTTCCACATATTCATCCACATGATGAGGAATGTGGCGATCTCCCGCCCCTGTGGTAATGATCGGGACGCCTGCCAGATGCAAGAACGTGCCGTCCGTGGCTCCGGGAACTCCGTTATAAACGGGCGCCTTACCCGTAATCTCCCGATAAGCTTCGGCAACGGCGACCACAATCTCGCTATTTGGATCCGTCTCGGTCCAGGGGCGTTCTTCGATCACTTCCAGCGTCGCCTTAAAATGGGGATCTGCTTGGCCCAATCGTTCGATGATTTCTTCCATTTGCTTTCGCAGCTCTGCATGGTCTTGTCCCGGCACGGTTCGGATATCGAGGGCGACCATGCATTGGTCCGGGATCACATTTAGTTGCGGCTCACCCCTGACCGGCCCCCGCACAATCGTGGGAGTAATGCTGGGCCAGCCGAGAAACGGGTGCTTCCCGACCCGCTCTTTTTCCCTCTGCTCCTGTTTCTCCAGCTCCACAATGATTCTGGCCATCCGTGTGTTGGGATTGATTCCGGTCAGCGGCATGGCGCCATGAGCCATTTTTCCATATGTTTTTATTATCACCCGCATCGCGCCTTTTTGTGTAATACATAACTGGTTCTCCTCCGGTTCGCAAATGATCGCTCCATCTACCCCTTCAGCCCAGCCGCGCCGGATAAAATCTTTAATTCCAATCATCATTCCCTCTTCATCACAAGGGATGCAAAGCATGATTTTTCCCGGGAAAGAAACCCCCGATTTTTTGATGGCATGTACCGCGGCAATCGCTGCAGCGAGGTTTCCTTTTGTATCACAGGAACCCCGTCCGTAAATCTTCCCGTCAGCGATTTCCGCCCCAAACGGGTCATATGTCCAGGC
Source organism: Lihuaxuella thermophila (assembly GCF_900110165.1). GTDB lineage: Bacteria > Bacillota > Bacilli > Thermoactinomycetales > Thermoactinomycetaceae > Lihuaxuella > Lihuaxuella thermophila. The sequence continues at coordinate 34,770 of NZ_FOCQ01000007.1, forward strand.
TTTCCGGTCTCCTTCGGTGACGACATCGGTATGGGCTTCAAATAATAACGTTTTTCCCGGGCGGCCGGAATCATAGATGGCGATGACATTGGGACGGCCGGGGACGACTTCCTCATAGTGCACCTCCAGCCCCATTTTCCGAAGGTAATTTTCGACAAATCGGGCCGCATTTTCTTCGTTTCCGTCCTCAGTTCCCGGACGATACACACTCTGAATCTGAACCAGTTTTCTGGTTAGTTCCACCACTTCTTTTTCATCGATAAAAGGAAGAACCGAATCCACAGCCGAGCGCATTCCCCACGCCTCCTTTTTTTATCTGTGCGTCTGTTGCCGGCAAGCCGGAACGGGAAGCTTCCGGGTTCCCGCATATGAACGGTTGCTCACACGGCTCTCCTTGAAATTTGCCCGATTATAGTCATATCTGTTTAATTATGAAACAAGTCACGGTACGAGGGAAAACCGTCAATCCCCTCCGCGGAACGGACCGCCGCCAGAACGGCTTCCGCCATCACCTCAGCACTTGCGGCACCCACCAGATCGACGGAAGCGTTCACTCCCCCAGTCGCTAAAGCAAACAGGGTATCCCCGTCATACATCGTGTGCACCGGATAAATCGTTCTGGCTAACCCGTCATGAGCCATGGAAGCTACTTTGCATGCTTGTGCCTTGGTCAGGTTGGCGTTGCTGGCAACGGCTCCGATGGTCGTATTGGTCCCCCCGGATAAAGGGTTCAAAGGCTGTTCCGCCATCCAGTCCAGGCTGCTGCGGATCTTTCCGTCATCATCCCTTGCTCCTGCCAGGATTTGCCCCGTCGAAGGATCACGAATTTCTCCCATCGCATTCACAGCCACAATGGCCCCGACGATTAATCCGTTGGAATAATGCCGGGATGCAGAACCCAGTCCCCCTTTCATGGCCCGCTGATATCCGGCCGCTTTTCCAATCGTTGCACCGCAACCGGCCCCCACGTTTCCAAACGGGAACCGGCCCCGCTCCGCTCTGCTTGCGGCCTGATAGCCCATTTGCTTGTCCGGGCGCACCTTGGGATTTCCGACAGATAAATCAAACAAGACAGCAGCAGGGACAATTGGAACCACACCCACGCCCACATGCAGTCCATGCCCCCGTTCCTCCAAATATTGCATCACTCCGCTCGCCGCATCGAGCCCGTACGCACTGCCACCGGAGAGACAAATCGCATGAACCCGGTCGACCAGATTCAACGGATTTAACAAATCCGTCTCCCTGGTGCCCGGAGCTGAACCCCGGACATCTGCACCGCAGACAGCTCCTTCTTCGGCCAGAACTACAGTACAGCCGGTGAACGCATGGCGATCTTCCGCATTCCCGACTTTAATTCCGGGAACATCCGTAATATTGTTGAATCGATTCATGTTAAAAATCACCTGAAATTTTCGATTTTTTCTTGCCCGCATTCCCTAACTTCTTCCATGATACAACCACCGCAAGTGTGACAATCACAGATACAACCGCTTCCGGAAGCCCGTTGGTCACCGCCACCGTCACGGCGACTCCCGGTGCCAGATACCCTCTGATGACGGCCATGGTTAAGACAAGGATCGTATTGGTAATGGATCCCACAAAACCGGCCACTCCGATTGCCGCAAATTCGCTCACCCGCTTGAAGCCGGCATACGTCAAATACGCCGTCACCCCGATGAACAATCGCGGCAGAATCGCTACCAGCGGATCTTTGAACAGGGGAATGGTGGCGTTCAGAAATGACGATACACCAAAGATCAAACCGATGATCAGTCCGACCACCGGGCCTTGCACGATTCCCCCGATGACGGCCGGAACATGCATAATGGTGGCATTTCCCGCAGCAGTTGGCACCGGAATAAACCCCAACCGGGTCACGCCGAGCAAAATGGCCACCGCCCCCAAAACCCCGGCAATGACAATCTTACGCACAGTTAAGCCTTTTTCCATGAATCATCCCCCTCTTCGAAATAAAGCCGGTCACGCATTTCACCTTTAGTTCGCGATTCCTGACATCCCAGGCATAAAGGTCGCAAAGCTTTTATTTCTCAATATGGAAACCAAATCAAAAAGAGAGAAAAAAGAAGACAGAAAAGAAGAACCAGATAATCTCCCGGCCTGGCCCGCAATTTCCTGTAGCTCGTTCTTTCCCCGCCGGGTGTATAACAGCGCGCTTCCATCGCCAGCACCAAATCTTCCGCCCGGTTCATCGCCACATGAAACAGCGGGATAATGAGCGGAAACATGTCTTTGGTGCGCTCAACGATTTTCCACCAGGCACTCTGTCCAAATTGCGCGCCTCTGGAAGCCTGCGCTTTCATCATTTTTTCCATTTCCATCGCAAAGGTCGGCACAAACCGGATGGCAATCGTGATGATCAAAGAGAGTTCATGGACCGGGAATTTCACATGTTTTAGCGGTTTGAGGAGGCTCGCCATCCCGTGCGTCAGCTGGGTGGTGGAGGTGCTTAAGGTTAACACACTGCTGACAAAAATAATCTCGATAAACCGCAAAGCGGAAACAATGACAAGCCGAATGCTCTCACTCGTGATGATGATGACGCCGTATTTGAGATAGACGGTTCCGCCGGATGCGACTTCCCCGTAGAATAAAAGCTGCAGAACCGCCAGGATGACAATAAAGGGCATGGCTGGCTTCACCCCGGACAATCCGTAGCCGACGGGGATCCGTGACAGCCGGAATAAAAGGCATACGAAGCTGAGCGCGATGATATTTCCCGCATAGGTATCACAAACGGCAATGGCTGCCACCAGAACGGTAAATGCCACGATCTTGATCCGGGGATCGATGCGATGAATAAACGATCCCGTCGGCAAATACTGACCGATGGTAATATTTCGTGTCAATTCAAATTCATGTGCAGCCACTCGGAGGTTCACCTCCCTGACGGTTGTAAGATGGATACAATCTCGGCAGCTGCCGCTTCTGTCTCAAAGGCTGTCACGTCTACCGGGTAGCCCAGCTCTTGCAGCCGGTACAGAATTTCGACGGTTTCCGGTGTGCCGATCCGGTGTTTAAAAAGAATTTCCCGGTTACCGAAGATCTCCCGGGGAGTACCGTGCGCCACACTTTTGCCACCGGCCAGCACGTAGATCCTGTCGGACAAATAAGCGACTTCTTCCATGTTGTGGGAAACAAAAATCACCGTCATTTTTTCCGTTTGCTTCAGCCACTGAATGCGGTCCAATAAGTCTTTCCGGGAGCGTGGATCCAACCCGGCAGTCGGTTCATCCAGGACGAGTATTTGGGGCTGCAATGCGAGGATTCCCGCCAGAGCGACTTTCCGCTTTTGACCCCCGCTCAGGGCAAAAGCGGGACGAGTCCAGACCGACCCATTCCATCGCCCACTTGACCCGATCACGGACCTCTTTTAACGGGAGCCCCATTTTCAGCGGCCCGTAAGCCACATCATCCCCGATCAGCTTCTCGAAAATCTGATCCTCCGGATTTTGAAAGACAAGCCCCACCTTTCTCCGCAAAATTTGGAGATTCAGACGAGGGTCGGACAAGTCCTGCCCGTCCACCAGCACTTTTCCCTGTTGAGGACGCAACAATCCGTTAAAGTGCTGGATCAGTGTGGATTTTCCCGATCCGGTATGCCCGATGATCGCCACGCATTCCCCTTCATGTACGTTCATGTTGACACCGGAGAGAGCCTGATGCTCCAACGGCGTTTTTTTCATGTAAGTATGTTTGAGGTCGATCACTTCTAAAACAGGCCCTGCGCTCATCCGGCATCCGCCCCTCTGATTCCCGACAACCGCCTCACCTCATCAATCATTTCTTGCTGCGAGATCAACCCGGATTGAAATGCAGGGACTTGATCATGAATCAGTCTGGCCATCCGGCTGGCCTCCGGAACATCCAGTTGGAGTTGGTGAAGCATTTCCTGCTGTTGAAAGATCTCGCGGGGGGTTCCTTCCATGACGATCCGCCCGCTCTCAATCACAAGAACCCGATCCGCTTCCGCTGCTTCCGACATATGGTGAGTAACAGTCACAATGGTCATTCCCTCCCGATGAAGCTTCCGCACCACCCGCAGAATATCTCTCCGGCCGTAAGCATCCAGCATGCCGGTCGCTTCATCGAGCACCAGGCATTGCGGTCTCATGGCTATGATTCCCGCAATGGCAATCCGCTGTTTTTGCCCTCCCGACAAGTGATGGGGAGGACGGTTCCGGTATGTGCTCATCCCTACCGCATCCAAAGCAAAATCGATTCTTTCCTTCATTTCCTCACCGGGAACCCCGATGTTCTCGAGACCGAAAGCGACATCGTCTTCTACAATCGTGGCTACAATTTGATTGTCAGGGTGTTGAAACACCATCCCCACCTGTTGCCGGATCGATCGTCGATATTTATCTTCTTTCGTGTTCAGCCCGTTTACAAAGACATTTCCTGCAATTGGTTTCAGGATACCGTTTAAATGCTTGGCCAGGGTTGACTTCCCCGATCCGTTATGTCCGATAATCGCCACATATTCTCCGGGGTAAATGGAAAACGAAACATCACGGAGAACGGGAATCACATCATTTCTATTCACAACATAGTCAAACGAAACGCTCTCTGCCCGGATCAAAGGCTGCTTCATCAGATTCCCCTTCCCCCGTCCACATTCATGATCTCGCCGGTCACGCTCTTCGCCAGATCGGAAGCCAGATAAAGAGCAGCCTGGGCAATCTCCTCCGGTTGAATCAATCGTCTTAAGGGAACGGATTCCAAAAAGATCTTTCTCTTTTGCTCTTCCGCCTGGCCCGCATCCCCTGAGAGAAATTGCCCAAGCATGGGAGTTTCGGCCGGACCCGGATTGATGGCATTCACCCGGATTTGATAGGGAGCCAATTCCAAAGCCAGCGCTTTGGTGAATAAGATGACCGCCCCTTTGGAAGCGCAATAGGCATTTAATCCCGGTCTGGCCCGCACTCCGGCGATAGAGGCAATGTTGATAATCGTTCCTCTCATTCTTTTTTTCATGAACGGAACCACATGCCTCGATGTCAAAAAAACCGATTTGGCATTCACATTCATGATTTTGTCCCACTGCTCCGGGCTCAGCTGCTCCACAGGAGTGAAAACCTGGGCTACTCCCGCACTATTGACCAGGACGTCCACGTGGCCGAAGGTTTCCAGTGTTTCACTCACCATCTCTTTCACACTATCATCGTCCGTTACATCTGTGCGGATCACAAGAGCCTGCTGCCGGTTTAACTCCACAGCGGCTTGCTCTGCAGCTTGCTCATTCAGATCAGCCAGCACCACATTTGCCCCCTGCTGAGCGAAAAGCCTGGCCGCCGCCTTTCCCATTCCGGAGCCGGCACCTGTGACAATCGCGGTTTTACCTTGCAACAATCCGGGAGTCATGAATGATCACCACCATCTCATCAGTTGTCAGCTCTTTGACAGCGCAGTGAAGGCTTTCTTGTCCGATTCCTTTTTTTGGCCGCTCTCTCACCAACAATTCTGTTCTTGTGTGTATTTTCTATATATATAATATACTATTAATATACTAAAAATTCTATCTAAAGACATATGAAGTTTTGGGACTTAAATCATCGATAATGTAATAATTCGATCATACTCAACCATTCGCTATCATGCTTAGCACTTGTGCGGGAAAAAACTCCTCCGCCCGTCCCACGATCTGCTGGGCAAGGAGTTTTTTCCCGCTCCCTTTGTGTCATCCTAACCTCTGAACGCCTGATAAGCGCTCTCCTTTTTATTCCAAAAGATAATCAATACAGTTGCCATCAGTCCCAAAGTGCCTGCAAAATAAAACCCTGCCGTCAAACCCATAGCTGAATTCAACACTCCTGCAAGGAAGGGGCCGGCGAACATGCCGATCGCATACAGCGCCTGATAAATCCCCATGGCTGTGGCCCTTTTTTCATGTGGAATAGTTTCGATAGCCATTCCGAGCAGCGGCGGAAAAAGCAGTCCTTGGAAAAATCCGTTCAAGCCTAGAATGAGACACAGCCAACCTTTTGTATCAATGAACGGGGTTACCAGCGTAAAAAATGCACTGAGCAAAAAAGCGATCATCAAAGAATTCCATTTACCAAAGACCGGAACAAAGATCTTCCCTATAAACAGGGTGGCGAATGCATGGGGAATCATAAAGAAAAGCACAATGAGACTCAGGTCGCTTGCTCTCAACCCGAGCTTTAATGCATAGGAAGGCAGGAAGCCAAACATAGTCGTAAAAATCATACTGTGCGCGATCACAGATAGGAGAGAAACCTTCAAAAGAACGGGCTCTTTCATGACTGAGATCAGCGCTTTGAATGGCACCGGTTGCCGCCCGATGCCCTCTTTGGGCTCATCAATCAAAAAAGAGAGGACCACGCCGATCAAACCGATGATCCCGCCCGCCCAGAAGGGAGCATGCCAGCCCCATTGCTCAACGAGATAACCACTTAAGCACATGCCTAATAATTGTGCCAAGACAACAACAAATTGAATGCCGCTCATCGCGCGATGAACTTCCTGATCCGCAAAATAACTTGAAAATAAAACGGTGAAAACAACCCATGTCGCTACGGCAATCCCGGCAAGAGACCGGGCCAGAAGCACCCATCCCAAACTGTCAGTCAGCGCAAATGCCAGACAACTGAACGCACTGGTGAACATCCCGAATATAATGAAGGGCCTTCTTGATTTTATAAGATCCGAACAGATTCCGACGGGGAGACGAAACAAGAATTGCATCAGCCCGTAACTGCCCAAAACAAGGCCGGTAAATGTATACTCGCCTCCCAACCATTCAATATACGGAGATAATATGGGCAAGTAAATAAAATGGGGAAACCATAACATAAACGAAACAATCATGAAAATAAATCTGTTTCCGGGAGAAGCAGGGGCTCTCAAATGACTACCTCCCTGTTGATTCCCCGTATTTTTCGTCCTTGTGCGTTAAGCTTTTCCGGAACAGCCGAATTCCCGCATCTTTCTTTTCACTGTATCCTTGACTGCCTCTCTGGCTGCCCCCAGGTATTTGCGGGGATCGTATAATTTTCCGTCCTCCTCCAGTACTCTGCGAATGGTTGTAGTACAGGCCAGTTGATTTTCCGTGTTTACATTGATTTTGGCTGTGCCCAGAGAGATGGCCCTCTGTATGTCATGGGTCGGAATGCCTGTTCCGCCGTGCAATACAAGTGGTACGCCGGTTAATTTATGAATTTCCTCCATGCGGGAAAAGTGGAGTTTTGGTTCCCCTTTATACGGTCCGTGCACGGAACCCAAAGCGGGAGCCAAACAATCGACACCCGTTTCCCGGACCAGCCGCCCGCACTCTTCAGGAATCGCGTAGAACGCATCGGTTTCATCGACAATTAAATCATCTTCCTGTCCACCGATCCGGCCCAACTCGGCTTCCACTGAAACTCCCAAAGCATGGGCCGCTTCCACCACTTTCTTCGTTTTGGCAATATTGATCTCTAACGGATCATGTGACGCATCGATCATCACCGAAGTAAAACCGGCATAAATCGCCTGCAAACACTGTTCGAGCGACAAACCATGATCCAGATGAAGAGCGACCGGAACGGTGATTTGATATTCCTCCACAAGTGCCTTTACCATCGACGCTGCCAGTTTTAGCCCTCCCAAATAACCGATATAGCCCGGGCTTACAGCGAGAATAACGGGAGCATGCTCTTCTTGCGCCGCTTGCAAAATGGCTTGTGTGAACTCCAGGTTATTGATATTGAAATGACCTACGGCGTATTTTTCCTGCAACGCTTTGTTCAACATTTCCTTAAGGGAAACCAATGGCATGATCCAACGGACCTCCCGTTCAAAGAGTTAAAATATCACGGCGGGTTGCCAATGTTTGCATCGTTGCATCCGTGCGGTCTTGTTCAACACCTGCTCCAACGATGTCATCTGCATCTTGCCAAGATTTTTCCATTTCTCCCTGTGCAAGCGTCCGGGGTACCAAATGGACGCTTGGTACCCCGGCTTTTTTACCAGCGAGCGGTAACCATTTTCTTTCTCGTATAAAATTCCACCCCATCCATACCATTGGCATGGAGATCTCCATAGAAGGAGTTTTTCCATCCGGAAAAGGGGAAGAAGGCCATCGGTGCAGGTACGCCGAGGTTCACGCCCAACATACCGGCATCGATCTCTTCACGGAATTTGCGAACATTGCTTCCGTCTTGCGTATAAATGCAGGCCCCGTTTGCAAACGGGGACTTATTGGCTACTTCAATCGCCTCATCCAGTGTGTGGACACGGACAATCGACAGGACCGGAGCGAAAATTTCATCTTTCCAGATGGTCATCTCGGTAGTCACATGATCGAAAATCGTAGGTCCGACAAAATAGCCTGTCTGCCCGGCCGCTTCATCTTTACGTCCGTCTCGGACCAGCCGGGCTCCTTCTTTTTCACCCGCTTCGATGTATTTAATCGTTCTTTCCTTATGGGCATCGCGAATGACCGGGCCGAGGAATACCCCTTCGTCCAATCCGTTCCCGATCTTGATTTCATCGGCAGCTTTGACCAACTTTTCGATGAGCGGCTCGGCCACATCCCCCACCGCAACAACGACGGAAGCAGCCATGCACCGCTCCCCGGCGGAACCGAAAGCAGCCGTGATAATTTGTTGAGCGGCCAAGTCCAAATCAGCATCCGGCATCACGATGGAATGATTTTTGGCCCCAGTTAACGCTTGAACCCGTTTGCCATGGGCGGCAGCCGTTTTATACACATATTCGCCGACCGGCTGCGATCCCACAAAGGAAATGGCTTTCACATCCGGATGTTCCAACAATCCGTTGACCACATCGCGGGCACCATGAACAATATTGAATACCCCGTCCGGCAGCCCGGCTTCCTTAAACAGTTCAGCGAGGCGGTTGGCGAGCAGCGGAGTCCGTTCAGACGGCTTCAGTACGAACGTATTTCCACAGGCAATAGCGAGAGGGAACATCCAGCAGGGAACCATCATCGGGAAGTTGAACGGCGTGATTCCTCCCACCACGCCCACCGGATAACGGTACATTCCGGATTCTATATTTGTGGCGATATCGGGCAACTGTTTTCCCATCATTAAGGAAGGAGCCCCCGCAGCAAACTCGACACACTCGATCCCCCGTTGCACTTCACCGTAAGCCTCTCCGTAACTTTTCCCGTTCTCAAGAGTGACGAGACGGGCAAGTTCTTCCCAGTGCGCCACCAGCAATTGCTGATATTTGAACAGAATGCGTGCTCTGCGCGGAACCGGCGTTTTGCGCCACGTTTGAAACGCTTCCTTCGCTGCCTCCACCGCACGATCCAGGTCCTCGCGGCTGGAGATCGGCACATGAGCCAGGGTTTCCCCGGTTGCCGGATTGGGAACCACTTCGGTTTTGCCGGAAGTGGATGCCACCCACTCGCCACCGATAAAGTTTTTAAGGGTTTGTACAGTCGTTGTCGACATGATGATAACTCCTCTCCGGTTGGATTTATACCTGTTGTAAATGATGCGGGACACCATCTCAGTTCTCCATGGCCTTTCACATTTCTGACTTAAGAGTACATTCATTCCCGGGTTGTGTCGGCAAATTCAACGGTTAATTCCCCGTTTTTGCACTTTTGGATATAGTTGTCGATTTGGCCGGCAGTCGGCATGGCCTCCGAGCAGCTATGGCTGGAAATCACAATCGAAGCGGCTGCCGCACCGTATTCCATCGACCTGGGAATGTCCCATCCCTGCATCAGTCCGTAGATAAAGCCTGCGGCATAGGAATCCCCGGCACCGAATGTTTTGATCACCTTGGCCGGAAAAACCGTTCCCTCAAAGCTTTCTCCCCGTTTGGTGTAAGCGATGGAACCGTTTTTCCCGTGTTTGATCACTACAATTTTGGCATGATAGGCAAACCACTTTTGGGCGGTAAACGAATCATCATGGTTGGGATTCTGTTCGAAGCGCTCCATCATATCGAATTCTTCCCTCGTGCCGATGATGACATCGCACTTCTCGGCCGCCAGGTTGTAATACACCGCCGTCTCCTCCGGTGATGTCCACGTGTAAGGTCTGTAGTCGAGATCGAAGAAGACGACCACATCATGCTTCCGGGCATAATCGAGAGCTAAAAAGACAGCTTCCCGGGAAGGGCTTTTCGCCAGGGCGGTTCCCGAAATCAAAAGCGTTTTGGCGTTTTTGATATATTCTTCGCTGATATCCCCGGGTTCCAGCTTTAAGTCGGCTACATTATCCCTGTACAAAAGAATGCTGCAATCGGTCGGGCTTTTGATTTCCGTGAACGCAAGTCCTGTTACACTTCCCGATTGGTCGGTAATGACATTGGATGTATCAATCTGATTTTTTTTCAGGTAATTCAGGATAAACCTGCCCATCTGATCATCCGCCACCCGTCCGATAAACCCTGTTTTCAACCCTAATCTGGACATCCCGATCGCAATATTGGCGGGCGATCCCCCCACATATTTGGTGAAGGTGACCGATTCTTCCATGGGGCGGTTGATTTCATTGGCATTCAAATCGATACACAGACGTCCGATGGCGATAAAATCCATCGGTTTGCGGCTGTCAAAATTTAATAGATTCATCGGGTTGATCCTTCCTTTCACAACTGCTTTGCTGCCAGTTTCCTCTCCATCACCCATTCATGATCCGGATCATTGCGAAACTTCCACGTACGGACCGGTCCGGCCATGACGTTCAAGTAGTAGATTTCATATCCGGGCGGGGCCGCAACCGGGTGGTAACCTTTGGGCACCAGTACCGCATCGCCGTTTCTGACGATCAGCGTTTCATCCAGGGAACGGTCGTCGGTGTAAACTCGTTGCACGGCAAACCCGTGTCCGGGATGCACTTTGTGATAATACGTTTCCTCTAAATAAGACTCTTCGGGCAGGCGATCTTGATCGTGTTTGTGAGGAGGATAACTGGACCAGTTGCCTTCGGGCGTAAACACTTCTACCACCAGCAGGCTGTCGGCCGGTTTTTGTTCAGGAAGGATGTTATGAATCTTTCTTTCAATATTTCCGGCTCCTCTCATCTCCACCCCGACGTCTTCCGGGGCAATCAATCGGGCAGGATGCGTTCCCTTTCCCGGAGCCAGGCATACCGCCAATTCCAGATCCGTCACGGCCTCTACTTCATAGAAATCTCCAGGCGGCACATAGACGGAATAAGGCGGAATTTTTTCAAAAACATCCATTCGCTCGCCAATGTTTTCCCATTTTTCCGTTTTGGTGCTGAGATGAGCTTTGCCTGTCAACAGGACGATACAAACTTCCCGGTCACCCGTTTCCTTTTTCAGGGTCTTTCCTTTCTGCAAAGCATAAACTTCAAACCCCACATACTTCCAACCGGCCGATTCCGGGGAAATGCTTAACACCTTGCCTTCTTCATCCGGTGTGTGGCTCGGGATGATCAAATCACTCACGGTTCTCCCGCCTCCCTGATGTTTGATTCGCAGACTGGATGGACATGACGGTAGCCTCAATATATTCTTTGGCCATCTTCGCATATTTGTAAGGATCGGCGATGGCAGGGTCCTGTTCGGCCTCTACGATCCACCAGCCGTCATAGCCTCTTTCAATCAGTTCTTTGAAGATGGGTTTAAAATCAATGCATCCCTGTGGATCCCCGGGGACGGTAAACAATCCTTTCAATACCGCCGTTCGGAAATCGAGATTTTCCTTTCTGACGTACTCCAAAACATCGTGCCGGACATTTTTTAAATGAACGTATTGGATCCGGTCATAATATTTCGTGAGCAGTTCCAGCGGATCATACCCCCCGTAGAGGGCATGCCCCGTATCGTACAGCAGGTGAACCAGATCAGGGTCGGTCAACTCCATCAAGCGGTCAATCTCTTCCCGCGTTTCGACGACCGTACCGGCATGGAAGTGATAAACCAGCTCCATTCCGTTTTCCCGGCACAGCTTGGCTGCCCGGTGCAGCCCGTTCACCAGTGATTTCCATTCGCTGTCCGTCAGCTTTTGGACAGTCATTTCTTCCTGGGAACGACGGGGATCCCAATGCATCGAACCTCCCATTTCGCATACAATCACATGCTTGCATCCCATTTCGCGCAGATAGTTAACCCATTCGTGAAAGGATTGAAGTTCCTCATCCAAACGAGTTGCATCAGAAAACAAGGTTCCCACAAATTTGCTCGCCAGCTGTATCCCGTACTCGTCCAATTTGGCTTTCAGGCTCGGAGGGTCTTGCATGAACAGGCGTCCCATTTCGGTGGAAACATATCCGAGCGAGGACATTTCGGATAAAACCTGATCCTGAGTATAGTGGTCGCCGAGACCGGGGATATCATCATTGACCCAGCTGATCGGGGCGATTCCGATCCGGAAATGACGGGTCTCTGTCTGATTCACTGACATGTTCCGCACCTCTTTGCGATTAGTATTTTCTCGCTCTCTTCAGGCTGTTTTCTTTATTCTGATAGGCTTGATTGACCTTGGGATTCTTCGAAACACCCGCAATGCCGACATGCCACCAGGATTCATAACCGTCCGTCATCGTTTTGGGAAGAACTTTGATATCGATCAACGTAGAGACCGTTTGCTTTTTGGCGTCCCGGATGGCTGCCCGCAATTCTTCCAAGGTTCTTACGCTGTATGTTTTCACGCCATATCCGGCTGCGCTTTGTGCAAAATCGATCTTCATGAAGCTTCCGTCCAACCGGCCCGTTTCCGGATTTCGATAGCGGAACTCTGTTCCGAAGCTGCCCATCCCGTTTCCCATTTGCAAATTGTTGATGCACCCGAACCCTGCGTTATCAAAGAGCAGCACATTGATTTTTTTACCTTCCTGGATACTGGTGACGAGTTCGGAATGCAGCATTAAGTAGCTTCCGTCCCCCGTCATGGCATAAACTTCTTTGTCCGGTTCAGCCATTTTAATGCCAAGCGCCCCGGATATTTCGTATCCCATGCAGGAGTACCCGTATTCCATATGGTATGTGTTCGGGCGGCGGGACTCCCACATTCGTTGCAGATCTCCGGGAAGGCTTCCCGATGCCCCGACGATAATGGCATCTTCATCGATCAGTCGATTCACTTCCCCGATCACTTCGGTTTGGGTCAGGCATGATTGATAGGTTTCAGCAAATTCGGGCAGTACTTCATCCAGTTGGCCGGCCACTTCGGGTTTAAATCCTTCATCCTTGTAGCGGATTTGGTGGAGCCGGTTCAACTCGGCTTGCCACGCCTCTTTGGCTGCTCTAATTTCATGGGTATATCCTGAACGGTAACCGATCGATTCCAGCTCCTTCTCCAGCGCGAGAAGAGCCAGTTTGGCGTCTGCCACAATCTTTGCCGCATCCAGCTTATAGGCGTGGTATTCGGAGACGTTGATGGTTAAGAAATTCACATCAGGGTTTTCGAAGAGTTGCTTGGATCCCGTTGTAAAGTCGGAATATCTCGTGCCGACGCCAATGACAAGGTCGGCTTCTTTGGCGATCCGGTTGGCAGCCAGATTGCCGGTGACCCCGATTCCTCCCAGATTATAGGCATGGGAGCTTTCGATTGCACTTTTTCCGGCCTGGGTCTCCCCATAGGGAATGTTGAACTTCTCGGCAAACCGCTTTAATGCGTCGGCCGCTTCGGAGTAACGGACACCCCCGCCGCAGATGATGACCGGCTTTTTCTTTCTTTTGATCAACTCCACCGCATCTTTCAGATCCGAATGGGTGGGAACGCGGCGTTCAATCCGGTGGACTCGTTTTTGGAAGAAATACTCGGGGAAGTCATATACTTCTCCTTGCACATCTTGCGGAAGGGCGATGGTGACGGCTCCGGTATCAGCCGGGTGGGTGAGAACACGCATCGCGTTGATCATGGCCGTCATCAATTGTTCCGGCCGGTTGATGCGATCCCAATACTTGCTGACCGCTCGGAACGCATCATTGGTTGTCACGGTTAAGTCATGGACATGCTCGATCTGCTGAAGAACCGGGTCCGGTTGTCGTGTGGCAAACGTATCGCCGGGCAGCAACAAAACCGGGATGTTATTGGCGGAAGCCGTCGCCGCGGCCGTTACCATATTGGCTGCCCCGGGCCCGACAGAGGAGGTGCAGGCCATGATCTGCTTGCGGTGCTTTTGTTTCGCGAATGCCACGGCTGCATGCGCCATTCCCTGTTCATTCCGGCCCTGATAAACTTCAAGTTCTCCCGGATCTTCTTCCAGTGCCTGCCCCAATCCCAGAACATTCCCATGGCCGAAGATGGTGAAAATTCCTTTGACAAACTTCTGCTCAACTCCGTCAAACTCAACATATTGCTGATTCAAGAATTTAACCAATGCTTGAGCCGTTGTTAACCTGATGGTTTTCATTCGTTCATTTCCCACCTTACTATTGGGGTTAAGCGCTTCACACGAGACGTAACAAAAGAGACTCTACCCTCGTTCAAAATATTTGCCGACCACATTCTCGGTCGTCTCTTTGGCTACCCGAATCACCCGATCGACATCCCATTCCCAATATTCCGGTCTGAATAATTCGATCGATGCCATGTCCTCATAACCAATCTCCTTCAATGTGCCTAAGATGCCATCCAGATCAACCGCTCCATGTCCGGGCCATACTCTGTGATGATCCCGTAATGCTCCGGGAGGCAGATCTTCACAGTCATCGATGTGAAACACGAAAATTTTGTTTGGGTCCGCGTTCTTGAGGTCTTGAATATTTGAGTTCATGGCGTGGAAGTGAAAGCAATCCAGCACGATCCCTACATGATCGCTGTTCACTTCTTCTACAATTTCATAGGCTTGGCCAAATGTATTGACCGAACAGTTGGGATAACCGCAAAATTCCAACGACAATTTCATGTCAAAGGGTTGTGCCAGTTCCATCAGCTCATGTAAAACCCTTACCGTTTCCTCTTTGATCTGCGCCTGAGTGTAGTCTCCGATGTCAAAGGTCGGGACAACAATGACTTTTTTACAATCAATCACTTCGCCGATCCGGCAAAGAAATTTTAATTCCTCTTGAATTTGCCGATATCCGGCTTCATCCCTGAAAGTGATAAATTCTAACGCGTTGAAAGCGTATGGCTTGATTCTGTTATTTTCAAAAAAAGCTTTCAGATCTTGTGCCGTATTTTCTGTTAAATACTCCTTCAGCTTATCCAATCTGATTTCAATGAAGTCGTATCCGTGCTTCTCACACAGTTCCAGATCCTTCTTAAGAGTGGAGGATTTCATCGTTGTCGCTTGATTAAATGATATTTTCATAAAAAATCAGAACCTCTTCACTTTAGGATTTTTTTTGTTTCCGGGAATCGAGAAGAACAGCGGCGACGATAATCGCTCCTTTTAAGATTTGCTGCCAGTAGGAGGATACATTCAACAGATCCAGTCCATTGTTGAGCACGCCGATGATCAATGCACCGATCATCGTGCCCGGAATGGTGCCGATTCCGCCGGATAAGCTGGTTCCGCCGATGACTGCGGCAGCGATCGCATCCAACTCATACATTTGTCCCATACTGGGCTGACCCGCACTTACTCTGGCAGTTAGCATCAGGCCGGCAATGGCGGACAATAAACCGGCATAGGTATAAATCAGAATTTTGTAACGATCTACATTAATCCCGCAAATTCTGGCGGCCTGCTCATTGCCTCCGATCGCATACGTATATTTTCCAAATTTGGTCTTGCTCAAGAGCAAATGCGAGATAATTCCCATGATCAGAAACACAATAATCGGAAACGGGATCCCCAATATTTCTCCTCTTCCGAGAAATGAAAACGAATCCGACAAATTTCCAATCGGTCTTCCATCACTATATAGCAAGGCCAACCCTCTGGCAGCCGTCATCATCCCCAACGTGGCGATAAATGGAGGGATATTCCCCTTCGCCGAAATGGTACCGTTAATACAGCCGGCAAGTACACCAATGGCGAGGCCGATCGCAATCGGGACGATCAACGGATACTCTCCGGGATGGGCAAAACTGGCAGCGACCACGGAGACTAATGCAATCACCGAACCCGAGGACAGATCGATTCCCGTCGTAATAATGACCATTGTTACACCCATCGCGACGATTCCGATAAAGGAAATTTGGCGCACGACGTTCATCAAGTTATAGACATTCAGGAATGCAGGTGAAAGAAAGGACATCAGAACAACCATGCCGATAAAGATGAGAAAGATTCCGTAACGGCTGAACAGATGAGACAACTTCTCTTTCCAGCCGGCACGCTTGACACGGTCGCCGAGCATCGCAGGATGATTTGCGACATTTTCTTGACTCTTCATGCTTCAGTCCTCCTCAGGCTTTCTCTACTGGTAAGCCAGTTCCAGTATTTTTTCCTGGCTCGCTTCTTCTCTGGTTAATTCTCCCTTTTTATTCCCTTCATGCATGACGATGATTCGATCGCTCATGCCCAAAATCTCCGGTAACTCAGAGGAAATCATGATGATGGCTTTTCCCTCCCGGGCCAATTTTGACATGAGCTTGTGTATTTCTGATTTGGCCCCTACATCCACCCCCCGGGTCGGTTCATCTAAAATGAGTACATCAGGGTCATTGAGCAGCCATCTGGCCAACAGCACCTTTTGCTGGTTTCCTCCGCTTAAATTCAAGATGAGCTGATTTAAATTGGGGGTTTTTATATTTAACCGTTCGATCTGTTCATCACATGCCTTCTTGACCGACTTGCTGTGAACGAGACCATACTTGATAAAACGATCCAGACTTGAAATCGTCATATTATCCCTGACGGAGAGCGGGAGAAAAGCACCCGTTAATTTACGGTCTTCGGTTAACAACGCCATTTTGTGCCGGATCGCATCTGCGGGTGAATGGATCTTTACTCTGTTGCCATGAAGATAAATTTCACCGGACGTAGGGGGATGGATGCCAAAAATGCTCTCAATGAGTTCTGTCCTTCCTGAACCCATCAATCCCGCGATTCCCAGAATCTCTCCTTTCCTCACCTCAAAACTGACATTGCTGAATTTTCCTGCTCTGGACAGATTCTTAACAGACAAAGCAACCTCTTTAATTTCAGCCTTCTCCTTATGGAAAACCTGTTTGATCTCCCGTCCGACCATCATCTGAATCAATAAATCCTGGTTCAATTCGCCAGCCGCTTGGGTCCCGATATATTGGCCGTCTCTCAACACGGTGATTTCGTCGCAAATCTTAAAAATTTCATCCATTTTATGGGAAATATAGATGATCGATACCCTTTTTTTCTTTAAAGAACGAATGATTTCAAATAGATGCTCCACTTCCTTCTCTGTAATCGCCGAGGTGGGCTCATCCATGATGATCAGATCTGCGTGATAGGAGACAGCCTTTGCGATTTCAACCATTTGCATATTGGCAATGCTCAAATCGTTCATCTTTGCCGTCGGATCGACATGAATCTGCAAGGATTGCAACAACTTTCTGGTATCCTCGATCATTTTCTTTGTATTGACCCATCCGGTCTTTCCATAAACAGGCTCCCTGCCCAGGAAAATATTTTCGGCAACGGTCATGTACGGGACCGGGCTTAATTCCTGATGGATCATCGATATTCCTTGATCAAGTGCATCTTTGGGACCTGACAATTTCAATTCTTTTCCCTTAAATTTCATCGTTCCGCTGTCAGGCGTGTACATTCCGAAGATAATTTTCATCAGCGTTGATTTACCTGCACCATTCTCCCCCATCAATGCATGGACGGTTCCTTTTTTCACCTTTAGCCGGATCTTGTCGAGCGCCTTGACACCGGGGAATTCTTTGCTTATATTCTCCATTTCCAGAATATATTCAGTGCCCACCTGTTCCCACCTCCAATGCCATGACCGGAGGAGGCCGCTTGAACGAACGATGGAGCGGCTCCTCCAATCATTCAATTCTTTATTTCCATTTGCTTATATATTTTTCTACATTTTCTTTCGTAATTAATTCGTACGGGATCCACACGAATTTGTTGTTCAACTTTTCACCCCTGGCAGCTTTCACCGCCGTTTCCACCGCACCTCTGCCTTGTCCCATCGGATCTTGGAACACGGAAACTTTCAGCTTTCCTGCTTTTACATATTCCAGGGCGTCAGGTGTACCATCAACACCGGCTACAACAACATCGTTCAGTTTGCCTGCGGCTTCCAGGGCCATAATGGCTCCAATCGCCATCTCATCGTTATTGGCTACGACAGCGTCAATTTTCTCCCCGGATTGAATCCAGTTTTCCATCAACTGGATTCCTTCTGCTCTCTGCCATTTGGCCGTTCCTTCACGTACGATTTTCATGCCCGGATTTTTCTTAACAACTTGTTTATTTCCTTCCGTTCTCTTCACTGTAGCTTCGTGACCCAGTTCACCGTTCATAATGGCTACATTGCCCTTTCCGCCCAACAATTCCGCCACTTTTTCCATTTGCATGGTCCCGGCCTGAATCGATTCGGATCCTACATAAGCATAGATTTTATCCAAAACATCTTTGGTTGGTATTCGATTGACCACGACTACCGGAACGTTGGCGGAATTGGCTTCTTCGACCATCGGTTTCACCGCACTGGTATCAACAGGGCAAATGATAATGGCGTCTACCCCTTCCGCAAGAAAGGTTTCCACTTGTGATAACTGTTTGCTGGCGTCATTTTTGGCATCCACCATTTTCACTTCAACTTCTATGTGTTCTTGGTCGTACTTTTTCATGGCATCATACAGGTAGGATAGCCACTTATCATCGAATACAGGCATCGCCGCACCGATGACGATTTTATCCTTGTTCTTGCCTGCTAAAGCGTTACAACCCGTTAGGAAACTAAACGATAAAGCCAATACCATAAACCAGCTCAACGCTTTTTTTGCTTTCATCACGAATCCCTCCTTAATTTAGCGAAGAATCAGCAAAATGCATTCGTTGGAAGCGCTTTCTATCCGGATCAAGGAATGAGTCCGTCTAATTCAAACTCCGTTCCGGGTGAAACGGACTATTTCTCAACTCAATCGTGGATCGCTTCCGAAACCTTCACCCAACTTCGGGTTTTGACGGATTCTTCTACAGCTTCCAATACAGCCTGGTTTCTAACCCCGTCTTCAAAATCGGGCTTGGGATTATATCCTTTGGATATCCCGTTCATTAACTCGGATACGATGTTGATGAACGTATGCTCATAACCGATAATATGACCGGCAGGCCAATAGGCTGCGGCATAAGGGTGTTCCTCCTCGGTGCAATGAATCGTCCTGAAACCTTGTAATCCCGGTTCATCATCCAGATACACTTGCAGATTGTTCAAATTCTCCATATCCCAGCGGATCGATCCTTTTTCACCGTTAATCTCGAAGCGATTCCCCGCCCGGTTGCCCTTGCTGAAACGGGAAGATTCAAAGGTTCCCAGGGCCCCGTTTTTAAACCGGGCTATAAATACCGCAGCGTCATCAACGGTTACTTCTCCCCACTCGTCGCTTTCAATCCGCCCCTTTAAATGATCCGTCATCGAGCCGATCGGACGTTTTTTGATAAAGGTTTCCATCATTCCTGCCACTTCGCTGAATTCCCCCACTAAGAATCGCGCCAGGTCGATAATATGAGCCCCCAGATCGCCGAGAGTCCCGCCTCCCGATACTTCCTTCCGCAGACGCCAGATGAGGGGGAAATGAGGGTCCATTAACCAATCCTGCAGGAAAGTGGCACGGATGTGATAGATCTTGCCCAACCGCCCTTCTTCTATTAACTGTTTGGCAAATTGGACTGCCGGAGCAAAACGATAATTATGGCAAATCATATGAATCACTCCGGCCTTATTGACAGCCTCCAGCATTCGTTTGGCTTGTTCCAGAGACATAGCCAGCGGTTTTTCACAAAATACATGCTTGCCGACCTCAGCTGCCGCAATCGCGATTTCAGCATGCGTATCATTGGGGGTGACGATATCGATCAAATCGATATCATCTCTCTCGATCAAGCGGCGCCAGTCCGTTTCGACGGAGGCCCAACCCATTTTGTCTGCCGCGATTTGAACCGCTTTTTCATTCCGGCCTGCAATCGCTTGCAGGACCGGAATCGTATCTGTATCAAAATAGAACGGAAAATCACGGTAAGCGTGAGAGTGGGCCCTACCCATCAGCCTGTAGCCAACCATCCCTACCCGGATCTGCTTTTTCGGCTTCATATTCTCCCAACCTTTTCAATCAAGTTTCATTTCTCCCATTATTCTCCAAACGGAAAGCGCCTTCATTCTTCGGGAAAATGCATCCATTAAACCCTGTGCCGAAAATCGATCGTTTTTCCTGTTTTAGCACTTTCATAAATGGCTTCAAGCAATTGAATGGAACGATATCCGTCCTCAGCAGTGACCGGAGGTTGGGTTCCTTTGACAATGGCATCAATGAACAGACGGTCTTCTTCTGTATAGCCCCATTTTTCCTCGATGGACAGCTGGTAAAAATCGCTGATCTGTGCGGCTTGATTTAATCCGGGAGCATACATTACCTTCTCCAACTCCTGGGTGGCGATGGTAGAATATTTTCCGTAAACCTCGATGCTCTCAAACGGAAAGCTCCATCCGGCGTGAGCATAGGTGACAAAGTTCGCGATCGTGCCCGATTCAAAGGTGAGCATGATCGCAAAAGTATCCAGTTCCGAGTCTGAGATATTTTGTCTCGCTTCTACGTGAACCGTTTGCACTTCGCCAAATAAATAACGGCTTAAATCCATGAGATGAAACGGTGTTTCATAAAGGAACCCGCCCGTCACCCGGGGATTGGAAGTCCAGGCGGGGTTTAATAACTCTCCCCGGTTCATCTTGATATTGGCTAAGTAAGGTGTCACCTCACCGGAAGCGATCCATTCCTTTACCCGCTTGTAGACCGAAGCATAGCGGCGATTCATTCCCAGATTGTATACAGCCTTTGACTTTGCCGCAGCTTCTTTGATTTGCTCCGCTTCTGCCAGAGAGGTGGCCATCGGTTTTTCGGAAAAGACATGAATATGATTTTCCAGACACTTGAGGACCGGTTCCACATGCAACGTATTGGGGGTGGTTACATATACCGCATCGACGCCCAGCTCAAATAAATCTTCCAGACTTGAAACGGCTTTGGCATTCCCCGCTTCATTCGCCAAAGCAGCTGCCTTTTGTTCAAAAATATCCGCTACTCCGACAATCTCCACTCGCTCATCCTTGTTCAGAATCGCGGTGTGTACCTTGGCAATCCCGCCAGCTCCCAATATTCCAACTTTGACTTCAGCCATTTTTCTGCTCTCCTTCGCTGGTTATTCGCCCGGGTATATGAAAGAAAGCGCTTTACATTTTCTTCACGATGAACGGCTCTCTACGACGTCTTACCCAGACGGACGACGTGAAGCGCTTCACTTTTACTTATCTCTTATTTCTCCAATCGGCAAACCCCGGTCGATTTTCGAATCATCAGCTGCGGCGACATGACGATCCGCTGTTTGATTTTACTTTTCCCTTCAATCTCTTCGATGAGAAAATCGACGGCTTGAGAACACATTTCCTGGATCGGCTGTGCCACGGTGGTTAACGGAGGGTCGGTGCTTCTGGATAACAGGGTATTGTCATACCCTGCAACCGAAAGATCATCCGGAATGCTCAACTTTCTTTCACGCGCCGCAAGGAAAACACTGATCGCCAACAGATCATTACAGGCAAATATCGCGGTTGGCGGATCTGAGCGGTCCAGCAATTCCCCCGCCAGGCGTTCCGCATCTTCTGTACTTGAATCGCTTGTGACAATCATCTCATCATCCATATCAAGCCCATGGTCCCGCAGCGCCTGTTTATATCCGCGAATGCGTTCACGGCTGCTGTTGGCTTCCTCGGCGATGACCGCTATCTTTTGGTGCCCCAGCGAAATCAGGTGGGAAGCTACTTCATAGCCGCCGATGAAATCATCTACCTTCACGCTGTTCACCGATAAAGAGGGGTAAAACTCCGTAAGCAGCACGACCGGAATGTGTTCCTCAAGCAATTCTCTAAGAACCTCTACATTTTTAAAACTGCCGGCCAAAATAAACCCATCCACACTCTTTTGCCTTAACAGCGAGATGTAGAGAGCCTCTTTTTCCGGGTTGAAGTCGGTGCTGCAGATCACAAGATTGTAGCCCCGTTCATGCGCACGGTCTTCTACCCGGCGTGCCACTTCCGCAACGAAGGGATTAGCCAGATCGGGCAACAGGAAACCGATGGTGGATGTCGGCTTTCCGGTCAGGGCTGATGCAAGAATGCTGGGCTTATAGTTGAGCTCCTTCATTGCTTTCAGGACTTTTTCCTTCGATTTCTTCCCGACCTGCTGATTATTTATCACCTTTGAAACGGTTGCTATTGAGACACCTGCTTCTCTTGCCACGTCATAGATGGTCGGTTTCATTGATCCAACATGCCTTCTTTCCCCAGAACCTTTACTCTTTCATTCATTTCGCATCATTTGCTGTTGTTCCATGTAAGTAAAGCGCTTAACGTCATTGTACTCATACAATATTAAAAAATCAATAGAATCCCACTTATAAAAAATATCAAAAGATTAGTTGCTGACAGAATGAACCGACTCCAGCTGGATCGTTGTTTTTTCCCGGTACGATTTCGTGGCGGCAACGGCAATTTCCAGCGCAATCTTTCCGTCGTACTCATCGACCAGCGGTTTTTGGTCATTTTTTAAACAATCAATAAAAGAAATCATTTCCAAAAGGTACGCATCCATAAACAGAGATGGAAAATCGGGAACGATATCATGCGTACAGCCCTTTTTTGTAAGTACTTTCAGATTATGATGTTGCAGATTGCCAATCTGAATGGCTCCTTCCGTGCCGATAATTTCAGCTCTGATATCATATCCGTAGTTCGCATTGCGACTTGCTTCGATATCGGCTGCCGCACCGGAATCAAATGTCAAGTACGTCAATGCCTGGTCCACATCATTAAATTCCGCGACGTATTGCTTGTGCACCACACTGCCAAGCGCTGTAACGGATGTTACTTCCGCTCCCAACAAGAACCGGGCTGCATCGTAATCATGAATGGAAAAATCCAGGAACAGCCCTCCGCTGTGTTGAATAAAGTTGGGCGGCGGTGCAATTCCGTCCCTGGTAACACCTTTAAAATAAATCGGCTTTCCGATATCCCCTGCGTCAATCCTCCGTTTCGCCTCAACATAGGACGGATCAAATCTTCTCATGAAACCTACCTGGCAATAGACTTGATGGTCCCGGATTGCTTTGATGACCTCATCCGCTTCTTCTACAGTATGGGTGATCGGTTTCTCAACAAAAATATGTTTTCTGCTGGCAGCCGCCTTTTTGATCATTTCTGCATGCGTTGTGGTGGGAGTGACGATCGCCACAGCATCGATATCCGGATCCTCGAATACATCATCCGGATTTTGGAACCATTTCGGCACTCCCAATTCCCGGGCAACCTGTTCCGCCCGTCCTTCCAGCGGATCTGCCACCGCTGTTAAGTCTGCTCCCTTCACCCTCCGGGAGAGATTTTCAGCATGCCAATACCCCAGTCTGCCTAATCCGAGGACCGCACAACGGATTTTTTTGGACATCAAATCACACGACCTTTCATCATCCGCAAATTCGATTCCCCCTTATCGTAAGCGCTTTATATTTTGTAATATCAGAATATAAAGCGCTTTCGTATTGTCATTATATAACCTCTTTTCTACATGTTCAATAGTTTTGATTAATTAATATATTATACGAGAAATCAATCATTTCCAATGGTTATATTTCAACCAATTAACAGTCATTCTGCTGGAGTAAAGCCGCCTATTCACCATTCCAATACCACTTTCCGTCAATTAATATTGATACCAGCACACCTCTGACAATCGATTCTGAAGCGCTTTACCAAGCGAAGTTTCATCTCTCGAAAGTCCTGTAACTATATAAATATTGACTCTGAACGGATCGTATAACATAATTGATAGATAATCATATTATTTTTATTATTTAAATAGTTCTTGATTCCAAATCAGTCACACGGATGAGGAGGAGTTCCATGACCAACGCAACCATATCACTGGAAGAACGAACGATAAAAAAAGTTAAAATGCGCATTATTCCGTATATATTTCTTCTTTATATCATCGCCTTCCTGGACCGGGTCAATTTAGGCTATGCTGCTTTGGACATGAACCAGGCGTTAGGGTTGACCAGCGAAGTGTTTGGACTTATCTCCGGAATCTTCTTTTTTGGCTATTTTATCTTTGAAGTCCCCAGCAACATGATCCTGCACAGAGTTGGAGCCAGGGTTTGGATCGGGCGGATCCTCATCAGCTGGGGGATCGTCGTCATCATCACCGCCTGGGCGGAAAATGCCACCCACCTGTACATTCTCCGGTTTTTACTCGGTGTGGCGGAGGCCGGATTTTTCCCGGGAATCATCCTGTATATCACCTATTGGTTCCGGGCGAAAGAGCAGGCCCGCGCTTTTGCGCTCTTTATGATGGCCCTGGCGGCTTCCAATATTATCGGAGCACCCCTATCCACATGGATCATGGATCATATCGACTGGTTCGGAATGCCCGGATGGCGCTGGATGTTTATATTGGAAGGGTTGCCTGCGGTCATTTTCGGGTTCATCACCTTTTATTATTTGACGGACCGCCCGGATGACGCGAAGTGGCTCACACAAGAAGAGAAGAACTGGTTGAAAGCGGAGTTGCAGCGCGAACAAGAAGCAAAGCAAAAAATGAAAAAGCATACGACGAAAGAAGTGTTTAAGAATCTGCGGGTATGGCATCTTTCTCTCATCTACTTCACCCTGGTGCTGGGCCTTTATGGAATCGGTTTCTGGATGCCGCAGTTGATCAAGGCTTTTTCCAAGTCTTTATCAAATACTCAAGTAGGTTTGATCACGATGATTCCTTATATTGTCGGGGGAATGGCCATGATTGTATGGGCCCGCCGTTCTGACCGCACCGGAGAAAGGCGGATCCATACTGCCATACCGCCTGCAATCGGAGCGTTGGGGTTAATCGGCGCGGCGATCAGCTCCGACCCGGTGGTATCGGTCATCATGATGGCGATCGCCACAGCAGGGATCTACAGTTTCTTCGGTCCTTTCTGGTCTTTGCCGGCACTGTTTCTGAGCGAGGCAGCGGCGGCGGTGGGCATCGCCATCATCAATTCGTTCGGAAATCTGGGCGGATTTGTAGGTCCTTACGTGTTGGGTGTGCTGGAGGGCCTTACCGGAAGTGCAACCGCAGGATTGTTCTTTTTAAGCCTGTCACTGATTGCAACCAGCCTTCTCGTCCTGGCAATCCGCAAAGAATATGGAAGATCAGCAAATTAAGCGAATGCAAAGATGGCCGTCTGAAATGATTGGGGCGGCCATCCCGCATTTGGTCCGTAAAAACGAATGGAACAGAAGCGGAATATCTGCGACAGGAACTTGAAACGCTGTCTGTTGACTGCGTGAAGATCCGGCGATAATCTGTAATCATCCCAACGAAAAACATGAGGGTGAAAAGATATGCAAAAACCCGTTGCTTTTCTCACAGGCACTTCCAGCGGATTTGGACTTCTCGCCAGCCTGGCTCTCGCCAAAAGCGGGTACTATGTCGTTGCATCCATGCGTAACCCGGACAAGCAGAAAGCACTTTCAGATGCCATCCAACAGCAAAAGATCAAAGATATCGAAATCGTGGAACTGGATGTCACCCGTCATGAACAAGTCACCTCTACGCTGGGCAGCGTGATCGGGCGGCTTGGAAGAATCGATGTCTTGGTCAATAATGCGGGATATGCGGAAGGGGGATTTGTCGAGGATCTCTCGATCGAAGATTTCCGGAGGCAGTTTGACACCAATTTCTTTGGATTAGTCACCGTTACCAAGGCCGTTCTCCCCCATATGCGCGAGCGAAGGAAAGGAAAGATCATCAATATCAGCAGCATCAGCGGTAAAGTCGGTTTTCCCGCGCTCAGCCCGTATGTTTCCTCGAAACATGCGGTCGAAGGTTTCAGCGAATCCCTTCGTTTGGAAATGCTCCCATACGGGGTATACGTATCTTTGATCGAACCGGGATCCTATCAAACAGAGATATGGAGAAAAGGTCTCCGTCAAGCAGGCAAAACGGCCCATTCCCCCTATCAGAAGGAATTGGCGAAGATCTCGGATCAAGTGCAAAAAATCTCCGAAAACGCAGGGAAACCGGAAGAAGTGGCCGATTTGATCGTACAAGTGGCCAATGCGAAACATCCCAAACTGAGATATCCTGTGGGCAAAGGAGTCAAGAGGAACATTTATCTGAAAAATATACTGCCCTGGGAATGGATGGAGAAGATGATTTTACAGAGAATGTAAGGGGATTCCTGTCTAGTTGGAGAGCAAACGATCAACTTTCACCTTGCCCCATTTTCTCCCCCCACTCCCCTGCCACTTGTTTCAATCTTTCAAAATTCCGGGCAAACTGAGCGTTCCGATGACCATTCGCCCCGGAAGGATGCGGGAATTGAAACAAAATTTGTTTTGCTTTTAACAAGCCTTGCTCCCGCAAATGCATCAGCACATCGGATACTGCCCGGCCCAGCGGCAAAACCAGCGCATCCGGCATCACATTTAATTCAGCCACGACCTCTTCATACAGATACTTGCGAAAGAGAGGCGTCCGCCACAGGTTGGGGCTGTGTCCATTGTAGTTCTTCCCTTTGACGAATACCGGATAGCGAATGAGGGATGTGGTGTGCAGGAGATGGCGGTGGGATTCAAACAGCTGACGGCTGGAGAAAAGCCCCAGCCTTTGCGGAATCGCCAGGCGGTCCATCATGCCGATGAGGTTGTTCCGGGTGGAACCGGCTAAGCTGGCCCGTTTCTTCGCTTGATAACACGTCTCTTCCGGCGATAACCCCTGCAGTAAAGAATCACGGGCTTGTACATACGAAAGCAACATCTGGTTCCAACCGGGGGTAATCCCCACTGTCACCACTTTGGCTTTCGGATTCAGATAGTCAAAAGGAGCGTAATAAATTTCGAGCCGGCTTTCTTTGTGTAATAAAAAACCCGGTTGAAGCAAATGGTGTTTCTCGATTTTGTCAGGCAGAGCCTTTATTTTTTCCATGTACTGATGGAATACGGAATTTTGGATGAGCACGGCAATCCTCCACACTGGTTGCTGTTTGTATGATGAAATAAACCCGGCCATCGAGATAACGTACGCATGGCCGGGTTTGGGTTTATGTTCACGAACTTACCGGTTCCGTTTTTTCCGAGTAGTCCAACGGAACATCGCTGGCGTTTGCGTCAGTTTCCTCCGCTTGTTTTTCCTCTGTCTCCATGCCGAGACGTTGGTACAAGTCATTGCGATCCTGCTCCCATTCCTGCCAGTTGAAGATGGAATCGGGAGGCGGCAATTCATCAATGTGGTTGAGACCGAAATACTCGAGAAACTCTTTGGTGGTTCCGTATAAAATCGGGCGCCCGGCTCCCTCCGCGCGGCCGACTTCGCGCACCAGACCTTTGCGCTGCAGCTGCTGGATTGTGCGGTCACTTTTCACACCACGGATTTCTTCCACTTCGATCCGGGTGATGGGCTGGCGGTAGGCGATGATCGCCAACGTCTCCAGTGAGGCGCGGGAGAGCTGGGAGCGGGTGGGGGCTTGCGCCAGTTTTTCGAAATAGGACCGGTGTTCAGGCAAGGTGGTCATCTGGTACACTTGCGCCACTTTGACAATTTGCAATCCGCGCCCTTGTTCTTTCCAATCGACGCGCAAGTCATGGATCAATAGTTCCACTTCATGTTTGGCCAAACCTGTTACCTCGGCAATCTCCTTGACGCTTAATCCCTCTTCACCGGCAGCAAAGAGCAAGCCCTCAATGACCGCCTTCATCTCCGGGTTATCCATTATGCGCCACCTCCGCTTCCAGCCTTTCGATCAGGATGTCACCAAACAGACGGCTTTGCCGGCAGACGATTCGCTTCAGTTTCATCAGTTCCAGGAGTGCCAAAAACGTGGTGATCACCCGTTCTTTCGTCACCTGATCCCACACCAAAAGTTTGGAGAAGAACAGTTGCCCGTGCCGGAGCAGATCCTGATAAATCTCTTCCATGCGGGCACTGACGGAGATCTCTTCCCGGGCGACCTTGGTGATCGGTTCGGGAGGTTTGCGATTTTTCAGCACATCGACAAACGCTTGCAAGAGATCATCCGGGCTGAGCCCTTCCAATGGATTCACTTCCGGCGCATAGGGAGTCAGGTTGAGCGGCGGACGGGAGTATACTTTGCTGCGCTCCTCTTCACGTTGTCTGAGCACTTCGCCCAGCCGCTTGTACCGTTTGTACTCGAGCAGTCGCTGCACCAGCTCCTCGCGCGGATCATACCCGTCTTCTTCCCCGAAAGCCAGCTCTTCTTCAACACTCTCCGGCTTGGGCAGAAGCATGCGGCTCTTAATCGCGACCAACGTGGCGGCCATGACCAAAAATTCACTGGCGATGTCCAGTTCCATCTCCTGCGCTTCAGCCAGAATCTGCATGTATTGATCCGTAATTTTGGCGATGGGCACTTCGTATATATCCACTTCCGATTTTTCAATCAAATGGAGAAGAAGGTCCAACGGACCTTCAAACATATCCAGCTTGATTTTCACATCCGCTTTACCCGTCACTTGCCTTCCCTCAACTTAGCAACATACGTTGCAAATTGGCCATCTCAATTGCGCTTACGGCGGCTTCCCAGCCCTTGTTACCTGCCTTGGTGCCAGCGCGTTCAATCGCTTGCTCAATGTTCTCCACCGTAATCACCCCGAAAATGACGGGCAGGTGATGGCGCACGCTTGCTGCGGCAACGCCTTTGGATACTTCGCTGCAAACATATTCATAGTGGGAAGTGGAGCCACGAATGACCGCCCCCAGGGTGATGACCGCGTCATATTTGCGCGAAGCCGCCATCTGGTCAGCGATGAGCGGAATTTCAAATGCTCCCGGAACCCAGGCCACTTCCACATCCCGCTCGTCTGCGCCATGCCGTTTTAAGGCATCGAGCGCCCCTTCCAACAATTTGCTGGTGATAAAATCGTTAAACCGGCTGACAACAATGCCGAATTTCAATCCTTTTCCAACCAGGTTTCCTTCATATACTTTCATGTCTGTTCCTCCTCGATTATAGGTGCAAGAGATGGCCCAATTTCGTTTTTTTCGTCTCCATATATTTCCTGTTATTTTTGTTGGGTGTAAATTCGATCGGCAACACTTCCACTATTTCTAAGCCGTAACCCTTAAGTCCTGTTATTTTGCGCGGATTATTGGTCAAGAGGCGCATTTTTCGCACCCCCAGATCGCGCAAAATCTGCGCGCCGATCCCGTACTCGCGCAAATCGTCGCGAAAGCCCAGGCTCAGGTTGGCTTCAACTGTATCCAGACCTTGTTCCTGCAGTTTATAGGCCTTCAGTTTGTTCAACAAACCGATACCCCGCCCCTCTTGTCGCATATACAGGAGGACGCCGGTTCCTTCTTCTTCAATCCGGCGCAGGGCGGCATGCAACTGCGGACCGCAATCGCAACGCTGGGAGCCAAACACGTCTCCGGTTAAGCATTCGGAGTGAACCCGAACCAGTACAGGTTGGTCCGGATCGATGTTTCCTTTGACGAAGGCGACATGCTCTTTCTCATCCACCTGGTTGGAATATCCCACCATTTGGAATTCCCCGTACTCCGTCGGCATATGAACGGAAACGACTCGCTCGATTAAGGTCTCCTTGGCCCTCCGATAGTGAATCAGGTCTTGAATGGTAATGATTTTGAGGTCAAATTTCTCGGCCAGCTTCATTAAATCCGGGACACGTGCCATCGTGCCGTCTTCATTGATCACTTCACAGATCACGCCTGCCGGATAGGAATCACACAGCCGGGCGAGATCGACGGCAGCCTCCGTGTGGCCGGCCCGCCGCAACACTCCGCCCGGACGGGCGACAAGAGGGAAGATATGACCCGGACGTCGGAAGTCTTCCGGTCCCCTTTGGGGGTCGATCAACTGCTGGATCGTTTCCGAACGTTCATAGGCGGAAATTCCGGTCGTGGTGGTATATGCGTCCACCGATACCGTAAACGCTGTCCCGTGCCGATCGGTGTTATGGTGTACCATCAGCGGCAAATCCAATTCTTTGGCCCGTTCTTCCGTCATCGGCACGCAGACCAGGCCACGTCCGTGGGTAATCATGAAGTTGATCACTTCCGGAGTTGCTTTTTCGGCAAGAGCCACCAAGTCTCCTTCATTTTCCCGGTCTTCATCATCGACGACGATGATCATTTTTCCTTCCTTCAAATCCGCTAACGCTTCTTCAATAGTATGAAACAGCATGTTCTCCCACCTCCGATTCCATTCACGCAAACCCTGTTTGTTTTAGCTTTTCCAGGTTGAGGGTTGGTGAAGAGGTTTGGCCGACCCATTTGGCAATATATTTTCCGATCATGTCACATTCAATATTCACCACATCACCGACGGCGGCCGAATGAAGCTGGGTCTCCTTGAGCGTGTGGGGAATGACGGAAACGGTGAAAAAGTCACTGCCTACTTCGACCAGCGTCAAGCTGATGCCGTTGACGGCAATCGAGCCTTTTTCCACCATATAATGAGTCAATTCAGGGGATACGCGAAAACCAAAAACAACCGCATTCTCATAAGGGCGGCGTTCGATGATCGTTCCCACCCCATCCACATGCCCCTGTACGAAATGGCCACCCATCCGCTGGCCGGCCGCCAGTGCCCGTTCCAGATTGACCGGCGATGAAGGCCCCAGACGGCCCAGATTGGTCCGCTTCATGGTTTCCGGCATCACATCGGCGGCAAAAAAATCGGAACCGAGACGGGTCACGGTTAAACAAACGCCATTCACCGCAATGCTGTCTCCCAATTGCGTTCCTTCCAGGACCTTCTTGCACTGGACAGTCAGTTCCATCGCCATGCCGGACCTGGAAATCTGACGAATCGTGCCAACTTCTTCAATTAATCCGGTAAACATCGAATCCCGCCTTTACTTGAAGTTCAGGTGAGATATCCCGTTATACAGAAATCATCACCATAGCGTTCCATGCTGATCTCACGCAGAGTGAAGGCATCCTCCATCTTTTGCGGGCTTTTCCCTTCCACCGGTGTCGGGCTGTTTCGTCCCCCGATCAACTTGGGAGCGATAAAGGCGATTACTTTTTGCACACGCTTTTCGGCAAGCAAAGAAGCGTTTACCTCGCCTCCTCCCTCCACCAACAGGGACAGAACCCCTTTTTCCCCGAGACGGCGGAGAACCGTTTCCCAATCGACCCGCGGTCCCGGTCCGGTAGAGATGACCTCTACCCCTTTCTCCCGGAGTTGCTTTTCTTTCGTTGGATCTTGCTGATCCGTGGTAAAAACCCACGTCGGTGCTTCGCTGGTATCAAGCACAGCCGCATCGAGCGGAATCCGCAGACGGCTGTCGACGATCACCCTGAGCGGATGGCTTCCGCCCGTTTCCAAACGGGTGGTCAGGCGGGGATTGTCTGCCAGTACTGTGCCGATCCCTGCTAAAATGGCATCATGCCGGTGACGCAACACATGGACATATCGCCTCGACTCTTCTCCGGTAATCCACCGGCTGTCTCCGCTTTCCGTGGCAATTTTTCCATCCAGCGTCATCGCTGTTTTCAATGTGACAAAAGGCTTCCCCGTTTGCCGATGATGAAAGTAGGCCTCATTCAGTTTGAGGCACTCCGGTTCCAGCACGCCTTGAATCACTTCGATTCCGGCTTCGCGCAAGCGGGCGATTCCTTTGCCGGAAACCTTGCTGTCCGGATCAATCGAACCGACCACTACCGTTTTGACCCCGCACTCGATGATCTTTTCTGTACAAGGGGGGGTCCGGCCGTAATGATTGCAGGGCTCCAGCGTCACATAAAGGGTGCAACCCCTTGCTTCCGTCCCGGCCATATTCAGAGCGTGCACCTCAGCATGCGGAGTTCCTGCTTTCAAATGGGATCCGGAGCCGATCAACCTTCCCTCTTTGACGGCAACCGCACCCACCATCGGATTGGGAGCGGTCTGCCCTTCCGCCGCCTTTGCCAACTCATATGCGAGACGCATCCAATCTTCGTGCCTTCTCATCCTCGTCTCCTTACCTTTGATAAATAAAACGAAAACCCCGACCGTGATCGATCGGGGCATACTTTTCCGGATGAAGCAGAACGTGTACAGATCTATCAAAAGGCATAGCTAAATAAGCCTTTAACATCCGTGCAAAAAACACAGGTCAAAGGGTACACGAATCCTGTCCATCCTTCTCCCATCCAGACTCTCACTGTCGGTTCCGGAGTTTCACCGAATCCACCGCTTTCGCGGGTCACGGACTGAGGCAGCCCTGCTGCCATCACCGCCGGTCGGGAATTTCACCCTGCCCCGAAGGATGTTGATTGGTAAATCATTTGAATCTAACTTTGAGTATAGCTGAACAAACAAGAAATGTCGAGGAACAAAGTCCCCGACATTTTCAATCCATCAACTTCAATTCTTTTTCCCTAAGACAGTACCGGTGTCTCTTTACCAGCAGATGGCCGGCTCTCTTCCTGCTCCCGTTTCCAGGGAAGACCGACTTGCATGCAGAGATAGCTGAGAGCGGAAAAGAAAATCGAAATGATCGTGGTATGAACCAGCGCCGCCACCAACTGTCCTCCGGTGAACACAGTGATGATTCCGCTCAATGCTTGCAGGGTAATCAGGATAAACGCAATCCAGCTCCCCTTGAACAGATCCTCACGTTCTTTATAACGGCGGATCACCACCCAGAGGAAGCCGAGCACACACAACCAAAGCGAAATCGCCGCATATCGGTGAAACATATGAATTCCCGCCAGGGATGAAAGGTTGGGGAAATAGGTTTCACCGCAGAGCGGGAATGCATAGCCGCAACCCATCGTGGCCTGCGCATGCCGAACCAGGGCCCCTGTATAGACGACCACATACGTATAGGCCGCCAATCCCCAGATCGCGTAATGAAGACGCTTGGAGATCGAAACCTTCGGCTCCGTCTGCGTGACCCGGGCCGCGGTTCCTTCCCGCAACTGAAATAAGCAGATCGCGAGCAACACCACACTGGCAAAAGAGATTAACGAAAAGCCGAAATGAAGCGCCAGTGCAAATTTCTTGGCAAAAGCCCCCTCAAAAACAACGGTCAAAGCCCCGAGTGCGCCTTGCAGCACCACAAAGAACAAACTCATAAAGCCCAATACTTTCACCCGGCGGTTGGTTCGGTAAGCCAGCCAGGACCAAACGGTCAAGATCAGGATCAAAAAACCGACTCCGCCGGAAACGATCCGGTGGCTGTATTCGATGACGGTTTCAATCGGCAAAGATTCCGGGATCAATTGACCGTGACAAAATGGCCAGGAGTTGCCGCACCCTTTTCCCGAACCCGTCTTGGAAACGATCGCTCCCATCAGCAACATCACATAGGAGCCGAACGAAGTAATGAGAGCAAGTATTCTCAACAAGCGGTAATTTTTCATCTGTCTTTCTTTCCCCCTTGAAGGCGGATCTTTCAGACCTCATCATACCACATCCATCCCCTTCAAGGTAAATCTGCCACGCAATAGGCACAAAGTTTACACAGTCTTGCAAAAAAGGGCAGTCTTGATCAGCATTTATATAGCTCATCGGTTAACAAGAAAAGACCAGCTCAAATAGCCGGTCTGTTATTAGGGAAAACCTATTTTTATTCAAACACTTAAGCCCACGTCACGAAACTTGTTTTTCCCCTTGCAAATACTCATCGGTCCAATAATCTGCATTCTTAATGCCCAGCTTTTCAGGATTAAATACCGGGTCGACTCCTTGCTTTTTCTGTTCTTCAAAATCCTTCAACGCTTTTAACGCCGGTTTGCACAGGATGAGAATGGCAATCAGGTTCAGCCAAACCATAATGCCTAAACCGATATCACCTAAGGCCCAAGCCAATTTTGCCGTTTTGACACACCCGTAGAAAGATGCCCCGAGAAGAACAATCTTCAATCCGAACATCGCCCATTTGCTGTCTTTACCCCGGGTTAAATAGGCAATGTTCGTTTCAGCTATATAATAGTAGGCCATAATCGTAGTAAAGGCGAAGAAAAATAACGAAATCGCCACGAATCCGGCTCCGAAACCGGGGAAAACCGTCTCGACTGCCGCCTGAGTAAATGCCGGTCCGGCTTCCACATCACCCAAATTTTTAACGATATAGGTTCCATCCGGTGCCTGGGTGTTATACATCCCGGTAAATAAAATCATAAACGCCGTCGCAGAACAAACGAGAAGTGTATCTACATACACCGAAAATGCTTGAACCAAACCTTGTTTTGCCGGATGGGACACTTCGGCCGCCGCGGCCGCATGCGCACCTGTTCCCTGACCCGCCTCATTTGAATAAATGCCGCGCTTGACTCCCCAGGAAATCGCCATGCCAACGATCCCGCCGAAAGCTGAATCCAAGGCAAACGCACTTTTAAAGATGAGTGCGAAAACACTGGGTAATTGATCAATATTGGCAAAAACAATGAAGAGCGAAACAAGGATATAACCGAGGGCCATGAACGGTACTACATATTGGGCTACCCCCGCGATTCTTTTGACTCCGCCAAAAATAATGAGACCCAACAGAACCACAATCCCGACGCCTGTAACGGTCGGGCTGAGACCAAACGCGTTTTTCAAACTTAAGGCAATGGAATTCGACTGTACACCCGGCATTAATACGCTCATGGCGATGACTGCGGAAACAGCGAAAAGAATCCCGTACCATTTCCACCCTGTACCTTTTTCAATGTAGTAAGCCGGTCCGCCGCGATATTGCCCATCCTGTTTGACTTTATAAATCTGAGCGAGTGTGGATTCGATGAAAGCGGTCGCAGCGCCGATGAAAGCAATCAACCACATCCAGAACACCGCTCCAGGCCCGCCGAAGGCAATGGCGGTAGCGGTCCCGGCGATATTTCCGGTTCCCACCCGGCCCGAAAGAGCGAGAGATAAAGCCTGGAAAGACGATACCCCGGCTTCAGAGCTTTTTCCCTGAATCATGAGGGTGATCATTTCCTTTATATGTCTGACTTGCAAAAAACGTGTCATGATTGAAAATAATAGTCCTACTCCAATACATAAATAAATCAGCGGGGAACTCCACAAAATCTCAGTCAACTTATTTACCCACTGCTCCAAAAAAATCCCCCCATTTTTATTTTAGCCACATTTAGAATTATAATTTATTTAATACATGTAAAACAATCTTTAAATATCAGATTAATATTTGAATATTATTCCATAAAATATATATTTTTCCGATTCCCGCGCATGATATACCGTAAAAAAAGCAGCTGTACAGGCTGCCAGGACGAAGGACCTACTTGAGCAGTCGCAAAAATTCTTTCATCAATCCGGGCAGGTCAGGCCAGGCATGACCGGAAACCAGATTGCCGTCTACGTGAATTGGAAAAAATCCTTTTCAACTCTGAAGAGGTCAAAAAAACCAGCCCACAGGGAACTGGTTCAAATACATTTATTTTATTGAATGAATCTGTTCGGACTTCTTTTTCAGTCGTGAAGGGATGCGATCATGGGAAATGAGGTCTTGTAACGTCTCCCTTTCAACGACGAGATCAGCTTTCCCGTTTTGTACAAACACCACCGCAGGCCGTGGAATCCGGTTATAGTTATTCGCCATGGAATAGTTGTAGGCCCCCGTACAGCTGACCGCCAGCAGATCTCCCTGCCTCACCTCGGGCAACCGGATATCCCAGATCAGCATATCCCCGCTTTCACAGCATTTGCCTGCAATCGAAACAGTTTCACCTGCTTCTTCCTTCGCCCGGTTCGCCAGCATCGCTTCATATTTCGCATTGTACAGGGCAGGGCGAAGGTTGTCCGTCATTCCTCCGTCGACCGCCACATATTTTCGGACCCCGGGCACTTCTTTCACCGTGCCGATGGTGTACAGGGTGGTTCCCGCTTCCCCGACAATACTGCGGCCGGGTTCAATCCAAATTTCCGGATATCTTGGGAAATGGGCAAAAGCCCGCGTGACGGCAGATGCGATGATCTGTACATAATGCTCGGGCGGTTTCGGGGTGTCGGCAGCTTCATAGCGAATCCCAAATCCGCCGCCCATATTCAAGATACGGGTCTCAATACCGTATTGCCGATAACATTCCGTCGACAGGCCGGCCATTTTTTCTACAGCCAATTGAAACGCTTCTGTCTCAAAGATTTGCGAACCGATATGGCAATGAAATCCTTCGAGCTCAAGATGAGAAGCCTGATGAGCCAGGAGCGCCGCCTGTTTGGCCTGGCCGCTGACAAGATCGAACCCGAACTTGGAATCTTCCTGGCCCGTTTGAATATAGGCATGGGTATGAGCCTCCACTCCCGGGCTGACACGAAGAATCACACTGGCTTTTTTTCCTTTTTCCAATGCCAGCGACTGCAACATCTCCAACTCGACAAAATTATCCGCCACAAACAAACGGATTCCGGCATCAAGCGCCAATTCAATCTCCATGGGAGACTTATTATTGCCGTGGAAATAGATGCGTTCCGCGGGAAAATCGGCCGCGAGCGCGGTATACAACTCACCTTCCGAGACAACGTCCAGCAGCAAGCCTTCCTCATCGACAATCCGGCACATCGCCATGGTGCTGAAAGCTTTGCTCGCATATCCTACCTGAAAGGAGAGCCCCGTCTTCTCAAACGCACGGACAAATTCCCGCATTCTTTGTCTGATGAGCTGTTCGTCCACAATATATAACGGCGTCCCGTATTTTTGAGCCAGTTCAACCGTATCGCAACCGCCCACTTCCAAGTGGCCTTGATTGTTAATCCGGCTGGTTCCGTGCAAAAACATGCTTCACTCTCCTTTGCTTGCCTCTGGGTGAAAAGTTAATGTTCGCTTCGACAATGGAACTTTAATACCCTTTAATATACGATAATTTACATCATAAATAAACCACCATTTTTAACATATTAACGTTAAAAAGCAATATACTCTATGTAAAAAAGAACCGAATCCTCTTTACCTCGGGGATTCGGCTGTTTCGCGACGTTGGCGATCCGTGTTTCGGCTGTATTGCTCCAGGATGAGCTGAACGGCTTTGGTCGTGACGGGTGCCCCCAACCGGATCTCATCGTTTTTTCTCATCTTGCCTATATCACCGATGCCCACAATCATGGGCACTTGAATCTTATTCAACACCTCCACTGTATCGCCGAAAATACGAAGGGGCTGTTCGGGCTTGCCTTGGCCGTATTTGTCAACTGCATAACTCACCACATTGCCGTGACAGTCCAAAGCCATCTGTACGGGGGTTCCCTGTCCCCGATAACAATTGGAAGCCACTGCAACAGCGCCCAACACTTCGATCTCCGGATGGTTCGCCACATATTGGAGTGCTTGTTCCCCCGCCCCCACGCCGGCTGAGCCGCAATCATCAAACATCACCAACACGGGGTCATAAGCCGCCTGTTTGATCAGTTCCACCAGCTGGGGACCGGTTAGGGGGCTGGGATTTCCGGCGGATAAAGAAATGCACCGGCCTCCTACCTGCCTCGCCACTTCTTCCAACGCACCTTTAGCGATCCGGTCTCCATCGGTGATCAAAATCACTTTGCGTTTGGGCATCACACTCCCCCTTCCAGCTTATCGAAATGAACGTCTCAAAAACCCCATACCACCAAGGCCCTTCCGAACCAGCTGCGGGTACACGCGGTCAGGACCAAACCGGCTCATGTCCATTCACATACCGTACGATTCAACCAATCATATATGCCTACCTATGCGTCTCTTTCCCATCCGTTCTTCCCGGAAATCACCAGACCCGAAAGACCATCCACTGGTAGATGGACCCTGCCACTTTTCCCAGTGCCATCGCCATTAACAGATAGAGAAGATGCTCCTGCATCCGCAGCCTTTTTGCCAAAATCGGCAAAACATTGATCACTTCCGTCAAGGCGGCGGCCAAAAGTCCCACAAAAATCCCCATTGTCAAGCCGAGCGGGATCGTCGCCCAATCCGGGAAGCCCATTTCCCATCCCCGGAAATCGATCCAGGTAAAGAAGAGCACCCCCAAAACAATCGAGTATTCGCAACCCCGGATAAACCGATGCGCTTTCGTCATCTGCACGAGCCTGGGTACGATATCCAATACGGTAATAAAAGCGACAAACCCGCTTCCGACGGCTATTCCCCCCGCCAAACCGATAAATATCAATATCAAACTATACAGAAGTTCCATGGGAATCCCGTTCCACTTTTTGCTTTTCGTCATTGATGACATACTGATCAATGGTTTCCTGGTAAAGGAACATTTCCAATTCCATCGGGCTTGGCTCTTCATTAAAGCGTCTTTTAAACAGATGGTTAAAAAATAAGATCATACCCGTACCGATCCCGATGGAATACGGGATTTGCAGGATCAGAGGCTGATGGACGTGTCGGCCGGTCACCAAATAATAGATTCGTTGGTGCACTTCCTGCATGCTGACATCCACGTGGAAATTCATAATCGCCAGCCCGGAACCGACAAATAAAATCATCCATACCAGGAGCACCAGGATGATTCTGGGCTCTTTGGCAGGAGGATGAACTTCGATAATCGTCTGGGTCGGCCCCACATTTCGAACATCCAGCGAAGGAGCCTGTTCACTGATCAGGCCCAGTATATCCAGAGAATCGATGACCGTATAATTTCCATGGTTGAGAGAAGCAGCGTATACAGGGATTTCTTTTATTTCTTCACAAACGGCGCCCCCCGCCAACCTGCAAATATCTTTGATGCGTAACAGTTGCCCAGGCTGCGCTTGCACTTTTTTCTTCAGCCGCAGATAGAGAATCGGTTTCACAAGGGCAACTTCCTTTCATGCATTGATATGATTAGTATGCTACACCCCGCTCTCTGCATGCACAAAAATAACCATGTAAAAAGCACCTCTTCAAACAGGTGCCTTGGAGAAACATCTATTTAAAATCCAGCTCCTCGCGGATCCGCGCAATGATTTTCTTTTCCAGACGGGATACTTGCACTTGTGAGATTCCCAGTCTTTCCGCTACTTCCGACTGGGTTTGATCTTTGAAATAACGCAGGTAAACAATTAATTTTTCCCGGTCGGACAAACGGTGAATGGCCTCTTTTAAAGCCAGTTTGTCGAACCAGGAAGTCTCGGTTTTGTCGGCAATCTGGTCCATTAAGGTAATCGGGTCTCCGTCATTTTCATAGACCGTTTCATGGATGGAGGTCGGGGCGCGGTTGGCTTCCTGGGCAAACACGATTTCCTCCGGGTCGACACCCATCTCCGCGGCAATCTCTTGAACGGTTGGTACCCGGTTTAATTTTTTGACCAATTCATCTTTGGTCTTGCGCACTTTGTTGGCCATTTCCTTGAGGGAACGGCTCACTTTCACCATGCCGTCATCACGGAGAAAGCGCTGGATTTCGCCGATAATCATCGGAACCGCATAGGTGGAAAATTTGACGTCATAATTTAAGTCAAACTTATCCACTGCCTTTAAGAGACCGATACAGCCGATCTGAAAGAGATCTTCCGCTTCGTATCCACGGTTCAAAAAGCGTTGGACGACAGACCACACCAAGCGAATATTGTGATTGATCAGCTTGTCGCGGGATTCTACATCCCCTTGCTGACTGGCCTGAATCAACTGTCTTACTTCTTCGTCAGAGAGATGACCATGTCTGCTGTTGCGTACATCCGCATCCATAAGAGATCCCTCAATTAGCCATCGTTTGCTGATGGCTTTTCAAGTATTTCACCATATAGACAGTTGTTCCTTGCCCCGGTTTGGAGTGGATGGTCACCTCATCCATGAAGTTTTCCATGATGGTGAAGCCCATTCCCGACCGCTCCAATTCCGGTTTGGACGTATAGAGCGGCTGTCTCGCTTCATTGATATCCGGGATGCCCACGCCTTGATCGGAAATGGTAATGCTGACGCGTGAACCCTCGATTTCAACGCGGATGTAGATCATCCCTTCCGTCCGCTCTTCATAACCATGGATGACTGCATTGGTGACGGCTTCAGAAACGACGGTTTTGATGTCGGTCAACTCCTCCATCGTCGGATCCAACTGGGAAACAAAGGAGGCCACAGCCACACGGGCAAATGCTTCATTTTCGGAACGGCTTGGAAATTTCAGCTCCATAAAGTTTTTATGTCCTTCGTTCATGATGCCACCCCACATGCGGAAACTGCACTGCGCTCATCTTCATAGATCGGAAGAATTTTAAATAAGCCCGACATCTCCATCAAACGGTAAATGGATGGCCGGATGGAGCAGAGCATCATTTTTCCTCCCAACTGAGTCACCTTTTTATATCGCCCCAAAATGACTCCCAACCCGGAACTGTCCATAAATTCCAAATCGGCCAAATTGAGTACCAGATGGGTATAAATCCCCTTTTCCAATTCCGTTTCAATGGTGCGGCGGACTTTTTCAGCCGTATGATGGTCCAGCTCTCCACATAACCGCACAACGAGTACATTGCGAGAGTGCTGTACTTGAAGGGTTAAACTCATCTGCTGCTCTCCTCTCTCTATTTTTATCCTATATTTCTACGAGCTTCCTGTTCTTTCCTGCTCCGATTCACAAGAACAAAAAAATCGAGGAACCTTGTCCTTTTTGTCCAAGTATTCCCCGACTTCGAGTCTACTCTGCCTCCCGCTCTTCTTCAGGCATGAATAAGACGTTTTTCACTGTACGTTTAATGGTTGACCAGATGCTTGCTTCCTGCACTTCGCTGGAGCTGGTCAATTCCAGTTCAGCAACGATTTTTCCATCTCTCTCAAATTGAATTTTCCCGAGCGTTTCTCCCTTTCGAATCGGAGCTTCTAACTTTTCCCATACAATCTTTTTGGTATAGGCATTTGGGTTGTCCCCTTTTCGCATCAACAAACTGACATTGTGATTGGCACGAATCTGAATGGTTTCCGGATCTCCTTTTTCAATCGGCTTCCGGGCAATCAGGTCGCCTTTTTTATAGACGACATGGCTCGTATACCGGTTAAACGCAAAATCGAGCATTTGGCAAATTTCCTGATTTCTCTTCTTGGTATCCGGTGCACCCATCACCACGGCAATCGCCCGGAAATTGCCCCGTTTTGCCGTTGCTGTCAGACAAAATCGGGCCTCGGACGTATATCCGGTTTTCAGTCCATCCAATCCCTCATAAAAACGGACCAGTTTGTTCGTATTGACCAGCCAGAATGGCTTTTTGCTGTTCTGGCGCAAATAGTCCTCATAGATCCCGGTGTATTTGGTAATCTCCGGATGCTTTAACAGTTCCCTCGACATGACGGCGATATCATAGGCCGAAGAATAGTGATCTTTGGCAGGCAAGCCGTTCGTATTTTGAAAATGCGTATTTTTTAATCCCAGCTCTTTGGCCCGTTGATTCATCATCTCGACAAATTGATCTTCCGTTCCGGCGATATATTCGGCTAAAGCGACCGAAGCATCATTGGCGGAAACGACGGCGACCGCTTTCAAGAGTTCTTCCACGGTCATCTGCTCCCCGGGCTCCAGATAGATCTGGGAACCTCCCATCGAAGCCGCATGCTCACTCACCCGAACCGGATCTTTCAGTGAGATTTTCCCGTCGTCCAGGGCTTCCATCACTAACAGCATGGTCATCACTTTCGTGATGCTGGCTGGAGGCAGGGGTTTATGACTGTTTTTCTCAAACAGGACAGTGCCCGTATCTGCGTCCATCAGAACCGCAGAGATCGCCTGGGGCGCCAAATCTTGTTCTGTTTCAGCAAATGCCTTGGGAAGAAATAGAGTACATCCAAGGCAAAACGCCAACATCATGATGCCGAATCGTGTTCGCATCCATCGTCCCTCCTATTCAATGTATCCTTAGTCTGAACACGATACAGGTTAATTATTCCAGAAGCATCCCGCGAGTATACAAAAAAGCTTTCACTCTTTGCAGAAAGAGTGAAAGCCTGGTGTACGGGACTGAAAAATTGAAGCGGGCTATAACTGCTCCATTTCCTTTTCCATCTCTCCGATCTTCTGTTTGATCTTAGCGGCAGCCTCCTCATACACAGCGGGGTCCGCTTTTTCCGAACAAGCCAGGAAGATGCTCTCATAATAGTGTTCGCAATCGGATTTTAGCTTCTCCTTCATCTGTTCGGTCATGAGACGCCATTCCTGTTGATAGTGACCGAAAAACCGCTTCTGTTCCTGCTCCAAATAGCAGGCAACTGCCGGTTCCAATACTTTTTTCATTTCTTCTTGCATGCGTGTCTTGTCATTCTTCTCGAAAAAAGATTTGGTACTTTTAAACACAGCGATCGCGCTTTTAAAAGATTGCACGGTGAGGTCCTGAAACGGATCTTTAAACTCCAATTGCCGGAATGAATCGTTCAGTTTCAAGGATAAGGGCAGCTCATGGTCGATCTTTTTGCACCGGTCCGCCATGGTCTGTAAGTGGGTATCGCCTTTGTCATTCAGCCATTTTTCGATCCTGAGCGAGGTAGCTCTCATCTCTTGCAACAGATCGTGCTGCATAAAGTCGGCCATTTCCATCACGCAGGCTTTTAATTTCTGTTTCACGTCCCCGCCGTCTTCCCTCAGTGCGGACGGATTAAAGATCTCGGTAAAAATGTCATGATATCTGAAGAACAACCGCTGTTTCACATAATAAAGAAGTTCGTTGATCTCCTGCTCCAAGGCAAGCTCTTCCGAGCGTGGATCATACTCATGAATCGATTGCAGCACTCTGGCCTTCTCTCGCTCATATTGCTCTTTTTTCCGCTGTTTTTCTTCGTTTCCCTGCCGGGCGGCCTCGATGATCGAACTCAATACACGTACAGCCCGATGCAGGTCGCTCTTCATACTGTTCAAGGATACCAGCATCAGATCTTTCATCATAAATGAGGAAAACGCCTGTTCAAACACGCGCAGACCGGAATGTCCGTCCGGTTTTTCTCCTTTCTTTTCCGCCAGGGCCAGCAGGCTTGAAACCGCAAACAATCTGGGGTTTCGAATGCCGTATTCCAGAAGCTGTTCCTTGATGTATTGTTTGACCGCCTGAAGTTCCTCCGGAGAAGAAGCCAAATCAGCCGCATTGATGATAAAAAACATTTTATCCAGTGCAAATGTATCTTTTACCCTTCCCAATTGGAGAAGAAACTCGCGGTCCGCCCGGGAGAAAGGATGGTTGTAATAGGTGACAAAAAAGCAGGCATCGGCATTTTTGATATACCGGAATGCCACTTCCGTGTGCCGGGCGTGAATCGAATTGGCTCCCGGCGTGTCCACGAGGGTGACTCCCTGTCGCGTGAGCGGGCAATCGTAATAAAGCTCGACGGACTCGACAAAACATGATTTTTCCTCATTGGCTACATAGTCGGCAAACTCATCGACACCCAGGATCAACTGCTCTCCCAGCAACCCGGCAAATGCCGCGAACCCTTTTTGCACCGCCTGCAGAAAAGGCAAGGCTGTCTTTTGCCGTTCGGCGGGCGCCGAACCAAAGCTTAGATGATGGATTCCCTGTACCGCTTCCTCCAGTGAAGCAGGCTCTTGTTCAAACAACTTATACACTTGCTTTAAATCCCGGAACAGTGTTTCCCGTGTCTTAAAGCGGATGACAACCTGACCGTGGGGATGCCCGTCCGTCGGAGGGCAAACCTTATTAATGGTTGCCGTTGTCGGGTTGGGCGAAACCGGGAGCAGCTGTTCTCCGATAAGCGCATTGGCGAACGAAGATTTACCGGCACTGAATGCCCCGAATAAAGCGACGGTAAATTGTTTCGTTTCCGCCCGCTGCCGTTTTTCCATCAGCTCTGTTCGGATTCGCTGCAGGCCCTGAAGATCGCCCATCAGATTCTCGCAAACTTCCACATGGTTCAGTGTCCGTTTTATTCTGGACGTGAGATCCCCGGCTTCCCTCGCGGACCCGGCTTTTTCTTCATCAGATACTTCACTTTCCTGCCGGGAAACATTCGATTTCAGCGAACTTGTAAATCTCTCTTTGGATAACTGAACCGGTTTCCTGTTCTCCAAGAACTCCTCGATCTCGGCAGGAGCATGAACTTCTTTCCGACCGTGTAAGAGATCGTTCAAATGCTCTTCATATCCATCCAGTTGTTCATTTACCAAGGCAATGTCACGGGTGACTTTCAAGTATTGTTCATACCGGCGGAGTTTCTCCTCCATCCGTTCCCGTTCGTCCATCAACCTCTCTTCCAGCTTTTGCCCAATTGAAGCAAAAAATGCGTTTGCTTGCTGCCGGTACAAACGCTTGATTTCATTCGCAAGATCTTCCGCGTAAGTGAGGAGATAGTTTCCCGTGAGGCCGGCTCCGGCCTTG
The DNA here is from genome assembly GCF_900110165.1 of Lihuaxuella thermophila. Classification (GTDB taxonomy): domain Bacteria; phylum Bacillota; class Bacilli; order Thermoactinomycetales; family Thermoactinomycetaceae; genus Lihuaxuella; species Lihuaxuella thermophila. Next base: position 79,061 of record NZ_FOCQ01000007.1, read on the forward strand.
ACCACTTTGGAAATGATCGCCGGTTCCAGCAAAGCGCCGCAGGAATAAATGTTTTCGGCAAACGCCTCTGTATAGAGGTCATGTTGTTTTAAAAATTGAATCAGGAACTGTTTGAAATGCACGTCGATCTGGGTTTCTACCGTTTGTTTCAGCTTTTCATAGAAGGCTGATGCGCGGCGTTCTTTCTCTTTTTCCGTTTTGGCTCTGGAAAAGAAAAAGCCGACTTTGAAATCAGATTTGACCGTTTCCAGGTACAATCCGGCCAGCTCCCGCACGTCATACGGCATCAGGTATGCATTTTTCAGAATGGACTCGATTTCTTGCTTATATGCCGTTTCGATCTTGTTCAGCCGGTTGTGCATCTCCTGTTGTGCTTGACGAAGCGAATCCAGCGTTTGTTCAATCTCCTCTTGCGGAGGCAGTTGCCCGTTCAGCTCATTCAGCCATTTCTCGATCGTTTCCCGGTTTCTTTCCCGGAGAGAAGTCAGGTGTTCACCGATTAAATAGGCCGCTTCAGCCAAGGCACTGGTTTGAATCAGCTCTTCTCTTTCCCGGATCAGGCTTTCCAGGAATTGTTCCAATTTACGGAATTCATTAAAAGGATGATGCGGCTGGCGCAGCGAGGTGTAAAAGATGCCGTCCACCTCGATCTCCCAGCTTGCAAACGACCGTTGGACACTCTGTTGATATTGCTCGAAAGCAAGCTCTGCGTCCCGGTGTTTATCGATTTGATTAATAACCAGATAAACCTTTTTGCGGCGCTTCTTTAATTCTTTGACGAACTGCAGATTCACCTCGGATTGAACATGGTTATAATCCATTACATAAAAGATGACATCAGCCAGGTGCAAGGCTGATTCGGTTGCGATCCGGTGGGCGTCATCCGTGGAATCGATTCCCGGAGTGTCCAGGAATACCACCCCTTCCGGCAACGGGGACTTACTCGTATATACATGAACGGCAATCACTTCTTCCCCGTTTTTACATAGCTCTTTCAGCTCTTCCTTCGTATAGTTTCCGGCATACGTGTGGCTTTCGCCGGAACTCAGCAAAAGGGTGACACGGTCGTCGCCGGCCTCAATTTTGACCACGTTTGCGCTGGTCGGAATGGGGCTTGTCGGCAAGATATCTTCCCCGAGCAGCTCATTTAACATCGTCGATTTACCCGCGGAGAAGTGGCCGCAAAAGGCGATCATACATTCATGTTTATGCGTTTTTTGCATTAAATCCAACAGCTTGGCCCGATTGACTTCATCGCCTTGCCGATCCATCTCGCGATATACTTGTGCAAGTGTATGAATCAAGGTCGAGTGCAACTTTTCAATCATCAGTGTTTCCCCTTTGGTTCAAAGATGTTTTCTGTGGCCATCCTCTACGGAGCCCCAGCCGAACAGGGCTACTCTATATCTAATAATCTACTATATCACAACGTTTTTTTGTGCTCCCATAACCAAAAAAATTGCCCCGGAATGACGGGGGAATCACCAGGGGACACCGAACTTCTGTTAAATTTTTACATCATTTGGCTGATTCCTGTTCATCGTCCGGGTCCGGTTTCATGTAAGTGAGTCCCGAAACATGGTATTGTTCCTCCATTTCTTCATGGATCAGATCGCATACCGATAATTCTTCGGCTAATTCTTCTTCTCTCGTTTCCTTGTTGTCCTTTTCCATCCATTTTCCCTCCAAATCATCTCATCTTTTTTCTGTGAATATGCGCTGTGTTTCTTCCATCCGTCGGTGTCCACTATTTTTCCAAGAGTCCCGTCATTTTATGAGCGGACAGGTTCCATCCGTTGGTCCTTCTTATTCACTGACCACTGTCCATGATCTGTCGTCACCATTTCCCGCTCTGAAACTTTCGCATCAGTGTCTTCCCTGTTCCGATTGCAGATTTTATCATTTGTCACTTAAACGAAGTGCAGAACGATTCATTCAGACCCGCTGGCTTATTTTTCATCCTTCGCCTCTGTGAAGAGTTTGATTTGCAAGAAAAAGCTTTCATATTTTCTAATGTCAGGGCTGTCCCTTTGTGATAATTTAGTTTAAAGAGGGAGATTGCTTTGTTGCTCGTTTAAACTAAGTTTTCTTGTTCAGAAAGTTTTTGCAGATAACAGTGAAACAGTGAGGTGACGGGTATGCCAATCACCGGCGACCAATATCTGATTAAGAAAATAAACAAATCCATTGTTCTGAACACGATTAGAAATAAATGTCCCCTGTCACGCGCGCAAATCTCGGAGCTCACCGGATTGAATAAAGCAACCGTCTCCACGCTGGTAGGGGAATTGATCGAAGAAAATCTGGTGTACGAAATCGGACCGGGGAAGTCCAGCGGGGGCAGAAGACCCGTCATGCTTTTATTCAATAAGCTGGCCGGCTATGCGATCGGCGTGGATCTGGGGGTAAACTACATCTTGACGGTTCTGACCGACTTGCAGGGGAACATTGTCGGAGAAGAGACATGCGAATTGCACAACCGTTCGTTGGACGAAGTGATTCCCCTGTTAAAGAAATCGATTCAATCCGTGTCGAACCAGACGCCCAAGTGCACCTACGGAATCGTGGGAATCGGTATTGGGGTGCCCGGATTGGTGGATGATAAAGGTCTGGTCCTGTTCGCTCCCAATCTCGGGTGGAAAAATGTGAATCTGAAGGAGATGATTGCCACCGAATTCAACACGCCTGTCATCATTGACAATGAAGCGAATGCGGGCGCTTACGGGGAAAAATTGTTCGGTGTGGGAAAAGGCATTTCCAACCTGGTCTATGTAAGTGCCGGGATCGGGATCGGGACAGGCATCATCTTAAACAACGAATTATACAGAGGAAGATCCGGTTTTTCCGGGGAAATCGGTCACTTGATCATCGAGGTGAATGGCAAAAAATGCAGTTGTGGAAACAAGGGATGCTGGGAGCTCTACGCATCCGAAAGAGCTCTGGTGGAGGAGGCAACATCCCTGCTAAGCGGCAACTCCGGTTTGGGAAAAGAAGAGATCGACCTTTCTTATTTGGTCAAACTGGCCAATCAGGGAAAACCGGAAGTGATCCGTTTGTTCAATCAGATTGGGGAGTATCTGGGAATCGGGATTACCAATATCATTAACACGTTCAATCCGGAGATGATCATTATCGGAAACCGGCTGACGATGGCCGAACCATGGATCAGCAATCCGATCCACCGGGTGGTTGAGAACCGCTCGTTGCCCTACCACAGAAAAGATTTGAGAATCGAGTTCTCCAATTTATCCGTTTACTCTTCAGCCCTGGGTGCAGCTTCCCTCGCCGTCTCCAGTTTCTTTTCCGGCGATGAGGTTTCGATTTTGCAAAGCCGTGTCTGAGATGTCCTTCCAAGTATACAAAGGGTTCGACTTGCCAGCGATGATTCATAATTTTCTACAGTAGGGCTGGTCATTGCGACCAGCTTTTAATATATGATTTTTAATTAAAGAAGATCTCCCTTTGCTTTGTACAGCTTAATTCGCTCTACTTCGCTATTCACCAGTTTGCGGTGCTCTTTGGACAGAAACCAGCTTACGGGATGCCACTCGCCCGTATCTGCATAATAGTTGGTGATTTCGATCCCGTGTAGCTGAAAGACTTTGGCGAAAGTGAGGTAGGTGCGCAACTGATGGAATGGTGAAGTGACCAGGATGACATGAGATAAATGATATCTTTTCAGCCAAGTGAGTACATACTCCGCATTTTCACGAGTGTGCAACGACTGGTTTTCAACAAATATGGCTTCCGGGGGAACGCGGTCCAAGTGAATCTGCAAGCAGGAAAGGATCATGTACATCCGCGACGCAACCATGTCTTTGACTTTATTCTGTAAGAATTACCAAGGTTGAAACACTTCTTCCAATGCAACTACCGGTTTCTCCCGCGGCCATTTTATATAAAGTTTATTATAGATTGTGATAAGTTTATTAAAGTATAGGCGAGATCCGAGATCTTTTGCTAATTCTGCCGCCTCGGTCAGAATGGCGGTGCTTTGCTCTAGTTCCCCCTGTTGAATTTGCACATGTGCTTGATAATAGAGCATATCCAATCTCGTGATCGGCTCGATTTCTGGATCGTTTGTCTCTTTTTGCATGGCAATCAAGGCTTTATCCGCCTCTTTTGGTTGGCCGAGAAGCAGCCGGGACTGTGCATCCCCGAACACGTAGAGAGCATAACGGCTTGCTCGCAGGTAGGGATAGGCCGGGTCATTTTCTGGTTTCATGGGAAAGTGCTCGTAAGCCAGTCCCATAGCCCGCATAGATTCCTGAAATTGTCCCCGCATTGCGTATACCTCTGCAATCCCTGCATAGGTGCGCCCCTTGAGCAGTGGGGTAACATTGTTACCCAATAAAGAAACCGCATGTTTATAGGCTTGCAGGGCTCTTTTACTGTGTTTGCGGATGAAGCCAGGTTGGGCAGAACTAAGGTGCCAACCGAGATTGGCAAGGCTGATGAGTGCATTTACCTGTAAATTGGTGTCGCCCGCTAGTTGAGCGTATGAGAATGCTTGTTGGCCTGCCTGCTGTGCTGTTCCAAAGTCTTCACGGTCAGTAGCTAACTCACAGGTAAGTTGATAAGCTTGTGAAGCAAGTCTAGCTGCAGATTTTTGCAACGGGCCTGGTTGCCTGGCAAGCAGTGCAGTTTGATTTCGATAAAGGGGCAGAATAGCCTCAACTTGATATGGGCAACCACTAAAATACAAATCCTGGCAAGCAGCAATTCCTTGGGCATAGATTGAGAGCAAATCGTCATAACACAAGCTTGCCGGATTGCCAGCTGTTCCACTCAAAGCACCAGCAGAAAAAGAGGTCGTAGTAACTTCGCCTGGGAATTGGAGTGTTTGAATTCTATCTGTGTCATTACGCAGTAAACCTAGCTGCTCAGGTGTTTTTTGCAAGCATCTGCATAATCGCTCTATGCTGTCTACTCTGATCGGTTCCCCGCGTTCTGCACGTTCAATGGTTGAGAGAGAGAGTTGAGCGAAGTCCGCCAGTTGTTGCTGACTCCACCCCTTCTTACGTCTTGCTGCGCGCAACAAGAAATTCTTCACCAGCGCACCTCCTCTTGTTTCCGCTTTCAGCCTATCAAAACCATTTTTAAGATTACGTCATAAGTCAAGGATAAATGACGGGTTAGTGACGCATTTAAATTTTTATCTTGATTTATAATTCTGACTAGTAAATCAAATCCAGTATACCACTTGGTTCAATCACTTAAAAGTAGTATGCATGATTTTTTAATGAAATCTATAAGAAGGTGATTACCATGCTCACTCTCAGGATTGAAGGTCCTAGAAGCGAAGTCCATGCTTTTATTCAGGACGTCAAAAACAATCCCCAGACCAGAGTAATTGCCCAATCTATGCCTTATATGGAAGAAGTTCTTGAAGGGCAAAATGTAACAAGCTATTGTCAGCTTCAATACCATTCACTTGAGAAGATGGGAAAGTCGATGGTTGTAACGCTTGAGACAAAGGAAGGGGAGAATCTTATCTTTTCACTTGAATACGGGAAGGTGATAAGGGTAGGCAATATTTTTCAAATAACCGGAAAGATTGTAACTTTCCTGCCGAAAATTTCAAGCCGGTGATGTGAGTTACAGGAAAAAGCAAAAGGTCATGGATGTGTGGAGGTGATTTCTATGAAGGAAGAGAAAAAAGAAGATCGGAAAGATGTTCATGTTGTCCATTCACACGGCGAAGTCGGGCGCAATTCACTCATTCCAATACATGTTGATAAATTGTTGCACTCTTCGCGTGAAGATCATCGACTCGTGCGGGTACGCCCGGTATGGAATCGACTTAAACGCCATTAAAGAGCTTCGATTCCCAGAATCGATCTGAAAAGAGCGTCACCGAGTGTGCATCGCAAATGATTGAATCGATTGAACTACCAGCATCGGGACTTAACCAAGTGCTGCGAAAAACGAACCCGTGCCAGATTAGATCGGCACGGGTGTTTTACCGTTTACATTCGCAGAACCCCGTCCGCCGTCACCAGACAGCGAATCAGAGCGGGTGGAGAGGCTGGCCGGTTCTGAATGTGGATGGCTCGGATCAGACGCTTTTTCACTTCCTCCAGCGCTGTGGTTTGATTGACATACAGAGTGGCGAGCGTTTCTCCTTTTTTCACTGGATCTCCGATTTTCTTATGCAGGATGATTCCGACGGCATGATCGATCGGATCTTCTTTGGTGGCGCGGCCTGCCCCTAATTTCATCGCACACAGACCCACTTCTTCGGCTTGAATCGCTTGGACGATTCCTTCCGTTTCAGCCGGAACGGGGATTTTTTCTTTCGGTTGGGGTAAGCGTTCCGGATGCTCAATTTGTGCGGGATCGCCATGCTGGCCGGCGATAAACTCCTTCAATTTTTCAAGGGCACTGCCGTCTCGAATGCACTGCTCTAAAGTTTGACGCGCGTCTTCGGGCGATCCATATTTTCCGGACAGAAGCAGCATCTGCGTTCCCAGCACCAGGCTGAGTTCAGTCAGATCCGCGGGTCCCTCTCCTTTGAGCGTATCGATCGCTTCTTTTACCTCAATGGCATTTCCGACCGCGAATCCGAGCGGCTGGCTCATATCACTGACCACAGCGACCGTGGTTCTGTCCACATGTTTTCCGATGGCCACCATCGCTTGGGCCAGGCGGATGGCATCTTCTTCATCCTTCATAAAGGCGCCGTCGCCGGTTTTGACATCCAATACGATCGCATCCGCACCGGCGGCAATTTTTTTGCTCATGATGGAACTTGCAATGAGCGGAATGGAATCCACCGTCGCCGTTACATCACGCAGCGCGTACAGTTTTTTATCGGCCGGGGTAAGATCGGCGGTTTGTCCCATGACGGCGATCTTGCTCTTATTCACCAATCTGGTAAACTCGCTGATTTCCATTTCGGTGGAAAATCCGCGGATCGACTCCAGCTTATCGATCGTGCCACCGGTGTGCCCCAATCCACGGCCGGACAACTTGGCTACTGGTACGCCCGCAGCGGCAACCAGCGGGCCCAGCACCAGCGTCGTGGTATCTCCCACTCCGCCTGTGCTGTGTTTGTCCACCTTGATTCCTTCGATCATCGACAGATCCACTTGCTCCCCGGATTGTGCCATCGCCATGGTCAGATCCGCGGTTTCCTTATCCGACATTCCCCGATAAAACACAGCCATTGCCCATGCGGCCATCTGATAATCCGGAATGTTGCCCTTCGTATATCCCTGAATCAGGTAATGAATCTCCTCGGTGGTGAGGGTGCCTCCATCCCTTTTCTTGCGAATCAGTTCAACCGTGCTCATCCGATGCTTACCTCTTCCAAGATTCCTTTAATGAATGTCATGAAACGCGGCTTGGTGCGGTTTGCCACTTCCACCACCTGCTCATGGGTCAGGGGTTCCAACTCTTCCCCGATGGCCATATCCGTGATGCAGGAGATGCCCAGCACCTGAAGTCCGGCATGGCGGGCGGCAATTACTTCCGGAACGGTAGACATCCCGATTGCATCAGCTCCCAAATTTCTGAGCATGATGAGCTCCGCCGGCGTCATATAGGTAGGGCCGCTCACTCCTGCATAAACCCCTTGTTGCAACTGAACATCCTGTTTCCGGGCAACCAGGAAAGCCAGCTCTCTCAATTCCGGGGTATAAGCGGCGGACATATCCGGGAAACGGGGTCCGAGCTCTTCCTCATTGGGACCGATCAGCGGGTTGGAACCGGTCATATTGAGATGATCGGTAATCACCATCAGGTCACCAGGCCGGAAATTCGCGTTCATTCCCCCGGCTGCGTTGGTGGCGATCAACATCCTGATCCCGAGCGCTTTCATCACGTACACAGGGAAAACCACTTCCTGCTGGCTGTATCCTTCATAAAAGTGGAAGCGTCCCTGCATGGCAACTACCGTTTTTCCGCCCAATTTTCCGATGACCAGTTGTCCGGCGTGGCCTTCCACCGTGGAAACCGGAAAATGCGGAATCTTCCCATAAGGCACAACAACCGCTTCCTCAATCTCTTTGGCCAGATCTCCCAATCCCGATCCCAGAATCAGACCGATTTCCGGCTGATGATCCGTTTCCCCGGCAATCTTGTTCTTTGCTTCTTCGATCATTTGCATGCGCTTCATCCGTGATCCTCCCCTGATGTTAACATTCGCGAATAATTCCTTTCACCAAACCGATAAATTTCGTTTTGACCCGGTTGGCTGTTTCCATCACTTCTTCATGACTTAACGGTTGAGGAAGAATTCCGGCAGCCATGTTGGTGATACAAGAAATCCCCAGCACGCGGATTCCGGCGTGGCGGGCGACGATCACTTCGGGAACAGTGGACATGCCCACTGCATCCCCACCCATTTTCCGGATCATGCGGATTTCAGCCGGCGTTTCATATGACGGGCCCAGGACACCCGCGTAAACCCCTTCCCGGAGATGGATTTCCTCCGCCTCAGCGACACGCTTGGCCAGCTGGCGAAGATGGGGATCATAAGCTTCCGACATATCGGGAAAACGAACGCCCAACTCGGGATCATTGGGACCGATCAGCGGATTTCGGAACATCAAGTTGATATGGTCACTGATCAGCATGAGATCCCCCGGTGCGAAAGATTCATTCACTCCCCCGGCCGCGTTGGTGACTAACATCGTTTCCACGCCCAATTCTTTCATCACGCGGATCGGAAAAGTGACGGAGGACGGGTCATGCCCCTCATACAGATGAAAGCGTCCGGACATGGTGACCACTGCTTGATTTTCCAATGTACCGATGATCAGTTTCCCGGCATGCCCTTCCACCGTTGATACGGGGAAATGGGGAATTTCCTGATAATCGATATGAACCGGCTGAGCGATTTCTTCCGCCAGAACCCCCAAACCGGAACCGAGAATCAACCCGATTTTCGGCCTTACTTCCGTCTTGGAGGCAATGAACCGGGCTGCTTCGTTGATCTGCGCACGAGTAAAACTCATCGTTTCACCTCATCCCTTCTGTATAAAGTCTGCTCATTGTACACACCGTAGAACCGCCTCACGAGATCATCTGTCTTCCCCGGTTGAAACTGTCAGCCATGGAAGCTTTCCGTGAAAATGCTGCCTACTCCAGCTCTCTTAAAAAACTTGTGCCAATTGCCGGAGATTGTACGTTAAAATTGTCAGCAATCGTCGCCCCGACATCAGCGAAAGTTTCCCGCAGGCCCAGCCATTTTCCTTCGCGGGCCAATCCCTTACCGTATACCAGCAGCGGCGTGTATTCGCGGGTATGATCCGTACCGTGATGAGTGGGATCGTTCCCGTGATCTGCGGTGATGATGAGCAAATCCTTGTCATCCAAGGCTTCCAGGATTTCCGGTACCCGTGCATCAAATTCCTCCAGCGCCCGGGCATAGCCGACCGGGTCACGGCGATGTCCGTATTTCGCGTCAAAATCGACCAAGTTGATAAAAGCCAGTCCATGAAACGGCTCCGCGAGAACGTTCAGCAATTGATCCACCCCGTCCATGTTGGATTTGGTATGAATCGAGCGGGTGATGCCAACACCGGCATAAATGTCTGAAATTTTGCCGATGCCGATCACATCCAAACCGGCATCCTGCAAATGATTCAGCACCGTCCTGGCCGGTGGTTTGACGGAATAATCGCGTCGGTTTGCCGTTCGGGTAAAGTTCCCGGGTTCACCGACAAAAGGCCTGGCGATCACGCGGACCACGGAGTATTTCTCATCCAATGTGAGTTCACGGGCAATCTCACAGATGCGGTAGAGCTCGTCCAACGGTACAATCTCCTCATGAGCGGCAATTTGAAACACGCTGTCAGCCGAAGTATAAACGATGAGACTTCCCGTTTTCATATGTTCTTCGCCCAACTCGGCGATGATTTCCGTTCCCGAAGCCGGTTTGTTGCCGATCACCTTGCGTCCGGTTTTCTCCTCAAAAGCCCGGATCAGCTCTTGAGGGAAGCCTTCGGGATAAGTTTTAAACGGCTTGTCCGTGTAGATCCCCATAAACTCCCAATGCCCGGTGGTGGTATCTTTTCCTTTTGATATTTCGCTCATCTTTCCGTAAAAAGCTCCCGGAGACCGAACTGGCTGTACACCTTTGACCGGCTCGATATTGCCGAGCCCCAGCCTCTCCAGATGGGGCAAATGAAGCCCGTTCTGGTGGTCCGCGATGTGCCCTAGCGTGTGAGCACCCGCATCCCCGTATTCTTCGGCATCCGGCAGAGCACCGATCCCGACACTATCCAGGACAATGAGTGTGACGCGAGGAAAATGTTTCATCTTTTTACACCACACTTTTATTCAATGATACTCAGAAAAAAAAAGAACGAACGAATATAAGGCTGTCCGACAGCATCATTCTCCCAACCAATAGAACATAAGCAGGCGTTCTTTCATTTCATCCATCGTTTTATTTCCTGAAAGCGTTTCTTGATGTGCAAAAACTTTTACCGCACCGCCAGACGGCTCCTTGTACAGTAAACCAGGGCGCAAGAAGGTGGAGAGTAATGCCATGATCTGGTACAGGAGCAGTGTAAACAAGACAAAAAGCAGGATAAATTTTGTCCAGTCCTTGATCTTTCTGAGTGAAATGATCATAAGAAGGATCGTCCTTTTCCAAGGTTTGTACTAACTTATGGAAAAGGACGGTCATTTATGCTTTTCGTCGAATCGTTCAGAGCACGTGGCGCCCCATGACGTCATTGAGGGAAACGTATGGCAGGTTTAAGCTTTCGGCAACAGCCTGATAAGTAACATTCCCATTCAGCACATTGACACCGCGGGCCAGAGCGCGGTTTTCAGTCAAGGCTTGTTCCAAACCTTTGGAGGCGATTTGCACGGCATAGGGAATCGTCACATTGGTCAGGGCAAAGGTAGACGTTCTCGGAACAGCACCCGGCATATTGGCCACCGCATAGTGTACCACACCATGCTTGACATAGGTAGGGTCGCTGTGAGTGGTGACGCGGTCAATCGTTTCAATCGATCCCCCCTGGTCGATGGCCACATCCACGATGACCGAACCCGGCTGCATCATTTTCACCATTTCTTCTGTCACCAGATGAGGGGCACGGCGCCCGGGAATCAGGACCGCACCGATCAAGAGATCCGCTTTTTTCACAGCTTCCGCAATATGGTAGCTGCTGGACATCAACGTGTGGAGCCGTCCTTGAAAGAGATCATCCAGCTGCCTTAAGCGATCTGCGTTCACATCGAGAATGGTAACGTTCGCACCCATTCCCACGGCGATTTTCGCTGCGTTGGTTCCGACTGTCCCTCCGCCGATAATCACAACTTCACCCGGCAGAACTCCGGGGACACCCCCTAAAAGAACGCCTCGGCCGCCTTTCGGCTTCTCCAGAAATTGGGCGCCCACCTGTACGGCCATACGCCCGGCCACTTCACTCATGGGGGTTAAAAGCGGCAGAGATCCGTTGTCGAGCTGGATGGTTTCATAAGCGATCGCAATCACTTTCTTCTCCATCAAGGCACGGGTTAGCTCCGGCTCAGGCGCGAGATGGAGATAGGTAAACAAGATGAGGCCTTCCCGGAAGTACGGGTACTCCGACGGTTGCGGCTCTTTAACTTTTAGAACCATGTCGGCGCTGTTCCAAACATCTGCGGCCGAATCGATGATTTTGGCACCATGCTCGATGAAAGCCTCATCCGGAAATCCGCTTCCTTCCCCGGCTCCTTTTTCCATGATCACCTCATGCCCGGCATGGATCAGCGCATCCACCCCTGCCGGGGAAATCGCGACCCGGTTTTCATCTTTTTTTACCTCTCTTGGAACACCAATTATCATGATGTTGATCTCCTTTGCAAAAATTATCTTATCACTATGATTGGATAGTTCAATATCATTTTTAACAAAAAACGTGAGATCTTTGCATCGATCTCACGTTACCTTGGAACCTACCAGTTTTTTCGGGTCCGGGACTTGTCCTTTGCAACGATGGCAAATTCCGTGAAAAGTCAGCCGGTGATCCACTATTTGAAAGTCATATTCTTTCTCAACCCGTTCTTCAATCGGGCCCAACAAATCCTCCATGATTTCGTCTACCGTACCACAATTGAGACAGATGAGGTGGTGATGATGATGTTCCGCCCCTTCAGCGCGAAACTCGTATCGAGTTACACCATCGCCAAAGTTCAGCTTATGAATGATCTGCAGATCACTCAAAAGCTCCAATGTACGATACACGGTGGCAAGCCCGATTTCCGGAGCTTTTTCCTTCACCAACAGGTAGACATCCTCTGCGCTTAGGTGATCTTCTTCATTTTCCAAAAGCACTCGGACAGTCGCTTCCCGTTGGGGGGTCAATTTGTAGTTATGGGCGGACAACTGTTGTTTAATTTGGTTCACCCGTTCTTCCACATACACACCCCCCCTGCGTTCCTGACACCATTATATTGGAGGAAACCCAAGGAAGTCAAACCAAATAAAATATACTATCATATAATAATTATTTTAATTATAGGCCGCATGCAGAGTCAAGAAACCGACCGTAGGAATGGCATGCCTCATCAAGTGAGGGGATACATACGCCACAAAAATGGCCGAAAGCAGCAGGATCGCGGCCATTCCCGTCACCAGGATCGAAAATGAAACAAACTGGGGGTAAATCGTGCCGCGATGGTGAATCAACCGGTTACGCACCAATAACATGGAGAAATGAATTCCGGCTACCGATACAATGATGATCGCAGGAATCACCAACAAGTTTTGCGGCACCACCGAAACAAAGGCAAACCATAACCCTTTCCAGGATAACTGGCTGACTAAAAATCCCACCGTAAATCCGATCACCAGACCTTTAAGAAAAATAAATACCAAGAGCACCGGAATCCCAATCACCGAAAGACCCAAGATCCACATCAAACCCACTGTTTTCAAATGATCACCCAGAGCATGTTGAAAAGCCATCTCCGGCTCTGCAATCGAATTTTGTTCGAGACCGCGGAAAAAGTAACTCAAATAGTTAATGAGCCCTTCTTTTTGCTCGGGGTCGAGCGTATTCACAATCACGGCTCCGAAGATGACCCCCATCATGAACAACACGGTAACAAATATGTAGAGAGATTTCTGATTTTGTACATGCACCTGAAGTGTCTGGCTCCACTGGCTTTTCCTTTTCTTGTTCATATCCGGTCCCTCCTTGTCCTGTCACTCTAACTCTATGACAGGAAGAGGGAGAATATACGAGTTCCCCTGCTAGAAATTATAGATTCGGTGTCAAAGAAGACTGCATTCCCCGGCTGTAGAGGGATCGAGCCGGCAACCTTTCCATCTCCGTTTGTAAATCGTTGTTTGGAAGGTTACCGGCTCTTTTCCCCACACTTTATGATGTTCTGCGGCTTTAATGGAGTGGGCCCGTCCACTTTCTACCCTATCTCTTTTTCACAAACTTTGAATCTAGTTGCTTTTCTTGCGCAGCATGAATCACCGCTCCGCTTCCCATAAACAATCCGGGGCCGATGACGCCGCCAATCGAAAACATCGGGACATGACCCGCCTGCAAGTCTTTTCTCAAATGGCTGTCTCCACCCATCCGCCCCTCCTATTCCAGATCCATCCAGATACAGATTAACCATGTCAGGGTCAGAATCGGTTTCGAATGGCATTTTTCAAAGTTCTGATGATAAATTCCACCTCTTCATCAGTCGATGAAAGCGGAGGGCACAGGGTGAGAACATTATTGAACCCGGCGACGGTATCCCCGTTTTTGCCGATGATCAAGCCATTTTGCTTACATTCGGCAATCACCCCGGACACTTTTTCAAGCGCTAACGGCTTTTTGGACTCCTTGTCTTCAACCAGCTCAATCCCCATGAGAAAACCCAGACTGCGAATGTCACCCACATGGGGATGATCCTTGATTTCCATCATGCCGGCCGAGAGCCGGTCTCCCAGAACGCGGGCGCGCTCGATCAGGTTTTCCCTCTCCATGATTTCCAAATTTTTCAGCGCGACGGCACAGGCTGCCGGATTGCCGCCGAAGGTATTGACATGGCGCAAATAGGCATACTCGCCGGTCTCTTTGAACTTTTCATAAATCTCTTTGCGAACGGCGGTGGCCGAGAGCGGGAGATAGCCGCTGGTGAGCCCCTTTGCCATCGTCACAATATCGGGCTTGACCTGAAACTTCATATGTCCGAATTTCGCTCCCGTCCTCCCGAACCCGCAGATCACTTCATCCATAATGAGTAAAACTCCGTGCTTGTTACAGATTTCCTGCACTTTTTGCATGTAGACGGGATGCGGCACGATGACGCCACCGCCGGTGATGGCGGGCTCCATAATCACCCCGGCGATCGTTTCCCGGCCTTCCCAGATGATCGTATCTTCAATCGCTTGCGCGCACTCAAGATTGAACTCTTCCACCGTTTGACCCGCCGGGCGGCGATAACTGTCGGGAGGGCGGACATGAATGAAGCCCGCTCCCAGGGGTTCGTACTTATACTTTCTTTGCGCCTGCCCGGTTGCGGCCAATGCCCCCATCGAATTCCCATGATAAGCGCGATATCGCGAGATAAATTTAAAACGGGTGGGCTCTCCGTTTTGCTGGTGGTATTGTCTGGCGATTTTAAACGCCGTTTCATTGGCTTCCGATCCGCTGTTGGAGAAGAAAATGGCATACTCTCCTTCCAGCCATTGATTTAATTTTTCAGCCAATTGAATAGCGGGAAGGTGACTCTGCGTCAACGGATAATACGGCATCGTTTTCAATTGTTGGTAGGCGGCTTCCGCCAATTCCGTTCTGCCATAGCCGACATTGACACACCATAGGCCGGACATCGCGTCGAGATAGCGGTTGCCGTCAAGATCGGTGATCCACGACCCTTTTGCCTCCGTGATCACCATGGGAGGATTTTTTTCATTGTAAGAAGACATTTGATGCCACAGATATTTCCGGTCTTTCTCAATCACATCCGTCTTGCTAAACATCCACATGTACCTCCCTGTCAACGTTTTCCTCACGGGTGTAAAATTTCCCGTTCGGAAGTTTCCGGATTGAAAATACTGAGATTTGCAAAAAAAGATGAAAAAAGATGCTGAGAGTCAAATTTTTATTTCTCTCTATTTCCATTGTAATGAACTCTCCTTCCTTTTAGAAACGACTATTTTCTGTCTGGATAAAATATTTTGATAATAGGGAGCGAGTATGATATAAATAAATATGAATCTGCGCAAACGCTTTCACCATTCCGAGGATTTTTTGAAGGGGGTAGAACATTTGAGAGGAAAAAAGATTGTTGTCTTAAGCATTATTTTTTTGCTTTTGGTGCAAACGGTTGCATTAATCAGGGTTCCCGTTCATGCAGAGGAACGAACCGTCACCCTGGTCGGAAACTTGCAGGATGAGCTGGGCGGCTCTGAAGAATGGAATCCGGCTGACCCCAAAACAGTGATGACCAGGCACGAAGACGGAACCTACCGGCTCACAGGCGCTCTTCCTGCCGGAACCTATGAGTACAAAATTGCCATCAATGGCTCCTGGGACGAAAACTACGGAGCCGGGGGCGAACCAAACGGACCTAACTACCAGCTGACGCTGGAGCGTGAAATGACTGTTACCTTCATTTATAACGACACCACTCATCTCGTGACTGTCCCGATTCCTCTCTCCAAAGAGCAGCAGCCCCGGATCGTGGGTGACATTCAACCGGACATCGGAGCAGGCAGCGAGTGGTCCCCCGCCGAGTCGACCGCGTTCCTGGAAGACAACGACCACGACAATATTTACACTTACACCGCCACCGTTCCCAAAGGGAAACATGAATTTAAAATCGTGCTCGGAAACAGTTGGGAAGCGCCTGCTTACCCTTCCGAAAACTTCGTGCTGAACGTTTGGAAGGAGACGGAAATCACTTTTTTCTATAACCATGAGAGCAAAGCTGTTTACACCGATTACGATCCCGGCGTGCCGGACGGCCAGATTCAAATCAATGAACTTTATCATGACACGTGGGACGAGCTTTACCGCTCCCCGTTTGGCGCCGTCAAAGCCGGACAAAAAGTGAAGCTTCGCCTGCAAAGTAAAAAAGGGGATCTATCCCGGGCCCAGGTGATGCTCCGCAACCTGAACACCGGTAAAAGCATGAACGTTGAGATGGAAAATACAGGCTGGACCGAACTGAACGGCAAACAGGCCGAATTTTGGGAAGCAACGGTTCAGCCTGCGGAAAAAGGCGTGTATGGATATAAATTTATCGTCAGGGACGGGAACGCAGTTAAAGAATACGGGGAAGACGCCAAACAGGGCCATACCGGGAGCGCAGTCGACAACCAGGCGGCGCTGTTCCAATTAACGGTTTATGATCCCGGATACCAGACGCCGGACTGGATGAAAGAAGCAGTCGTCTATCAAATTTTTCCGGATCGTTTTTCCAATGGAAACAAACAAAATGATACAGCCAAAAAATTTGCCCGCGGGAGTGAACCCGTTGAACATCGTAAATGGGATCAGCTGCCCGACAATCCCCGTTTAAAAGAAAGCGAGGGATATGACGGGGACGGGATTTGGAGCAATGACTTTTTTGGGGGCGACATCACAGGAATTCAGCAAAAACTGGATTATCTGCAATCTCTGGGTGTGAATACCCTCTACCTGAATCCCATTGCCTCAGCGGCTTCCAACCATAAATATGATGCGACCGACTATAAGACCTTAGATCCCATGTTTGGTTCACCTGAGGAATTTCAGGCATTTGTCCGCGAATTGAAGAAACGAAACATGCGCCTGATCCTGGACGGCGTCTTTAACCACACGGGTGACGACTCCGTGTATTTCGACCGTTACGGCAAATACAAAACGGTCGGAGCCTACGAATACTGGTCGCGGATATATGACCTGGTGAACAGGGGGATCAACGAAGCAGAAGCGAAAAAACAGGTCGAAAAGCAGCTCATTGCTGAAGGTCAAGAGTTCAGTCCCTATGGCTTCCACAACTGGTTCAACATCGAAAACAAAAAGGAAAATGGCGTATACAAATACCAGGCCTGGTGGGGATTTGATTCACTTCCGGAAATCAAGTCCGTTCCCGGTTCATCGACCGGCCGCGATTCGGAACTCAATAACCGGAAGTTTGCCAATTACATCTTCTATGACGACGATTCTGTGGCCAAAACCTGGCTGGACCGGGGTGCTTCCGGATGGCGCCTCGATGTCGCCAACGAAGTGGACCCGGATTTTTGGCGTGAATTCCGCAAAGAGCTGAAAAAAGACCCGAAAAAAGAACCGCTGATTCTCGGGGAAATCTGGGATGACGCTTCCCAATATTTCCTGGGCGATCTGTTTGATTCCGTGATGAACTACCGGTTCAGAAATGCGATTCTCGATTACTTAAAGAATGGAAATGCCGAGCGCGCGGCTGAAGAACTTCGCGCGGTGCAGGAAGATTACCCACCCGAAGCCTTTTACGCCTTGATGAACCTGCTCGGTTCGCATGATACCCCCCGGGCTGCTTTTATCCTGGGCAACGGCACTGACTCTTATGAACGCGCCGAACACGATCAAAAATACAATCACCAACTGGGCCTGCAACGCCTGAAACTGGCTTCGATCATTCAAATGGGCTATCCGGGTGCTCCTACCATTTATTATGGAGATGAAGCGGGCCTGACCGGCTCAAAGGACCCTGATAACCGGAGAACCTATCCGTGGGGCAAAGAGAACCGGGATCTCATCAGGCACTACCAAAAAATCGGCAACATTAGAAACGAATATAAGCAGCTTTTTGCTTACGGAAAACTCATCCCCCTCTATGCCAAAGAGGATGTACTGGTGTACGCGCGCCACAACGGCAAACAGATTGCCATCGTCGCCGTCAACCGCGGCAACCGGACAAAAACGGTTCAACTCGACGTTAAAGAGCTGGTGAGAAACCACGTTCTGCTTACAGACCAATTGGACAAAAGCTACAAAGCGACAACGGCGGACGGAAAGCTCTCTCTCACCCTTCTGCCGATGAGCGGGCGCATGATGGTCTCCGGCAAAGGGCAAAATATCCGGCTGCCCAAGGCTGTATCCAACTTAACGGCTTTCGAAGGTGACCATTCCGTCACGTTAAAGTGGAACGGCAACGCCAAATCCTATCATATTTACCAGACGACGGTCAGCGGCGCTCTCTACCGCAAAGTAGCCGTGACCAACCAAACAAACATCACCATCCATGGGTTGAATAACGGGCGCAAATACTATTTCGCCGTCACCGCTGTCGACAAGGAGCAAAATGAATCGCTCAAAACCGCAACCAGGGAGGCGGTAATCCCCCATGTCAAGCTGTCTCCGGAGAATACTAACATTCAAAATATCACCCAGCTGGAGGAGGCCACACTGGATTTATCGAAACAACAAGTGGTTTCCGGGGAGATCTTCATCGCCGGAGCCACGGAAAAAAGCCAGGCTGAGGGTTTGATCGCCAAACTGGAAGTCAAAGAACCTGAGACGGAGGAATGGATTTCCCACCCCGCCGTGTATACGGGGCAAAACAATGAATTTAACCGCTTTTCCGCGCAGTTTTTACCGGTTACACCCGGAACTTATGAGTACCGGTATGCTTTCTCTGCCGATCTGGGACGCACATGGCTGAGAAGTGAAAGCAAATCGGTCACAATCGGCAAAGCAGAGGATACATCACCGCCCGCAGACGGCGTCACATTAAAGCAGCCCACCCGGGAATCCGGACAAGTCAACCTCACCTGGACGGTACAAAACAGCAAAGATCCCTATATGATCGCCGTGATCCGGAATGGAAAAACGATCGCTCAGCTTTTTGACACAAACCAAACCACTTACAAAGATACCGATGTAACCAATGGCACTCTTTACCGCTACCAAGTGAAGATCTTCGATCAGTATGGCAATGCGGTCACTTCCAATACGGTCAGTGTCACGCCTGATCTTGTAACAGTCAAAGTGACCTTCAAGGTACATGTCCCCGACTACACCCCACAGGATGTGAACATTACCATTCCGTCCAGTAAAAACGGATGGAACACCGGGGCATGGGAAATGACGAGAGCCGGAGCGGTAACGAATGACTATGAATACACCATCGAAGCGCTCGAAGGGGAAGTGATAACGTATAAATACGTCAAAAACGCCTCCTGGGATCAGGAAGGGCTGGCTGACCATACGCCAAACAATCCCAGTGATGATGATGTCAGTTATTACGGATACGGAGCACCGGGAACCGACCTGCAGATCGTCGTCAACAATCAGGGAGACAACCGGATGATTGTTCAGGATAATATCTTGCGCTGGATCGATCAACCCGTCGTCATCACTTCTCATACCGACGGACAAACCGTCACGTCAGACACCCTCACCCTCAAAGGAACTGCGATCAAAGAAGGGGTGCTCACCATCAATGGCGAATCCGTTCCCATCCGGGAAGATATGAGCTTCTCCCACACCGTTCCTTTAAAATCAGGACCAAACACCTTCAATATCCACATCGAACCTTCTGAAGAAAACAAAACGGCCATCTTCAGAAACGATGCCGGAGCGATTGCCAAGAATACAAAAGATCTCACCTTCACGATTTATAAAAATTAGAAGCATCCATTCACCCTAAGCCTTTCCCGGATTCGAGGAAAGGCTTGTTTGTATTAAATATTCTTAACAAACCGGAAAACAAAACTTAATAAAAGAAATGTACTGTAAACATATACTCTTTTAAACAATGTTTGAGAAAAAGAGGAAACCAAAAAATATTCAGACATGAACGATTGGAAATGACAATCATGTATGTTACATGATCTTTCATTCAAACATTTCAGGAGGTTTGGTCAGATTATGAGAAATCCTGATCATACTCCCTTCGATCATTCGTTCCCGAAACGAAAAGTCAAAAAAAAGCTGAACTCATACATACTCTGGTATGTGACGGGAATCTTTGTTGCACTGGTTGCCATCTTCTCGATCATCTATGCCTACTACCCGGTTGAAACCGATGAAGACTCAAAAAACAAGGTATATCCTGTTTCAGAAATCGTAAATCCTGACCAGACTGGCATGCCGGATGCTCCTGATCACAAGCGACAACCTGAATCTCCGGACCGCGCAAATGAATCAAATCGATCAGTTCCAGCGGAAGAGCCAAATCAAAAACAAAGCGAAGCATCTACTTTGGAACCGCAAAGAACCAATCTTCCTTCTGCAAACACGGACAAACCGCCTGGGACGGCGACGGAACGCAAGCCAGATACACAACCTGAAGCTTTACAGCCGACAGATCCAAAAACGAACGACCCGAAGCCGGAAAATCGGCGACCGGCTGCCAACCAACCGAAAAAGGAGAAAGAGAATCCAACTTTTTGGGACTCTCTGAAGGGTATCTTCCATATCACTCTGTACCTGAAAAAATTAACCTAAGATGCAACCAAACAAATGAAACTCCATGCTTATTTCCGTTTATGTATACCTGATCCTATTCAGTGCAAGAATAAGTCTGAATATCAAATAAGCAAGGAGTAAAGATGAATGAGACACACCTCTGCTTTATTGATCAAATTTTTGCTTACTGGCATTACTCTTTATTTAATATTGGGGTTGTTTTACCGGGTATCGTATACAGATGTTTTATTGACAACGGTTGTCCTGACGATCGCGGGCTATCTGGCTGATGTATATTTACTGCCGCGCATCGGTAATGTATTTTCCACTCTGACCGATTTGCTGCTAAGCTTCACCGTCATCTGGTTGATCGGTACATATTTTTTTGATACGGATATCGGTACCTATTATTATAAGCGGGATGCAATGCCCCTCTTTGAAGCATCCACGATCGGGGCGATCGCCATCAGTGTGGCCGAATGGTTTTTCCATCGATACCTGCAACGTGATACCGATGTGAAGGAAACGAATCCCTAGTCCCATCTCAAAAACGAAGATTCGAGCATAAAAAAGAGGCACTGTTCAGGTGCTGAGGCTGGTTTGAAAGTGACCGAAAGTCAGGCTGGCATCCTCATTACTTGGACAAGTGCCTTTTTTGTCATCTGCAAAATCAGATTACAAAATGGTCCTGTGATCCTCACGAATTTCCTTTCCCTCAAGAAATGATCACGGTTCAAAAATGGTGAACCCGCTCTTGTTCTTCAATGGATCCGGGAGATGTGGATTATGGGGTCATGAATCGGAAGGTTGAATGAAAAGATCTGACATTCCATCTGTAACGACGGCCCGGGTCATGGTAAACTGGTAAAGCAAGGTTTGGAGTCTGGTAATAAAAAAATCACATGGAAATGGTTGGAGTCATGACTGGCATGAACAAAAATTCATCTTTTATCCGAGCTTTTCAAGCCTATTCGCTCTATTTTGCCTGGATCGTTTCGCTTGTCGCTACGGGGGGAAGCCTGTATTTCAGCGAGATCGCCGGGTATATTCCCTGTACGCTCTGCTGGTTTCAGCGAATTTTCATGTACCCGCTCGTGTTCCTGCTGGGAATCGCCAGCTACCGGGATGACCGTTCCATCATCCCCTATATCTACCCGCTAACCATTGTGGGAGGCTTGATTTCGCTTTATCATGTCTTGTTGCAAAACATACCGGGGCTCGCCAACATTTCCCCCTGCACGGTTGGCGTTCCCTGTCATCTGGATTATATTCACTGGTTTGGTTTCATCACCATCCCGGTGCTCGCTCTTACGGCATTTATCCTGATTTCACTCTTGTTATGGAGCGCGTCGAAAGTACAGAAGGACTAGATAAGAACGTTGGGTCGATATCGATTGAAAAACCTGGCATTTGGGTGAAAATGCCAGGTTTTTTCTTTCATTGAGGAGTGTTTTGCAAACCGGAAGAATAAATTTGCGCTTCGGATTCAAATTAAAAAAGACAAAGGAGCTGATGATTGAGATGGCGGAAAAATACATCTTCGGCTATTTCCGTACGATCGAAGCAGCGCAAAAAGCGGCGGAAGAGCTGAAAAACCACGGATTTAACGATCTTCAAATCGACCGGTTTTCCCCCATGTCAGGCGGAAATCACCATGACTTTGATGATGATTTTGAAAACCCGTTTACCAACCAAGCCATTTCCCTGACCACCAGCACCCTCGGCAGTCCCAACCGTAACAACGACTATAATATTTTGGCCGCCGCCCATCCGGACGCCAGCGCGATGGCAGGGGGAAGTGGCTTTAACACTCCCGAGGATGTTTGTCTCACCGTTTTTACCGATCCCAAGCGTTATGATGAAGCTTATGCTTTGCTGGAAAAAGCAGGTGCCAAGTTGTAATAAAGGGAGCAACCCGACGGAGAGAGTGTCGGCAGTTGCTCCTTCGTTTGTTTCCGTTCAGCCTTCGTTCGGCTTTGATGATTTTACCTTCCCGTACACACCCCCGCCGCCTTCTTCCAATTCAAGGCGTTGTTCTCTGGCCAATCCGATCTGCCTGGCGATTTCACGGTTCGCTGTTCTGGCAATATCGTCCAGCGGGACATGGTGCAACACATTCATTTCGGTGCCAAAGGCAGCTAGTAAATGATCCAGCGTCTTCTTGCCCAGTTTGGGGATAAATTCCAGGGGCACCTGGTAAATATACGGCGGGCGGTGAGCGGGATGGCACAGCTCGCGGTCAGCGATGTCCATGATGCGGTCGCGCACTCCTTTTACCTTTTTCTCACTTCCGCAATTCGGACAACACCGTATTTCCGGATCGGCCGGCCATAACTGTTGGCACTGGAGGCAACGGGTGCGATAATATTTGCCCAGCCTCGGGTCCAATCCGTAATTGGCCGCCACCTTTCTTCCTTCCTGCCGGTACAAAGCGAATTTTAATTCTGTAAAACTCGCTTCTTTGACCATGAGTTCATTATACTCCCGCCCGATTTTGGCGAGCGAGTGAGCATCGGAGTTGGTGACAAAGGTAAAACGCTCCAATTCGGACAAATGGTCGGCAAGCGTGCTGTCAGAACTGAGGCCCAGTTCTACCCCGGCTACTCCGTCTAGGTCAAGCAGTTTCCCCATCCGGTCAGTCGCGCTGCCGTAGACGCTTTTAAAAGGAGTAAAGACATGGGCGGGAATGAGTATTCCGTCCAGCTCGGCCACTTTTTCCTGCAAAGATGACGCGGGGCGGTACAAACGCTGGGTGCTGAGTTGCACATTTTTCATATGTTGGCCCAACCACTCCGTAAAACGGCTGATCCTTTCCAGGGTGGGGAAATAACAGAGAACATGGGCCGCTCCCATACCCGGCTCCTTAATCTCAATCTCCGCCCCCAAAATGCAGGTGGTTTCCCTGTAAACGATGCCCCCGTCAGGATGCTCTTTGTACAACCCCGACCGGAGCCCCCGCCGGATCTCCTCCTGCACCGGAGGGGACTGGGCATCGATAATTCCGATCATCTGGATTCCTTTGCGGTGATACGATTCCCGCACGATCTGTTCAAAGGTCATATTGCGGGCAGCGGTGATTTTAACGGGCAAATGGCTTTCCGTTCTTCCGATGTGAATATGCAGGTCGGCAAATACAGAATTCAACCGGATCGTCCTCTCAGTGTCCGGTTCTGCCACAACAGGACAGCGGCCACCGTTTTGGCGTCACAGATATCCCCTTCAGCGATCTTGTCCAGGCACTCTTCCAGAGTGAGCTCAACCAACTCCACAAATTCGTCCTGATCCGGTTGATTCTTCCCTTTGGTTAACCCTTTGGCCAGATACAGGTGTAAGTACTCATCGGCAAAACCGGGGGATGTGTAAAAGGAATATACATGCTGCATCTCGGCGGCCCGGTAACCGGTCTCCTCTTCCAGTTCACGGAAAGCGCAATCGATGGGATCTTCGCCCGACTCCAATTTTCCCGCCGGAATCTCCAAAATGGTTTTTTCCAGCGGTTTGCGAAACTGACGAACCAAGACCAGTTTATTCTCATTTGTTACCGCCATCACACTGACGGCACCCGGATGTTTCACGATCTCCCGGGTGGATGTTTCCCCGTTCGGCAACTCCACCTGGTCAATCTGCAAGCGGACCACTCTGCCCTCAAAGATCGTTTCACTTTTTATAGTTTTCTCTTCTAAGCGGATCACGTGCGTCACTCCTCGTCGGCGGCTGTCATTTTCTCATTATACCTGACTCCGTACGTTTTTTCTAAAACAAATGCTCGCATATTTTATTCAAACGATGCGTATTCCAAAAGAGAGGAGCTGGAAACACTGATACCAAAATGAGCCTGAGAGGAGAGGGCGTTTCTATGAATGTAGAGATCAGCGACACGAGTTTGCGCATGTCGGGAAAAGTTTGGCAGATCCGCGCATTCCTCAAAGCCTGGTCCAAGCGGCCGATCACCCTGCAACAATTTATATACCTGCAAAAATGGAAGCGGCAGCGCAAAAATTAAAGGATCCCAACTTGTTCCCGGGGATTTTGCTGTAATAACGATTCATAGCGTTGGATATGGTTCGATCGATTGTGCAGCCCATGTCGGTACGGATCCGCTCCTTTCAGTTCCGCCGAACCCGGGCTCTCCTGATTCTTTAGAAGCTCAATCCCCATCTGTGGACCTTCTTGAGTAACCCGTTCAACCACATGCTCTTTACTTTGCCCATCTCCACACGATCGGGGATTTTTTTATATATTGAGAGTAGGAAATTATTTATCAAGATCATATTCCATCGTTAGAGGAAAGGAGTCCTTCGATGCAACCACGCGAATACATGCTTCATCAGGAGGTGCTGGACAGCCTGACCCCGCGCGAACGTCATACATATTTTGAGTTGGTGCGGCTGGCTGCTTCGGAAGACACCCTTCATGAAGAATTCCAAGTGCCGATTCCAAAAGGGAGCTGGATTATTTCCTACCGCCAGTTAGAGAGATTGCTGGATATCACCAGATCTACCATTCGAAGAGCGTTGATGCGCCTGGTGGAAAAAGATTTGATCGAGCTGACCAATATCGGGCCACACAAAGGGTCAGACGGGGTTCAATTCCGCACGCTGTGTAAGATCAAGCATTATCAGGAACAAAAAATGAACTTCCATGAAATCAAAAGAGAAATACATATAGCGCCGACACCAATCGAGATGATCCGACGAATGGAAGTTAACCATCTCGCCTTCCGCTTGGCGGAATTGGAGTCACTCAGATATCAAATGAAAGGACAGCTTTCACCTGATGATGGACGGAAGCTGGATTTGATCATCCAATCGTACCAAACGGCCAAACAGATGCTCACATCTCAGGAAAGCGCGGTTTCGTCTGCAAAATCGGACGCGGATGAAAACAGATGGACAGACGGTTTTCAACAAAGGGAAATAATCGGGACAATACAGGAATCATGAATTCACAGCGCATTTAAAAAGATGAGCAGGTTTTTGCATCTCACCATAGAAATTTATTTTTGGAGGTGAACATGCTTTGAACGCAGCTTTCCAAATTGAGAACAAAGAGTTCCTCCTGTCTGAACTGGAAAAGATTCACCAGTGGGAAGAAGAACAAAAAGACCTCTGGTTCTGGGAGAAAATCGGCCGAATTCCATTCGCCGTTTTGGATAAGATCACTCCGAATATTGTGCATGAGGTTCTCGGGAAGATCCTGGATGAAATTGGAGGTTACATACAAACAGGGGGGCAATATTTGATAAGTGAAGAAAATATTTTAACGCAACTCTCGGTGGCCAACGCGTCTTCCGATCCACTCAGTCTGGAGGATGTGGCTTCTCTTCCTCTTCAAACCATGGATCGAGTGGCGGCCAAACTGAAAGACTCGCGTACCCAATTTGCCACCATGCAAGGGGCCACAACAGGGTTTGGAGGGATATTCACCCTGGCGATCGACATCCCGGCACTGCTCGGCCTGTCTTTAAAAGTTTTACAGGAAATGGCACTGACCTACGGTTATGATCCAAAAGAAAAGAATGAACGCATCTTTGTGGTGAAATGCCTGCAATTTGCTTCTTCCGATTTCGTCGGCAAACAGGCCATCTTAAAAGATTTATCCCAATTCCACACGAAAAACGGGGAGCGGGAATCCATCTCCCGGTTGCAAGGCTGGCGCGAAGTGATCGCCACCTACCGGGATAATTACGGATGGAAAAAACTTTTTCAACTCGTCCCGGTGATCGGAATTCTTTTTGGTGCCTGGATCAACCGATCCACCATCGAAGAAGTAGCGGAAGCGGGCATGATGCTTTATCGCAAACGCAGAATATTGGATAAACTGGAAGAAATGGAGAAAAATACCCAAAACGGGTAAAAATCAAGCCGGTTCTCATTGGAGACCGGCTTGATTCTATGTTTTCCTTCACGCCTAAACAACCGCTTCCACTTTGGCGCATTCTTTTACCAATGCCAACACCAATTCCGCCGTTTTGATGAGTTCGGCAACCGGCATGCGTTCACTGGTCGTATGAATGTTTTCATAGCCGATCCCCAGGTTGACCGTCGGAATGCCGTAACCAGCGATCACGTTGGCGTCACTGCCCCCGCCGCTCGCCCCGATCTTGGGTTCCCGCCCTACTTGCTTCACTGCGGCAATCGCTTTTTGCACAACCAAATCGGATTCATCGAATTTAAAAGCCGGATAAAGGGTGACGGTTTCCACTTCCGCTCTTGCGTGAAACTCTTCGGCCGCTTCATGAAATGCGCGCACCATTTTCTCCACCTGGGCCTTCAGCTTTTGTTCATCGCGGCTGCGCGCTTCAGCGAGAATTTCCACCCGTTCAGGAACGACATTGCTGGCCGTGCCTCCCTGGAATCTGCCGATATTGGCCGTTGTTTCTTCATCGATGCGTCCCAGGGGCATTTTGGAAATGGCCCGGCTGGCCACTTGGATGGCGCTGATCCCATCTTCAGGATTCACGCCGGCATGGGCTGCTTTGCCGTAAATGGTAGCCAAAATTTTCACCTGAGACGGAGCTGAAGTGATGATCTCTCCGACCGGTCCGTTGGAATCGAGAGCAAAGCCGAAGTCGGCATGGATCAGGCTCCGGTCCAAGTGACGGGCACCCAGCAGACCGGACTCTTCACCAGCGGTAATGATCAGCTGGATGGTGCCGTGAGGAATCTTTTGCTCCTGAAGGATGCGAATGCCTTCCAGCAGAGCGGCCAGTCCGGCTTTGTCGTCACTGCCCAGAATCGTGGTTCCGTCCGAAACGATATATCCATCCTGAATCGATGGTTTAACTCCCTTACCGGGAGCCACAGTATCCATATGGCAGGTAAAGTAAACCGTCGGGGCATCATCAATCGTGCCTTGCAAGGTGGCGACGAGGTTTCCGGCGCCATGGCCCGTCTTCTCTGCGGAATCGTCTTCGACCACTTGGAGTCCGAGCGCCGCCAGTTTTTCCTTCAGAAGATCGCAGATCTCTCTCTCATCGCCGGTTTCGCTGTCTGTTTTTACTAGTTCTATAAATTCGTCTATGAGGCGTTGTTCGTTAATCAATTGAGATCCTCCATTCAGCTTTCAAAATACACCTATTTATTTTACAACAAAAATCTCCAAACGTCCTGCAACCCGATCTTTATTCAATAAAAACACTGGTTAAACTGTCATTATTTACTATAGTATGCTCATCCGCCATAAATCTACTACTTCATTCACCCATCAAAACAGCCGTTTCTGCTTCGTTCAGAAACGGCTGTTTTTCCTTCAAGAGGAAGTGATCAGGAAACCTTTATATTCTGAAGCATTTTTGTAGGATCGGGGTTATTTTTTGCTCCATTCTTTTTGCGGTGTCGCCGGATCACTTCTCTTCCAATTCCGTTTTTCAATGCGTTCCTTCCGGGTCAACAGTTCACGTCGACCCGCTTCGCGCCAGGGGGAAAGATCCCTCGGACCCCGGATAAAAGTGACGTGCCGTGAAGAGAACCCGCATTCTTGTGATGAACTGCGCAAGTCGCATCCAACCATCAAAGCCATCCCGCACACCTCTTTCCTTACAGCGGTATGTTCCCGTGCTTTTTCGCCGGACGGCTTTCGCGTTTATTGCGGAGCATTTCCAGGGCACTCTTCAATTTGGCTCTCGTTTCCCTGGGGTCGATCACATCATCCACCATGCCGTGAGCGGCAGCCACATAAGGGTTGGAAAACTTTTCTCTGTACTCTTGGATTTTTGCCTGCCGGGTGGCTTCCGGATCTTCACTTTCTTCAATCTCGCGGCTGAAAATGATGTTGGCAGCCCCTTCCGCTCCCATCACTGCCACTTCGGCGCTGGGCCATGCATAAACCAAGTCGGCTCCGATCGCTTTACTGTTTAAAGCCACATACGCCCCGCCAAAAGCTTTGCGGAGAATCACTGTGATCTTGGGCACCGTCGCTTCCGAATAAGCGTACAAAATCTTGGCCCCGTGGCGGATGATCCCGCGATGTTCCTGGTTCACACCGGGAAGGAAACCGGTCACATCGACAAAGGTGATGATCGGGATGTTAAAACAATCGCAGAAACGGATAAAGCGGCTCAGTTTATCCGATGAGTCGATATCCAGACATCCGGCCATCACTTTCGGCTGATTGGCGGCAATCCCCACCGTTTGTCCCCCGATGCGGCCAAAGCCGACCACGATATTACGTGCAAACTGTTCATGCACTTCCATGAAATCACCGTTATCCAAAATCAGATGGATTACTTTCCGCACATCGTAAACCTTGGTTCCTTCCACCGGCACCACTTCCGCCAGCTCGTCGATCCATCCGTCATCTTCTTTCACAAACACACGGGGCGGATCTTCCACATTGTTTTGCGGCAAAAAGGCTAACAGACGCCGCACCTGCTCCAGAACTTCGGGTTCGCTCGGAGCCGTGAAATGGGCATTTCCGCTCACACTGGAATGGAGACGGGCCCCACCCAGCTCTTCCGTGGAGATCACTTCTTTCGTCACCGCTTCAATCACTTTGGGACCGGTGATGAACATCTGGCTGGTGTTCTCGACCATGAACACAAAATCGGTGATGGCGGGCGAGTAGACGGCTCCCCCCGCACAGGGCCCCATAATGACGGAAATCTGCGGGATCACTCCGGAATAGATGGAGTTGCGGTAAAAGATGTGACCATACCCGTCCAGCGACACAACACCCTCCTGAATCCTCGCGCCGCCGGAATCATTCAGCCCGATAATCGGGGCGCCGTTTTTGGCTGCCAGATCCATGACCCGGGCGATTTTCAGGGCGTGCATTTCTCCCAGCGCGCCCCCGAACACGGTAAAATCCTGGGCAAAAACATATACCAGCCGGCCGTGGATTTTTCCGTAACCCGTCACCACACCTTCCCCCGGGGCGTCCATTCGATCCATTCCAAAATGGGTGGCCCGGTGCTCGACAAACGGATTTAATTCCACAAAGGTATCTTCATCCAGGAGCAAATCGATCCGTTCCCTGGCTGTCAATTTTCCGCGTTTGTGTTGCGCGCGAATGCGCATTTCTCCCCCGCCTTGTTCCACTTTGCGCCGACGTTCGGATAATTGTTCGATCTTTTGGTACATGTCCATTTGAATCTCCTACTCCTTTTCTTCTGATTTGACCGGTTCACACAGCTCCATCAGCACCCCGCCGGTCGACTTCGGATGCAAAAAAGCAATGTTCATCTGGTGAGCCCCGCGTTTGGGTTTGTCATGGATCAGGCGTACCCCCTTTTCAGAAAGCTGTTGGAGACGCTCTGTCAGGCCATTCACTTCAAACGCAATATGATGGATTCCCTCGCCGTGTCTGGCTAAAAATTTGGC
The DNA here is from genome assembly GCF_900110165.1 of Lihuaxuella thermophila. Classification (GTDB taxonomy): domain Bacteria; phylum Bacillota; class Bacilli; order Thermoactinomycetales; family Thermoactinomycetaceae; genus Lihuaxuella; species Lihuaxuella thermophila. The sequence continues at coordinate 108,711 of NZ_FOCQ01000007.1, forward strand.
AATCGCACTCTCTTCTGAAGTGGGTTCGAGGAGTTCAATCCTGCTTTCTCCGATGGTGAAAAAGGCAACCCGCACATGCTCGCTTTCCACGGTCTCGATCCCTTCAAAAGGGAGCCCCAGCACATCCTGGTACCATTTGATCGAGGCTTCCAGGTTTTGGACCGCGATGCCGATATGACTGATTTTCCTGGGTGCGTTTCCCCGGGTCATGCTTTTGCCTCCCTTGCCCCAACCGCTTGACGGATATAATCGGCGGTCTCTTTGGTCGTGGTGCCGGACGTAAATATCTCGGCAATCCCTTGTTCTTTTAAATAGACGATATCTTCTTGCGGAATGACGCCGCCGCCGATGACGATAATGTCATCCGCCCGGTTCTCTTTCAACAAGCGGACCACTTCCGGGAACAATTCATTATGAGCGCCCGATAAACAGGACAACCCGATCACATCGACATCTTCCTGGATGGCTGTGGCCACAATCTGGGCCGGGGATTGACGGAGGCCGGTGTAGATCACTTCCATCCCCTCATCCCTGAGTGCCTGGGCGATAATGAGCGCTCCCCGATCATGCCCGTCGAGGCCGGGTTTGGCAATCAATACGCGAATCGGTCGATTCATCAACATCCACCCCTATACCGGTTGATACTCTCCAAAAACTTCTCTTAAGGCATTGCAAATCTCGCCGACAGTGGCATACGATTTCACCGCTTCAAGAATATGGGGCATCAGGTTATCTGTCCCTTCCGCCGCACGTTTTAACCGGGCCAGTTTGCTCTTCACTTCTTCCTGGTCACGGTTGGCCCGAACCTGTCTCAGTTCTTCCATCTGTCTCTTGGCCAGTTCAGGATCCATCCGCATGATTTGCGGTTGAACTTCGTTTTCAATGCAGAACCGGTTGACGCCCACCACGATTTCGGTTCCCGCTTCGATTTTTCGCTGTGTCTCCAGGGCCACCCGATGGATTTCCCGCTGCATAAACCCTTGTTCGACAGCCTGTACCGCGCCTCCCATCTCGTCTATTTTTTCAATATAGCGAAGAGCCTCTCTCTCAATGGCATCCGTCAACTCTTCGATATAGTACGAACCCCCGAGCGGGTCCACCGTATCGGCCACACCGCTTTCATAAGCAATAATCTGTTGCGTGCGGAGGGCAATGCGTGCGGACTCCTCTGTCGGCAGGGCCAAAGCTTCATCCCTGGCGTTGGTGTGCAAACTCTGGGTTCCTCCCAGCACTGCTGCAAGCGCTTGCAGCGTCACCCGCACAATGTTGTTGTCCGGCTGTTGCGCCGTCAATGTGGAGCCGCCGGTCTGGGTATGGAAGCGCAGCTGTAACGAGCGCTCGTTCGATGCACGGAAACGCTCTTTCATGATTTTGGCCCACAGGCGGCGGGCGGCTCGAAACTTGGCAATTTCCTCAAAAAAGTGGTTATGGGCGTTAAAGAAAAACGAAAGGCGCGGAGCAAATTGATCCACATGGAGCCCTGCGGCAATGGCCGCTTCAACGTAGGCAATCCCATTGGCCAGCGTAAATGCCACTTCCTGAACGGCAGTCGAACCGGCTTCACGAATGTGGTAACCGCTGATGCTGATCGTATTCCATTTGGGCACATGTTCTGCACAGTAGGCGAAGATATCGGTAATCAGCCGCATCGAAGGCTGGGGAGGAAAAATATAAGTTCCTCTGGCAATATATTCTTTTAAAATATCATTTTGAATCGTTCCCCTGATTTGGTGCGGTTGAACTCCCTGTTTTTCTGCCACGGCGATATACATGGCCAGCAAAACGGCAGCAGGTGCGTTAATGGTCATGGAAGTGCTCACCTGATCCAGGGGAATGTCTTCAAACAGCTTTTCCATATCTTTGAGCGAATCGATCGCTACGCCCACTTTGCCGACTTCTCCCAAAGCCATCGGGTCATCGGAGTCATAACCGATCTGCGTAGGCAAATCAAAGGCGACACTCAGGCCCGTTTGCCCCTGCTCCAGCAAATAGCGAAACCGTTTATTCGTCTCAGCGGCAGAGCCAAAACCGGCATATTGCCTCATGGTCCAATACCGGCTTCGATACATGGTCGGATGGATTCCCCGGGTATAAGGATACTCGCCTGGCAACCCCACCTGTTCGTCCATCTCTTCCACGCTTTTTCCCCTGTTGTATAAGCGTTTCACTTCAATTCCGGACAGGGTTTCAAACCGTTCTTTTCGTTCCGGAGACTTTTCCAGCAATCTGCGGGTTTTCTCTTCCCACTTTTGATACCGTGCATCCTGAGATTCATTCATCATTGCTATGGTCTCCTCTCGTACAGGTTTTGTGCCTAACCATATCTATTCACATTTCCTGGCTTTTAGGGATCAAAAACCCCATTCAAGTGGATCGATCCATATCCTCAACTGACATAAATAAAACGCTTTCACTTTTTAATATAACAAATATTACACTTGTTTGGACTGTTTTTTCGAAATCCAACATTTGTGGACAGTTCAAGCTATGTCCTGTAAAATAGGGTGTTGAGGTGAGATCCCTTTGAAACGGGCCTGGATAAAAGTCGTCATTTATGTGATTCTTTTTGCTTTGGTCGTCACCACCATCGCCTCTGGAGCATCTTTCTTCCTATAATCTTCATGAATGAGTTTGTTTTTTGTTCCGTGAATTGATTATACTTATTAAATGGAAGCGCTGGATGCGCGGGACGAACTTGGAAAGCAGGTGTAAGAATCTATGGAATACTTTATGGTACCACTTCTAGTACTTATCAGCATTTTTTCGGTCTGGGGTACGATTTACAACAAAAAGACCGGAAACAAACCCGGTTTTATCATCGGAGGGGTTTTTACCCTGGGCGTTGTCGGAGTCACATTGCTCGCACTGTACGATATGTTTGTGGGGATCCAGTAAAAAAAAGGCTTCCATCACCATCACTCCGGTGAAATGGAAGCCTTTCTCTTTTTTTAAGCGATTTCATTTCTCCTCTTCGATCATCACCGAATCTTCAATCGTTTTGCCCTTGTAAACCAAAGGAGCATGTTGATTGGAGTTCAGCTGGACGCGGATCTGATGGGTTCCGGGCGGCAACTTTCCCAAATGATACCATGGCCCATACAGACGGGCCCATTTTTTCCCGTCTACAAACAGGTGAGCATGCCCATCGCCCATCCGGCCGGGTTGATTGACCGCTTCAGGAGCGAACCGGAAATGTTCGGTTTGAACATGAAGATTCCAGCCTGATTCCGAATCCTTGCTGACATGGAGGCGTACCGCCGGAACCGGGGTTCCTTCGGGAATTTCCACAGGGACTGACGCATGATGATGGCCGTCTGTATGAGATGAGTGGTTCTGAGCAGTTTGACCGGAGTGATGGTCGCCAGGGGAGAGCAGCGATCCCGTCCACCCCAGCAGATAATAAAAGAAAACGGTCAACAACAAGCAGAAGGCACTTCCCGGGTATTTCGCCCGGTTCACAACCGGCCAAAGTTCCGTCCCGGCTATATAGAGAAGTACCCCTGCGGAAAACAAAAGAGCTATCGCTGACCATTCCGCATGCATCCACGAAAGTTTGGCGATCCATACGGCTGTTCCCGTTCCCAGAATCGTGGCGAGCGCCAGGATCAAAACAGACGCAGTTGCTTTTTTGCGCTCTTGAAATCCCGACATGGCCAGGGTAGAGATGGCCAATCCTTCTGGTATTTTGTGCAACAAGATCGCCAACAAAACGGAAAAACCGAATTGGGGACCGGCGTGAAAACCTGCGCCCATCGCCATGCCCTCAAAAAAAGAATGGATTCCCATCCCGGAACATGCACTCCAGATGACCACTTTCTTTTCATCTGTTTTTTTCCGGTGCGTATGCCAGCGTTGAAAGCCGAAAGCGGTTAACATCCCGACCAGAATCCAAGGAGCCTGGGCGGGATTCTCAGATAAAGCGTGGGGAATCATCCCTCCGACCGCCACGGACAATAACAGTCCTGTACTGACAGACACCAGCAAGGATAAACTGCGCGCGGACCAGTCCTTTTTGAACCAGACCACACACCCTCCGACCACATAACCAAGAGCTGCCAACAAAGTCCAGCCCAGAGCATTTGTCATCCGATTTCCTCCCTTGTGAACAAAAAGCCAGGAAATCCAGAATGTTAACCAAATTTCCGAAAGAGACCATCCATGATTCAACCGCTGTAACGACTGTCAGAATTTATCGGTATTTTATCTCATAACTTTCCCAACGGCTATGGCTCTTCCGGATTATTTTGCCAGTATTACAGGAAAAGCGCCCATTCTCTTCACACGTTCGTTAGAAGGTTGTCACTTTTTCGGGCATCTCCGGGACCCGGATCGTTGCGGGATTTGGTCCCTTACCCGTTGGAAAGCGAAGCAAGAAAACGGTATCGGAGCTTTGTCCCGATACCGCTTTTTAATTCTTGATTGTTTAATTTTTTACCAAATCCCATCCGAACACATCTTGAAAGGATTTGACCACCTGATCCATCACTTCATTCAGATCCACTTTTTGTCCCAACAGCTTTTCCATGGAGGTGACTCCATACTCCTGTATGCCGCAGGGAATAATCATGTTGAAATAACGAAGATCCGTATTTACGTTTAAAGCAAATCCATGGCTGGTGATATACCCCCGGCGCGTGCGCCCACGGTTAAACTTCACTCCGATGGCGGCGATTTTCACATCCCCTACCCAGGCACCGGTATAAGGTTCTTTTCGGCCCGCTTCAATTCCCCAGTGCTTTAAAGTCCGGATGAGCACTTCCTCCAAACTTCGCAAATAAGAGTGGGCGTCGTAGTTTCCCTCTCCCAGAAAGAAAATGGGGTAACCGACCAGCTGACCGGGTCCGTGGTAGGTGACATCCCCTCCCCGGTCAATCTCCACGACCCGGATTCCCTGTTGTTCGTACTGCTCCTTGGAAAACAGCAGATTTTCCACATGGCTCCCCCGCCCCATCGTAATGGTGTGAGGATGTTCGAGAAGCAATAATTGATTGGGGATGAGGCCCTGGTCAATCTGTTTCACCAGCTCTTTTTGTTTATCCCAGGTTTCCATATAAGGAACTTTTCCCAGGCGCTCCACTGCAAACATATTTCTTCCCCCCTGATGACGAAAGGCACCCCAAAAGGATGCCTCAATCTATACGGAATTAAATTTGCGTGTCCGGTCCATAGGCCTCCAGGCGTTCCTTCACCCGTTTCAGGAAACGCCCTGCCATGAGGCCGTCGAGAATCCGGTGATCCAAAGAGAGACAGAGATTCATCATATCACGGACCGCGATCATATTGTCCTTGACTACCGGCCGTTTCACAATCGCTTCAAAAGAGAGAATCGCTGCCTGCGGATGGTTGATAATGGGGGTGGAAGCGATGGAACCGAACGAGCCGGTGTTGTTGACGGTAAAGGTGCCGCCTTGCATGTCCTTGAGCTCCAGTTTTCCGGCACGGGTTTTTTCGGCCAACTGATGAACCGCTTTCGCCAGCCCCAGGATGCTTTTCTCATCCGCATCATGAATGACGGGCACATAAAGGGCCTCATCCGTCGCAACCGCGATGGAGATATTGATCCGCTTTTTGAGAATGATTTTGTCCTCTGCCCAGACTGAATTCAAGTACGGGAATTCTTTCAAAGAGTCGACTACAGCCTTGATAAAGAACGGCATGAAGGTTAAGCTGACTCCTTCGCGCTTCTTAAACTCATCTTTGAGCCGGTTGCGGAGAGCCACCAGACCGGTCACATCCGCTTCCATCATCGTCCATGCATGCGGGGCTTCGTGTTTGCTCATCACCATCCGCTGGGCAATCGTGCGGCGGACACTGGAAACAGGAACTTCCGTATCACCGTTTTCCAGCGTGATACCGGCTGCAGCCGGTGCCGGTTTCACCGGGGCGATGGTCGGTTTCGCTACCGGAGAAACGGGTTCCGGAGCAGCTTCCGCTTTCCTTTCCGCTCTCTCAGGTGTCGGTGCTGCTGCGGTCGCTGCGCCCGTTTCAATGGCCTTCAACACATCTTTGCGGGTGATGCGCCCACCTTTTCCTGTCCCTTGAACTTTGCTGAGATCGATGTTGTTTTCCTGGGCCAGGCGCAACACGGCGGGTGAATAGCGGGCTTTCATCGAGGTTTCCCCCGCTTCTTCAGCGGCGGCCGGCGGGGTTTCCGCTTCTTCCGTTTTTGCCTCCGGCTGATCTGCTGCCTTCTCCGGAGCCGCTCCCGCTTCTTCAATCCGGCAGATGAGCTGGCCTACTTCTACCGTGGATCCTTCTTCAGCGATGATTTCCACCATGGTTCCTTCAATGGTGGAAGGGACTTCCGCGTTTACCTTATCTGTCGCCACTTCGCAGATGGGTTCGTATTTGGCAACGGGGTCACCCGGCTTTTTCAACCATTTGGCAATGGTGCCTTCCGTGACGCTCTCCCCCAACTGCGGCATTTTAATGTCGGTTGCCATGGATATCCTCCTTCAATACTTAGAACTCTGCTAATTCACGAATCGCTTTGGCGATTTTTTCAGGATTCAGCATAAACTCTTTTTCCAACGGCGGGCTGTAGGGCATTGCGGGAACATCGGGACCGCAGAGGCGCTTAATCGGCGCATCCAATTCAAAGAATGCTTCTTCGGCGATCACCGCAGCCACCTCACCGCCAAATCCGCCGGTTAGATTGTCTTCATGGACGATGAGCACTTTTCCTGTCTTGGCCACCGCCTCCAATACCGCTTCCTTATCGAGCGGGATCAATGTGCGCAAATCCAGTACATGAACGCTGATTCCTTCTTTGGCTAACTGTTCCGCCGCCTGCAGGGCAAAATGGAGCGTCAGCCCATACGAAATGACCGTCACATCCGTACCTTCCCGTTTCACTTCCGCTTTGCCGATGGGAACCGTGTAGTCTTCGACGGGAACCTCACCTTTAATCAAACGGTAACAGCGTTTATGTTCAAAGAAGAGGACGGGATCCTCATCACGAATCGCAGATTTTAAAAGACCTTTTACATCATAAGGGGTAGATGGCATCACGATTTTCAGGCCGGGAACACCGGTGAAAATCTTTTCCACGCTTTGTGAGTGATAAAGAGCGCCATGGACGCCTCCGCCGTACGGGGCACGAATCACGAGCGGACAGCTCCAGGTTCCGTTGGAACGGTAACGAATCTTGGCCGCTTCGCTGACGATTTGGTTGACCGCCGGCATGATGAAATCAGCGAACTGCATTTCAGCCACCGGGCGCATACCATAAGCGGCAGCCCCAATCGCAACCCCGGCGATGGCCGATTCCGTCAACGGAGTATCCAGGACGCGATCTTCCCCAAACTCTTCGATCAGGCCTACGGTTGCACGGAACACACCGCCGCGCACACCTACGTCTTCTCCAAGCACAAACACGCGCGGATCGCGTTTCATTTCTTCCATGAGAGCTTGTGTCACAGCGTCAATATAGGAAATGACTGGCATAAATGTTCTCCTCCTGCCTTAAGCATACACGTGCTTATAAGTCTCTTCCGGATCCGGATACGGAGCTTTTTCCGCATAGTCGGTTGCTTCATCCACTTCGCGGGCAATCTGTTTGTTCAATTCTTGCTCTTTCTCTTCCGTCAGGATTCCCGCTTCCATCAGATAATTTCTGAAGATGACCAGGGAATCGTTTTTCTTTGCTTCCTCTACTTCCTCACGCGCACGGTAGCTGCGGTCATCATCATCACTGGAGTGTGGAACCAGACGATAGGAAACGGCTTCAATCAAAGTTGGCCCTTCACCGCGACGGGCCCGTTCAACTGCTTCTTTCACTGCCTTATATACTTCCAGCGGATTGTTGCCGTCCACTTTGACACCTGGGAACCCGTATCCCTGAGCCCGTTTGGACACATCTCCGCCTGCTACCTGTTTGTTCAGGGGCACGGAGATAGCATATTTGTTATTTTCCACCATGAAGATCACCGGCAAGTTGTGCACCCCGGCAAAGTTGCATGCTTCATGCCAATCCCCCTGGTTGCTGGAACCTTCACCGCAGGATGTCAGCACCACATGGTCTTTTTTCTCCAGTTTTCCGGCATAGGCGATACCGACGGCATGCAGAACTTGTGTGGTAACGGGGCTGGAACCGGTTAAAATGCGAAAACGTCTATCCCCGTAGTGTCCCGGCATCTGCCTTCCGCCGCTGTTGGGGTCTTCTTTTTTCGCAAAAGCAGACAACATTTGATCTTTTGCCGATTGGCCAAATACGAGCACCATTCCCAAATCACGGTAATAGGGGCACAGCCAGTCCTTCTCCCGGTCCAAGGCAAATGCCGCTCCCACTTGGATCCCTTCTTGTCCCTGACAGGAGATCACAAATGGAATTTTTCCCGCGCGGTTCAGGAGCCACATCCGCTCATCAATTTTGCGGGCCAGGAGCATGTAGCGGTACATGTCCAACACTTGCTCATCCGATAAACCTAAAGCGGTATGCTTCAATTCGCTCATGAGTTTTTCCTCCTCAATTCCTTTTAACCTGCGTGAATCGCTTCCCCGTCAACCGCCAATGCGACTTCTCCAAACACTTCCGACAGCGTCGGATGCGGATGAATGGCATGGGCGATCTCCCAGGCGGTTGCATCCAATACTTTGGCGAGCCCGGCTTCGGATATGAGATCGGTCGCATGCGGCCCGATGATATGGACACCCAGCAGATCATCGGTTTTCTTGTCGGAAATCATCTTAATAAAGCCATCCGTTTCGCCGAATACGAGGGATTTACCGACTGCCCGGAACGGGAATTTACCCACTTTCACTTCATATCCTTTTTCCTTCGCTTCTGCTTCCGACAGCCCGATACTGCCCACTTCCGGACGGCTGTAGGTACAGCGCGGGATGTGAAGCGGATTGATCGGATGCACGTCCAAACCAGCCATGTGCTCAACAGCCAAAATTCCTTCATGCGAAGCCACATGGGCCAACTGATAACCCCCGATGACGTCACCGATGGCATAGATGTGAGATTCCGCGGTTTGCATAAATTCATTCACTTGAATGACGCCTTTTTCCACTTTGATCGATGTGTTGTGCAAACCGATATCTTCAATATTGGCCTGTCTTCCCACGGACACCAGGACGCGCTCCGCCGACAGGGAAACCGTTTCATTTCCTTTCTCTGCGCTGAGCGTAACCATTCCGTCCTGGATGGTAACGCTTTCAGGGAGAACTTTGGTTCCCGTCAGAATGTTTACTTTGCGCTTTTTGAGAATCCTTGCCATCTCTTTGCTGACGTCCTCATCTTCAAACGGCAGAATGCGGTCGGCAAACTCCACCACTGTCACTTCCACGCCAAAATCGTTCAGCATGGAAGCCCACTCGATGCCGATCACACCTCCTCCGATGATCACGATCGACTTGGGAAGCGACTCCATTTCCAGGGCATGATCGGAATTCATCACATACCGGCCGTCAATCTCCAGACCGGGAAGCGTACGGGGACGCGAACCTGTGGCGATGAGGACAAATCTGGGGACCAGCATGTCCGATTCGCTGTTATCGCTTTTTTCCACCGATATGGTTCCAGGCATGGGAGAGAAAATGGAGGGTCCCAAGATCCGTCCCGTTCCCTTATAGACGTCTACTTTATTTTTCTTCAACAGGTGTTCGACACCTTTGTGCAACTGGGAGACTACTTTTTGTTTGCGTTGTTGCACCTGGCTCATGTCCAGCCTGACATCCGCCACGTGGATCCCGTAATTTTCGCTGTTTTTCATATCGTGGTAGAGTTCGGCACTTCGCAAGAGTGTTTTGCTTGGAATACACCCTTTATGTAGACAAACGCCGCCCACTTTTTCTTTTTCTACAACTGCCACTTTCATTCCCAATTGGGCGGCCCGGATGGCGGCTACATAGCCTCCGGGCCCGGCCCCCAATACGACCAGATCATAATTTTCAGCCATGGAACGTCTCCACTCCTTCTTCGCTCGGCAGATAGGTTCTCGCTTCTTCTTCGCCTCTGATTACGCGCAAAGCCCCTTCCACCAGAGCTTGCAATTCATTTTCTCCAGGAACGATATAAACGGGAGCAATCCAGGAAATCCGTTCCTTGATCATGTTCGTAAACATCTCACCATAGGCCAGCCCTCCGGTGAGAATGATTCCATCCACTTTGCCGGACAAAACGGCCGAGCAGGCGCCGATCTCTTTGGCTACTTGATAAGCCATCGCTTCATAGACGAGCTTGGCTTTTTCGTCTCCCCCGGCAATCATCTTTTCCACTTCTCTTGCATCGGAGGTGCCCAGGTAACCCATCAGTCCGCCGCGCCCTACCAGCATGCGCATGATTTCACTGGCAAAATATTTCCCTGAGTAGCTGAGGGCCACCAGATCACCGATCGGAATTGTTCCCGCGCGTTCCGGCGAAAACGGCCCCTCCCCGTGCAAACCGTTGTTGACATCGATGACCCGTCCGTGATGGTGGGCTCCCACTGTGATACCGCCACCCATATGAGCCACAATATAATTCACTTTTTCATAAGAGGTTCCGTTTTGTTTGGCGATCCGGCGGGCAACCGCCTTCTGGTTCAGGGCATGGAAAATGCTTTTGCGTTCAATTTCCGGAATCCCTGAAATCCGGGCGACCGGTTGCAATTCATCCACAACGACGGGATCGACGATAAATGCAGGGATGTGAAGTTGCTCAGCGATTTCCTGGGCGATGATCGCTCCCAGGTTGGAAGCGTGTACTCCGTTTTCACCTGCACGCAAATCTCGAATCATCGCCTCGTTGACCCGGTAGGTCCCACCCGGGATGGGACGAAGCAGCCCTCCGCGGGCAACGACGGCGTTCAGCCGGGTCAAGTTGATCCCTTCCCGGTCCAGTGTATCCAAGATCACTTGTTTACGAAACGGATATTGATCAAACAAATCGGTGTATTTGGCCAGCTGTTTGGGATCATGGCGCAATGTTTCTTCCAGGATCGGCTTTTCGTCATCGTAAACTCCGATTTTGGTCGAAGTGGATCCAGGATTTATAGCGAGAACCCGAATCGGTTCATGCACATCCAACACTCCATTTCTTCTGTTTGCCATCGAAATGTTTTATTTAACGGGAGTTCAACAGACTCCGCTCATTTTGCAAAAACATGCTCCGTGATCTCCTAACGGACTCAATGCGTTCTTCAGCCATCCGGTCCGCTGCCTTATAGCTCGGAATACCGTCGCGTTCGGCAATCTCAAACACCTTGAGGATGCTGTCATAGATACCTTCTACTTTTTTCATCGCGCGATCGCGATTGTATCCCAACAGCTCATCGGCAACATTAATGACTCCCCCGGCATTGATCACGTAGTCGGGAGCATAGACAATCCCTTTTTGTTCCAGCATATCCCCATGACGCTCTTCTTTGAGCTGGTTGTTGGCGGCACCGGCAACCACTTTACATTTCAGACGGTCAATGGTTTCGTCGTTGATAACCGCGCCCAGCGCACAGGGAGCGAAAATATCGCAATCGACATCGTAAATTTTATCCGGGTTGACTGCCTCAGCGCCAAATTGTTGTACGGCCCGCTCCACATTGTCCCGGTTAATATCGGTGACGATCAGTTTGGCGCCTTCTTCATGGAGATGTTTGCAAAGGTTAAACGCAACGTTTCCGACACCTTGTACCGCAACAATCTTCCCTTTCAGCGAGTCATCCCCGAAAGCTACTTTTGCTGCTGCCTTCATTCCGCGGTAGACACCGTAAGCGGTTACGGGCGAAGGATTGCCGCTGGAACCGAAAGCGGGGGAAATGCCCGTTACATAACGGGTTTCCTGATGGATAAGATCCATATCTTCCACGGTGGTTCCCACATCTTCAGCCGTGATGTAACGCCCATTCAGTCCCTGGATAAAACGACCGAAAGCGCGGAACAATTCTTCGCTCTTATCTTTTTTCGGGTCACCGATAATGACGGTTTTACCTCCGCCGAGATTGAGACCGGCGGCTGCGTTTTTATAAGTCATCCCCCGGGCCAAACGCAAAGCATCAATGATGGCATCTTCTTCAGAATCGTAGGTCCACATCCGCGTTCCGCCAAGAGCGGGCCCCAAAGTCGTATCATGAATACAGATAATGGCTTTCAGTCCCGAGTTTTTGTCTTGGCAAAACACGAGTTGTTCATAATCATACTTCTCCATGTAATCGAACAGAATCATACGGATTCCTCCTTGGAACGTTTCAGATATTCCGCTTGCAAAACAGCCATCGCAATCGAATACATCTTGGCTTCATGCGTGTCCGCCCGGGAAGTGAGAACGACCGGGGCTGTAGCTCCTAACACCAATGCTCCGATTTTGCTCTTGGCAAAGTAAACCATCGATTTGTATAAAATGTTTCCAGCTTCAATATCCGGCACCAACAATACATCGGCTTTTCCGGCGACCGGGCTTTGAATGCCTTTGTGCTCGGCCGCTTCGACGGAAACAGCATTGTCCAGCGCAAACGGGCCGTCAATGGTGGCTCCTTTGATCTGCCCCCTGCGGTTCATCTGTGCGAGCGCCGCTGCATCCAATGTTGGGGGCATATTCGGATTGACAACTTCTACTGCACCAAGGGCGGCAATCTTGGGATCGGTATTGCCGAGAGAATGGCAGAACCGGATCACGTTTTGTATGATTTGTACTTTCTCTTGCAGGGTGGGAGCAACGTTTAACGCCGGATCGGTAACATGAATGAGACGGTCGTACCCAGGAACTTCAAAAGTGGCCACATGGCTTAACACATTTCCGCTCCGGAGACCGTTCTCCTTATTCAACACCGCGCGCAAGAAATCCGCGGTTTGAACCATCCCTTTCATGACCACGTCCGCCCGGCCCGCACGCACCGCAGCAACCGCCTGCTGACTGGCTTGAACGGGAGAGGAGACGTCTGTTACGGCTGATTCATCGAAATCAAGGCCGATTTCTTTGCTGATCGCCTCTATTTTCGCCTTGTCACCAAAAAGCAAAAACCGGGCGATTCCTCGCTGTTGCGCATCCCGAACGGCTTCCAGCACTTCCTGGTCAGCCGCCGCCGCTACCGCCACCGTCACAGGCGGCAAAGATTCTGCTTTTTTGACAATCTCTTCAAATGTTTTAATCATCCGTTACACCTCATTTTTTCCGACCTTGGCATTGGGAACAACTTGTTGTTTGACATATTTTTCTCGATTTGGCCGGCCGTCATACTAATACATGCAAATGGTATGCCAAGTGAGCGTCATTTCCCGCAAACGCTCAATGAAGGCAAGAGAATCATTTTTTCCCTGTTTTTTGTCTGCAAAAGATTGCACAGTGCAAGCAAAGTAATTCATGCATTTTTTTGCAAAGAACGTTACAGCAAGCCGTATTTCTCCAATTTGTAATAGAGACTGCGAACGGAAACACCCAGCCGCCGGGCCGTCTCTGTTTTATTTTCTCCGCAAAGTTGATAGATCCGCTGAATATACTCTTTTTCAGCTTCAGCCAATACTTCTTTTAAGGTTCGATCTTCATCCTGAGAAGCGCGAAGCTTTACAATCTCGGGGGAAGAAGATTGGGTTAGGTCCAGAGGGGGAAGATGAATTCGCTTGATCATTTTCTCATTAAACGCCATATTAATCATGGCTCTGCCCAAAACATTTTCCAGCTCCCGCACATTTCCCGGCCAGGAGTATTGGTACAGAACATCCATCGCTTCCCGGTCAATGTTTTCAACACTTCTTCCGTATTCCTGGTTGAACTTTTTAATCAGGTGGATCGCCAGGTCATATAAATCTTCTTTTCTGTGCCGGAGCGGGGCGATCTGAATCGGCAACACATTGAGGCGATAATAAAGATCTTCGCGGAAGCGTTTCTCTTGAATCGCTTTTTCCAAATAAACGTTGGTCGCCGCAATCACCCGGACATCCACCGGGATGGACTTGGTCCCTCCGACGCGGATCACTTCTTTTTCCTGCAATACCCGCAGCAATTTCGCCTGTGTGCTCGGCTTCAATTCACCAATTTCATCCAAAAAAAGCGTTCCTCCGCTCGCTTCCTCAAACAATCCCTTCTTCCCGCCTCTTCTCGCTCCCGTAAACGCCCCTTCCTCATATCCGAACAGCTCGCTCTCCAGCAGCGTCTCAGACAGAGCCGCGCAATTGACGCGGACAAACTGGTTATATTTCCGGTCACTGGCATTATGAATGGCATGGGCAAACAATTCTTTCCCCGTTCCCGACTCCCCCCTCAGCAGGACCGTCGCTCTGGTTCTCGCCGCCTGTTCGGCTTGTTCCCGGGCAATGCGCATCGCTTCGCTCGTCCCGATGATGTCGTCAAACGTGTATTTGGCTTCCAATTTGCGAATAATCCGCCGGGCTCGTTCCAAATCGCGATTCAGTTGTTTTAACTCGGACACATCGTGAACGATGCCGACACTTCCTTTTAATTCATTATCCACGATGATCGGGGCCACATTGACTACGACTTCCTTATGATGTGGACCCAGCTTCATGTGTACTCCCCTGACCGGCTGGCGCGTTTTCAACACTTTCATGTGCATGCTCTCCCCTTCGGAGATATCCGTCTCTGCGGGTTTGCCAATCACATCTTCTTCGTTTAAGCCGGTCAGCCGGGTATAAGCCGGATTGATCAGAATGCCTATTCCATCTGCATCCACGACGGAGATCGCATCATCAGATGAGTTGATAATCGCCTGCAGCAAGCTTTTCATGCTTTCCAGGTCGGTCACCTGTTTTGTTAAACTCTCCAGCTCGCTGACATCGCGAAATACCGCCACCGCTCCAATCACTTTTCCTTCGGGGTCTTTGACGGGAACACGATTGGTAACAATTTCAATACCGCTCGGAAGTTTTAGTTTTTGATTTAACTCCGATACGCCGTTTTTAAGCACGATGTCGAGACGGGTGTTGGGAATCACCTCAGCGATCGGCTTTCCCAAGGAATGGGCGGCTTTGGTTTGAATCATCTTCTCTGCCGCCCGGTTGATCAGTGTGATCTGCCCTTTTTGATTGACCGCAATCATTCCGTCATGCGTGGAGTTGATAATCGCTTCCAATTCGCGCTGCCTTTGTTTCCATGCTTGAAACCAACGGTCTTTTTCCTCCACCAGACGCACCATCAAATTGGCGATGGCTCCGGAGATGACCAGCGTTCCCGGTAAATCAAGCTCGCAGAGCCTCGGAAAAACAGCCGGGTCACCCGTCACCTCCAAAATGACATCAGGCGAGAGTTTTAAAAAAGGCTCCACTTCCTGACCGGTTGGAATTCCCCGTTTTCGTGCTTCCAGGATCGCCGGGGCATCCCTCCGTACATCCACAATTCCGATCACTTTCACAAATTCAACGGTGGAGAGGGTCTCCAAAATCGCTTTTCCACCCTTTCCACCACCTACGATCAAAAACTTTTGCAAAAGGGTTCCCCCCTCCATTCCAGTCTCTCCGTTCCCTATCTTACCATATACCTCACCACCCTCCCGTCCAGACGGGTGGCAATCCTGCTACAAATAAGGTACTATAAGGCTTGAACAGAGGAAAGGCGGTTAAAGGTCCATGAAGATCATTTATCAGCGCATTCTTGCGATCCTCATCATGTGTATTCCGGGAGTTCTCGCCATCTACGGTTGGACATTGCTGCGGGATATCCTGTTTAACTACTTTGCGGGGCAAGGGTTTGCCTGGCTGCCCTTTCTCGGCGGACTTTTTTTACTCCTCTTCGGCCTTTTCATCCTGGGCGGTTTCATCTTTCACCACGACAAAAAGCGGAACAAAATACAGCCTAAATTGCTCCGCAAAAATGACAAGGCAGCAACGGAACAAAAATCCGGCCGGTAAAACATCCGTTTCAAGTTGAACGGATGTTTTTTTGATTTTTTACCGATGTAACCATCACCGAAGTAGGTACATATCCTGGGTATGATGATGCACCCAGGGGAGGGAATGATGTGTACCATCCAAGCCAGACATGGTTTTCTGTTTTAAGACAGCCGCTGCTCTCTACCACCCGATTATGCCGGGAGTGGATGCAAAGAGAGCGTCTTGAAACAACAAACAAAGATATTTCTTCCGCACTCGGCCGCCTTGAGCGGGAGTTGCGGAAAATCGAGCAAGCGGCAACCTCTTCGGCGACGGATCCTGTATTTTTGTATGACTGGTTCAATCATGTGGTCCATTCCTATAAACAAGTGACACGTTGGGCGAAATCATTATCTGTCCCCCGAAGAACCTCTTCGATCTCTGTCTTGAACGAAGGCGAACCCGATATGCCGGAACAATTTTCCAACCCGATCAGTGAACCGCGCGTTCCCATCGGAAAACACATATTGCCTCCACTCCCTTACCCTTATGATGCTCTGGAACCTTATATTGATGAAAAAACGATGCGGATTCACCACGATGAACACCATAAAAGTTATGTGGAGGGGCTTAACAAGGCGGAGAAAATGCTGCAATTGGCCCGTGAAAGCGGAAACTTCGAACTGGTCAAACACTGGGAAAGAGAACTCGCTTTTAACGGAGCCGGCCATTATTTGCATACCATTTTTTGGGAAATCATGAGTCCGCAGGGCGGCGGCGAGCCCACTGGTTCATTGCGAAAACAAATTGAATTGGATTTCGGCAGCTTTGATGCGTTCAAAAAACACTTTTCAGCAGCAGCAGAAAAAGTGGAAGGCGGAGGCTGGGCCATTCTCGTATGGAGCCCCCGTGCCCACCGCTTAGAGATTTTAACTGCGGAAAAGCACCAAAACTTATCACAGTGGGATGTGATCCCCCTCCTGCCGCTGGATGTGTGGGAACACGCATACTATTTGAAATATCCCAACAAGAGAAAAGATTATATTGAAGCGTGGTGGAACGTTGTCCATTGGCCCGAGGTGCAGCGGCGCTGGAGAGTGGCCCGCCAGGTCACTTGGAAGCCGTACTGAATTCATTTTTCGCTTGCCTGTCTGATGAAGAATGGCCGGGAGGTCGGAAACGATGGGAAAAAAGAAAAGAAGTACTCGAGAAAAGCACCCTAATCCGCCGCAAAAACCACGCTACACATTAAAAGCCAATCTGTTTTACAGCCAAGTGATCGCTCCGCTAGTGAAAGCATATCAGCAGTCCATGGGGGCAAAAAATTATGAGGAAGCGGAACAATTTTTCAACCAAATCAGGGAAGCAAAAAAGCAACACCGCTTCCTCCTGCATAAAAAGGAAATGATCCGCATCAGATAATCATCTCCAGTCTGGTCCACCGGGGACCGGGCTTTTTTGTGAGACGCATCTAAGTCACCAACCGGACAGTTATTGGAGGGCTTTAAACGATACAGACTTACAGAAAAAAACACCGTCTTTACTGAATTAAATGATTCCAGTAAAATTACGGTGGGTCGTTCGTTCACAATGCTTTTCCGAATACGGAAAGAGATTCCAACGAAACCAAACAATCGGGATTCATATAACCAACTCCTCACCGGAAAACTGTATCTCTTCTGTTTCCTTAAGAGTAGCAAAAGCATTACCCAACACTTGATTGTGATGATCCATAATTTGTTTGGCGCTTAAGGAATCGGAATCCCATGTCCGGTGGGCATCTTTGACGAGTGTGACATGATAGCCGAGACTAAATGCACGGCGAATCGTCGTATCTACGCAATACTCGGTCTGATTTCCGGCGACAACGAGATGTTGGATTTGTGCAGCTTTCAGCTTCTCATGAAGCTCAGTTTCATGAAAAGAATCCGGCGTATGTTTTTGGATCACAACTTCCCCCGCATTGGGAGCAATGGAAGAATGAATTTCCCATGGAGGAGTTCCAAATTTGAATTCTTCATCATTATGTTGAACAAAAAAGACAGGGACGTTGGCAGAACGTGCCTGATTAATTAAGACCTGAAGATTTTTGAGAAGCCCTTCTCCGTCGTAGATCGGACAAGATTCGTCAAACATGGCATTTTGAACGTCTATCACTAACAAAGCGGTCTTTTGCATGTTTCATCTCTCCCCATTTATTCATCATGAAAGTACTGTTTGACATGATAAATAAAAAACCTCCCTAAACAGAATCCGAATTCACACAAAAAAGCACCGCCTTTACCGGCTGTACAAACGTCCGAGTAAATAGCGATGCTTCTGAAGTTAAGCGCTATGTAATTGTCGGTTCTGTTCGTGTTTTCGGTTTCTGCATCCGAATAAAACTTCTTATGTAATTCTTGCGAAATCCTTGCGTTTTCTCGGCCTTATCCCACTTTATGCTCAATACGCAGTTTGTCCGCGACCATGGCGATAAATTCACTGTTGGTGGGTTTGGCCTTGGAGACGTTGATGGTGTAGCCAAACAAGTTGCGAATCGACTCCATATTCCCACGGCTCCATGCCACTTCAATGGCATGTCGAATCGCTCTTTCCACCCTGGTTGGAGTAGTATTGTATTTTTCGGCAATTCTGGGATAGAGTGTTTTTGTAATCGCTCCAAGCAAATCCACTTCATTGTAAACCATCGTGATGGCCTCACGAAGATACAAATATCCCTTGATGTGAGCAGGGACTCCGATCTCATGGATTACATTTGTAATATTTGCATCCAAATTGTTGGGCCGGTTGGAGACAGCACTGATGCTTGCTCTCATTCTTGGGACGGCAGCGCCATTTCCCTTCATCTGCCGAATGCGGTGAGTAAGTACATCCATGTCAAACGGCTTCAGAATATAGTAAGAAGCACCCAGTTCTACCGCACGCTGCGTAATTTCTTCCTGCCCAAATGCCGTTAACATGATAACTTTGGGAGCGGGTTGCAGGTTCATTGCCTGGATTTGCTCCAGCACACCCAATCCATCCAGATGGGGCATGATGATATCCAGCACCAGTACATCGGGCACCCGTTCTTTTAACATCTCGATGACTTCCCCGCCGTTGTGGGCGACACCGATCACATCCATATCCTCTTGATTACCGAGATGCTCTTTCAATAACTCAGCAAATTCCCGGTTATCATCTGCTAGAATTACTCGAATTTTATCCAAGGGAGACCCTTCCTTTCGAAAGAGTGAATTCTTCATTTTCTCTTAACCTTTCGACAAACATGTGGCTCTTCCTTCTTCCATCCCGTGTTGATTTCAAAAAATTACCAAACAAGGCGCTCATCATGATGAATTTTTTAGCATTAATTCTATTATACATTTGAAAATTTGTAAATCGCGAGCCGCTTCGATTCATAAAAAAGCGGATCCCTGAGAGGAACCCGCTGAGGATTGAAATACACCCGCATCTTGAAGCATCCATTCGATAAACGTTCCATATCCTGAAGTCGGATCGTTGACAAATACATGGGTTAACACGATGCACCAACTTATATTGCGAGCTTGGTACGGACGCAGCATCCGGCATGGCGCCTTGTTTCCGTTGACGATCAGGAGTATATCTTAAAATTAAATTCCATGAATCGAAAAGGTGTCCATATTCTTCAAAATATGGATAACATATCGCCCCTTATTGTTATCTCATGTTCCAAAAGTTGGCGATACGGACCGTATTCGTCAATATATTTCCCGCTTTTGGGAGTGCAAATCATTAACTTTATCTCTAAAGAGTATCGAAAAAACTGACATGCCCTATAAAATACAAGGTTTCAACTTTAACCCGGTGTATTCGAAGATACAACTAATTATATCTACTTCCCGTTTCTCGCCAATGAATTGCGAGCTTCTCGTTTCATCAAGCCCGATTTCAGCCGCACTCTCCAGAAGGTGAGCATCCGGCCCGAACCAGTTTTAAGAGGCTTTTATTTTGTGTTGCTAGGAAAAGTTGTAAGTTGATTATTGATTGACTGAGGAACCTCCGGCATTTTTAAAAAAGGTACCTATCCAGGTTCAATGTAGACAAAAAAGCCGATTTCCTTTGTCTTGAGTCGAGGGAATCGGCTTGTAGGACATATCTATATCTGGTTGCACAAATCTTTCAGTTCCTGTCTCAATAAGAACGTTATGGCAAAATTACAATTGCATCTCCGTCTGCACGTTCACCGGCTGGATCAGACGGTCGATTGATGAGACGGGCTCCGATCGTCATGGTGGTGGATCCGCCGCCGTCGAGATTCACAGCATCAGTTGCTCCCAGAGATTTCATAATAAGAGCACTTTCCTTAAAACTAGCACCTACACTATATCCCGGCTGACGACCATCTACCGTAACGAGAAGGATTTTCCCATCAGATGTCACTCCTGCAAGAGTCCGCGGATTCCGGCGCTCGCCGAAACGGTAGAAAAATTCCGGATTGTCGGTCCAATGGAATCCTTCTGCCATGGCTGTAATACTCACTTTACCGTCACGCAGCAAGCGTGGGCCGCCATTTACAATCCCTGTTGTTTTATCGACTTGAAGCAGTGATCCATCTGCCAAAACCTGTGTATCCACGGTAATCTTTGCTCCCACTTTGGCGTGAATACGCAACCAATCGGCAGCATCCCCTGTTCCTGCCAAGACAGATCCCTCACGCGGAATAGAACCACCGCGCTGATCACGTATTTCGATTACTTTTCCTGCGGAATCCAGTACGGCTTCCACTCCGTCCCCGGGTTCAGTGGTCTGGCCAAAAATAGGATTGAACTGAATGAGTTCGCCTGTATCTGTACAAGTAAAGTCATGTTTCGGGTGATCCGTTGTATCACCTGTACCACCACATCCCCGAATAAGACCAGGTTTACGGTTAAGGCCGTCCAATTCACGTTTTGCGCCATCGGAAGCTGTAACTGAGAGATGAGTCTCGACAGCAGCCACTTGTGCTCCTGTTTTGTTTAGAATAAAGCTTGTTCTGCCGTTAACCGCTTCACTAATAAGGTTTCCGCCAATCATGGAGACACCGGCCAGGTCTCCTTCTGTACCGTCATTTGGCCCCATTACAAAATATCCTCCATTGATAGCAGCCAGTGCTTTGGTACGATCCGCGATGCTGGACAATTTCTCTTTTCCGGGCACAATTTCCGTACCCAGCTCGGGAACAATTTTTCCCTTGAATTGCTTAGGATCCACTTCCAGTACATTCACAACCCATGGACCAGTTGTTTTTCCCCCGTCTTCTCCGGAGTAGACCACACGAAGCTTCTCATATCCTTTCGCTGTAAGCTCATCTCGCAATTTGATCGCATCTGCTTCCGTTTTAAAAGATCCGACACGCACAAGATATCCAAGCGGACCATGATCGGGGGCATCAGGAGCCCTTTCCGAAATACGTTGTACTCGGGAATGATATCCATCTTTATTCAGGCGCTTTGCTATTGTTTCTGCTTCTTCACGAGTAGAACAAAAGGCAACATCCACTATGTAAACATCTTTCTCCGATTGCTTCCCACGTACGATTCGTGTATGGGTAAGTCCGGGAGCAAGTACGATTTTCTGCCGTGTTTCTCTAAGGTTCGCCTGTCCGAGTGGAAGGGATTTTTCCAATTCCGCCGATGCTTGTACAACATTCAAAGGTAATACATGTTGGGAAACGACTGAAGACGTAAAAGCCATTGTTGTAATGACCGAGACAGCCAATAACTTCCGAAGAGATCTTTCACCACTTCGCTGCATCAATTGATTCTACCTCCTGTTACAATCTACTGAATCGGACCTTGATACTGCCATTGTACGAATCTAATTTAGAGAGAAATTGTAGATAACCGTAACCCTATGTAAATTTTAGAACCCCTGCTATCAAATAGATTATTAAGCGCATTTTCAGACTCTGAAGCCGAATTAACGGAAATGATTATTCTTTCCAGTCCGTTCTCTTTTCTGGATGGTATATGAGGGGGATTCGTCAAATATCTCTGCATGATCTGAACCAGCTTAAAGTCGCCGATCTCATCTTCTGTTTCATTTCTTAAATCGTTGACAAAGAAAAGTCAACAGCCTCAAGATATAATTATCATTGCGGCTACGTACCAATGGATGGCCCAACTGATCGCAGCATTCGGCAATGCCGCACCGGAACAATTGATAACGGGAAAATTCTTTCTATAGTTGGCTCTGCAGGCCGCCTCATTTTGGAGGTCGGGGAATACTTAAATCAGAAGTCTAATAGGGGGAAAAATGAATCAGCCATTTTTTCATACTGAGGCATTGAATCTGATGGGAATCCAACCTGTATACTCACCTGAACGATTAAAATTAATCGCAGATAAAGAAACAGAGATTAACAGGAGATTTCCTCTGTCCTTAAGGGAGCTTTACGCAGTAAAGAAAATTGAAGAATGGTTTGAAAGCCGAAACGGGGACCAATTGGTTCCTCTTCAACGTTTGGAACTGGAAACACGGGAATATTGGGAATACGAATTGGGATTGAGATTCCTACATGTTCCCTCAAACATGCAAGCCAATGAAGGAATCTACTTTTTTATTGAATGCCAGGGCTGTTGGTCATGGTGGGTAATGTTAAATGGTGCGGAAGATCCACCCGTTATCGTCGAATCACTTTTAGATGAAGCCCAAATCGTTGCGTGCGACAAGCTAAGTGACTTTATCTTTGCTTACGCCTGGGATCAATCAATCATGGATAGTCCCTCTTTTCAAACTGGATGTTATACGTCTGAAAAAGAGTTTCTTGGCTTACTACGGAACCGGTGTGTAGAGAAACCAACCACCCGTCTCGCTTCCACTGTTCATCGATACCGATTCAGGTATAAGGATTGCCGTCTCTTTCTTTTTGAAGAGACCTGCCAAATTTTCCTTGCCGCAGAAAATGAGGAGTCGAAAAATGAATTGATGACCATACTTAAGCCTTTTGTAACATGGGATACTTAGAAATTGAAATTCCACACACGCATGCTAGAACTACCTGATGCCCTTTTCAATCTCATATTCTCCTAAATCCAGGAAAGACTCCTGCAATGTGAGTGTGGACACATCGCAGGAGCCATGGAATTTGTCTATTTCCAAGCGTTGAGGTTCGTAACCGAGGTGGGAGTCATTTCGCATGAATAATTCCAGCTGCTCGTTTCTGCGCTGGATACACCGACAATGTAGAAGTTGCGTCCGTCCGGTGAATTGAAATTGGGCCCTCCGCTCTGCCCCTGCATAGCATCAGCGTTATGGCTGTACATCGCATCATTTCCGTATGTCCAAATGCTTTGGATGTTTCCGAGTGCGCGCCACATCGTCCCATCCGGCTTATCATAGGGATAGCCCGTCACATTAATCTGGGTGTTTTGCGTTGGGGAGGCTTTCAGCTTGAAAGATCCGAGAGCAGTAAACATTCCCGAGGGAAATTTCACCACACCATAATCCACGGCGATCATATCCCCGGTTACGTGCTCGGGATCCGGAGCCACTTTGGAGGCCCAGGCATTGGTTACAATTAAGTTTGTTGGATCAGAAGCGACTCCATACGGATTGTAACCGCCGTTCTTCCCTGGAACGACCGCCAAATGAGTCATATAATTGTTATAATAAGTGTCATATAAACAATGAGCTGCTGTCAGCACGGTATTATCATCAATAATCGCGCCTGTACAAGCATACCAGCCCCCATCATTTGGATTCCTGAAATAAATATAGGTCACAGATCTGTAGGGAAATACCTCTGTATTCGTGATCTGTGTCCGATCGTCCGTACCACCGATGATCGTATTTGCTTGAACGCCATCTGTTGAAGATTCTTCCGCGTATGCTCTGACTTGTTGTTTCAGTTTCCTGGCCTCTGCATCGGTATAAATCTCCCCTGTGGCAGTCGAGAAACCCTCTGGATTGTCTTTGATGATTTTCATTTCGGCCGCATCGTGCGTGCGTGATTCCATGGTCCCAATTTCTTTGGGCCTTTCTTGCAAAATTTCAGCCACTTCTTCATTACTTAATCGTTTGACAGTAAAGCGAGGCAGTTCCACTTCGTCAGCTTGTTTCGTTTTTGCTTGTGCCGGTGAAACAAATAACGGCAAAGCGAGAAATAGAGATAATAACAACACGATCGATCTTTTCAAATATTTCATCTCCTCTACAATATATGTAAATTTTCTTTAGGAGGAATAAAATGTCCAGCATAATAAAATGGATTTTTCTTCTTTCGTCCCTCGCCGCAGGCTGCCAATCTCAATATGAAATACCCAAGGCTGAGATCCCGCCACCGTCAACGAAACAGATGATCCCAGTCACGGTACTTGCCATTGCGAAAGACGGTTCCTACGTTAAAGGGGCTCATGTTATGCCGTATTATCTCAAGCCGAAATATCTTCCGGCTACCACTGGATGGAAAACGGATGGAAACGGAAGATACACGATTCAACTCGAAGCAGGGGCAAAGGTTCGGATAGATCTGACATACCCCACTGGCCAAAGGGTATCGAAAGAGATTACGGTTTCCTCTCAGGAAAAAGAGATCCGATTTGTCGAACCAAAAGGGATGCCGTCTCCATGAGAAGATGGTATTTTTCATCCGCTGAATGCTTCAACAATTGGAATAGGCTATATTTCATAGTATAAATAAAATTAAAATATTTGTACATAAATTGAAAACATGATAAATCAGGGTATTCCGGAAAATACCCAAAAGGTGAAAGCCCACATTTTTAGGTGGGCTCTTTTATTTCCAAATATTGATGGATGGATTCAGTTTTAAGTGACGGCTAATTTCAACATGTTTTTTCACTAAAACGATCCCGGCTTTCGATTTACCTTGTTCAACGAAGTGAACAATTTAGGGTTTGAACATATGAACGCATCGCCAAGGGGTGCTTGGCCCAGGTATATTCTTTGATCTCAAATGTAAGTTCTTGTAAGATTGTATGTACTTCTGCCAGTGCCAATCCCATAGCATCGTCGATCTCTTCAATCAATTCATTGCAAGTGAATTCCTCTGTCAAGCGATGGCCTCTGTGGATTAGGCAGGAGCAGTAGGAACAGCTCCGGTTTATCCTTCTTTCTCCTCAAGGCCGTTTTTTCCGCCAGCCCGGAGCATCATTTTATATTTTAAATACGTCCCCCTTTCATCTTTGAGATCTTTAAGAACATGATGTTTTTCTTCACCAGGAAGCGGCGCGAATAGAAATAATTATCACCAGCATCTTTAAAGAAAAACCGTACAATAATAAACGGCCCCTTATATTCTTCATCTAACATATTGCTTAATCCAAAAACATTGACTCTATATAATTTAGAACATTCACCTTGCTTGATTTTTATTGGGTTTTCCTGTAACTCTTCGCTGTTTAAATAGATTCCTTCCCGATCTCTGACATGATTATGGAGAACTAATGAGAATTTCTTTGATTTCGAAGCAATTAAAGATCGTGTCACCTTATTGAACCAAATTTTTTGAAGCAATGGCTCACTGAAAACAACTCCTATATCTTCAATCGAAACCGGAACCGAATGCATGTTACTAATTCTTAGCAAGTAATTACGTTCATTCCCATCTTCACTAATACGTTCTCTTACTATCACTTTAATGTTGGATTTAACCCATAAGCTTCTAATCACTAGATAAATTCCGAGTGCTACAAAAGCCACTAACAATTCAGCGCCCATCTGAATGAATCATACCTCCTGTAAACAATGTAGAGATATTCTTTAAGTAGTTCCATGCATTCTACCTTGATCAACTCGTTCATGTTACCTGATCATTCAAATTTGAATATTTCTCCAACTCGCTGAATATTCCATTACTCTCACCTTCAATCTTTAGAGACGTTCCTAAACTGCTCTATTTCACTTTCAGAAGGTCTTACCCAATGGCCCATTTGTATTCTATCATTAATATATTTTTAGATGGATTTTTAAATGTAATTAATATGCTCCCCATCGGGTTCAAAAAATTCGTTCTTATCCATCCTAGGCCGAGAAGTCATGGGATCAGGGATCGCAACCTAGGGTTGCGAGAGGGTGCAAACACCGTTAGCTTGACTCTCGGAACAGAGATCATCAATAATGGCAGTGACGTATACAAGGTCAGAAAGGTAGTTGTCGATATGGTATTTGGAGAGAAGCTCAAAACAGAGAGGAAAAAGAAAGGTTGGTCTCAAGACGAATTGGCGAAAAAGCTGTTTGTCAGCCGACAGTCTGTTTCCAAATGGGAGAACGGTCAGAACTATCCCAGCATTGAAATCATCATCAAATTAAGCGACCTCTTTGATGTAACCATTGATGAATTGTTAAGGAGTGACGAGGAGTTGACGAAAAAAGTGATCAAAGACAGCAAGCAATTGGCGTATCCGAGGTTAAAAATGATGTTCGATGTTTTCGTCATGATCGGCCTGGCTCTGCTGATTATCAAACTCAGCGTTCTGGCTTTAAATAAATTCACCGCTTTGGATATTACGTTGTACGGCGGATCGTTTTTTTGGAACTTTGGTCCGTTAATTCTGATGATCAGTGGAAGCGTCGGTTCCGAAATTCTTAAAGACAAGTACAAAAAAGAGTAAATCTGACGATTTTTGATCCATTTAGGGAGCCTGATTGCTATATTGCTATGATACGTGGTATCCCTTAATCCTGACCAAATGAATCTTCTATGTAATTTAAGTGTTCAAAGTTGTGCAAAATACAGGGCTGGCCGTACACCCATCGAACCAATTAAAAGAATTCCCACAAAGTAAAACCCATCCTTCTCTAAAGGCGGGTCTTACATTGATTACTCGTATACCACTGCATGCCTCAATTTCCGGATGTACCTGGAACTCAAGATCATCAGAAATACCAAAAACAGGATCAATGCCACATACCCCCAGAATCCATCCACCATGGCAAAGGCATCATAGACTCCATGATAGAAAGCAGGGATGAGATAGGCATAATAAATGGGGCTTAATCCCATTTTTGCACGTGAAAAATAATACCCCATGATCACCCCAAAAAACATATGAGCAGGGACAGCTGTGACGGATCGTAAAAATGCGACAACCAGGCCGAAACTGCTCACATAGATAATATTTTCGACCATGGCGAATCCTAGAGAAATAGCTGCGGCATAAACGACTCCGTCAATCGGCTCGTCAAACTCAAGGTGCCGATAGATGCCTTTTTGAAAAAAGAGAGCCTTTAAAAATTCTTCCACTACTCCTGCCACAAAAAAAGCAGTGAATAGGATTTCATAGATACCGTCATGATTTGCCTTACAGATGAGTAGATAACGCTCAATGAGTGCCGCCGGAAAAGGAACAATCATCCCCATTATAAATAACCGTAATACCTGTCGTTTCGGTTCGGGATTGATTTTGTCCCTTGTATAGATCCAAATCATCAAGAGAATGGCAGGAATGATAGCGCTAAAAATCAAGACAAGCAATGGGAAGCCTCCTGACACCATAGAGTTCTTTCTATAGTGTGTCCCATTTCCTTACATTCAACCTGTCCTCCACGGTTCAATGGTCAATTTTGGTTCGTCATAAACAACAACAGCTAGATGCCCGAAGCACCCAGCTGCGTTTATCAATTCCAACGGAGTTGGCAAATCCGGTAGCTGTAACCGTTTTTGCCACCCCGCTTCCATGAATCAAGCCTGAAGTAAATTCTTTAAACGCACCACCTCTTTTAGCTTACACCGAAGTTCCAACTCCGGTGGTTTGGTTCCATAACCCGATCTGATCTTCTTCACGACAATTTCATAAAAAATAGCTGACAGAAGCTCGTTCTTCCTTTCATTTGATTTTGCGCGTAAATAGTAATCATAAATGACTTCAATGTTTTCCCGCGCATTATCGATATCTTCCGCTGACAAACCTGCAGCTGTTTCTTCTGCTTGTAAAAGTTGACGTTCGATGGCCCGTAGTTCCCTTATTTCTTCCTCGATCTCCTTTTTGCGTTCAAGAAACTCTTCACGCGTATATTCGCCGTCTTCCCGCATTTCCTTAGCTGCTTTCAGCCTTTTGTTCCACTTCTCGATCTCTTTATTAATCCGCTCAAGCTGCGCTTCTTTATGCTGGAGATGAAATTCATCCAGTCTATTTTCAACGCGAACCAGATTTTGAATGTGGTACGCAAACTCTTCCCGGTCCAAAGCCAACAAATGTTTCAGATAACCGACAACCGCTTCCTCTACAGCTTCATATTTGACATTGTTTTTGCAACCTAAAGTTCTGCATCGTAATTGAACGACAGGAAACTTCACGTACTCTCCGTTTTCATCCTTCTTTTGCTTATACTGTGTGCTTTTAAACATGTGTTTTTCACAATTGGCACAGATGATCAGGCCAGTGAGCGGTGACACTTCCTTAAATGGATTCCCTTTATGCATGTTGCGCTTTGGATTTTTTGTTTTCTCAAACGCTTTCTCCCAAACCTCAGGATCAACGATCGGCTCGTGTGCGTTTGGCACATAAATCCGTTCTTCTTCCGGGCGCAGCCGCTTTTTACCCTTTTCCACTTCTTCCGTGTAGTTATACCGAACATCGCCCTTATAGACAGGATTGGTCAAGATATTCTTAATCACCGACTGATCCCATCTGTCCGAACCACGCGGTGATTTAATACCCAAACGAAACAATTCATTTGAAATGGCCCGATATCCAAACTCTTTTCCATCTTTTCCATAAACGTAAGTGTGGTAAATGAATTTGATTATTTCCGCTTTCTCCTTATCCGGAACAAGCTTTCTCGTCTTCTCGTCCACTTGGTACCCGAATGGAACAGCATTGCCGCCCGGCATCCACTTTCCCATCATGGCAAACGCTTTTTTCGCAGAGGTTACACGGTTGGTATACTGTTTCAACTCTGCTCTGGACATGAAAAGCTGCATGTCATAGGTAAACGCAGCCTGATAGTCGTTTAGATCGAGAATGTCGCCGTCGACGATGATCTTGATCCGGTTCTTCTTGAAAATCCGCTCAATATCAGCCAAATCTTGATAGGCCCCACGGGTAATACGGCTTGTTTCCTTAACTGCAATTGCGTCATAAACGCCCTGGTCGATCAATTTTAATAAACCTTTGAACACTTTTCGATTTTCAATAGATGCCCCTGAAGCAACTTCTTTATATACATCATAATCCGTGATTCCAAGATTCCGTAAATATTTTTCCATGTACATCAATTGTCCTACCAGGGTGTCTTCACCCGTTCGCTTCTCACGCTCTTCATCTGCACGTGAACGCCGGATGTATAGGGCAACTTTTTTAAAGTCATATTTGTTCATCTTATCGTACATAGATCGTCAACACCCCAAGGTTAGACTAAAGATGCATGGCAATAATTATATGCCAATTTCGTTACTGCTTCAACTTTCACGTTAACGCTCCGATGATAAAAAAAGATCCCTATGAGGGATCTTCCGGAGTGTAGTATATAATTTCTTCCATACAGACTTTTTGAGCATCATTTTGTTTTAAAAAACTACTATCTCTGTGTATGGTTGTCTGTACTGCGCACAGATTGCCAAACTAGGCAATGGGAGACGGCAAATTTGACATATCCGACCAATATGGACATAGTGAACTCAGATTCTCTTCTAACAAAGATTTTCCTGTTATCGGAAAATCAGCCCTCCAGCGAATTTGTTGCAGGGAAGTAAGGGATAGAAAACAGAAACGATTGACATGCATAACGGATGGCAGGTCACATGAATGATTATTTTTTCACAACGGGAATCCATATTTCACTTTTAAAAGTGGGGGAAGTGACATCTTGATTCTCGTTCCACAAGATTTCCGGCCCTTCTGCCAGTTCATAGTTTGACGACGGAAACCACTCAGCATAGATCCGGCCCCAAACATCCTGCAACGTATCAGGAAACGGCCCCACTGCTTCAAAAACGGCCCATGTGGAGGCAGGAACCTCAAGTTTTGCCAGGTTACCCGGGCACTCCTTCGTGGTTGCCACGCCGATATAATGATCAAGCTCCCCTTTTTCTTCCATCCGGCCTTCAGAAAAATTCGCGGATGCCTGAAGCAATCCCAAAGGCTTGACATTGGAAAGTTTCTTCAGCTGATCGATCATTTCATCATTTAAACTTTTCCACATAGCGGCAATCTCCGGATTTACACCGTGAAAAATGATCGGGACTCTTTTTTTAATACCCACGATGCGAAAAGCGTCTTTCTCTTCAATTCGATAGTTCATTTCACTGCCTCCTTTAATGGATAACTGGAAGGTCATTCGTGGATAAGCCTTTAATAATTGACCATTCATTCTGGCTTCGGAAGGTGTTACACCGTGCAGACTTTGAAAAGCTCTCGTAAATGAATCCGGGGAACTGTACCCATATTTAATCGCAATATCAATAACTTTTTTGTCACTGTTAATTAGCTCAAATGCTGCAAGGGTAAGGCGTCGTCGCCGGATATATTCCGACAGCGTAACACCCGCAAGAAAAGAAAACATTCTCTTAAAATGATATTCCGAGCAGAAAGCCAGTCTCGCTACCTCTTTAAAGTCGATATCATTTGTAAGATTTTCTTCAATATAGTTTAAGGCTGCGTTCATTCTTTTTAGCAAATCCATCCAAATGACCTCCCCTACACCAACAGAATAACAGGATTGGTATAGATCGACCCGACATTTCGTGCACAATGATGCAGGGTAGCCCGATTTGATCCGCGAAAAGGGCTGCTTTTTCGATTCATCCCCCGGGTCCATAACCGATTTGCAGTACCCGGTCTCCGGGTTATGAATGTCCGGATGGGCCATTGTCTTTTCAACTCGTTCTCAGGAGTTCTATTTATTTTGACTTAACTCTGATCCCCGTCTTCATCTGTTCGAGAACGCCGGATGTATATAGCAACTTGTTTAAAGTTCTTATCATACAGAGATTGTCCATAGGTTTCGTCTAAAAGATACACGAAATGATTATATTCTAAATTCGTTACCGCTTAAACTTCACCGTTTACACTCCGACGACAAAATAAAAGACCCCTCTCAGGGATCTTCCTTAAATACCCAGTTCGATTTTAGCTAGTACACGACAAAGATCATCCTTCGTCTGCTCGTAGCCTAATTTATTCCCCCACTCAGTAATATAAGTGCAGTTTTTTGATTTAAAAACCACTCCGGAATTTTCTATTTGAGGTATTTCATTTTGGTATCCCTTTTTCATTGATCTCGCTGCTCTCATTTTCATTTACCTCCGCTGGGTGTCGAATGGTATACTTCTCAATAATCAACTGTCCTTTTTAGCATCCCAACCAAAAAGATATATATACAATTTCTTCCATAAGGCGTTTTATGGGTAAAATCCAACCGGGGGAAACTTGCTTTTTGATTGCTGAATATAAAAAACAAGCTGGCTTCACTTATCAAAAGTCAGCTTGTTTTTTTAAAATAACGACTATTTCTATCGATAGGGTATGTTTTACTGGTTCTCTGCCCATAAGTTTGTTGGCTAACCTAAGCGTGCATCTTTCCGATCTGGCACTGTCATCCCTCATAGGAAAAATACGGTGTCTACCGGCCGAGTCGCTCGCGTCCCCTGCTGCACCGGTAGCAACCCGGGTCGTTGCACAGGAGTGCGGCGGCATCCTGGTGCAGCAGATCCATCGTGCTTGCGATCACCTCTTGCCCAAGCATCCACTGCACCAGGCCCTGGCCAACCAGCCTGTCACGGATCGCCCGACGCTGTCGCAGGGAGGCTTCGATTACACCGAATGCCCGGCTGCAACCCGGCGGATCGTACAGGTCAACCTCCAGGCGAACGGAACCGACTACCGGAATTCGGCTGGGGCGGTGGGGATTCATAGGGATGTCCAGATAGGGAACCCGTGCATAAGCCTCACCCACATGCACAGTGGAGTTGCTGGTATGTCCCATCCCCAGTAAAAGGACGCCTCCCCCCATCTTGGCTAACCGGTCCAGCGGACTGTTCATGCCCAGTGCCGGTACCTTATGATGTCCCTCGCAGATGGTGGCGGCCCCCTCGCCGATGGCCGCCACCGAGTGAGTGGGATGTAATGAACGTACTGCACCGTGGCGCTTACGCAAAATCTCGGTCAAGATGCCGGTACGGCTCGGGGTTACCTCCGGGTCGAACACGTCGTTGTTGTAGGTAAAGGTAGGTACCACCAGAAGACCACTCCGGCCGATGCACTCCAGCAGCGCGTCAAGAACGGTATCGGCGCCACCCTCGACCGGGCCCAGATTGCGCAACGCGCTGTGAACGACGAGACGGGTCCCCGACTCAATGCCCAAGCTGTGGAACGCCTCGATCAGAGACTGTTTCGTGATCATTTTTGACAAGGCCATCACGCCCTTAACTGTTCCTTTTGGGGAGAAAACGGTTGTAGAAATTGGTTTTCCCCGATGGCGATCATCACTTTTCAATTTTTTCTTGAATTCATGGACAGATTTGCCGCACAAGTTTGGTGGTACATGGACTCGCCGCTTCCTGAATTGGGGCGAATCAAAGATTACTCGGTCCCCGCTCTTTTTTCACATCGGTAAAGAACATTCGAGATCATTGTAAAAAGGAACTCACGCCTTTCGGACATGAGTTCGGGATTTTCATGGCTATTCGTTCATGTAACTTCTGAGCAAGATCTCCGTATACTTCATATTCCGTTTGATCGGATCGTTGCTGCCCGTCAGCCGGCTCGCCATGATGGCTCCTTCCATCGATTCGATGAGAAAGGAAGCCATTTCGGCAGCGTCGATGTCCGTACGAAACTCCTTGTTGCGAACGCCCTGCTCGATGATCGCTTGGATAAACCTGACCATGCCCCCGTAAGCTTCAGCAGCCTTCTGCCGCAGTTCAGGGAACGTTCCGTCGCTCTCGACCGCCGTATTGAGCAGTGGGCAGCCCCCGGGAATGGGCGGGTTGTCGACAGCATCCTGATAAATGGCTGCGATCTTCATCAGCTTATCGAGGGTGCAGGTCCCCTCCCTTTCCGCCTGGGCAAAAAACTGTTGCAAAATCTGCCCCGCCTGCTCGAAAGCGGCCAACACAATCAGTTCCTTCGTTTTAAACCGGCGATAAATGGCCCCTTTAGGCAACCCCGTTGCCGCCATAATATCCTGAACGGACGTTTGCGCGATGCCTTTCGTGTTGAACAAAAGCATGGCCTGATTCACGATTTTTTCCCGTATTTCATCTTGCTTCTTCATGAGCTCCATCCCCCCTGTCGGGCTGACAGCCTTGTCCTTACTCGATTTCCGCTACCCTAACATATTGTCACAAATCGCTCAAGGTTGTCTATTTTAAACAGGCGGCTGGCATCATATAATGAAATCGGACCGGACGGTCCGGTCTGATTTCATTATACATTAACTCAGTAAAGGCTGGTAAGCTAATGTGAAAAAACGGAGAGAACAGAAAAACACCGCCGCTATTTTTTTGTCCGTCGTCGCCTTGATGTGGATGATGCATACGTTGACCAAAAACTTCGTATCGGATCCCGATTTCACCAAGCTGATCGCCGCCAAAGAATCCTTCACCGCCGACCGTTCGTTATGGATGTTCATGCTAAGAGCGCACATTGTGCTCGCCGTCGTCTCGCTTTTGACCGGTCCCATCGGCGCGATCCGCAAAATCCGGCTGAAGTCGATCGCCTGGCATCGGTGGAGTGGACGAATATACGTTGTATCCATCGTTCTGAACTTGATCCCGGGATTGTACCTGTCATGGTTCGTGACGGGAAGTTTGACAGTCGCGGGCTTCCTGGTATTGAATCTGCTCTGGCTTGCGACGACCTGGCTCGGATATCTCCATATTCGCCGGAAAAATTTAGCCAAGCATCGGCAATGGATTGTTCGCAGCTTCTTTCTTACTTATGCCAATCTGACCATCCATCTCTTGCTGCCAGTCAGCCAGTACGCAATCGGACTTTCCTACGGAGCTTCGTATGCGCTCGCCGTATGGGGTAGCATGCTTCTCAATTTGGGCTTGGCCGAGGCCGTGCTCCGCAAGAAGTGGTTGACGTGAAGAAATTATGAACGTCTTTATTTTTTTGAGCAAATACGAAACGGAGGGTCCGGGCACTAACATGGGGTAAACCGGACTTCTGCCAACAATACCGATGCGACCTATGATCACCTAGTCTACATCAAGCAGACGTTTATCCATCCCGTTTTTGAAGCGTTTTTCATATCCATATCCTCCAAAAGATGGTTTTGAAATAGCTTCGGGGTCTGCATCAGCTTCTTTGGGGTAAATACCCCTTAATTCTACGCCACCTCTCTACCTCTGCTATACTCTGTTCCCTTGCAAGAGTTTGTTGGCATGCCGATGCTTTTTTACATGAAAACGGGTAGAGCACCGCTTGCTGCAAAAACGCTGCAAGCCATTTTTTGATGTATCTACATAAATCTCCTCACAGGGGGAAGAAGCACATATGTTGAGTCTCTCCCTCCCATACTCCACCAACACTCTTCCCAACGTGAACGCACAGATCGCGCCTATGCGATCGGCCAAACTACTTTTACTGTCAATATGCTGTTCATAGACATAATCGAAGGAACCGTCTCCCATCATCGCTAAACGGTGTTGTATGGGAGAACGTTTTTCATAATCGTTTAAGATTTGAACCAGATTCGTTGGATCCCGACCTGGTCTCTACGTTTGAGGTGACGCAAACTTTTTCTGAATGGTTAACAAAAGTTTTGACAGCGGATCACATTTCCAATAGCTAATTCAAATCATATGAGGGGCAAGGCAGCATCCCTCGATTCAGGCGCCATATGACCAATAAATGGAAAATGACTTGAGAGCCAAATGGGAACTCAAGTCATTTCGTGTTGATCCGGGAGAATGATGATGATGTTCCAACCAATGATCACCGAACCCAAAAAAGAATACTTTATGTTTGGACATGTTTTAGACACAATTTAACCAGCATCTCGTACGATTGGCAAATGAAAGGAAACATAGCTACTTTTTTAGCTCTTAATGCAGTAAAACGTTTCCGGACTTAAATGCCTTGGCTCCTAGAAGTGTAAGGGGGAATTGTTTGACATCCTTAAATAGGGGCTTTCCTTCACCCGCAACAACAGGAGTAAGTATGAACAAATATTCGTCAATCAATCCTTCGTTCGCAAGTTGCTGTACAATGGTACCGCTGCCAAAGATTAGAATATCTGCGCCTTCCCCGTTTTTTAGCTGCCGCACCACTTCGGCTATGTTACCATCAAATATTTTCGTGTTTTCCCAAGTTGCTTCTTTCAGTTTTTTTTGAAAAGACGATCTTCGTCATGTTGGTTAACTCTTCGGCCACAGCCCTCATCTCTTCAGGAGCATTTGGATCATGCAATATAGGTACCCAAGAATGTTCAAAACCTGTATATGTCTTTTCACCCAAAATAAACTAATCCATTCCGAAGGTGGCATCATTAAGACTGGCAAAATACCCGTCGACAGACACTCGATTTAAAACTCTAACTTTTCGCATCATCATCTCTCCCCGACATTGGTTGCTGTAATTTAGCCAAGCGGGCTGAACAGGCGTTCCCGGCTGAATTGTGCTTAAAGGGCTTATTTATAAAATTCGATGAATCATATGTGAAACCTTTGATTTGAGGCCCCATATTTAGACAGTACGTTTTTATTTATTTCCAAAATAATAGTTGCAATGACATCCTATCTTAAAATATACTGTGGATAGTTGCAATGACATCCTATTTGGAGTGGGTGCTTTCGTGAACAACGAGACGATTATGCCTTCCTGCGAGTCTCCTGGCAGATACATTTCGGCCATTTACCGTCATCTGCAAATCCTCATAACAGCCCAACTTCAGCCCTACCGCATCGGAAGCGGGCAGTATATTTTCTTGATGACGATCGCGAAAAAAGAAGGAATTTCGCAAAAAGCGCTTAGCGAGGAGCTTTTGATTGACAAGACAACGACGGCGAAGGCAATCAGAAAACTGGAAGCAGAAGGGTACGTGCGAAGGGAAACAGATCCCACCGATAACCGCTATAATTTGCTTTATTTGACGCAATCAGGTAGAGCGGTTGTGCCGAAAGTACAGGCAGCATTGAATGATATCAGCAGAAAAAGCCGGGTTGGCATGGATGACGAGGAATATGAACTCATGCTTGCCCTTTTGAAAAAAATGCTGTGCAACGTGAGCGAACAGGTTCGCCGAAGGGAGAAGGAGCTATGAGTCGACATCATCAACAGAACCCACAGGTCGGTAAACAAATTATCCCCTTGCTTGGATGTTTGCTTCTGTTCTCGGTAATGAATGTGACGGTGTTCAATGTTGCGGTTCCTGACATCGCGAAGGATCTTGGTCTTACACCTTCGCTGGCGGGATGGGTGATCACTGGCTATGCGATGGTTTACGCAATCGGTTCGCTGATGTATGGAAAACTAGCGGATTTGTTCCCATTAAAAAGGCTGATGACAATCGGAATTACGCTGTTCGCGGCCGGATCCGTCATAGGATTCTTCCTGGATGGGTACATGTGGCTTTTAATTGGTCGACTCGTTCAATCGGCAGGTGCCTCCTGTGTGCCTGCACTTGCGATGATTATTCCCGCACGCTATTTCCCCCCGGAACGGCGGGGCACAGTGATGGGCGTGGTCGCATCCTTTATCGCCTTCTCATCAGGGATCGGTCCGATTGTAGGCGGCTTTGTGACGGGCGCACTGCACTGGAAATACCTATTTTTGCTTTCTCTCGGTACACTGCTGCTGCTCCCGTTTCTTCGTAAAGCGCTCCCGAACGAAGAGCGGCGTGATGGGAGTGTCGATGCAATCGGAGCGGGCTTACTGGCAGCTGCCGTTGCGATGCTGATGATGGGAATTACGACCTCCGGCCTTGGATATATCGCTTCTTTCGCGGGATTGCTCGCTCTCTTCATCGCCAAAAGCCGCAAATCGCATGATCCGTTCGTTTCCTTATCCCTGTTTACGGAGGGGCCGTTTCGTTATGCGATCGTCGCAGCGTTTCTGTCCTCCTCGACGGGGTTCAGCATGATGCTGATCATCCCGTTGATGCTGAAATCCATGTTTCAACTGCCTGCTGACCAGATCGGATTCGTGCTGTTTCCGGCAGCGATGGGGGCTGCCCTGTTCGGGCGCATCGGCGGGAAGTGGGTCGATCGTTTTGGAAGTATTCCCATGATGTTGATAGCGGCATCGTTTATGATTATCGGGTTTATCTTGATTTCTCTGTTATCCGGTTTCGGGCCGGTTGTCGTTGCCTGTAGTCTCATATTGCCGAATATCGGATTTACCTTGATGCAATCCTCTCTCTCCAAACTCGTTTCCTTGCTGCTTCCGCGGGAGAAAACAGGCTCTGGCATGGGAATTTTCAGCCTGACGGGCTTTTTGGCAGGTGCGATCGGGGGGACGCTGACAACCAAAGCGGTCGATTGGAACCTTTCATTTCCGGCCATCCTATTGTTTTTCGCCATCGTTATTGCGCTACAGATGTGTATCGTCTTTTTTGTCCTAAGGGGGAAAGTGAGCAGGATGTCTGCAACATGAGCGAATATTTGCTTGAGAAAATGGGGATTTTTTACGTGGATGCTTCCAAACAGGAATTTACAGACAGTAACATTAACGACATTGTCCTGCCAGTACGCCGCCTCGCTGAGCTTAACCACACGAAAGCCGTCGGGAGATCAAGTCCCACGGCTTTTGCTATATCCGGATGATCTTAGATTTCCATCAAGAATGAAAATCAGTCCGGATCCCACTCTGGATTATATGTTTCAACTGGGGCCCAACCGTTGTGAATTTGAATGTGCTGTAGTACAATAAATCCTTGATTTTACTAAGATCCGAAGAATTTGGCGCAGTGTGTTAACAGATACATGGGTAACAGCTCCTACCAATTTTCCATCCTGAATGATTGGACTTCCGCTCATCCCTTGGACAATCCCCCCCGTTTTGTCTAAGAGGCGCGGATCGGTGACCTTGATGATAAGTCCTTTGGTAGCCGGAAACTTCTGGCGCAACACATGAAGAATTTGAATGTCAAACGCTTCCACTTTTTGTCCTTCCACTACCGTCAGGATTTTGGCTGGTCCTTGTTTCACTTGTTCGGCTAATGCTACGGGAATGGGTTCTGCCTGCAGTTTTTGAGCCGTATCGCCTTTCATTTTTCCAAAGATGCCAAACGGAGTGTTTTTCGTGATGTTACCAAGAACCTTTTCTTCCTGGAAAAAAATTGCCCGCTTTTCTCCCGGCTCCCCTGATTCACCTTTTTGAATGGAAGTCACATTGGATTGAACGATTTTCCCGCTTCCCACCAGGATCGGCTGGCCGGTATCAATATCGGAAATCACATGCCCCAGTGCTCCATACACATGTCGTTTGGGATCGTAAAAAGTGAGCGTGCCGACTCCTGCGGCAGAATCACGAATGTAGATTCCCAAACGGTAAACACGTTCTTTCTTATCATAAGCAGGTGTGACGGAGACTTGCTTTTCCTTCCCGTCACGAATCAGGATGATCTCCAGGGGCTTTTTATTTTTCCCCGCTTCTTCGACTGCTTTTACCACATCGACGACTTCGTGAATCACTTTCCCATTCATGCGCACCAAATAGTCTCCGGCGCGAATATCTGCCTGTTCGGCAGGTGACTTTGAATCACGATCCGCATCGACAAGGTGATGCCCCACCACCAACACGCCTGAAGATTTCAGTTTGACTCCGATCGATTGTCCTCCCGGAATCACTTTGACTTCGGGGTAAACACTCACATTTACTTTTTTAATGGGCAAGGTGCCAAATAATTTTAATGTGAGCAATGCCTTTCCCGATGTATGGGAAAATAAGGAAACCGGCTGGTGCAAGTCGACAGGTACATGGCGCTGAGCTGAACCGTTGACCTGGATGACGTCGGGGTTGGAAATGCTTGCCGTCGCCGAGACGGGCATACTTAAATGCAGCTTTTGAAATTGCCCCTGAAAAAGTCGGATTTCCGCAGGGAAATCTGTAAACTGCCGAAAGGTTGTGGTTGTACTTCCCAGGATCAAAAGAAGCACCAGGAGAAAACCCATCCATTTTTTATTTTTATTTCTTTGCAACATCCACCACTCTCCTGAGCTTCCTGCCTTACCTCCGCCATAAGGTAACCATCGTAATGTTAAGTTAACCTCCGGATTCTCCTTTTATGACCCACAAATGATTCCTGAAAAAGAAAAAGCCCTTGATGGATCGATCAAAGGCAGCACATGACTTTTGCACTTAAACTTCATGTGATTTCCGGCTCTCTGAATATAAATTCTGTTTTACCTTCTTAGCCAAACGAAGCATTTCTTCCGCATGTTCACGCGTTGTTCGGGTCACTTCGACTCCGCCAAGCATACGGGCCAATTCCAGCGTTCGGTCCTGACTGGCGAGCAATTCCACATGCGTCCGCGTCTTCTCATTTAGTGATTCTTTGGAGATGTAAAAATGAAAATCTGCCATACAGGCGACTTGAGGAAGGTGGGTCACGCACAATACTTGGTTTTTCTTCGCCAGCACAGCCACTTTTTCAGCAATTGCCTGCGCCGCACGCCCGCTGACTCCGGTATCAATTTCATCAAAGATCAGTGTATGAATTCCTTCAATATCAGCAAAAATACATTTAAGAGCAAGCATAATTCTGGACAACTCGCCGCCGGAAGCGATCTTCGCAAGCGGACGGAGCGGTTCTCCCGGGTTGGGAGCAATTTGAAATTCGATGAGATCCTGTCCGGCGGAGGTAAAGCGGGCCGTTCGATATGCATCCGGATAAAAAGCAACATGAAAAACGGTGGAGGCCATGTTGAGGTCGGCCAATTCCTGCTCCACTTTCGCTTCCAGCTCCGTGGCAACTTTCTTGCGGATCATGGTCAATTCTTTGGCCAGGGATTCCATTTGCACGTAGAGCTGATCGATTTTTTCCTTCAGTTCTGCTTGCCTTTCATCCCGGTGCATGAGTTGCTCCAATTCCCTTTCCACTTGTTCCCCGTGACGAAGGATATCCTCAATCGTGTCCCCGTATTTTCTTTTTAACTGTTGGATCAGATGGAGTCTTTCTTCCACTTCGTTCAGCCGATTCGGATCAAATTCAAGTTGATCCCTGTACCTGCTCAACTCCCGTACCGCTTCTTCCAGTTGATACGTGCATGTTTGGATGGTTTCGTATACAGGAGAAAGCGTTTCATCGAGAGGAAGAATTTCTTCCAAGTGGGATAAGGCGGCTTGAAGGTGATCCAGACCTTCCTGCTCCCCGTACAGGTGATCATACGCTTTGGCGGAATGGGTGATCAGTTTTTCGCTGTAAGCCAGGCGATTTCTCTCCTGCTCCAACTCTTCGTCTTCCCCCGGAACCAACTCTGCGGATTGTATTTCATCCTTTTGGAACTCTAAAAGATCGATGCGCTGGGCGATTTCTTTTTGATTTAAATTGAGGCGATCCAATTCTTTAGAGAGTTGCTGATACTGTTCAAAAACGCGCTCATATTTCCGGCGAATGGAAAAAATCTGTTCTCCGCCGAACTGATCGAGCAGTTCCAAATGCTCGTCCACATCGAGCAGGGATTGATGTTCATGTTGACCGGAGATATCCAATAATTTCTTGCCAATTTGTTTTAACATGGACAAGGTGACAATCCGCCCGTTGATGCGACAGGTGCTTTTCCCCGTAGCGGTAATCTCCCGGCGAATGATGAGTGAATCCGGGTCTTCCTCGATTCCCCATTCTGCTAAAACGGGGCGGACCGGGTGAGAGGGGGACAGTTCAAATAATGCTTCAACCTCCGCTTTATCTGCCCCGTGACGGACAAACTCAGAAGAAGCACGTCCCCCGGCCACTAAGCCGAGCGCATCGATGAGAATCGACTTACCGGCACCGGTTTCACCCGTCAGCACATGAAAACCCTCTTCAAAACGCAGCTGAATCTCTTCAATGATGGCAAATTGGCGAATGGACAGTTCCCTGAGCATTCTCATCTACTCCTAAAGCATGTCGATCAAGCGTTGCACAATCTCCGGAACTTTTTCTTTGTCGCGGCAAATGAGGAGAATGGTGTCATCGCCGGCCAAAGAACCGATAATGTCATCCCAATCCAAATGGTCGATGAGAGCACCCACGGCATGCGCATTGCCCGGAAGTGTTTTCATGACGATCAGGTTTTCGCTGTAGTCGATATTAACAAAAGACTCCTGCAGCATTCGTTTCAACTTCTGCAAAGGATTGAACCGTCGATCCGCGGGCAGCGAATATTTATAGGTTCCCTTGTTTGTCGGTACCTTGACAAGGTGAAGTTCTTTAATATCCCGCGAAACCGTAGCCTGCGTTACGTTGTAACCCGCCTTTTTCAACTCTTCCACAAGCTCATCCTGGGTTTCAATCTCTTTTGTCGCGATAATTTCTCGAATCTTTATATGTCGCTGTGCTTTCATTTTGTCCTCCTACCCTGCTTTCATCAACATTTTCTCCCTGTAGTTTTTTTCTAACCACTTCAAAAAATGAACGCTCTTGCCACTTAATGAGCAAGGTATTAAATGGAGAGCGTTTCACTCTGACGATATCATCCGCCTGTAAACAGTATCCCAGTTGACCGTCAATCGTCATCCCCATTTCGTGATGGGTGGCTGATACTTTGATTTCCAAGACTGCTTCAGCGGGTAACACCATCGGCCTTGAAGTGAGTGTATGAGGGCAGATCGGAGTTAACAGCAGGGTTTGAATTCCCGGATAGACAATGGGTCCTCCACAGGAAAGGGAATAGGCCGTCGAACCCGTTGGCGTCGACACAATTAAGCCGTCTCCGGAAAATGTCCCCAAATACATATCATCCATATGAACCGTACAGGTAATCATCCTTCCAAACGATCCTTTGGCAATTCCAATATCATTTAAGGCTACACCTTTTTCGAACACTTGTCCCCGACGAACCAATTCGGCCTCGAGCATCAAACGTTCTTCGATGTAGTAATCACCTGTTAAGACGCGATCTACCACGGTAGACAAATCGTCGGGCTCCGCTTCTGACAAAAATCCCAAATAACCTACATTAATTCCCAAAATGGGCAGTTGGTATTCGGCAAATTGACGGGCCACTCCCAAAAGCGTCCCATCTCCTCCCAGCACGAACACCACGTCCACTTTCTGCGGAAAGCATGGGAGCGGCAGGCCGAGTTCGGGCCGCTCTAAAGCCCTGGCCGTTTCCGGCTCCACATAGACGACAGACCCCTTTTCTTCCAATAACTGAAGCAATTGCTTAGCTACTGTTTGCGCCTTGGGTTTTTTCTGATTGATTGTAATCCCGATGGTTTTCAATAAACCCCACCTCATAACAGTCGGCTCACACCTTATCGGATCAGCCAAGCCAGGATCATCCCAAAGAGAACAGCGGCAATATAGAGCCAAGGAAAGCCCTGCTTCTTGGACAAGCTAACGTCCGGGAAATCAAATTGAATCAATTGAATGGTTCTCTTTTCACGATTAACGTATAAAATGCCTTCCGGCTGATAGAGGAGGTAATAAGGCAAGAAATAGTCGCGGAGTGCCGGTCCCGACATCCGTACGGGTTTCCGCTCTCTCGCCACGATCACGAGATACCACTCGTCATCGGCACGCGCAATATAATCGACGTAGAATCTGCTTTCATACGTGCGGTCATCCACATCGATGGTGATCGGAACTCTTTGCTTGGCCTTGATCACCTCATAGCCATTTTTCTTTAACAGGTCCGGGACATCCCCTCTGATTTCAATCTGTCCCTGATCAGCTGATTTATGAAGCCAGTCGGTGAGAAAGGAAAAAGAGATCCAATTCCTGAGTAAAAAGTAGAAGATGACTCCGATAAGCAGGATCAGCACCAAGTTATCACCCGGATGGGACACAAAACCCCTCCTTTACCTACTTATTCGCAGCCCTGAAAAAGAAACCTTCTTCTGTTGGGACGAAAAAACCGGATCAAACGGAGCGAACGGAGCGGACGAGTTTATTAAAAACGCCGATGCGCTTCGCTGACCACTTCCTCAATTCGCTCCGTCCAATCCTTCGCTTGCACGGGTTTGCGATGAATCAGGTAACTTAAAAATTCGATATTTCCTTCGCCACCCTGAATCGGAGAAGGGGCCAGTCCCATGATCTCAAATCCCTGGGAATGAGCAAACTGAACAAATGAGGACAACACTTGCCTGTGTACAG
This sequence comes from Lihuaxuella thermophila, assembly GCF_900110165.1. Lineage (GTDB taxonomy): Bacteria > Bacillota > Bacilli > Thermoactinomycetales > Thermoactinomycetaceae > Lihuaxuella > Lihuaxuella thermophila. Next base: position 151,608 of record NZ_FOCQ01000007.1, read on the forward strand.
CGGGCTCTTTGACAATCCCTTTTTTTCCAACCTGATCACGCCCCGCTTCAAATTGCGGCTTGATAAGCGCCACCACTTCCCCTTCTGGCAGAAGCAGCGCTTTAAGATTCGGCAGGATGTGGGTCAAAGAGATAAAAGAAACGTCGATCGTTGCCAGATCCGGTGGCTCGCCTTTCAATTCCTCCGGTTTCAAGTAACGAAAATTGGTCCGCTCCAACACAATCACTCGAGGATCTTGACGGAGTTTCCATGCGAGCTGACCATAACCGACATCGATCGCATAGACAAGTTTCACCCCATGCTGCAAAGCGCAGTCCGTAAACCCTCCCGTAGAGGCCCCGATGTCCATCATCACCCGTCCGGCGACCCGGATGGGAAAAATGCGGAGAGCTTCTTCCAGTTTAAGGCCTCCCCTGCTTACATACGGGTGAAGCTGCCCTTTCACTTCAATAACAGCATCGACGGGGACCTTCGTCCCCGCTTTATCTACACGCTCCTGATTGACACATACCAAGCCGGCCATAATCGAACGCCGTGCCTGTTCACGGCTCGTGAAGTATCCTTTTTGCACCAACAATACATCCAACCGCTCTTTATCCACTTGCAAACCTCATGTTCGGAAAAAATTTACTAACAGTATCGGCAATCTGCTCCGGTGTTAATCCAACCTCCCGGCGTTGATCCTGGATACTTCCGTGCTCGACGTAATAATCGGGAATCCCGATCGTCTTAATCTTCATGCCGACGACATCATTCTGCGCATAGTATTCCAATACGGCGCTGCCAAATCCGCCGACCAAGGTTCCTTCCTCAATCGTTACAATCGGGATTCTTTCCTCTGCCAGCTGATCCAGCAGCTCTTCATCCAGCGGTTTGGCAAATCGGGCGTTGATCACGCGCGCGTCGATGCCTCCCCGGGCGAGGCGCTCTGCCGCTTCTGCAGCAATGGGAACCATGTTCCCAAATGCTAACAGGACAAGATCTTTTCCCGGCCGGATCAGTTCAGATTTACCGATGGGAATCAGTTTAAAGTCAGCATCCATTTTTACGCCCACACCGGCGCTCTTGGAATAGCGAACGGCAACCGGGCCGTCGTTATATTGGAGAGCCGTATACAACATATGCTGCAATTCATTTTCATCTTTGGGCATCATGATCACCATATGGGGCTGATTTCGCATGAAGCTGATATCATAAACCCCTTGGTGGGTTTCCCCGTCTTCTCCCACCAGGCCGGCACGGTCAACGGCAAAAACAACATTCAGCTTCTGCCGGCAAACATCGTGAATCAGTTGGTCATAACCCCGCTGCAAGAAAGTGGAGTAAATGGCGACAACCGGTTTCATGCCTTGCGTTGCCAGGCCGGCAGCAAAAGTAACTGCATGCTGTTCTGCAATCCCCACATCGAAACAGCGTTCCGGGAATTTTTTGTTAAATTTTTCCAGTTTGGATCCGGTCAGCATGGCAGGTGTAATCGCCACGATTCGTTCATCCTTCTCGGCAAGACGAATCATGGTCTCTCCAAATACTGCCGGATAGGCGGGAGGACCGCCCGCTTTTTTCTGTAAAGCACCGGATTCAATTTTATAAGTCCCAACCCCGTGATAAATGACGGAATCATCCTCTGCCGGTTTGTATCCTTGTCCCTTTTTGGTGATGACATGAACCAGCACCGGCCCTTTCGTCTTGCCGGCAAGGCGCAGACTCTCCATCAATTCGTCAAACTGGTGCCCGTCGACCGGGCCGAGATAGGTAAAACCAAGAGTTTCAAAAAACACTCCGGAAACGACGAGAAACTTCAAGCTGTCCTTAATTCGTTCCAGCGTCTTGGCGACCGGCTCTCCCACTGTCGGAATTTTTTTCAGCAACTGCTCGACTTCTTCTTTCATCTTGTTGTAGCCTTTATGGGTTCTGAGCCGTGCCAAATGATTGTGCAATGCTCCGACGTTTGGGCTGATGGACATCTCATTGTCGTTGAGAATGACGATGATATCTTTTTTCTCTTCCCCAATATGATTAAGCGCTTCCAATGCCATTCCGCCCGTCAGGGCTCCGTCGCCGATCACGGCGATGACTTTATAATCTTCCCCCTTCAGGTCGCGGGCAACCGCCATCCCCATCGCTCCGGACAAGGAAGTGCTGCTGTGACCCGTTTCCCAGACATCATGTTCACTTTCCCTCATCTTCGGAAAACCGCACAATCCTTTGTATTGTCTGAGAGTGGGGAACAATTCACGCCGCCCGGTAAGCAGTTTATGGACATACGCCTGATGCCCGACATCCCATAAAAACTTATCTTTCGGGCTGTCAAACAGATAATGCATGGCAATGGTCAATTCAACGACACCAAGGTTGGATGCCAAATGTCCGCCTGTCTCCGATAAGCTTTTTATGAGAAATTGACGAATCTCCTTCGCCAATTTAGGCAGTTCCTCTACAGACAGTTGTTTCAGTTTGTCTGGCGAATTAATCTGCTCGAGGAGCACGTAGAACGCCTCTCTTTCGCTTTCTTTTCTTGGGTTTCACTTCAAACAGATGAAATCCGAATTTATGATTAATAAAATAAAAAAATTTACCTGCCATTAAAATGATTTGATTGGCATAATGGATGGAAATCGATTTCCCGATCGCTTTACCGCCAACCGTTAGTGCTGAGATTAATGAAACCAGCAAAACATCGATGAGCTCCCGATTGGTCGACCAGTAGGGAAATGTCGCGATCAGGGAGGTGACGACAGCAAAAGAAGCAGCTCCGCTGATGACCCCGCTGATATCCCCGATCACGTCATTGCAGAAGTTGGAAAACTGATCGGCTCGACGAATGATTCCGATTGCTTCTTTGGAACCCGGCACTTTTTTTGCAGCCATCGCATGGAGCGGCTGTTCCCGCGCCGCTGTGGCGGCAATGCCCAGCATGTCAAAACCGACCCCAATCCCCACGATGCACAAAAGAACCAGTAACCCCCCGGTCCAGGAAAGGCCTCCCAATAGTGTGGTCGAAGTTAAAGACAGGATGATGGCAAGAATAGCTGTAATGAGTCCGATCCTGATCGCCCAGCGGGCCGATTTTTGGAGCAATTCTCCCATGTAGATTCGGTTCTCCTTCATCTCGTACATACCAGAAAAATGCCGGTCGCTACGGGACCGGTTAGTTGATACACAGACGGTGGTACCCTATGTAATTTTTTCCCGTACTGATGATCAGTGGTGGTTTAGAGTGGAAACTATCCAAGTAAATTCTGCGGCTTAGGTCCAGTAGGATTTCCCAAAGAGGTATCCCAACCGTTGCCGGTCAGGCGGTTTCCCTTTATAACCTCTTTCGGCGTTGTCGCCAATCGCCGGACTGGATTGCCACTTAGTCCGCACTTTAATCCCTGGATAGCCTTGCCTGAGGCAAACAGTCTAGGAGTTTTCCTCAACAGCCCGGATCAGCCTCCTAGCCTCTTTTGCAACAGAGCTTTCAACTTAACCGTACAGTTAAATATCCCCACTCTGCCACTCAAGGCAGGCTACGCTGCATACAAGTGAGTCCCCGCATGCAGGTTCATACCCCAAGCCGTCGTGATTCCACCACGTACTTGGGCCTCCGCGGAAGAAGGGTCAACGCCCGCATGCCATTGCGGATCGCCCTTCTTCCTTAACTCCCAGCATCAACCCGCAGCTGGGCGCTGCAAGCCAACACCAAGAACTTCATCGATGTGCCCTTTAGCGGATTTTTAGCCCCGCCTTCAGAGGTGATGGGCTGACTAGAATACTGCTCCACTCTAACATAGTATCCCTATTATAGCACATCTTTGCCGACTTCACATATCCCGTTACCGGTCCCGGGTGAGGAGGTAATCAGCGATTTCCAGCAGGCGGTTCGGATGAAAGGGATCATGCCCCAAGAGCTCTGCCTTGGCGGCATCCGTCACCTCTCTCAGCTTTTGTTTGGACGCTTCCAAGCCGAGCAGGGCCGGATAGGTGGCTTTGTTTCTTGCTTGATCGCTTCCGACCGGCTTTCCGATCAGGTGCTGGTCGCCAATCACATCCAAAATGTCATCTTGAATTTGAAAAGCCAGTCCGAGACCATACGCAAAACGGGTGAGAGCGGACAAGAGCCCGTCCGATGCCCCCGCTAGGCGCGCCCCTGTCCGGACTGCAAAGGCGATCAAGTCCCCCGTTTTGCGACGGTGAATACTTTCCAGTTCTTCCAGGGTGATCGTACGGTTTTCACTGAGGAGATCACTCACCTGGCCGCCGACCATTCCTTTGGCCCCTGCACAACGGGATGCTTCTTCGATGATCGTCAGAGCCGTCCCGGCAGAGAGTCCCGCCTGTTTGGCCCCGGCAGCCATGAGGCCAAAAGCTTCGGTGAGCAGTGCATCGCCTGCCAGAATGGCTTGCGCATCGCCAAACACTTTATGGTTGGTCGGTTTTCCGCGACGGAAGTCATCATTATCCATGCATGGCAAATCATCATGGATGAGAGAATAAGTATGGATCATTTCCAGCGCGCAAGCAAAAGGGAGCGCTTTTTCTGCATCCCCTCCGCACGCCTCCGCAGTAGCCAGCACCAAGACAGGTCTCAGCCTCTTCCCGCCTGCAAGCAGGGAATACCGCATCGATTCAAGCAAAATCTCCGGAATTCCGGTCATCTCCCGGGTATATTGATCCAAAGCCTGGTGGACCCATTTTGCTTTTGTTTGAATATAATCTTGAATGCTTACCAATTTACTCCGGTTCCTCCTCTGTCAAAAATGGCTTCTTGGTCCACTCACCGTTCTCTTTCACCAACATTTCCACCTGCTGCTCGGCCCATTCCAATTTTTTGCCGCAAATGTGGGCCAGTTTCATCCCTTCATCAAAAAGGCGAATCGCTTCTTCAAGAGGAGCATCCCCCTCCTCCAGCAAGCGGACCACTTCTTCCAGTCGTTCCAGCGCTTCTTCAAACGGCAGCGATTCGAAATTGCAAGAGGAAAGATTTTTCTCTTCACCCATGTCTATTTTCCTCCGTTCCCCAAACCTGGCATTTGAGCGTCCCATCGGACATGCGGACCTGAATCAGATCCCCGGGTTGCACTTGTTTGCTCGATTTCACCAGCTGGTTACGTCCATAGCGGTAAACGAGAGAATAACCTCTCTGCATCACTTTTAAAGGACTTAATGCATCCAGCTGGATCAACAGTTGCGCATGCTGGGTCCGCCGCTCTTTCAGCAGGGTTTTGATTTGGTTCACACTGTCGCGTTTTAATCTCTTCAGGTGCTCTTGATATTGATTGAGACGTTCGGCAGGATGGTGAAGCCGAAGTTGAAATTCCAATTTTTCCAGCTTTCTGGTCTGTTTGACCAGCCAATTTTCCATGGAGCGCTCCAAGTCCGACTCCAAATGGTCAAGGCGCTGAGCGTATTGATGAAGACGGGCACCGGGATTTTGAAAGACCGGTCGCTCCGTGCTTCGCGCCAACCGTTCCCGCCATGTTTGAAGCAAAGAAGACTGGGCGCGAAGCAGACGCTTTTCCAGGGTACAAATCCGATCTCTCAAATCATTGATGTCAGGGACAGCCATTTCGGCAGCCGCCGTAGGTGTAGCCGCCCGCTGGTCGGCCACAAAGTCGCTGATCGTCGTATCCGTTTCATGTCCCACCGCCGAAATGACCGGGATGACCGAACGATAGATACTGCGGGCGACAATTTCTTCATTAAACGCCCACAATTCTTCAAGCGATCCTCCCCCGCGACCGACGATCAACACGTCCGCTTCTTTTAACAGGTTCATCTGGTCAATCGCGTCGGCAATCTCTTGAGGGGCCTTTTCACCCTGGACCGAAACGGGATACAGAAGAATTCTGGTCAGCGGAAAGCGGCGTCTCATCGTGGTGATGATATCGCGAACGGCCGCCCCGGTGGGTGAAGTGATCACTCCCACTGTTTTCGGGAAAGGAGGAAGCAGTTTTTTCGGCTGGGAAAAAAGGCCTTCCGCTGCCAGTTGATCTTTCAGCCGCCCGAAGGCGACATAGAGATCCCCCACACCGCTCAGGCGCATGTCTTGAACATAAAATTGAACCTGTCCTTCTTTGTCATACACCGACAGGTAGCCCCGGGCCAAAACGCGGTCGCCGTCTTTGGGGGTAAACCTTAACCGGCGGTTGTTACCGGCAAACATCGCCGCTTTGATCTTGGCATGTTCATCTTTCAGCGTAAAATACATATGCCTGCTTTTGCTGTGCTGGGAAAAATTGGAGATTTCCCCTTCGACCCATACGTTTTTGAGATTCTCATCTTCATTCAGTGTATGGTACAGATAGGACACCAAATCTGATACCGACCAAATATCTCTTCCCACGGTCACGGAACCATTCGTCCCCTCAAGTTTGATGATTGTTCAGACTTGCGATTCACCGTCTAACCATTGGACGAAGCTGATCGGTGATGCATCTTAGCCGATTTGACGGTGTTTTTCAGTAACATCGCAATTGTCATCGGCCCCACCCCACCCGGAACGGGGGTGATGGCCGAGCAGTGCGGAGCCACTTCAGCAAAAAGAACGTCGCCCACCAACTTCCCGTCTTCCCTACGGTTGATGCCGACATCAATCACGACCGCTCCCGGCTTTACGTATTCGGATGTGATCAGTTCAGCCCGGCCGACCGCAGCGATCAAAATGTCCGCCTGTTTCGTGTAGGAAGGCAAATCGATCGTGCGGGAATGGCACATGGTGACAGTGGCATTGGCCCGTTGCAAAAGTATGGACATGGGCTTCCCGACGATGTTGCTGCGGCCGATGACCACCGCATGCTTTCCTTCTACTGAGATGCCGATCCGCTTCAACAGCTCCATAATCCCATAAGGTGTACAAGGATAAAAAGCATCCTGACCGATCACAAGGTTGCCGACGTTCACCGGAGTAAAGCCATCCACATCTTTTTCAGGGGAAATGGTGGCGATTACCTGGTTGGCATCGATGTGACGCGGCAGCGGCAACTGCACCAAAATCCCGTGTACGGACGGATCATCATTCAGTTTGCGCACCTCGGCTAGCAATTCCTGCGGAGAAATATCTTCGTTCATGCGGATCAGATCCGAACGGATTCCCACTTCTTCCGAAGCGCGCATTTTTCCTCTTACATAGGACTCGGAGGCGGGATGGTTCCCTACCAGAATGACTGTTAAGCCGGGGACAATCCCTTGTTTTTTGAGACGGGCGACTTCATCTTTCAGTTCGTCTCTCACTTGCTGAGCGATCGCTTTTCCATCAATGATTCGATAGGACATCATCACACACCCCGTTATTCACTGTACAAGTTTATCTTTTTCCTGAACGAGTGTAAAGGAGCAGAAACTGCTCTAACAATGAACCAAAGACCCGTACGAATCCAAACCATTCAAATAAAGCCCCGATCTGTCTGAATCGGGGCTTAACGGTTCAATACTTTCGGATGATGAAGTTGTCATTGAGCAGGGACCAGTTGTCGGGAAAATCTTCTCCAAGTACCCAATAACCGATTCCCCGAAGCCGGTACTCCTTGACCAGGTTGAATTTAGCCTGGGCGCTCTGCTCGTTTTCAAACCAGACGACATGTTTTTTGCCCCGGTCATCCGTGTAGTAGTAGTACGGGGCTTGATCCCGGTTGTTGTATTGAATTTTAATAGCCTTCCGCAAAGCAAAAACCTTTGCCTCCTGGGGAGATACCCGTTTGGCCGGGGGGCCTCCTTTTCGATAGGGTAAAGTCCAATCATAACCATAGAGGGGGGCCCCCATAATAATCTTTTCCCGGGGAATTTTGGTCACGGCATAATCCACCACTTTGCGAACCTGGGGAATGGGGGAAACTGCCATGGGAGGTCCTCCGGTCCAGCCCCATTCATACGTCATCAGCATCACGAAATCGGCGACTCTGCCGTGAAACGCGTAATCATGGGCACCATGCCACGGTCCCCCCTGCCTGTCACTGCTTTTCGGAGCCAGGGCAGTGGACACCACATATCCTTCTTTCTTCACCCGTGGCAACAATGTTTCCAAAAAACCGTTGAACAGTCGGCGGTCTTGCTCGCGGATATGTTCAAAATCCACGTTAAGCGCGCGGTAACCTTTTTCTTTCATCACACGGATCACATTACGGATCAGCCGTTGGCTCGCAGCTCGGTCCGTAAAGAGCCGGTGGGCGATGTCCGGAGAGAAGTTGCCCTCCGCAAAGTTGGTGATGACCAGCATCGGGACTGCATTGTTCCGCCGTGCGGCCGCCAGGGGAGCTGCATCGTTTAAGGGAACCAGATTCCCGTCGGGTTGAACCCGGTAGCTGAAAAAAGCAACATAGGTCAGGTTCCGGGCAACCTCGCTCACGTCGGAAACGGCCGTTTGGGGATCCACCGGTTCGAGAAACCCGATCGACTCTATCCTTTGCTTTCCTCCCCCGCCCCTGAGATTGTTCTCTCCTCTTTCGTCAGGCAGAACCCTCCCTCTGCTTTTCATCGGGACTGCTTCAGGATGAGCAGTTCGGTTGGTCATTTTTTGGGGTGTGGCTTGTTTGTCTTCCCCTCCAAATCGGGCTCCGTTGCACCCTGCCAGCAGCAGGATCGTCGCCATAAAAATCAGACCGATTCGTCTCATGATATCACCCTGCCATTTCAGATTCATTTAAATATAACCTTCTACACCCGGGCGATATCCATGCATCCCTATGGCAGGGAGATAATGACAGTTGAGATTCCCGAAAGCTCTATCTCATTGCTGATTTGAATTCAATTCCGCGCGGATTTCATCCAGCTGGCGGACCATCCCGCCCAAGACTCCATTGATAAAACGGCCGGATTCCTCCCCGCTGAATAACTTGGCCAATTCTACCGCCTCATTGAGGACAACCTTGCGGGGGGTTTCCTCTATAAAGAGCAACTCACAGACAGACGCAAAATGGCGCGGTCTACCGAAGAGAGTCGCTCGACCGACCAACCCGCTTTGAGAAAACGACCGATCACGGAGTCAATCAGAGCTGTATGATTCTTTACACCCTCCACCAACTGCAGAAAAAAGGTATGATCGGGACCTTTCAGCCCTGCTCCGCGTTCCCGAATCACCGCATCGTTGTCTTCAGGATGAAATTCCATTTGGTACAAGGTTTGAATCGCTGTTTCTCTTGCCGTTCTCCTACTCATCATTCCAATCCTCCAAAAAAGAAATCCGAGCCAGAACGGCCCGGTCTCTTCTCTATTTATTCATCCATTTGTCCAATAAAATGAGATCGATGATCTGTTTAAAATCCTCTTTGTGGTCCAATTGTTTTCCGATGAAAAAACCCAGACCGACCAGGATGGCAAAAAAGAGAGTTTTCCAAAAGCCGGCAAACAGATAGATAAGCCCCAGGACGAAGCCGATCAGCGTCCCCAGTATTCTTCCTCCATATTGTAACCAAATCGACTCAAATAATTTCCTGTCCATGCCGGGACACCGCCTTATTCAACACGAACCCGGGATTTGTCTGGTTGAATCGTTTGAGCGACATAAACAGAGACCTGATCGACACCGACACCGGCAATCTTTTCCACCTGTTCTTTGACCGTAAGCTGCAATTGTTCCGACAATTCCTGGATCGGTCTCTCTCCGTCCACGATAATTTTCATCCCGATTCCGACGGAGGAATGGTCACCGTTGTGGCGGACCCGGGCAGTCAGATCGCGAATTCCCCTGACCTTTCGCGCCGCTCTTACAGCCAGACTCTCGATCGTTTTGAGTGAAATTCGTATGTGACCGATCTCCGTTTCCCGATCAACCCCCGGATCCAAGGCCCTTTTCTTCATCAGCCCGACCGCCAGGAGCCGAACACTGATGACCAAAGCAAACAAACTGACTCCGGCCACAGCCCATCTCAGTCCGGGATCCTGATAAAATTCCCTGATTCCGCTGATGACTTCCCTCGGACCGATCAAAATCTCCAGGCCGGCCAAAAATCCAACAACAGCGAGTGCGGCGAAACCGATACTAAACAAGAACAACAGGAGTCGGTCCAACAGCCCCATTCAGGCTTACCCCCCAAGTCTTCATCTGATCCGTTGCGTTGCGTCCGGTTCGGTGCCTTTTTCCTGTTGGGGGAATCGAATCCCTTCCACACGAACGATCACCTGGTCGACGATCAGACCGGTCATCGTTTCGACCGCTGATTTGACCTTTTCCTGCACTTCACGGCCCACATCCGGAATATGATATCCATAGTGGACATTTAAGGCCAATTCAATCGTCATTTGCTCGTTCAGATCCACGCGGATTCCTTTGCGGAGATTTTTTCTCCCCAGAAGTTCATTCAAGTCGCTGACGACCCCGCCGCTCAAACCGGCCACACCTTCCACTTCGGAAGCGGCCAAGCCGGAGATAATTTGAATCACTTCAGGAGCTATCTCCACTTTGCCCAGCTCAGTTGCATCATAATCAATCATTTCATTCATTTCCACTTGAACTCTCCTCATCTAAATTGGTGGTTTCCAAGAATTGAATGTGAAAGTCACCCGAAATAAACTTCGGATGGTTCAAGATTTTCAAATGGAAGGGGATCGTTGTATGCACCCCGTCGATCGCAAACTCTTTCAGCGCCCGATTCATGCGTTGTAGCGCTTCTTGCCGGTCTTTTCCCCACACGATGAGTTTGGCCACCATCGAATCGTAAAACGGAGTGATGCGGTATCCCTGGTAGCAAGCGCTGTCGACACGAACACCCGGGCCGCCGGGAGGCAAATAAAACCGAATCGTTCCAGGGGAAGGCATAAAGTTTTTGTCCGGCCGTTCGGCGTTGATGCGGCACTCGATCGCCCAACCGTCATAACGGACTTTCTTCTGGGTGACAGACAACTTCTCTCCGGCCGCCACACGGATTTGCTCTTTCACCAGGTCGATGCCGGTGATCAACTCGGTAACCGGATGCTCCACCTGGATCCGGGTGTTCATTTCCATGAAGTAAAAATTGCCCTCTTTGTCCAACAAAAACTCCACGGTTCCCGCACCCGAATAATTGACGGATTTTGCTGCGGCGACGGCGGCTTTCCCCATCCGTTCACGCAGCTCCGGACTCAAGGCCGGCGAAGGTGCTTCTTCAATCAGTTTTTGGTAACGGCGCTGGATCGAACAGTCTCGCTCTCCCAGGTGAATCACATTCCCATAGTTGTCGGCAAGCACCTGGATCTCGATATGGCGCGGCTCAACCAGGAATTTTTCCAGATAAACACCCGGGTTGCCGAAGTTGGCTTCCGCCTCTTTTTGCGCCAGGTTGATCGCCCGTCTTAATTCTTCTTCGGTATGAACGATCCTCATTCCTTTTCCGCCGCCGCCCGCCGTTGCTTTCACGATCACCGGGTAGCCGATCTCCTTGGCCGTTTTGGCCGCTTCTTCCACATCTTCCATCAGGCCGTCCGTACCCGGAATGACGGGAACCCCCGCCTTTTTCATCGTTTCCTTGGCCGTGGTTTTATCTCCCATCTTCACGATGGCTTCCGGAGACGGTCCGATGAACGTAATTCCGCACGCTGCGCATAATTCGGCAAAATCAGCGTTTTCCGCCAAAAAACCGTATCCCGGATGAATGGCATCCGCTCCGACCAATGTCGCCGTACTCATCAGATTGGTCATGTTGAGATAGCTGTCTTTGGAAGTGGCCGGTCCGATACAGTAGGCTTCATCCGCCAAGGTCACATGCAAAGCTTCCCTGTCCGCTTCCGAGTAGACTGCCACTGTACTGATTCCCAGATCGCGGCAGGCACGTATGATGCGTACGGCAATCTCACCGCGGTTCGCAATCAATACTTTTTTAAACATCTGAATTCCCTCCCGCGGTTCAGTCCGTTTTCACCAAGAACAGCGGTTGACCATATTCAACCAGCTGACCGTTTTCAACCAAGACTTTGACGATTGTACCGCGGACTTCAGCCTCGATCTCATTCATCAGCTTCATCGCTTCCACAATACAGACGACTGTTTTCTCGTCGACCCTGTCACCTTCTTTTACATAGGGGTCCGCATCCGGAGCGGGTGCGCGATAAAACGTTCCAACCATCGGGGACACAATTTTATGTAGAGTCTCATCCAAGGCAGCATCTTGGGCAGGAGCTTCGGCTTTGGCTTCCTGAGGCGCCGCTTGCGGAGCGGGTGCTGCCGGCTTGACCGGTTCTGCCGCCGGAGCAGGTGTCAGCGCCGCTGCCGGAGCCGTTTCCGGTGCCGGGGTCACAAGAGTGGCACGGCCTGTTGCCTTCTTAATGACCAACTTCGCTCCTTCATTATCGATCTTAAACTCTTCGATTTGCGATTCATCAATTAAACGGATAAGTTCACGAATTTCATGCATTTTAAAAGCCATTCGTCATTCACTCCTTGTTAGGTCCGCTCTCAGAATTGGACATTAACGCTAATAGCATAACCCTTTTTTGGTGGTTTGACCACCCCCTGATGATGAAAGGGTTAACTTCTTTCATTTTTTCCATTGGAAAGAAGGAAAAAACCCTCAATCGGGTGATTCGGCAAAATCGCTTTTACAGGCTCTGCGAATGAGAGGCCGTCGCGTACGGAGCAGTGATTTGCCGGGAAAAGAATTTTTCAGCGAGCGGCACACCTCCCTGACTTCGCAAATCTAAACTTCCCGGACAAGAATTCCTAACCGCTCATGTCATCCTGCCGTGAATGGATGGTTCATTTTTTGCGCTTGTTTTTTTATTCATTCAATTATAAGATTTATGTAAGCCATCATTTTCGGAATTGATATTCCGTAATTCGGAACAATTCATGTCTCTACATCAATGACTTCCTGTCGTTCATTGTCAACATCGCAATCACCAGCCCGGATGCCAACAGGCGGTCAGGTGATGAAGACCCATTCGTTTTCATTGGGCAATCCAAGCTTGTCGCTGGCAGCTACCCTGTCAATTACTTAAAAAAGACGACAACTACATATATCCCAGCTGCAAGTCATGGATTCGAAGGCGGTTCCTTTTGAATGTTCATTCAAAGCCCTTCCGTTCCGTCATCAGCCTTTCCCTAGATCCACTAAAGGAGGCGGCATGTGCAGCATAAAAACAAGACCATTGTCAAGTCGATCGAACTTCTGAAGCTGTTTCTTACCCATGACCGTTTAACCCTGCAGGAAATGGCACAGCTCTCAAATATGCCGAAAACTTCTGTACACCGGATGATCGGCTCCCTTGAAGAAATAGGCTTTCTTACAAAAGACGATGAGGGTAAGTATTCGCTTGGATTGCTATTTCTCCAGTTTGGACAACTTGTGGCGGAGCGTTTGCAGATTCGCCAACTCGCGCTTCCGGTTATGACACGTCTTCGGGATGAGATGGGGGAAGCGGTGAATTTAATTGTCCGGGACGGCAATGAAGCCATTTATATAGAGAAAGTGGACACCCATCAGCCTGTCCGGGTATATACCGCCATCGGACGAAGAGCCCCCATGTATGCAGGAGCTTGTCCACGAATCCTGTTGGCCTTTTTGCCCGAGGTTGAACGAGAACAGTACTTGAAGAACATTGAGCTTAAACCGATTGGTTCCGGCACGATCACCGATCCTGACCGGTTGCGGGCGGTATTGTCGGAGTCGAGAAAAACAGGATATTCCATCAGCCATTCTGAACTGCATGACGATACATCTGCGGTTGCGGCCCCGATCTTCAATCATCGGGGGCAGTTGGAAGCGGGGCTTAGTGTAGTGGGACCCGGGACTCGTTTTCAAGCAGACCGTTTACCTCTGTTGATCGAAAAGGTGCAGGATGCAGCCAGGGAAATTTCCCGCCAGTTAGGATGGCCAGGCTTACCGCCGCAAAACGTAAATAGGGGGTGAGCACGTGTCGAAAGCAGCATCTGTTGAATGCGCTCCACTGGGAGATACGGCTGTTATCATTCAATTCGGCCAAACGATAAGCCTTGAAACACACCGTAAGGTCAAAATGTTAGCGTCCTATTTGGACCAACATCCGATCCCCGGGATGGTAGAGTATGTCCCCGCGTTTACAACGGTCGCCGTATTTTATGATCCTTTGAAAATCTCCTATTCATCGGTGTGTTCCATGCTGGAACAGATCGTTTCAGAACTGAGGGAGCCAGTGAATGTTCAACCAAGAACGGTTGAAATTCCGGTCTGCTACGGGGGTGAGTTTGGTCCGGATCTGGAGTTTGTGGCTAAACATAACGGACTGACACCGGAGGAAGTCATAGACATTCATTCAAACGGTGAATACCTGGTGTATATGATCGGTTTTGCCCCGGGGTTCCCCTATCTGGGAGGAATGCCGGAACGCATCGCGGCTCCGAGGCGGGAATCTCCCCGTCTGTCCATCCCGGCGGGCACGGTCGGCATTGCAGGCACGCAAACCGGAGTGTACCCGATTGCCACCCCGGGCGGATGGCAGCTGATTGGCCGGACACCGCTCCCCCTTTTCCGCCCCGATCAAAATCCCCCCAGTCTGCTTCAGGCGGGAGATCTCGTGCGGTTCCGGCCGATTTCCCCGGAAGCATACCATGCTTGGAAGGAAGATTTCCGATGAGTCTGAAAGTCATCCGGGCAGGCCTGCTCACGACCATTCAGGATCTGGGCAGATTCGGCATGCAAAAACACGGGGTCATTGTCAGCGGTGCCATGGACCCGTTCGCTCTTCGCATCGGGAATCTGCTGGTTGGGAACGAAGAAGGAGAAGCGGCTCTCGAAATGACGATGCTGGGGCCGTCGCTGCTGTTTCAAAGAGATTCATTCATTGCCATTTGCGGCGGAGATCTGTCCCCGAGGCTAAACGGTGAGAAGATTCCCGGATGGCGTCCCGTGTTTGTAAGAAGAGGAAGCATCCTGGAATTCGGGGCGCCTGTATCCGGCTGTCGCGCCTATCTGACAGTGGCCGGAGGATTTGATATCCCCCTGGTGATGGAGAGCCGCAGCACGTATCTGCGTGCCGGAATCGGCGGTTTTCAGGGACGGGCGCTGAAAGAAGGAGATGTGCTGAATCTCCGGACACCTTCCGAACAAGTCATCAAACGAATGCGCCACCGATCCGAAGCAGCCGGAAGCCGATCGTTTCTCGTGAGTGAATGGTCCGTCAGCAGCGGCTTCCTTGCCGATTACAGGAAGAAGAATCCAGTGATTCGTGCGTTGCCGGGCGGCCAATGGAACCGCTTCACATCGGACAGCAGAGAAAAATTTTTCTCGCAGGAATTTCAGGTCACTGGGCAATCGGACCGAATGGGATACAGACTCGAGGGACCAAAACTAAGCTTATCCGGACCGCTGGAACTCATCTCGGAAGCTGTGTCCAACGGGACGATCCAAGTACCACCCTCGGGAAATCCGATCATCCTGCTGGCAGACCGTCAAACAACAGGGGGATATCCGAAAATCGCCCAGATCGCCAGTGTCGATCTCCCGTTGATTGCCCAGGTCAAACCAGGTGAGAAGATCCGTTTTCAACCGGTCACCCTGGAAGAAGCTCAAGAGCTGTACCGTAAGCGGGAAATGGAAATAGAGATGCTGAAGCAGTCTATCGCATTAAAAACGTAAAAAATTCGTGGGGGAATCGTTATGTTCCGAGTGGATTTAAACTGCGACATGGGGGAAAGTTTTGGAGCCTACAAGCTGGGTACGGATGAAGAGATTCTCCATTATGTCACGTCAGCAAACATCGCCTGTGGTTTTCATGCAGGGGACCCGGCAACGATGCGCAAGACCGTTCAACTCGCCCTTGAAAATGGAGTTGCCATCGGTGCTCATCCCGGACTGCCTGATCTGGTCGGCTTCGGAAGGCGGAATATGGACATCACACCGCAAGAAGCCTACGACATGATTGTTTACCAGATCGGGTCCTTATACGGATTTGTAAAAGCGGAAGGCGGTGTCATGCAGCATGTGAAACCGCACGGGGCTTTATACAATATGGCTACAAAACACCCTGAACTGGCTCAGGCCATTGCCAGGGCGGTATACAAAGTCGATCCTGAATTGATTCTGTTCGGTCTCTCCGGAAGCGAGTTGGTGAAAGCCGGGGAAACAATCGGACTGCGCACTGCACATGAAGTTTTCGCTGATCGGACTTATCAGCAGGACGGTTCCTTGACTTCACGCCGTCAGCCCGATGCTCTCATCACCGACCATGAGAAAGCCGCCCAACAGGTGATCCGAATGGTCAAAGAGGGAAAAGTGTTATCTCAGCAACACACAGACGTTTCCATCAAGGCTGATACCGTTTGTATCCACGGTGACGGACCGCACGCTTTGGTGTTTGCCCGTCGGATCCGCGAACATCTGACAGCCTCCGGAGTGAGTATTCGGGCAGTTGGACATAAATAAAACCCGGAATGGGAAAGGAGTCTATCCATTGGGCAAGAAATTTAATTGGAGTTTGCTGCTTGGAGCCGCATTTCTCATGGCGACCTCGGCCATCGGCCCTGGGTTCCTCACCCAGACTTCCGTATTTACTTCACAGTTTGCCGCAAATTTTGGATTTGTGATCCTGGCTTCCATTATTCTGGATATCGGTGCACAGATGAACATTTGGCGGATCATTGCGGTTTCGGAAAAACGGGCTCAAGACATTGCCAATATGGTACTGCCGGGACTTGGGTATTTCCTGGCCTTCTTGATCGTGATCGGCGGTCTTGCCTTTAACATCGGGAACATAGCGGGCGCCGCGCTTGGATTTAACGTGCTGTTCGGCCTTGATGTAAAGACGGGTGCAATTGTCAGTGCGCTGATTGCCGTCGGGATTTTCCTGTCAAAGGAAGCAGGCAAGGCGATGGACCGATTTACCCAGATGCTCGGCTTTCTCATGATCGGGCTTACCTTGTATGTAGCGATTCGATCGGCTCCTCCTGTTGGAGAGGCCGTCATCCGAACTTTTGCTCCTGTTGTGGAAGAAAAAGACAGGGCCGCGTTCTTCATGGCGATTGTGACACTAGTGGGCGGGACCGTAGGCGGATATATTACATTTGCCGGCGGTCACCGTTTACTGGATGCCGGAATTAAAGGACAGGATGCCCTTCCCGAAGTGACGAAAAGCTCCGTATCGGGTATTTTGATCACCGCGGTCATGCGGACCGTATTGTTCCTGGCCGCTTTGGGGGTGGTCGCCGCCGGCCTGACTTTGGATCCGGAGAATCCGCCTGCGTCTGTATTCAAACTGGCAGCAGGAGAGATCGGGTATAAGTTGTTCGGGGTTGTGATGTGGGCGGCAGCCATCACCTCTGTCGTCGGGGCTGCTTATACGTCTGTCTCGTTTATCCGGACCTTTAACGAAAAGTTGGAAAAGCGCCACAAATGGATCACGATCGGATTTATTCTATTGTCCTCGCTCGTGTTCGTCCTCATCGGGCGTCCTGTCAAAACCTTGATATTAGTAGGGGCATTAAACGGGCTGGTTCTTCCGGTAGCCTTAGGTATTATGCTGATTGCAGCCTATCAGAACAAGATTGTCGGCAATTATAAACATCCGATCTGGCTGACAATCTTTGGCGCTCTGGTTGTTGTTGTGATGTCTTACCTGGGTGGTATCACCCTGTTTAAAGAAATACCGAAGCTGTTCATGTGAGCGTCGGGGCAGACTTGAGAATCGGAGGGAGAAAAAATGGATGTTGCCCGTATGAAGCCGGAAGAAGCCCGTGCCATGATCCGACGGAATGAGTGGACCAGGCCCACTTCCGGAGTGGCAGGTGGCTATACACAGGCGAATCTGGTCATTTTAAAAAAAGATCTCGCATTTGAATTTCTCTTGTTCTGTCAGCGGAATCCGAAGCCTTGTCCGGTGCTTGATGTGACGGAGCCCGGTTCGCCGGTCCCGAATCTGGTTGCTCCGGAGGCCGACGTGCGAACCGATCTTCCAAAGTATCGCATCTACCGCCACGGTGAACTGGTTGAGGAAGTGACCGATATTGTGAAGTTCTGGGAAGACGATCTGGTCGCTTTTCTGCTCGGATGCAGTTTCACATTTGAGTCAGCCATGTTGAAAAACGGAATTCCCGTCCGTCACCTTGAAGAAGGTTGTAATGTACCGATGTACAAGACCCATATCCCATGTGTCAAAGCGGGCAGGTTCGAAGGTCCAATGGTGGTCAGCATGCGTCCCATTCCTGAAACCCATGTCGTTCGCGCAGTACAGGTAACCTCACGCTTTCCGGCGGTGCATGGGGCACCTGTTCAAATCGGGAACCCCGAAGCCATCGGAATTTCAAATATGGATCGGCCGGATTTTGGGGATCCCGTCACCATCAAAGAAGGAGAAGTCCCGGTCTTCTGGGCATGCGGGGTAACCCCACAGGCGGTGGCGATGCAGGTGAAGCCGGAACTGATGATCACCCATGCCCCCGGTCATATGTTGATCACCGACTTACGCGATGAACAGTTTGGTGTGTTGTAGCTTCAAACACAAAAACCCCTCCAAATCGGTTTGGAAGGGTAAAAAAAACAGGAGATTGCGATCCTTCATCTCCTGCCTGTTCAACATTCCGCATTACGGCTTGTAGGCCACTGATACATCCAGGGGTGCAACGCTGAGATGCTGTTTAACCAAACTGATGAGTTTTACCGCTTGTGAACTGGTCAGTTTGTCGCTTTGCACGATCACATCGACATGCGAATCGCCTGTGATGACCACGGCATCTTTGAAACCTTCCTGACGGATCAGTTCTTCGAGAACCGTTTCTTGTTTGTCTACTTTCATCAATTCATCGATTTTGTTCCTGGCTTCTTCCAGCTGTTCTTTGGAGGCATCGGGATTGGTGAGAACTTTCATATAGTCCTCTGTCATCTTTTGACGGAGAGTGTTGCGTTGCAATTGATAAGCGACAAAGTAATCATCGTTTGCTTTATCCAGCATTTCTTGGGTTTTTGCACCCTGTGAAGCCGTGTCGATGTTCTTGATGTCAACCTTGACACCGGCTTCGTCTTTCGCCCCTTCATTTAATTTGGCTGCCGGCTGCCCGACTGGTTCCACCGGTCCGGTTACAATGTAGTAAGCGGAAAGCACCACCATCAGCGTTAACATGGTTACCAACCATACGGTTTGTTTGTTCATGGTCATGAAATGATTCCTCCTTATCCTTTTGGCAATACGGAAATGCGGTGAACGGGGACATCGAGGGTTCTCTGCACGGCTTCGATCACGATCGCTTTCACTTGCAGATTTTCTACCCCTCTGGCGACAACCAGAACGCCTCTCACTTTTGGTTTCAGTTGTTTCACCACAACGGGTTTCTCTCCGTCTTCACTCCGATAGTAGGCCGTTTTTTTGTCATGGGTGTTCTGGGAGATCCGGCGATTGCCCCCCGTTTTGTCCACTTCGGTGGTCACTTGCTCCGATTCCCGGATATCCATTTGTACCACTTCTTCTTCCGTGGAATCGAGATTGACGATGACCGAGACATCGTCGACCCCTACAATTTTGCTGAGTACTTCTTCCAACTGTGCTTCGTATTCTCTTTCATAATCCTGCATCGTTTTGATCTTGTCATAAGAAGCGGAGGTGGCTTTCGCCTCCTGTTCGGGGGGAGGCGGAGCATCTTCGCTGATCCCTACTTGCTTCGCCTGAAAAGAAGAGAACAGCATCACGCCGGCTCCCGCGAAACCCAACAGCAAAATCAGCCGGAACCGGTTTTTTTGTTTCTCGTTGCCGCCCATTTTTTCTTCAAAACGGGTCAACCACTGCTTCCACACCTTCTAACCTCCTTTCACAGAACCGGCTCGAGCCGGACTTGTATTTGCTCAGAGGAAAGATTCCAAGTCCGCTTCAAATCGTCGATGATGCTGCGGACCAGGCCGGCTTGTTGCGACGGTTTCTCCGTCCGGGTTGAAGCCGGTTGCTCCTCGCCCACATTCACATGAACCGGCATGATGGGTTGAGGTGATCTCATCCCGTCTCCGCTGTCAGGTGAATGAGCATCTTTCATCCTGGCAACCAGTCGAATCTGTTTGATCCGGGTCACGTGTTCGGGTGACATTTGTGTCGTTACGTTCGTCTCCATCACCTCCACCGGAAATTTTTGCGCAATCTGCTCCTGGATCATCTGTTCCATCGCTTGTTCCGTTTGTTCCTGAATCAGAGTGTTTTGTGCGGTTTTCAGCTTTTCGCTGTTCTGTTTAATTTGATCTATGGGGGCAAGCGTTTTGGCGTCGGTTGAACGATCTGTTGTAAAAGCCAGGGAAGACAAGTTCAAATCTTTTTGCAACAGATTGAAAATCGGAGACAGAATGGCCAGGATAATCAAAAGTCCCATCACCAGCTTCACATATCTCTCCATCGTGTGATTGGGGAGCAGGAGATCCATAAAGGTCGCGATCAAAATCAAAAGAATTATCTGCTTCAACCAGTCTCCAAGCCACTCGATCACATTCATCACCTACCTCATCATCACCGAGATATTTCCTGAGGCTACGATAATGGTAATCGCCAGGAAAAACATCAGCCCCACCGCAGCCAGCGCCGCGAAAATGTAGAACAGGGTTCGGCCGATGATGCTTAAACTCTCGATGATGGGGCTGTTGCCCAACGGTTGCATGATGGCGGCCGAAAAATTGTATATAAAGGCGAGGGAGAGAATTTTCAGGGCGGGAAATGCGCAAACCATCAGCAAGATGATCACCCCGGCCAGTCCAACCGTATTTTTAACCAGAAGCGATGCGCCCACCACCGTATCGGCCGCTTCCGAAATGGTCCGCCCGATCACGGGAACAAAGTTCCCGGTAATGTATTTGGCGGTACGGATGGTGATCCCGTCCGTGACGGCGGAAGTGGCTCCCTGTACGGAGATCACCCCCAGGAAGATGGTCAGCAATCCTCCCAGCACAGCCACACTCACCTTCCTCAACAAGCCGGCCAACTGATTCACTTTATACTTTTCGGACAAGCTGCTGACGATGCTGAGAATGGTGGCAAAAAAGAGCAGCGGAAACACAAACGTGTAAATAAATGTGCCAATCACATGAATCATGAACACAATCAGCGGGTGAAACAAGGTAACCGAACCGATATTGCCCATCGTGGTGAGCAGGGTGAGCAGGAGCGGGATCAGCGCCAGCATAAAATCGATCATGCGCCCGATTGCCGTTTTTGCCGCATCTACGGCGACGGCAAAGCTGTCTACCGCCAGGATGATAATCACCATAAAAACGATGGCATAAGCCACTTTGCTGACTTGATTATTTTCAAATGCGGTTTGCAGCGTTTGCAGGATCATGCTGAAAACGGTTAAGACAATGATGGTTCCCAACAGTTTTCCGTTGTACAACACCTCGTGAAAAAAATAGCGCAAAAATGCGGTCGCTACTTCTTTGGTGCTTAAGTTCTCTTTATTGAACAGCAGAAGGTCAAACAAACCGGGTGGATTTTGCCCCTGAAAATAGCGCCCGTATTCCGTCTGCAATTGGCGCCAGAACGATTCCACCTCTTCCGTCTGCAATTGATTCAATTGGGTTCGAATCAATTGATCCGTGACCGAAGGCTCTTTTTCCCCTTCAACGGCGTGGACGGGGAGCGGCATGTGCAAGTAAATGATTAGAATGATGATCGGAATGAACTGTTGGGTATTCAACATCTCGGTCATCCTCACGCGGGCAGAATTTGGACAATGGTTTCGATAATGACGGTGATGATCGGTATGGCCATCACCATGATCAACACTTTGCCGGCCAGTTCAATCTTGGAGGCGATAGAACCTTGTCCCGCATCACGGGTTACTTGCGCTCCAAATTCGGCGATGTAAGCAATCCCGATAATTTTTAGAATCGTTTCCAAAAACAAATTGTTGACTCGCGCTTGGGTGGCCAGATTTTGCAGGACCCCGATGACTTCGGCAAGTTTTGCGGCAAGAGAGATAAAAATGATGATCCCCACAAAGGTAGCCAGGAGAAATGCAAAAACCGGCTTTTGTTCTTTGATGACCAGGATCAGAAACGTAGTGACAAGCCCGAGACCTACCACCTGGATTATTTCCAAGCGGACCGCCTCCCATCAGGTGCGAAAAAGAAAGACGTTTTTAATGGTTTGGAACAAATCCTGAATCAACATGGCGACCATAAACAGGACCACGCCAAATCCGAACAGCGTCACCCAGTGTGCAAAATCCTCTTTGCCCATCTGTTTCAAAACCGTATGAATCATGGCGACAATGATGCCGATTCCGGCAATTTGGAAAACGGAATCCAAATGATATGGCATAATCAGTACCTCCCCCCGCCTACAACAAAGCGCTCCGTTTCTCAGATCAATACATCAAAATGACGATCAATGCGCCGGATAAAACCCCTATCGTTTTATACATTTTTTCATACTTGGCTTGCTCTTCCCGTGCCTTCGCTTCTTCCACTTCGAGATTGGACTGGGCCAGCGCCAGATGATGGAGCTGGTCTTCCCGGTCGGAAATCCCCAGGGTATGACCGAGATCCAGCAAGATCATTTTCTCCGCTTTGGTCAGCGCGGTCATTTTCCACTCTTGTTCAACAGCGCTTTGAAAACATTCATATGTAGAAGCTCCATCCATTTGCGAAAGATTGCGGGCGCATGCGGCAAACAACCGGGAAACGGGACCCAGCTCTCTGGATGCGATTTGCTGGCATGCCTGGACGAGCGGTCGGGTTCCGTAGCCGATCTCCGTTTCGAGACAGGCCAGTGCAGAACGGAGTTGTCTGATTTGCCGCGGCCGCTGTGCCACATTTCCCGCTAATTGAAATCCGATCAGGGTGGAAGCGATGATGATCAAACAGGCTCCGATCAATTTGATCATCGGTGTCCCGCCACCTTGGGTCCGAACGGCTCCCTCGCGGGCTCCAGATGTCTCAACATCCGGTCGTAAACAGCTTCCACCGTTCCCGGACCATGACGGCGGCTGAGTAATATAATGCGGGAGAATACGCCTTCTTTGACCAGTTCCGCAAGTGTGGGGCGCCGGCAAACTTCTTCGACCGATTGACCGTGTGCGGTCGCAAACAGATGTACCCCTGCGTAAATCGCCTCATGTACCGCATCGCTGTCTTCTTGTCTGCCGATTTCATCCACGACAAGAATCTCAGGAGACATCGAACGGATCATCATCATCATTCCCTCTGCTTTGGGACAACCATCCAAGACATCGGTCCGGGGCCCAACATCATGTTGCGGCACGCCGTCCACACAACCTGCGATTTCTGACCGCTCGTCGACGATTCCCACTTTGTGCGAACGGTAACCTTCCCCACCCGTACTCGCCAAGCGCGCCAAGTCGCGAATCAACGTGGTTTTGCCGCATTGAGGGGGTGAGACGATGAGAACGTTTTCCGCTTGATCCCCACGCAGGACATATGGAATGAGCGATTCGCCAACCCCCTTTACCTGGCGGGCAATGCGAACGTTGAAGCCCGTAATATCCCGGAGATGTTTGACTTGTCCTCGATCCACCACCACCTTGCCCACCAGGCCGACCCGATGCCCTCCCTTCACGGTTACATACCCCCGGCGCAGTTCTTCCTCCATGGCATACAAAGAGTGATTGCTGATCAAGTTCAGCATTTTGATGCAATCATCCTTGGTCGGAATCATACTGTCCTTGGGCTGCTGACTGAGCAGGCAATTGCGGCTGACAAACCAGGATTGCTCCGAGGTGATCACTTCCAACGGGCGATCCTGCCTCACACGAATCTCTTCCAAACAGCCGAGAATGGTACGCGGCAGAGACTGGATCAATTCCCGGATGGAGAGAGGGAGAATCTGGTAAACAGGCTTGATTGACATGGAGCACCTCCCGTCGCACATAAATTCTTTTACTCCCATACATATGTGGACTTGTTCCTAATATGACAAGCTGACGCTCATCCATGGTCCAAGATCGCACAATAACAAATGCCGAATCAGACGGAGTGCATGAGACCTGACGGATGAGTCTTCCGGCGCCAACCACTTAAACAGAAAAAAGAGCGGCTGCTCTCCGCTCTTAAATTCCTTCTCCATCTTCAACTGTGTCGTTTTCTTCCTGGTCTGACACATCCTCTATGTCCAAGACCGTATGACACTTGGGACATAAAAGTTCCATCGTTTCATCTTCCACGTCAGCGGAATCGACGAGTACGTGTTCACCGCATTCGGGACAAATGAGTTCCAGCATCTCTTCTTCATCTTCATAAGCAACCAGTTCAAGGTCATTCAGATCGTCATCAATCGCCTCTACATATTCTTCCAGTTCCAGTTGGCGCTTATCCATTTGCTGCGTCGCTTCGATCAGTTCATCGATGATATCGACCAACCGCCCCAACGCTTTTTGCTCTATGCTGTCCTGCTTCTGAGTTCCTTCAAGCAATCCTTGAATATAAGCTAATTCTCTTCTCAGACGCTCATACATGCCACTCGCCATCCTCTCTGATTCGATCTTGTAAGGTTATTGTCGCCACGCGGTTCACCTCTCATTCTTCGCAATAATTGGCTCGATAGGAAATGACTTGTCAGGGCATCCTAAGTATGACACAAGGATCCAAGAGGTGAAATAGATGGCAGCAACCACACAAGCAAAACCAGAACAGGAAAAGCCGAAGACTTCCGCTCTTATCACCTTAACTTCCATTCCACTGATCATGGTGCTGGGGAACTCCATGCTGATTCCCGTTCTGCCCACGGCAAGTTCTGTATTGGGCGTGACGTCTTTTCAAGTCAGTCTGTTAATTACCCTCTTCTCAATTCCCGCCGCCATCGTGATCCCCATCGCCGGGATCTTATCTGACCGCATCGGTCGCAAAAAAGTGATTGCGATCAGCCTGCTTTTGTACGGACTGGGAGGACTCTTGGCAGGAATCGCTTCCGTTTGGAAAGGAGGATCCTACGGGTTTTTGCTCGCAGCGCGGATTATCCAAGGGATTGGCGCGGCCGGCACGGCACCCATCGCCATGGTTTTGGTCAGCGATTTATACACCAAAGAACAAAGAAGCAAAGCTTTGGGTATTATCGAGGCATCCAACGCCATGGGGAAAGTTCTGAGCCCCATCCTGGGATCACTCATTGCCCTGATTACCTGGTATGCGATGTTTTTCGCCTTCCCTCTCCTGTGCATACCCGCTGCGATTGCGCTCTGGCTTCTCATTAAAGAACCGGCAGCCAAGCAAGAACCGCCGCCGCTCAGCCAGTATAAAGAGCACATCAAGAAGATTTTTGCCCGGCAGGGCAAATGGCTGACGGTCGCTTTTTTTGCCGGAGCGATCACGATGTTCACCATGTTTGGGGTATTGTTTCACCTGTCCGATTTCCTGGAAAAGACATACAAAATAGATGGGGTCATCAAAGGCTTTATCCTGGCTATTCCTCTTCTTGCCCTTTGTTTGACCGCTTATTTTACAGGAGCCCATGTCAAAGAAAAAACGAACCAGATGAAAAAATTGATCATGACCGGGCTGATCACTTCCGCCCTGGCCATTGGAGTCGTTCCCTGGATCGATAATGCCATTCTGCTCATCACCGTCTCTTTTTTCATGGGAATTGGAAGCGGATTGATCCTTCCCTGTCTCAATACACTGATCACATCCGCAGTTGGGATGCAGGAACGGGGGATCATCACCTCCCTGTACGGAAGTGTTCGCTTTTTCGGAGTCGCTCTCGGCCCCCCCGTATTCGGAGCGCTTGCCAACCGGCCTTTTCTCCTTTTTCTCGGTACGGGCGTCTTATTAGCAATTGCTTTTGTTTTGGCCATGATCTTTATCCAACGTCCGCAACGCTTGCGCGGAAAAGACGGAAGAACACGCCTCTTGATTCGAAAAAGAAGATTGCATCCGGCATGAACCCAGCGGCTCTTTCCCGCATATAAATATCTCTGTAAGATGTCTAGCGGGAGAGGGGCGAATTGAATGGAATCCACTTCAACCATGATTTGGAACAGAAAGTTGATCGATCCTTCCAAAGAACGGATGGAAAAGCCTCGTACTCGTGGATGCACCATGGTGATGGATAAAGGAACGGGCTTGATCGCTTTCCGTGATACCCTTGAACTTGCCGGAGCATACATCGACTTTATCAAACTGGGTTTTGGAACGGCCGTACTGACTCCCGGTGCGGTGTTGCGGGAAAAGATCATCCTTTGTAAACAACATCAAGTGAACCTATATCCGGGAGGAACCTTTTTTGAAATTGCAGTAGCACAAAATTGTCTCCATTCCTATTTTCGAACTCTGAAAGAACTTCAGTTTGAATGGGTGGAAATCTCTGACGGGACCATTGATTTATCACGCCAGGACAGGGAGAAAGCGATTCGTGAGGCCATCGAATGGGGGTTTCGGGTCATTACAGAGGTCGGAAAAAAGACCGCAGGATCGGTTGCCACCATTCCCGAGCTCCTATCCACTTATGAACACGATGTCAAAGCCGGGGCCATTTACATCATTGTGGAAGGAAGGGAAAACGGACAAAACATAGGAATCTACGATGACCGCGGAGAAGTGAACAGCCGATATGTGATGGATGTGTTAAAAGAAGTGGATCCGGACCGAATCATCTGGGAGACGCCACAAAAACACCAACAGATTCAAATTCTGCAATTAGTTGGCTGCAATGCCAATTTAGGCAATATCCCTGTTCACGAAATTCTTTCCGTCGAATCGTTACGACGCGGACTGCGTTCCGATACTTTTTGTTTTTGGAACCGTTGAAAGTGAGGCACTTGCAAAAATATCTACTATTTTCCCTCTTCCCTTCATAGAGTGGTACAAACACTCTTCGGACAGGGGATGCACATTTCATGAATCCTGATCTGTTGCTCGTCATCCTCATCGTAATCGGAATTATCGGGCGATCACCATTAATCGCTACAGCAGCCAGCCTGTTGCTCATCCTGAAACTGATTCACCTGGAGCGTTTTTTTCCGTCTGTGGAACGGCGGGGATTGGAATTTGGCCTTCTTTTTTTAACCATTTCTGTTTTAGTGCCGTTCGCTTCAGGTAAAATTAACTACAAAGATGTATTGTCCATTTTTACTTCTGTTCCCGGGGTCCTGGCTTTAATCGGCGGAGCATTGGCTACATACATGAACGGAAAAGGGCTTGACCTGCTGAAAGTGGACCCCCAACTCATTGTGGGATTAGTAATCGGATCCATTTTTGGCATTCTTTTCTTAAGGGGTATTCCCGTCGGGCCACTGATGGCAGCAGGCATCACGGCTTTTTTGCTCAAACTGTTTCATACGTGGTGGAACTGAAAAACAGGGTCATCTTTCAAAGACGACCCTGTTTTTTGTTATAACACGCATAAAGATTGCGGACGAACCCGGATGGATAAAGGAGTCCTGCCAATGACTTCCCCATCGGCATGGACAACCAGGGGAGCTTCGGAATCGATGGTAATCTCCTTTCCGCGGAGCAGGGTCACAGAAGGATGGTTCACATGCTTCCCTTTGTAGACGGACGGAAACATTTTTAAAAATTGGGCATGTTTCAGATTATGAACACAGCAAATATCGAGCCATCCGTCATCGTTTTTCGCGTCGGGACAAATCTTCATCCCGCCTCCGTAATAAGGATTGTTCGTCACGGCAATCAACCACAATCCTTGATATTCACAGCGTTTACCGTCTATGAGCAGAGAGACCGAAGCCGGGCGAAACCGGGTGAGAACTTGAACTGCTCCAAAAAAATAGATGGAGCGGCCTGCCCATCGTTTGAAAGGGGAATGGTTGACCGTATCGGCCACTTTCGCGTCAAACCCGACCCCGGCGAATCCGATCATCATCCGTTCGCCGATTTCCGCGGTATCCACGCGGCGCACCTGATGATCCAATACCCGCTGTAAAGCTTGTTCCGGATCAGAGGGGATGTTTTGTGCCAAAGCGAAATCGTTTCCTGATCCGGCCGGGATATATCCCATGGGGATCTCTGTGCCTGCCAACCCGTTTCCCACTTCATTGACGGTTCCGTCTCCCCCGATCGCCACCACCGCCTGTACATTTGACCGGGCAGCGGATTCGGCGATTTCAGCAGCGTGACCCGGCCCTTTGGTAAACTCCACCTGATAAGGAATATTCCGCTCTTCCAACAAGCGTTGCACCTGGAGCCAAATTTTTCGTCCACGCCCGTTACCGGAAACCGAATTTACGATAAACACTCTCACAACCCATTCTCCTTCGCCTGCTCAAACCCTGATCTTTAGGATCACGTGGAGCGGTTTTCGCTATTCATATGTGGGCAGATATATGAAAATGATAAACTCCTCCCGTGAGCGGTTTTATCCATTTTCACGTCCGACAGGAAGGCCTTCCATATTTTTGGCGGCAGAGGTATTCCGATCGATCTTCCGATACATTTTCTTCGCCACCCACAGATACATTCCCGGCACCCAATCGCGCAGCTTCATCGATAAGCTCATTCCGCGGGGGATCACCTTGATCCGCTTCGGGCGATCCATCAATTGGATGGCATGTCTGGCCACGGTTTCCACGTCAATCAATTGGCGGGCGATCGGACCCGGGAACAATCGGGAAGGATCTTCCCCTTTGAAAAACGGGGTTTGCACCGGTCCCGGACACAAAACGGAAACCTGAACCCGGGGAGAATACTCGAGAGAGAGCGACTCTGAAAAGCCGACCAGCGCAAATTTGGAAGCCGCATAGGGAGCAAGGTTGGGGATGCCTGTGAGTCCGGCTACGGAAGCGATATTGATAATGCGCCCCCCTCCTTGCTTGAGCATGTGGGGCAAAACAGTACAGGTCAAGCGGACGGCTCCCAAATAGTTGGTGTCAATCATGCCGATGTAATCTTCAATGGGGATGTCGAGGGATCCCCCAAAACGCCCGTATCCCGCATTGTTGACGAGCACGTCGATCCGGCCGTAGCGGTCGATGATCTGATCGACCATGCTGCTGACTTGTTCCAAGCTCGTGACATCACAGGGAAAAATGTCAGCCTGTTTCAGTTCGTTTTTCAATGCCTCCAGAGCCTCTCGGTTACGGGCAGCGAGGAGGGGAAAATCTCCTCTCTGCACCAATTGGCGGGCAAGTTCCCGCCCGATCCCGCTGGAAGCACCTGTAAGGAGAACAATTCGCCGATTCATGTGTCATCCCTCGTCAGGACATGGGGACTTGCGGTATAATCCGTCCCTCAATCCGTTCAAATATATCATCCAAGTCCCGGCCGGTAATGGTCAGACCATGGTTTTTCAGCCCCACAACCGCCCGCGCGGGATCATCCGCTCTTCTGATCTGTTCCGCTACCGCTTCAGCCAATTGGATCGTGCCGCACGGGTAATTGATTTCCGTTGAAGGAATCCCTTCCATCCAGGCGTGAATATGGACGATGGCACCCACTTCGGGATGTTCATTGTAGATCATCCAGTGTTCAATCGCATCAACGGAAGCCCGTTTGGGCTGCACATGCGGCGGAACGCTGATCTCCATGGCAGGGCTTTTGTCATCAAATCCTTTAATCATTAAAATGTCCCGGCCGATCTCTTTCAAACGGGCCTTATTTACCCCGCTGGCGCTCATCCAAAACTGGTTTCCATGCTTGCGTGCGCTCAAATTGCCGTAACTCAGCCCGCCAATTCCGTAGAGCCTTTGAATATGGCGAAGATCTTGAGGAGGTAATAATTGGTCAATCGGAAACGGAGTGGGGAGCAAATTCATCTCATCCAGCTTTTTGCCGGCGCGGTACATACTTTCCGTCACTTCGTCTCCTTCCCATAATTCTTCGGGAAGATCCGGAATGAACCGATTGTCGATCACCAATTTGGAAGTGGCCAGCGGCCGTAATCTTTCAAATACGTAGGAGAAATAACGTTCATCCGATTCATTCATGGGTACTGTGTAACATCCTTGTTCCAGGGTGATGAAATAGGTCTTGGGCTGCTCTCCGGAACGGTCCAAATAAATCATCATATTTCCCAGGGACCGCACAAGGATGGGGTATCCTGTATGTAAAATGCTTTCCGCTTTTTTGTCATTTTCGGTTACCGTTACGACAAATGTTCCTTTTCCTTTACGGCGGTAATGCTCCGGATGATCCGGATCAACAAAATTAAACACGAGTTGCAGTTCAGGATTGGTTTCTGAATCCAGCGTGTAACCGTTGGCTTCCATTACTTTTTGAATCCCCGAAGCAAAGCGCTCCAGTGTCAGGGTTCTTCGCCGATCACCAACCATTGAAAACATAACCATCAACCATTCACCCTTTCTCGATATCGACAAGTTTATTTTTTCCAATCAAGGAGATTTTATTAATCTTTTCCAACCACCCCCCTGAGCATACTTGCAAACGGATCGCATCAAAAGCAGTCCTGTCCGGCTTCCATCCAAATGGAATGAACTTTCTCGTCCGGACCCTCCCGCATCAAGAATATTTATTTCAACCCTGTACAGAATAACTCGTGTCAATACCCTATTTACTTTAAAGGAGTTGAACGGCATGACCGTCGGAACAAAAATCCAACAAACCGTTGCCAGTGCAGAAAGCGTAGCCGCTAACCTGAGAGCTTTTGCTCTGGACACCAATAACCAACAAGCGAAACAAATGTTCAACCAACTGGCGCAAAATATGGACTCCATCATTCAACAATTAAAAAGCAGAGAGCAACAAATCATGGCTGAAGAACCGCAGTTTAAACAACAATAATCAGGAATTCATTTTTGCTCCTTTCAAAAGTCCCGTACCATTCGGTGCGAGAGGCTTGATGAGAAACCCCTGGCTCTTTTCATAAGAAAAGCCAGGGGTTGGTATGTTTCAGGAATAAAAACGAATAAAGGAGCTGAATCTCAAATGTTTAAGATCAGCCCCTTGACGGTATAGGTGTTCCCGTGTTCATTTATGATTACTTGGGAGCAAATGTGGTCGATTCCCTAATAATCACTTTCGAAGAAAGCAGAATTTCCTGGAAAGGTTCGTTTTTGTTCTCCATTCTCCAGAAAAGCAGTTCAACAGCTCTTCTTCCATAAAGTTGTAAATCAATATCAACGGTCGTTGTTTTCGGGGTCGAGATTTTCGATAATTGCCCATTATCATAGCTGCAGATGGACGCTTGGTCCGGTACTCGGATTCCTTGTTGTCTTAAGCACGAGTTGACCAAAAACCCTAACCCGTCATTGACGCAGAACCAAGCAGTCGGTTGCCGCTCCAATCGCTTTATATACTGAAGAATCACCTCTTCTTTTTCCTCCGCATTTTTAAATATAAAAGCTTCATTGGGTTCGATGCCGTACTCCTGCAATGCCAGCAAATATCCTTCATAACGTTCTTCATAGCTGGGTGAATATTTCACATTGCCGACAAAGGCGATGTTACGATGATTTAATTCAATGAGATGTTGTACGGCCAGATAAGCCCCAAAACGATTATTTGTCAGGACGGCATCCGCTTCGATGTTGGGATGATGGTGGTCGACAAGCACAGTCGGAATGCCGGTGGAGATGACTTTATTAATATATTCGGTACTGATGTGGGAAAGGATCAAAATTCCGTCCACCATCTTATTTTCAATGAATGAAGGTAAAATGAGGTTCTCTTTCTGATCGTGATTGATCGATTGAATGTGCAAGTTCATTCCCCGTTTTACCACTTCTTTTTCAATGCTCAAATAAATTTCTCCAAAAAAATTTTTATAGTAGAACACAAAATCAGAAGCGATTAATCCAATGTTCCCCGTTCTTCCTTGTTTCTCTTGCTTTCGGGAGCCCGGATATTGATAACCCATTTCTTCGGCCACACGTTTAATCAACTCCCGGGTTTCTTCGCTCACGCCTTCTTTTCCCCTTAAAGCTTGCGATACCGAGTTTTTCGATATATTTAACCGATCGGCAATATCTTGCATCGTTACTTTTTTTTTCATATTCAACACCTACTAATTGAAAAGCTGACATGCCTTCCATGATGCTGCGGAAACCTGGTTCTGGTCATCGGGCAATGGAGGAAGGATATAAATATTATCCTACTACAGATTCATGGTGAACGTAATAACCAACCGGAAAGTTGACAAAAACAAGCCTATCCATGTAAATAAATGAGAAAAATCCTGCATCAGCCTTTAATACCGGTAACAGAAATTCCTTCAACAAAGTATTTTTGCATCGCGAAGAAAATGATCAGCGTAGGTAACAATACTAAAATGGAAGCGGCCATTAAAGGTCCCCACTCGACTTTCGTCATTCCGTTAAACATCGCCAGTCCTAATTGCAAGGTGAATTTGTTCGAATCATTTAAATACATTAATGGCCCCAGTAAGTCGTTCCACGAACCTTGGAAAGAAAAGATTCCGATTGTGATTAAAGCAGGTTTCGATAAAGGGAGAAAGATTTTATAAAAAATTTGAAACCTTGATGCCCCATCCATTAAGGCGGCTTCTTCCAATTCCCTTGGGATCGTTAAAAAGTATTGTCTCAGCAGAAATACAAACACGGCTTGTCCGCCGAAAAAGGCAGGAACGATCAAGGGTTTGAACGTGTTAATCCATCCGAGCTCGCTAAACATGAGAAATACGGGAATCATCGTAACTTCTCCAGGCAACATAATCGTCGATAAAAGAATCAAAAACCATATGTTTTTGCCTGGAAAATGGAATCGGGCAAATCCGTAGGCCACGAATGCGGACATAAATACTTCCGCAAAGACGCGAAAAAACGTGATGAGTACTGTATTTTTAAGGTACAGAAAAAAGGGGATATCCGTAACAGCACGGTAGTAGTTTTCCCAGTGAAAATCATTGGGAATCCATTTCGGAGGAATTTGAAAGATGATGTCTCCGGACTTCAGTGAGGTGGAGATCATCCAAAGCAATGGTAATACGGTTGCCGCAGAGGAGACAATCAGAAACAAATAAACAAAAATGGCATGAATTTTTTTACGACGGGTACGGGTTAAAGTAATTGCCAAGATCACTCACCTACTTAGCAGTTGATTTTCATCTGTTTGGCTTGTTTTTTGTTCCCTCAACTTCGCCGGAATAGAACACCCATAAAGGTGAAGTTTTAAAAACGAGCAAGGTTAGCAGTAAGATGATGAGAAACAAAACCCATGCCATCGCGGTAGCATATCCCATTTTGTAATAGGTAAAGGCGTTTTCATATAAATAGACCATATAAAATTGTCCTTGATTTCCGGCACCGCCGATGATATATGCATCGTTAAACTTCCGGAATGCTCCGATGATCCCCATCACGAGATTATAAAAGATAACGGGAGTCAACATGGGAAGAGTAATATGCCGAAATTTGACCCACCCGTTGGCACCATCGATTTCAGCCGACTCA
Organism: Lihuaxuella thermophila; assembly: GCF_900110165.1. Taxonomy (GTDB): domain Bacteria; phylum Bacillota; class Bacilli; order Thermoactinomycetales; family Thermoactinomycetaceae; genus Lihuaxuella; species Lihuaxuella thermophila. Next base: position 184,765 of record NZ_FOCQ01000007.1, read on the forward strand.
TACAAACTGCGCGAGATCTCCTGGAGTCCGGCAAGATAGGTCAACATCCCGCCACCGGCCCCCCAAATGGCCATCATGACATAGGAAGGCAAGACCCAAGACGGGTCGCCGAGCCAGTTTGGCCCGGAAATACCGATATACGATAAAATTAAATTGATCAAACCGTAATCAGGGTCGAGAATCCATCTCCATAAAAGGGCGATGGATACGCCTGATACGACGGCAGGAAGGTATAAGGCCGTCCGAAAGAAATAAATTCCCTTCACTTTCATGTTGACGATGACTGCAATGGTCAGGGAAGAGATGATTCCTAAAGGAATGGCAAATATCGCGTAAACAACAGTCACTTTCAGCGAGTTTAAGAAATTGTCATCTTTAAATAGATGAATATAGTTGTCAAAACCAATGAATTTCGGTTCGGTGAAGGAGTTCCAGTCCGTAAATCCGATGTAGAAGGCAAACGAGATTGGAAAAACAGTAAAGATGAAAAACCCAAGGATCCATGGGGAAATGAACAGAAATCCTTCGTATTTTTTTAATTTTTTCATATCATCAACCTCTCTAATAGCAAAGAGGCTGTCATGTGGAGTACTGCTTTCTCGTAGACAGCCTCTGGTTTCGGCAATTATTGACCTAATATTTTTCGAAGTGCGTTCGCCGCATCTTTTGCTGCCTGTTCGGGAGATTTCTTGCCTAACAGAATGGGCTCGTACAGCTCTTGCCAAATGGCAGTATCCAGCTCATTTTGCTTGCTTTGGTTATTGAAGCCGCGTGATACTTTTGAGCTCTCTGTCATTATTTCAACCGCATATGCTTTTTCCGGGCGGATGTCCGCTACATGTCCCAGACCTGATTTGGTGGGAGGGAGTATTTTCCATTTGCGAATGGCATTGGTCAAGTCAATTAATGCTTCGGCTGCCACTGGTTTGTTTTTTGTCGTGTTCGACATCACGGTAGCGGCAATCCAGCTGAATGTAGCTTCTGTTGTTGCATGAGGCACTTTTGTCATACCGACTTCAAAAGCATTTCCTACTTGCTTTTCAAAGTCATCCCCGGCACCGCCAAAGAACATGGCTACCTTTCCGGTTTTAAACATTTCCGGACCGCCCGTATTTTGTGCCTGAGTTTTATTCGGCGTCACTTTGTCCTGATTAATCAACTTATGAAACATTTTGATCCCTTCAATGGCTTGCGGCTCGTCCATGCGGACTTTTCCGTCTTTATCAATAATTTCTCCGCCATGGGTCCAAACCCATAAGGCAACCGGTGGCCAGCCATCGATCACTGTTCCAAATTGATCCGTTTTCCCGTCCTGATTCACATCTTTTGTTAAAGCGATCGCCGCTTTTTCAAAGTCTTCCCATGTCCAGTCCGGCTTTGGAAGTTCAACACCGGTTTTCTCAAAGAGTGTTTTATTGTAGTAAAGCATGACAGGCTGGTTAATCCAAGGCAGACCGTAAAGCTTTCCGTTGACTTTTCCCACTTGTAACGGGCCTTCAAAGTAGTCGTCGAGATTCAATTTGGAATTTCCTTTTATATATTCGTCAAGCGGAGCGATGACGCCTAATTCTGCATACATGGGTATGTACTCTTGTGATAACCAGAACAAATCAGGTGCTTGTTTCGCGGCTGCCATGGTCTGAATTTTTTTGTAGTAGTCGGCTGGAATACTCTGAATGGTTAAATGATAATTTTTTGATTGTTGATTCAGTTGATCTACGATTCCTTGAAACTCTTTCAGCTCCTGTGCGCCAGCCCATGTACCTATTTTTAACTCCACTTTTCCGCTGGCACTCGATCCGCCCGGGTCACCCGAACATCCCGCCATGCCAACAAGCAAGCTGGATGCCAGTAATCCGGTTACAATCTTTTTCATAAACCTTCCCTTCATTGCCCTTTCTCCCTTCCCAATTTTCAGAAAAATGACAGCGCTACCAAATGGATCGTGAAAATTACTACCCGGAATAGTAACGTTACTATGTGTTTTAATTATGGCATGATTTTCGTTGTCAGTCAATTGGAATGCTTCGAACTGGTAAATGTATTTACAATAGATTTTCAGCTTATAATTTTAGGTGAAAAAGATAAATTAGTCAGGTACACCAACGCTCTCCGGCATCCAGATGTCATGTTTCAAGCCTGTTCATAGTAAAGTTTGTAATCTCCATTTGTAATGTTATTGAATAAGGCTGACCCCTGACTAAAAATTGAGCAAAAACACGGAATAAAAAAACGTGTAATCCCACGGAGTTACACGTCCTCATCCTGTTCATTTCAATGTCACGCGAACTTCAACTGGCACTCAACGGTAAGGAGATTGGCTCCCCCTTTGTAACCAAATCCGTTTTTCGCCCATATATTGACCATATCCAGCAGAAGGGAGGAATGGGGTCATGCACGATCATCATCATGGCTTTCCCGTACTGTCAGCCATATCTCCGGCCGTTTACCACGGAATCATCGAATTTGGAGCAGGGCAATCGTTACGCCACGTTTTGTACCAGATCGGTGCCATTTCATTTCTTATGGGACGGGGAATGCCCTATCAACAAGCTCTCAGTATAGTGGAGTCCTGGGAACAGGATGAGAGATTTCCTTATTTTGAAGATACTCCGATTTAAGAATCTCATGTACATGTGCCTGTTCCGTCATCCACATAGAGACCGGGTTCCCGGTCTGTTGTTGCCGCATACATGACATGCTGAACGTCCCGGTATCCCTTTTTCTGCAGCTCTTGTCTCAGCCACTTCTCGTCCCGGCCGATCAGTCTTAAATTTCGGGTCTGAATTTGACCGTCCACAACAAGAGAAAGAGCTAACCCCCGATGAGGGATGTTTAATTTTAAGTCTCTCGGAGTGACCGGATACAGGTCATCCCAGGGAAGAACGCTAACCGTTCCGGTAGGTTCGAGAATCGCATATTGGACCATCCGAATATCGGAGTAACCTCTGGAGCGGATCACAGCCAGTAATTCGGATAGAGAGAACCGGGACCGGCGCAGATTTTCCTTAATGATTTTTCCGTGTTTGACCAGGATGGTGGGTTCACCCAGGATGAAGCGATTGGTCCATTGATACAAGGTCAGTTTGGCGAAGAGAATATGAATCCCGACCACCAGACCAATGGCCAGCAGGGTTTTCGAAAAACTGTCCACCAAAATCGGTTGGGTGGCGAGTGCTGCGATCATTACAATCGCCATTAAGTCATGAGGCGTAACCTGTGCCAATGTCGACTTCCCCATCAAGCGCAGAGCGATGAGTGCAAAGATAAACAGAGTTGCCACTTTTAAAATGTATAACACATTCACTCACCCGGCAGTTCCGGTTGTCGGTCGTTTTATCCCTTTGGCTTAAAGATCAGCGATGCCAGAAAGGCAAACACAATCGCAGAAGATATTCCCGCACTGGTTACCTCAAAGATCCCTGTGATCACGCCGACTAAACCGGATTTATTCGCTTCAACCATGGCCCCGTGCACCAGAGCGTTCCCAAAACTGGTAATGGGAACGGTGGCCCCTGCACCCGCAAACTTAATCAGCGGTTCATACAATCCAAATCCGTCCAAGACAGCACCAACCACGACCAGCGTACTGGTGGTATGTGCGGGGGTTAGTTTAAACACGTCCATCATTATCTGGCCGATGACACAAATCAGCCCTCCTACGACAAATGCCCAAAAAAAGATCATTATGAACCCACTCCTCCCACTGACTCAATCGCCACTGCATGGGCAACACACGGAATGCTTTCATTTTGCTGATAGCTGATCGGTGACAGCAACGCACCTGTGGCCACAATTAACACCTTGCGGAGTTCGCCTCTCTTCATCCGGTTAAACACATGTCCGTACGTGACACAAGCTGAACAAGCGCATCCGCTGGCTCCCGCTTGAACCGGCTGATCTTCCCGGTAGATCATCAGACCGCAATCCCCAAACCGGTCTTGCGGGAGTTTAAGACCATGTTTGTCAAGCAGATCAACCGCGATCCGGTGTCCAACCCTTCCCAAATCACCCGTCAAAATGAGATCATACTCAGAAACGGATAACCGTAAGTCACGAAAATGAGCCTCAATCGTATCCACCGCAGCCGGAGCCATCGCCGCCCCCATATTGAATGGATCCGAAAGTCCCATGTCGACAACCCGGCCGACGGTGGCCGCTGTGACTCTGAGATCGCCCTCTTGCGAAGTAATCACGGCTGCCCCGGCTCCGGTCACGGTCCACTGAGCGGTGGGAGGTTTTTGCGACCCGTACTCGGTCGGATAGCGAAACTGTTTTTCCGCAGCACCATTGTGGCTCGATGTGCCCACCAGAACCCGGTCGGCGTTGCCGCTGTCGACAAGCAGAGCTCCCAATGCCAAACCTTCCATGGAACTGGAACATGCCCCAAATAAGCCGAGGTAAGGAACCGATAGCGTTCGTGCCGTAAAGCTGCTGGTGATGATCTGGTTCATCAGATCTCCGGACAGGAAAAACTGGATATCCTCTTTTTTCATCCCCGCTTTGTCAATCGCCCGTTCGCAAGCTTGTTCCAGCAGTTTTTTCTCCGCTTTTTCATAGCTGTCTTGCCCCAGCCATAGATCTCCGTGCAACAGGTCAAAATCGTCCGCCAGAGGGCCTTGTGCTTCAAAGGGGCCTCCCACAGCCGCAGAAGCAGCGATCGATGGCTTGTTGGAAAAAATCCACGTCCGTCCTTGAATCACCTAAAATCCCCCTAAAACCTGCATAATGATCACCTTAATGGTTCCAATCACAAAAGCGGCAACCGTGCCGAAGACAATCACCGAGCCTGCCAATTTAAACATATTGCCTCCAACCCCGAGCACATAGCCTTCCGACCGGTGCTCAATCGCCGCCGATGCCATGGCATTGGCGAATCCGGTCACGGGAATGATCGTGCCGGCACCTGCTACCTGGGCAATATGGTCATAGACACCCAGCCCAGTCAGCAAAACCGAAATGAAAATAAGCGTGGCGACCGTGGGGTCACCGGCAGATTTTTCATTAAAACCGAAGAAATGCATGTAAAATGTGCTGATCAACTGCCCGACCAAACAAATGCTGCCCCCGAATAAAAAAGCCATCAAACAATTCTTCAAGACCGGGCGCTCCGGTTCGCGCTGTTTTGCAAAATCCTGGTACTCCTGCTGTACAGGGGTTAGCTTTTTCTTTTTTTTATCGGACATAAAAACACCTCCGGGTTTATTTCAACAACGGCCGTACGTCGTAGACGATCGATTCAAGCTCTTTAACGCATTGATCGTACATCTGCTTCGCTTTTTGATTGTCTGTCTCCAGAGAAAAAGTTTTCAGATCCGCTTTCGCCTGTTCCAACGTAGTCAATAGCAACTGGCGTGCCGTGGGTTGAGGGGGCTGAATCGCATCATCAAACAAGTCCACATACAAATCCCCCATCGCATCCACTTGAGCCAGAAACACATTTTCCGGGGAAACCCCGATTTTATCCAATTCGGTGCGAAGCCAGCCGCGATTGAGTCCCATGGTGCTCAAAGCCTCATCCATGATATTTCCGTCCATAATCACGGTTTGCGCACCGGTTTGGGGAGCGGTTTCCACACCCAAATGTTTGGGAGTGATCGGCTGCTGGTTGGATTTCAGAAGTGCGTTGATCTCGCCTGTGGATTCCATCACGGCAAACTCCACATCGGCCACATTAAAGATTTGTTTGCTTCTCAGCTGTTGCAGCAAATCTTCAGGAGTAAAACGCATTTTCATTAATTGATCTTCCATGATTTTGCCATGCTTGATCACAACAGCCTCTTTTCCGTGAAGCAGCTCATGGATCATCTTGCTCTTCATAGACAGAAAGCTGATGCCAATACCCGCTAATGCCCAAGTAATTAGCGCGATGAAGCCGTACGCCGCATGGATGAGGTTCAGGGTGACCGCGGCGGCGAGGACCGAGAGGACCATGGCGAAGATAATGTCAAAGAATGTCATCCGGGCGGCGATTTTTCTGCCTACAACCCTTGTCAACACGATTAAAAAAGCAATTAATACCACCGATCGAATGATAATCTGCAGCCATTCCGGCACACTTTTCCTCTCCTTCCCTTAAAATCCTTTAAACTGCGGCTCCTCAAACTCAAGATCCCGAACCCGCTTCTTCAAACGATCCAAAACCAAGTCCAGTTTTTGTGAGTTTCGGTGAAAAATTTTACGTGCCTGCTCATCTTGCGAAATTTCACCATACACATCCATCGTTGCTTTGGCGCCTTCCAAACAGGCCAGCGTTTGCCTTACTTTCGAATGGGTAGTCATATTTTTCCTCCTTACAAAGCTCATTTTGCGATTGTAGACACATTTTTATACATAGACTTTTATGCATAGACTCAATGGATCAGCGTTGTATGGATCAGAGATTATTCTTAGGAACCAATCTGTATGGAACGATCCTCACGCAGATCGATATATAGCTTCCCATCACTTTCGATTGCAGCGTAAAACACATCTCGTATGGAACGGACAGGCTTCTGTTTTTGGATTTGTTCCAGCAGCCATTTGCCGGATTGCCCGATTTTGCGCAGATTTTCGTAAATCACTTGTCCGTCGACCACCAGCTCCATCGGCACTTGCTGTACCTTTGACCCCGAGTTTGACATGTTCCCTGGAGTAAACGGCTGAAATTCAGGTTTCAACATGACGGACAGGGAACCGTCATTTTCCAGAATGGCAAATTGAACCTGGGACAGGTCAAATACATTTTTTTGACGAAGCAGCTGCATGATTTCACTCATCGTAAATCTGGTTTTTTTCAGATTCCCTTCCAGTATTTGTCCGTCCTTCATGACAATAACGGGATCTCCGGTAAAAATTTTTCTGGCCCGTCGGCTTTTTAATGACAGATAGGAGATTGACAATGTCAATAAACCAAACAAAACCAGGCCGAACCAGTAGTAGCCGATTTTTCCTTCGAGGTCGATCGCAAGCGCGCCGGCAATATTCCCAAAGGTTATTCCGTTCACGTACTCAAATAACGTCATCTCTGCGATTTGCTGTTTTCCGAGAATCTTGGTCAGCACGAAGATGGTTCCAAAAGCGAGCAGCGTTTGAAAAAAGATCAATATGTATTGTTGCAAGCAACTCCCTCCGTTCGTTGGAATCTTTTTTTAGTATTCACCGCAAATGGATTTGACATGAGAGAAACATCCTCTCATCTTTTGTTTGGGCAGGTCATGGATTCATTTCTTTTCATTGTCTTCACCGAAAAAAAAACCAGTGGTTTTCACCAGTGGTTTAAAAACTGCGAAGTCTCTCAAATGTCCTTTTTCTTGCATTTTTACCCCGAGGCATTCAGGAATTGCGTTGGCGGGATTGCGGGTCAACCCGAAGGACTGAATTTTGGTTAACAGGCAACATGTTCCCGCAAGGCTCCAATTAAGCAAAATAGTACGGAAGAACCCTTGTAAAAGTGGGATATGCCTTCCATCCGGTCAGTGTTGTGCTTGTTGTGGATCCGAAAACTGAGAAGCAGAAGAGCTGAAACGACGGGAATGGCATGCCCGGGATATGGCGTTCATCATGATCGGGACATCAATGCTACAAACATGGTGCAAGAAGGGTTGGGATTCATCGCCGCGGGGCTCACGGTCTGTTCCCGGTTGCGGGGAGATGGCCCAAGAAGCCCCTGCGTTTACGTAGGGGAGTGTTAATCTATGATCAACGCGTAAACAATGCCCGGACCGTGAACACCAATGGTCAAATCATTTTCGATATCGGCGGAACGACTCGGTCCGGTAATAAAATGAATTCCGGCCGGCATTTCTCTCCCTTGTTGAATCTCGGATAAAACTTCTCCCATTTTGGTTTTAATATCTTTTGTACGTACGATAACCATTAAAGCGGTGGGTAGCAGGCTGACGGAGCGGCCTTTTGTCGCACTTGAGACCACCACAATCGTTCCGGTGTGCGCGATGGCATAGTCTGCGACGACAATGCCAAGATCCGCACCTGCGGCTCCGATGAGTAGGCCGGATTTATTCCGGATCTCCCAAACAATGTTTTCCATATCTTTCAGCTTCTCATCAATCCCGATATGGTCCAAAAAGGGATGTCCCCAGCGGATCATTCTTTTTGCTTGCAGTTTAAATGCCACTTGTTGAATATACGATGTCAAATCATCCGAGGTTGAGAATCGCCTGGCTGTTCCCCCAAGAGACTCCCAATTTTTCATAAACAATGATATCCGTTCCGGTTTTTCCAGATGGTAATCTTTCCAAAACTCAGGAACTCCCCGTACATTTCTGTGAGGCGCGGTTTGCACCCGGGAATGGCCTAACCGCTGGGCAATACGTGCTATAAAAACGGCTTCCTTCTGTTTCGATTCCCGGTCTAACTCTGCAATGATTTCCCGATTCTCTTTAAGACTCATCCTTCTCCCCCCGTTTAGCCAACATCTCTTTTAATCGCGATTGAACGGACGAGATGTCAGCTTTTTCTTGTTGTAACTCCTGATTCAAATGATCCCAAGAGTCACGAAAGGAACGGTTGGCTATCTTCGGTGCAATCCGATACATATTCCATCCTTTCAGCGGCCCGATCCTGGCTGTAATCCCGTCTGTCCCGGCCAGGAATTTCTGGCTCCATCGGGCGGCTTTCATGGCCAGACGAAACCGCTTATGATGAGACGCGATCTTTTTAAAAGCGTTCATTCCCCACTTTTCGGACTTAGGGGGAAGACCTTCTTCCACATTGCGGCGGCGAATGTATACCAGCATATCGTGTAACGGGATTTTTACCGGACATGCTTCATAACAAGCTCCGCACAGACTGGAAGCGTTGGCTAACTCGCCCCATGTTTTTTTGTCTTCCTGCAGCAAAGGGGTTAATACCGCACCAATGGGGCCGCTGTAGACCCCTCCATAAGCGTGGCCGCCGATGTGACGGTAAACCGGACAAGCATTCAAACATGCCCCGCAGCGAATACAATGAAGCACTTCCTGAAATTCGGGGTCACCGAGTTGATTGGAACGGCCGTTATCCAGAATGATGATATGCAATTCCTCCGGTCCGTCTAGATCATCGAGACGTTTAGGTCCGCTGATTACCGACATATAGACGGTTAACTTTTGACCTGTTGCCGCCCGTGGCAGGAGTTGTGCCATCACTTCAAGATCTTCCAAAGAGGGAATAATCCGTTCCATTCCCATCATCGTGATATGTGTTTTAGGGAGGGTACTTACCATTCGTGCGTTCCCTTCATTCGAAAACAGAACGATCGAACCTGTTTCCGCTATGCCAAAGTTGCAACCGGTGATTCCAATATCGGCTTGAAGAAACTTTTCGCGCAGTTTGGAGCGGGCAAATCCGGCCAAAACCGCTGTATCGGCGGGCAGAGGCTTTCCGGCCTCTCTGGAAAGCAACTCCGCCACCTGCTCTTTATTTTTGTGGATGGCCGGAATAATGATGTGAGAGGGGGTTTCGCCAGCCAATTGAATGATATATTCACCCAAATCCGTTTCAACGACCTCAATGCCATTTTTCTGTAAAAAATGGTTGATGTGCACCTCTTCTGATACCATGGATTTGGATTTGACTACCGACTTCGCTTGTTTTGCTTCCATAATTTTCAGCGTGATGTCGACAGCTTCTTGTGCGGTGGCGGCAAAATGAACATAACAACCCGCAGCACGGGCGTTCTTTACAAACAGAGAAAGGTAGTAGTCGAGATTGGCAATGGTATGTGATCGAATTTCCTGACCACGAGCTCTCCATTCTTCCCAATTTCCCAGTTCTTCCGTAGCCGCTTGTTTATTTTTACGCAACCTTTCAGTGGTAAACTTGACGGCATTTCGCAGAAAATCGTCGTTCAGTGCAATCTGTATCCGATCTTTGAGGGTGTGACTTGTTTGAAACTCACTCATGCGTTCTGTTTCACTCCTTCGTAGAGCAGCTCGGCAAGATGCATGACCCGGATCGTCTTGCCTTCATGCTGAAGCCTGCACGCGATGTTCATCAAGCAGGCCATATCCAAACCAACCAGCACCTCTGCTTTTGTTTCCGTGATATGCCGGACTTTTTCACAGACCATTGCTCCCGAAACATCGGGAAGTTTGACCGAAAATGTCCCGCCGAAGCCACAGCAATCCTCGGCAAAGGGAAGGGGGATCAATTCGCATCCTCTTACATGGGATAAAAGTGTGTAAGGCTCTTCTTTGACCCCTAAAAGGCGGCTTCCATGGCAGGAAGGATGATAGGTCACCTTATGAGGGAACGTAGCGCCTACGTCTTGAATATCGAGTACATGGACGAGAAATTGGCTGAATTCATACGTTTTTTCAATGAGATGACGGGCTTTTTTCAGCCACTCCGGATCATCTTTAAAGAGGGTGGGATAATGATGATGAATCATCCCGACGCAAGATCCGGAAGGCGCAATGACAAAGTCGCTTTCTGCAAATGCCCGGATCATGGTCTTCGCTGATTCTTTCGCTGCATCCCAGTAGCCCGTATTAAATGGCGGCTGTCCGCAACATGTCTGGGATTCAGGAAAATCGAGGCGGATTCCGTATCTGTTTAACAAGCGGGCCATCGCCTCTCCCACCTGTGGATAGATCGCATCACACAAACAAGTAATAAACAGAGAAACTCTCATCTGATTTTTCTCCTCTCCTTTCTTTATTTCTGTAAACAAGAAGCGAGGGAGAGAACGGGATCAAGGGTTGAGTACCGTTGCTTTGCCGCTCTCTCCGGATGATCCACTCTTTACGGCAGCATCCAAGGAACGAGATAGGCCTGTAGATATGTGAGGATTCCGATAATAATCGCAAATAAAATACTATGCTTTACTGTGAAGCGGAATAAATCCGATTCTTTTCCGACCAGACCTACCGAAGCACAGGCGACTGCGATCGATTGTGGAGAAATCATTTTTCCGGTCACACCTCCTGTGGAGTTGACCGCCACCAGCAATGCTTCGTTCACACCAATCTGCCTCCCGGTAATTTGCTGTAAGTTACTAAACAGTGCATTGCTTGAGGTGTCTGAGCCGGTTAAAAAGACACCCAGCCAGCCCAGAAAGGGAGAGAAAAACGGAAACCATGCACCTGTTCCGGCTAATACCAGTCCCAAGGTTGCCGATTGGCCGGAATAGTTCGCGATAAAGGCAAAGCCGAGCACCATTCCGATGGTCACGATCGGCCAACGCAGCTCAACGAACGTTTCCCGGAATACAGCGAAAAATGATTTTGGCTTTAATCGCAGCACCATCGCAGAGAGAATGGCCGAAATAAAGATCGCAGTACCCGCGGTTCCGATCAGATCCAATTTAAATTCTGCAGTGTAAGGTGTCACTTTTTCGACAATGGGTTGAGTTTTCAGGATTAGCTGATCAAGTCCCGGAACTTTGAATTTGATCGTAACGAAGCTTAATGTTTCTTTCACAGACTTTTGACTCCACAGTGTGACCAAGACCGTTAAAATGAGGAACGGAGACCATGCCTTAAATATTTGACCTTTTGAATAGCTTGTCTCTGTATTTGTCTTTATTTTTGCATAAGGGGAGTGAGAAGTGTGTTTGGGCTTCCAAACTTTCAGAAAAAGGGACAGGGAAAGCATACTGACCAGGGCAGAAGTGATATCCGGCAGTTCGGGACCAATATAGTTCGAAGTGAAAAATTGGGTAATCGCGAATGAACCGCCGGTGATCAGGATGGCAGGCCATGTTTCCCGAATGCCACGGATCCCGTCCATCATGAAAACCAGCCAGAAAGGAACAATGATAGATAACAGGGGAAGTTGCCGTCCCGCAATTTGTCCGATTTCAAACGCATCCAAACCTGTTACTTGGCCAGCAACGGTAATGGGAATTCCCATGGCCCCAAACGCTACAGGTGCTGTATTGGCAATCAGGCACAATCCGGCGGCATAGAGCGGATGAAATCCAAGCCCGACCAGAAGAGCGGCTGTGATCGCTACGGGTGCACCAAATCCGGCCGCGCCTTCCAGAAATGCTCCAAAGGAAAATGCCACAAGGAGCATCTGTAAACGCTGGTCTTCTGTAATGGACAGAAGAGAAGAACGGATGATATCAAACTGACCGGTTTTAACGGTAACTTTATACAAAATGACAGCGCTTACAATAATCCAGGCAATCGGCCATATGCCATAAGCAAATCCATAAGCGGTCGCTGCAATTGCCATGGATACAGGCATGTGGTAGACGAAAACAGCTAAACACAGAGACAGCAGGACAGTAACGGTTCCGGCCGTATAACCACGCATGCGGAAAACGGCCAGAGCAAGGAAAAAGAAGACGATCGGGATCAATGCGACCAACGCTGACAGTCCTAAAGTTCCCAGGGGATCATACACTTGTGTCCAGGTTTGCATCAAGAACACCTCTCTTCATTGAAATAGGGATGAATGTATATCGTTTACCGTTTCCGGTTAAACGCGAATCGTAGAGTGAAATAAAACATCAGGTCATATGATGAGTTGGTTCAAAACAACGCCTTCAAATCATCAGGTTATCAGATGAGTTATTCGAAAAAAATTATTTCAGCATTTCTTTCTCTACGCCTAGCAGGTGATAAAGCATGGCTTCCTCTGCGCGTTTCGCATCTTTATTTACAATCGCTTGATATATATCCTTATGTTCAGAAAGTAACCGCTCGGGGTTTCCTTCTGTTTCATATAATTTTTGTCGGCTTGCTTTCAGTGTTTTTTCCATCGTTTCTGAGATGGACTGCATGATGGACTCGAGGATGGGATTGTGAGAGGCGGTTGCCAAAGAATAATGAAACTTCCAGTCGGCTTTGTCCCCCAATTCACCATTGACGAGTGCCCGTTCCATCTCATTTAAGGCTTCTTCCATGTTAGCGGTATCTTCTTCTGTAGATCTTTCTGCCGCCAAACGGACTATGCCGATTTCAATGATCTTTCGAACTTCCAGCAAGCTGATGATATCTTGTTTCGTTACCGGTTGAATGGTTTCAAAAGCAGATAGCAATTCTTCCGGCTTATAGGGTGTAACAAATGTTCCTCCCCCCTGCTGGATCGTCACCAAACCCATTGTTTTGAGAGAACTGATGGCTTCGCGAATGGTCGATTGTCCCACACCCAACCTTTCTCCCAACTCACGCAGGGATGGCAGCCGCTCACCGGGTTGGTATACGCCGGACAAGATTTGTTCTTTAAGATAGTCAGCGACTTCCTCATACGTTTTTTTGACTTTAAACTGCTGGGTTAATTTCATGGGATATCCTCTCATCACATTCTTAAGATTATCAGATGAATTTGTTTTGGTGTCTTTATATTATTTTATTTTCGCATTATTGGCAATGATATTTTATTGTATTTCCCTCATCCAAATAAAGGAAATCCGTTGGATCTCAACGGATGGATGAAAGCCCTTACAACAGGCTTGACCATTTTGGTACAACGATGCTTATGGATCGGGAATCTGTATCCGGTGGAAACAAATGACCCAGTTGCTTGGTTAACTGTTTTTGATAGCTGCGAGCCCGAACAGGAGCAATGGAAAAAGCCCTCCAAATGGGAGGATGTGAAAAAACCAGATCTCATTGGTGAACTTCATGAAAGAAACGATATTCGGGATCATGAGGGAAAACAGAAGGGCGCATATGCCAAGCGGTATGGTTATAGGCCGATAATCGCGCAAATCCAATACTTGTGCCAACCCCAACGTCATGGTATAGTTGCAAATCACTCCCTTGAAAAAGATCGTGATGATCCAGAATCCGGCCACAATCAATTCCATGCGTTCTATGTAACCCGCTATCGTAATCTTCTGTCCCAGCGCATAAAGAGGATATTGTTGAAGCTCCGTGTAACTGACTCCTAAAACCAATATGGACAGGAGTATGATGACAATTAAAATTCCTCCGCCAACCGCTGTACCGGTCAAAAACGCTTTTCCAGCCTTGTCTGTCCGATTGACAAAAGGGAATATCATCAATAAATAAACGAGTTCGAGAAAAGGAAAACCTACAAAATCCATGACGGCTCTCAAGACAGGCTTCACGCCTTTACCCAGCACAGGCTGGATCCTTGCAAACTCGATGTCAAAAGAAGTCAGGAATACAAGTGTTAAAAAAAGCAAGATCACCCAGGGAAAAAAATTTCCGATGCACGTGCGATCGGTTGAATTCCAATGCGCGCAGCCAGGACAAAGATGCTCAAGGTAAGAAGTTCAATGGCGATAATCGGGGTTTCCGGCATAATTTGCGTCGTGATAAAATCGGCGATGTCCCGAAGCATAAAAGCTGTTAAGATAAAGGGAACAGCGAAAACAAACAACAGGGAAAACGTTTTGCCGATCCATTTGCCAAGGAGCTTTTCGCTGTATTGAACAAACGTCATATGAGGAAAGCGTGCTCCCAAAGCACTGTATAACCTGGTCAGCAACAGGCCGATCCCTAAGCCGAGTATACCGGCCAACCAGGCATCTTGCTTTGCTTCAGAAACAAGGATCGCCGGGATCAGCAACGCAGAACTGCCGATGGTACATAAACAGGCCAATATCGAAAATTGCCGAATGCTGATTTTTCCCTTTTCCAGCATAGCGAGATCCCCCCGGGTTATCTGAGAAGCGCAGACAGCCAATCATGCAGCGGTTGATATAAAACGGAGATTCCATTGAGCGGATTGGGCATATTCACTTCCGACACCATGAAAATGGCAAGCGTTGTGGCGATCGCCGACAACACGGCAAACGACCAACACTCTTTTTTCATTCTTTTCCTGATCAAAGGCCGTATTTCCAACCCGGCCACTAAGGCTGCAAGGAGGAGAATGACAGCGACTGCCATATTAACTTACTCCTTTAATCTTTTGAGAATAGGCTGATTGGCCGTTCCAATTTGCTTGATACGAAAATCGACCTGAACCTCTACCGGCAGTTTGGCAAATGTCTGATCCCAATCTTTTTCCACACCGGCCCAATAGTCTGGATTGGAGCGTTGCAGTGCTTCTCCAAAACCGAAAACATCCGTTTTCCATTTTTTTGCTTTTGCGATGGAGCTTTGAATAAGGGAGCCGATTTTTTCTTCGGATTCATTTTCGAACCAATCGATCGTCTTGGGATCGGTAATATCGATGTTGCCCATCGCTTCCCCAATGTTCGCGGTAACCTCGACGAATACGCTCCCTTTTGGGTTTCCGTTCTGAACCCGGGTTTCGATCCTTGCTTTGGTTCGTATCACCTCTCCCAGAATTTTTCCTCCCCTTGGATCTCTCACAAAGCCGGTGGTGCTTCTTACATTGCCCATTGCGTAGTTATATCCTTTGCTCTCGTTTTCATTGAACCATCCAACCAGAACATCCTTTTTGAACACGGCACTGCCGCCATATTGCAATATACTGGGCGGGGGAACGCTTTCCAACTTATCTACGGTCATGCCTTCTTCAATATCGCCATTCAGTTGAATGGCCGTTAATACGGGATTTTTTCCCGGACTGATCAATTCGGAGACCAATTGATCCAAACGAACCTCTACCGTGGGAGCCCATGCTTTGGCCGACATTTCTAAAGAACGAAACATTTTTTCCGCAGGATTTTTTTCAATATGCGTCAGGGTGCTCAATATTTTTTCCGCCCGTGTTCCTTTAGCCACCACAATAAAAAAATTGCTGCGAAACTCATGGTCCCGCTCGATGAAATCGACCACCTCGGCAATTCCTTCTCTGGCCACATCTTCCCCGATGATCAGCATCCGCATGTGTCCCTGGTAGAGCTTGCGCGGGGTTTGCCTGGACATTTTTCGAAGGGCGTTAAATATGGTCATTTCTTTTGTCCGATATGTGGTGACCGGGGCATAATTTCCTCCCCCGCCCCCTCTTCCGGGAGAGATTTGTCCCGGGTTGATGACCTGGGCACTTAACAAATATTGGTCCCCGCTTTTATCAATCCCCAGGGCGGAGTTAATGGCCAGGTCATTCAATTCCCGCCGGTTCCAACATCCGGTGAGCAGGATCAGGATCATGCAGACCCGGATCGGGATCAGAACCTTTTTCATTTGCAAATCCCTTCCCCCAAAAAACGATGGTCCATTTGATTACGAAGTCGGGTTGAAAAAGGTGGAATGTTTCTTTTTCGTTCTTCTGATGAGATGGGGTCGAAACATCAGGCCCAATTGGGGAAAACGAAATAACGCATCCCTTTGGTCGGAAACGATGAACGGAGCGAATGGCGCCGTATACGGAACGCCGAAAGAACTGAGACTGCACAAATGCAGGACGAGCGCAAAAATGCCCACAAATATCCCGAACAAACCAAAGGAAGACGCCAAAGCCATGATAAGAAACCGTAAAATCCGAATGGAGATGGACATATCATAGGACGGAATAATAAAGCTGGAAATCGCGGTGATGGAAACCACGATCACCATGGCCGGAGAAGCAAGTCCCGCGTTGACGGCGGCATCACCGATGACAACAGTTCCCACGATGGAGATGGCCTGGCCTACCGCACGAGGCATCCGAATTCCCGCCTCACGCAAAATCTCAAAAGTGGTTTCCATGAGCAGTGCTTCAACAAAAGCAGGAAAGGGGATCCCCTCTCTCTGGGCCGCCAATCCGACCGGGAGTGGTGTCGGCAACATCTCTTGATGAAACGTGGTGATAGCCACATATAAGGAGGGACCCAAAAATGCGATAAATAATGCCAGTAATCGGAGCAAACGGATCAACGTACTGATATCCGCACGGTGATAATAATCTTCAGGTGATTGATAGAATTGGTTAAATAGTGCTGGGACTACCAAAACGAACGGAGTACCCTGGGTCAGAATGGCCACACGCCCTTCCAACAAAGCAGCGGCCACGACATCGGGACGTTCGGTATTGTAAATGGTTGGAAAAGGCGTGAGGGAGTGATCCTGGATCATTTCCTCGATATAGGCGCTCTCCAAGACGCCGTCCATATCGATGCTCCGAATGCGTTTTCGCACTTCCTGAACGATATGTTCACCGGCAGTCCCTTTGATGTACATAATTCCGACTTCCGTTTGCGTCATACGTCCGATGGTGTATGTTTCCAGGCATAAATCCGGCAGCTTGATTTTTCGGCGAATCAATGAAGTATTCGTTGAAAATGTTTCTGTAAATCCTTCCCTTGGGCCACGAACCAAAGTTTGGGAGTGGGGCTCCGATATATCGCGGTCTTTCCATCCCTTCGCTTTGGCATGAATGCCTTGAGCTTGCTGATCGAGGAGTATGACGGCGCCGCCATTCAAAATGGCTTTAATCAGGGAATCGAAGTCGGAAATATACGCAATATCCCCGATCGTAAGAACTTGTTGTTTGATGAAGTCAAAATAATTCTGCTGCTTTCTATTGGTCTCATCCATGTCCAACATCAATGATTCCATGATGTAATCATGGATGGACGGGAGATCGGCCAGACCTTCAATATAAATGATTCCGGCTTTGATCGGTTCGGTTTTGCCGATTTGGATTTCCCGTATGATCAAATCACTGCTGTGGTAAAAGATTTCTTGGATCCGTTCGATATTTTTGCTGAGGCTGGTATCCAGGCCGTTGGCATTTTCTTTTCTTTGCTGGTTGTCCTTATGAAAAAAACCTCTCATCACTTCACCTCTATCCCGTCACATATTTTTTCCAAATGAGGCAATTCCCATCCAAACTCCAGTGAAGCCACAGAGGTTGATATAAAAATAAAAAACGCCCAGTACAAGAACTGGACGCATACACATCGATGAGCGAGAGCCCGTTTAATCGTTTCCCTTTTTCTCCCCGGAAATGCTTCTGGTCATTTGCTGCCATACGGTTCCGCTCGCCTCTTCCCCGCGTTCGATGCGCTCCAAAGCAATTTGAGCCTGCATTCGCACTTCAAACTCCGGATCGTTGACAGCTTCTTTTAAGGCCGGAATCGCCGTTTCGTCACCCACCTCGTATAAAAACCGGGCTGCGCGCCAGCGGACGAGTTTGTTTTTGTCTCTCAAAGCTTCGCACATGGCAGGAGTCGCATCCGGATCTCCCATGTCTGATAAGGAGTCTCCTGCAGTTCTGCGCACAATCGCTGAGGGATCTTTAAGCGCACGATAAAGATATGGAAGGACCTCTTTTTCTCCGATCAACCCGAGATAGACAACGGCCAGGCGCCGAATCGCCGTTTTTTCATCACCGAGCGCTTTATCCAGGACAGGGATGGCTTCAAGCGTTGGCTCCATTTGTTCTAAGGCGGCATATCGTTTTTCCCACTCCGGATGATCCAAGGCTGATAACACGTCTTGGACGGAGATGCCTTCCCGTTTGGTCTGCCGCTCATTTTCCGGCGCAAAAGCCGCCTCGACCAGGGATTTTAGACGCACCTCGTCATACGCGGCGGCAATCTCTTCGGCTACTTGTTCACCCACCTCCTGAAGGTTTCCGTAACGCGGGCTCTGCTCTTCCCATTTTCGCTCAAACACAAGGTTGGTAGTGGCCGATTGGGCCTTCATCACGGCTTCCTTAAAACGTTCCGGCAAACCGACCCGCACTTCCTCCCCGTCTTTCACACATTTGACTTGAATAGGTATACCTTTCAGTTTCTGAATGTAGACAGTTACTTCACCAAAAGATTCTGCTGCTGTTCGTTCGGCTTCTCCGGCAACCGGAGCCATTTGACTTTTACCGTCGGCTTCGCCCAATGCTTCGCGCGCTTTGGATAAAACCGTTTGCCAATCCGCTTTGGGATGTCGTTCCAATGAAATGAAATCGAGAACTTGGAAAACGCCTATCACGCCCTCGATCATCAGCAATTTTTGGATATAACCGGGAGCTTGCTCCTTGCTGGCCAGCGAAAAGTTATAACTCTTTCCCGGCGGCAATGATTCATCCAGATTCAATTTCATGACGTTGGGACTGGGGGTCGGTTCAATGGATACAATTTTCATCACCGGACACTCCTTTCGGGATCATGATGCAACAAGAATTGAACAGCCTGTACCAACCGACGGGGGAACCCTCCAGCGGGCCGTGCTCAGCTACAGAAAAACCTCTGAAGCCTTGAAGCTGCAGAGGTTTTTCGGGAATGGCGTTAAGCGCGGGACACGTATTCGCCGGAGCGTGTATCGACAACGATGCGATCCCCAACGTTGATGAACAGCGGAACTTGCACAACGAAGCCGGTGGACAGTTTTGCCGGTTTGCTTCCGCCTGTAGCGGTATCGCCGCGGATTCCGGGATCGGTTTCCACCACTTCCAGTTCCACCGTGTTCGGCAGCTGAACTCCGATTGTCTCGCCTTTAAAAATAATCAGTTGGACGTTCATATTCTCTTGCAGGAAGTTGAGCTCGTATTTTAAGCGTTCAGCAGGAAGCGTGATTTGATCATAGGTTTCATTGTCCATGAACGTGTACTCGCCGCCGCTTTCATAGAGATATTGCATCTGACGGGTTTCCACCATCGCTCTCGGCACTTTTTCCCCCGCTCGGAACGTGCGCTCTTGAATGTTTCCGTTCCGCATATTGCGCAGTTTGGAACGAACAAAAGCCGCACCTTTTCCGGGTTTTACATGCTGGAATTCCATTACTTGCCATACATCACCATCTAGTTCAATGGTTAAACCAGTGCGAAAATCGTTTACACTAATCATCTTTTTTCCTCCAGATCATCAGTCGATAATGATAAGTTCTTTGGTGCAGTGGGTGAGAACTTCGCCCCCGGCTTCGGTGACAAGCACATCATCCTCAATCCGCACCCCACCAAAATCAGGAAGATAGATGCCGGGTTCAACCGTAACCACCATACCGGGAGCCAGAGGGGTATCCCCTTGGGGAGAGAGGCGTGGGGCTTCATGCACTTCCAAGCCGAGTCCGTGACCGGTTCCGTGACCAAAATAGCCTCCGTAACCGTGCCGGGCAATATAATCCCGCGCGGCCGCATCGGCTTCCCTGCCCGTGATGCCCGGTCGAATGGCGCTGATCGCGAGCTTGCCCGCCTCTAATACAATATCATAAATTTCTTTTTGCTTCTCGCTTGGTTTCCCCAACACGATCGTGCGGGTGATATCCGAAGCATAACCTTTGTAATAAGCACCGAAGTCCAGGGTAACGAGATCCCCTTTTTCCAGCCTTTTGTCACTGGCTGTTCCGTGAGGCAAAGCAGAACGCTTCCCGGATGCCACGATGATGTCGAACGAAGAAGAAGACGCTCCCATTTCACGAATGATGAATTCGAGGCGCATCGCGATCTCCGTTTCCCGCATTCCCGGTTGGATCTCTTTGACGATCTGTTCAAAGGTTTGATCGGCAATCCTCGCTGCTTGACGGATGATCGCCAGCTCCTCTTCGTCCTTGATCATGCGCAGCTGTTCCACCAGACCGCTCACCGGCTGGGTAGGAATCCCGTCCAATGCCTCTTCCAGTTGTTTATGCTGGGCATAAGTCAAATGGTCCTGCTCAAAAGCCAGAGATTGGATACCCAGTTTCCGGCACGCTTCGGCGACCGCTCCAAAAATCTGCCCTTTATGCTCGGACACCGAGAGATGGGGAGCCTGTTCTTTCACTTGCGTGAGATAGCGGAAATCGGTGACCAGCACAGCCTCCTCGGCCGTGATTAAAGCGAGGCCCGCAGAACCGGTAAATCCGGTAATATAGCGCCGGTTTACCGGATGACTGACCAGCATGGCCCGGATGCCTCTATCATGCATCTGCTTTCTGAGACGCGCGATTCGCTGTTCCATCATTTCACCCCTTATTATGATCCGCCTCACCTTCTGTCAATCCATGTATCGCGGCAAGCGCCAATTCGTAACTAAGCGGCCCGAAACCGGCGATCTGGCCGTGACATACAGGTGCGGTTACAGATGTGTGACGGAATGGTTCTCGAGCGTGAATATTGGATAAATGCACTTCGAAAACGGGCACATCAACTGACGCAATGGCGTCCCGCAAAGCATAACTATAATGGGTATAGGCACCCGGATTAAAAATTATGTAATCAAACTCGCCATCGGCTTTGTGAATGTAATCGATCAGTTCACCTTCCATGTTGCTTTGGGCGAAACTGACGTGGAGCCCCCATTCTTTTCCTTTGTGTACCAATCGTTCGTTGATTTCATCCAGTGTCACTTTCCCGTACACACCGGTTTCTCTCTTTCCCAGTCGATTCAGGTTGGGACCATGGAGAACCAGTACTTTAACCATCGGGCCACCTCCCCACATTCCTCCCGTCATTGTATCACAAAAGCGGGGAACTCGGTTGGACAATCATCCGGGCATTATTATATTCTCCCATGTTTATCTTCATTTGTCCATGGTTTCAACTCTACACCATACCGAACACCCCTACTTTATGTTAGAATAAAGACACCTTAGTAGACGTGAGATTGACAACCTTTCGAAGGTGGTGCATATCGTCAGTGGCTGACAAACCAATCCTCTATGGCGGCCAAGCTGTCATCGAAGGCGTCATGTTCGGCGGCCGCTATTCACAAGTTACGGCAATCCGCCGGAAAGATGGTCGAATCGAAACATACGAAGTATTCAAAAAACAATCCCCTTCATTGGATTTCCTAAAAAAAATCCCGATGATCCGCGGGATCGTATCTCTGATTGAAGCCAGTGCGTCAGGCGCAAAACATCTGCAGTTCGCCTCGGAAAAATTTGAATTGGAAGAAGACGAAGATGAAAATGAAGTTTCCTCCTCTCAAGCGGAAGCAGAACAAAAAGAGTCCAAACTCGTCATGATCTTTGGGGTTGCTGTGGTCGGTGTGTTGTCTTTGCTCTTCGGCAAAATCATCTTTACCGCTCTCCCCGCTTTTCTGGCAAGTGTGTTATTTGATCGTTACGTAGAAAATCTGATCCTGCAAAATTTAATCGAAGGCGCAATCAAGACGGCTCTGTTACTCACCTATCTGTGGATGATCTCCCAGGCTCCTCTGATCAAACGAGTTTTTCAATATCATGGAGCCGAACACAAAGTGATTAGCACCTATGAGTTAGGGCAAGAATTAACAGTAAAGAATGTGCAGAAACAATCCACCCTGCATTATCGGTGCGGGAGCAGTTTCATTATTCTGTCGATCATTGTCGGAGTGATCGTCTACTCTTTCTTCAGCTACGACAATGTATGGGATCGCATCCTCACGCGATTGCTGCTCATTCCCGTCGTGCTCGGACTTTCCTATGAGTTGCTTCGGGCGACCAATGCGGTGCGCGACATCCCCGTTCTCACTTATCTCGGCTACCCCGGCCTGTGGCTGCAAAAACTGACGACCCGAGAACCTACGGATGAACAAGTGGAAGTAGCCATCGCTGCCTTTAAACGCATGCTGGAACTGGATGCCCGCGTCGAAGGGGAAATGGCCTCCCGGCAAGCGACCTTTGCACATTCGAGTCTTTAAAGAATCCGCTTAGGGTTATGAGAGGGTGATGGGTTGATGCACAGTTCAACCTCAAAAGGATGGCACTATCTTCTGATTTCCCTTGTCGCCATCGGCTTCTTCGTCGAGCTGTTTCGATCACCTTTATCCATTATCATTCCCTTGTTGATCATCGGGATCGTCTATTACTTATACAAGTTTCCACCGCGCTGGCTGCTTCGGATGGGTTCCGTCTCTCGTCCCGCTTTTCCGAGAAACAACAAGAGCAAAAGCAAAACGTCCAAAAAGAAGCGGAGACCTTTTCGCGTCATCGATGGCAACAAGAAAAAAGAAACCTTATAATCGTTTCCATAAAGAAAGGCCAGTTCAAAAACTGGCCTTTCTTTATGGAAACCGTACCAACGATTGATCCGGCCGAACCAGCCAAACACGTATTTTTCCTTGTACCTGGGCGACAATATAAGGATAAACCACCACCTGGGGATACATTCTCCCCCGAAGAGGAAGCTTCTCCTCGATCAGCACATCCGTGCCTTCCGGGCCCGACTCCACTTTTACCATTTCCAGCCGGTAACCCGGATTTGGCCTCTGCCCCAAAGCGATGAGAACATACGTATGTTTCTGAAGGCGAAATTCAAATACGCCACGAAATCTCTTCTGTTCCTGAATCCATTCCAATACGGGTGCCGGAAGCTTTTTTTGTTCTTTTAAGGGAATGGGTTTAAACCAGGATCCAAAGGTCTTCTGATAGGCCATCTTTGACTCACCTCTTTTCCGTAGACGGCCGGATCTGATAAGTAACCTGTCTTTTCACACCCCTGACAGCCAGATAATGATCGAAATTCCAGGTTTTAAAGAATTGTTCGGCCGCTTTGACTCCTGATTGAAACAATTGTTCCTTCTTTTCCCTCGAGATAGAAAAATCAGTCATTTTAACATCCAGTGTGGGCACCATGATCGTCCGTACCTGATCCTGTTCCTGAATATGCCGGTTATCGTGGGCATCCATCATCGTAAACAGAATGGAGCGAAACATACTCAACGGCCCGTAAATCTTATGAACGTGTTCGGCTTGATTCTCGGTTAACCGAAAACCCAAGGTAGGCCATCTCGGGTTGTCTTGGTCAAAGAGCCAGACCGGAAAATTACTCAACACCGCTCCGTCCACAACATAACAGACCGAGCCTGTCGGTTTGTGTATAATTTTAACCGGCTCAAAGAAGAATGGTATGCTGCAGCTCATGCGGACAATTCGAGCTACTGACAACTCCTTGGGATTATAGCCGTATTGTTCCAGGTCGTGAGGCAAAACCAGCAATCGGCCCCTGGAAATATCGGAAGCGATGATATGAAGTTCCCTGTCCCCCTTTAAATCGCCAAAGGTACGAATTCCTTTAGCCAATAGCAATTTCTCGATCCACCGCTCCAAAGGGAGCCCTGAAAACATCCCTTTTTTGATCCACAGACGGATGGTCGGACCCAAATACGGCAATTGATCATACCAAGAAGGAAGAATAAAGTCCACAAAATCCTGCTCAATCATGATCTGGTACAATTCTTTCGCCGTATACCCCGCTGCGAGCAGAGAGGCAACAATCGAACCTGCTGAAGTACCCGCTAACTTTCTCCATTTAAACCCTTTTTCTTCCGCGACACAAAGAGCGCCAACCAAGCCAATCCCTTTCACCCCTCCACCTTCAAACACGGCATCCGCCCACATGGCCACTCCTCCCAACATTTATATTAATCAAATGTGTATGTTGATGACGAAAAAAAAACCCTGGAAACGAGTCCATGGGTTAAGGTGAATAGATCTCTCCGATGCCTTCATCCTCTTCTTTCATTGATTGTAAATGCTTAACCAAATCGGGATGTTCTTCAAGGTATCCCACCAGATTTTCGATACAAGTAATGGAGTCCCAACTCAGATGATGCTCAATACCTTCCACATCCTTATAGATCAGTTCTTCGCTTACCCCGATGAGACGCAAAAACTGTTCTAACAGATGATGCCGATCTACCAGTCTCTTTCCAATCTTTTTCCCTTTGGGAGTCAGGACTAAACCACGATATTTTTCATAAACCAAATACTTGCTCTGATCCAGTTTCTGAACCATCTTCGTGACAGAGGAGGGGTGCACTTCCAATGCCTCTGCGATATCAGATACTCTGGCATATCCCTTTTGTTCGATCAATTTGTAGATGTTTTCCAAATAATCTTCCATACTTGGCGTCGGCATGAAAGGCCCCCCCAACTAACAATATTTCAAAATTAATTTTATTCTATCACAAAACACAAACCGATTCACAAAAGATCCTCCATGGTCATGATTTAGAATGAATTTCTGAACGGAAAAGGCCGATGGACTTCACCAGATTTCGTCCCAGATCTTCCAGGCGCTTTTGCAGTTTTTCATCCTTCAATGTCCCGTCCGGTTTAAAGGCCATGTATGATTGTGGAACGGAAACGACGGAAGGCAGCGGCCAGGCGTGTAACGTGCGGCAGATGATATTCATGGTGTTGAGGGTATTGGTTGCCCCCATCGCTCCACCTGCCGTTCCCACCAGCGCGACCACTTTTCCTTCCAATTCACGTGCGCCAATAAAATCCAGGGCATTCTTCAGAACACCCGAAATGCTCCCGTGATATTCAGGAGAGCCGAGGATAAACCCATCCGCTTCCATCATTTTTTCTTTAAACATCTTTACCGTTTCCGGATATGTGGATTCGTCTGACCGGCCGTCGTAAATGGGCAGGGGATACTTGCGCAAATCGAAAATCTCCACTTCCGCGCCGGCTTCCCTTGCCGCATTGGCAACGATCCCCACGGCCAAATGCGTGGTTGACTGTTCATTGAGACTCCCGGCAATAGCAAGAACCTTCATGATCGACACCCCTGTCTAACATGCTTTTATGTATTGCTTGTAACGTTCTTTTGTGTCAAAGTGCAAGTTTGATTAAGCAGCCACGACTCTTTGAGCCACCAACTTCTTGGGTTGTGTTTTTGCACTAAACAGTATACAGGATTTACAGGAAAAAGCCAACAAAACTGATGGCCTGTCCAAGGATACAGCAAATTCATCTTTCGAAAGTAAACGATCATGACTGCTGAATTACAAACCGGGAATGAAGGTGGACCTGTTTAAATCCCGCTCCGAAATCTTTTTGGCGACTCCGTTCCGATGCGGTGGCAGAGTCACTCGTCGCCAAAAAGATTTCTCCGCTGGTTCTGCTTATGGAGATTGAAAAAATACAGTCCACGACAGCTTGTTACAACCCTGGATGAGTGCCCGCTCCGGAAATGGTTTTCCGACTCCGCTCCGATGCAGTGGCAGAGTCGCTCCGCCGGAGAACAAATTCCTCCGCTCATTCGTGTCTATTTTGCACAGAAAACATTCTGACTAGTTGATACAACTTGGAGACGTAAGGCAAAATCGTGCAGGGAGACCGTGATTGGACGAAGTGCCTTGAGGACCGTTCCCAGCGGAAGGCTCGAACGAAGGAAAGAAGCGGATCACGTGTCCTAAGCGACAGCGGGTTTGATCCGCTTCCGAAGTGAGGGGCGGGAGCGGATTGCATATGCTTCCTTGCGGGCCTCAAGAGCATGGAGACCAACTCGGCCGACCGCCCCGGAAGTATAATCACAGAAACACCCTTGCTTAATACAGCACACTTTACATCATACGGTCATGACTGCTGAACACAAACCCGGAATGAAGGCAGATGTGTTTTAAAGAAAAAGGAGCGCAACTAGTGTGAACACAACACAAAAAAGGGGGCAGAGTCGGTCACGCCGGAGCCGATCAAGACCTTACAACAGGTTCGAAGCTACAGCAGCTCCCGTTGAAATGAAGACTGGACTCCTCCCCCTTTGAAAAAGAAGGGTGGCTATACCTGATGGGAAGCCAATACAATATTGTCAGCAAGGACCGTACCGGATGTCAACAGAAGCACAACGGAAGCCCGGTGAACATTGTCAGGCGGCGGGGGAACAATGGTAAAATAAGGCTCCCATTTGAGCCTGCTCTCTTTCCCTAACAAGATAAATAAAGGGGTCGACCGGATGATGTTTCCGTTTATATCTTGGTAAGAAACGGTTGCAAACAAGCGGGCCGGAGTCAAATTTAATACCCGAAAATACAAGTAATAGGCACATCCCCGTTCAAACGGTCCGTAAACGGTTTGTTTCAACACACTGTTAGCATTCGGATTCCCCGCTCTCATTAAAACCGCAAGGTCATTCCTGCTCACCGGGTTTCTTACAATTTTGATATTACCGCCCGTCCACGGAGGAAGCCCTTGAAGAAATCTACTATTCAACAACAGATTTCTATTGGAACATGCCATGGATGTCCCCTCTTTTCCATACAATCTCCTATAAGATATTCGGCTCAACCTTGAAAGGTATGGTCTATGATCCATATAGAGAGTCCATCCCATCTTCATGCACTGCCAGTTCGTTTATCCAGCTGCCGCAGAGCATGTTGCTTGACCGGACCGGTCAAGATTGGAACAAAAAAACAACCACCCGTAATGGTGGTTATCATTTATCGTATCTTCACCGGACAAAAGTTGAGCGCATCACAGGCGACCAGTTTCAATTCAATCCCGTCTACCGTCCCCTGAATCGCTTCTTCCGCCGCTTTTCCGTGCATATGACCGTAGATGCACAGAGTGACGCCGAATTCTTTCATCACATCCATAAACCCCGATTCAATGGCGCTGCGGGTCAGAGGAGGGAAATGCAACATCACCATTTTCTCGCGATCCGGCTGTTCCCGTGCTGCCAGTTCCAGAGCGATGCGCAGACGGCCGACCTGGCGTTCGTAAATCTTGCGGTCTTCTTCTTCGTTGTAAAAACGATCTCCCGGCAAGGTCCAGCCACGCGTTCCGGCTACCACAAGCCCTTCGACGGTTGTGTAATCAGCGTCGATCCACTCCATCCCTTCGGGCAACGCTTCCCGGACTTTTTTCTTGCTTTGCGCATAATAGCAATGGTTACCCGGGGACATTACCTTTTTGCCCGGCAACTGGTTAATCCATTCAAAATCGTAACGGGCTGTATCCAACTTCATCGCCCAACTGATATCCCCCGGAATTAATACCGTATCCTCAGGTGAGACCCTCGCCAGCCATTGATCGCGAATCCGCTCATAATGACGGTCCCAGCCAAACACATCCATCGGCTTCTCGATATCGTTTTCCGGATCGATGTCAAACAAACTGACAGGTTTGTTAAAAGATAAATGCAAATCGCTCAATGCGTAGATAGCCAACTGGTTTCACGTCCTTACATGTCCTTCTTGATTCCGGCGTACCATTCCCTTTTCCTTGCCGATACACATTCAGTTACAGAAACTATTCTACAAGACAAAGGATGAGGATTCAAAAGGAAACCCCGGCAAGAATGAGTGCCGGGGTTTAGGTGGGATCAGGAGCATCCTGTGGTCGATCCGCAATCAAGGCAGACATAGCAAGAACCGTTTCGTTTGGTCATGCCTCCGCATTCAATGCACAGCGGGGCTCCGCTGCTGGTACGGATGGCTTCCAAGTTGTCAACGGAGCCATCATACGCCGGTTTCGGGTTTGCTGTTTTTTCACCGGCCGATTCTGGTGGCTGGGAATCCTTTCTGTTCATCCGGTTCACATAACATCTCAACTCTTCTTTTTTGGGCGGAACTTGCACAAAGTCCGTTCTCTCCAGATATTCCATCCCCAAAAGACGGAAAACATAGTCAATCACCGATGTGGCCATTTTGATGTTCGGATGGTCAACGATCCCGGCGGGCTCAAAGCGGGTAAAGGTTAAAGAATCCACATATTTTTGCAAGGGAACCCCGTACTGCAAGCCCAGCGATACTGCCACGGCAAAGGCGTCAAGCATTCCCCGCATCGTACTTCCCGCTTTATGCATGTCGATAAAGATCTCCCCGAGCGAACCGTCTTCATATTCGCCGGTACGGACAAAGATTTTCTGTCCGGCAATCCGTGCTTCTTGTGTGAAACCATCCCGTTTGCGGGGAAGGCGGCGACGTACACTCGGAACATGTCCGGTAGCAATTACTTCTTTGAGCCCGGCGTCAGGTGTAGTTTCTTCTGCGACAGCTGCTACACTCTCATGCTCGGTCTTCTCTTCTTCCTCTTTCTGATCCCCTCTGGCATTGAGAGGCTGCGAGCTCTTCGATCCGTCCCGGTACAGGGCGACCGCTTTCAATCCCAATCTCCAACCTTCTTCATACGCGTTGAGAATATCTTCCACCGTTGATTCGTGGGGCATATTAATCGTTTTTGAAATGGCTCCGCTCAAAAACGGTTGGGCGGCAGCCATCATGCGGAGATGCCCCATGTAATGGATGAATCGCGTGCCGTGTTTTCCGCAGGGGTTGGCTGTGTCGAAGACCGGGTAATGCTCTTCTTTTAAGTGAGGAGCTCCTTCGATGGTCATCATGCCGCAGATCACATCATTCGCCTCATCAATTTGTTTGCGGGTGAAGCCAAGGGCGCGAAGGAGGTCAAAGTCGGGTGCTTCGTATTGTTCCTTGGTAAAGCCCAGCCTTTCCAGGCACTCTTCTCCCAGCGTCCAACGATTAAAGGCAAACGATAATTCAAAGACGGTGGGCAGCACTTTTTCAATCCGGTCCAGATCCGCATCCGTAAATCCTTTTTCCTTCAGGGTTTCCCGGTTGATGTGCGGCGAGCCTTCAAGAGACAGGGTCCCCGTCACATAGCGCAAAATATCTTCAATTTGTTCTCCGGCATATCCGAGATTTTTCAAAGCCGGACGGATCGACCGGTTGGCGATCTTAAAGTAGCCGCCTCCCGCCAATTTTTTGAATTTCACCAGTGCAAAGTCGGGCTCTACTCCCGTCGTGTCGCAATCCATCAGCAAGCCGATCGTTCCGGTCGGTGCCAAGAGAGTCGTCTGGGCGTTTCGGTAACCGTATTTCTCTCCCATCGACAGCGCTTCATCCCAGCTGGAACGGGCCGCTTCCAAAAGGTCCGGAGGACACAAGTCCGGATTGATGCCCATCGGTTTAATCTCCAAGCCCTCATATTCGGATTCCGGTGCATGGTAAGCCGCCCGGCGATGGTTCCTGATCACGCGCAACATGTGGTCACGGTTCACCGGAAACGCCTTAAACGGTCCAAGCTCTTTGGCCATTTCAGCCGAGGTGGCGTATGCCGTCCCCGTCATGATGGCCGTAATCGCTCCCGTGATGGCAAGGGCTCGCTCCGAATCATACGGAATGCCGGAAAGCATCAACAGGGTGCCGATATTGGCATAACCCAAGCCCAAGGTACGGTACTCATAGGATAACCGGGCGATCTCCTTGGACGGATATTGTGCCATGAGGACAGATATCTCAAGGACGATCGTCCACAGACGGCACGCATGACGGAAAGCAGGAATATTAAACTTACACGTGTCGGCATCAAAAAATTTCACCAGATTGAGAGAGGCAAGATTACAAGCCGTATTATCCAAAAACATGTATTCCGAACAAGGATTGGAAGCGTTGATCCGGTTGTGGCGGGCCCCCAGCTTTCCGTCCATTCCTGCAGGGCAGGTATGCCATTCGTTGATGGTTCCATCGTACTGGACACCCGGATCGGCACATTGCCAAGCCGCTTCACCCACTTGCCGCCACAGCTCTCTGGCTGGAATTCGCTTGCAAACTTCACCGGTGGTCCGGAAAGTCAGTTCCCAGATCCCGTCCTCCTTCAGCTTCCGGAAGAATTCATGCGGGACACGAACCGAGTTATTGGAGTTCTGGCCGGAAACCGTTTCATATGCTTCACCGTTAAAAGATGGATCATAACCGGCCGCGATCAGAGCTTTGACTTTCTTCTCTTCGTTGGCTTTCCAGTTGATAAACTCTTCGACATCCGGATGGTCCATATCCAGACATACCATCTTCGCGGCCCGGCGGGTGGTTCCTCCCGATTTGATCGCCCCGGCAGCCCGGTCCCCGATTTTCAGGAAAGAAAGAAGCCCGGAAGAAGTTCCTCCTCCCGACAGAGGCTCTCCTTTTCCGCGAATGTTGGAAAAGTTGGTTCCCGTTCCGCTGCCGTATTTAAATAAACGCGCTTCCCGCACCCACAGATCCATGATCCCATTGACACCCACCAGGTCATCTTCGACCGACTGGATAAAACATGCGTGCGGCTGCGGACGTCCATAAGCACTGTCGGCTTTTTTCAATTCTTCCGTTTCCGGGTCCACATAATAATGGCCCTGCGGCTTCCCTTTTATTCCGTAAGCATAGTAGAGCCCGGTGTTAAACCATTGCGGGGAATTCGGTGCGGCCATCTGGTGAAGGAGCATATAGACAAGCTCATCATAAAAAGCTTGCGCATCTTCTTCGCTGTCAAAATAACCGTATTTCTCTCCCCAATCTCTCCAGCAGCCCGCCAAACGGTGGATCACCTGTTTTACGCTGGTTTCCGGTCCCGTAACCGGTTGGCCGTTTTCATCCAGAATCGGTTTTCCGTCCTTGTCTGTCCGGGGAACACCCGCTTTGCGGAAATACTTGGAGATCATGATATCCGAGGCTACTTGCGACCATTCTTTCGGAATCTCAGCCCCTTTCATCTCAAACACGACGGACCCGTCCGGGTTGGTAATCTTGCAATCACGCAAGGTGTATTCGACCGATTGATACGGATCTTCTCCTGCTCTGGTAAAAAACCTATGTATCTTCATCGATAACTTCCTTTCATCCGGTTCTCCACTTTTGTCCATTATACACTATATATTGTGATATTTACATAGATAAGATACTATATATTGATAAAACGAGCAAACACTAGAATCCGACAAGCTGAACGCGTCCTTCATACAAAATATCATTCTTTCACAAAAAAGGTCGTTTTTTCTCAGCCTGCCGATTTTTTGCAAAGAACTGCCCAGATGTAAATGTTGCGGAAAAAAGGTTGTACTTTTTTATTGGATCGTTCACACTAGAGGTAAAAATGGTGTGAGAGGAATGAACCCGATGGTCGTACTGTACGATGATCAAATCATTGAACGGGAACAAGCCAGGATTGATCCGGAAGACCGTGCCTACCAGTTCGGTGACGGCGTATACGAAGTCATCCGCGTTTACTATGGACAGCCCTTTTATATGAAGGAACATCTGGCCCGTCTGCAAAGGAGCGCAACGGAAATTCGCATGAACCTGCCATATCCGCTTGAACAGCTGGAACAACGGCTCTTGCAACTTCTTCAGCGCTCCGGTTTGCAGGAGGGAAATCTATATATACAAATCAGCCGCGGGACTGCTCCAAGGAACCACGCTTTCCCTTCCAATGCCCGACCGCTTACCCTCGCCTATACCCAACCTTCCCCCAGGCCGGTTAAAGAGTTGAGCGAAGGTGTCTCAGCGATCACAACCGAAGATATACGCTGGCTTCGCTGCGACATTAAAAGCCTGAATCTGCTCGGCGCCGTTCTCGCCAAACAGAAAGCCGTTGACCACGGCTCGAAAGAAGCCATTTTGGTACGGGACGGAATCATCACGGAAGGGAGTTCGACAAATATATTCATCGTCAAGGATGGGGTCTTGTGGACACACCCCGCCAACCATCTCATTTTACACGGAATTACGCGGCAGATCACATTACAAATAGCGGATGAACTGCAAATTCCTGTAAAAAAACAACCCTTCAGCAAAGAAGAGCTGTTTACGGCTGATGAATGTTTCCTGACCAGCACTACAATGGAAATCTGCCCCATCATCCAGATTGACGGGAAACCCGTGAAGAGCGGCACACCCGGCCCGATTACCCGGCAACTGCAACAGGCCTTCGAAAAACAGATTGCACTTCTTCAATCCAGACTATCAAAAAGCTCCAAATAAGGAGCTTTTTTCCGTTGTTTTTCCAACAGGCGCGACTCCCGGTGCTTCAATTCCTCCATCTGTTTCCCGATGAGAGCGGAACGTCGGATCATTTTTTTATTCAGCAATACATCCATCGCTTGCCGCGTGAAATCCAGAGCCCGCTCTCCATTTCCGGCATGATGTTCATAATACTTGGCCAACTCGACAAATGGTGTGATGTCCCAACCGGATTCTCCTGTCCATCTTTTCCAGCAATTAACGGCTTTCTCCCACTCTTTTGTCCGCTTCCATCTTTCTGCCAACAAGCGGTACGCTTCTCCCCGCAATGAACGGGCAAGATTTCGGTCCTCCAGGGCCTTCTCCAGCCATTCGATCCCCTGTTCCACATCACCGGCTTCCAAAAACCATTTTCCCAGTGCGAGCTTCTCGGAGGCATGGATATGGTCCGCATGTCCCCCCAGACATCGCAGAAGGTGGGTCAGGAGGTGAACCAATGAGAGTATATCTAACCGGTTATGCCGAAAAACCCCCTCCAGCAGCTGATACTGGCGGGAGCGAAGGAACTCAAAATAGAACTCCGGAGCCAAAGATCCCTGGATGTCACCTTCCCGCCGGATGAGAAGACAGTGGGCCTCCACTTCCTGCAAGCGGCAGGATGCTAAACGCCTTTTCCATAACTTTCGTGCGGAGTGAAGCAAATCCCCGTGAATCAGATGATCCGGAAGCGGCAAACGGTTAAGGGAAAATCTGGTATTGACTAGGCTCCAGTCATACCCTTTCCCATTGTAGGAGACGATCACTTTAAACCCTTCCAGTTTCTTGGCAAAATCGGCCAGTAATGCCGGCTCCTGCGATAATTCCGGCAGAAAAAATTGTTCAAGGATAAAAGAACCTTCACGAAAATAGCCCAATCCATATAAAAAAATCGTTGTCCCCGCACCTGTTCCCAAGCCCGTCGTTTCGGTATCAAAAAAGAGCAAATCTTCCACGCCGACAGATTCAATTCTCTGACGGGTGATCAATTCCAGTCCCTTTACATTTTCCTCATACAAATCTCCCAACCGATAAAGCCCTTCTCCCGTTTCGAGCGAATATACCTTTCTACCCAGCAGATATTTTCCCCAATCGTTTTCCATCCAGACGAAGCCCGGCATCTCACCACACCGGGAAACATCGGGTGGCTCTGCAGCAGATGGAGACGGTTTTCCCTGATGATAATCACGCAATCTCTCTCTCAGTGTCCGCATATCCCTCAACTCCGCTTGGTTCCTGTTTCTATTCTAACTGAAAACGAACACGGCTTGATAGCCACTACTCTGGATGGAAAACCTGCATTAGAATTCTTCCCGAAACGGAATCGCTCAACCGGAAACCAAGTTCCTCCGCCGAGTTCAATCGTGATCACGAAAAGGATGAAATGCCTGCCAACCATTCCAAACAAAAAAAGCCGGGATTAATTCCGGCCTTTCTCTTGTTGGTTCTCCTGTAAAAGCTCAAAACCTTTAGGATTGCGCAAAGTGACGTCACGAAGCGAAATGGGTTCGTCACTCACATACTTGATTTCCGCTGTTTTAGAACCGTGGGTCAGTTTGATCTGCAACTCATTAAAGACAGAAGTGACAGATACCTGAACCGGCTCATTGTCTTTCAGGCTCCAGTCGATTTCCTGTTCCTTGACTTTCTCCAAACTGTCCTTAAATCGATATAGGAACAGTCTGTTGCTTTTCTTCCACACCAGCCGGTAACGGCTTCCGTCAATCGCCTGCAGATCCATATGTAAACGATCTCCGTCCGCAGGCGGGATCAACGTGAGGCTGGCAGAAGCCGTCAATGCAACGCGAACCTGCGTCCGTGGAGTCACTTTCAAACGGTTCTTCTGTTGGTCATCAACGGTAAGAATCCCTTGACCGAAATCGAGTTGCCAAGGTTGTCCGTTCATCCAGGCATCTTCAACCGCTTTCCGGTCTGAAATCGCATTTAATTGGGGATAAAACAATGTAGCTCCTTCCCGCCCGTAAAAGCGGAAAAATAACTCCGAGTGGATGGGTGAAGTTCCCACAGCCATCCATTTCTCTACCTGTCCCTGTTCATTGATGGAAATGCGAAGAGGCTCACCGGGGAAATAATGAAGCTCAAACGTGTACTTCTTTCCCGGTTTGATCCGGTAAACCGTTCCGGAATTGCCGAATTCGAATTTCCTGTTGCCAGCCTTTTGAAAAAGGGTCAGTCTGCCCTGATTGTCGATTTCAAGCCCGTATGCGGATTGCTTGTCCTTCGTCTCCAACAACCCGATAAATCCATTCAACTTTTCAAGCATAATCTCGCCGCGAACGGTAGAGGCTCCTTGCAAGATATAAGGTAATGTATAAGACCTTTTTTCATTGGAAAATGAAACGGATTGAATCAGTTCATCACTCGAAAACTTATCTTTTTTTTCCTCTTCTTGCGGTCTGAAAAAGCCGAACGGATCACCGGATGCACTGCTGTCCAACGGTTTCCACTGAGAAACGGCAATGGCGACAAGGACCAGAAAAGCTGCAAAAACCGACACAGTTGTGTAAATCCTTCTCCGCTTCCGCTGTTTGGCATCGCTGCGAAAACCGGCGTGCGCCTGCCTGTTTGCCGCTGACATATCTGCGATTGCCCGGCGTACTTCGTCAAAGGATACCTTTGAATCCAAACACTGGAGTGCCAACTTTTTAAATTTGGGCGGAACCTGTTTGGCTTCCAATTGTTTTTCACACTGTTTGAGACTGTCTGAAGGAGCCTGTCCCGTCAAGAGATAATACAACAGCTCCCGCCATTTATCATCCAATGCCGAGGTCTGTTCATCCTTGATGTAATAGAACAACAGAACAGGATTGTCTCCGTTTAACAGAATATTTTTCGGATCTAAAGCGGCTCCCATCTTTAGCGGCAGGCGATCCAAGTCGGTCAAGGTTTTGAACAGCATGTCAGCGATTTGAATGGCATACTCCGGCTCCATCGCCCGTTCCCTGTTGACCAACAGCGGGAGAGGATCTCCCGAAAAAGGAGGATGCACCAGAATGAGCTGGTCTTCCTCCTCCAAGATATCAAGGATTGGAGCCAGGTGCGGATGCTGCAGCTTTTTAAGTGCTTCCTGGTAACCTGCAGGCAGAGGGCGACGGTTTATTTTGATGCTTTGCAGAAAAACCTGCGCACCGTCCGAAGATTTCGCTTGCAGAAGCTGACCGGAGAAAAAATTGATCACATCTTCCACTTGAAATCTTTCATAATACCGACGCTTCACATGTTGTTCCCGTATCAACAATTGTTTCCCCTAACCTTTTGTTATGATAGTAAGCAATATAAATCAAGTATGACTCAGTACTGCCAGCATCTATATGCTATCATAAGCACTAGAAAAATCAAGAAAAAAATTTATATAAATACCTAGAAAGCTCTTTTCCACCGGTGAAAAAATCCGGTATATTTTCAGCCCTCGAATCCATTTCCGACCGGCAAGATCTTGATGTCCATTTCTTCTTCTATGGGAACAATTCCCTTTTTAATCAGTACGGGACGGTCAAAGTAATAGATTAATGACTCCGATTTATTTTTTTGCTCGATTTCAATTTTTACCATGGTGTCCTGATTGTGCACGTTTACTTTTGCCGGTATTTTCGGATCCCAATCCCATAAGATTTTTTTCGTTGTCAATTTCAATTGGTCATCGATATGATTGAGTTCGATGTTGCGATTTTTTCTCCAGATAAACTTTAATTGGTTCCCTTCCGCGGTTTCCAGATCCAGCTGAACCGGATCGGTTGGAATTTTCTCCGGATAGAAAAACTGGAAAGAAAAAAAGCCGAATTTCGATATTTGCAGCTGCGATTTCGGTTGCACCCGGATTCCTTTTTGGTCGGCCAGCACTTCTCCGTGAGCCAGGTCCCACTGGTGTCCGTTCATCCACTTTTCAAGAGCCGTTTGGCTGTCATGAAAACGGGAAATGCTTACTTGACTCACCGTGGTACGCTCGTTTCCCCTGAATCGGAAGCGGTAGTTTTCATCTTTCATCAACGGCCCTACAGTCATCCACTCCGTTTTTTCATACAAGTCTTTGACGGAGATTCGCAGTCGTTCATTCGGTATGTAATACAGATCCACTTGATAGGAGTGCTTTGAGTTCAGCCAAAAAGATTTACTGTTGCGGACACTTGGTTGGGCAAAGTTCTGTTCCTGCTTATACTGTTCCCCGACAACACTGAGTTCCCCGATGGAGTCCAACCGAATTCCATATTGTTGCGAAGTTTCTTCTGAAAGAAAAGATGCCGAAAAAGGTCCCAATTTATTTTGAATGATGTGAAATTGAATGTGCGTAATCCCGCTCACCGGCTGCTTGGCCAAATGACTCGTCACTTCACTCCCGTTAAACCGAATGGACGGGATCTGCTCCACCACTCTCACCGATTCCCCGGCAGTCTGATCGGGTGTACGGACCGAATGATTTCCCATGTTCAGCGCATCCGTGTACATAACAAAATACCCCATGAAAAGAATCGATAAGATGGCTGCGCTAACGGCCGCGGGAATGGTGACCGAATGCAATTTGAATGAGTCTTTTTTCTTCCGGTGAAGAGGTAAAGCGGTATTTTGCGCAAGCTGAATAATGTCTGTGAGGGTGCGGCGGGGATTTAAACTCTCTTGGATCAGCAATTGGATCGAATCGGGCAGGTCCGGGTCCAATTTTATTTCGGAGAGAGAGGGATATGGCTTATATTTGGAGCGAATTCCTGTAACCAAATAATAGAGCAACCCTCTCCATGCTTCGTCATCCTCCCGCTGTGGTCCCCGCTCGCCAATATCAAAAAAAAGCAAATAAGGGTGGTCGCCCGCCATGACTATATTTCTCGGATCCAGGGTCGTCACGATGGGCACGGGAAGTTCGCTCAACTCTTTGACCGATTGCAGTAACTGCCGGTAGAGATTTAAGGCTTTTGCGGAATCTAACGGCTTTTCGGGTGTGACCAGCAGGGTTAGAGGATCTCCGAACAGGACCGGATAAACGATCACCACATATTCTCCGTCATCATAAATTTCCCGGCTCGGAACCAGATGAGGGTGATTCAGTTTCGTGAGAATATCCTTATAATCCGACGGAAGGGACCTCATTTTGTTAATTTCGTGAAGAAGCACCTGTTCTCCGGCCGGTGAACGGGCCAAGAGCAGCGAACCCAAAGAAAAAGCAAGCACATCTTCCACTTGAAAGTGTTCATAAAATTTTTTCCTATCTTTCACTGGACATTCCTCCTTTCAGAAAATAATCATTCCGTTTTGCAATCAACTTCCAAGACAGATATGTATTTATACTAAACATTTAATTTATAAAAATCAATCAACTCTATCAGTGAAGTTTCGATTTCCTGCGGACAGGAAAGAAAAAAGCCTTGCCGCAGTTGGACGGCAAGGACGGGTAACGGGTATGGGATTTTTTTTGCAGTGGACCTCACACGCGGCCTCGATCCTGCCCAATTCCGGGGCCCTGAACATGACCATTCCGTCTACCGGTTTCTCAAAGCTTGATCCATCTTTGGATCGGCGATGAATCTCAGTTTCATTTTTCGTTTCGCCCGGTATTCACTTGATATAAGACAGCAATTTCAGCGTAAGATCTTTTGCACCTTCACCTGTTTCATTGACCGGACCGACACAAGACGGACAGCCCCCTTGGCAGGGACATGCCTGGATATGCGCTTTGGCGATGTTTAACAGTTGTTCGCTCAGTTCAAACAGTTTGTCGCTGAGTCCCACTCCGCCCGGCACTTTATCATACAGATAAATGGTGGGCAACTTTGAATGCACAGCCTTCACCTGTGCGGAAACTCCCAAATCTTTCGGGTCGCACATCAGGTAGACCGGTGCCAGATAGGCAAGCACATTGCTGAGCCCGACCAGCCCTGTCTGCAGAT
Source organism: Lihuaxuella thermophila (assembly GCF_900110165.1). Taxonomy (GTDB): domain Bacteria; phylum Bacillota; class Bacilli; order Thermoactinomycetales; family Thermoactinomycetaceae; genus Lihuaxuella; species Lihuaxuella thermophila. The sequence continues at coordinate 222,847 of NZ_FOCQ01000007.1, forward strand.
CATTTTGTCTAAAACGGCTGATTTCCGGGTGATTGAGGGTCAACCAATAAGCCGATGTATGCATTTCCTGCTCGGGAAGATGCACGGGACCCGACCCGATATTTTCGTGGGTATACAATTTAATTTTTTTAAACAGCGTAACCAGCGCATTCACCGTCACCTCTCCCAAACTTCGCGTGTGGGTCTCAGACGTTTCCTCCCGGTCCACTCCCAGCACCCGCAGTTGCACGGCGAGATTGGCGTCGGTGTAATAATCGACATCTACCTCGCGCACATATGCTTTTTTCTCTTCAAGATCCAGCTTCTCCACTTGATACTGAACCCCTTCGTGGAGATAGATCGCTTCTTCATGCAGTAGCATGGGGGCGCTGAAACGGTCCACTTCCCCGATGACCTTGTGACTGGCTGTCTCTGAGATATCGATGATGACCACATTTTCCTGATCGGCGGTTCTGAGACTGACCTCTTTGGCCGGAAATGACTGATTCATCCAATACCAGCGGTTTCCCGACCGGTGCAGTATTTTTTCCTCTGCCAGAAAATCGAGAATTTCCTCCGTCGTCGCCACTCCAAACTGTTCCCCCGCTTCAAAGGGCAATTCATAAGCTGCACACTTGATATGATTGACCAGGATGATCAGATTATCCGGCTGCACCAACGCATGTTCGGGAGATTGCTCCAAAAAATACTCCGGGTGTTGAATCACATACTGATCCAGCGGGTTGGAGGAAGCGACTAAAATCTGGAGGGATGCCCCGTGCCTGCGGCCTGCCCTTCCCGCCTGTTGCCAGGTGCTGGAGATGCTTCCGGGATACCCGCAGATAATACAGGCTTCCAACTGCCCGATATCAATTCCCAGCTCCAACGCGTTGGTGCTGACCACACCGCGGATTTCCCCGGACCGGAGTCCCTTTTCAATCGCTCTTCGCTGATTCGGAAGATATCCTCCCCGGTATCCACGCACTTTTCCCGGCAAAATATTTTGCAAATAGGTGAGCAGCACTTCCACCCGCACCCTGCTTCTTGCAAAGACAATGGTCTGAATATCATTCTTCAAAAGCGTTTCAGCCAGACGACGGGCCTCCAGAACACTGCTGCGCCGGATGCCCAAAGCTTTGTTCACCACCGGCGGATTATAAAAAAGAAAGTGCTTTTCCCCGCTGGGAGCTCCATTATTATCCACAAGAGTCATCCGGGTTCCTGTCAGGGTTTCGGCAAAAGAACGGGGATTGGCAATCGTTGCTGAAGAACAGATAAATTGCGGTTCTGATCCATAATGGCGGCAAATTCGGCGCAAACGGCGCAATACGTTGGCGAAATGGCTGCCAAAGACCCCGCGGTAGGCATGCAGCTCGTCAATCACAATGTATCGCAAGTTTTCAAATAGTTTCACCCATTTGGTATGATGAGGCAGGACCGCCTGATGGAGCATATCAGGATTGGTCACCACAATATGGCCGGCCCGGCGGATGGCTTGACGTGCCGAGGCAGGCGTATCCCCATCATATGTATACCCTTTGATATCTCTTCCCATCAGTTCGATCCACCGGTTCAATTCGGCCATCTGGTCATAGGCTAAGGCCTTGGTCGGAAAAATATAAAGCGCCCGGGCACTGTTCTCTTCCAGGATGGTGTGCAATACGGGCAAGTTGTAACACAGTGTTTTTCCTGATGCCGTCGGTGTCACAACGACCACGTTTTTGCCCCCTAAGGCATGTTCCACTGCGGTGGCTTGATGGGTGTAAAGACGCTCAAAGCCTTGTTTTTTCAATGCCGAGACCAAGTCCGGATGGAGATTTTCCGGAAAAGGAGCGTACTGTGCTTCCCGCGGGGGAATCACTTCCCAGCGGGTCACGTTTTTTAAAAGATCTTCCTCCCTCTGGAGTTGATCAATCAGCATGCGGATATTCATCCGAGTCTCCCCCCTCTCTTCTTTATCCTGTGAGACCGCCCAGCAATATACCATTTACCTTCTGAAATTCCACTCATCGTTGCCGTAACGGGTTCGCACCAACTCTTCCGCCAATTCCTGTTCATATCTGGTCAGTTCACCCGGAATCAGGTTTAATCCCATCCCCTTTGCAAAACCGGTATAAAAAGCTTCGATCACCTGCTCCATGGAAACCGGTTTCTCCCTGACCAGGTTAATGGCCACGGCTTTTTCCGCAAAATTTTTCTTTAGTCTTTCTTTCACGCGCTCTGATGGAAAACGAAGCACACGAAACAATAAATCGGTATCCAGATTGAGCAGGATGGACCCGTGTTGCAGGATCACTCCCCGCTGCCGTGTCTGGGCGCTTCCGGCTACCTTTTTCCTCTCGATGACCAGCTCATAATCAGAGGGAGAATCAAAACAAGCAGCAGATGAATGCTCTCTTTGTGCCTGGTCCGGGGATGACAGGTCCGCTCTCATTCCGAGCTGGCGAAAGCCTTCCAGCAATCCCTGGCTGATCACCCGGTACGACTCACTCACGGAAGAGGGCATCAACGGATGGTCTTCAGAAACAATCACGCTGTATGTAAGCTCTTGATCATGCAAAACCGCTCTGCCTCCCGTCATGCGGCGTACAAAACCGAGCCCCGCTTCTTTCAGACGTTCAAGATCCACTTCTTTTTCCGCTCTTTGAAAATATCCGATCGACAGAGTTGCCGGGTTCCAGCCGTAAAAACGGAGCGTGGGAGGCACTTTCCCTTCCCGATGTGCGGTCATGATCGCTTCATCCAAAGCCATGTTATATGCGGATGAATATATCTGATAAGGTAAAAATCTCCAATTCCGCAAACCAACATCCTCCCAAATCTCTTTTTGTATTTATTTTATCTTTTGTGAAGAAAAAAGAACAAGTAGACTCTAAATCTCGTTAGCAAATCAAAAGGATCGGCCAGATGATCCGGGATTTTTCATAACTATTTATAAAATAAATAAATTGTTGAATTTTTAGTCTGCAAATTTTAAAATATAGATATGTTGGTTTATTCCCATTTCCAAATAAGGGGGTATCCGGGAGCACAGGAAAAATTGACCAATTAATGAAAAAGCGCTCAAACGGTTGTATGACGCTGCCAGCTATTTCAAAATCCCTTGGCCGGAACCGCTAGGACAACTGTCGGGGAGCTGATTTCACACTTTTGACGGACCCTGTTTTGAAATAGCTTCGGCCATCCATTCCGAGAGGAGTCGTTTTTATTGAACAGAAAAAAGCGCAAAATCTTCGCATTGAGCTGGTTATTGTGTTCACTTTTGCTTGCTTCCACTATTTTACCTTCTCTTTCATATGCACAATCGTCTTCCCCGTATCTCTCCTATCTTGGAAACTCTGAGTCAGGGAAAAAAATTACAAAAGCCAAAATAAGCGAAAAACTGATCCAACAGTTCAAAAAAAAGAAAGAGGTAACATTTTTAGTGAAATTGAAGAAGCAGGCAGATACGAAGAAGGTCGCGGCTGAAGCAGCCAAAAAAGCAAAAACTCAAAAACAAACCGCTGCCAAAGCCACATTGATGAAGCGCTCCTCTGTCGTCTCCTCTTTGCGAGCCACTGCCCATGAAACACAGCATTCCTTAAAAGATTACCTGAGCAAGCAAAAAAAGAAAGGATTTGTGAAAGATTACCAATCCTTCTATATTGTCAACGCCATCGCGGTGACGGCTACCAAGGAAGTGATGGAAAAGCTCGCCGCCGATCCCGAAGTGGACAAGATTTTACCCAATGAAACCCGAAAGTTAATAGGAGTCGATCCGAAAAAGTTGACAGCCAGGACAAGTAAATCTGGGTCCGTCCAACAATCGGAATCCGATGCAAATCCCGCTTCCATCGAGTGGAACGTCGAACGGATCGGTGCACCTCAAGTATGGAATATGGGCTTCGACGGTTCCGGGGTTGTCGTTGCCAATATTGATACCGGTGTAGAGTGGGATCATCCCGCGCTCAAAGCCAAGTATCGAGGTTACAATCCGGCCCGTCCGGACCAGCCCGATCATACGTTCAGCTGGTTTGATGCCGTGAATGGCAGATCCGCCCCTTACGACGACTTGGCACACGGCACCCACACCATGGGGACAATGGTCGGATCGGAGGAGAACGGCGCCAACCGGATTGGGGTTGCTCCGGGAGCCAAATGGATCGCAGTGAAAGCGTTTTCCGGTGAAGGCGGAACGGATGTCGACCTGCTGGAAGCCGGAGAATGGATTCTGGCACCCAAAGACGGGCAGGGCAACCCGCATCCGGAAAAAGCTCCCGATGTCGTCAATAACTCCTGGGGAGGCGGACCCGGTCTCGATGAATGGTATCGTCAGATGGTGCAAAACTGGCGGGCTGCCGAGATTTTCCCTGAATTTTCGGCCGGAAATGATGGTCCGGACCCGGGAACGGTCGCCAATCCAGCCAACTATCCGGAGTCATTTGCCACCGGAGCAACCGATATCAACAATCAACTGGCCGGCTTCTCATCACGAGGACCCTCACCGTACAACGAGACCAAACCGGAAGTATCCGCACCCGGAGCAAATGTCCGATCATCCGTCCCCGGCAGAGGCTATGAGGGCGGATGGAACGGCACCTCGATGGCCGGACCCCATGTATCGGGTGTTGTCGCCCTTTTAAAACAGGTCGATTCCTCGCTCACAGTTGACCGGATAGAACAAATTTTGCTGGAAACCGCTACACCGCTTACGGACTCCGCTTTCCCCGAATCGCCCAACAACGGGTACGGTCACGGCCTTGTTAACGCATTTGACGCTGTTTCCTCTATTGTCACCGGCCTCGGGCGCGTTCAAGGGCAAGTGGTCCGGGAAGGCCGGGATACGGAAAATCCCACCTTCCAGCATACTCCGCCAAATGAAGCCTATGACAAGATGAATTTGCCTCTCTCCGTGAGCGTTCAGGATAACGTGAGCATATCCGGAGTGGAGCTTCAGTACCGGGCCGATGCGAATGCTCAATGGCAAACGGTCAAAGCGGCGCGGACGGCGGGCAACCATAAAAACGGGACTTACCAGGGGGTGATTCCCGGCGAGGCCGTCCGGGAGCCTCAAATCATCTATCGCTGGCGCGTGACCGATTACGGGCAAAACAGCGTTACTTCCGACGACTATCAAATCAACGTCCGTTCCGGAATTACGGTCGGTTACACGCAAGATTTTGAATCCCTGCCTGCCGGATGGTATTCTTACGGAATGAAAAACAGCTGGGAATGGGGGATCCCCACCTCCGGACCCGGACACGCCTTTTCCGGGGAAAAAGTTTACGCCACCAACTTGGAAGGCAACTACGACGACCAAGCCAACATGACCCTGTTGATGCCTCCGATCGATCTGCCGCAGGGCAATGCGTATCTGCAGTTTAAACACTGGTACGCTTTGGAGGAGTCTTTTGATTATGGTCATGTATTGGTCTCCTCAGATCAGGAAAACTGGACCCAGTTGGCCAGATTCAACGGGTCATCGGGGGACTGGATCGACGGTCAAATCGACTTGTCTCCGTATGCCGGGCAACGGATCTATGTAGCTTTTAATGTCACGACCGATCCCAGTGTAACCCTGGCCGGCTGGTATCTCGATGACGTCAGCTTAAGCAACACCCCGTTGAACCCGTCCGCCGCTTCCGGTCCCGATATGGAAAAACCCGGCTCAAAACCTGCAACAGATAAGAAGAAGGTAAACCCCGACAACATCAAACCATTCAAAGTTACAAACATCCAGTCTCCTTCCGCTGCCGCCGGCAGCCCGTCCGCCCAGCCTCTGTCCCTCCCACTGGATGCTCGTGTGAGCGTAGTGGAAACGGGCCGCTCTGTCCCGACGAACCCTGCAGACGGAAGCTATTCCTTCTCCCACGCCGCCGGTGAGTATACACTGCGGGCAGAATCTTACGGATTCCGTTCGGCAGACCAGCGGGTAACTATTCCGCGCGATGGCACCGCGGAAGCCAACTTCACACTGAACCCGATCCCGCAAGGAACGGTGAGCGGTGTGGTCACGAACAAACAAACAGGCCAACCGGTGGCGGGTGCTACCCTGCTCTTAATGGAAGATGCCGTTGTTCAACCTGTTCAAACCGACGAAAACGGGCGTTACACCCTGACGGCTTACGAAGGATCCTACACCCTGCATGTATCAGGGCCTCGCTATTACAGCCAGGAGATGCCGATCACCATTGCCGGGAATGGAAATACAGAACAGAACGTCGAGCTCAGACCATTCATCGGTTATCCGGGCGAGACGGGTTATGATGACGGTACCGCCGAAGATGCTCTCGCTTTCTATCAACCTGGAAACGGGTTTGCCGTCAAGATGTCCCTCCCCGAGGGAAAAGAGAAAGCGATGGTCACCGCGGGTCTGTTCCGCTTCTGGGGAACTGATTTTCCCGATCCGGGGGGAACCCGCTTTCAGGTTGCCATCTATGATGCCAGTGGTCCAGACGGGGCGCCCGGTCGGAAATTAGCCGGCCCGGTTGATGCCACCGCTCTGCGCAACGGGGAATGGACGGTTGTGGATCTGTCGGCAAAAGGAATCCTTGTCGAACAGGATTTCTACATGGTCTGTATGCAAACCGATCCCTTCCCGTACTCACCCGGATTGGGAATTGACCGAAACGGACCAAAATCCGGACGCAACTGGCAACTGGTCGACGGAAGCTGGTCACTGTTTCCCGAAAATGATTATGGCAACTTGATGATCCGTGCACGGGTAGACTTAGAAGCCGGTCCGCCAGTCATTACATTACCGAAGGATGGAAACCACACCAATCAGTCTGCCATCACCGTGGAAGGGAAGGCGGCCCCTACCACTCGGGTTCATATCATGAACCATGGTGAGGAAGTAACGGCCGTACCTGCAAGAAATGACGGCACATTCTCTGCTGAGGTAACTCTCCGCAACGGTGAAAACGTACTGACAGCGATCTCCTCTTCCAGTAACGGAACCACAGATCCTTCTGAACCGGTCAAAGTCGTTCTGGACCAGACCAAACCGGAACTGACCATCTCCGGTCCGGCTGACGGTTTAAAAACCAACCGGGAAGCAGTCACCGTGACAGGCAAAGCCACCGATACCCATCTGGCTACGGTAAAAGTAAACGACCAACCGGCCACACTGGCTGATGACGGCTCTTACTCCCTTCGCCTGCTTCTGAATGAAGGAGAAAACAAAATCACGGTCACCGCCTCCGACCGCGCGGGGAATGCGACAAGCAAGCAGATCACCGTCTATGCAAAGTGGAATGCTCCAAAGATCGAACACCTGAAACCGGATCAAGATGTGGTACTCAAAACCGGTCAAAGCGTGAAAATCGAGCTGGACAGCGAACCGGGACTCCGGGGCACATTTGTGATTCACATGCCGTTAACGGATCTCAATAAAAACGCACCTGCCAACGCGACAGAGTTCCCGCTCATGGAACAAGGGAACGGCCACTATGTCGGATATTACACTGCTACGAAAATCAAAGCGGCCGGTGCACGAATCGAAGTGATCTTGAAAGATGATTACGGGAATGAATCCAGACAAACAGCGGCCGGAAAACTGTTTATCAATACAAAACCACAATAATGCTCCATTCACCAGATTGAGAGGGGAACGCCCTCTCATTTTTTCGTTCAGGTTAGTAAAACCTTTCATTCAGCTTGATGTGCCTGGCGCATGAATGTCAGGCACAGGGTACGAAAAAAGGCTGGCATCTTTGAACCAGCCTTTTTCGGTCACGCGATTTCCATTGATTAGTAACTTAACCCGTGCCCGTATGGATATAAGTTTGGAATCGTAACCGGCAGTTTTCCGCTTGGATGGTTGGTTCCAAACAGGGTATCGACCGCTGCTTGAAGAGAGACGGACCGGAAACCGTAAGCATTCACATACGCGTTTACATCCGGGAAGTCTTTGATGTCATAGGGATTGCGGAAGGCGACGACCGCGATGGGTTTGTTCAGTTTTTGCAACTCTTTGACCAGCTTGATCTGCTGGGGATATAAGCTGGCGCTGTAGGTGCCGACGATGAGAACATCTTTGCTGCTGGCCATTTGCACCGCCTGGGCGATCTCCGCATCGGTCGGATTGGTTTTCTGCATGTAGATTTCTTCGGTGTTGGGATGATAAGCTTTGACGCGGTCAATAATCGAATACTGGCTGATAATCCCCAGTTTTTGATCCGCAGAGAGTTTTAACGGAAGCAAATTTCCTTCATTTTTCACCAGTGTCACTGATTTTTCGGCCATCTCTCGGGCTTGTCGGGCGCTCTTTTCCGTTCCCACTTTTTTGGGAACCTGTTCGAGATCCACCTGACTGTTTTGGAACAGTCCATATTTCAGTTTAACTTTCAAGATCCGCAAGACCGACTCGTCAATGCGCTGTTCGGTCAGGCTGCCTGTGCGCACCGCATCGACAATCGCTTGATAGACTTCAATTTGCTCATCGGTGGTCAGCGACGGGGTTAAAAGAATGATATCGGCCCCGGCATCAACAGCTTTGACCGCTGCTTGAGGAACGCCGCCGAAGTAGTCTGCCACTCCGGCCATCGTCATGCTGTCGGTGATAATCAATCCCCGATAACCGAGCTGTTCACGCAACAATCCGGTCAGAATCGGCTTGGACAGAGTGGCCGGCAAGTCGGGGGTCGGGTCGAGAGCCGGAACGTGGATATGCGCGGTCATGATCGCGTCAATCCCGGAGGCAATCGCCTGTTTGAAAGGCACTAACTCCACTTTCTCCAATTCTGCCCTGCTCTTGTTGATGACCGGCAAGCCCAGATGGGAATCGACGTTGGTATCCCCGTGCCCCGGAAAGTGCTTTGCGGTAGCGATCACTTGGTTTTTCTGCAATCCGCGAATGGCTTCCGTTCCCATTCGCGCCACAAGCTCCGGGTTTTCGGCAAACGAGCGTACCCCGATGACCGGGTTGTCCGGATTCACGTTCACATCCAGATCAGGGGCCAAATCCATCTGAATCCCGACCGCTCTCAACTCTTGGGCCATAATTTTATAGGCTTGCCGGACCAGTTTCGGATCACGGGCAGCTCCCAAAGCCATGTTTCCCGGCAGTTCTGTCGCACCGGTCGTCAAGCGGGCCACCACGCCCCCTTCCTGATCGGTGGCGATGAGAAGCGGAATTTTGAGCCGGGTTTCTGCCGCCAGTTTTTGCAACCCATTGTTTAATTTGGCTGTTTGCACTGGATCCTTCACATTGCCCGAATAAGCAAACAAAATCATCGAACCCACATGGGCTTCCTGAATCAGTCGGCGGGCATCTTCTGTCGGTTGGTCGCCGTAAAAGCCGCCCATGATCATTTGGCCGACTTTCTCTTCCAAAGTCATTCCCGAGAGCAAAGTTTGGATCTTGCTCTCTGAAGGTTCACTCTGTGCGGCGACAGGCGAAACAACCAATGTCCCAATGAGCAGCACACAGATGAGAATGGCTCCGGTTTTTCCCAATTTCATCTCGTCCCCTCCATTTTCGCTTCCCTTAGTCAGATTTTTCGGTCAGCTCAGCTAATCATTTCGCCTTTAAATCCTATGATTCCTTTTTAAAAAATGAGAATATCAGCTATCTGCCGGGATAAGATCCCGAAGAGATGAAGCGGATGAAAACAGGGAACATTCATGCATAGTCAAAAAAAGAAGCTCCCTCATCAAGAGGGAGCTCCGTTTCATTCTACCGTGATACCTTTTTGAATGGTCACGATCCCGGAATCACCGCGGGTCACTTCCGTTTTTGCCAGTTTGACTGATTCGCCTTCTTGCAAGTTGGTGAATACAACAGGCGTTACGATCGAAGGCGCATGTTCTTTCACAAAATCGAGATCCACTTCGAGCAGCTTCTGGCCTCTCGTTACCATATCTCCTTCGGATACAAAGGATTCAAAGCCTTTTCCTTTTAGATTGACCGTATCGATGCCCACATGGATCAGAATTTCCCTGCCCAGTTTGGAACGGATGCCGATGGCGTGCTTGGTTGGGAAGATGTTGACAATCACCCCATCAACCGGAGAAACGACGGTTCCTTCCGTTGGCTGTACGGCAAATCCGTCTCCCATCAGCTTTTGCGAAAAGACTTGGTCTTCCACTTCCGTAATCGGGATCAGCTTCCCGCTCATCGGGCTTACAAATTCGTCCGCTTCGACGGGATCGATCGCAACCTCAGCGATTTGTGGTTCGTTTTCCCCGTTTTCTTGCTTTGGAGGGGTTGGTTGTTTTCCGGCCATAATTTGTTTGATCTGCTCTTTGATCTGATCGGATTTCGGTCCAAAGATCACCTGGAAGTGGTTGCCCATCTCAAGAACTCCCGATGCCCCGAGCTGTTTGAGGCGGCCTTTATCCACGTTCTTCGCATCGTTGACCGAAACGCGCAGACGGGTAATACATGCATCCAAATGAGCAATGTTTTCTTTCCCGCCCAGTGCTTCCAAGACGCTCTGAGGCAGTTCACCAGCTTCGCCGGCAACAGCTTCCGCCTCTTCTGTTTGATCTTCGCGGCCCGGTGTCTTCAGGTTGAATTTGCGAATCGCAAAACGGAAACCGAAGTAATAAATCACCGCAAAGACTAAACCTACCGGGATGACCAGCCACCATGCGGTACGGTTTTGCATCACACCAAATAACATATAGTCAATAACCCCGCCGGAGAAGGTCATTCCGATTTTAACATTTAACAATTGCATGACCATGAAGGAAAGCCCTGCAAAGATCGCATGAATGGCAAACAGTACGGGTGCTACGAACAAGAAGGAAAACTCAATCGGTTCTGTAATACCTGTTAAGAACGATGTCAGCGCCGCGGAACCCATGATACCCGCCACATATTTTTTGTGTTCAGGACGTGCTTCATGATACATGGCCAGAGCCGCGGCCGGCAATCCGAACATCATGAACGGGAACTTACCGGTCATAAATGTACCGGCTGTTAATTCCACGCCATCTTTCAACTGGGCGAAGAAGATTTTTTGGTCACCGTGAATCACTTGACCTGCTTTGTTTACATACTCGCCAAACTCAAACCAGAATGGTGAATAGAAAATATGATGCAATCCAAACGGAATTAAGGAACGTTCAATGAGCCCGAATATGAAAGCGGAAAGTGTAGGATTGGCACCAACCATATTGGTCGAAAAAGTATTTAGCCCATGTTGGATGGGCGGCCAGACGAAAATCATGATCACGCCGAGAATAATAGAGAATACACCTGTTACAATCGGAACGAAGCGTTTTCCTGCAAAAAATCCTAAATAGGGCGGCAGTTCGATCGAGTGATAGCGGTTATACAAAGCGGCTGCCAGAATCCCGATGATAATACCGCCAAACACCCCTGTTTGCAAAGTCGGAATTCCCAGGATGCTGGCAAATGCCGGGTTTGTCCCAATCTTATCCGGATCCAGCTGACCGGTTGCGATTAAAATCGCACTCATCGTTTTGTTCATGATTAAATAACCGACGATGGCGGCAATCCCCGCTACACCCTCACCTCCGGCTAAGCCGACGGCAACCCCCACCGCGAACAACAGCGATAAGTTACCGAATATAATATCCCCCGCTTGCGACAAAACATTGGCGACCAACTGAATCCACTCTGCTTTCAGAGCGGGAACAGCCGCCAGTAACGTAGGATTTTGAAGAGCTGTGCCCACGCCGAGCAAAATCCCCGCTGCCGGTAAAATGGCCACCGGCAACATTAAGGCTTTCCCCACTTTTTGCAGGACACCAAAAAGCTTTTTAAACATATTGAGTACCTCCCATTATTGCTTAATCTGCGGCAAAACGAATGCGGCCATACTTAAATAGCGGGACGGGTGTTGTCAGCCTTTACACCTTTCCCGTGTGTGAACTAAAAAAGGCATGAGCAAAGAAAGACAGATGGACTTTTTGCATGAAGGGATCTCGTCCCTTTATACAAAAAGTTCATGCAGTGCCTTTCTTCACTCATGCCTGATCGAATCAGTAACACGTGAAAGGTAGAAAAGCCGTATTCAGTTGATTAACCTTTGCAGGTGCAAAGTGAGGTAGCTGATCTCCGCCTTGCTGACAGGGCTTTCAAGAGTACGCTCCATCACTTTGGCCAGCTTCCAAGCAAGATTGTAACATACCGGGTACTGTGATTTCAAGAGGTCCGCAAAACCTTTGGGTTCGGAAACCTCTTCCCCGCGCACGGTCCGCTCGATGGCATAACGAAGGTGGGTAATCAGGCGCAAATAAGAAATACTTTTGCGGTCGATCTTGATATGAAGGGATGATTCCACAATTTGAATCAATTTTAAAATCAATTGGGAATGCTGTTTAATCTCGGCCAGACCGCGCCGGGTGATGGCACTGTGGATGTGCATGGCAATAAAGCCGATCTCACTCTCCGGCAGTTGGACGCCCAGCCTGTCCCGGATCATGTCCACAATCTCTTCAGCCACTTGGTACTCTTTTTCATAAAGAGCCTGCGTCTCGATCAAAAACGGATTTTTAAACTCCAATCCCTGCTCCAAACGCTTGATGGCAAAGCCGATATGGTCCGTGAGAGCCACATGAATGTGCTCATTCAACGGTGTCGCAAACCGCTCGGCAATGTGGTGAATCACATCATTCATCAGTTCCACCAGCCGTTCATCCACTTGGGAAATGAGTTGTTTATACTGTTCCTGTTCTTTTTTGTCGACCAGAATAAAAAGCTTTTCCACCGGCTGGGGATCAATCCGGTCCCCCGCTTTCTTTTTGAAGCCGATCCCCTTTCCGATCAGGACCACTTCTTCATAAGCAGGATGTTCGGCGATCACCACATTGTTGTTTAACGCTTTTTTAATGAGAAAGGCTTCACTCACCATCCCTCACCTCCCCCTGTAAAAACGTTTTCTATCGAACAACCGATATATCAGTATACAGGATAGTTTATCTTTTTTCCAGAAGATCCATGATCCGTCTTGGCGTAGCATGAATGTCACGAAATCGATGGGTGGTCATCATTTGATAGAAAATGATACTTCTTACAGGGATCCTGTAGCCGCCTGATGTAATGAATTTGGACGACATGCAGTCTCTCCATGCAGTCTCTCCGTCCTTCACCGCAGTTCAGGGTTTGTTTCTCCCGGCAAAGTTATTCCAGCAATTCCCTCCCGATTTCATACCAATCCCATAAACTTACTTCGGCCCCCGTATCATAAGGAACGCTTTTTTCTCGTTTAATTTCTTTTATCACATCGTCCAAAGTGGATTCAATTCGTTTTTTATCTTGAAGGAAAATTCCTTCCGAGTAGCCAAGTGAAATCGGCTCCCATTCGGATACCATTTTTCCGAACCGGATTGATTTCTCGTAGTCTTCCAGAAAGAAGTGACAATAACTGAGGTTGTTTAAGATCCCAATCGCTCTGTCCTGATCGCCTTCATAATCGGTTTCAAACATGTTTAGGTAAAGATCACGAAGCTCTGCGTACTGTTTCACGCTTTGCCTCTTTTCACCTGCCAGGCGGTAATAATTGGCTTGAACAAGCTTTAAGCGGACAAACTCCTTTCTATTCTTTCTCTCAAATACAGCAATCAAATTGACAATGCGCTTAGCAGCCTCCAAAAAATAAGCTTTGGCTTTTTCTGCTTCTCCCAGATAGAATAAGCATCTGGCGTATGCCTCATAATCTGACCATGATTGGGGACCAACAGAATCAAGAAAATTTATTTTTTGAAGGATTTGTTTTTCATTTACTTGTAACTGTCTGGCCATCGATACCCCTCCTCCTATTCAAGTTCTGTTCAACATACATGGCGGTTGAAACAGAAAGTCATTATTGTTGTTTACTTTATATCTTTGCGAGCGAGAAAACCCTTGGCTTCAGCTATGGGGATGAGAGCGAGCGTCAGGCGAGGGAGGGGATGGTTTTCCCCCTCTCGCAAGCCTGACCATCTTTTGCTTTTTTGTTCCCTCAATCAGATACCTTGTGCATGTCTAATGCATGTTTGTAAAATTGTCAATAGGTGATGAATTTGGGAACGGTTCAAAGTAATCGAAATTCTCCCAAACAGACCCCTTGGTTTTCGCGAATCAGTTTGGTCGATAGCTTATGTAGAAAGTCATGCCTTGCGTTGACAATCTTTTCATGAATCTTTGCCACCTTGATTTTGGCTTTGTGCCCATTCGCCCCCCCTTTTTGACGGCGGGACAAGATTCTTTGCCAGTGTGCCAGTTTCTTTTCATACTTCCTGAAAACCTTTGGAGCGTTGATTTTTGTGCCATCCGAAAGGATGGCGAAGTTTTTTAAACCCAAGTCTACTCCGATGAATTTTTCTTTGTCCACCGGAACATAGGGACAGGCACTCATTTCACAAAGGATCGAAACAAAAAACTTCCCGGCCGGGTTCCGCCGGATTGTCGCGGACAGAATTTTTCCCTCGATTTTACGCGATTTTGCAAACTTCACCCATCCCAATTTGGGAAGTTTGATTTGGTTGCCCACTGCTTCGATGGTCGGTTTTCCTTTCTTTGGGTAGTTACACTGGCTCGTGTAAGACTGGACGGGATTTTTCCTGCTTTTGAAGCGGGGACGGTCATTTTGTTTCTTGAAGAAACGGGAGAAGGCATCCGCCAGATT
>NZ_FOCQ01000023.1 GCF_900110165.1 Lihuaxuella thermophila
AGTCTCCATGTACTGATTAACAACTTCCAGCGTGACCGTTCCAACGGTCGCAACAAAATAGGAGTTGGTCCAAAGGGATGGGATTCGTGATTTCAGATGTGGAAACTCTTTCCTCAATATTCGCGATGTGTACCCTTTGAGATGTTTAACTGCCCTGTGGTCCCAAACTCCGGGTCACATTGAATGAGCAAATGCACATGATCGGGCATGATCTCCATACTTGAAACGTCACTTCCAGCTCTCTTGCTTTTTCCATGAACAGCTCTTTCAGCCGGTCACTTACAGGCGGAACCAGCACTTTCCGTCGATCCTTGGAACAAAAAACAATATGATACTTGCAATCATATACGACATTTCGATTACTTTGAACCGTTCCCAAATTCATCACCTATTGCCAATTTTACAAACATGCATTAGACATGCACAAGGTATCTGATTGAGGGAACAAAAAAAGCAAAAGATGGTCAGGCTTGCGAGAGGGGGAAAACCATCCCCTCCCTCGCCTGACGCTCGCTCTCAACCCCATAGCTGAAGCCAGGGGTTTTCTCGCTCGCAAAGATATAAAGAAAGGAGCTGCCTGTGTCATGCCAATCAAATTTAGTCTTCAACATGCCGGCAGAAGAATCGGGAATGCAGTTCAACAAAAGGGACGTTTATTCTCTCACCAGATGACTTGACCGATATGCGTGATGAAACAGTATTCATCCCGCTGTCGAAAACGTTCATGGGAGGAATCGAAGATGAATGACCTTCGTCTTGGACACTCCGGATTGAAAGTGAGCGAAACCAGAAGCTGGTTGATCTGCGGCGGATCTGTCGCCAAAAAGCCGGCGGCCTCCATCATCGACAAGCTAAGCTCTGTGAACAACATCCGGTTTCCTGGCGGAGACAGGAAGCCGGTTTTTTCCGTTTTCCCGAATGTTAAGGACCGTATTTGTTCCGGTAGTGGGCAAGGGCGACTAACGGCCAGACATAGCGATAACTATGATAATGGATATAAAACTGGCCAGCCAATCCGGCGCCCGTCGGGTAGGACGTTTCCCAGCCCTCTCGCTCCAGCAAGCGAAGCAGGCATTTCACTCCTGCCTGGATTTCAGGAGTCGGCTGGTCATAAAAGGCAATGAGCGCATCCAGCGCCCAGGCAGTCTGGGAAGGAGTGGATGCTTTCAGGGGAACATACTTCTTCTTCACATCACTCAGGCAAGATTCCCCCCAGCCCCCATCCTCGTTTTGAATGGACAAGAGCCACCGGATCCCTTTCCGGACAGTGGGATGATGGCGGGGTATGCCGATGGCGGCCAATCCTGTCAGCGCCGCCCAGGTTCCGTAAATAAAGGTGATCCCCCACCGTCCAAACCACGAACCGTCCAATCGCTGGTGATGATAAAGCCAGCTCCATCCGCGACGCACAACCGGGTTGTCAGTGGTCCAGCCCATCACTGTGCCCAAAAAATGAAGGGTTCGCCCCGTCAGGTCAGCAGTGGATGGATCTCCCCAAACAGGACGGCCGTCTTTGTACGGCAGGAGTCTCAACCAGGCTTTATGGGTGTTTTTCTCGAACGCAGGCCAACCGCCGTCCCGGTTTTGCATGGATAAAAGCCATCTAAAACCGCGAACCCACGCATCCTGATACTGGTCGGAACGGACCGATGGTGCGAGTGCCCTTAAGCATACCGACGTATCATCCACATCCGGATTGATGGTATTTGTGTCGGAAAACCCCCAACCGCCGGGAAGCACCCCCGGGTTTCGGATCGCCCAGTCTCCCTTTTTGGTATGTTGCCGTTTCAGAATATATTGAAGGCCGCGCTTGACGGCGGAATGATCCGCTTTCATCCCGGCTTCCTGCAGCGCATATAAAATCAATGACGTGTCCCAAACCGTGGATGTGGTTTCCTGCAAATGGGCGCCTTCTTTCAACTTGTACAGCATCGAAATCAATCCTTGCACCGCCCGCCGCAAGATGGGATGATCCTTTTTGTAGCCCAGGGACAAAAGAGCGAAGACCATTAAAAAGGTGGATGTAAAATAGCTGTACAATGTCCCGTCCGCTTCGATCCGCTTCAGCAAAAATCTTTCCCCAAAGCGAACAGCCTTCTCGTGCATTTCCTCCCTCGAAAACGGAAGAGATGATAAAGCCGCCATCATCTCGTCATCGGCCCAGATATCCTGATGCGAAAAATCAGAAATTCTGCTCACAGACGGCAACCACTGATCGGCCCTTGATTTCCCTTTTAATTCGACTGAAAAATTCCGGTCGGCTACAAGCAAAATCGGGGCCACGTGAACCCGTGTATATCCGACAAAATCAAAGAAATTGACCGGCGACCAGATGGGCAGGAGTAAAAATTCCACCGGAATTTTGGGAATATCTGACCACTTCATATGTCCCAGCAGAGATAAGAGAACTTTTGTCAGTGAGCCTGCTTTCTGAGCCCCGCCCTGAATCCGGATAAATTCCCGCGCCTTTTTCAATTCAGGGTCCCGTTCATTTTTGACTCCCGCGTAAATCAGCGCAAGAGCGGAGTCAATGGTTGCAGACAGATTGCCCTCTTTTTCGTCTGCATATAATTTCCACGTCCCGTCTTTGGTTTGCTTCGAAAGAATTCTTTCGACCAGCAGCCGGCAAACCGGTTCGTTGTCGATCTCCAACAGCTTCATAAGCAAAATCATATAAGCATCCGTCATCGTGCCGCTCTCAAAACAAAAATTCCATCTCCCATCGGATTCCTGATGCCTGATCAGAACTTCCTTCAGTTGATCAATCGCTTGATCCACCCGTTCTATGTAAAAATGTTTCATCCGGCAGGTCACCTTGCTTTCCCGAAAAGTTCTCCTTTCAGCATATTCAAGCGAAAAGAAAGGATGACCCGTGACCGGCACGAAGGAAGGAAGCCAAGTTCACACCGGGTCCGCCAAAGCTGCCGTTTCGGCTGAAGCGTACTGGTCTCGGGCATCTGATGCTGTCCATGGAACGGGACCATTTTCTGTTGCCTCTCCCCATATCAGGGATTTTGCTGCTCGCTGGATAGAAATGAATTTTGTATAATGAATAGGTATAAGGCATTGAAATGAAAGGTGATATGCGTGGAAGGAAAGCGGTTGGGTGGGAGGTATCAGATCATCCAACATGTGGGCGGCGGAGGAATGGCAAAAGTATACAAAGCGAAAGACACCATCTTGGACCGCTTTGTTGCCATAAAAGTGATGAACGAAATCCTCAGCCATGACCGGGATTTTGTCCGGCGATTCATTCAGGAAGCGCAGGCCACAGCCAAACTTTCCCATCCCAACATCATGAATGTCTATGATGCAGGTCGCGAAGGGCAAACCTATTTCATGGTGATGGAATATGTCGACGGGCCGACTCTCAAGAAATGGATCCGCAGCCGGGGAGCGCTGTCGCCAAAGGAGGCCATTTCCATCGCGATGCAGATTTGCGACGGACTGGCCCACGCACATGCCAATGGGATCGTTCACCGGGATATCAAACCTCAGAACATCATGTCTGCTCCTGACGGGAGAATCAAAGTGACCGATTTCGGCATCTCCCGGATTCTGCGTTCTTCCTCTACCCTTACCAAGACCGGGACGGTCATGGGGTCTGTTCATTATTTCTCGCCTGAACAAGCCCGCGGCTCCGACATCGGATTTCCCTCAGATCTCTATTCACTCGGTGTGGTCCTGTTTGAAATGGTTACGGGAAGGGTTCCCTTTGACGGGGAAGAAAATATCAACGTTGCCTTAAAACATGTACAGGAACCCGTTCCGGACCCGCGCAGCTTCAACCCGGATCTCCCGGATGAATGTTGCCGCGTCATCTTCAAGGCTTTAGAAAAAGACCCCGGCCGCCGTTACCAATCTGCCGAGGAAATGAAGCGCGCCCTTCAACAGGCTATGTCCTCCATCCGCAAAAGCACCATTCATACCCATGCCGACGTCCAACTAAGCAAAAAAGCGGATCATCCGGCCCCCGGCGTGGAACAAAGCTCCCGGCAACTTCCCTCCCGGAATGACCGGCTGCGCCACACAACGCTTCAACCGATGAAATCCAAAAGAACGGCAAAAATGGTAAAAAGGTTTATTTTTATTGGTTTTGCCATCATCCTCTTATTATCCGCCTTAAAATTAGCCGGAGAAATCCAAACTTCCGTTTCAGCCAAACCGCCGGCCAATCAAAAGACGGAGAGTCCACGCGGCCCTGACCCCGGCACAAGAACAAAGATGTACAAAATCATTGTCGGCACATTTGCCAATAAACAAAACGCCGAAAAATTAAAAAGCCGTCTGCAAGCCAAGGGAGTTACCGTCTTTGTTGACCAGGTGCAAATCGCGGGAAAAACGCGGTACCGCGTCCAAGCAGGCGCATTCCGGAACCGGGAGATGGCGGAAGAGCAGTTGAAAAAATTGCAGCGGAACGGATTTGAACATGCACATATCGTCAACTGATGTTTCATTAGAAAAAGCTCTCCGGTGAAGATGGCTCAAGGCTTTGGAGAAGTTAAAAAAACCGGGCAAGAATCAGCCCGGTTTACGCAATTTCTACTTTTTCCTGCAATGCTTGATATACATCGACATATGAGTAGCCAAGCGACTCTGCCACCGCTTTGTGGGTGACTTTTCCATGCACGGTGTTCAATCCTCTGGCGATGGCCGGATTTTCCAACGCAGCCTGTTTGGCACCTTTGCCCGCGATTTGCAGTCCGTAAGAAACCGTTACATTGGAGAGTGCCAATGTGGACGTACGGGCGACGGCCCCCGGAATGTTGGCGACCGCATAATGCAGGACACCGTACTTTTCATAAGTAGGATTGCTGTGGGTAGTGATCCGGTCAATCGTCTCAATGGATCCTCCCTGGTCGATCGCCACATCCACAATGACAGAACCCGGCTGCATACTTTTTACCATTTCCTCTGTCACAAGACGGGGTGCCCTTGCTCCCGGGATCAAAACGGCTCCCACAAGCAAATCGGCTTGTTGGACTGCACGGGCAAGATTGTAATGGTTGGACATCAGCGTCTTCAGCCTGCCCTGGAACAGATCGTCCAATTGACGCAAGCGATCCGGGTTGATATCCAAAATCGTCACACTGGCCCCTAAACCGAGAGCCATTTTTGCGGCATTGGTTCCAACTACCCCGCCGCCGACAATCACCACTTCCGCCGGAGGTACCCCAGGAACGCCGCCGAGCAGAACGCCTTTACCTCCTTTGGATTTTTCCAAAAACTGGGCTCCGATTTGAACGGACATCCTTCCGGCCACTTCACTCATCGGAGTGAGCAAAGGCAAAGACCCATTGTCCAGTTGGATCGTTTCATATGCGATGGCCGTCACTTCATTTTCCAAGAGCGCTTGCGCCAGCTTGGGTTCGGCCGCCAAATGAAGATAAGTATACAGGATCAATCCTTTTCGGAAATAACGGTATTCTTCCGGAAGGGGCTCTTTTACTTTGACAACCATCTCAGCGGACCAGGCTTCTTCGGAAGAAGATACGATCTTGGCACCACTGTTGATATAATCTTGATCGGTAAACCCGCTTCCCAGTCCTGCCCCGGTTTCAATCCAGACTTCATGGCCGCTGTTGATGTAAGCAGTCACCGCTGCCGGAGTCATCCCCACCCGGTTCTCATTGTTTTTTATTTCTTTTGGAACACCGATAATCACTGGTCATCACCTTACTATTATGGAATGTGAAAGATTGGCATAGAATGGTTCACTGCCGGGATCAACTTGGATCTCTGTCGGAAATGCAAAAAACCTTCAGGTCAAAGCAGAGGTCTTTTGAAGCCATCCATGTCCCGTCAATTGATAACGCTTTCATTCGTTGGCGAATACCAATTGTTTCCTTCATTTATTTCTACTTATCTACCACTTCTTCTTTGTCGACCCCGGAGTTATGATTTTAATGTTGCTTCCAAAAAAGAGTATACATGAATGAATTCCCCATTCCATTAGACAGGATGTCAAAGATGTAAGCGAAGTCATTTAACACCATTCAACTTACTCCTTTGGAGGTGAAAAACGTGCATTTTGAGTCGGTACTCACATTAAGCGATGTTTTAAAGCGTCCGGTTTTTCAAAAGGCCCGGGTCGTTGCGGGGAAAAACGGTTTGAACCGGCGGATCCGGTGGGTCCACATCCTGGAAGTCTCTCAATTTGACACCTTAATCCACGGGGAGGAAATGATCCTGTTCACGGGGATCAATTTCCAATCTTCATCTGTTTCCCCGGTATCTTACCTGCAAAAATTGATCGAGCTGAACGCTTCTTGTTTGTGTGTGGAAATGGGATACTACTTCGATACCATTCCCAAAGAAATGATCCGGCTTGCCGACCAACATGACTTTCCATTGATCGCCTTGCCGGCGGGAATCCGCTTTGTCGATATCACCCAGGATCTGCATTCGCTGATCATTAACCGGCACTACCATATGTTAAAAAATCTCGAAAATCTTTCACGTGAATTTCACCGTTTAACTTTGGCTCCCAAAGGGATTTCCAATATATTAAAACTGCTTTACCAAAGAACCAAGTCACAGATCATTTACGTTCCTCTTAAAGGGAAAGCTTTTTTGATGCCGTCCCTCGATCCCGGCGAGCAGGAAGAATTGTTGGACTTCATCCGCACAAAACTGCGGCTTGAATCCAGCAGTGAAACGCATCCCATTCCTTACAGCTGGCCGTATAAACAGAAGACGATCCTGTTGCACCCGGTCCGGGCGATGGGACAAACATGGGCTTTTATAGGCATGCTGTGCGAAGGAAAACCGGCTGAATACGATTGCCTGATTTTAGACTGGTCTTCCCTCTCCATTGCCCAGGATTTACTGCGGAAACGCTATATAGAAGAGCGCCGGCTCCACTCCGAAAATGTATGGGTGGACGATCTGCTGCGCAAACGCATCAGTGAGGAACAGATTCGCTACCATCTGGGAACCGATTACAAAGAATTGAAGGATCTAAAAAGTCTGGTCTGCCTGATCGAGATTCGCAATTGGAACGAAATTGAATTAGAACCTTCCCTGGATGTGCACGAATTCATTCGGTACGATTTTTCGCTCATGATCCGTTCCACCTTTGAACAGTATGGATTCCGCCCTTTTATCACCATCAATAATGACCGGATCGCCATCGTCGCCTTTGACCGGAAACCCGCCCAGCCTCTGAAGCCAAGGTTCCGCCAGGTCGTTGCCTCCATCCAACGGTTAGGGTCCGGAGAGAAAATGGGCTTGAGCCTGAATATCGGTGCAGGCCAGTCTTACCCGGGCTTCACCCATGCCCATCTCAGCTACCAGGAGGCTGGCCAGGTATTGACCGTCAATACCTCTCAACAAAAAACATTTCTCTTCTATGAAGAGATCGGCGTATTCCAGCTGATCCTCAACCTGAGGGAAGAAGGGAATATTTTACAGTCATTCGTTCACAATTATTTGGGTCCTTTAATTGAACATGACAGGCAAAAAGGGAGCAATCTTCTTTATACCCTGAAAGTCTATTTAGATCACGACGGCTCCAAAAAGGAGGCCGCCCAACATCTCTTTATCGTCAGGCAGTCGCTCTATTACCGGCTGGAAAAAATAAAAGAACTCCTGGGCGACAATTTCATGTCACCCGAAAATAAACTCGCCTTGCAAGTTGCTCTGAGGGCCTGTCAATTGTTTTATCCTGAATTATTAGCCCAACAAGCCGAGGAGACCGATCCTTCTCCCCAATAACTGCTTGAAAAACCGGCAGCCATTTCCCGATCCCGGTTTTTCATCTTTTCAAGATTATTAGCTGAATATTATTAAAATTAATAAATCGAATTATAAAGTTTCATATTTCCTCCACCTTTATCACCTTGACGAATAAATATATAAACTACAATAATAGAATCATTTCAATAATGATATATAATGAACAAGTATGATCAAACAGAAAAAAGGTGATTTCAAGTGATAGGCAGGAAGTTGGGGGGAAGATATGAAATCATCCAACACGTGGGCGACGGCGGAATGGCTGCCGTATACAAAGCGAAGGACATCTTGCTTGACCGCTGTGTTGCCGTCAAAGTGCTGAACCACCGACCGGGACAAGATCATGCATCGATCGGTCGTTTTATCAGGGAAGCACAAACTGCCGGAAAGTTATCCCACCCCAATATTGTCAGCGTATACGATGTCGGGCATGAAGATCAGACCTATTATATGGTGATGGAATTTGTGGAAGGCCCCACACTCAATGAGGTGATCGAAAAACAAGGCCCTCTTCCGGCGAATATAGCCATTTCGGTCGCGATGCAAATTTGCGACGGCTTAGCTCATGCACATCAAAACGGGATTATTCACCGGGATATCAAACCCCACAATATTATGTGTGCACCCGGCGGACGCTATAAAGTGACGGACTTTGGGATTTCACGGTTGATCAGGACAACGACACAACTGACCAAAACAGGCATGGTCATGGGATCTGTCCATTATTTTTCACCTGAACAGGCCCAGGGGCGCGAAATCGGCTATCCGTCGGATCTTTACTCATTGGGAGTGGTGCTGTACGAGATGGTCACCGGGCAGGTGCCTTTCGATTCGGATGAATACATTGCCCTCGCCCTGATGCACATCCAAAAGCCGGTTCCCGATCCGAGAAAAAGAAATCCGAACATCCCGGCCGAATTATCCCGCATCATACATAAAGCCATGGCCAAAAACCCCTTCGATCGTTACCAGTCTGCGGAAGAGATGAAGAAAGATCTCGAACAGGCCTATTTTTCGGCTGGGGGGGCGTCCTCTTCCCCGAAACCGCTGCAGAATAAAACGGAACCTATCCAAAAATCCGAACAGGGGAGCAGCCTGTACAAAGAACCCGCAGATTCCCGACCCAAACCGGCTCCGCGGCTCAAAGTGTTGATCGGCTCTGCTTCTGCTCTGCTCATTCTCCTCCTGATGGTCTGGGGCATTTCTCTTGTGAATGCAAACGATAAACAGGCAGAAAACTTCTCCAGCCGCGTCCCGTCCGGTCAAACTTCCGGAACGCAAAATCAAACCGGGGGCGAAAGAGAAACCCCGCCGGCTGAAGCGAAAAGAACCGATCCAAACAGCCGGAAAAACATCAAAAACAACACCGATTCTTCCAAAGAAGACAAGTCAGCGGACAACCTAAGGCAAAAACAGGAAGAAGAGAAGATGACTGCTCCCCCAAAGACTCCCGATCATCATGCAAACCGCGAGGAACCGGACCTTTCCCAACCTGAACCCCAGATTTCATATGTGGTGATTGCCGGCTCCTTTTCAGACATGCAAAGTGCGGAAAGCCGTAAGTCTGAGGTGCAAACGTTGGGCATCGAAGCGCATCTGATCGAAACTTCTGCCGGGGGAGAAGTAAGGTATCTGGTGGAGGCAGGCGCTTTTTCCACCCGGGCGGAAGCAGAAAACCGGCTGAACCAGCTTCAGCAGGGGGGAATCAGTGACGCCCGTATTTCCGAAGAGAAAGGATAATATTCCAATTTTTCATGTTTCCAATTGATAGACTAGTTATTCCACTCAATCATTTATATAATTAGGAATGGTTCGATCCTTCATTCTCAATTATCCTATGGTTTATCTCATTCATGTAACATTATGACAAAAGCTGAGGGGATACGATTGGCACTTGGAGTAAAAAAGAATTGGATCCTATTGGACAGCAGCGAAGCCGTCATCGAAACCGGACATGTCGATTCGGGAAAATCCATCAGTGTCTGGATTCCGGGAGTCTCTCCCTGCATCAGTTATTCCTTTGAAGTGACTGTTGCGAGACAGGGCGGGGGGAAAGTTACCAAAACCCTGACCAGCAGCAATAAGACCGTAACTTTTACCAACATGATCGGAGGCGACTATTCCTTCACCATTAGAAACAAAAATTCCCAGTCCCTTTATACCATGTATCAGATTACTTACAACGCGTAAACGGAAACGGTGTGACCCGCTCCTGTCAAGTCAAATCGTCTTTTTAAGCAGAAGCTTAAGAAGACGATTTCTTTTTACCCGCAAGGCGGCCATGAATCCTGTTATTACGCCTCCTTCATGGCAATGAACCGGTATCATTCCGGCTCCCTTGGCAACCGGAAGAAAAATAATTTTCTCCTACATTTGAAATACTGACTGTAGAAGCGTGAACACTTGAGGAAAGGAGAAAGAACATGGCAAATCCGAGATTCAACCCGGGTGAAGAGTGGACGGATGGGGAATTGGCCGAGTACCCGACGGAAAATGATCCCGCCACCCATGTCACCGCGGGAATTCAAGAAGCCTACAGCTTGAATCCCCATATTACCGACAATGTGGAGGAAATGAAAAGAGGGCACGCCGATCCGTCCAATTACGAGCAAAAACACAAATAATGGCAGAACCCCGATTTTTTTCAAGAGAAATCGGGGGTTTTTCTTTAAAAAGTTGTTTATATATTTACCTCCCCTTCAATGCCGGCAATCCCCCGTAAAACTCAATCAGAGTGGTCGTGATGCTGGTCATTTTAACGGTATAAAGCAACATTCCGGAGAGAACCGTCATACCTCTTCATCATAAGCTTGGGATAGTTAAGCATTCGTTTTCCACTTCACGAAGAAAGGGATCGCATAACCACCGAAACCGTCAGACAGCCGGTAACCTTATCAGGTTTGGCGACTCCCGGAAGCAGGGGAAATGACATGAATGGTCCCTCTAGTTCTTCACTACTTTATCTTTCCGAACGAACATGAGATCGTTATAAATATAGGCTAACTGATCCTCAAGTAACTGTTGATTGAAAAGTTTTTGCACCAGTTCAGCACCTAATTCGGGGGTCATCTTTTTATACCAGTTTCCATCAGGATAACTGATGACGATCGCCCCTTCCTCACATCTTCCGTTGCATAGAGTCAAAGTCGTATGAACTTCTTCTGATAATCCCTGTTTATATATTTCTGCCCTCATACGCTTTGCCACTTCTTTTCCGCCGTTTTTAACACAGGTGGCTCCATTGCAAATCAATAAATGTTTTTTTACACCAGTCAGCTCCATTCCTCGCTCTCCCCGCATTTTCCTTTCGTTTGATCCGATCCCGAATGATTGACAAAATAACTTTGTCCTGAATGCCGATTGTGTGGGTCGGTCTCACCCACCCACGCATCAATCAGCAAATAACCGCCGATCACCAGCACCAAATAGATGACTGCTGAAAGTGTCCATGTTAAGGTGGTTTTATTGATCATCTCCAATCCCCCCTTACGGCTTTACCCTTTGTAAACGAAGTGCGTTGAGGACCACAGAAACTGAGCTGAACGCCATCGCAGCCCCGGCCAGCCAGGGGGCAAGAAATCCTGCGGCGGCAATCGGAATCCCCAGGGTATTGTAAGCAAAGGCCCAAAAGAGATTTTGCCTGATATTCGCAATGGTTTTCTTGCTCATGAAGATGGCATCGGCTATGCTGCCCAGATCCCCGCGCATCAAGGTAATATCCGCCGCCTCCATCGCCACATCCGTCCCCGTCCCGATGGCCATTCCGATATCTGCGGTGGCAAGAGCCGGGGCATCATTGATTCCGTCTCCGACCATCGCTACTTTTTTCCCTTTGGCTTGCAGCTTTTTGACTTCGTCCGCTTTTCCCTCAGGCAACACCTCGGCGATGACGTGGTCAATTCCCGCTTGCTCAGCGATCGCCTTTGCTGTTTGACGGTTGTCTCCCGTCATCATGACGACATCGATTCCCATCTCTTTCAGCCGGGCAACCGCTTCTTTGGATGTCTCTTTCATGGTATCCGCAACGGCAACCAGCCCCGCGTATTTCTGATCAACAGCAATTAACATGGCCGTCTTGCCTGCGCGTTCCAATTCGCTCATTTTTTCCAGAGCCGCTTCTATACGCACATGGTGTTGAAGCATTAATTTACGTGTCCCCACCAGAATGTTTTTGCCTTTCACCCGGGCTCTGATCCCATACCCGGGAATGGCTTCAAATTCCTCTGCCTCAGTGAGTGGAATTCCCTTCTCTTCAATGCCCGCTACAATTGCCTCCGCCAGGGGATGTTCCGAGTTTTTCTCCGCAGATCCCACGAGCTGAAGCAATTCGTTTTCATCCATTTGATCCGGGATCACATCGGTCAATACAGGTTTCCCGTGGGTTACGGTACCCGTTTTATCAAGAATGACGGTATCAATTTTATGGGCGATCTCCAAATGTTCTCCTCCTTTGAACAGAATACCGAGTTCAGCCGCCCTGCCTGAACCGGCCATAATGGAGGTAGGCGTTGCCAACCCTAAAGCACACGGGCAGGCAATGACCAGAACCGCAATCGCTTTTTCCAGCGCTTCCGCAAAATCTCCGGGTGACACAAAGAAATACCAGACGAAAAAGGTAACGATGGCGATCCCTACAACGATCGGGACAAAAATCCCTGAAATGGTGTCTGCCAACCGCTGAATCGGCGCTTTGGAGCCCTGTGCTTCTTCCACGACTTTAATGATCTGCGCCAGAGCCGTATCCCGCCCCACCTTCGTCGCTTTCATTTTCAAGACGCCATTTTTGTTAATGGTCGCCCCGATCACCGGATCCCCGACGGTTTTGTCCACCGGGATGCTTTCACCGGTCAGCATCGACTCATCCACAGCAGAGCGCCCTTCAATCACTTCCCCGTCGACAGGCACTTTTTCCCCTGGTTTGATCAGAATGACATCCCCGACCATCACTTCTTCAACGGGAATCTGCATCTCATTGCCGTTTCTGATCACGGTAGCTGTCTTGGCTTGCAACCCCATCAGCTTTTTGATCGCTTCCGAAGAACGTCCTTTGGCCTTCGCTTCGAACCATTTGCCAAGAAGGATCAGAGTGATTAAGATCGCGCTGGTTTCAAAGTACAGTTCGACCGGCCTTCCAGGTTGAAGAAGTGACCATATCGTGAGATACAGGCTGTAGAAATAAGCCGCAGACGTTCCCAATGCGACGAGCACATCCATGTTGGCGCTTTTGTTGCGCAGAGCCTTGTAAGCTCCCACATAAAATTGTTTACCGACCACAAATTGAACCGGCGTCGCCAAGGCCAACTGGACCCAGGGATTCATAAACATGTCCGGCAGCCAGATCAACGAAGTGAAATGAAAGTGACTGACCATGGCCCATAGCAACGGGAAAGATAAAATGATGGAAAAGTAAAGCTTTCCTTTTTGGGCATCCATCTCTTTTTGTTTCTGGTTTGCCTGATCTTGGGCAGCCTGGCCTTTTTCCAGAGCTCCGTATCCAAGAGATTCCACTTTTTTGATCAAATCGGTGACGCGGATTTCAGCAGGGTTGTATTCCACGATTGCCGATTCCAACGCGAGATTGACATTCGCTTGAAAAACGCCATTTAATTTGTTGAGTCCTTTTTCAATTCTCGAGGCACATGCCGCACAGGTCATCCCTGTAATCGTCAGTTCCGCTTTTTCCTTTTGCACTCCATATCCAAACGATTCAATTTTATTGGTGACGTCCGACAAACTCACTTGATCCGGATCGTAGGATACGTTTGCTTTTTCCAGCGCCAGATTGACTGTTGCCTCTTGTACGCCTTCCAGTTTGTTTAACCCTTTTTCAATTCGGTTCGCACACGCGGCACAGGTCATCCCTGTAATATTTAATGTACTTTGCCGTAGTTTCTCTGTACTCATGTTGTTCACTCCAAACCTATACGGGGTGGGGGTATAAGCCTGATATAAAGTTATCGTGCCAACATGTTAGCACGATAACTTGACTGGTGTGTTTGCCTTACCCTTCTACGTCATAACCCTGATCTTCAATCGTTTCAATGATTTGCTTGAGTGTGACCGCATCCGGATTGAAATCTACTTCTACTTTTCCCTCACCAAGGGATACCTTTACACTGCTTACACCATTTAGTTTGCCCACATGGGTTTCAATGGCATTCACACAATGACTGCAGGACATTCCTTTAACAGTTAAAGATGCGTGATTCATGTTAGCTCCTCCTTCAATATGTTCAGAACAAATTCTTAGCGGATCTTTGACACATTCTCATTATACAATACCCCCCTACCCTATACAAGGTTTATTTTTCTAACTGACCGCGCTCACTCTTGATTTATTCGTTTGCTTTTTTCATAAGAAGTATTCCATCTGTGCAGGAAATGAAAATACTCTTTTGCTGATGCTTGAAATTGGTGACCGCGAAGTGGTACACAAATATAGAACTGAATCTATTAAAGAAACCTCCCCAAAATAGAGAGGCTTCAATGTTTCTGATTTTCACCGGCAATGATCTCTTCGGGTTATTATAATAGCAAGCTGGATCCACGTTTATAGATATGCTTAAACAGCCTCCTTCTTGTGGAAAAAGTGTTTCAAAGCCTCATATACCTGGCTTTTTTCCCAAATCACGTAGTACACAAAATCGGGATCATGCATCACATACTTCTTGATTCTATGAATAGCTGTTTTTCTCATACGTATGCATACCGCTTGTCTTAAGCATTGCACTTCGCACAAACACCATAAAACTCTACCCGATAGCTATCGAGATGGAACGCACCGTTATTCATCCCGACAGCCACCAGCGCTTCGGCATCATTCGGCTCCAAATCGTAAATCTCACCGCAAACCTTACAATTAAAATGCCAGTGATCCGTTTCGGCCAATTCAAAGTGACTGGACTTGTCACCACTAGAGAGCTCTCTGACGACACCGATCTCCTTCAGTTTTTTGAGCGTGCTATATACTGTTGCCAGGCTGATATGAGGAAATTTCTCAGTCATCATTGTATAAATCCGGTCCGCTGTTGGATGGGACAATTCGAATAGGAGTTCGACGATATGAACGCGCTGGGGAGTAAGGCGCAGCCCTTCTACTTTCATTTTGTCCAATACAGTAGACTTACTCATCATGATCCCTTGATCCCTTTCTTTATCTTTCATTCACATGAAACAATACAACCATAAATGTTAAACCTATGAGATGTTGTTTCTAATTCAGCTGAAGCTGACGATCCTCGTCCATTATCTGCTAAAGAAGTATTTGGGGATTAAAGACAAAACCTTAATCGTCACCGAATAGATAACGATTCCGGACAACTCAGGAAGGGGATATGAGGATATCAAGAGGAACATCAAAAGTTAAGTTTCAAATTAAAGCAAAGAGCAGTAATTAAAACAACTACTGCTCTTTGCTATACAATTTTCAGAATACGCTTTGAATGTGTGGAGACTCAAACCGCAGTAGCCGTTATTTAAGGTCGAAACGGTCTGCATTCATTACCTTTACCCACGCAGCTATAAAGTCACGCACAAACTTTTCCTTGTTATCGTCTTGAGCATAAACTTCTGCAATGGCACGCAGAACAGAGTTTGAACCGAACACTAGGTCAACTGCAGTCGCTGTAAACACGACTTCACCTGTCTTGCGGTCACGTCCTTCGTATACGCCTCCGTCTACAGGCTTCCACTGTATTCCCATGTCAAGCAAGTTAACAAAGAAGTCGTTCGTGAGTGTGCCTACACGCTCGGTGAATACGCCGTGTTGTGTGCCACCGAAGTTTGTACCCAGAACACGCATGCCGCCAACAAGTACTGTCATTTCCGGTGCTGTAAGGTTAAGCAGCTGTGCCTTGTCTACTAGGAGCTCTGCCGGATTCGCACTATACTGCTTCTTCTGATAATTACGGAAACCATCAGCGATCGGCTCTAGCACTGCAAAGCTTTCTACATCGGTTTGCTCTTGAGTTGCATCGCCGCGTCCGGGAGAAAAAGGAACGGTTACATCAAAGCCTGCATCTCGTGCTGCTTTTTCTATTGCGGCACTACCGCCTAGTACAATCAAATCAGCCAAGCTTACTTTCTTTTCGAGATCAGCTTGAATGGCTTCCAGTTTCGTAAGTACTTTTGTAAGTTGTTTTGGCTCATTCACTTCCCAGTCCTTCTGTGGAGCAAGACGGATGCGGGCACCATTCGCGCCACCACGCTTATCAGAATGGCGGAAGGTACTAGCCGAAGCCCAAGCCGTTTTTACCAGTTCGCTGACTGTTAGTCCGGAGTCGAGGATCTTTGTTTTAAGCTCTTCTATTTCTGCATCTGTTAATTCATAATCAACAGATGGTACAGGATCTTGCCAGATCAGTTCTTCTTCAGGAACTTCCGGGCCCAGATATCTTGAACGGGGACCCATGTCGCGGTGTGTGAGTTTGAACCACGCACGAGCAAATGCATCTGCAAACTCTTCCGGGTTCTCATGGAAACGGCGAGCAATCTTTTCATACACTGGATCCGCACGCAATGCCATATCCGCGGTGGTCATTATGGTCGGAACACGAACGGACGGATCCTCTGCATCCGGTGCCAGGTGCTCCTCAGCAGGATTGACAGGCGTCCACTGATATGCGCCTGCCGGGCTCTTCGTAAGCTGCCACTCATATCCAAACAATGTATCAAAGTAACCATTATCCCACTGTGTCGGATTCGCAGTCCAGGCACCTTCAATACCGCTGGTGATGGTGTCACGACCTTTGCCGGAGCCGTGCGTGCTCAGCCAACCCAATCCCTGTGCTTCAACAGGAGCAGCTTCCGGCTCTGGTCCGACAAGCTTCGGATCTCCTGCACCGTGTGCCTTTCCAAACGTATGTCCACCGGCTATGAGTGCGACGGTTTCTTCATCATTCATTCCCATCCGTTTGAAGGTTTCGCGAATGTCGCGGGCGCTTGCAAGCGGATCCGGATTGCCGTTCGGACCTTCCGGGTTCACATAGATAAGCCCCATCTGAACGGCGGCAAGTGGCTTCTCAAGCTCCCGATCGCCTGTGTAACGATTATCTCCCAGCCATTCCGTTTCAGAACCCCAGTAGATGTCTTCTTCCGGATGCCAAACGTCCTCGCGTCCGCCACCAAAACCAAATGTTTTGCCACCCATGGATTCAATAGCGACATTTCCTGCGAGAATGAACAAGTCGGCCCAGGAGATCTTGTTGCCATACTTTTTCTTAATCGGCCACAGCAGTCGACGGGCTTTATCGAGGTTGGCGTTGTCAGGCCAGCTGTTAAGGGGAGCAAAACGCTGTGTGCCGGTTCCAGCACCTCCACGGCCGTCACCCGTACGGTAAGTGCCTGCAGAGTGCCAAGCCATACGTATAAAGAGCGGGCCATAATGTCCGTAGTCAGCCGGCCACCAATCCTGGCTGTTTGTCATTAAATCGCGAAGATCCTGCTTGAGAGCTTGGTAGTCTAACTTTTTGAATTCCCGTGCATAATCAAAATCTTCCCCCATAGGGTTTGATTTTCGGTCATGCTGATGGAGAATGTTCAAGTTCAACTGGTTTGGCCACCAGTCTTTATTCGACGTACCACTCGATTTGTGACTAGTCATACTGCCGTGCATGACCGGGCACTTTCCAGCGTTAGCTGTACCGTTTGTATCCATTTAAACCTCTCCTGTCTGTTAAACCAATTTTTAAATAATAATTACTCTAATATAATATATAATACTATTCTAAATAGTAGTCAACCTTTTTATTTTTCGTTTTTTTCATCCTAATTCTAATAAGGATTTAAAAATGTTAACGGTTGGTTCATCCATGTCCGAACCGCAAGATCGGACACCTGAAGGGACTGTACTCAAAGCCGAGATGTCGGGTAAAAATCTCGGGCAGACTGGGCTTTTTTCGACACCGGGCGAACTTCTGCACCGGTTTTTTCACTTATTCAAGGTATTTGTCGCTGGTATAGTCAACCACTTCCTCCCCACAGGCGATCAATTCACGCACAAGGCCAATCGACGGATTCACATGCCCTTCGCCCATAGAGTTAATCCATCACAATTTAGACATAGGGAACACCTCATTTTTTATCAGTCTGAACCCCCGGTTACTTGAACCGGTCGCAAAAACAGGACATCCCTGCTGAAACCGGATGATTTCCCGCAACCGGGACAATCATGCCCCAAGACGGGGAAGCTCAACAGTCCGCCAATCATGATATATTATTTTTTTGGCCTGAATATGAACGAACGGGGCACCGGTAATTCGACGTTGTCCGAAAGCAAGTGACCCGCTCTGAAGGCATTTTGAATTCGGAAACAAAATTCGTGAGGAAAGCATTTTGCCAAGGGTGAAGGAGGAGCTTATGCTTCAATCACCGGACTTTTTTCATATAATAGACCGGCAGAGTACATAGAAAGCTTCGCTCGGTCAGGAATAAGGGATACGACGGAATCATAGCGATGTAGCCAACAGGCTCCTAAGTGGATCAAATTGGCGGAAAATCAAAACGGCTGATGACATCGAAAAAAAATCGCCTTCCCAAGCCACTGCTTGAGAAGGCGATTTACCTTCTTCTGAACGAGTGGAAAAAACTTAATCCATGTGTGAGACGAGTTGTTCCCGTGAATCAAATCGCTTCTTTCTTGTGGAAAAAGTGTTTTAACGCCTCATACACCTGGCTTTTTTCCCGGATCACGTAATGCATGAATCTGGGATCATGGATATGGCGATAAGCCGTCATTAATGTGGAGTGCCGGTTATACTGATATAATTGTCCATGATATACACCTGTTTTTCTATTCAGGGGTTATCATGGATATTTTTTGTTTTATGAAAAGGTCAACCTCCTCCCTTGCGAAGGGGAGCTGGGAAAGAAAGCAATAGGGGACACACGGGGAGCACACGAAGTATGCATCATAAAAGGCACAACCCTAAAAAGTAAAAAGTCAATGTTTATAAGCCTTTAGCCTGTCCCCTACCCTATCGTGCATGTCAAATAAATATCTTTTCCCCAGAGAAAATGGGGTGACGAAACTCACCGGAAGGGGAGCGGAAACCATGAGCATTTTTTTTGAGGAAGACAACCGCCTAAAGCGTGTTCATATCAAATTTGATAAAGACCTGCTGGCATTGATTGACCAGTACAAAGAGAAAAAGCGATACACCAACAGATCGGAAGCGATCCGGCAATTAATCCGCGAAACCTTGCAACGAGAGAAATTCATCAAGTGAGGTGTCATCATGTTCTGGCGGCACAAGTATCACAGGAAATATCGTTTCATGGTCCGTTCTAAGATCCGTCTATATTACTGCTATGTGCGCTTGTACTTCGACGAGGACGGAGAGGAAATGTATGAGCTTGACGTTTTCGACAGCGAACCGGGATTCAAAAAAGATGGATACAACAAATACCTGGGAGAATCTCCGCCGATCGAGAGCTGGTCAGATGAACCCTTCGACGATTACCGGGCGCCGATCGAGCTGGCAAGGGACATTATCCGCCGGCATGAACTGAAGGACCACCTGGAAAACTCCATCCGATACCATAACGGCATCTATCCGCTGGAGTCAGAGGAGCGCAAGAAGGAAGAGGTGCTCATCTATGACCATGAAACCCAGTCAGCCAAACAAACGAAAGACTTCTATTTGTCGGACATTTCCAAACTAGACGAGTTACAACCGTATGAGCGAGCCGAACTGTTCAAGCAGTTTCCTGAGTTAAAGTTTGCATATAAACAACATATACGCGGGGTGAAGGGTGCATGAAAAGAAAACCTTTAGATTGGATTGTTTTATCGGTAGTGATCGTTATCGCGGGCGTTGTCGTGATGCTGAGCTTCCACAATACGGCCACTTTAGCGCGAGGATTGAATTTAAATCCATATCTGACAGCTGGCCTGGTGGAAATCCTGTTTACCTCTCTGCTCTTTATTCGTGGGAGACAGAGGGCCACTCAGCGGAATGTGCCAAGGTTTTTAACGGCCGGGTATTTTACCAGCCTAGCATTCGTCACTGGCGTGAACATGTATGGCTTGTATCAAGCTCATGCGATTGTAGGGCCGATTGTCGGGCTGGCGATTAGCAGCGCTATGTGGTTAATGGAAAGCAGTTTGGTTTGGCTCTGGACAGAAGCGCATAAACCGCACAAGAAGAGCTTACGGGAGATCCGGAGGGAAGCCCGGCGGGAGATTAAAGAGGAGAAGCTGATCCAATGGATCGAATGGGAGAGATGGGAGGCCAGAAAGCCAGACTTGGATCTGATCAGAGCGGCACGGGAGGCGGAGGAGGAGCGAAAACGGGTTGTGGGAGACGGTCTCCCAGAGTATTTCACTCGGGAGCCTGTTAAGGAGATTGCTGCGGAGCCTGTAACGACTGTTCAAGAG
Organism: Lihuaxuella thermophila; assembly: GCF_900110165.1. Lineage (GTDB taxonomy): Bacteria > Bacillota > Bacilli > Thermoactinomycetales > Thermoactinomycetaceae > Lihuaxuella > Lihuaxuella thermophila. The sequence continues at coordinate 20,114 of NZ_FOCQ01000023.1, forward strand.
CCGGAACCGGAGACGGAGCCGAAACATACAGCGGAAGTTGTTCCCATGCGTCAAATTGGCTTCCGCATGGAACCATCGCCAAAGACTGCACCACGCTTCCAACCAAACTTGGAAGCCAGGGCCAAAGCGATCCAGAAGGCTGAAGAGCTCATGGAGGAGTTGGGACGAATCCCGCGCAAACGGGAGCTGATGGAGCAGGGTTTAACTGAGCATTATGCCAAGGTTGCGATAGGAGAATTAAAATCGCGGGAGACACAGTAGGATGAGGAGTTCTCCCGTCTCCCACGTCTCCCGAATGAAGAGTGGGAGAGTTAACTTAAGTGATCAAAAAATACCCAATCATACGAATTAAAAAATAGTTAGAAAATCTGTAGGGGAGGAAAATCAAATGAGTCGTATTATTTTCTTCGCGATCACGTTACTTTCATTGATTCTTGGTGGATGTTCTGACCAAAATCAATCATTGACTGTGGATGATGTCCTTCAGAAATTTAAAGCTGCTGGATTAGAAGCAGAAAATCCACGGGAGATGACCAAAGATGACTACGGATTGGCTCCAATGAAGGCGAAGGAAGCAAAACGTTTCTTCATTCCTTCGTTAGGGGAAAACGCGGGAGGCCGTATTTTCAGCTTTGACAATGCAGCAGATTTAAAACAAACAAAGGAATTCTATGATAGGATGGGGAAAGAAAGTGCTATGCTCTTCTCATGGACTATAGAAAAAGATAACATTTTAGTTCAGATAAATGGCGATCTACCAGAAGAGAAGTTCAAACAATATAAAAAGGCATTAGAAAATGCGAAGTAATGAACACCCCCAACACCGATGTTGGGGGTTATCTATTTACAAGTTATGGTCTTTGGTCATGGTCTTGTTCGACATCGGGTGATGCGCTCCCTCTCCCTTCTATCGAAAAAATACTCAAAAAAATTTTTCAAAACCCCTTTACATGCGCTTGCGCACATGATATTATAATCTCAAGAAATGCGCAAGCGCATATTAAAAAGGAGGCGTTCAAAGTGAAAGCGCAAATCATGAAAAGAGCACATCAGCTGGCAAAACAAATGATCGGAGACTACGCAGCACGGTTGGCGCTCGCTTTGCGCCTCGCATGGAAGGAGGCTAAAGAGATGGAAGACCAGATCGTGACAATCACAGTAAACAGGGACTTCGCGAGAAAAAACGGTCTCATTGCCCGGAATCAATTCACGGGTAAAGTCGTTCGCGAAACTGAAAAAGCGATCCTGATCTATGGGAACCCTGGTCCTAAGTTCCGGGGGGTTCTCGCTGCCGAGAAGTGGATTCCCAAAAGTGTTATCGAGTAGCAGAAGAGGTGGTCTGATGAAAAGAGAAAAAATAATCAATCCACTTGATCTCATCATGGGAGTAGATGAAGCCGGGGAGATGTGGGGTCTCTCCCCCGGCTACATCAAAAACCTATGCGCGGAAGGCAAGATTCGCGCGAAGAAGATCGGTGGGGAACACCGAGGCGTATGGGTCATCGATAAGACCCAACCGAACCCAAAGGAGGAGATGGTAGAAGTGGAAATGATCCTGGTTGGATGGCCGGGTGCTGATGAATGGTTTCTTGAGAAGCCTGGTTACGAGATTGATGAAGGTATGGAACTGATCGAGGGTGCTTTCACTGGGAAAGGTTTAACCGGCTGGTTCCAATGTTCCGACTCGGGAGGATGGATCCGAGTGGTTGACGGGCGCACCTCCGGCCAATGGGTGGAGGAGCCGGTAGAATAGTACAATAAAATAAAAGGAGAGAGAACTATGAAAGTTATTAAATTTTCTTCTCGTCGATATGGAAAAGGAAGTAACCCTTCTGGCGGTGTATATGTCGAAGTCTTTGTCGAAAATGACCAAGAAGCAGAAATTCTTGGTTGTAAGAGACTTGATATAGTACGCGTTTATGAACGATTAGTGTCGTATGGCGGTGGAATCCCTTTGGATGGTGGTGCAAATCCTCAGTGGAAGGCTCTTGAGGAATATGTCTCCAAGGCTTTTGATGTCCCTCTGTTGAAATGGGCAGAGGAAAATAGCCTAGGATTATCCACTTGGTACGCCCATATGTATAGAAAGTATTTGTTGAAGTTAGAAACAGGGGAGTTTTCCCCAGAAAAAGACGTATATCTATTGAGATACAAGTGGGCAGATTTCCCTGTCGATAATGTAGTACTTTTCCAACCGAAGGATAAGGTAAGGATGAAGGAAGAAGCTGAGGGACTGATCGCCACCTTCTTCTACTCGTCAAATCCGAATGCCAAAACTCCAGAGTTTGAGATAAAAAGTATTGAACCATTCCAAGGGCTCCAAGGGCTGAACCTATGATATGCCCCCAATGTAACGGCACGGGCGGCGGTCAAATCTGGAGCGGTGAATGGACGTGTAGTTTCTGTAAGGGTAAAGGAAGAGTGAGGAAAGAAAAAGGAGAGCGACTTTTAAGAGCTCTCCAAGAAAGGCGAAAGGCACTCTTGGAAATCATCAAAAGAGACCAAGAAAAGGGAGATGTTTGACATGAAAAAAATGACAATCACCGGTTACAATGAACTAGATCAAAGATGGGTTATAGAAGAGATAGAGGTAGAAGAGGTTTACCTCGTCGGAAAAGTAGGAGAAAGTGGATGGGAGATAAAAAAAGAGCCTCCTCAGGACTTGGAGGATGGCTGCATGTGCGTCAAAGGCATTCTTCAGCAAAAAACCCCGGAGCGCGGTTTTTTCCGAGCGGAAAATGGTGACATCTGGCTCACCATTGAAGATGGAAAAACGTCCACAAAGTGGGTCCCGTGGACGACAATTAAGGATGCGATAGACATGCCCGAAGTATATGATTTCGTATTCCAGTTTGACGAGGGAAGGGAAATACTTGATATGAATCGGGTCAAAGGAAAGGTGGTAATTGATGGGAAAGGAGACCGATGGAAAGTAGAAACAGTGGAAACGATAAACAAATATTTTGTGCTCGTCAAATTGATAGATATAAAAACCGGGGAAACAAAGTTCGTATCCCGTGACGAAGTTTTACACTATGTCCTCGAAGAAAGTATCAAGAAAAAGTGAGCGATGAGAGAATAACTGAAATGAGGAGCCAGCCGGCAAAGGCTGGCTCTCTCATTTCCTTTTTTCAAGTGTGATCTTATCCACTCTTTGCCCCACAAACTTTTTCACGGCAGCGGCCAATTCATCCGGATTTCGGGCACTCACTCTTGCCACACCTTCATCATTAATGACCAAATCATAGAATGGCGGGGGCGGAATATCTACTTTCCGTCTCAATCCAAAAGCTGCCGCGATCCCCTTCGCATGGGCTACCCCCAACGCCTGGATGAAGCTGGCTTGTTTTAAGTCATCCGCGTTGCCGGCCGTATCAATAAAGCCGTTTTCTGTTAACAGAGCAGGCATACGAGTATTCTTGACCACATAGAAGCCGGCAGTTTTTTGGCCGCGATCCTTCCATCCCTTCGCATTCGTGATGGCTGCTACTGCAGCATGGATATGATCTTGAGCAGTTTTGGACTTCGCGGATGCAGCCCGATATACATAAGATTCAAACCCGTCACCGCCGCCAGCGTTGATATGAACGCTCAGGAAAAAGTCAGCTCCCCAGGAGTTTGCTACCCGGCAACGTTCGGCCAAGGACAGGTAACGGTCATCTTCCCGGGTAAGCAGAACCTCCACTCCTTCGTAACTCAAAAGCTCTTTTTTGATTGCCTTACTGATCGCCAAGGTTAAGTCTTTTTCACGCAATCCGTTTCCGACAGCACCTGGGTCATTGCCACCATGCAGCTAATGACCCGGATCAATCATGATCCGGAACATTCAAACCACTTCCTTTCCTGTGAAGCGACCTAATTGGTCACGTTCACGCTTATGGATTTTGTTGTCATGACAATAGGATTGCTTACTCCCCTTTGGGGTTGTAACGGAAAATCCCAAACGCCACCGCAACCGCCGCCGCAGCGTTGACAAGTTCCTCCCATTGGGCCCATTTTTCCGGAGCAATATCCACACCGGCCACCGCGAGCGCTATACAGAAGGAGGCCCCAAGGATTGGAGGCCCCTACCACTATCTAAAACAATTTCAATTGTTCACATTGGCCTAACATGCCGTTTGATATGATCAAGTGAAACACTTAGAGGATGAGGATACTCATATTCAAGAGATACTTTTTTGTTACATATTTGGCATATACCGCCGTCTCTTTCGAATATATCCATTAAAAAAAACGCGTTCAACAAACTTCCCTTTTAAACGTTTTTGTCTGTTCAATGCATTAGCTCTGTTGGAACATTTAATAGAACAATAAACCCTTCTTTCTGCCATGTAGTTAGTTCTAAACAATGTTCCACAGTGACGACATTTCTTTTCTACATATGGCTTTGTTCCACAATTCTTTTTGGGTTCTTCAAGTAAATCTTTATATTCTTTACGCTTGTTCGATGTAGTGCTTCCTTTTCTATGGTTATAGGCGCATTCTCTAGAACAAAATATATTCTTTGTTCTCCCACTTCTTTTATGCTTGAATTCAGATCCGCAATGTTTACAAATATGTGTTTGAAACCTTTGACTAAGAACCTGACCAGCCGATTTCTTTCCGCATTCACGAGAACAACATTTTTGGCTTTTGTAACGCGGGGCGAACTCCGCATTACAAACAACACAAACAGCGGTCATATTTTCAGCGGTCATATTTTTGACTGTTCTAGGCTGTTTGTTTCTGCATTCATCAGAACAATATTTTCGAGCAGGGCCTTTCTTTCTGAGGTATTCAAATTGTTTACCACAAGTTGCGCATATGGTAATATTCAACTATCAACGCCTCCATGTCAGGTGTTGGTCACGTTCCTGGGTGTTGCAGCACCGCAGGAACTTTTATTTTGATTAACTATTCTTTCGTAAACATCAATTTCCTTTTGTATACTTAATCTTTTTATTAGCAAACCCACTATCATATTTCGCTGTCTTCCTACTATGACAACTCCAACACATAGGAGCCCAGTTGCTTGCTTGCCAGAATAAATATCTATCGCCTTTATGCGGCACGATATGATCCACCACCGTCGCTTTATCCCCACACACTACACAATATGGATTTGCTTTCAGGAAACGTTGCCTCGCTTTTGCCCACTCTCGATCATAGCCTAGCTGCGCAGGGGTGGGGCGTTTCCGATTGTACTCCCGTTTCCGTTGTCGTTCCTGCGTCTTATATTCATTGGCATGTTTATCACAATACCGCGACTGTGTAAGGTTTGGGCAACCGGGTTTATTGCATGGTCTTAGCGGTCGTTTAGGCATCGTACCACATCCATACAAAATGGGTTTTACACAATTACATTCAGTAAAATAAAAAGCACCGCTTGGGTGCTGTTATATTATCGCTTTTCAGGTGTATCTTGGATGAACCCCGTACCTCCGCATTCTTCGCAAGGATCGTCAAGGACTACGCGGACCTCTTCGCCTATCTCGGAATTATAGGCATAATCCCATTCTTTACCCGTTCCTTCGCAGTAAGGGCATTCCCGCTTTCCTTCCATGTTCATCACCTCTTTAACAGTATATCTATTCATCAAGCGTTAACCAAGTTTTACACAACCTACTTGAGTAAAATAAAAAGCACCGCTCGGGGGCTGAGTTTTACATAAAAAAGGCTTTTGTACGTATCAATACGTATTGAATACGCATCAAATACGTATTATAATTAATACTGAAGGGAGGGGTTCTAATTCCAAAGTCGTCACGAGAAATTATCAAAGCATTAAAGAAAGATGGATGGTACTTAGCAAGGGTCACAGGTGATCATCACCACTTCAGACACCCAACAAAAAAAGGTACTGTAACAATACCTCATCCTAAGAAAGATTTACCGAAAGGGACAATAAAAAGTATTGAGCGACAATCAGGGATCAAGATTCTTTGATCCCGCCCCTTTCCCTTCAAATACACAAAGGAGATGATTTTAATGGCAAAAATTTATTATATCTATCCGGCTGTTTTTCATTATGATCCAGACGTTAAGGGTGTAGGTGTAACCTTCCCCGATCTTCCGGGCTGCGTTTCTCATGGTGAGGATGAAGAGGACGCTTTTCGCATGGCCCAGGAAGCACTTGCCGGACACTTGTATACCATGATGGAAAACAAAGAAGAAATTCCTGCCCCTTCTAAACTCAGTGAAATTAACTTAGAAGAATACAAAGAAGAAGGTGAACAGGTAGCATTAGTTCTCGTTTCTGTTTCAAAAAAAGCGGTTCAGGAAATCGGGCAAAAATCAGTCAAGAAAACTTTAACTATCCCTAAATGGTTAAATGATCTTGGTGAAAAACATGATGTAAACTTTTCGCAAATTCTCCAAGAAGCATTAAAACACCACTTAGGAGTGAATCACTGATCATGCAAATGAAACACAAAAAAAGAAAGCGCCGATTCGCCCACTGTATTGGAGGAATTTCACCTCCAATTTTTTTATCGGTTCGGCGCTTTAAATTTGAGCGGGAAGATAACGGAAATCCGGATGGGAAAGGAATTCCCACCTGCCCTTTTGATGAATTTTTTTGTTTTTCCCGCTCGCTTTGGTAGGGGGATTTTCAAGGATGATCCCCCAAAAACCTATTCAAGTATAGGGGTATCATTTATGATAAAAGCCTACCAAACCTTCCGGGTGATTTGGCAAACTCTTCCGATACCATAATAACACGAAATAATCAACCAGAAAGTATGTTCTTGGTATGTTTCTTCTTCCGCGTCCTGGCGCTGATCTGTTTGATCCAGATATAACTGTATCCAAGTTCAGCCGCAATCTCAGCCAAGGTCATTCCCTTAACATCCCGTAGATAGCTGACTTTATATTCAAGCCCTTCAAATTCGGACATGCGCTTTTCAATCTCTTTTCTCGTCTTCTCTTTTTCTTCTAGGAGAGTGCTGTACATTTCCACTTGATCACATATCTCTTCCATCCGCTTTAAACAGATGTCCAGTGGGAAAGATCGATTTCCGAAACATGCACGATACCAAAACTTATACTCCATTTCCAAATCTTTGATTCTCAATGTCAGGATGTCAATCTCCGTGCACAAATCAGAGTATAGTTTCTCCATTTTCCCACCCCATGTTATAATGAAATAGCACGAAGATCGCGCAATTTCCCCGCCCGAAAGCGGGGATTTTTTGTTTGTCTTTTCTATCGATTGGTGATGCCCGAGCCTGATCGGAAAGGATGGAGATTCAGGGTTTGAGTTATAGTTTCTTTCAGAATCTCCTTGATCTCCTCACTCCGATAGCCACTTTCCAAGCTTTTGACCCACTCATAAACGGGCCCGTCTTCGGGTGTAAAAGTGATATTGCGCTGTTGAGGGCGGAAGTATCTGTTCTTTTCCATCTCTTTTTTCAGTGACTGAACATCGCAAACGGTTTGCAGAGGGAAATATTGCTTTTGTAGATACGCCTGAATACAAAGCTTGGTTAGCATTGAAAAGCTTCCTTTCGGCAACGTTTGGTGCCAAGAGCGAATCAACCGATCTTTCTTTCCTAAGTAAACTCCAACAGTAAGCTCGTAATCGTTCAACCGTTTAGTACTATGCACACTCAATGGTATTTCTCCCTTCTTCTTTAAATGTGATGATCTGCATCCGGATCTTGTCTGCTTGAGTGATTGTTTCAGCTACTTGAGCAGCCTTTCGCCTGCTTTCAAACTGATATGCGTATGATTGATCACGAGTCCAAACAACGTGCGGGCCAAAACACGATTCGATATCACAAAACTGGACATATTCTTTTGTCGCTGGCCGGTAAATCAGATGGAACTTAGTCACCCTCCGACCTCCCCTTTCAGTAACACTAGGTAGTTATGTCTCATATAATGTAGTGGTCCATGGGAAACCTCTTTTCTGCCGCTCCCCTGCTGTTGAGGCAGGGGGTTAACTCACGATGCCATCTCCTCCGTTTCGATCGAATTTTGGTCGCAGTACCACTCCCACATTTCCCGCTGCTCTTTAGACAACTTGTCTTGGTTGTAGTAGAACCACCAGGCTTGCTCTTTCGTCATCGGTTCGCTCACAGGGAAGAAAATATAACCGCTGCCGAATGAATCACAACCGAGTTTTATAAAACCACCGGATTGAATAACCGACTCCCGATCCACATACCCTTTTCTTTCCTTGGACAACTTTTCTCTCAATCGGTTCATTTCTCTCTCGTGGGCATCATAGATCAGCTCTGCCAGCTGGTGATGTTCCCCGTACCGGCACGGGTAAAATTGCCCGTCCAGTGCCAGCCATCCAGATAATCCTTTCATGGTGTCGCCTCCTGTTTTGACTTTCTCCTAACCGCCACTAGAACAATGCTTCCGTGAACACTTCTCCATAAGACGTTATTTAAGCATGATTCATGGCATATTCCTAATTCATCATCCCAGGCCATTTCATCCTCATAAATCAAATCGGTGCAAAGAGGACAATCGCCTAATATGCAACCACTTGCCACTCCCACACCTCCGATCAGGGCGGATGGCCGCCCGTTTGTTTCTTCGTCTTTTCATTCCGTCTCCAATCTGACCAATTGCAGATATTGGACTGCAAAAGCACCGCTGAAACCTTCCAGGAAAATCAGACGTTGTTTAAGTCTTCCTTCGCCCACTGTGTATTCATCCGTGCTGCAAGTCCATATTTTGCCGTTGTATTTTTCCGCCTCGGCGCATGTGTGCATGACAACTTTGTCGCCTTTTTTGAGAGTGTGTTTACCCATTTTTTATCCTCCTCCAAAGGGACAGTGGCCGCCCTGTAATCTATAAGCTGTGTAAAAAGTCGGCTTGTTTTATAGGTCTTTTATCTTGTTTGATGAGATCTTTTAATTTATGAGAAATAAGACCTAAGCTTCCGCCGCCAAGATTACGCCCAGTGTGAGCGTCGTAGCAGATGTAAGAATAAAATTGGCTGTATCGTTGGATGACATAGTTGCCGATCTGGATGACTTCCCATCTTCCCAGGCTTTTAAGCCGGCGTTGAATCGCTTTTTTCACGTTCACTCCTCCTCAAACGCCACTGCCAAATCAGTAAGCTCATCTGCAAGCTGATCGCGGATCTCGCGTTGACTATCAGATAGATACCACTGATTGAATATCAGCTGAAGCACTTTGACCTGTTCCTCGGTGAGCTCCCATAAAACCGTTTTTGGTTTGCTAATTTGCTTTTCACTCTTGTGATTGCTAAAATTCACTTGTATCACCTTTTCTTTAGGGTCATGCACCCCTCTGGTGGAAGCCAGAAGGGTGCTTTTTATTTGTAGTCCGCTTCAACCATAGCCCTGAGAATCGGATAAACTTGCTGAGGTACAACGGCATTACCCAACGCCTTCAACCGAGCTACCCGGTTCTTAACCCCTTCCGCTACCCTGGGTGGCTCCCAATCATACTGCTCCTGACCTAATCCTGCCGGCCATCGATGTCCGTCCATCCCGGTGGGAAACCCATCAAGCACTCTACCCAGTCCGGATTCAGCTGGCCTTTCTGCCCTTCTCGGATCAACGCTCCAGGTACTGAATCCCGATCTTTCTGCGATTGAGGTAACGTTGCATTTTTGCTGTCCTGCGCCGTCGGTGTCGGCCACATCTTGACTGCTGCTGGTAAATCTGGAGTTCTCCGCTTTCTCTCCGATGGGCAATCTCCCCGAATGCTTGCTTTCGGTGTCGGCCAAAGTTTCACTTGTTGTTCCAAAGTTGGACTCCATCCTGGACTGCTGTACCCTCCGATTTTGTTTGCTCTCGGAGTGGCCCACAATCCAGACCCGGTCCCGTCTGTGGGGCGCACCGACGGCGCAAGCTGGAATAATAAACGTCCGGCAGGAGTAGCCTTCACTTTCCAAGTCAGCAAGTACATCGTCGAGTGCCAATCTAACGATTCCAGCAACGTTCTCTCCAAGTATCCAAGTGGGTCTAAGTTCCTTGATAACTCTAAACATTTCCGGCCAGAGGTGGCGGTCATCTTCCTTGCCTCGTTGCTTCCCGGCAACACTAAATGGCTGGCAGGGGAATCCTCCACAAACAATGTCAATTGTTCGTGCATCATCTATCACTCCGTCTCTCTCCAACCTCTCCCGAGTTAACTTCCGAACATCATCATAGATCGGCACATACGGCCAATGTTTCCGCAAAACCTTTTGACAATGCGGTTCTATTTCGCAAAAGGCAACCGTTTCGATCCCGGCCCATTCTGCTGCTAAACTAATCCCGCCGATTCCGGAGAAGAGGTCCACCATTCTCACTCTTTGTCCTCCTCATACTTCGCACATGCGTTCCATCTCACCCGATGATCTGTGCCGGCTCCGTTTGTGTTGCCACGTAGAGCGCATTTGTAATAGGTTCTATCCCATCGTTTTGCAAACAGGTGCTTGCATGTTTTGCACTTGGCTCCATCTGGTCCAGGCCCGTGTGTCTTCCTCATTGGATTCGGCTCATTCTGCTGGCAGTTCTCGCAGATTAAGGAAAGATCGTTCCTCCAAACGGCTCTGAAACTGGTACCGCATAGCTTGCAAACACATTTCATGGTGTTTAGTGATGTTACTTCATCAGGAAAGAGCTCAAGCTGTCCCACTTACCTCACCACCTGAAGCAAACTCGAAGAGCGACATTTGCAAATCATAATTCATGAGAAGCACTTCTCTGGCACGATTGTCCGCGGTGCTTTTGTTCGTGATAACCTGCTTATGTGTATCAAATGTCTCTATGCGCCATCCATCATAGAGGCGGTAAACCATTGGGTGATCATAGTACGAGACAATCGCCTTCCCCTTTATCTGCTTCAGCATCTCCGCCAGATCTCTGTGATCCCTTTCGCTAAACTCACCCATGTAGTAATGCTCGCAATCAAAATAAGGTGGATCGCAGTAGAACAAAGTATCCGGGGAGTCGTATTTCTCAATAACCTTGCGAAAATCCAAGTTTTCGATTAACACAGGACGCATTCTCTTAGCAAAACTTTCGATACGTTGACATGCTGTTTGATAACTCCTTGCTGGATTTTCTTTGCTGGTTGTGCTATGTCGCCATCCAGTGTTTTTGTTCTTAGGTGAATTCCCTTTGGCAATGGCCGACCGGTTAAGATAGAACCACCTTACCGCCCTCTCAAACGGATCCGCCGGCCACTTTCCAGCTTTCCATTCATCCCGCCATGTTTCGTAAAGCCATCGGGAATATGGCAGCGTCTCGCAAGCCTGCCGGAGCTTTTCCGGATCCGCCCTGGCAACGAGGAGAAAATTTACCAGATGTCCGTCAATATCGTTATATATTTCATGGGCAGATGGAGACTTTTGGGCCATCACATGGGCCGCACCACCAAACAGTTCAACATACACTTTGTGGTCAGGCATCCGGGAGATGATCTCCACGGCAAGTTTTGCTTTCCCGCCCATCCAGATGAGTGGTGATCTTGTTGCTATCATGCTGTTTCTCCCTCTCCTTGCGTCTTCATTGCCTTCAGAACCGCCTGTGACCGGCTCTGCCCTTTTGCGGTGATTCCGCCTGGAAGGTGAGCACGCCACCAACCTTGACTGAGCCTCGTCACATGACCGATGAATCGTCCTTGCGGCCCTCCTTCTCGAACCGAGAACGTTTGACCGCCGCGTAAAGATTCAAAGTAGAAGCCTTCTTTGCTGACCCTGCCCTTGATGCGCTGTTTCATGCACCACACCTCCGCCGGCCGTCTTCCCCGCCTGGTCTCTCGCTGATCCATCCCTTTTTAAGCGCGTAATCGTGAAGAAACCTTAAATCATTGGTGGTTCGATCCGGCCACCCTTTGGCGATATCTTTAAGAGCCAGACCGCACTTCCACATGTGCACAAACTCTTTCACGTCTTTCCCGCGCCATTTTCCGGGAATGATAACCTCATCGTCTGCCGGCAGCGATGATTTAATTGGCTTCTTAAGTTGTGTTTGCTTCCAGGTGATTGCTGCTTCCATGATGTCACGCTCCCATTTCTTTTTTCAGAGCTTCGTAGTCGTCCCGTATTTCTTTAAACCGAGGGTAAGCCAGGTGGAATTCGATCATTCCCTCGCTGATCTCTTTTGTTTCCATCCCGGAGAATTTCGCCAATATCTCGCGCCTTTGCGGGATAACCCCGGTCTCCAAGTATCGATTTTTCATGAATTCATACACCCACCAACGGTTCATGATGATCCCCCTCTATTCTTCAATTTCTCAACGTCAAAGAATCTATTGGTTTCCTTGAAGAATCCAAGCTCTACAACCCCGGTTGGCCCGTTTCGTTGTTTACCAATGATCACTTCAACGATGTTTTTCTTTTCGGTTTGAGGATTGTAATACTCATCCCGATATAAAAGCATAATCAGGTCCGCATCTTGCTCGATGTTTCCACTCTCCCGCAGATCACTCATCACTGGCCGTTTGTCCTGACGTTGATCTACGCCGCGAGACAGCTGAGCCAGGGCTATAACAGGAATATCAAACTCCTTAGCCATGCCCTTGAGTTGAGAAGTGATCTCCCCAAGCTCCAGGTATCTTTCTTGCCGACCCGATCCTCTCACGTACTGCAAATAGTCGATAATGATACATGAGAGCCCTCGTTCTCGTTTCATCCTCCTCGCTTTAGCTTTCATATCTGCAACAGTGAGCCCCGGCTGGTCATCAATGACCAATTGAGCTCTGCTAAGAATCCCCATTGCTTCTGTATACCGTTCATATTCATCGGGTTGGATCAAACCTGAATTCATTTTTTGAATGTTGATCATTGCTTCTGATGCAAGCATCCGTCGAACCAATGACTTTTTACTCATCTCCAACGAGAAGAAAAGAACGGGCTTTTCTTGATCGACACTAATATTTCTTGCCAGCTGAAGAGCGAATGCCGTTTTCCCCATACTCGAGCGACCGCCAATTACAATGAAATCGGCGTTTTTAAGACCAGTAGTTTTTAGATCTAAATCTTTAAAACCCGTTGATAGCCCAACAATCCCTTCACCCTTGTGATACAACTCATCAAATTCCTCACTAAACTCCATCAATGCAGACATCATCGTTGTCATTGTTTCGGTGGAAGCAGTCGTATCCGTAATCTTTGCCAGCTTTGCTTCCGCCTGTCCAATGGCCTCCTTGATGTCATCCCGATCCCGCAGATGTCCAGCTTGGATAAGCTCATACCCAACTTTCATGGCTTCGCGCAACGCCCATAAATCCCTTAACCGGGTAGCATGATAGACAATGGTGGCCGTAGTTGTTATGGCGCCCATCATTCTGTTGAGCTTTGCGATATCAATTCCGTGTTTTTGCAAAAACGGTGCCATTTCAACTAGATGAACTCGAGTCTCATCGTCTTGCCAGAGCTCAATGATATGTTCATACAACAGCTGGTATTGGCGATGATAGAAGTATTCCGGCTTAATAAAATCTGCAATTTCAGCGATACAGGCCGGATCATAGATCATGCTTCCAATGATTTCTTCTTCGAGTGCTGTATCAAATGCCGGTTTAATCTCCATTCACGGCACCCTTCCTTCTCTGCTGGCGTTCAAGCATCAGCTGGCGCATCTCTTCCTCGACTTGCTGTTGACGCTCAAGATCCTCGTCTGTCGGCTGGTTCACCCGGACCGGTTCTTTGTTCCATGATCGCTCTTTAGGTGGCCTCTGCGGCAGCGGGAGCACTTTCCCACGGCTATTTTCTAAGATGCCTTTCAGGTAGGCTAATGTTTTATCAATCGGTTCTATCAACATCTTTGCTTCCAGAGTGTCAATGGCAGAATAAACCTCGGAGTAACCAAATTCGTTATACATCTTGCCGATGAAAGCATAGTCGCCTTTGTGCTGTTTGACTCCGGGGATACTACGATATTTGGAAACTAACTCGGCAATGAGCTCTTTATTGTTTGGTGGTTTATCAGCTACAACCACACCGTCGCCAGACGGTGCCGAAGGCTGTTGTAGTATTTTTCTATTCTCTTCTGTTCTGTTCTCTTCATGGCGGTAAATTTCGGAGTTTCCCGGAATTTCCCGGAAAGGTTCGGAAACCTTCTTGGCATTCGGATCGTCAGGGCCGGGAAACTTTGATTTTGTGCGTTTATGAAGCCCTGTCTGGTGCCGTTCAAAATCAACGATCTGGATGTATTGGCTACCATCAACCTGGTACCATTCAATTAGATTTTGTTCGACCATCTCATAAAGAGCATTTTCAACGTCTTGCTTTGTTTCATCGGCCATTGGCACGACTAAGGCTTTTACTTTTGCTGGTGATCCGGGCATTCTTCCAAAATCGTCTGTATGCGGGATCATCCAGGTAAACAGCAATCGGGCAAATATTGACATCGCATTGACCTTTTCCGACACACTAATACTTTTACTAATCATCCTGCGCTCTGCCATGGTTTCCTCACCTACTCCTGAGTTTCTTAGACTGTTTAGGAAGTTCCGGGAAATTCCCGGAAGGTTTGGGAGAAGGGCGGGGCGATCGGCCGCCGCCCGTAATTTATGCTTGCCAAACGGTTTCCCATTCGATATAAAACCGGCTTTTTGACATATCCCATTTAAGGAAGCCTCTCTTCACTC
>NZ_FOCQ01000014.1 GCF_900110165.1 Lihuaxuella thermophila
ATTGGACATGCCCGGAATGTGGTGTTCATCACGATCGGGACATCAATGCCGCCAAAAACATTCTGCAAGAAGGTTTAAGATTCATCGCCGTGGGGCCCACGGCTTGAGCTTGGTCTATTTCTCCCGGTTGCGGGAGATTACCCAAGAATCCCCTGCCTTTAGGCATGGGGAGTGGTCAATTGACTGGAATCCAGATTTCAGAATAATAATCAGAGTGATAGGGATCTCCGTCAGGATATACTTCTAATTCAGGCGTACCTGCATGCTCATGTCCGCTTGATGGAAACCATTCTGAAAAAATTTGTTTCCATGCATTTGTCATCGCATGTGGCATCGGGCCATGAACTTCAAATACAGCCCACTTGGATGCAGGGATTTGCAAGGTTAACAATCCGTCAGGAGCTTCGCCGTCATATTCTGTGGCTACCCAATAATCGATGACTTTCTTCTCATCGTTATAATTGGCAGTGACTCCTAATACACCTTTGATTTGACCATTGTTCAATTGAAATAATAAATCACTGGTTCCATTGGCATTTACTTCATTCCATAGTTTCGGAATGTTCACATGGTTTTCTCCGTTGACGCAGGAAAACTCCCGCTTAATCCCGACTACTTGGAAACTGTCTCTCTCCACAATTTTGTATTGCATTGGATCTACTCCTTTCAAACTCACCTGGATCATCAGGCGGTTATAGGATTTCAGCTTTCCCATGTGTTTTCGTGCTTCACTGGGTGTCAATCCGTGTTGTCTGCGAAAAGCTTTTGAGAAAGCCTCGGGAGTGTCGTAACCATATTTGTAGGCAATATCGATTATTTTGCCATTTGTTCTGGATAGTTCCTGAGCGGCTAGGGTTAATCGCCGGCGTCGAATATATTCGCCAACAGATATGTCGGTTAAGATCGAAAATACACGCTGAAAGTGATATACCGACATATTCGCTTGTTTCGATATATCTTCGATCCTTATATCCTCCAGCAAATGTTCCTCTATATAATTGATGGCTCTTTGTAATGATTCCACCCAAGCCATGGTTCTCACTCCTCATATAGATCCTAACAATCTGGTCGATTAAAATCCTGTCTGTTTATGCTTTGTTTTGTCAAACGTTCATATGCAAAGATTGTTAGTGCAAAGAGTTGGGACGCTGAACCCGACTCTTTTTCTGATTACCGGAATAGATCGTGCGACGGATGCTCCTTCTACCTCAACCCGCGATGGGTAAGTTCAGAAATGAAAATTGGGGAAAGCACCATATTTTTTGCTGATACTTCCCATGACGGGAGCTGTGGTCCGGGTGTATGCGGTGAGTTAAAAAACGATGGTCTTGTACCGATCCAAATGTTTATTTATGTAGAAAATGTTGCTGATGTTTATAAAAGGGCAATGGAAGCGGGAGCGACCTCCATCATGGAGGTATCAGAAGAAGAGAGGAACGGACAAATGGCAGGCATCGTTGATCCATTCGGAAATCTTTGGTGGATGAAATCAATGAAATAAGAAAGTTTGTATGAGTCAAGCGATTTTTACTGAAACCAGATATCGTACACTTCTTCATTTACTCATTACACAATGGGGTGCACCTTTGGGAACAATGAAAGCCAGGCGTCGTGTGAAAACATAAAAAAGCATCTATCTTGTGGACCAGTAGATAGATGCTCGGTTTGGTACTTTTACACTTATTTTATCAAGCACAAGGATCTCCTTCCAGTGAAGGGGATCCCTTTTTCTTTGATTTTTATGCAGGACTGTTTTTGGGGCGGAGGGAAGCATAAAACTCATTGGTAGCTAACCGATCTGACCTGTTCCTGTCATGTGAGTTTTGATTGGTGGTACAAAAAGAGCGGCAAGTTTCGAATAATATAAATAAGTCTTCTAATATTTTGAGGGAAAATATTCTAATTCGTTGTGAAAAAATGATAGGATGAAAAATGCAGATATACCGGAAACTTTTAATAAATTTTTTCGTCCTAACTATGGGAAGGGTGTGGAAAAGGGTGATACATATGTTAAAAGTCCGGTCCTGCTTCCGGAACTGGTTGTTGTTGCTGATCGCAGGCTGGATGTTGGTCCTGCCTGCCGGACAGTTGGAAGCGGCACCGCAAAAAGTGGATATCCGAGTAGAGCCTGGCTGGAAAGGAGAGTACAAAGGGGAATTTGTACCGGTCAGAATTCAGCTTTCCGCAAGCGGAAATGTGAGCGGGGAAGTGTCTGTCGAACTTCCCAATCAAAAGTGGTCTCAGCAAAAGCCTGTCGCTTATCCGCTTGAAAAAGTGGAATTGCCGGCCGGATCGACGAAAGAAATCACCTTGATCGTTCCAAATCAACTGGCGCGGCCGGATGCCGTCATCGTCTTTAAGTCGGGGCAAGTGTTGATGGGCAGTCAAATCATGGGCGGCAAACGATTGGGAAACAATGATTTGACCATCGGCATTTTAAGCGACGATCCCCAGTCTGCTGCCCCATTCCACAAAGCGGTTGGAAGCGGAACGAAAAATAAGTCTATACATACGTATCCCTTGAATGCAAAGGAGATTCCGAGCCAGGGGCGGGCCCTGTCCGGGTTTGATGTACTCATCATCAACCGTTTGGCTTCCGAATCGCTGACTCCCGCCCAAATCAGGGCGATTCACTTGTGGGTCAGCCAAGGCGGGAAATTGTTGATCGGGGGCGGGAATCAGGCCTCAGCCAGTGTCAGAGGTCTGGAAAGCCTGCTGCCCGTGGAATTAACGGGAAAGACGGTTTCCGTCAGCGATTTGAGTTCCTTGTCCTTATGGGCAACTCCGCCTCAAGGGCCGCTGACCATCAGCCAGAGCAAACTGAAGGAAGGAAGCCGGTTGCTGGCGGCGGGCGGCGGTGAAGTTTTGCTGGCTCAGCGCGATCTTGGACAGGGCAAAATCTATTATGCCGGTTATGATTTGGCCACCGAATCCCTGATTGATTGGCCGGGTAATGAAAAACTGTGGGGGCAGGAAGTCCTGTTTGTAGGTTTGGGGCAGAACCATCCGCAAGGCCGAATCGGAGGAGCCTTTGAGGATCTGTGGGGGCTCAAAACGGCCCTCAACCAGATGCCCCATTTTCGATTGCCGAGTATCAGCACATTGATCGTTGTATTTGCCCTTTATCTTCTCCTGGTGGGTCCCGTCATCTATTGGATCTTTGCGCGCATGAAAAAGCATGAATGGAATTGGCTGGCTGTTCCGGTGATTGGAATTCTCACCGCCATGGGGCTTTTTCTCTATGGAAACCATTTGCGTGGTAATGCGGTACTCGTCCACAATATTGGGATTGTACATGCGGATGATCATGGCGGTGCTTCGATTCATGGGGCTACGGCGATGGTGTCGCAGGAAGCGGATGATTATGTGCTGCAGGCTGCAGACGGGTTTCTCTGGCCGTTGGAGCTTGAATCATTTTCCCCGAAAGCGGACGGCGGGCATGGGGTGAGTTTTCAAAACGGGGCCTCGATTCAATATAAGAATGTTCCCCAATGGAGCAAACGGGATGCCTATGTGGAGCAAGTGGCGCAGATTGGGGGAGAATTAACGGGAACCATCACCAGACAAAATCATCAGCTCATCGGTGAGGTGAAAAACGGAACCCGTCTGAAACTGAAACAGGTTCAGGTAATGATGGGAAGCAGAGCTTTGCTCATCGGGGATCTGGCGCCGGGAGCCGTCAAGCGCTTTACAGCCCCTGATTCGATGAACTGGCAGACCCGCTTGCGACCGGAACAGATGGGACTGAAAGACCGGGAGCTCGAGTTATACCGGCAATTCCTGTTCAACCCGGCTTTGATGCCGGTCTCCAATTTGGACGTAATCGGCTGGACGGAAGAACCTTTGCTTCATGTAAGGGTAAAAGGCCGGAAAATCAATGAGTCCAACCTCTATCTGGTCAAAGGCATCATGCGCATGGAAGCTGATGCTTCAGGCAAATTAATGTTGCCGTTCGGGGTGATTCCCTCCAGGGTGATTGAGTCCACGGATCGTATTTACGGAGATGGTTATACGGAAACGATCGCCATGGAGAACAGCGGAACGATCACCTTTGAATATGCCCTGGATTCGTATCGCTTTGCGCAAATCGATCGCCTCGATGTCCAATCCGCAGGCAGAACGGAGGAAATTTACGATTGGAAAAGCGGAGAGTGGAAACCGGTCAGCGCGATGAACCCGAAATCCCCCTCCAGCTATCTCTCTCCCGACCATCGTGTTCGCATTCGCATACAAATACAGGCACACCAGATGTCGGGCAAACCGATGATCGCAGTGGAAGGGAGGGTGAAAAAATGATCCGGACGGAAAACCTGTGCAAGAGCTACGGGAAGTTTGAAGCGTTAAAAAATTTGAATCTCACGGTTGATAAAGGAACGGTCTATGGATTTATCGGGCCCAATGGCGCCGGAAAATCGACGACGATGCAGATTTTGGCCACTCTGCTCAAACCGACTTCCGGGCGTGCCTGGGTGGGAAATCTCGATGTAGTCGAACAGGCGGATGAAGTTCGCCGCATCATCGGCTATATGCCCGATTTTTTCGGGGTGTACGATAACTTGACCTCTCTGGAGTATCTGGAGTTTTATGCGGCTTGCTACGGGATTCACAAGCATCTCCGGCGCAAAATCGGTTTGGAACTGCTGGAGCTCGTGGGGCTCGCAGAGAAGCAGGATACGTATGTCGACAGTTTGTCGCGGGGGATGAAGCAGCGATTGGGATTGGCCCGTACGCTAGTTCATGATCCCGAATTGCTCATCCTGGATGAACCCGCTTCGGGGCTCGACCCGCGTGCCCGGATTGAATTCCGCGAAATATTGAAAGAGCTGCGGGTGATGGGGAAAACGATTATGATCAGTTCGCACATTTTGCCGGAACTGGCCAGCTTGTGTGATGTGATCGGGGTGATGGACCAGGGGGAGCTGGTAGCCAGCGGTTCGGTGGAAGAGATCACGGCACATGCCCGGCAGGGGCGCACGTTGGAGATCCGGGTATTGGGCGGGTTGGAAGAGGCGAAGGAATATCTGGAAACATCCCCTCAAGTTCTCTCCGTTCACCTGGAGCAGGAAAAAATCCTGGCGAAAGTGAGCGGGGATGAATCCGTACAGGTGGAGCTGTTGAGCGGGCTGGTAAGCCGTAACATCCCGGTAGTGAGATTCTCGGAAACATCCATGAACATTGAAGATGTATTTTTGCAGGTGACAAGAGATTCCCAGGGAGGGAAGGAGCATGAATCGATTGCGGCAACTGTGGAGTAATCCGGTTCTCGCCAAGGAGTTTCAATGGCGGATGAGAGCGAAAAAAACTCCGTGGATCATCTTTTTCTATCTTTTCATCATGGGCGGGATTATCCTTTCCTTTCTGTTTTTATTTAAAAAGAGTCAGAACTGGTTTGATCCGAATGAGAGCATCTACCTCTTTACCGGGTTGTCGCTTGTTCAGCTGATGATGCTGGCGTTTGTGATTCCGGGCATCACGGCGGGACTGGTCAGCGGGGAAAGGGAGAGACAAACGTTGCCGATCTTGCTCACAACCACGTTGTCCTCCAGCAAAATCGTGCTCAGCAAGTGGGTGGCTTCACTCAGTTTTATGGTTCTTTTGATCATCGCCTCTTTACCTTTGTACATTATTGTCTTTCTGTTCGGGGGAATTTCGCCTGATCACGTGGTAAAGGTGTTTGGTCACTTTTTTGTGACGATGATCTTTTTGGGGAGCATGGGTATTTTCTTTTCTTCTCTCATCAAACGGACGGGACTCGCCACAGTGATGGCCTATGTCACCGTGGCGCTGATCGGGATCGGCCTGCTGATTGCTCTATACTTGATCCTCACCATTCACTACAGTTTGCACCCGCCTGTCCAATCGCCCGCGTCTGCTCCCGTCATCGCGGAAATACTGGCGGGTTTACACCCGGGAATCACATTGATCTACGCGATGTATTCGGACTTTGATTTTGGCGGATTGAAACCGGTGATCAATCTTTATGATTTTTACCTCGTCACCTATTCCGTTTTGTCGGTTCTTCTCCTGATCGGCAGTGTATATTTCCTGTCGCCGGTTCGCTTTAAAGTGTGGAAATGGGTCTTCAGACCCAAAAACAAAGAAATCAAGGCCTCATGAGGGGGCGGAGCGCATGAAACGAGATGACAGGCTGCCCGGGTGGTTAAACAAGCTCGTAAGCGGCCGGAATCGTATTTGGAAAGATCGGATCTGGCGCTGGGCAAAAAACGGAGCATGGGCGGGTTTAGCAGCGGGATGCGGCGTACTGTTGCTGGCCCGCGCAGTTCCGCTGGCTCATCCGGGCCTGATGGCTGGATGGCTGGGGTTGCTGGGAGTCGTGGGCGGATGCATGGTTGGCATATGGAAACGGCCAGGTTGGACAGAGACGGTTTCTATCCTCGACGATCGGCTGGATCTTGAAGACCGGCTGGTCACTGCCTGGCAGATGCGCAATGCTCCGGGGGATGTAGTCGCTCTGCAGAGGGAAGATGCTCTCCAGCATTTGCAGGAAAAGCTTCCCTCGTTAAAAGAACGGATGCCCTTTCGCTGGGGAACGAGAAAGGAAGGGATCAGTGCGCTCGGTTTAACCGCCCTGTGCACCCTTCTTCTCCTGTTGCCCAATCCGCTGACGGAAATCGCCCGGCAGCAGGAGAAAATCAGACTGGTCATCGAAAAAGAGCGGGATGCAGTGGAAAAACAACAAGAGAAAGCAGCCGAAGCAGCGAAGGTTAGTCCGGAAATGAAACGATCCTTGCAAAAAGAGCTTGCCCAACTCTTTGAACAGTTGGACAATAGCGAAACACTGGAACAAGCGGCTGAAAAAATGGCGGAAAGCCTCGAAAAGTTAAACCAATTAAAGCAAAAAATGGAACAGGAGAAAGCTCCCGCCGAAGAGATGCTTCAGCGGTGGATGGAAGAGGGCAAATTGGCAGCGCTCGGAAAAGAAATGGCGGAAGGAGGCGGAAAACCATCCGCTTCGACTGGGGAAGCAGTAAAAAAAGTGCTCTCGGACTTGACTCCTGACGAAAAAAAGAAGCTGGCCCAACAATTGAACGAGCTGGGGCAAAAGTGGGCACAGAGCGATTCAGCTTCCGCACGTGAAGCGGCCAGCCATCTCCGGCAGGCGGCCCGGGAACTGGCTGGCAACTCCCCGGCCGCGCCCCGGTCAGTCGCACAGGCGCTTTCCTCTGCCGGAAATGTGATGAGCCGGCAACAGGCGGATGAACAGATAATCAGTCAGAGCCAGCAGCTATTGCAAGCAGGCAAAACCGCCATCGCAGCCGCATCCGGAAATCGAGCGGCGTTGGGAGGAAATACAACGGACAACCGGCTAACCGGCGATGTCTCTACAGGCGGCTCCACCTCAAACAACGGTGCGGGGACAACTCCGTCCGGTACGGGTAATGGCTCGGGAACCGGAAATACGGGTGGTTCAGGTTCTGGCAATGGATCAGGGACGGGGTCCGGCATTGCCGGCAGCAACGGGCTAGGGGCCGGGCAAGGAGCAGGCAGCCGCCATGTGTTGGTTCCCTGGTCCAGAGTGAGCGGCGGAGGCCCGCGGGATACGGTGGGCGGCCCTCAAGGGGAAGGCACGGAAGAAGTGGGTCAGACATGGTCCACGTTGCCCGGAATCAGCCGACCTTATGAGGAAGTGTACAGAGAATATCAGTCAGAGGTCCGGCAGGCGTTAGAGCGGGGAGACCTACCTCCCGAATGGCAACAGATCATCCGCGATTATTTTTCATCGATTGAACCCTAGGGGGGATTCCATTGTCATCGGAAGTCAACTGGAAACAGAAATGGGAAGAACACCTGGAAGTGATGGACCAAGTAAGTGCGGCGGTCGGCCGGGTGATGATCGGCCAGCAGAATGTGGTTGAGCAGGTATTGATCGCCATGTTGGCAGGGGGACACGCTCTGCTGGAAGGCGTTCCCGGACTGGGCAAAACGTTGTTGGTGCGGACGATCGCCCAGTGCCTGGATCTTTCATTTTCCCGGATTCAATTTACTCCTGATTTGATGCCGGCAGATATTGTGGGGACCCAGATGATCACCGCAGATGAAACGGGGAAAACATCTTTCCGCTTCCAGCCGGGTCCCGTATTCGGAAATCTGGTCCTCGCCGATGAGATCAACCGGGCCACACCGAAAACACAGAGTGCCCTCCTGGAGGCGATGCAGGAGCATACGGTGACGGTGGCCGGAAAGACGCGCCCATTGCCGGAGCCTTTTTTTGTGTTGGCGACGCAAAACCCTCTGGAGATGGAAGGAACCTATGTGTTGCCGGAAGCGCAATTGGACCGCTTTCTGCTCAAGATCGTGGTCGGATTTCCATCCGAAGAGGAATTGAAACAGATTGTGACGCAAACTTCATCCAACCGGACGGTTGAGCCCGGCAAAGTGGCGGATGGCGCGCTCTTGCAGCAGATCCAAGCAACTGTTCGTGATCTGCTCGTCCCCGATGAAGTGGTGGATGAAGCGGTCCGCCTGCTCTTGATGACTCATCCGTCTCACCCCTCCGCACCCGCGCCGGTCCGACAGTATGTGCGTGCAGGGGCGGGACCGCGCGGTGTACAAGCCCTGGTCCAGGCGGCGAAAGCCAAAGCGTTTTTACACCGCCGCTTCAACGCATCCCGTGAAGATTTGGAGGCAGTCGCTCCCGCCGTGTTTCGCCACCGCATCCTGCTCAATTTTGAAGCGGAGGCGGTGGGGATTACGACAGATCAGCTGGTTAGTGAGATTTTGGAAGAGATGAAAAAGGGGAGCGCGCGATGAGCCGGTCGGCACACCTTGGGGACGGGCCGGCTTCATCTCTGTTGGACCCGGCTTTTTTGGCGAGGCTGGAGCGGTTAAAACTGGTCAGCCGGCAGTTGGTCCGCGGAACGCAAAGCGGGCAGAGGCGCTCCCGGATGTTGGGCAGCTCCCTCGAGTTCGCCGATTACCGTTCCTACTATCCCGGCGATGATATCCGGCAGGTGGATTGGGCGGCTTATGCGCGGCTGGGAAAATGGTTTCTTAAAACTTTTTTGGATGAACGGGAAACGGAAGTGCATCTGTATTTGGATACCAGTTTGTCGATGGGATGGAGAACTCCTCTGAAAAGCCGGCTGGCCGTCCAATTGATGGCGGCTTTGGGTTATCTGGCCTTGCATCACGGAGACCGGGTCAGTGCGTTTTCGTTTCGGGAGCGGGTGGAACAGCGGCTGAACTCCGTACAGGGCAGAACAGGGATGTTCAGGCTGCTCCGGTTTTTCGATGCTCTTACCTTTGAGGGCAAAGGAGATCTCAACCGGGCCCTGTCAGAACCGGGAGCCGTCCCGAAGCGGCCCGGTTTGTCGATCGTGTTGTCCGACGGATTTTCTCCCTCGGGTTATGAACAGGGGCTCGCAGATCTGCAAGGAGCAGGGCAACAGGTAAGTTTTATCCATCTCACTGCGCAGGAAGAGAGAGATCCGTCATACACGGGGGATATTCGTTTTCTTGATTGTGAAACAGGCCGGGAGAAGCAGGTATCGCTCTCCCCGCCCGTTCTCCGGGCGTACCGGGAAACTTACCGCCGTTTTTCCGCTCATGTACAAGAATGGTGCTTCCGGAGAGGGATCGTTTATGTAGCTGTTTCCGCCGAGGACCCGCTGGAAACCGTTTTATTTTCTTTGCTCCGCAGATCAGGACTGGTGCGGGCCTAATTGAATTGCACTTCACAGAAAAGGGAGGGGGTGGGAGCGTGTATTGGATTCAACCGGCGTATTTATGGTTGGCCGCCTGGTTGTTGCCGGCTATTTTGCTTCTTTACTTGCTGAAACGGAGATATCAAGACCAAACGATTTCCAGCACTTTGTTATGGGAGCATGCGCTGAAGAAGATGGAAGCCAACCGCCCGTGGCAAAAGTTGCGGCGTCATCTGTTGTTGTGGCTGCAACTGCTGGCAGCAGTTCTTCTTGTCCTCGGACTCAGCCGGCCCGCCATCCCCGCCGGGGGATTAAAAGCAAAACACACCATTCTCCTGATTGATGTATCGGGCAGCATGCAGGCCGTGGAAGGCAACCGTTCCCGTCTGGACAAAGCCAAAATGACAGCGCATCAGCTGATCGGGCAGCTCAGCCCCGATCAGACCATGACGCTGGTGGAGGCGGGAAAAACCCCCCGCGTGCTCCTGTCCCGGACGGGAGATGGAACGGCGTTAAAGGAGGCTGTGGACCGGATTCAGGGGCGAGCAGAGGCCAGCGATCTTTCATCGGCTCTGACACTGGCCCATGCGCTGGCTTCCAAAGAGAATTCTTCGGAGATTGTTTTACTCAGCGACGGAGCCGGTCTGCCGGCCGGTCAACGGCTGTTGCCCCACCGTTTCTTACAGATGGGGGCCACCGGACAAAATGTATCGATCGGTTCCATGAGCACCTTTGACCGCGGAAATCAATCCGGGGTCTTCGCCCGCCTGGATCATCATGGGAACCGTGAGGCTCAGGTGCTTTTGACTTTAAAAAATGACCGGGGACAGATCCTGGACACCCGGACCGTTTTTCTCCCAAAAAAGGCAAGCCAAACGGTTCGCTGGGATCAGCTGCCGGAGGCCGCGCTTTACCATCTTAAGATATCCTCCCCCGGCGATGCTCTTTCCTTGGACAATGAACAATGGGTCGGGTCGGACCGCGGGCGGAAAACACGGGTATTGTTATCGGGGAAAGAGAATCTTTTCTTAACCAGGGCTCTGGAGCTGACAAAAGAGGCGGAAGTGGTGCATGGTGACGCTTTGAATGCTTCCGGGGATGACTTCCCCGTCAAGATAATAAACGGAGAAAGCGGGAAACTTCCCCCGGAGGGGCATTTGCTCTTACTGAACCCTGATTCATCGCAACGGCTGGTCTCCGTCACCGGCACCGCTTCAGTCAGCGGGAATGTGTCCGTTGACACGCAGCATCCTTTGATGCAACAAGTGCCGTTGAAGGAGATTCATGTGGCCGGTGTGAAAAAAGTCAACGTTCCCGCATGGGCGAAAGTAGTGCTCCGGTCGGGAGATACTCCGCTGATTCTTGCCGGCGAGGTTAAGGGAAGGCGTGTGGTGATCTTTACCTTTGATCTTGAAAAATCAGATCTTCCTCTTTCCCGTCCTGATGGTTCAAGTGATCCATTGGCTGTCGCCCGCTTCCGGAGCCAGTGCCAGCCAGGCCAAAGCGGGGGAAGAGATTCAGCTGCCGCTTCCCCCGTGGGTTCAACAGGTGAAGATTCAAAACCCCTCCGCTGAGTCAGTGACCACACGGACAACAGGAGGGATCCTTCGCTTTATACCTGAACAGACGGGGTTGTATCAATTGACCGATGTGAAAAAAACGGAGTGGATTCATCATGTAGCGGTTCCTTTTCCCCAGGAGGAGTCGCCGATTGCCCCGCAGAAGGTTCCGACCGTTCCCTTTCACGGGAAGCAGGCTTCCGCGGAAGGTGAGCTGGAACTCTGGTGGTGGGCGGCCTTTCTCTCCTTAGCCGCAGTCGGTTTGGAATGGGTGGTGTTCAGCCGTGGCTATTAGTTGGGCAAACCCATGGATGCTTTTGCTTTTGCTTCCGATCGTCTGGGGCATGTGGATCTGGTGGAAACGGGAAGAAAGATTTGAACCGGTTAAAAAGAGACTGATTTTCGGCTCCCGTATCCTGATTTTTGTTCTGTTGGTGTTCAGCTTGGCGCGGACGCATCTCCTGTTTCCTGTCCATCATCAGTCAGTCGTATTCGTGGTCGACCGCTCGGCGTCTGTACAAAATCAGGAGCAAGTACAAAATCTGTTGCGACAGGCCGTGGCGGGCAAAAATCCTGACGACCAGGTCGCGGTCATTTCTGTCGGCGCTGAATCCATGGTGGAGCAGATGCTCACCACTGCGCGAGAAGTGGCCCCCATGTCTGCTGCTGTCAATCGGAATGCGACCGATCTGGCGGACGGGTTGCGTTTGGCCGGCGGTCTGATGCCGGCGGAGGCGAAAGGAAGAGTGGTCCTGATCACGGATGGAAAAGAGACTCAGGGATCGGCGGAAGCAGAGGCAAGGGCGCTCCGTGAACGGGGAATTCGCGTCGATGTCATCGCTCTCAGGCAAAAAGGCGGGCCGGAAGTATGGGTGACCGATTTGCAGGTTCCCAGACGCATGTATGCCAATGAACAAGCTGCACTGAAAGTCAACGTGAATGCGACGGCCGATACGGGGGCTGTGCTCCGGCTGTACGAGGGCAACCGCCTGCTTTCCGAACAGAGAGTGCGTGTTCATCAAGGGGAAAATGTGTATTCTTTTTCTTCCGCTGCACAGCAGACAGGATTTCTCCGTTACCGGGCGGAAATCCAGCCGGAACGGGATACCCTGCCAAACAACAACCAAGCGTACGGGTTCAGCCAGGTCAAAGGAAAGCCGGTGGTGTTGGTGGTAGAGGGACAGGAGGGAGAAGCGGACAATCTCATCTCCGCACTGACGGCAACCGGTATGGAAGTGGAGCGGATGACCCCTGCGGCTCTACCGTGGAGCCTGGAAGACTATAAGCGTTTCTCTTCCATCGTTCTGGTCAATATGCCGGCTTACCTGGTTCCGGAAGCGAAGATGGACGCCATCCGCATGGCTGTCAGAGATCTGGGGGTAGGCCTTGTCATGAGCGGCGGTGAGAATGGATATGGCCTGGGCGGCTGGTTTCAAACACCGATTGAAGAGGCGTTGCCTGTTCATATGGACATTCGGGATAAAAAACGGATGCCTTCGCTCGGGCTGATGCTGGTCATTGATAAATCCGGCAGCATGTCGGGTGAAAAGATCAATTTGGCCAAAGAGGCGGCCATCCGGGCCACGGAGATGCTTTCTCCCCAGGATCAGTTGGGGGTACTCGCATTTGATGACGGGAATGATTGGATTTTCAAACCGCAACCGGTCAAAAACCGCCGGGAGATGCAGGGCGCGATCGGCGGAATTCCGGCAGACGGCGGAACCAATATCTTTCCGGCGCTGGCCGACGCTTATGAAGAAATACGGAAACTCAAGGTAAAACGGAAACACATCATCTTGTTGACGGACGGGCAATCTCCGGGAGGGCAGTATCAAGAACTGACCGAAAAAATGAGCAAAGAGGGGATCACCCTGTCAACGGTGGCTGTAGGTGCCGATGCCGACCAAGGGCTCCTGGAGGCGCTCGCCCAGTGGGGGAAAGGGAGATATTACCTGGCTGATCAGGCCGACTCCATTCCCACCATCTTCAGTAAGGAAACGGCCATGGCCACACGCAGTTACATCGTGGATGCTCCCTTTGTGCCCAAGTGGACGGGAGGTTCTGATTGGTTTGCTTCTGTGAAAAAAGTTCCCCCTTTGGCCGCCTATGTGGCAACAACCCCGAAACAAACCGCGGAAACCGTGCTTGCCAGCCCCTATCCGGACCCTGTTCTCGCCAGGTGGCAATACGGACTGGGCAGAGCAGTGGCCTGGACGAGCGATTTAAATGGGAAATGGTCGAGAGCCTGGGTGGAGTGGGAGAGATTTTCTTCCTTTTGGAATCAGGTGGTCAGCTGGACGTTTCCGCAATTTGAAACGAGCGGATTGCATGTAGACAGCAGGCTGGAAGGAAATACGGTCCATCTGGAAGCCAAAGGTTCTCCCGATGCGTTTGCCTCAGTGGATCAATTGGAGATGACGGTGATCGATGACCAACTGAAGAATCAAAAAGTGATACTCCAAGCAACGGCTCCGGGGCAATTTACGGGCAGTTTTCCTGCAGGCCGGCCGGGTACCTATCTGCTTCAAGCTTCAGCAAAAGGCAAGAGCGGGCAAAGGGCATTGGGAACCTATGGAGTGGCAGTCCCCTATTCACCGGAGTACGGGTTGTTGACCGAGGGCACAGGACTGATCCGGCGAATGGCCGATGCGGGCGGCGGAGCGGTCCTGACAACCCTTTCCCATGCTTTTGCCGACAATCTGGACAGCAAATGGGGGAGACAGGATCTCTCTCTCTGGTTGTTGTTCATTGCCGCCCTTCTCTGGCCTGTGGATATTGCGGTCCGAAGAATTTCCGTCTCCAGGGAAGACTGGGATCTCTTGAAAAAGGGGTTGAACTTGTCCAGGTCCTCTTCGTTGTCCGCCTATACAGAACGGCTGGGAAATCTCCAGCAAAAAACCAGGGAGGTCGTTCAGCAGCGGACTGGCCAAAAGGTGGATCCGGCAAAACTATCAAAAGCGCTCAAGAAGGCACATCCGGAAAATACCGTCCGCTCGTCCCGTCTATCGGAAACTCCCGCAGACAAGCGGGCTTCCTCTGCCTCCCCGGGTGGGGAGACAGCTGGATCAAAGCCTTCTTCAGCCTCTGATGAAACCCACCTTTCCCGCCTGCTGGCAGCCAAACGAAAAAGGGAACAACATTTGCGTTGATGGGCTGAACAAAGGGGATAGAAGCGATAGCGGACCGGGAATACATGAAATAAAAGCAGGTGACGCAGTCTCACTTTTTTGAGGGAGACAACTGGTTTTTGAAAAGAAGGAGGACTTAGTACGCGGGGCGGCTGTCTCTTCTGTTTGATCGGGCGAACCCGGATTCATGGCGAAAGGGGAGAAAAGGATGATCGTTCGACGGAGGAAAAATCAGTTTGTCTTGATTGCCCAACATGACCACGCGCTTATTTCCGGAGAATTTGCCGCACATTTTGCCGAACCGTTTGAACACTTCGATTCCACGGTTTATGCCATTTCCCATCACGATGTCGCCTGGGTCGAACTGGATCAGGCCATTTTGTGGAACGAAGCGAAAAATCAGCCTTATTCTTTTGAAGATTATCCGCTTGCTCCTAAATTGGCCGCTTACACCAAGGGTATTTCACAGGTGGAAGAAACAGATCGGTACGCGGGTATGCTCTGCAGCAAACACTATGCTTCTTTTTTTGAGCATGCAAGCGATCCGGCAGGCCGCCGCTTCCGCGAGCAGGAGCTGGCCCGGCAAAACAACTTGTTACAACGGCTTTCTGCGCAGGAAAAAGAAAGTGTGGACAGCAACTTTCGCCTGTTGCAGTTTTGCGATGATCTCTCGTTGGCAATCTGTTTAAATGAACCGCAGCAAAACACGCATCCCTGGTATGCAGACGGGATTCGTTACCAGGGAGAGAGATACCGGTGGGTGTGGGAGGATGAACACCGTTTGCGGCTGACTCCCAACCTGTTCGCCAAGCCGTTTATCATCGAAATCCCCTGTCGAATTGTGGATGATTCACGAAACGTCATGAAGCGGGATGTTTTCCGCTATCAGATTCTCGTTTGACATGCGGCGGCTTCGTATCTCGGACAATCTCATCAGGCAGGGGTTTATACCATCCGTTCCATCACTTCTCCTGTAAAAAGTGCCCGATCGCCTTCCACACTGGAATGGCTTTCTCATGGAACAGGGAGATATCGAACAAGAAGGAGTGCCCGTTCATACGGATGATGACGGTCCAGGTCAAGATCGGGTTTTGTTTGTAAAGAATCTATCATCGAGAGTTACATAAAGACATTGGGGATCCCGGCCAAAAATGAGTCTGGGATCCTTTTTTCTTCTCCTTACCTTCATAGTGAACAGGTCAACTTGCTGGTGCATACTCAAATACACAATGGGGATAAACTAGGACAAATGAATGAGATCAGAGGAGATTTCTATGTCTTTCTTCAGATGGTTGTTAGGCAAAACGCGCCCGTCCAAACGGTCCCAGATGCCCGCAGATGCGCCTGTCCAAGTTTATCCGTCTCTGAATAAAAACTTTAAATATGTCGAAGAGATGTTTTTTCATGCCGGAGATTTGAAGAAGCGTTCCTTCCAATTCAATGAGCGCGAGGGGATGTTGATTTACCTGGAAACTGTGGCCGACGCGAAAAAAATCCAGAGGGAGATCCTCCGCCCTGTTTTGGAGACGCGAACCGGAAATTTGGAAGCGGTCATTTCTTCGCCGGGAATTCGTACGGTAAAAGATTTATCCCAAGTGGTCGAAGAGTTGGCCCGCGGCTGCACCGTGCTCTTCATGCAAGGGGAGCACCGGGCTGTGATAGTGGAGACTTCCGTTCTGTACAAACGGGGGATGAGCGAACCCGACAATGAAAGTGTGGTTCGCGGTTCGCACCAGGGGTTCATTGAAAACCTGTCGGTCAACTTGTATCAGATCCGCCGGTCCATTCCTGACCCCCATTTGACTGTCCGGTATTTCAAAATTGGAACCAAGACCAAAACCCGGATTGCCATGGTCTATATGCGCGACTTAGCCAATCCGGAGATGGTGCAGGAAGTGGAGAAGCGATTAAGGTCGATCCGGGCGGACACGATCATCTCTCCCGGGTTCTTGACCGAGTACATGGAAGATACTCCCTTTTCCCCGTTTCCCCAGACGTTATACACCGAGAGACCGGACCGGACAGTGTCCAACATTATGGAAGGACGGGTCGCCATTCTCTCGGAAGGGGATCCGACGGCGGTCATTGTCCCGGTCACTCTGTTTGCTTTTTATCAAAGCACGGATGATTATCACAGCCGCTGGATCATCGGGTCCTTTGTCCGGATCATCCGGTTGGTCAGTTTTATGATCGCTTTTCAGCTGCCGGCCGTTTACATCGGAGTCGTTTCGTTCCATCCGGAAGTGCTGCCCGTCAATCAGATCTTCACTGTCAAAGGAAGTTTGCAGCGTGTTCCTTTCCCGTCCATTCTGGAAGCCCTGTTTATGGAATTGACCATTGAGTTGATCCGGGAAGCGGGGATCCGGTTACCCAGCCGGGTCGGGCAAACCATCGGCATTGTCGGGGGTCTGGTCATTGGCGATGCAGTGGTACGGGCGGGGCTGGTTTCCTATCCCATGATCATCGTGGTTGCGGTCACCGCGATCTCCTCTTTTCTTGTTCCTTCCAACGAGATGAGTATCACGATCCGGATTCTGCGCTTTCCATTGATGGTCCTGGCAGCCACTTTCGGCTTTATCGGAATCAACCTCGGGATGATGTGGGTGTTAATGCACCTGTGTCAATTGGAATCCTTCGGAACCCCTTACTTTGCCCCTGTAATGCCGATGCGGATCAAGGATCTGAAGGATACCTTTATCCGGGTGCCGATCTGGAAACTGAACGAACGCCCCCATGATCCGCATCCGCAGCAGATGCAACAAGAACAATACTCTAGAGGATGGAAGTCACGTGGTCGACGAAAGAAGTAGGATCACTCAGGGACAACTGATGTATATGGTATTGCAGACCCAAATCGGAGTGGGAGTATTGTCGTTGCCCTTCGACGTCCAGCAGGTAGCCAAGGGCGGGGGGTGGATCTCCGTCCTGTTTGCGGGAGCGATTGTCCAGGTCATTATTGTCCTGTTGTGCGCTTTGGGCCGACGGTTTCCTTCCCGGACGTTGTATGATTATCTTCCCCGTTTGTTGGGCCGGGTTCTGGGGACAATCATGGGCTTGGCTTATACAGCTTACTTTTTAAACGTCTGTAGCGTGATTCTGGTCTTTTACCTCAACGTCATCAGTCGCTGGATCCTGACCGAAACTCCCAAGTGGGCTCTGTTGGCCATTACCGTGCTGACCGGTATGTATATGGTTCGAGGAAGCCTGCGTTCCATCGCCCGCTTTGCTGTGGCCATGGCCTTTCTGATTGTGATTTTGCTGACCATCAGCTTGTATTCCTACACGGTCAAACTTAACCCCACATACATTTTTCCCATCACAGAGGCAGGATGGATGAATATCATCAAAGGTTCCCATGAAGCCTTACTGTCCATGCTGGGTTTTGAATTGATCCTGGTCATCTACCCCTTTGTCGAAGGAAAAGCGAGCGGGAAGCTGAAAGCCCTGTCTGCCGGCAATCTCATCGCCACGATGCTGTATACCTTTCTGACGTTCACTGCCCTGATCATCTTTAGTCCTCAGGAGATCCAGCTGGTTCCGGAACCGGTCCTCTACATGTTAAAAGCCTTTTCCCTGCAAGTGGTCGAACGGCTGGACCTGATCTTTATGACTTTCTGGTCGGCCAAAGTGATCACCACTTTCACCGTGTATATGTTTTTGGTGTGCCAGGGATTAGGACAGTATTTTCATCAGGGCGACCATAAAAAAGCGGTTTTCTATGTAGGCGTGCTCATTTTTATCCTGTCCATGATCCCTCAAAATCAGGCAGATATCGAGTTGTACAACCAATTGATTTCTCTGTTAAGTTATGTCTTTATCGTGGGTCTTCCCCTCCTGTTTCTGCTTCTCTCTTACATTCTGAAACGAAAGGAAATCCCTGCCTATGAAGCCGGGCAAACCACATTGGATCGCTAGTCTGCTCATCTTGTGCCTGATATCGGGTTGTTGGGATCTGGATGATTTGAGGGATGTCCGCCTGATTTATGCGATTGCCTTAGACTCCGTTCCTGAGGGGAGATTAAAAATGACTGGGGTCATTCGGGAAACACGGTCCCGAAGAGCAACCCGTTAATGAAGTTTACTCGGCAGTGGGATACACGCCACGCAATACCCGGGATCAGCTGGGGAAGCAAATTTCGGGACGAGTTCGGACTTATAAAAACCGGATTCTGCTCTTCGGCGAAGCTCTGGCGAAAAAGAATATCTACCCTTACCTGGATGTCTTTTACCGGGATCCCAGAGCTTCGCTCAATGCGCGGATTGCTGTCGTACAAGGAAAGGCTGAGGATATTTTACATCTCGGAAAAGTGGGGAACACGTTAATTGGGCAGCATCTGGACGAATTGATTGAGAGCGCGGAAAATTTGACCATGGTTCCCCGTGAAAACGTGCAATTGATCTGCCCGGTGATGCTGGACCCGGGACAGGATTTTGCCCTCCCCTACCTGAAATTATCACCGGATAAAAATGGGGTGGCCATAGTCGGAACGGCCATGTTTCATGGTTCCCGGATGACCGGTTCGTTGAACGTCGACGAGTCGAGGTTATTTCTTTTAATGATGAATGGGATCGGTCAAGAGGCCCGGATGACCAAAATGATCCACCCCGGTGAAAGATCACCCGGCGGGTATATCACCATCGACGTACTCCGCCGCACCAAAAGGGATATGAAAGTCAAAATCAATCCGGATGGAGAGGTGGATGTGTGGGTTGATGTGTCCCTGCAAGCCGAGGTGGAGGAATATCCCCGGGATCAGCTGAACGAGCCGAATATGTTGGATAAGCTGGGGAAGCAATTGTCCGCCATCCTGACCGATGATGCCCGCAAACTGATCGCAAAAATGCAGCGTGCCCGGTTTGACGGATTTGGTGTGGGGCGGGAGTTGATTGCTTTTCACCCTGAGGTTTGGAAGAAGAAAAATTGGGACCGGGATTATCCCAAGGTCCGTTTTCATCCCCAGGTTGAAGTGGAACTGGTCCGCAGCGGGATCATCAATTAACAGACAGA
Source organism: Lihuaxuella thermophila (assembly GCF_900110165.1). Taxonomy (GTDB): domain Bacteria; phylum Bacillota; class Bacilli; order Thermoactinomycetales; family Thermoactinomycetaceae; genus Lihuaxuella; species Lihuaxuella thermophila. The sequence continues at coordinate 19,361 of NZ_FOCQ01000014.1, forward strand.
CGATTGGAAAGTGTCGGGTAGAGCAGGCCAATTTTGTCCCTGTCCTGTCAGGGCCTAACCCACGGGGTTTGAAATCGGTCTGCTCTGTCAATCGCAAGGCTATGGCCTCAACTCGACTATGTTCTACAAACTTGTCGACGTTTTCAATTAAATCGATATTTTTTCATGTAATCCCTTCTCTGTGCGGGTATTCAAAAGTATCATAAGGACGAGGGGGAAGAGATTGACAGACACAGGTGACCTTTAAGGCACGAATGAGGTCGAGCTTCACATCAGTGTTTGGGGGGAGAGTCCCAGTCCCAAAAAGCAGGTTTCCAAGGAGAAAAACCCGGGATTGCGAGCCGCCTGTCCTGCCGGCATCGATCTCCGAATCGTTCCGGGAGTACATGTCAGCAATTCGAAGGGCTCTCTGCCAATGGGATATTCCGGGGTGGAGTACACGAAGATTGGGCGTTTACACGGATTTTGTAATCTTGAAAACGCGGTAAGGTGAAAGCGATGAAGGTAACAGGATTCAATCATCTCACGATTCGTGTGAGTGATCTGAATAAGAGCCTGTCGTTCTACTGTGATGTGTTAGGGATGAAGCAGGTCCATCTCGGACGGACGGATGCCTACCTCGAGTGGGGGGATGCCTGGATCTGCCTCTTGGAAAAAGGGGGTCACAAGCAACCGGAGGAGTCATGGCTCGGAGTGGATCATGTCGCCTTCAGTATCCGGGAGGAACATTTTGCGGAAGCGGTGCAACTTCTCAAAGAAAACCAGGTTCCCGTCATCAGGGGGCCGTTGGAACGGGGCGGAGGGCTCTCGATCCAATTTCTCGATCCGGACGGAACGGTCCTGGAATTGTTTACGGGGAGCCTGGAAAGGAGGATGAAAGTCTGGAAATGATTTCATCTCCCCGTCCAGCACGCTCTTTTTGCAATATGAAGGCAATGGAACGGAAAGGATGATCCGTGGTTTCTATATTGTAAGGGCATTTGAGGAGGAGAAACATGCGAATCGCAATGACCGGTGCAACCGGATTGGTTGGAACGGAGCTGGCCGAAAAACTGTCCGCCAACGGACATCAAATCACAAATGTAACCCGTGGACAAAAAGGAGAAAAAGGGTTTGACCCTGTAGTGAGGTGGAACCCGGAGCGCGATGAAATCGACCCGGAAGGACTTGAGGGGCATGAGGTGGTGATTCACCTGGCAGGCGAAAATATCGCGAGCGGGCGCTGGACGGAGCGGAAAAAGAAACGCATCCTCTCCAGCCGGGTGGAGGGAACGGCTTTGTTATGCCAAACACTGGCCCGGCTCAAGCAACGGCCAAAGGTGCTTCTGTCGGCTTCCGCGATCGGCTATTACGGACTTCATCCGGCTGATGTTGACCTGGATGAGACCAGTCCTGCCGGAGATGACTTTTTGGCACGCGTTTGTGTGGAATGGGAAAAAGCGACACAGGTGGCAAAAGAAGCGGGCATTCGCGTCGTCAACATGCGCTTTGGCATGATCTTGAGCCGAAAAGGGGGCGCGATGGCCAAGATGCTGCCTGCTTTCCGCCTGGGAGCCGGCGGGAAAATCGGTGATGGCAAGCAGATCATCAGTTGGGTCGCGCTGGATGAGATCCCCCCCATCATCGAACATCTCATGAAAGAAGAATCGATCTCCGGACCGGTCAACGTGGTCAGCCCCCGGCCAGTTTCCAATGAAATGTTTACCAGCCTGTTGGGCGAGGTGCTGCACAGGCCTGCTTTCATCCCTTTGCCCGCCAGGGTCGCACGGATGTTGTTCGGGGAAATGGCGGACGCACTTTTACTGGGCGGGAGCCGGGTGCTGCCCCGGCGGTTGCTGGACAGCGGCTACCGGTTTGCCTATGCCGACTTAAAGGAAACGCTTCAACATCTTTTACAGAAATGACTTTTGCCGGGGAGTTGCAAATTACTGGAGAGAGGAGTCGTTTGCATGGAAAACCAACCAGGCGGTCTATCGTTCCGCCGGGCTCAACCGGCCGAGGCTCCCATACTGAGCGAAATTGCTTTCAGGTCGAAAGCCTATTGGGGGTATGATGCAGAGTTCATGGCAAAGGCCCGGGAGGAGCTGGTCATTACGGCAGAAGCGGTCCGGACCAATCTGATCTACACGGCTGTCTCCGATGAACAGCGGATTCTGGGCTTTTACGAATTGACGGGTCATCCGCCTGTTATCAAGTTGAGCGCGCTGTTTATAGATCCCGCCGTCATTCGGAGGGGGATCGGCCGGAAATTATTTGCACATGCGCTTAAGATAGCGCGAAAAATGGGAGCGAAAAAGTTGCTCATCGACAGTGACCCCAATGCCAAAGGGTTTTATGAGTCGATGGGAGCCGTACAGATGGGAGAAGTCCCCTCCGGTTCCATCCCCGGGAGAATGCTCCCTTTGCTGGAAATTGAAATTTGACGATTCCTCATCCGCAGGGGATTCTAGTGTAACCTCTTCTGCTGAAGAGAAAATGACCAAACAACCCCGGGGGACACGCGGTTCAAAAAGCTTTTTCGTTGCTGCGTCTCAAGTTAGACTTCCACCTAGCCGGATCGTACACATCATTTTTTGTGCATGTAAGATGATGGGCTAAGCGCGCAACCGACGACATCTTACCACCGGAACATATGTTTGTAAAGTGATTGAAAAAATAATCGGACTTGCGAGAGGGATGAACCCGCCCCCGTCCGACGGAAGTGCCAGTGGTACTTTAGCTCTCATCGATCGATAAAGCTGAGGGCTTTTCTCACTCGCAAAGTTATACAGAAGCTTCATTTACATGCCTATTTTTTTGTGATAAGGAAACATTTCTGTTTGCCAATAATATATTTAAATTTAATAAAAAGTATGTTCTGATTAACATCCTAAATCTTCTAATAATAAATATTTGAGAAGTGTTATATAAAATTTTAAATCTAACCCCCTTTGCTAACATGAGAATTACATCATGAGCAACAGGGTTTAAGAAACAAAACTATTTGTCGCAAACAACGGCTATTCATGTTTTTGGGAAAAGAAAAGTTATTTCAAGCAAATGAATGAGTTGATAAAAAAATTGAATCTGTGAAAAAGATTAAATCATATTGAAAATAAACGAGGATTATGTAATATTATAGGAAAAGAACCGCAAATAATGACAAGGCAGCTGTCGTATTCCAACGAAGAAATCGAACGGATCGCCCGTTTTTTATACTGTCACCTGCGATTTTTTGTCGATTCTCCGTCTCTCTTTTGAAGGATTTGCCGATGGGGACCCGGGTGTCAGGTTTAAAAAAACCGCAGCAAAATCGCTACTACATACCGAAAAAGATGAGAACAGCCATTAAGCGAGATGTTGAATCCCACCAAAGGAGGGCGCGGTCTTCATGAAAGACCCGAGACAGATTGTTGATGCCTTTCGCACGGATGTTCGGTCGAGAAATATATATAATGACCTGCTCAGGCAATTTGATTTGGAAAGGCCCAACCGGCGCCGCAACCGCAGAAAATTTCGGCCGCTCGGAAATCAGGGCCTCAGCAACACGGCGATCATGTCTCTTTGTTTGGTGACGGGATTGGCGGCCGGAGTCGGCACCGCTTCGGCGGATGATGAATTTATTCCGGAACAGGCACCTTTTGACCAGCCTCCCAGCAAGGTGAAAATAGACGAAGAAAAGCCCGCACCGAATGAGCGGAAAGTAGAAAGGAACCTGACCCGTTCCCCGCATCGGGAGTTGGAAAAGAAGGAGCCGGTAAGAGTCCCGAAAAGCAAAGATGTTCCTCCGGCCGAACGCGCAGACAGAACCGGGGAACTTGCTTCCGGCCATTCAGGTGGAAAAGCGGAGAAACCGCCGTCCCGAAAAGAAGAAACCAAACAGCCGGCCGGTGAGATCAAGCAGGAAGTGAAAAAAGAGAGACAACAGGCGGCTGAACATAAAGCGGAGTCCCGTGTTCCGCAGAGAAGCAGTCAGCGGGACGTTCAGCCTGAACATTCCTCTGTAAACGAAAATGTGAAGGAAGCATTTAAAGAAGTACGGAAGGGAACAAGAACCGGGAAACGGGCGGGTGAGGATATATCAGAACCTTCGAAAAATGCCGGGAGCCAAGGTTTGAAGCAAGCACCGGATTCAAATCCGGCTCATCTGGCCGTGTCGGGTGCAGCTGACAAATCCCAGTCCGTTAGCCATGCTCAAGGAACGGCGATACCCAAAACTGAGCAAGGAGGAAAGCTTCCGCAAACGGCTGGCAATGATCTGAACGGAGTGATTGTCGGCAGCGGGGCAGCCCTTTTGGGAGCTCTTTATGCTTTAAGGCGGGGCAAGGAGAAAAAATCTTGAAGCCGGACCGGATCATTGCGTTCGGATTGGTGACGCTCGGTGTGGCCTATGCGAGTTACTCCGGCGTCAACTATTATCAAAAGCTGCAAGTTGTCGAAGAAGCCCGGCCTGCGGGGCAGGCGACAGCTACCCATGCAGTACAAGCATCCTCGACAGCCGATCAGGCATGGGTCGTCGTGCCTCCGGAGAATCGTCCGAAACAAGGTGAGCATTTTGCCGATCTGATCATTCCGAGATTAAACGCCAAGATGCCCGTGATCGAAGGAACACATGAAGATGAACTGGCCCGGGGAGTCGGGCATTATGCGGGAAGCGTTCTGCCGGGCGAACCGGACAATGCGGTTTTGTCCGGCCACCGGGACACCGTTTTCCGCCGGATGGGTGAATTAAAAAAAGGTGATGAACTGCAGGTGGTCACCGGGCAAGGCACCTTTGTGTATGTCATCACCAAAATGTGGATAACCGAACCGGATGACCGCACGGTTATCGTTCCGCATGGCAAGCCTGTACTTACGCTGACGACCTGTTATCCGTTCTCATATCTCGGGCCGGCTCCAAAGAGGTATATAATCCAATCCGTACTCAAAGAAAAAATCAGCGAAGCGTCTGAGAAACAGCGAGGAGGATGAGAATGGAACGGTCGACAATTCGAAGGCGGGTCTTACGAATCGGGTTTTGGGGGTTGATCCTTTATACCGCTCTCAGCACAACACTGGTCTGGGCGATTCAGTTGGGGATGATTCCCATTCCCGAACGCCCGAAGGTGGTCGCGGAGCAACCGGAGCAGAAAACGGAGGGCTCTGCTTTAAGCGAGACGGCATTTACTGAACAATTCGTGCGGGAATACCTGTTGTGGACGCAGGGAATGGAAGAATCCCGTGCAGAACGATTAAAGCCGTTTTGGAAACCGCGCATGGATGTGCAGGGAGGACTCGATTTTAAGAGATCAGGGTGGAATTCCTATGCGCAACATGTGAATGTATGGGAGATCCGGGAGCGCAAGGACGGATCGGGCATTAAGGATGTCACCGTGTTTGCTGAAACCATCCTGACCAGAGCGGACAACCAGAAAGAGCAAAAACGGGTGGACCGTTATCTGATTGTACCGATCAAAAAAGCGGGTTCCTCGTATCTGGTCGTGGAAGTGCCGCACTTGATCGCTCCGCCGGTTGCCTCTGTCCCGGATGAACCGGAGACGGAAGAGAAGAAGGGCGAAAGCGTCAGTGAAGAAGTGCGGGGGCAAATCGAGCAGTTCATGAAATCTTTTTGGAAAGTATATACCACGGGAGAACCCCAGGAAATCGCCTACTTCCGCAAAGACAATCAGCCTCATTCGGGACTTGCCGGAATCTTGAGCTTCATGGAGATGAAAAATCTGTCCGTCTACCAGGAAGGACAAGAAGTGCGGGCAGAGTGTGATGTCTTGTTGGAAGATTTGGCATCCGGCGCGCACGTCACTTATCACTATACCTTTTATCTCGTGCAAGATGGTGACCGTTGGTATGTTGTGAGAATGGGACAAGGAGAGGAGTAACCGATGGATACTTACATGTTATGGATGTTGGCTGAAGGCCCGGGCAAAAAGCTGCAAGAAACCCTGGGCGGGGAGATTGGCTCCCTTTTCTTCCTGGCCGTTATTTTCATCAGCCTGACCTTGTTTTGGAAAAGAGCATTTACGGCCTTTTTGGGTTTTGCTCTCTTCGCGATGCTGGTCAGCGTGTTCATCTTCCAGCCTGAACTGGTGCAAAGGCTTGGTTCTGACGGATTTAGATGGTTGTTTGAGGCGTACCTGAGATGAAGCAGATCCGCGTTTACAACCAGGTTTTTCGCATTGAGAAAACGGTTTACTCCATTCAGGGAGTCAACCTTCCCCTGCCGGTTTCTTACCGTCAGTTGGCTTTTTTCGTCGGAACCTTGGTTCTTATGGTTGTGTTGAATAAATTCCCCCCCATCAGTTGGGTGGATTACTTCCTTATCAAGTTTGTGGGAATTCCGGCGGTTGTGGCCTGGTTTTTTACCAGAAAAACGCTGGATGGAAAAGCGCCGCACCGCTTTATCTTAAGATATGTGGAACATTTTTTCAGCCCGCATCACTTTGCGCGTTATCGGGAAATCGAAAAGCCCGGAGGCAACTGTTATCAATATGAAGGCGAAGTAGCATACCGACTGACACCCGGAGGTGATTCCAAGTGACGCGCATCCTCTTCCCGGTAAAATATTTTGAAAAGAATCTGGTTTTTGGCACGGATGGGTCGGTTTATGCCTATTATGAGCTTCAGCCATTCAACTATGATTATCGGTCTGTGGATGACCAACTGAGCCTCCATGGTAACCTGGAGGCTTTTTATTGGAATATCAATGCGGACACCCACGCTTTGGTCGTTCCGGAATTTCAAAGCCTGGAAGATCATCAAAAAGCGATGAACGAAAGACTGAGCGGTCCGCTGCTCGAAGCCGGCCGCCGGCACATTCAAGCCGCCATTGACCACCTGAAAGGAAAGGAGATCCACCAGCACCGCTTTTTTATGGGGATCAAGCTGAAACAAACGGAGGTCAAGGGCTTATCTTTTTTTAGCGAATTACAATACATTCTGAAAGACTTTAAACGCTATCTGCAGGGCCATTCCGGAACGGATGCCCCGGAGATCTTTGAAGAGGAAATCCAGGCGTACATGAGTCAGGAGGAGTTGATTTATTCCCGGATCAACGGTTACTTACGAGCGCGCCGGGTGGATGCGCCGGATCTGGAGTGGTTGATCCGAAGGGGGTTTTACCGGGGGATCGGCGAAACACCGCGCCGCAAGAATTGGACTCCTAAAACGATTCCCGTCGAAATCAGAGGAAAAAAAGCCAAACGCCCCACCCGGGACATCCTGACGCTGACGGAGGGCCGCTTCGACGATTCCCACGGCCGGCAGTTGATCGTCGAACAGCATGTAAACGGGAAACGGAAAAAAGGATACATGGCGTTTCTCACTCTTTCCCACATCCCGGACAAAGCTCCTTTTCCCGGAGTGGAATGGATCTATTGTCTGCAGCAGTTGTCGTTTCCGGTGGAAGCATCCATCCGGACGGAGACGATTGAATACGGGAAGGCCCTGACGCAAGTCATAAACAAGAAAAAAGAATTAAAAGCGGAAGATGAGCATGCCCTGGAAAGCGGAGAAGAAACTTCCTACCACATCCTGTCAAGCCGGCAAGAAGCCAACGAACTGGAAAGCAATCTGCGCACGGATAAATTTCCGCTCTTATATACCTCGATTGTGTTATGCGTGTCGGGTTCGACCCAGGAAGAGCTCAATCTGAGAATCCAGCTGGTGAAAGATTTGTACAGCGATTTGATGATTCAGATAGAAGTTCCCTATGGGGACCAGTGGCGGGGATTTAACGAATTTATCCCCGGTTCTAAAAAGTATATTACCGATTACGCCCACTATATGGATCCTGCAGCCGCTGCTGCCAGCATGATTGGAGCGACCCGTCAATTGGGGGACGGGCAGGGCCATTTTATCGGCATGTCGCAAAATCTCCCCGTCTTTTTTCAACATGATCGCGGGCCGAAGGACAAAAAGTTGAGCACCACCGCGTCGGCGGCCTTTATCGGGGCGCTGGGGGCAGGTAAGTCGCTGGGAGCCAATTTGCTCGCTTACCAGGCCCTTTTGAACGGGGCAAAAGTGCTGATCTTCGACCCCAAGGATGAACGCGGCCACTGGCCGGACGCGCTTCCTGAGCTCCGAGACCTTACCCGGATTGTCACCCTCAGGGCCAGCCTGGAAGACAGAGGAAAGCTTGATCCCCTGATGGGAGCGGTCTCTTCTTCGGACCAGATGGCTGCCGCCGAGACGGCCAAACGGATTTTACAATTCCTCGCCCGGGCGGCGGACGGGACCTACGAAGCGATTGTGATCGGCAAAGCGGTCGATTATGTGATCAAGCAAAATGAACCTTCGATGATGAAAGTGATCGACTGTTTAAAAGAAGGTTTGAAATCCGCGCCGGAAAAAAGATTGGATACGCTTGAAGAGATGGTGGATGTCCTTGAGTATCTGGCGACATCCGGGCAGGGGCAACTTCTGTTCGGCGACGGAACCCAGGAAGCGATCGATTTGTCGAAACCGCTCACCATCTTGCAAGTGGAAGACTTGAAATTGCCCGATGAAAGCCAGACCGATTACGGGCGCATGGCCATCGCCCTCTTGATGGCGATTTCCGACTTCTCGCGGCGTTTCTCCAACCAGTCTTCCCATGAGTTCAAGCTCGTATTGTTCGATGAATCCTGGCGCCTGGCCAAAGTGCGGGAAGGGCGGGCCATACTGGAAGAGTTGGTCCGGACTGGCCGAAGCAAAAACGCGGCGATCTACCTGATCAGCCAGAACGCCAAAGACATGCTGGGTGAAGAGATCCGTTCCAATCTGGGATGCCGGTTTGTCTTCCGCTGCCGCGATCAGAGGGAGGCGGAAGCAGCCTGTCAAATGCTCGGGATCGAACCGAACGAGATCAATGTGGAAAAAATTCGCAACCTGCCGACCGGCACCTGCTTGATGTCGGATTTGGAAAAACGGGTGAATGAAGTGGAAATACGGGTCATTGAAGAGCGCTTGTTCCGCGCGTTCGACACTCGCCCCGGTTCCAAAAACGCATTGCAGGCTGAACCGGACAAAGGAGTCGCTTTGCCATTCCGGTAAGCAGGTACATGAAGGGGGCCCTGTTTGTTGGAGAACGATAGAATGTATGGGAAGAGGGAGAACATTTTGCGATGAAAACACGAAAGTTTGGGCTGGTCTGTCTGTTCGTCCTGTTGATCACAACAGGGATCATTGGAAGCCATGCGGCAGCTTTTGCCGAAGACGCTCAACAACAATCTGAGGGATTTAATTTGCCGACCGACATATTGATCCTATTCCCGGAGGATCAGATTCAAGCAGCCAAAGCCAAAGGGTATGAGGTCAAGTTTAGTAAATATCCTCTGAGCAGATATAACTTGGAAATGGAGATTGAAGAGAGGCAGTTATGGGAAGTTAATGATTTATTAGCTGACTCTGCTTACGTGCTCATACACCGAATAAACAACTTTATATGGCAATCATTGCTGAAATGGGACTATATAGTGATTTTGCTTGTAGAAAGTGCATTTTCCCTAAACATGGTTAACCAATTTGCCGATGCGGTAGAAAAAGCAGTCCAACAATTAGCCGGTTTCAACGGATCCGGTTACGGAAGCTCAGGGATCATCGGCAACTTTCTTACCTTTATGATCATCGTGGCCGGTGCATGGATCGCCTATCAGGGAATGATCAAGAAAAAAACCACAGAAGCCTTGAACGGGATGTTAATCAGCGTTCTTACCCTGATTCTGGGATTAGCTTTTTTTGCGAATGCAGGTGGGGTGATGCGTTACTTAAATGATATCAGCAGCGGCTTAAGCCAGGAAGTGATGGGAGTAGGTATCGCTTTCCAAAATGAAATCAGCACGGAAAACTCAGTTTCTTACCCTTCGGATGTCTCTTCCATGGTGATTGCCGACAAGCTTTACAATATGTTTGTTTACGAACCCTATTTGATGTTGCAATATGGAAAAACATCAAGCGATCCAAAGCTGACAAAAGAGCGAATAGAGAAAATACTAGGCAATAAAGTCGGTAGTACGGCGAGAATGAACGCTGTAACGGAAGAGAAAAAAGGCAGTGAAGAACTAGGTTACGAGCCCAATCCGATGGTAACAACGTTCGGTACATTTGAGAGGCTCAGTTTGTTATTTCTTCTCTGTGTGTCGCATTTTGTGCTGGGGATGTTGTTTTTAGTCATTGCGGGGTCCATGATCTTGTATCAATTTCTGTTTGTATTAATCGCCTTGTTTGCGCCGTTCGCTTTTTTAATGGCGTTAAACCCCGCCTGGTCGTCCGTGGCAACCACCTGGTTCAGAAAGTTTGTGGGTTATCAGTTGATTAAACTCATCATCGGCGTGTTTTTCAGTATGCTGCTGACACTATCCCAATTTTTGTATGATGTCAATCCGCCTCAGAAGGTAGGCTATATTTGGACCATTGCCATGCAGTTAATCCTGGTCGTCGGCGTGGTTTGGAAAAGAAAAGATCTGCTGGAAATTTTGCAGGCTCCCATGGCTAAGGAAAAGAAACTGGACGGAAATATCAATATTGAAATGCCGATTAATTATGTGACCAAGTATACAGAAAAAATGGCATCCAGAGTGCAAAATCTGAGAATAAGGAAATAAGTGGTCAAGGAGGGGGCATTCATTGTTTGATACAAACTTACCCAGCGGGCGCCGCAAATTATTTTTCTTTATTTTGCTGGTTTTCACGATTGCGGGCTTTGGGACCAAGTACCTGTTATTCAAGTTTGGTTGGGTAGGTGGACAAACGAAAACACCCGAGGCTCCCCCTTCTGCACTGGAAGCCGGGCCGGCAGACCGGCAGAATGAGCAAGAACCGGCGGCTTTGACAACAGAAGATGTGGAGAAAGCCCGGCAAGCGGCCGAAATGTTCATTCGAAGTTATACAACCCGGGACGATCAAACTAAAAACGAACGGCTGCAAGCCTTAAAGCCGTTGACGACTCCTTCTTTCTATCAAATATTGCAGGAGGAAGCGGAATTATCAAGGCCGACCGGCGAGACACACTCCACCAGCTTTCAATCCTTAGGGAAAGTCGATTGCGGGGCGGTCGGCAAGTCCGTTGAGTGTTTGGTGGAAACGATTTTGCAGGAAATGCAAGGAGACCAACCGGCCATCCCGGTTGAACGGGTTTACCAGTTGACCTTAGTTGAAGAGAGTTCAGATTGGCTGGTGGAAGAGGTGGTGTTGCGTGGAAGTATCGACTAAATCCGCTGTCCGATCCCCAACCTTCATTTCGATCCCCCGGCGGACAGCGAAAGCGACTCGGAAATCTTCCCAAAGTTGGAAGGCTGCTCTGTTGTTTCTGTTGATCGCTGGATTTTTTTTCATTCTCTTTATCTTCATGTTATTCGGTACGGTGTTGATCGGCCTCTTCTCCGAACCACCGGCTCAGATCGATGCAGGCCAGTGGGAAGTGGCAACAGGATTTCCCCAGGCGGCTCAAAAATATCTGCCCATTTATCAGGAAGCCGGACGAAAATATGGTGTCCCGTGGCCGATTTTGGCTGCGATTCATAAAATCGAGACGGATTTTGGACGAAATCTCAGCGTCAGTTCGGTCGGAGCGAGAGGACATATGCAATTTATGGACAAGACATGGCTCGGATGGAGCTTTTCCGGAGGAACGAGGCTGGGAGACCTGCCGGATCACGTAAATATAACGGATCCCGACCGGATTGAAGAATACGGCGGTTATGGTGTGGACGCTGATGGGGACGGCCGGGCGGACCCCTACAATCCTGTGGATGCCATTCATGCGACGGCCAAATATCTCGCGGCCAATCATAAGCCGGGAGATGACTGGTTTAAGCGGGGAGGGGCCGTCTGGCAGTACAACCATGATTACGAAAACTATGTATTAAAGGTGAAACAATACGCGGAAGCTTTTGCCCGCCCTGTGCTTTCGGCAGCCGGTTCTGCGGCGGGAAGCGGGCAATTTTTATGGCCGGTTCCCGGCGGAAAAGTAACTTCTTCGTTCGGCTACCGTTTTCATCCGCTGAAGAAGGTGTATCGGATGCACGAAGGGATTGATATTGGAAAAGAGCTGGGTGCACCGATCCTGGCCAGCGACAGCGGTGTTGTGATTGAGTCGAGAAAGGCGGAGGGTTACGGATGGATGATTGTGATCGATCATGGAAACGGTTATCAAACTCTTTATGCTCATATGGAAGAAAAGGATGTACAAGTACACGCGGGACAAAAGGTTAAAAAAGGGCAGATGATTGCACGGGTGGGAAGCAATGGGTGGAGCACCGGTCCCCATTTGCATTTTGAAATCCGGCGAAACGGGCAGATCATCAACCCGGAGCAGGTCGTCAAGGTACATGAAACTTTACGAAAATAAAAGGATGAGCCTGGAAGAAAATAGAATCTTAAGATATCATCCATTCGTCATCCTCTTACTCCTTTTGGAAAGGTGGGGTTTGATTGTTTCCCTGGAACAATGTTCCGAAAGGCACTGACGAATCACTCAAAATGATCTTCAAAGTATTTTGCTATGTGGTGTTGATCGGCGGATTTCTATTTGGGATTTATAAGCTGTGGGTGTATCTTGAGCAGAAGCTGGACTCCGCCCCACCCGCTGAACAAGCATCCAAAGCAGTGGGCGAGAAGCTGGCTTCGTTCTGGGGTATGGTCGCCGTCTGGCTGCCCATTCTCTTGCTGATGGTCATACTCGGGGTTGTCCTGTATTATGCGGGGGTTTGGTTGTTCAGAAACCGCTATCGGAACCGGGCGGCGAAAGGGGTTAAATATTTGCGCATTCTGCCTTCCAATGATATTCGCCTGGAAATCGACAAGGTGATGACACTTTCCCGGACATTTGGCGGAATGATCCGGCCGATGCAGTTGCGCTGGAAGTTGGGTACTCCCTGGTTTCGCCTGCGTTTTGCCATCCCTCCCGACAGCCAGGAGATCGGAATTTATCTCGCCTACCCGGAAGATAAGGAAAACAGCGTTAAAGACACGATTCGGAGTGTGTATCCGACGGCAGAACTTCACGATTTGACGCCGGACAAGTTCCCCGAGCCGGAAAAAGGCGGATCGGGCGGCCATTTTATGTTCCAATTGGGACAGCGGAAAGGATTGCCGCTCGCCTCCTTGGAGCAGAAAAAACAAAGCCAGCTCGGAAATATTTTAAACTGTTTGCGACCGGGAACCTTCCTGGATATTCAGTTTGCCCCCGTCAGCTGGAGGGAATTGGAAGAGAGATCGGAAGATGTATTGGACAGTTTGAAAAACAAGCGGATGACGGATATGGACCCTGAAGAAAAAGCGAGACGAATCAGTTTGATGAAGCGGTTGACCGGACGGGAACTCACCTTCCACGTACGTCTCTCCCTCTGGTCCAACCACCCGAAAGCGGTGTCGGTGGTTCGCTCAACCGCAAATGCGATTGAAACGGCGATGAACTATGACGGGGCCATCTTTTTCTGGAAACACGACTGGTGGAATCCGATTGCGGACCGGAATCCGGTTCCGATCCCTTTTCCTTTTTCCGTGATGACATGGACCTGTGACGAGTTGGCTAATCTGTTTCACATTCCGCCGGGGGATCACTGGATCTATAAAGAGCCCGACAAAGAGGATGGAAGCGACTCGAGGGGATATATTGTCCATCTGGAGGCCAACCAACGGTCGATCAGTTCCGATGAATGGAAGGAAGGAATATTGATCGGCAAAATTAAGCATCCATTGGAAAAACGCGAAATGCGGGTCGGTTATGATCAGTTGAGCAAACATTTTGTTCTGACCGGCGCCAGCGGAATGGGCAAATCCAGTTGCGCGGTGGAGATGATCCAGTCCCTTCTGGATAATTGGTTTGAAAATCCGGACGAACATCCGGGATTTACGATCATCGATCCGGCGCGCGAGATCATCCCGATCATTGAAAACCGGCTCCGGATCGCTGAAAAGGTTGGTGTGAACATTCCGCGGGAAAAGATCCATCATTTTAATTTTTCCGATGACACCACGCATGTTCCCGCTTTAAATTTATTGCATAAAACCGAGGGGTATTCTTCCAACCATCTCGCCCAGCAGACGGCCACCGTGTTGTGTACGCTGGCCAATCCGGGAGAATCCATGCTTCGGACCCAGCGGCTGCTGGGGATGGCTGTCCAGAGTTTGCTCGAAGACAACCAACCGCATACGATTATCAGCATCGAAGACCTCTTTCGCAATGAAGCGTTTCGCAATAAAGTGATTCATAATGTCCAGGACCCTTATGTAAAAAGATTCTGGGCCAACCTGGAAGAAAAGGAATCAAAACAGGAATTGGAACACATTTTTCACCGGGTGGACCGGCTTCTGCAAAACCCCATCACCCGACGGCTCTTCTGTCAGTTGGGTATGACATTAAATATTCGGCAGTACATGGATGAAGGGCATATCGTTTTTGTTGACACCTATGGCCTGAAGGATTACCATCTCCGGGTCACGGTGGGCCATCTGATCAACCAGTATCACCAGATAGCGAAAAAACGTCCGTCCAGCGCCAAATTCCACCTCTTGATGGTGGATGAAGCCCAACTGGTCCAAATCCCCCTGATCACCGAAATTCTGCTTGAGGACAGAAAGCACGCATTTGGGATCGGACTGATTACGAGAGATATTGACCAGTTTAAAAATGAAGCGCTGCTGCAAGCGATCCGTTCCAATATCGGCATGATTATCAGCTGCGGGCAGACGGAAGGATCGGATGAGGTGGAGAGCCTGACCCGTCAGCATCTGAAAGCCAGTTTTTTGGAGCGGTTGCCTGAGCGGAATGCGGCTGTCTATATCCGGGCCAAACGCAGACAGCGGAGTGATGTAACCACTTGCGTGGTGGAAAATGATCCGCCTTACGTGTACCGTCCTGACGGAAAAGAAGCTGATCACCGAACAGCTGAAAAGGATGAGGCCCTGGAATGGGGACTGGAGTGGGGACTGGAGTTGATGCGAAACTCTTCCGAATCCCGTCCGATCAGCGAAGTGGATCAAGAAATCGGGGAGCATATGAATCAGACGTTAAATTTAAAAAAAATGGGTAATTAGTCACCAACGCAAATAAAATGTATCTGCAAAGGATGAGTAGCTTGTTCAAAAACAAAAACCGATCCCATATAAGGGATCGGTTTTATACAAAAATCTGTTTGAACAATATGGGGAGTGGGGTCACTTGTTAAAGTTGTTTTCAGCTGTTTTTAAACTGATTTCCTCATTGCTGCCATTTCTTGAAATCGTGTTTATATCTTTTTTTGTTAGTTACCCATTGCAATCTTCAGCTGTACCCATAATTGTTTTCATCGTTCTTTTTATAGGCACGTTTTTTTGGCTCTCCTTGAGTTTATCAGTCGGATGGGGTTTATTAGGTTTTTTATTGTTTTATGTAGATTTAAATGCAGGATGGATAACAGGAATTCTCATGGCCCTGGTTTTCGCGGCAGTAAGATTTTTGCTTTGGAAAGGGATGGGATGGATAAAAAAGCGTTAATCTAAGTGGAAAACAATATCTGAAAATACAATCGCTCATAAACGTACGTTTGGCGAAAAAAACGACGGATACTGGTTTAGGTAAAAAAACGGTTCCCCTTCTGCTTTTTAAAAATATTTCCATCATCTGATCTCATATCCAGCCTTCCGGTCTGTTATACTGTCATCGTAAAGATTTGGCCGGAAGGGGTTTCACCGTTGCAACGAAAATGGATGATCTATTATGTGATTGTGATTCTCGTATTTTTGCTCGGCAGATGGTTGCTTATCGAACAATTTCATTTTGATACAGGCAAGCCGTCTGAAACCGGGCGAGAGTTGTATCTTTACTGGGTGAACGGTTTTGCTGTCTTATTCTTGGGACCCGCTTTTTATTGGACCGTCCGGAAATGGACGAAAATGGTGAAAGAAAAGATTCCGTCTGCCGGATTACGGGTTTTGACCCTTTTCTACAGCATTGTATTTTTGGTCTTTCTGTTTCTGGTGGTTTATTATAGTTTGATCCTGTCTTTTTAGTCGGAAAAACATCCGGCCCCATGAGGTGTCCGGGTGTTTTTCAATCACTCCGAGATTTCTTTTTTTGGGAGTTTACAGCTCAGAGGGGAGAATCCTAACATGATCAAACTCCAACTTTTTACGAGGGATGATTTTGCCCGGATGATCGATTGGGCGGTTTCACCGGAATTTCTTGTGCAGTGGGCGGGAACCGAATTTACCTATCCGGGAAGGGCTTTTGCGCGATCAGCGAAGAGTGGGAGACGAGTATTGGAATCTGGTTGTGATGAGCATGTTGGAAGATGAATACAGGAAGCGAAATCGTGGCTAAAAAGCTGTGCGTGACTTCCCGGCTCAACGTATCGGCTGAAATTGCTCGAAAGCAGGCAGGGAGACTCTTATGATCCGCACCCGTCAGCTAACCTCGTAAGCGTTCGAAGAGAAGGGCTTCCTTCACACTAAAAGCCATGAGTGAGCGTGCTTCCTCATGGCTTTTTACTATTTTGGATCACGTGAATCGGGAACCATTTTTTCGTTTTCAGCTTCCTGGTTTTTTATTGGAATAGTGGCATCGGTTGCTGCAGTACCAGACTGCGTGAATGATTCCCGCTCGCATTTTCAAAAGCTGTGTCCCGCGAGTCACGTTCATCATCCGTTTGTTTTTGTGGGACCGTTGACAGGTTCGTCACCGCCGCCAAGCGCTTGCACTTCTTCGGAGGCCGGCGGGGCCAATATTTCTTTTTTTCTCTTCTTTGCCAAAGGAGTGGTTCCGGGGTTTGGCTCCAGTTCAAAACCGGGCCCAAATGGGGGTTGTTTTTCAAACGGCAAGTTCAACACCTCGAATGGAAAGTTTAAAATAGTATGCACAGGTTGTTATCTTTTTATAGATCCTTACAGGGGTTGCCGAAAAGGGAAGGTGAACCGGACGGCTCCATGATTCTGCCGGACCGGTTTTTTCTGATATAGGGGCGATCGGCTGGGCAGCCGGGACCATTTTTCATGACAGGTTTATCCGGTTGCGATCCAATGTCGGTTTTCTCTAACATAATGATAGGAAATTTTTTAACATAATGAGGGTTCGGGATGATGCGAATCAAATGGACATTGGAAGCTCGCATGATCGGATGGATCAGTCTGTTGCTCTTGGTAGTGGTCCTTTTGCTTGGCGGAACTTTTTATCTGTTTATGGTCAAATATATTGAAAACCAGGTGGGGAAGCGGGCGCTGAGTGTAGCGCAAACGATCGCGGAAATGCCTGAGATCCAAAGGGGATTTGCCGAGAAGGAACCGTGGAGGACGATTCAGCCACTGGTGGAAAAAGTTCGCAGTCAGACAGGGGCGGAGTTTATCGTTGTCGGGAACAGACAGGGGATCCGTTATTCCCATCCGTTTCCCGACCGGATCGGTAAAAGTATGGTTGGCGGGGATAACGACCGGGCGCTTCTCCGGGGAGAGTCGTACATTTCCAAAGCAATTGGAAGCCTGGGACCGTCGCTCAGGGGGAAGGCTCCCATCACGAATGAGCGGGGAGAAATCATCGGCATTGTGTCGGTCGGCTTTTTGTTAAGTGACATTGATCAATTGGCTCATGCCTATTTTACAAGCATCTTCTTCGTTTTAATGCTGGTATTTTTCATCGGCTTTTTGGGAGCGGCCTGGCTGGCCAAACGGGTGAAGCGTTCCATCTTTGGCCTGGAACCGGAGGAAATCTCTGCCCTCTATCAAGAGCGGCATGCGGTGCTTGAATCGGTGCGGGAGGGGATTATTGTGGTGAACGCCACAGGGAACGTTTCGCTGATTAACCGGTCGGCCGTGAAGATCCTGGAATTGCCTCCTCCGCCAAAGATCGTGGGCAGGCCGGTTCAGGACTTCCTTCCCCATACGCGTATGCTGGACGTATTGGAAACAGGACAGGCGGAGTTGGATCGCGAGGTGAATCTGAATGGAAAGGAACTGGTGGTCAGCCGCCTGCCCATTCGTGACCAGTCCCGCGTGATCGGCGCGGTTGCCAGCTTTCGCTTAAAATCGGAAATCGACCAGGTCGGCCGTGAGCTTTCACAGGTGAAGCAGTATGTGGAGGCACTCCGGGCACAAACCCATGAGTTTAAAAATACGCTTTACACGATTTCCGGACTGATCCAGCTGGAGTCTTATCAGGAGGCGATTGAGCTGATTCATCGGGAAAGCGAAGCCCATCAGGACCATGTGGTGTGGGTGATGCAAAAATTTCCCGACCCGCGGCTCGGAGCTATTTTGATCGGCTTTTACAACCGGGCGCGGGAGCTGAAAATTGATTTTATGATCGGGAAGGAGAGCTGTCTGCAAAAAATCCCCCCTTCGATCAGCCATTCCGCGTTGGTTTCCATCCTCGGAAATTTGATCACCAATGCTTTTGAAGCGGTCCTGGACGAGGAAGAATCCCGCCGCAAAGTAAGGCTCTTTGTGTCGGATCTCGGAGATTCCTTGTGGTTTGAAGTGGAAGATGCGGGTCCCGGAGTTCCGGATGACATCATTCCCGCTATATTTGAACGGGGCTTTTCGACAAAGAAAGCTCCTTCAGGAGAACGGCGCGGATTTGGACTGGCGAAAGTTAAAGAACTCGTTTCCGAACTGGGCGGCAGGATCACGATTGACACAGGTGAATGGGGCGGAGCTGTTTTCGCTGTTTCTTTGCCAAAGGAAAGGGGGTCTCAATCATGCAGGGAACAGAAACCGTTGATGTGTTGATTGTAGAAGACGATCTTCGCGTGGCTGAGATCAACAGGCGCTTTTTGGAAAAGTTGGAAGGCTTTCAGGTCGTGGGCATGGCCGCTTCCGGGGAAGAAGCCAAAGAGTGGATGGAAGTGATGCAACCTCAGCTGGTCTTGTTGGATGTTTATCTGCCGGACATGAAAGGAGTTGAACTGGTCTGGCATATCCGTCAGCATTACAGACAGACAGATATCATCATGGTCACGGCAGCCGGAGAGATCGAAGTGGTCCGGGAGGCGCTCCGCGGCGGTGTTTTCGACTATCTGGTAAAGCCGATTTTATTCGACCGGTTTAAAAGAAGCATGGAGAATTACCGCAACCATCTTCGCACGTTATCCCATCAGGGCCGGTTGGATCAGCATCAGGTGGACCGCCTGCTCCGACACACGCGGGATGAGCTTCCTCGCACGTCCTCTTCCGCCGATTTGCCGAAGGGAATTGATCCGGTGACGCTGGAAAAGGTGGTGCAAATCGTCAATGAGGATGGAGAAACAGGCCTGACCGCCGAACAGGTGGGACAACTCATGGGAGCAAGCCGAACCACCGCACGCAGATATTTGGAATACCTGGTTTCCATCCGCCGGTTAAAAGCCGATCTGGCCTACGGGACCATCGGGCGTCCGGAGCGAAAGTACTTTGCCGTCTGAATGGTGAACAAAATGAACAAAATGTTAGTTATGCATTTTATCTCTTATAAAATCATAAACTATCTTTTTATACCGGATTCTCTTACATTTAAGACAGAAATCGATTTCTGTCTTTTTCTTTTTTGTAAGCGTTATCAGTCGGGAGGGAAGTCCTTTGAAACGATTATCTGTCATCCTGCTGTCAGGAATCATTGCCGTCAGTGCAGCGGCATGCAGCCAAAAGCCAACCTTTTCGGAGCAGGGTTCGGGAACTTATCCCGATAAACCGATCACTCTGGTGGCTCCGTCGGGAGCGGGCGGAGGCTGGGATCAAACCGCCCGTTCCATCACCAATGTGTTACGGAATACGAAGCTGGTCACCCAGCCCGTCACTGTAGAAAACAAACCCGGGGGCGGGGGAGCTGTTTTCCTGGCGGAATATGCTACCCAGGAAAAAAACAACCCGTATAAACTCTTTGTCAATTCGCCTCCGATTTTGATCAACCATCTGAAAAAAGAAGGGAACAGCCCGTTTGGTTACCAAGATACCACACCGCTCGCCCAGCTGGCCATCGATTACGGTGCCTATGTCGTCAAAGCAGACTCTCCGATCAAAGATCTGCCGGGCCTTTTGCATGAATTGAAAGCCAATCCGGCCAAATATACGTTGGCAGGCGGATCGGCTCCCGGATCGATGGATCATTTGATTGCCATTTTGCCCGCTTTTAATGCCGGGGTCAATCCGAAAACGCTCAAATATGTTTCGTATGACGGCGGAGGAGAGGCGATGGCCGCTTTGCTGGGTGGAAATGTGGACATGATCGCCACTGACGCTTCCTCTGTAGGGGAATACAAAAAATCGGGCAAAGTCAGGGTACTGGCGGTTACTTCACCGGAACGCCTGGGCGGGGAATTGAAGGATGTCCCGACTCTGAACGAATTGGGAATCCGGGAGGCCGAATTTACGATCTGGCGCGGCGTATTTGGCCCGAAAGAAATGCCGGCGGATGCCAAAAAGTTTTGGGATGAAAAATTAAAAGCATTGTCCGAAAGCGAAGCCTGGAAAAAGGAGACGGAGTCCAAAGGCTGGATCGGCGAATACAAAAACTCTTCAGAGTTCACTGCTTTTCTGAAGCAGCAAGAACAGCAGATTGGCGAATTGCTGAAGGCATTGAACATGAACAAGTAACGGAAAACGCCGACAGGAAGAGGGGATGGTTTCCCTTCTTCTACTCTTTGAAGGAGGGTTGGAAGTGAGCCGGACATTTGACCGAATCGCCAGTGTTTTGTTTTTGCTGGTGGGAATTTTCTTCATCATGGAAAGCCGCAAATTGTCTGCGAGCGCTTATGGAAGCGAAGTAGGCCCGGATCTGTTCCCGCTTGGTCTTGGTATCCTCCTTGTCTTGCTCAGTCTCCGGTTGATGGTGGAAACGTTTCGTTATCCGTCGGCAGAGATGAAAACAACCAAACTGGATGTAAAGCGGTTTGGCATCATTTTGCTTGCTGCGATTCTCTATGCCGTTCTGCTGGAACCGCTCGGTTATGTCCTGTCTACTTTCCTGTTCTTAGTCGTTGCTTTTCAGACGATGGAGAAGGGAAAGTGGTTATCTACCATCGTATTCAGCGGTCTTTTTTCGTCCGGTGTCTATTATTTGTATGTGGGATTGTTGAAGGGAACCTTGCCGGGATTCCCATTATGAAATGGTAATCGGGAAGGGCGGTGAACCAAGATGAGCACATGGGAGTTTTTATATAACGGATTTTTGGTTGCCTTGCAACCGGAGAATCTGATTTATGCCTTTATCGGAGTACTGATCGGAACGGCTGTCGGCGTATTGCCGGGGATCGGACCCATGAGCGGGGTGGCTCTCCTGATTCCGGTCACCTCCACCTTGACAGCCGGAGCACCTCCCGAAGAAGCGGCGGCAAGTGCCATCATCTTATTGGCAGGAGTTTACTACGGAGCGATGTACGGAGGGTCCACAACCTCCATTTTATTGAATACACCGGGCGAGTCTTCTTCGGTGGTAACCGCTCTGGACGGATACCAGATGGCGAAACAAGGACGAGCCGGTGCAGCTCTGTCCATTGCGGCTGTCGGTTCCTTTTTCGCCGGTGTCGTCGCTTTGATCGCCCTGGTTTTTTTAGCCCAACCGCTGTCTGAACTGGCGCTGAAATTCGGACCGGCCGAATATTTCTCCCTGATGATCTTGGGCTTGTGCGCCGTTAGCGGACTGGCCGGAAGATCGATGACCAAAGCCCTGATCATGACCGTTTTTGGGCTTCTGCTGGCCACGATCGGCATCGATAATGTTTCCGGTGTTGCCAGATTTACCTACGATATTCCCGAGTTGTACCAGGGACTGGAGTTTTTGACCATTGCCGTCGGATTGTTTGCGCTTGGAGAAGTGTTTAAAAGCATCCTGGAAAGAGAGCAAAACGAGGGAGCCATCGCCAGGATCGACCGGATCTATCCGACCAAAAAAGATTTACAAGAGAGTGCTGGCCCGATTGTGCGGGGTTCGCTGCTGGGGTTTTTCATCGGGGTGTTACCCGGTGCGGGTGCGACGTTGGCTTCGTTCTTTTCGTATATCATGGAGAAAAAGATCAGCCGGCAACCGGAGAAGTTTGGAAAAGGCGCGATTGAAGGAGTGGCCGCACCGGAATCGGCCAACAACGGGGCTTCCGGGGGAGCCATGATTCCCCTGCTGACGCTGGGGATTCCGGGTTCCGGAACGACGGCGATTTTAATGGGGGCGCTGATCATGTACAATGTCCAGCCGGGACCTCTCTTGTTTGACGAGCATCCGCAAGTGGCCTGGGGACTGATCGCCAGCATGTTTATCGGGAACCTGATGCTTCTCATATTAAATATGCCCCTGGTCAAGGTATTTGCCAAAATTATTCAGACGCCGCCAAAATACCTGATTCCGATCATCATTGCCATCTCCTTTTTCGGGGTTTATGCGGTTCAGGTCCATACTTTTGATTTATTTCTGTTGATCGCCTGCGGGGTTTGCGGCTATTTTCTCGCCAAAAACGACTTCCCGCTCGCCCCGCTGGTACTGGGTCTCGTGCTGGGGCCGATGATCGAAAACAACTTGCGCCGAGCCCTTACCGCCTCCAATGGAGATTGGAGTATATTTGTGACCCATCCCATCTCACTTCTCTTTCTGGTCATCGCTATCTTATGGCTGCTGGTGCCAATCCTGTTGAAACTGCGCGGAAAAAAAGTGGTTGTCAACGAAGAGGGCTAAACGTTGATGTCATGTTCTGTTCGTCTGTGATCCATCGTTGTCGACCAGCCTATTCTTCATTGGATGGGCTGGTTTTTATTATTTTGATTTATTTGTATAGTTTAACAATTAGCTTTATACTTATATGAGAGCAAGAAATTGTCTAACCGGAGGGAAGGCTATGATCTTCAGGCCTCAGCCATTTAAGCTGTATAACGTCATTTTTCCCTTGTGGATCGCTGTTTTTTTACCTCCTTACACGCTTATACCTCTACTGGGAAATCTAATCATCGATGGACTGGTCATCACTTTCACCTTAAAGTGGAACAGAGTTTCGCTGGAACGCAAAAAGTTGTGGGGACTTATATTTAAAGCATGGGGGTTTGGCTTTTTGGCGGATTTGGTTGGAGTGATGATCGTGCTTACCACTTCTGTATTGCTGGATCGTTTGACGGGTTATGTTCTCGATTATTACTTCATTTGGGATGATCCGGTCTCGGTTGTGTTCAGTTTGCTGGTTGTAGCCGCCTGCGGTTTTCTCATCTTTCTCTTCAATCGCAGATTGGCCAAAAATGCTGGTTTGGAAGAAGGAATTGCACTCCGTATGGGTTTGGCGATGGGGATCATCACAGCCCCATGGTTGTTTTTGATCCCTTCTTCACTGATCTACTCGCAGATCAGTTAGACATGACCTTCATCAGCTTTCTAAGAGCGCCAAGATCGGGTGGCGCTGTTTTGTTTTCTTTAAAAAATGGATTTTGCATGGTGAAAGGGTGATTTGGGAAACATAGGAAAATCATAGAGTGAACCTTTGGGTGGTGGGAGAATATGCCCCGAATTATTTCCATCGGGACTGCCGTGCCTCCGTATGAGATCAAGCAAGACGAAGTGCGCAGTTTTGCGAGGCAGCTGTTTGGGCCGGCCTATTCTGATATAGACAGGAGGTTGACGATTTTTGAAAACACGTCGATTCAAAAGAGAAGATTCAGTCAGCCCCAGGTCTGGTTTGAAACGGAGCGGTCTTTTTCTGAACGGAACCGGGCTTACATAGAAACGGCTTGCCGACTGGGGGAAGAAGCCATTCTCCGGTGTTTGGATCGAACGGGTTTAATGCCGGATGACATGGACCACATTATTTTCGTATCCACCACGGGAATGGCCACTCCGAGTATTGATGCCCATTTGGTCAACCGCCTGTCCATGGACATACATGTAAAACGAACGCCCATCTGGGGACTGGGCTGTGCGGGCGGGGTTGCCGGCTTGTCCCGTGCGTATGAGTATGCCCGCGCTTTTCCGAAAAGCCGGGTGTTGCTGCTGGCTTTGGAACTTTGCGGGCTTACATTCCGGAGAAATGACATGTCCAAGAGCAATCTGGTCGCTTCCTCACTTTTTGGTGACGGTGCCGCAGCCGTACTCGTGGCCGGGCTGGAAGCGGAGATTCCCTGTCCGGTCGAAGGGCCGCAGATCGTTTCCTCGATGAGTACGACTTGGCCGGATTCTCTGGATGTGATGGGATGGGAGGTGGAGGATGACGGGTTAAAAGTGATCTTTTCCAAAGATATTCCGAGCCTTGTTCGCAATCAGGTCAGACCCGTAGTGAACGAATTTTTGGCAAGGGAGCAGCTGGATCTGGATCACGTGGACCATTACATTACCCATCCGGGGGGCATTAAAGTCATCCAGGCTTATCAAGAAGCGCTGGGGCTCCCGCCGGATAAAATGAAACACGCCTGTTGGGTGCTTGAAAACTTTGGCAACATGTCATCCGCCACCGTTTTGTTTGTCTTGGAAAAGGAATTGGAGGACAGTCATGCCTATGGGAGTTATGGATTAATGGCCGCACTGGGACCGGGATTCAGTTCCGAATTGCTGCTCATCCGTTGGGGAGAAGAGACTGCCCGTCGATCCGGAGGATGGGGCACTTGCAATCGC
Source organism: Lihuaxuella thermophila (assembly GCF_900110165.1). Classification (GTDB taxonomy): domain Bacteria; phylum Bacillota; class Bacilli; order Thermoactinomycetales; family Thermoactinomycetaceae; genus Lihuaxuella; species Lihuaxuella thermophila. The sequence goes on from NZ_FOCQ01000014.1 coordinate 43,833, forward strand.
CGATCGGTGACAGAGGAAGGAATTCGCACATGTCCGGCTGGATGATTTTCTTGTGGATCGGGATGATCGGGCAGCGCTTGGCCGAGTTGCGGTTGGCTGACAAAAATGCCCGTTGGATGAGGCAAAAGGGCGGGTATGAATCGGGGCACGAACATTATCGATATATCGTCGGTCTCCACGTGTTGTTTTTTGCCGGGATTTTGACAGAAGTTGTCTGGTTGGGTGCAGCCCCGCCGGCAGTATGGCCGGTTCTTCTCCTTTTATTCCTGATGGTGCAGGGGGTCAGAGTCTGGTGCATTCGCTCCCTGGGGCGATACTGGAATACGAGAATCTGGATCGTTCCCGGTCATGCCCCGCAGGTGCGCGGTCCTTATCGATATTTGCGCCACCCCAATTATGCCGTCGTCCTGGCGGAATTTATTCTCTTTCCGTCGCTGTTTGGCGCGTACGGGACGGCGGTTGTCGGCACGTTCCTCAACTGGCTCCTCCTGGTTTTTGTACGTATTCCCGCAGAAGAAAAAGCTTTATCGGAAGCGACTCCTTATGAGATTCAGATGGGAGAGAAAAAGAGATTTTTTCCCTCATTCAGGCCGAGATAGAAACATGACCGCAGGCGAATCATTTCTTCGATCAAACAAAAACTTCCCATATCTTGTCCAACAGAGAAAAAACGGCCGTCCAACCTATGGTTGGACGGCCGGGTGGTATAGCGTTTTATTAACTTGCTTTTTGTTTGTTCTTGGTGTCTTCACTTTCTTCCCAGCACTCCACATTTTTTAAGCCCGGGATCCGGCTCGTATAGAAGACGGGATTTTTGCCTTCTTTTCGCTGTTTTTCATAATCGTTCAGAGCGGCAAAGGCGATTTTGCCGAGCAGTGCAATGGCAATCAGGTTGGTGATGGCCATCAGGCCCATGAAGAGGTCAGCCATATCCCAGACGATTTGCACCTGGGTGACAGATCCCCAGATCAGCATGCCAAGAACGGCGACACGGTAGATGAAGAGCCATGTCTTGCTGCTTTTAATGAACTCGATATTGGTTTCACCGTAGTAATAGTTCCCGATCAACGTAGTGAAGGCAAACAGGAAGATCGAAATGGTCAGGAAATGCTGAGCCCATACACCCAGCTCAAGGTCGAGCGCTTTTTGGGCGATTTCAATGCCGGCGAGCCCTTCTATGGTATGCGCACCGGAAATCAGAACGAAAAAGGCAGTAGAAGAACAGATGAGCAGTGTATCTACAAATACACCCAGCGATTGAATCAGGCCTTGTTTCACCGGATGGCTCACATCTGCGGTGGCAGCGGCGTTGGGGGCGCTCCCCATTCCGGCTTCGTTGGAGAAAAGACCCCGTTTGATTCCTTGCATCATTGCGGCTCCCAGCCCGCCGCCCACTGCTTCTTGCCAACCGAACGCGCTGGTGAAAATCTCTTTTATCACTCCGGGAACCACGCTGATATTCGTCAAGATCACATATAAGGCCAGCAGGATATATCCGCCTGCCATGATTGGTACAATAATCTCGGAAACTTTAGCGATTCGTTTAACTCCGCCGAAGATAATAATGCCAAGGGCAACGGTGATTATGAGACCGAGAGTCATCCGATCCATTCCGTAGGCGGATTTAAAGGCAACCGTGATCGTATTCGCTTGGACGGAGTTAAAGACAAGACCGAAACACAGCGTGATCAGAATCGAAAAGAGAATGCCCATCCAGCGCTGGCCAAGCGCTTTTTCCATATAGTAGGCGGGGCCGCCTCTGAACGTACTGCCGTCTTTTACTTTATAGATCTGGGCCAGAGTGGCTTCAACAAAAGCCGATGCGCTGCCGATCAGGGCGATCAGCCACATCCAGAAGACAGCACCTGGTCCGCCGAGTGAAATAGCCATCGCTACGCCGGCAATGTTCCCCATCCCCACCCGGGATGCGGTGCTGATGCAAAAAGCTTGAAATGAAGAGATTCCTTTAGAACCGGCAGCGGCTCCTTCTCCCAATAATCGAATCATCTCACCGATTGATCTGAACTGGACCAGCTTCATGCGAAAAGTAAAATAAAGTCCCAAACCAATCAGCATGGCGATGAGAATATAAGACCACAGCACATCATTGATTTCTGTCACATATTTTCCTAAAATTTCAACCATGTTGTCACCTCGGTTCTGCATTTGATTGGCATGTTTGTTATAACAAAATCATTTATAGCATATAAAATTGCTGTTCGTCATCATATGAAATTTACCAGAGAACCGAATGTGACATACGATTAAATATTCGGATGTATGAATATTTATTAGTTAAAAATCTATTCGTTTTAAAAATGACGGCCGCCTTGGGATTGCAATTTGTAAAATAATATTCAAAAAAAGAATCATTGACAGAGAAAGGCACAGTATCTATAATCGTTTTTAATTAATTGGGAACATTTATAAAGGTGACAATAAGACAGCAGAAGAAGAGAAAAGTGATGAAGAGGACGAGTAGAGGAGAGCGCTGAAGTACAGAGATCCGTCCCGCAGGCTGAGAGGACGGTCGTCATCTTTCTTTGAATATCCCCTTGGAGCTGTGTTTCCGAAAGGGCAGCAAGGGCCTGAGTAGGGAATGACGGTCGTCCCCGTTATCGGACGGAAGTCTGTCCATGACTTCTTGAGTCTGTTTTTCGTGAGGAAAACGGAGAAGCTGAGTGGTACCGCGGGAGATCCTCGCCTCAGCAATCATACGGATCGCAAAGGAATTGCCGGTCCGTAGATTGCGAGGCGGGTTTTTTTATTGAAGAAAATGAGGAGGCATGATGGGTGATGGAAAAAGTGTATATCTATGACACGACTTTGCGTGACGGAACCCAGGGGGAAGGAATCAGTCTGTCCGTGGATGACAAGCTCAAAATTGCCCGGCTGCTCGACCGGTTCGGCATCCATTATATCGAAGGGGGATGGCCGGGCAGCAATCCCAAAGACATGGAATTCTTTCAAAAGGTGAAAAAGCTTTCCCTGAAAACCTCCAAGATCACCGCGTTCGGAAGTACAAGAAGGCCGGGGGTGCCCGCAGAGAAGGATGAGAATTTGCAGAAGATCCTGGAATCCGGGGTCGAAACGGTGGCTATTTTCGGGAAAACATGGGATTTCCAAGTGACGCATGCGCTGAACACCACATTGGACAACAACCTGGATATGATTGAAGATTCTGTCCGCTATCTGAAATCGCACGGACTGGAAGTGATGTTTGATGCCGAACATTTTTTCGACGGTTTTAAATCCAATCCGGAGTATGCCCTCCATGCATTAAAAAGGGCCGAACAGGCGGGAGCTGACTGGATTGTTCTCTGTGATACCAACGGGGGAACGCTTCCCGACGAGCTGGCCGCCATCGTGAAAACAGTGAAGGAAAAACTCCAAACTCCCATCGGTGTCCATTGTCATAATGATTCCGAGTGTGCAGTGGCCAATTCGCTTGCCGCGGTCAGAGCCGGGGCCACACAAGTACAGGGAACGATCAACGGATATGGGGAGCGGTGCGGCAATACCAACTTGATTTCTTTGATTCCGAATTTGCAGATTAAACAGGGATATGTTTGTGTTCCAGAAGAAAAGCTCCGCTTGCTCACCTCCTTGTCACGACAGGTCCATGAGATCGCCAATGTGAGTCCGCCAAACAACCAGCCTTTTGTCGGATTGAGTGCCTTTGCCCACAAAGGCGGGATGCATGTCAGCGCTGTTTTAAAATCGCCGGAAACTTATGAACATTTGCCTCCCGATCAAGTGGGCAATGCCCGCAGGGTGCTCGTATCGGAATTATCCGGGCAAAGCAACTTGCTGTACAAAGCAAGGGAATTAAACATCGAGCTGGACAAGTCGAATCCTGCTTGTAAAAGCCTGATTCAAAAGATCAAGCAAATGGAGCATGAAGGGTATCAATATGAAGGGGCGGAAGCTTCTTTTGAGTTGATGCTCAGGCAAGGGCTGGGTGAAACGGAAGAAGTATTCTCGCTGGAATCCATTCAAATCCTTGTGGAAAAAACGGCGGATGCGCCGGTCAAGATGGTGGCTGTGATCAAAATGCGTGTATATGATGAAGTGGTTCATACCGCTGCGGAGGGGAACGGTCCTGTCCACGCTTTGGACAATGCCTTGCGCAAAGCACTCTCCTCTTTTTTCCCCGAGATTCGGAAGATGCAACTGACCGATTATAAAGTCCGGGTTCTGAATGGTGAAGAAGCCACGGCAGCCAAAGTGAGGGTATGGATTGAGTCATCGGACGGAAAAAACCGGTGGAGCACGGTGGGGGTGTCGGCCAATATCATTGAGGCCAGCTGGCAGGCGTTAAGCGACAGCATGCGTTATTTTTTGCTCTATGGTAAAGAGCCTGTCGCCATGAAGTGAGTAGGCAGGGGAACAGTTGGAAAAGATGAAAGATGAGCAAAAAGGGGATGACCTTACCGTTATCCTCTTTTTGTGATGCCTGTTTTTGCGGGTAAAGATGAGAAATTGTAACGATTTGTTCTTTGCTTTTAACGGTTATCTTTGATATAGAAGATATGTTGAAAATGAAAGGCGGTGAAACCGTGGTTCGGATTCTCAGTATTTTTCTGGCATCCATCCTTGTTGCCTTCGCCTACAATGCGTTTTTATTGCCTCACAAGGTTTTAAGCAGCGGGATTTCCGGAATCGCCATGATGATCGGCCTGTTGACTCCCGTCAACACAGGGATCGTAAACCTTGCTTTAAATCTGCCCCTCCTGATTATCGGATTTTACAAGCTGGGAAAAAGGTTTATGTTTTATACGATTTTTTCTGTCGCCGTCACCTCGGTGGCCCTGCTCTATATACCGATCAGGCCGCTCGTAACAGATCCCATTCTCTCTTCCGTTTTCGGCGGAGTGCTCGTCGGAGTGGGAACCGGCTTCATCTTTCGTGCCGAAGGTTCCGGCGGGGGATTTGATATCATCGCGTTTTTATTGACGCGAAAAAAAGAGTTTCCGCTCGGCACTCTGATGTTCGGCCTGAACGCGGCGGTTTTGTTGTTCGCCGGATTTCTCTTTACCTGGGATGCGGCGCTTTACACCCTGCTCTCCATCTATGTGACGGGCAAGATCATCGATGCGATCCATACCATCCATGTCAAATTGACGCTGATGATTATTACCAGTAAAGGCGAAGAAGTGAAAAACCGGCTGCTCAGCAATTTGGTTCGCGGAATTACCGTTGTCGATGGTGAAGGAGCCTTTACCAAAGAGAAACGAAAAGTTTTGTTTATGATCATTTCCCGCTATGAACTAGTTACAGTCAAGCGGCTCATTAAGGAGACCGATCCCCATGCGTTTGTGAATATTATGGAAACGGTTGAAGTGATGGGGTACTTTCGCAGGAATGATTCGAACTGATCCATTCAACCCGGAACTGGCTACGATTGTTCAGGTTCCGGGTCTTTTTTACCCGTATCCTTTTGTTTTGGTTGCCTCCGTTCAGGAAAATCTCTTTTTCTCGCCCGCTGATAAACATCATTGGGGTTGTGCGGCCGGGTGGCGATCCGCAAACCGACGGCTAAAAAATAAATGGCATTCTCCCCGGGTACATAGCGGTAGATCAGCCGCATATTGGGACGTTGCCTCTTGTGGGGCCGGGGCTGGGAAAAAAACTTTTTCTTGCGGTAGTCCTGGAGAGGAGGGTATTTGAGGATGGCTGCTTTATAGGGATTGCGGAGAACTTGTTCGATGGCTTTATCGATCTGGAGCAGGCATTCATGTAATCTCTTTTTTCCCAGTCTTTGAGCTAAAAAGGCGAGATCATCGCTAAACTGGGGATGGTAAACCTCATGAATCATGAAGGATTGCTCTTTTCCTTCATCGTTTGTCTCAGAAAGCGGATACGGGAGACATCGGCCGGTTTTTTGATCCACTCGTCAGCGGAAAGTTGAACCCGTTCTTTAAACTCTTCGACCAATTCGAGATCTTCATGCAGATTTTCCAGTTCATCCAGGCGATGAATCAGTTTCTCATATGTTTTAATGTCCAGGATCACGGCCCGCAGTTCATTATTGTGAATCAGCCCCAACTTTTTGCAAACGGCCAACATTTCATCAAACAGCTTCTTTTTGCTGATCTCCTTCAACTCATTGGACGAGATCAGCTCTCCCCTGTCAAATGCTTTAAACATCAGAGAAACTCCTCTCGGTTTTCCGGGATTTGTTCTGAATCATTCTGGTATTTCCATGAATGAGGAATCTTTGACCCCTTGGTTTACATCGATCCGGTTTGCTGAAAGGCCATTCACATCATCGATCGCGATTGAAGAGGCATGAGCCCCTGTTTGTTCATTCATATTCAAAAAAACAGCCCCGAATGCACGAGCATTCGGGGTCTGTCGGCTGGTCCGTGAGCAGATGTGCTGTGCACCCGGAGCGAACCAGTGTGTTATTCGTTCGTATAATTTTTTTCGGCGCCTCCCAGGTCCGAACGAAGTCGGTCCGGGTTGATATTGGCGTTGTCCAAAACGGAACGGAATGCGGACGCTACGATCCAAGAATCCCATTGCGAAGCCTTTTGGAAGGGCGGCTTCTGCCGTGTGGAGTCTCGATTACAATCGCCGCTGAGCGAATTTGGCCAGTGCGGGTTGTTTCTCTTTCAGTTCCCGATGCAGCTGTTCAAATGTTTCCCGGATATCCCACTGCGCTTCCGGCGAGGTGCGCAGGTTGATGAGGTGATACAATTCCCACAGGCTGGCCGTTGCCGTCACCTGGCGGTGATGGGCATTGGTGACGCAGTAACGGGCCGCAAGCGGATTCCATGCTTCGATCTCCCGGTGAATGTGCGCTGCTTCTTCGATATAGGACTGGAAGAGTTCCGTTAATCCGGCTTCTTTCACATGGGGCGGGATGGTGTACCCCAGGTGAATCGCAGGTGATCCGTAGCTGAAATGAGTGCGGCGGTTATGGCGGAGCAATTGATGCCAGTTGGCTTCAGAGATTTTCATTTCCATCCGGCAGGTGAGATGCTCCAGTTCACCCACGGGATTATCAAAGAAACGCAGGGAGGAAAGGGCTTCTTCCCCGATAGTTTCCAGTTCGCGCAGATCCATTTGCCGCGCTGCATGTTCCGCCTCTTCATGGGAGAGGCAGCGTTCTTTGATCAATAAGTTGACCGTAAGAGTTTCCAATGCCTCCCGGTAGCCCGGCAGATGGGTAAAGCGGGCGTGCGGACCGTTGACCGGATTTGGAGAGGGGCGGAGATGGCTCCATCTTCGCTGCAATTTTTCTCTTGTTTGCAAGAGATAATCGTTCGGTTGTACGTATTTGAGCAAAGTGGGGATCACCTTGCCGATTTCCCGTTCCATGGCCCGGGCCAACCGGCGGCACTCTTCATGTTCGCTGGATAGGAGGCGGACCAATGTGTCACGAAGAGCGCGCCCGTTACCGGTCATGCCCAGGTTGGTGAGTGTAGCCAGGGTCAGCACGTAGCGAGCGTCCTCAAACGCGATTTTCTCCACACGCAGCCGAAAAGACCGGTCGGATTCATGTTCATCTTTGGCCAGGGTTTGGAGCAGATATTCATGTAAACCCTTCATCAGCGCTTCGTACACATCAAACGCCTTTTCATTCAAGGCGAGGAATTTTGCTTTGAGCTCAGGGTGGTCGTCAAGCTCTGCCGGTATGTAGATATCTCCCCGTTTCGGCCGCTGGTAACGCTGGCTGTATTCGGTGAAGCTGTTGAAGGAATTGGCCAGCTCCAGCTCCGCGGAGGCCAGGCGGCTGATCTTTTCGATCCCGATATGAGCAACGGCATGTTCCGCCACACTGCTGTGACCGTAACCCACTACCCACTTTTCATGAAAACGGGCCGCTTTGTCCGAGTAAGCTGTTGCCATCCCCCCGCTTTGACCGGTGACTCCCAGTTCTTCATCGGCCAGCAGCTTGGCCAGATTTTCGCGAAAGCTGGCCGAACTGCGGCTCACATAAGCAAAGATAACCGCAATCACTTCTTCAGGAAGATTGTAGATCGTGTATACATTCTGATCGAGATTGGACACATACCGTGTCAAATCCACGCTTGCCTTCGTATTCATCGTTTCATCCCTCCCATCTTTTCATTTTACCAGACCGATGTGGCCGGATTGCATTTTCAAATGTTGACATTTTACCACAGGATTGAATCCTTTCGTAGATGAGAGCGGACTCCTTCTGCAAATGGACAAACCGTCCGGCATACACTTGGGACGAGGAGGGAGCCGTATGTTGTTTCGACGGAGATTGATTCGCCGTAAGCCCCGGTCTTTTCGCGTACGCAAACGGGGGAGTTTCTTATTTTTCGCCCTGGTGATGTTGCTGGCTGTCATCATTCAAATCGTGTGGATGATTGAAAGGAATCTGGAGCCCATGTTGCTTGCTTACGCGAAGACAACAGTGAAAGGGATTGCGATGGAAGCGGTCCGTCAAGGAGTTCATGATATGCAGCGTTCCCTTGGAAACGAACTGGATCAGATCATGGCTGTGGATAAGGATGCAAACGGGAGAATTACCGGTGTAAAAATCAATCAAAATATCCAGGCCCAAATTTATAACCAAATGACAGAAAGCGTGATGAAAGAGCTGAATCACTTAAAAGATCATCCGGTTGAAATCTCGGTCGGGCAAATGTTGCAAAGCAATATCTTTGCCGGGTATGGCCCGGATATTCCGGTCGAGATGTGGCTCAAGGGAGCTCCGAAGGTTTCCCTCATCCCGAAGCTGGAATCGCATGGGATTAACATGGTCATGGTGACGTTAAATCTCCATATTCACAATGAGATGGGGGTGATGGTACCGTTCAGCAAGGAGAGTATTCTCGTGGATGTTCAGTATCCGATTGCCCAGAGTCTGGTGGTCGGAGAGGTTCCTGAATACTATTTTTACAATGATCAGGGCCAGATGAAAAAAGGGGAGGTCGGGAGCCCGGCTCCTCCGCCGCCAGCCCCGGCGTTGCCGGCCACGAAACACAAAGATTGACCCAATGGGACAGAGATCGAAGACGGAAAAGGATTTATATTAAAAATATAGAATAGTGTATAATGAATTATTTTTTTGTTATTAAAATCATACGGTAATGGTTACTCCTTCGTTTTCATTCAGTCATCATCATTCGAGGTGATCCGTTTGGCCCAACCAGTGCTTGAGATTTCGCAACTGAAACTGCACTTCTTTACGGATAAAGGAAGGGTGAAAGCAGTAGACGGGGTCGATCTCGCTGTTCATGAAGGGGAGATTGTGGGTCTGGTGGGAGAGTCAGGCTGCGGGAAGAGTGTCACGTCTCTTGCCGTGATGGGACTGATTCCGCAACCGCCCGGAAAAGTGGTAGCGGGCACGATTCGCTTTCAAGGGAAAGATCTGACCAAGGCCAGTCCCAGGGAGATGCGCCGGATTCGGGGCAATGAGATGGCCATGATCTTTCAGGAACCGATGACTTCCCTCAATCCTTTGTTCTCCATTGGCAATCAGTTGGTGGAAGCGATTCGCACTCACCGTTCATGTTCCAAGCAAGAAGCGAAAAACATGGCTTTGGAGATGTTGAAAAAAGTAGGCATCAGCCGGTCGGGGATTCTGGATGAGTACCCCCATCAGTTGTCCGGGGGAATGAGGCAACGGGTGATGATCGCCATGGCCATGGTGTTAAATCCCCGTCTCCTGATCGCGGATGAGCCGACAACCGCGCTGGATGTGACGATTCAAGCCCAAATCCTGGACTTGATGAAAGCGCTTAATCAGGAGTTTGGAACTGCCATTTTGCTGATCACGCATGATCTCGGCGTGGTGGCGGAAATGTGTGACCGGGTGGTTGTCATGTATGCCGGGCAGGTGGTGGAAGAAACGGACCGGCGCCGTTTGTTCCGTAACCCCAAACATCCTTACACCCAGGGGCTCCTCAAATCCATTCCCAAACTGGAGGAGCAGAAAAAACGGTTATACTCCATTCCCGGACAAGTTCCCAATCCGCTCGGCATGCCCAAAGGGTGTCGGTTTGCTCCGCGCTGTGAATTCGCGTTCGATGTTTGCGGAAGAGCGGAACCACAGCTTCTTCCGGTCGAAGACGGCCATCTGAGCCGGTGTTGGCTGCATCAGGAACGGGAGGAGGGACGAGGCCATGAGCCAGACCACGCCATTGCTCAAAGTCAGTAACCTGAAAAAGACGTTTCCGGTCCGCGGCGGCATCTTTGGTAAGAAAGTCGGGGAAATCACGGCTGTAGATGATGTCACCTTTTCGGTGAAAAAAGGCGAGACACTGGGCATCGTCGGCGAAAGCGGATGCGGAAAGTCCACTACGGGCAGAACCGTACTCCGTCTGTATGAACCTGATTCCGGACAGGTGGAGTTTGAAGGGAAATCGCTTCTCGCGCTGGGAGATGAGGAGATGCGCCGGGCGAGAAAGGATTTGCAGATGATCTTCCAGGATCCTTTTGCATCGCTCAACCCCAGGCAAAAAGTGGCGGAAATTTTGGAAGAGCCGCTGATTGTACATAAGATGGGAGACGCCAAGGAACGAAAAGCACAGGTACAGGAGCTCCTCCGGGTTGTGGGCTTGGACAAGTCCCATGCCGGGCGGTATCCCCACCAGTTCAGCGGAGGGCAACGGCAACGGATTGGAATTGCACGGGCTTTGTCCACCCGGCCGAAGCTGATCGTCGCGGATGAGCCGGTTTCGGCCCTTGATGTATCGATTCAATCCCAGGTGCTCAACCTGATGGCCGATTTGCAGGAACAGTTTGAATTGACCTATCTGTTTATTTCCCACGATCTCAGTGTGGTCAAGCATATCAGCGACCGGGTCGGGGTGATGTACCTGGGACGGATGGTCGAACTGGCAGACCGGGATGAACTTTACCGGCAGCCGCTTCATCCTTACACACAGGCTCTGTTGTCAGCAGTACCCGTTCCCGACCCGGAGGTGAAAAAAGAACGCATCATCCTGCAGGGGGACGTGCCCAGCCCGGCTGACCCTCCGAAAGGGTGTGCCTTTCATCCGCGCTGTCCCCATGTGATGGAGATTTGCAAAGTGGAGAGACCGGCTTTTGCAGATCAAGGAGGCGGCCATTTTGTCGCCTGCCACTTGATGGACCGATCTTAAGCATAGGGCGCTTTTGAAGGAGGTGGTGATCCGAGGAATTTAGCGGAGCCCATCCTGAAAATTTGATACCAAGGGGGTAGACAAATGAAAAGGAAAGCATGGATTCTCGCATTTGCTCTTGTATTTGCCTTATCATCCATCCTGGTCGGCTGTGCAGGAAACAACACAGCCGGTTCGAAAGCCAAAACGTTCATCTATGGCCGCGGTGCGGATTCCAAAGCATTGGACCCGATCCAGGTGACGGATGGAGAATCGATCAAGGTAGCTGAACAGATTTTTGAAACGCTGGTCAAATATAAAAAGGAAAACACCGAAGTTGAGCCGGGTCTCGCCGAAAGCTGGGAAACCAGCAAGGACGGGCTCGTCTGGACGTTTAAGCTTCGTCAAGGAATTAAATTTCATGACGGCACGCCGTTTAACGCGGAAGCGGTGGCCTACAACTTCAACCGCTGGATGGACAAAAGCCACCCCGAGCATAAAGGCGGGGAATTCCCTTACTACGGCTACATGTTTGGCGGATACAAAGGGGACAAAGGACATGTCATCAAAAGTGTAACCGCGGTGGATGAGTACACGGTGAAATTTGAGCTCAACTTCCCGCAAGGTCCCTTTTTGAGCAATCTGGCGATGCCCGTATTTGGAATCGCCTCCCCGACCGCCGTCAAAAAAGATCCTGTCCAATTCAACCAGAATCCGGTTGGAACAGGGCCGTTTAAATTTAAAAATTGGAAGAAAAATGATTCCATCACCCTGGAGAAAAACAAGGATTACTGGCAAAAAGGGTATCCAAAGCTGGATCGGCTCATCTTCAAGTCGATTCCCGACAACTCGGCCCGCTTCACGGCCTTGCAGTCCGGGGATATCGACATGATGGACGGTTTAAATCCGGATGATGTGAAGTTGGTGGAGTCCAACAAGCAATTGCAATTGTTTAAGCAAGCAGGGATGAATGTCGCCTACCTGGCGCTCAACACCGAGAAAAAACCGCTGGACCATCCGAAAGTGCGCCAGGCGCTGAACCACGCGGTCAATAAAGAGGGGATTATCAAGAGCTTCTACGCGGATCTGGCCGTGCCGGCCGTCAATCCGATGCCCGACATCATCTGGGGTTACAACAAAGAGATCAAGGACTATGAATATGACCTGGACAAAGCGAAACAATTGCTCGCGGAAGCCGGTTACCCCAACGGTTTTGAAATTGAATTTTATGCCATGACCGAACCTCGTCCCTACATGCCGAACGGCAAGAAAGTGGCCGAGTATATGGCTGCGGACTTTGAAAAAATCGGGGTCAAGACCAAAATCGTCACTTATGACTGGCAAACCTATCTGGACCGTACGGGTAAAGGGGAACACGCGATGGCCCTGTTTGGCTGGAACGGAGATAACGGGGACCCGGATAACTTCCTCTATGTCCTGCTGGACAAAGACAACACCCGTACGCCGGATGCCGGAAACATCGCCTTTTATAAGAGTGATGAACTGCATGAAGTCTTAATCCAGGCCCAGCGTGAAAGCGATCAGTCCAAACGAAGTGAGTTGTATATGAAAGCGCAGGAAATCATCAAAAAAGACGCTCCATGGGTCCCGCTGGTTCATGCCACGGTTCCGTTCGCGGCCAAGGCAGGGGTAAGGGGATTTGTTCCGCATCCCACCGGCAGCCTCAATCTGCACGAAGTAGACTTGAAATAAACACAACCAAATAGAAGTGGCATTGCGCATCCGTTTGGCAATGCCACTTTTTACGGATTTCGATGGGTGGTGAAAACCGAAATGCTGGCGTATACGATTCGCAGAATTCTTATGCTCATTCCCGTCCTCATCGGAATGTCGATCATCACCTTTGCCATTGTCCATGCCATTCCCGGTGACCCTGCCAAAACCATCGCCGGGGAAAAAGCGACTCCCGAGCAGCTGCAGGAAATCAGAGAGAGCCTGGGTCTGGACAAGCCGGCATATATTCAATACTTTCACTATCTGGGTGATTTGTTGCGGGGCGATCTCGGCACCTCGCTCATTACCAAAGTGCCGATCTCCGAAGAAATCGGCCCCTTTTTGGCGGCGACTGCGGAACTTACCGCAGCCAGTATGCTGATTGCCGTCTTCTTTGGCGTCAACCTGGGGATTTTGTCCGCCTGGCGGCAAAATTCCTGGTGGGATTACAGTGCCATGTTGATCGCTCTGATCGGCGTATCGATGCCCGTCTTTTGGCTGGGCTTGATGGAACAATGGTTTTTTGCCCAGGAACTGGGGTGGTTTCCTTCCAACGGCAGAATCGATGCCCGGATGGAATTTGAAGGGATCACTCATTTTTATGTCATAGATTCTCTTCTGCGGGGTGACTATGCCGCTCTTTCCGATGTTCTCATGCACCTGATCCTGCCGGCAGCGGCACTCGGAACGATTCCGATGGCGATCATCGCCCGCATGACCCGTTCCAGCATGCTGGAAGTGATGAGGTCGGACTATATTCGGACGGCCCGCGCCAAAGGTTTGTCGGAGTTTTGGGTGATTTATAAGCATACGCTGAAAAATGCCTGTATTCCCGTCTTGACCGTCGTGGGTCTGCAGTTGGGGCTGTTGTTGGGCGGAGCCGTGCTGACGGAGACGATTTTCAGCTGGCCGGGTGTCGGCAGGTATATTTACGATGCGATCAACTCACGAAACTACCCGGTGATTCAGTCGGGAATTCTGGTGCTGGCTACGATCTTTGTCGTGATTAATCTGATTGTGGACCTGCTGTACGCCTGGATTGACCCGCGGATTCAATATGGAAAGGAGTGATCAAGGATGGCATCAGAGTCCAACATGGTTGCAGTTCCGTCGCAAAACATTCCGTCCGGCCCGCCCCTGACCGGCGGTTCCCCCGACAAAGCAGAGGCGATCAAAGATTTTTTAAGGGCTTTTTTGCGCCACAAGTCTGCGCTCATCGGCAGTATCATCGTTCTTATGTTCCTCTTGATGGCTGTGATTGCACCGCTGATCACTCCTTACGAATACACGGAGCGGAGTCAGGAATTGCTTGCCCCCCCGTCAGCCGACCATTGGTTTGGAACCGACGAAATGGGACGCGATCTTTTTACCCGCGTCGTTTATGGTTCACGGATCTCCTTGTGGGTCGGATTTGTGGCGATCTCCGGTTCGATCATCATCGGCAGTTTGCTGGGGCTGATCGCCGGTTTTTATGGTGGATGGAGAGATTCCCTCATTTCCCGTTTCTTTGATATCCTGCTCGCCTTTCCGGGCATTTTGCTGGCGATTGCGATTGTGGCCATGTTGGGGCCGGGCTTAAATAATGCGCTGATCGCCATTGCCATCATTAATATTCCTACCTTTGGCAGATTGATGCGATCCAGAGTTTTAAGCGTGAAAGAGGAAGACTACATTTTGGCCGCCCGGGCGATGGGGATGAAAAACAGCCGCATCTTGTGGAAGCACATTCTTCCCAACAGCTGGACGCCCATCATGGTTCAGGGCACGCTCGGGTTCGCCACCGCTGTGATCGAAGCGGCCGCTCTCGGATTTCTCGGCCTGGGAGCACAGCCGCCGGAGCCGGAGTGGGGAACCATGCTGTCCGATGCCCGGCAATATATCCAGCTGGCCCCGTGGACCATGATTTTTCCCGGACTCGCCATCATGCTGACGGTATTGGGCTTTAACCTGCTGGGCGACGGGCTCCGCGACCTTTTCGACCCGCGCATGAAACGTTAGACGAACATGGATTGCTCAGAACAACCCTGACAGGGCAGGAGATGGAAAGTGCCGAAATTTGGCTGCAAGAGGATCAGGTGTGGTCCACACGAAAACGAGAGGGATAGGAAGGGATTGTTGAGAAAGAGGCGGACGATGAATCCGCCTCTACATGTGCAGACTTGGTACCTGCCAGAACGGGAACCTTGAAGAATATACAAATTTCAATGGCCCTCACTCACGGATTTTCCTTCGTTTTTTTCGTAGCTAAAACAGGGCTCCAGCAATTACAGAAGTCGGCACATTTCATCATGATTGACATGAGTATGCTATTTCACGATGAAGTTTTCTTTTTTACATTTACGACAATGCTTCCAAAGCGCTTATCATCTACATAAACCTCCATTCTCCATAGCCCCGGTTTGGAAAAGCCAATCGTAGACGGCTGGCTGAAATCCGCCCCTCTGACACCCGAGAAAGGGGATAAAACTGTATGAACAATGTGTACAGATTCACTTGTTTCTTTATGAATGCCTTTGATTTTCAGTGATGCGTTTTCCATTGTGGATCGATCTCCCCAGAAATGCCATAAACATTTGGCCGGCTTGCCTTCAATAAAAGCATCGTCGCTACAAATGATTCCTAATTTCTGTGGAACCCCGATCATCTTCGAGTGATCTTTATCGTTTAATCGAAAAGTAGAACTCGGCACCCAGGCTGATTCGCTCTGATCTGTGTCAGGAGCTGACTCTTTTTTTGATTTGCAGAAGTAGTGATATCCTGACAACCGGAGACAATCAGGGATAGAATGAACAAAATAGCAATCAATCGTTTCTAAGGATTCGCCCTCCAGGAAAAGGTTTCATAATCTCCCATTCGTTAAAGGAGATTCCTTTTCCTTGATATCACGATCCAGATCATTGTTAAGAAAACAGTTGGGAGAGATTCTCCATATGAATGTTGTTCGGACTATTCCAATCGCAAGTGGGCTACTGGCGATTTCTCTTGGGTCTCTGTATGCTTTTGGGTTCTTCGGTCCCACGGAGGCAGAGGTTCGCGCGTGGGGAAAACTGTGTGCGGCCGGAGGATTAACCGTTCTTTTTATCGGTTGGAACGTGAGAAAATTGGCACCCGTCTTACGGTGGATCGCGGTATGATATTTTCGTTGTTATTGTTGGCACAACTTCCGCCGATCGCTTTATGGATGGTTTTTCACGGAAGCGGGATTAGTGATGGCACCCCGCCAAGCGATTTTGTTGCCCATTGGGCATGGGCCTTGCCTCATCTGTTATTGGCGGTCACGACCCTGCTTTCAATCAGGATGGTCTTATCGAAAAGTAGTTTCCCTAAATCACGGGATTGATGTTGGCTGGTTACTTGGGCTTCATCCACTTTAGAAACCGCAGGAAAGGTGACATGAAAAGGCGACCTATTCTCGGCCTGGTGGGTGCATTCGATTTTGCAGAAATTTTAGTATAAACCTTGTGGGGAATGATAAAATAACAGTAGTATCTGCTCTTGAGAGGATGTCGAGTGATGGCAAATGCGCACGAGATGGATTACAGGATTTACGGCGATGATATGCAGTTTGTGGAAATTGAGCTGGACCCGGGAGAGAGTGTGATCGCTGAAGCGGGCAGCCTGATGATGATGGAAGATGGCATTCGCATGGAAACCATCTTCGGGGACGGCAGCGATTCCGGAAAAGGGTTGATGGGCAAATTATTCGGGGCAGGGAAGCGTCTTCTGACCGGGGAAAGCTTATTTATGACCATTTTCAGTCATACGGGGCAGGGAAAAAAGCATGTCTCGTTTGCCGCACCTTATCCGGGGAAAATCATTCCTCTCAATCTGGCCGAATTGGGCGGGAAAGTGATATGTCAGAAGGACTCTTTTCTCTGTGCGGCTAAAGGGGTTTCGGTGGGGATTGAATTCCAGCGAAAATTGAGTACCGGTTTCTTTGGCGGCGAAGGGTTTATCATGCAAAAGTTGGAGGGGGACGGACTGGCTTTCGTCCATGCGGGCGGAACCATCCATGAAAAAGCGTTGCAGCCCGGTGAACTGATTCGTATTGACACCGGATGTCTGGTGGCGATGACCCGGCATGTGCAATATGACATTGAATTTGTCGGCGGCGTCAAAACAGCCTTATTCGGCGGGGAAGGGTTATTCTTTGCCTCGTTGCGGGGCCCCGGTAAAGTATGGGTGCAGTCCCTGCCGTTCAGCCGTCTGGCCAGCCGCGTATTTGCGGCCGCGCCCCAGGCCGGGGGGAGCAGTAAAGGAGAAGGAAGCATCTTAGGCGGCCTCGGAAACTTATTTGAGGATTAGTGATCTACAAGCGTTAAACCCTCCGTTCTTTCAAAAGAATGGTGGGTTTTCTGTTTGTTTGGGGTCCCTATCGGAAAAGAAACGGTATAATCGTTGTAGGTACTTCGTTTTGATATGTTTTTGCCTCATCTTGTGATCCGGAGGATGATGATCATGTTTGCCAATTGGTTGCGGGAATCCCGATCTACCGTTGTTTTTACCGGTGCCGGAATGTCGACGGAAAGCGGTTTGCCCGACTTTCGTTCCCAGAACGGATTATGGTGCGGAAAAGATCCCATGCTGATTGCCAGTACATATGCGCTGGAGAATAACAGAGATGAGTTTGTCGAGTTTTATCAAATGAGGATTAAGGAGATTTCCAAACACAAGCCGCATATCGGGCATCGGATTTTGGCGGAGTGGGAGAAGCGGGGACTGATTCACGGGATTATTACGCAAAATGTCGACGGTTATCATCAGGAGGCAGGCAATGAGCAGGTAGCCGAACTTCATGGGTCGCTGCGGACAGTCCATTGCACCCGATGCGGGCAAAAATATGATGCCAAACGATATGTGGAGCCTCACGGGACGGATTGTGAATGCGGCGGCTTTGTAAGACCCTCCATCGTTTTATTCGGAGAAATGCTGCCGGATGAAGCATTGACCAAAGCGGATGAGCTGATCCGACGAGCGGAACTCTGTCTGGTGTTGGGCTCTTCTCTCCAAGTGAGTCCCGCTAATTTATATCCGCAGATGGCCAAGGAAAACGGCGCCAAATTGGTGATTGTCAATCTGGAGCCGACGGAGCTCGACACCCTCGCCGATTTGGTGGTTCACGGAGAGAGGATCGGCGCATGGTTACAGCAGGTGGAAGAAGAAATGAATCGTTGATTTATTGATCAATGATAATAATAAAAAAAGCCCCGAATTGACGAGGCTTTATACATTGAATGCTTACTATTTCCCAAAATACTCCTTCCACCGTTCATCCACTAACTTCTTCACAGACGGGTCGGTTTCCAGCTCATCCGGGTAGCCGGGTTTCATCCGTGCATCCACCACGATCGGGAAACAGTAGCTGGGATGGTGGCGGATCAGTTCAGTACGGGCATAGATGTCATATGCCGGGTCGAAACGGGTAAACACCGTCCACAGGAAAGGAGTCTGCCCGGAAGCGGCCTGGATGTCATCCACCAGGAAGATAAACGGCCATTCCGAGAGTGCCTCCCCATGGTGTTCGAGCAGGCGGTCGGCCAGTTCGGGGGAGCTTTCAAATGATTCGGCTTCCAGTACCAATGCTCCTTTGCAATAGACGGCGGCGCTGCGGATGCCCGGCAGATCGGGTCCGTGATATTCTGCGGGCAGCCGGCGTTTCACCTCTCCCGTTCCGATGAGAACCGCTTTGCTTCCATGGTTGAAGCGGCGTCCGGTATAATCCAGCGTATCCATGGAGGTGTGGCCGAAAATAAACAGGTCCGTCGCCGGATCGAAGCGTTCCATGACCGTTTCAAACAGGCGCGGGAAATCGTCGAGCGGTGTGAGCTGATCGGTGACAATCAGGAACTTGGTGAGGGTGAGTTGGCCTTCCCCCAGGATGCGGAAAGCATTGGCGAGTGCTTCCCTGCTGTAGCTTTCCCTCACCACTGCGGCCGCCAGCGGATGGAAACCTGTTTCCGCGTAAGTCCACAGGTCGCGGACTCCGGGCATGGCCATCGGAAAAGCGGGCGACAACAGCCGTTGCAAAAATTCACCCATGTAGTAATCTTCCTGCCTGGGCTTGCCCACAACGGTTGCCGGGTAAATGGCATCTTTGCGGTGGCGAACTTCTTTAACATGGAAAACAGGGAACTCATGCGCCAGGGAGTAGTAGCCGTAGTGGTCACCAAACGGCCCCTCCAGACGGCGTTCATGGGCGGGAACCATTCCCGACAAGATAAATTCCGCTTCGGCGATATAGGGGTACCCGCCGCCTTCGGGCCGGACCACGGGAAGTTTTTGCCCGATGATCAGCGAAGTCAAGAGCAGCTCCGGCAAAAATTCCGGTACGGGTGCAATCGCGGATGCGATCAAGGCAGGCGGACCACCCAGATGGACCCGAACCGGCAAGTCCTGATTCCGCTTCTCTGCCTCATGGTGGTGGAATCCCCCGCCCTTGTGGATTTGCCAGTGCATGCCGGTCGTTTGTTTGTCAAAAATCTGCATCCGGTACATACCGAGGTTGTGCTGCCCGGTCACCGGATGTTGCGTATAGACAAGCGGCAACGTAATAAACGGCCCCCCGTCTTCCTGCCAGGAAGTGATCACCGGCAGCCGGGTGAGGTCCACTTCTTCCTGTCTGCATTCCAGGGCGGGTGCCTGGTGTGCGGGAACCGTTTTCAACCCCACTTTGAGCAGGTCGGCAATCAGTTTCCGTTCACTCCACAATGCCTTGGGAGTAGGGGGCATTAATTTGTGCATCAATTCAACGATCTGTTTCATCAATTGTTCCGGACGGGGGCCAAAAGCGAGATCGACCCGCTTCGAGGTTCCAAACAGGTTGGTGATGACCGGAAAGGAACTTCCTTTTACATTGGTAAAGAGAAGGGCCGGGCCTTCCTCGGCAATGACGCGCCGGTGGATTTCCGCCAGTTCCAGATGAGGGTCTACGGGAGCATGTATTTCCACCAGGTCATTTTCTCTTCTCAATTGCTCGATAAAAGTGCGTAAGTTGGTATGCAATCGACATCTCTCCTGCATTAAATTCTAAAGCCTATTATACCGGAAACTCGGGTTAAGTCCTGTATGATCCGGTTGAGTTCATAAATATGACGGAATTCAAAATAAAAAGCAGGCCCTCATCGGATTCCTGCTTTTTATGCGAACAAACCTAGATTTGTTTATAATAAAACACCGTTTCGTGAAGATCTCCGTCAGCGGACCGGGCGTAATGGGGAATTCGCCCTGCTTCCACATAACCGCATGAACGATACAGAGCGTTGGAGGGATCGCCTGCGCGTGTATCTAATACGAGTAATCTGCGATTTTCACTCTTTGCTTTCTCTTCGGCAAACTGCATCAGGATCCGACCCATTCCCTTGCGTCTGGCCTGAGGATGGACCATCAGCTTGGCAATTTCCGCACGATGATTTCCGTTTTGTCGGGTACATAAATGCAATTGGATACTGCCCACAATCATTCCATTCAAACGGGCCACCCATAAAATCACATCGGGGCTTAAGACATTGGTCCAATATTGGATGGCTTCTTCCTGGGTCACCGGCGGCAAAAAACCGATCGAAGCTCCATCGGCAACCACTTCCACCAAGAGCTGAGCCAGTTCTTTTAAGTCATTTGGCATCAGTTCTGCCACTTCTTCCACCTTTAAGCCATTCAGCAAGGGAACATCCCCTTTCATGTTCAATTAACGTCAGGTGCCAACTATTCCCTGTTCTCATTGATCCATGATATTTTGTATGGAGTCGATGGAAATCTTAGAGAATCTACTTGTGAAAAGATTGAAAACAACCTTTCATTTTAAAATAACACATCGGTTTTATCTGTCACAAGGAGTCGTGGGCATCGGAAGCGGCGGATTCAGCCCTCATCACTTCTGCCTTAGCACAGGAGTTTGCCGGGAATCACCATACACGTGTACCTGAACAGGGTGTTTGAACATCCGTTGTGTGCTTCCTGCCAATAATCCTGTGAAATGGCTGCCCAATTTACCGTATCCTGGAGTACCCTGTTTTGACCATGCTCGTTGCCTGACCCAGTTGAGAACAGGAGATTTTTCATTAAAATCATAAAAGAAGGAAGGAGTCGCCCGATCCGTTTCACTCAATATAAAAGAGGAGGCATTCAAAGATTTTTGAAAAAATACATGGAGGTCATATCACATTTCAAGGTAGTGAGTGAAACCATGCTCTTCCCATACCGGGCGATCCGTTTGTACTTGTAAATTCTCACAGAAATGATGAATATCGAAAACCGGGTTCATGATATTATTATCTGTAGAGGAGTGATCGGATGCCAGTCATTGTCTATTCCAAACCCCATTGCATTGAGTGCAATGTATTAAAGCGATTTTTAAACGATTACAAGATCGAATATGAAGTAAGAGATTGCGGAGCCCACCCGGAGTATCTGGAAGAAGTGAAGCAAATGGGATTTCTCGGAGTCCCGGTTACGGTGGTGGGCGGCAAAGCCATCCAGGGATTGCAGCCGGACGCCATCTTGGAGGCGTTAAAAGAACATCCATCTTAATGCAAAGCCTGCCTTAAATTGGCAGGCTTTTTTTATTTGTCCGGAGAAGGAAAACATATCTCTTTGTCAAATTTATAACTTTAGTAAAAATGAAAGGGGGAATCTGTTGAGAATTAAGTAAATATTTTCATCAATCCTTCTGTGATAATTTTCGAAAAAATCAAGTATCAAGGGGGTTTAACTGTGAGCCTGTGGAGAAAGAAGAGTATCGACGCACTCATTGCCAGCAGCCAACAAGGTCGAACACTTAAAAAAGAACTGAGCGCTCTGGATCTCACTTTTCTCGGAATCGGTGCGATTATCGGGACGGGGATTTTCGTTCTCACCGGTGTGGGTGCTTTAAAAGCCGGGCCGGGATTAATTCTTTCTTTTATCATCGCTGGATTGGCCTGTGCCTTCGCCGCCTTCACCTATGCGGAATTCGCCTCGCTCGTGCCGGTATCGGGGTCTGTTTACACTTACAGCTACGCGACTCTGGGTGAATTTGTCGCCTGGATTATCGGTTGGGATTTGATGCTGGAATATATACTGGCTGTAAGTGCGGTTTCCGTCGGGTGGTCCGGCTATTTCACCTCTTTCCTCGAGGGAGTCGGCATTACCATCCCAGCCGCGTTGACCGGCGCGCCGGGAGCAGGAGGCGTATTTAACTTACCTGCATTTCTGATTGTTCTGGTTATTACATTCTTGCTCTCCATCGGTGTGAAAGAATCCAAGTGGGTCAACAACGTCATGGTGGTTTTAAAACTCGTTGTTGTAGCGCTCGTAATTATTGCCGGCGTTTTCTATGTAAAACCTGAAAACTGGACACCGTTTATGCCAATGGGATTTGGAGGAGTCAGTGCGGCTGCAGCGATCGTGTTCTTTGCGTATTTAGGTTTTGATGCGGTCAGCACCGCTGCGGAAGAAACCCGTGATCCAGGCCGCGATCTGCCGAAAGGGATTCTGTGGTCTTTGGGAGTTTGTACCCTGCTCTATGTGATCGTATCTGCAATTGTCGTGGGCATTGTACCGTATCAACAATTTGAAGATCATCAAAGTGCTCCCGTCGCTTATGCCCTGAAAGTCGCCGGCCAGGACTGGGCTGCCGGGATTATCAGCGTGGGAGCCGTTGTCGGGATGATCACGGTGATGCTCGTGATGCTGTACGGGCAAACGCGGATCGGTTTCGCCATGTCCAGAGACGGATTGTTGCCCAAATGGATGTCCAGTGTGCATGAAAAATATCGCACTCCGTTTGGTTCCACCTGGTTTTACGGGTTGTTTTGCGCTTTCCTGGGGGCGTTGGTCCCGCTGGATAAGTTGGCTGAACTGGTCAATATGGGAACGATGGCTGCGTTTGTATTAATCTCGGTGGCGGTGATTGTCCTCCGCAGAACCCAGCCGGATCTGCCGCGCAAGTTCCGTTGCCCATGGGTACCGGTTATTCCTGGTCTGGCCATCATCTTCTGCCTGTATCTCATGTTGCAGTTGCCGGGTGACACCTGGGTCCGCTTCGGCATCTGGTTGCTGATCGGTCTGGTTGTTTACTTCACTTATTCGAGAAAGCATTCCAACTTAAATTCTGCCTCAGAAGCAGGAAAAGCAAGCTAAGTATGGCATGAATCAGAGAGTTGTTGTTCATCAACAACTCTCTTTTTATTGCAGAAGTACCCGTGCTGAGCCCGGCCTGCCCTTTCCTTTTATCCCGGTGCTGTACGTGACCAAATTATCGCGTGATCAGTCCACCCCCTGCATGGCGGTTTTGCTGCTCGTTTGTTTTCGCTTCTGTTTCATTTCTTTGCGCTTTTGATAGGCTTCGCGTTCCCATTTTTTCAGAAACGGATAGGGATCGTAAGAGAAAGTATTGCGTCCGTTAAATTTGTAAATGCCGTAGTGCAAATGGGGAGGGAACTTGCCGGCGGTACCCGGGGGACCGTAACCGGAAGAGCCGACCGATCCGATCACTTCTCCCGGTTTTACGATGTCACCCTTTTTCAATCCCTTGCGAAAGCCGTTTAAATGGGCAAAGTAGTGATAGTTATTGTTGGTGTCCCGAATTCCGATCCGCCAGCCTCCAAACGGGTTCCAACCGATCAGCTCCACATATCCGTAGCAAGTGCTGAGCACTGGTGTTCCGTATCCGGCAAAGATGTCGGCTCCTTCATGAATGCGCGGGCCGCCCCAACCGCGTCGGGCTCCCCAAGAGTTATGGTATGTGTAGTTGTATTGCAAAGGGATGGGGAAAGCGCGTTCCTGGAGGTCAATGGTTTGAAACTTATCAAAAACTCTCGCGATGTGTGTGATTACATCGACGGCTGTGGGATGTTGGTAATATTTCCAGATTCGTTCACGGACATCGGTTTCCGAGAGCCCGTTTTGCGTCAGATAACAGGCGATGGAATAAAGAACATCCGCATCATCGGTCGGATCTGCTTTCCCGTCTCCATTGGCATCTCGTCCAATTCCCTGAAAAAATTGAATCGAAACGGGTATCTGGTCATCCGGATCCGGATTGGCAAGTCCGGCCCACACATGGGAAGGAACCCGGATGGAAACCACTCCTTTGGGTTTGGGGGCAGAAGACATCCGTATGTTCCGTTCATATTGATCCATGGCAGCCAGATAAGTCCATGGGACACCCGTCAGTGTTTGCATGGTTTCATACAGGTATTGTCTCAGCGTTTCAGGCGCTAACGGTTGGGCCTGAGACGCTTGGCAGGGGTATGTAAACATGAACAGTGAAGAGATGATGATCATCCAACAACCCAGTTTTTTTCCCATTCCCATCACCAAATTTCCTGAACATCTGTCATTTTTTGTTATTATGCCGAATGGATGGGAAAAGTATTTTGGAAATTACAGGAATAAAAATAAGGACTGCCGTCACAGCAGTCCTTATTTTTGGTTTTTCAATTGGTTGATATAACCGTTTAATTGGTCAAGCATCAAGTTGGCCGCTTTTACACCGCCGGCGGTATTCCAGATGACATCATCCACTTTGAAAGCGCGGTTGTTTTTCACGGCATTCAGGTTTTTCCACAGCGGATCTTGTGTCCACTCTTGTTCTTGTTTGTTTCCTTTATTGTCGCCTTGGTCATAGGTGAAGTAGAACAGAATGTCTCCGTCCATCTCCGGGATGCGTTCTCTGGTAATTTCGATGGCAAAATCGTTTTTGTTCTGAATTTCCGGCCGGGCAAATCCCACATCTTTGAGGATCACGCCGGAGAAGCTGTCCAATTGATAGATTCTGGTTTTACCCGCCATAAACCGAACCATGGATACTTTTTGTTTTAAGAGATCACCGGCGTTTTTCCGTACTTCCTCCACTTTTTGCTGATAAGCGGCCAGTACTTTTTCTCCTTCGGCTTCTTTATTGAGAGCTTTGGCATACAACTTGAAGTTGATTTTCCAATCCCCGCGCAATTCATCCGCAAAAACGGTTGGTGCGATGGCGGACAACTGGTTGTATATTTTTTCCTGGCGCATTTTGTTGCCGATAATCAAGTCAGGCTTTAAGCTGGAGATCGTTTCCAGACTGGGCTGGTGTTCGATTCCGACTTCTTTCACGCCCTGGAGATCTTGTTCCAAGTGTTTGTACCAGGGGTTTCCGGTAAATGCCTTCACAGCTCCGACCGGTTTGACGCCCAGAGCGAGGGCGGCTTCAACGCCTTCATTGGTCAGAACAACGACCCGTTTCGGATGTTCGGGAACTTGCGTTTTGCCCATGGCATGTTCGATGGTCCGGGTTTTTCCTGTTTGTTCCGAAGATTGGGAGGCGGACGGTTGGCTGCATCCGACTGCGGCCAATGCAAACACAGTGAATAGGCATAACAAGGAGATGAGTTTCTTCTTCATTATGTAGTTCCTCCGTATCAAATTGATAATGATTATCATTCCATTACAAATATATGGGACAGGGCTGAAAAAGTCAACTCTTTTTTGATAATGATTTTCAAAATCGTTGACACCTCTGAGGGCATCGCATAGACTGAAGTTGGTTTTAAACGGAACGGAAAGAAGGAAAGGTGACATCATTGAATTCAGTATTAAGGAACAGATCGCAGAAGTGGTTGGGCTTGTTAGCCGGCATCATCATTGTTGTTTTATTCGCCGGGATCAGCATCAGTGTCGGTGTGACCAAGATCCCGCTCAGCAAAGTGGTCGAATCCTTTATGGAATATAACGGTTCCAATGAACACCTGATTATCCGGACGACCCGTGTCCCGCGAGCTTTGATCGCAGTGGTTGTCGGGGCCAGCCTGAGTATCGCCGGAGCGGTGATGCAGGCCTTAACGCGGAATCCTTTGGCTTCCCCGGCTACGCTTGGCGTCAATGCGGGTGCGAGTCTGTTTATCGTGTCAGCGGTCTCCTTTTTCTCCATCACTTCATTAACTTCATTAATGGCGATTGGATTTGCGGGAGCCGCCGTTGCCTCCTTCACGGTGTACTTTTTGGGATCTGTCGGCAGGGAAGGGTTGACTCCCATTAAATTAACGTTGGCCGGTGCTGCGATCGCGGCATTGTTTTCCTCCCTTACTCAGGGTTTGTTGGTGATGAATGAAAAAGGTTTGGATGAGGTGATGTTCTGGCTGACAGGTTCAGTGGAAGGACGGAAACTGGAGATGGTCCAGCCTGTTTTTCCTTATGTCATGTTCGGATGGGTACTGGCTCTATTGCTGGCCGGAAAAATCAATGTGTTGACGATGGGGGAAGATGTGGCGAAGGGATTGGGCCAGCGGACGGGATGGACGAAGCTGATGGGGGCACTTGTGGTCATTTTGCTCGCCGGAGGCTCGGTAGCCATCGCCGGGCCGATTGTCTTTGTCGGTCTGGTGGTTCCGCATGTGGCCCGGACACTGGTGGGGATTGACCACCGGTGGCTGTTGCCGTATTGCGGTGTGTTGGGAGCGCTGTTCCTGTTGGCGGCGGATATCGGAGGCCGCTTTATCATGAATGAACAGGAAATTCCGGTTGGGGTGATGACCGCCATCATCGGAACTCCATTCTTCATCTATATCGCGCGTAGAAAGGTGAGCGAACGAGCATGAAGAGGTTTATGCCCATCCGTATAGGCGGGGACCGGTTCAGTTTTCTGATGGATAAAAAAGCTGCCGGGGTGATCGGTCTGTTGAGCCTGGCTGTTTTTGCCGCCGTGGTGATCAGTGTCGGAGTGGGGGAAGTTTATATTGCTCCGCTTGATGTCATCAAGGTCTTTTTGGGGACGGGTTCTCCGTCGGACGCTCTGGTTGTGAATACGTTTCGCCTTCCCCGGATCTGCATCGCCTTTCTATCCGGTGCGGCTCTCGCGGTTTCCGGGGCTCTTTTGCAAGCAGTTGTGCGCAATCCGCTGGCCTCTCCCGATATCATCGGGATTACGGGCGGGGCATCGGTGGCGGCCGTGTCTGTCATCACTTTTTTCGCTGACAGCACCACATCTTTATCGGTAAGCATTCACTGGGTTCCTGCGGCCGCTTTTCTGGGAGCCACCGTTATTGCGATACTGATCTATCTTTTTTCATGGAAAGACGGTGTTTCTCCCTTCCGGCTGGTGTTGATCGGGATTGGCTTCTATACAGCCACCCAGGCGGCCGTCAACTTGATCATTTTACTGGGTCCCGTTTTTCGTGCCGTTGAGTCGAAAACGTGGCTGACGGGAAGCGTGTATGGAAGTACATGGGAGCAGGTGTTGACGCTCCTTCCCTGGGTCGGGATCTTAATTCCCCTGTCCATTCTGCTCGGACGCCATGTCAATGTTCAGCAGTTCGGCGATTCATTGGCGACAGGACTTGGAAACCCGGTACAAAAGCACAGGATGATGCTGTTGTTCATCAGCACCGGACTGGCCGGTTCAGCGATCGCCTTTGCCGGAGGAATTGGTTTCGTCGGACTGATCGCCCCCCATGCGGCCAGAAGATTGGTTGGCGCTTCATTTGGAGCCCTGCTTCCGGCATCCGCTCTTTTAGGAGCGCTGTTTGTGATGCTGGCCGATCTGGCGGGGAGAACGGTAATGGCCCCGACTGAAATCCCGGCGGGTGTATTTACGGCTGTCATCGGGGCCCCGTATTTTATCTATCTTTTGTTCCGCAGCCGGATGTGAGTGAGCGAATCCGAAAGAGCGCGTTCGGCTCGATGAATGGACAAATGAGGGTAGGGCTGCCGTTTTTGTGGTAATATAAACAGGGAATGAAAGGGGCATTGTCGGAAAAACGGGACAGAGCTGTCCTAAATCTGTGATACAGGAGGAATGATTGTGGCGACAGAGCGCACAAATGGGACCAGAGAGCGCAAGCCTGAATGGCTCAAGGTCCGGCTGACCACCAACGAAAACTATCAGGAACTCAAAAAAATGATGCGCAGCAAGACGTTACACACGGTCTGTGAAGAAGCGCGTTGTCCCAACATTTATGAGTGCTGGGCCAACCGGACGGCCACCTTTATGATTCTGGGGGATATTTGCACGCGGGCCTGCCGGTTTTGTGCGGTAAAAACCGGATTGCCGACAGAACTGGATTGGGCGGAGCCGGAACGTGTGGCTGAAGCCGTGGAACAAATGGGTGTTCGCCATGCCGTGGTTACGTCTGTTGCCCGTGATGATCTCCAGGATGGAGGTGCAGCCATTTTTGCAGCCACCATTCGGGCGATCCGCAAACGCAATCCCTTTACCAGTGTGGAGGTCTTGATTCCCGACTTCATGGGTAACTGGGATGCGCTCAAAGTAGTCATGGATGCGAAACCCGATATCCTTAATCATAATATCGAAACGGTTCGCCGCCGCTCGGACCGCGTCCGTTCCAAGGCCAAATATGACCGATCCCTGGAGCTTTTGAAAAAGGCGAAAGAGTTTCAGCCGCAAATTCCGACGAAATCCAGCATCATGGTCGGGGTTGGAGAAACGTTTGATGAAGTGGTGGAAGCGATGCAGGATCTGCGTGCCCATGATGTCAACATCGTGACCATCGGTCAATACCTGCAACCGACCAAGAAGCATCTCAAAATTGAGCGTTACTATACACCGGATGAGTTTGCCAAGTTGAAAGAGATCGGTTTGGCCATGGGTTTCTCCCATGTGGAATCCGGGCCGCTGGTACGCAGTTCTTATCATGCTCATGAACAAGTGAAATCCGCCGAGCGGAATGAACAACAAAAAATGGCTCAATAAAAAAAGACGGCTTCTGCTGAGAGGCCGCCTTTTTTTTTGGAAATCAATCTTCATTCGGGTTTACTTGCCTGCGTTGTTGGGGATAAATGGATTCATTTACATCCGGTGGGGTTTCATCTCCCATTTTCCGGAGCAATTGTTCCAGATCGCCCCGCACCCCCTCCACATCCGAGGCTCCGTTTAACCTCATTCCGACGCGTTGGATCTGGGAATTGAGGTTCCGGTCCGTGGTCACGTGGACTTTAAAATAGCGGGGAGTAATGCTTTCAGCGGTCCGTTTTGCCTCTTTGACGGTTTTGGTGTCCATTTTTCCGTTTTTGGTGTTGACGCCTACAAAAACATGGTCATCAGTCACGAGTGCTGTGGCTTCCTTGACATTGGGCAATACGGTCACCATCTGGGCGATATGCCGTGCCAGCAGGGAGCGGTCTACAAAAACATTGGGCCCCGCCGCCCGTCCGTCTCCGGTTTTATAGTTTTCGGGAATATATTTAAAATATCCGATTTCGTTTTGTCCCCCGCCATAAGCCGATTCTTCACCGTTGATCACATCATTGCGCACCATGCCGAAGCGGGTGTCATTGTGATGTTCCCGGTAGAGAGGCTCCTGCGCTTCGCCGGGTTTTGCTGGCTCCGGGGAAGTACAGGCGGCTGTGGACAGGATGAACAAGAACACAAGAAAACCTGTGCAAATTCGTATCATCGCTTTCGGCACACCTCCTGATGTTAGCTTTGCCTTGTGCCCGCGACCTTACGCTTCCAGTTTTTTACCGGATAATTGATGGCAGATGGA
Organism: Lihuaxuella thermophila; assembly: GCF_900110165.1. Lineage (GTDB taxonomy): Bacteria > Bacillota > Bacilli > Thermoactinomycetales > Thermoactinomycetaceae > Lihuaxuella > Lihuaxuella thermophila. The sequence goes on from NZ_FOCQ01000014.1 coordinate 73,090, forward strand.
TGGGCGGACATTGTGGTAACATATAAGTGACAAACTCTGTAAAGGTTGATTTAAATGGATCGGATTTACATTCAAGGAAATGAATATGTAGTTTTGACAAATTATCGCAACGGATGGAATCCGGATGCTTTCAAAAAAAGGTATTGCGATATCTTAAATAAATACGATTACATCGTCGGAGACTGGGGGTATGGCCAGTTAAGGTTAAAAGGTTTCTTTTCCGATGATCATGCCCGGGCCACGCCGGAGACAAAAATCAGTTATTTGCAGGAATACTTAAATGAATATTGTAATTTTGGCTGCGCTTACTTCGTTTTGAAGCGCGTATAAAGAACACAAAAAAGGCCTGTTCCCTCCGGAAGCGGGAGAACAAGGCCTCTTTATTATATTACCTGCTATTTGGTTTCCTCGTCGTCATCATGGGTAGGGTGGCTTCCCGGGCTTACCCGGGGCAATCCTTCATGAAATTCGCGCATCTCATACGTAAAATTCGAAGTCATATGTTGACCGGGACGCCAAGGGGATGATTTCCCCAATTTTTTTTCATGCGTGGCCGCTTCGTAGGGGCCTTCGGGAAATTCTTCGGGAATCAAATCGTTATGTAAGGATTTAACCGTAGAAAGTTCTTGATGCATCTCTTTGTTATTTTCCACCTTGATCACCCCTCATCCTTAACATGAGCGGTGAAAGGATTAATTATTCCTTCAGACAAGAGTGTACAGAAACTGTTTCAGCTCTGCCGCCTCCGCTTCCGACAGTTGAAAGGCATATTCCAAATAACCCGGTTCTTCCAAGTCATCCGGGCCGATGATGGCGAAGCGGTTGGATTGTATATTGAGGACGAGTAATTTTCCATAAAAGCGGTCGGTGAGAGTGATCGCCAAATCGAAGCGGTTGGTCTCCCCCATAAAGCTGACATATCGGGTACGGGTATTTTCGGTTTCATCATATAAAAACATCCACTCTTTGTTTGTCATCTTACTAGCCCCTTCATGTTCATTTCTACATCATTATACATGACAAACACCCGTCCCGAAACAGAACCCGGAGCATGGAGGTGGCTTCGGATGCGAAATGAACACCGCTTCCATTCTGACCCGCAGGTCTGGTCATTCGCCTGTCGTGCATCGCTTCCCACATGCAATCAGTTCTAGAACATGCCAAAAAAGCGGGTTTTCTTTTGCCTGCGCGGAAGGAGTCCCTGTTCGCTGGTGGCCGAAGTCAGGCGTTGCGTGAAGTTGACATTTCTCAGTTCGATTCTGAGCTGATCTTGTTTTTTGCGTATTTCATCAAACATTTGCTGCACCTCATTGGAGGAGACAGCGTCGTAGCTGACAGCCACCAGTTTTTGCTCCATATCTTCAAGCGTATCAAATAATCCATACATATGATCTTCCAACCGCTCCATGCGATCAAAGAGATCTTCCATCATTTCCCCGAAGTTTTCCATTGTTTCCATCAGATGATTTAATGTTTGCTCTGTTTCTGCCTTGGTTTCATTTTCTGCATGGGGATAATGACGGTCGGTTCCAATTTTTCCTTCCCGCAGGAGGTCATCCTTTACCTGCTTCATGGACTTGTGGGGTTCCTGCAGGCGGTTTTTTATTTCCGCCAATCTGAGCAAACTCTCTTCCGTCAGTACATAATGGCCTCTTTCGTTCCAGTCAGGACAAATGTATTCTTCAAAAGTATCGATCCACTTTCGAATGGTCCGCGCATGAACTTGGAGGCGTTCGGCGGCTTCGCGCGTGGTGATGTAGGCCGCTTTACTCATATTGGATCGTCCTCCTAAATACTGGTTTTTTATAGGATTTCGCGAAATTTGCATTGATTCCTTCTTTCATGCCAAAGGAAGTCAACGGTTGACAAAATTAGAGAAAAAAACAAACAATGGAACAGAAAAATACCCTCCCGAACAAGCCGGTTCGGGAGGGTAAGCAGATCAAGCATAGGGAAACTGCGTGCGATAGTTCGCAAATTGTTCCGCTTTTTTGCTGACTTGAATGGCATCGGCCGTGTCGAGTTTGTACCATCCTTTTTGATGCATCAGGTTATACAAATTTCGCTGGGCCTGGTGCACTTCATTGAGCAGCCGGAGTTGGGTCTGAAACAAGGGCTCTGTGCTCGCTTCATTCACCGCCGTGTTGTAGCCGTTGGCCAGGTATTTTTCCATGGCCAGCACATCGTTGATGAGATCCCGGTCATTCATTTCCGGCCCTTTGACCTGGGGCAAACCGGGTGACGGCTGAGTTCCCGCCGTTTGCTGCGGCGGCTGGGGCTGGTTGCCGCCTGCCTGTGGTTGGTTCATACCGGCTGTGGCGCCGGCGGCCGATTGAAGCTGTGACAACAGCGTTTCATAATGCTGCTGGTGCATTTGTCCCGTTTGATTGATCAGTTGCCGAATCTGCGGGTCCTGGCACTCTCCGGCATAATGATGGCATTTCTTCATCGCCAGCAGTTCCCAGGAGAGCTCATCGGTGAGATAATTGAGATCTTTGGTAGAAATGAGCATGAAAGTCCCCCTTCTTGGATGGATTCTTCACATAATTTCTGCCTGCGGAAGGGGAGTTATACGTCTTTTTTTTGCAAGACCTTGCGGACGGCCATGTAAATCGGAACACCCAATGCGCCCAGCAAAACGAGGATGGGAACAGCCCCGGCCATAAAGATCAGAAAGCGTTCCCCGGCCACACCTAAACCGGTCAGGCTGGCTGAAAAGGAATCGGCCATTTGTTTCGCCAGCGGTTGTTCTGCCGAAGACGGTGAAACAAAAAGCTGGGTGATCTCCACATGGACAGTGGAAAAATCCACTTTATTATTTAAATATTGCAGTCTTCCCTTTATTTGTTCGATTTCTGCCTGCGTCTGATCCAGTTGTCTGGAAATATCCAGAAGATCATCTGTTTTCGTGGCCTTATTCATCAAATCCAACAGCCGTTTTTCCATCGCCTGTTTCGCTTTCAGACGAGATTCCAAATCGACCAGCTCTTCGGTCACATCTGTACCTTGAATGTTGATTTCCGGACTGGACGTATCCAGCTTTTGGATTCCTTTGAGAAAGGGATCAAATTCGGCTTGCGGAACGCGGAAGGTGAAATTTCCGCGCTGGTATTGGTTCGTTTTTGATTCCGAACTGTTCACCAGATACCCTTGGTGCTTGGCGACCAGTTGCTCCAATTGGGTACGGATCTCTTTATAATCTTTTACGGTTAACTTCACGTTGGCGGTATAAATCACTTTTTTGTTCATTTCCGCTGACGGCAACGAGAGCCGGCTCCTGGCATCGTTCGCCTTGGCCTCCGTTGCCATTTCCCCGGTCGCACGGTCTCCGCTGCTCCCGGCCATCATTTTATCCGTCACTTTTGCCGTCTTGGAATGAAAGTGTTCGGGAGCCTGCTCTTGTGAGCTGCACCCCCAAAGCAGAAGGCTCAAGTTGAAAAGTACAACGAGAGAGAATAACCTTGGTTTATAATAGTTCATATAGCAACCCCCTGAGATGTTTTCCACAATCTGTTGACGCAAAACTACGAAGGAAAGTTGCGGGGTTGGATCAAAGCCGGAGGGACATCAAGATGGTATACGATGTGAATGTGAAGAGAATTAACAGCCAGTTAACATATCTCGGCCGATGTGCTGATGTGATAGAGAGGACGGCTCTTAAAAGCGGGGAGCCAGTCCCCAGATTTGCATTGGAAAGAGCGCTGCATCTCGCGGTTGAGTGCATGATCGATGTGGGCAGCGTGATGATTGACGGGTTTGTCATGCGCGATCCGGGCGGCTATCTGGACATTGTCGACATTCTGGAAGATGAACAAGTCATCTCTTCCGAGCTGGCTGTGAAGATGAAAGAACTTGTCCATCTTCGTGAGAGACTGGTTCGTTACTATGACGACCTTTCAGAAGACGAGATTCGTCCTTATGCCGGTGAAACCGGAGTCTATCGTGCGTTTGCTGACCAGGTGAGGAAATATCTTCAACGGGAATTGGGAGAAGAATCGGTCGAATAAACGGGTATAGAAAAGAAAGGATCTTTTACTGAAACCAAAAAGAAAGGAAGGTGAGAAGGATGAATGAAACGGGTTCCACGAGGAAACAGATTCTGTTGATGCTCAAAACCAACGGCCCCCTGACGGTAAGTGAAATGGCGGAACAGCTCGGAGTGACGGAAATGGCTGTGCGCCGCCATCTCAATACGTTGGAGCGGGACGGGCTGATCGGTTCCAAATTGCTCCGGCAGGCGATGGGACGGCCTACCAGCCAATATTTTTTAACCGACAAATCGGAAGATTATTTCCCCAAGAGTTATCACACGTTTACATTAGATCTGTTAAACGACCTCGAACAGAGTCACGGATCATCCATCATCAACCAGTTGTTTAATAGCCGGGAAAAACGAATGACGGAAACGTACCGGCCGGAATTTGAAGGCAAAGATCTTCGGGAGCGGGTGAAGACGCTGGCTGAACTGCAAGATGCAAAAGGATATATGGTGGAATGGGAAGAGCTGGAAGACGGCAGTTTTAAGCTGATCGAATTTAATTGCCCCATTTCCAGGGTCGCCCACCGGTACAATCAAGCCTGCTCCTGTGAGATCAACTGGTTTCAAAACCTGCTGGATGCCGAGGTGGAGCGTACCGAATGCAAAGCCAAAGGCGGACAAAATTGCGTTTACTATATTCGGGCCAAGAATGAGGTACGGCAAAAGCTGTGATACAATCAGGGAATCAGGGATGGAGTGCCGCCTGATGTTCTTACGGGAGGGAATCGGATGCCGCAATGGTATGAAGAAAGTTTTGGAGAAGATTATGTACTCGTATATAAACATCGCAGCCGCGAAAATGCTTCGAGAGAAGTGAACCAAATCATTGAATGGCTTGGCCTTTCCGAACGGGATCTCATTTTGGATCTGTGTTGCGGGACGGGACGCCATACCATCTCCCTGGCCGGCAGGGGATTCCGCGTTGTCGGCTTGGATCTGTCGAAAACCCTCCTTACCCGTGCGGTATCAGATGCGGAAGGACTTGCCGTTCCGTTTGTGCACGGGGATATGCGGAAGCTGCCGTTTATGGACGGCTCGTTTGATGCAGTGGTCAATTTATTTACTTCTTTTGGTTATTTCGCAAAAGATGAAGAAAATGAACAGGTGCTGCGGGAGATCGCCAGGGTTCTGAGACGGGGCGGTCGTGTGCTCATCGACTATATGAACCGGGAAGCGGTAAAGGAAAAGTTGGTTCCGGAGAGTGTTCGGGAGGAACAGGGGGCGCGCATTCTTGAGAAAAGGCAAATCGACGGAGATTTTGTGCGTAAACAAATCCGGGTGAAAGACGAAAGAGGGGAACGCACCTACCAAGAATGTGTCAAAATGTACACGCATGAGCAAATGGCCGCAATGATGGAGAAAGCCGGACTTATCATCGATCATACGTATGGCAATTTTCGCGGGGAGCCTTACCATATGCTGAGTGAGCGAATGATCTTGGTGGGTCGTGTGGAAAAATGAAAAGATACAGAGGATATTTAATTGATCTGGATGGGACGCTGTTTCGCGGGACGGAGCTGATCCCCGGCGCGCTGTCGTTTATCGAAAAATTGGCCGGTGCAAACATTCCCTTTCTCTATCTGACCAACAATTCTTCCAGACCGCCGGAACAGGTGGCGGAGAAGCTCAGAGGGTTTGGTTTCCCGGCTGAGCCCGATCAGGTCTATACATCGGCCCTGGCCACCGCCCAGTATTTGAAGGAAGAGATGGATTCCCCTTCTGTCTTCGTCATCGGTGAAGAAGGGCTGAAGCGGGCCATTCGTGAAGCGGGAATTTGTATCAACGAAGAGCAGCCGGAAGCGGTGGTCGTGGGGATCGACCGGCAGTTTACCTATGAAAAGATGAAACGAGCGTGCCTCGCGATCCGAAACGGTGCAACATTGATCGGCACCAATGCGGACCGGGCTCTACCGACAGAAGAGGGGCTTTTGCCCGGCAGCGGTTCGCTCTCGATCGGGATCGCCGCAGCTTCGGGTGTAGAACCTCTGTTTATCGGAAAACCTGAACCGATCATCATGAAATATGCGCTGGAAAAACTGGGAACATCTCCTGAAGAAACACTCGTGGTAGGCGATAATCTGGAAACCGACATCCTGGCCGGAATCCGTGGTGGTATGGATACCCTCCTTGTTTTCAGCGGGATCACGACGCACGAAATGGCCAATAAATCCCGGATTCGCGCTACTTATTATCTGGACAGCCTAAGAGACTGGAGCATCTGAGAGGAGAATCAAACATGAACCGCTGGGAAGATATCGTACAAGTTCCGTTGCCGTTGCCCTTTGCCCTGAAGATCATCCATGCCTATTTGATCAAAGGCGAGCAGGGGTACACCATTATCGATACCGGGCTCCATACGGAAGAAGATCTTTCAACGTGGAAACAGGCTCAGAAAGAAGTGGGGTGGAGTTGGCAGGATGTTGAAAAAATCGTGCTGACCCATTATCATCCCGACCACTACGGCTTGGCAGGCAAGCTGCAACAGTTAACGGGGGCTCCCGTTTATATGTCCGAAACCGATTATCAGCAGGCCAAACTGTTTCTGGACCGAGAGAGCGATATGCCTGAAATCATGGCTGATTTTTATCGCAAGCACGGGATGGGTGAAGAACGGGCCAGCCAGATTCCCGGCCATCTGCGCAGCTTTTGCCGCTGGGTAGAGCCGCATCCCGAGCCGACTTTTATCAAGGATGGAACTTCCATCCGGCTGGGGGACCGCGACTATGTGATTTACCATACACCGGGACATGCTGACGGCCATCTCAGCTTCTTCGATCCGGAGCGAGGCTGGCTGATCGGCGGGGATTTCCTCCTGCCCAAAATTTCCCCCAATATCAGTTTGTGGCCGAAGTGTAACCCGAATCCGCTGGGGACTTACCTCCAAACACTGACAGAAATGAAGAGCCTGCCGGTCAAAAAGGTGTTCCCTTCCCATGGCCCTGTCTTTGACCATTATGTCGAACGCATCGGGCAATTACAGCAACATCATGCCGAACGCCTGCAAAAAATGGAAGATTTTTTGATCCAAACGGGCGGAGCGACAGCTTTTGAGGTATGCACGTATCTGTTTGGAGCCGACTTATCGATTCATAACCTTCGCTTTGCCATGGCGGAAACCCTGGCGCATCTGGAGTATCTGCGTCTGGCTGATGAAATCACCAGGCTGGAGAAAGAGAATCGGTACATTTACTCTGTTGTTTGACCCTATTTCGAAAGTATGAAAGACCTGAGCTGCTCAGGTCTTTTCTTTCGCCTGCTTCATGATACGAAAATTGCAGGATGCACCTTTTCATCCAAGGTAGTGGACTTTAGGCTGTGGGGTTTTCTTTGAAAGTGTGCTGTGTAGAAAGCATGTTTCTGTGATTGTGCTTCCGGGCGGTCGGCCGTGTTGGACCCGTGCTTGTGAGGCCGTCGAGGAAGTAAAAGCCGGCCGCCCGGCCTACTCACTACGGGCGCAGATTTTCCATCCGGTCAGGGAACAAGAAGTGGTGACAGTCTGAGACGAAAGGGTGAAATAAATGTCGGAGAGAAGGGTAGCCCTCCTGACAGGGAGTTCGGGAGGTTTGGGAAAAATGGCGGCCATCTACCTGGCTGAACAAAAGTGGAACGTCGCGTTAAACGGTCGCCGTTCGGATGAAAGTGTGGAACAATTGGTGACCCGTTTGCGCCAATACGGCGGGGAAGCCCACTTTTTTGCCGGGGATGTCAGCTGCCGGGAGCAGGCGGTTCGCGTTGTCCGCAATGTGACTGAGCAGTTGGGGCGGATCGATTTGCTCGTGCATGCGGTGGGTCCGTTTATCCGTGAACGCAAATGGTTTGTGGACCATTCCCCGGAAGAAATTGAACAGATGATTTCGGGCAATTTGCTCAGTGCCATGTGGATGGCTCATGCGGTTTTACCCAAGATGAGAGAACAAAAGTGGGGTCGTATCATCTTCTTTGGATTTGGCCGGGCGGGCGAAGCTCCTGCTTGGCCGGACCGCTCAGTGTATGCCGCTGCCAAAACCGGACTGGTTTCATTTACCAAGACGTTGGCGGTGGAAGAAGCGCCCTACGGGATTACGGTCAACATGATTTGTCCGGGAGATATTGTCGGCGAGAAAAAAGAGATGCGCAGATCCGAAGTGGCTGGTCTGGAGGATCCTGAAACCCCGCGCGGACGACCCGGTTCGGGGGAAGATGTGGCCAGGGTTATTCATTTTCTCGCTGCAGACGCTTCCGACTTTGTAACCGGCAATATGATTCATGTTACAGGGGGCCTGGATGTGATCCATCCGGTCTCCAAAAAGCATGCCCGTTCCCCTCTCTAGGCACATGCCTCTTTTCCCCGGCATAACATATGGCAAAGAAAAAGGGGGGAGAGGCAGTGTCGAATGGGTTGAAAGAAGTGGCCGCGTGGACCGGAGAAGAAAACTTGTCCGATTTATTACATCATCATTACGGAATTCGGTTAAAAGGAGCGGAGCCGGTACGCGGCGTTCTCAAATTACAGACGGACGAAGGGCCATTTGTCCTCAAACGCGTCCGCAGCGGGGAAAAAGATCGTTGGAAATGGGTGGCCGAACTGGCCCGGCATGTAGAAATGTCCGGGTGTGAAGAGATCCGAATCCCACAGCCGCTGTTTACCGCTTCCGGCCGTCTTTATTTTCACGGTTATCGTTTCCCCTATGTCCTGCTTCCTTGGTTGGAAGGAAAACCTCTCTCTTTCAATCGGGCGGATGACTGGAGACGCGCATCCCGGGCTCTCGCTCGCTTTCATCAGAGTACGGTCGGCTTTAAGCCCGGTTCATCCGGCCGCCGATATGATTGTACAGGTAAGTGGCTGGCTGAATGGGAACATGTATGTCAGCAATTGGACATCTTCCGGCTGGCCGCCAAATGGACCCCGAATCCCACTGAAGCCGATCAATCCTGGTTGCAAACAGCTTCTTATATCAGCGGGCTCATGGAAAATTTGCTTGAATATTATCAGAAAATCGACGGAGATGAGCCGTGCCAAAAATCGATACCATCCGGCAAATGCTGCCACAATCGCTTACACCGGCATAATCTGCTGGCAGATGACGAAGGATGGATTCAGTTTGTCGACTGGAACCAGGCTGTGTTGGACATCCGACTCCGCGACCTGGCCCAATGGCTCACCTATGCCTACGGCAGAACGGGAAGTCAGCAAATTTTAACGGATGTTTTGAAATCCTATCAGGAGGTGGCCCCTCTGGAGGAGGGTGAGTATTCCCTGCTGTATGCCCGTATGCTATTTCCCGAGAAATTATTCCACTTGCTCAGACGTGTCTATCAAAAGCAGGACATTTCGATTCACTCGGCGGCACCGGACATTCAAAAAGCCGTACAAACGGAAGAAAAGAAAGCCGGACTGCTTCGCGGGTATACAGCTGCCGTCAAAGAAGAGTTTCACATCACGATTCCCAAGCTGGATTGGCTGCATTAGAAGGTGTTCATTCTCACAGGCCTTGGCGGCCTTTTTTTCTTGAAAGGGTGCAGAAGACGTTTTCCGTGCACGTTTTAGCAGCCGAAGACGCGACACTCACTGCCGGGTTCCGGCTTCGGTCCGGTGTCGCCGTCTTTTCGGATTCGATTGAATGGATGTATAATAGATGAAAACGAATATTTTAAAAATTCGCATGTATTGTCCGTTTCATCCTCTCCGGACTTTCTGGTCAAGAATGCCCTTCTCTCCATAGAAGAACAAAAGTGATCATAGAAAAAACATCTGACTCTCTGTTACGATAGTATGAAGGGAAGAGAACCAGCAGTTCCTGTGACCAGGACTTTACCAGATGATGCTTCGTTAGGGCCGTAGAATCTTCGACAAAGATGGCGGCTTAGAGTTGAGTCAACGAGAGCCGCAGTTCGACAAGTGCTGCTGTTCCCGTTTCCCGGATATGCATCAAGGATCGTTTTATGTAAAATATACCCGGATATACATATGAAAAGCAGCTCGTCAGACTTGTTTGGCCCAAAGCGAATGTAGCCGACAATAGAAAAAAATGCTAATCTTGGAACAGAGCCCACTGTGATGAGGGGGAGGATAGATGTGAGACAAATCACGATCGAATTTTGCATTTCCAATCTGGTGAACGGTTCGTTATCAGTTTATTACCGCTTAAAAGAAGATTTTCCCCAGCTGGAAATCAGAGCAGAAAGATGTTTGGGATATTGCGGGCGCTGTGTCAATACATTCTTCGCACTCGTTGACAATGAACTGGTGGAAGCGGAAACGCCTGATGAGCTGTGCGAAAATATCATATATACAATCGCTGAGAAAACTTTCACTCCCAACAGTTACAGCGGGGGAAGATCCACGTTTTAACCTTCTCCCCGCTGACGGGCCGCTGTGATGATCATGTCAGGAAGACGAGAACGAACGAGCCTAAGCAGCAGAATATACCGGCAACTAAACTGGCAAATTGAATCTGCAGCCAGAAGGATCTTGTTCTGTCTTTTTCCTCGGAGTCCTCTTCTGTGAAAGGATCATCCGTCAGTTCGTCATCGATGCCCGTATATTTCTCCCGGTTTTTCATCATGTTTTTCATACTTTTGGCAAAAACGGTGAAAAAACCGCCTTTGACTACATAAATAAGGGCTGCAATCATCAGACAAGCAAGTCCGGCTATAAACAGATGGTTAATGAACGGGATCAACTGAAATTGAGAGGTAAGCGCAGACAGACTCAGCGATGAGACCATAAATATGAAAGTATAAACGAAATACCTGTTTTTCAGCATAGCAGGCCTCCAATTATGAAGAAGTTGAATGAGGGGAACCGGTATGAAGGGGGAGGGTTAGCCCTTTTCTATTACACCCGATTCATTTATAATTAACAAGTCATTACGAATATGTGCGCTCCCTGCCATGACCTGTTAATCCGGAAAGATTTTAATTATTTGGATAAGGAGGGATCCACCGAATGAACCAAAAAAAGTGGAGAGCACTTCTGGGGATCGTTCTTTCAGCCGGATTGCTGCTGAGCGGATGTAACAGTTTTACTCCGGCCGGCAGCTCGGGTGAAAGTGTCTTAAGCGACAACCAAACACTGAGGATGGCGGAAAGCCAGGAACTTATTTCATTGGACAGCGCAAAGGCTGCTGATGTTGCTTCATTCAATATTTTGAATAATGTGCAAGAAGGCTTGATGAGAATAGGCAAGGAAAAGAAACCGGAGTATGGGATCGCCCAAGAGGTGGAAATCAGTCCGGATAAAAAAACCTATACCTTTAAACTGCGTGAGGATGCAGTATGGAGTGACGGGAAGCCGGTGACGGCCCACGACTTTGAATACGCATGGAAACGGGCGCTCGATCCTGCCACCAAGTCGGAATATGCTTACATCCTGTATCCGATCGTCAATGCGGAAGAATACAATACAGGAAAAGCCAAAGCCGATCAAGTCGGAATCAAGGCGACTGATAATTACACATTGGTGGTAAAACTGAAGGAGCCGAAGATCAACTTCCTGAGCATGACGACATTGTCTGTTTTCTATCCGCAACGCAAAGATATTGTGGAAAAATTTAAGGATCAATACGGAATGAAGCCGGACCGTTTGGTTTATAACGGCCCATTTACGGTGAAGGAATGGAAGCCGCAAAAAGTTGTTTTGGTGAAAAATGAAAAATACTGGGACCGGAATGCAGTCAGTTTGAAACAAGTGGATGTTCATATCGTCAAAGATGCCGCTACAGGGATCAACTTATATAATAGCGGACAGATTGACACGGCACCCCTGACACAGGCTTTTGTGGATGCCTACAAACAAACGCCTGATTATGTGGACGTCGAATTGGCAACCACAACCTATATTTTGTTTAATCATGAAAAAGCGTTTTTCAAAAACGATAAAATCCGCAAAGCGATCAGTTTGGCCATTGACCGCGATGAGATCGCCGAATCGATCATGAAAGACGGTTCGAAGCCGGCAGGATCTCTCATCCCCCATTCGCTCAACGGCTATGGAAACAAGTCGTTCCGGAATGGGGAAGTGGTTAAGCGGGATGTGGCAAAAGCCAAAGAATTATTCAATCAGGGTCTTGCCGAACTGGGACTCAGCAAACCGCCAACCGATATTACGATGATCAGTTACGACTCCACCGCGAGAAAAGACGTCGCCTTGTATGTGAAAGAACAGCTCCGCACCACGTTGGGACTGGAAATCAAACTGGATGCCCCCACATGGAAAGTCCATCTGGACAAATTGAAAACGGGCAATTTTCAGATGGGAATGCTTTCCTGGTCAGCCGACTATAATGACCCGATCGGACATTTTGAGATCTGGCAGACCAGCAACCCGTTCAACTGGTCCAAATTCAGCAATGCAAAGTATGATCAACTGGTAAATCAAGCAAAGAAGGAAACCAACCAGAAGAAGCAATATGAGCTGTTGCTGGAGGCTGAAAAAATTTTAGCAGGGACTGAAGGCGAAGGACAAGCCGGCTTTGTTCCGCTGTTCTATCAGTCCAAAGCATATGTGCAGAAGCCCTATGTCAAAGATCTGTACCGCCATGCGTACGGTGCCGAGTACAGTCTGAAGTGGGCATACATCGCCAAAGCGCAAGAGAAAAATTAAATGTGTTTTTTTGTATAATTTATAAAAAAAAGCGGACCCGGCAAGGGTTCGCTTTTTTTGTTTCGTCAGGATCGGTCAATTCCTGGTGGGTTCTATAACATAACTCTTTACAAACGAATCTTTTAAGGGTTAAATATATTATGTAGCAGCGAATTACTTATTAAAATGTTTGAAATTTAAGCTGATTTCCATAATCTGTTCGCCTGTTGTCCGTTTCTGGCAAACATTTTTGAACAAGCCTTGTTATTTTTTTGATATGAATTGTTTTAATTTGCTGAGAGGCATTTTATGTCCGCCATGACAACTTATTCCACCATGCTTCGGGTTAAGGGCCAAGTTTGGCCTTAACTATAAAAATATATATGTTTAAAAAAGGGGGCAAAAACGAATGAACAAGAGATGGAAACTCTCTTCCTTGTTGGCCATCATGCTAGTGGCTTCATTGGTATTGTCTGCTTGTAACTTTGGCGGTGGCCAACAGGGCGGCGAAGGGCAAGTCTTGAACTTGATTGAGAGCAGCGAGCCGCCGGGCCTTGACAGTGCCAAAACCACTGACAACGTTTCTTTCAAAATCCTCAACAACGTGATGGAAGGGCTTATGCGTGCCGGTAAAGACGGCAACCCGGTACTGGGCATGGCTGCCGAAGAACCCAAAGTAAGTGACGACAAAAAGACGTATACCTTTAAAATCCGTGACGCCAAGTGGAGTGACGGAAAACCGGTAACCGCCCATGACTTTGAATACGCATGGAAACGTTCGCTGGATCCGAAGACGGCTTCTGAATACGCTTACATTCTCTACCCGATCCTGAATGCCGAGAAATACAACACGGGTAAAGCCTCAGCCGATGAGGTCGGCGTCAAAGCGCTTGACGACAAAACCCTGGAAGTGAAGCTGGAAGCTCCGATTCCGTACTTTAAGGATCTGCTCGGCTTCCCGACTTACTTGCCGCAACGCAAGGACATCGTTGAAAAATACGGGGACAAATACGCATTGGAAGCCAAAAACCTCGTATACAACGGACCGTTTATTCTGTCTGACTGGAAGCACAATCAAAGCTTCCAATTCAAAAAGAACCCCGACTATTGGGATGCCAAATCCGTCAAACTGGATACGGTCAACTATCAGATTGTAAAAGAATCCGCCACCCAGGTAAACCTTTATAAAACCGGAAAAGTGGACTTCACCGAAATCGGACCTGAGCTTGTGGATACCTATAAAAACGACAAGGATCATTTCATCATCAACGAATCCACCTCCGTATATGCGGAAGTGAACCAAACGAAACCGCTTTTTGCCAACAAGAAGATCCGCCAGGCGCTTGCCATGGCCATCGACAAAAAGACTTTGACTGAAAATATCCTGAAAATCGGTGTTCCGGCCGATGCGGTCGTACCTCCGACCATCAAAGCGAATGAAACGAAGAAGTTCCGCGAACTGGCTAAAGCCGGCATTCCGTACGACAAGGATAAAGCGAAACAGCTCTGGGAAGAAGGCTTGAAAGAGCTGGGCATGTCTGCTCCGGCCGAGCTGGAAATCGTCGGGGATGATCTCCCGCGTGCCAAAGCGGCGATGGAATTCATGAAAGAGCAGTACCGCGTCAATCTGGGGCTGAACCTGAAAATCACCTCCGTACCGTTCAAGCAGCGTTTGGAAAGAGGAAAAACCGGTCAATTTGATATTCTCCTGTCCGGTTGGGGCGCGGACTACAACGATCCGATGACGTTCCTGGATCTGTTTGTGACCGGAAACAGCTTCAACCGCGGAAAATGGAGCAACAAAGAATTTGATGCCCTCATTCAGAAATCGAAAACCAACCCGAACTTTGAGGAGCGTCTGCAAGACCTGATCAAAGCTGAACAAATCATGATGGAAGATGCGGGTCTCATCCCGATCTACTACAGAAGCCGCCACGCCGTGGTCAAAGATTATGTGAAAGACTGGGTATGGCATTCTGTCGGCCCGGATTACACCCTGAAATGGGCTTACATTGAAGGTAAATAATCACTCTCACCCTAAGATGGGATCAAGCTTGGCTGAAGGTATATGCCGGCAAAAGGCATATACCTTCTCCATGTCTTTTTTTCGCCTGTTAGGAGAAAGGATGTGAATCAATGTGCTAAGGTATACGCTTAAACGGCTCGGGTATATGGTGGTCACCTTATGGGTCATCATCACGGCCACCTTCGTGATGATGAAAATGTTGCCGGGGGACCCGCTGAAAAGCGAAAAAGTTCCTCCCGAAGTTCGCGCGCAAATCCTGAAACAATATGGTTTGGATCAGCCACTGCCTGTTCAATATGTCAAGTATCTCGGCAATGTGGTGCAAGGCGATCTGGGCAAGTCGCTCTCGTTTGATGGTCGCAGTGTGACGGATATGATTTTGGAGGGATTTGGTCCTTCTGCCTTTATCGGTATTCAGGGGCTTTTGTTCGGAACCGTCATCGGATTGATTCTGGGATCTGTGTCGGCATTGAAGAGAGGTTCCCTGATCGATAATGCTTCCACCTTTTTTGCCGTGTTGGGAGTTTCGATTCCCAACTTTGTGATGGCTGCATTGCTCTCTTACTATGTCGGTGTGGTATGGGGAATTTTGCCTCCCGGCCTCTGGGAGTCTTATGAATATTCGATTTTGCCCTCATTAGCGTTGTCATTCCCCGTGATTGCCCAAATCTCCCGCTATACCAGGACCGAGATGGTCGAGGTGCTGGATCAGGATTATATGAAAACAGCCAAAGCCAAAGGGCTGGAGCGTTCGGCCATCATCATCCGCCATGCGCTCCGTAACGCGTTGATCCCTGCCGTAACCATCCTCGGACCGCTCGCGATCAACATTATTACCGGTTCGCTGGTTGTGGAACAGATTTTTGCCATCCCCGGCATGGGAGAACTGTTTGTCACGTCCGTTATCAATAATGACTACACATTGATCATGGGCGTTACCATCTTCTACAGCGTGTTGATCGTTGGGGTCATCTTCCTGGTCGACCTGTTATACGGAGTGATTGATCCGCGAATCCGCCTGTCCGGAGCAAAGGAGTGAGATGAGTGAGCGCAAGCAAAAATTTGACACCGGAACTGTTTCAACCTGCAATGATTGCTGACAGCGCCAAAAACCAGCTCGCCCGGGAACGGGTAGGTTTCTGGAAGGACGCATGGCGCCGGTATTGTTCC
Source organism: Lihuaxuella thermophila (assembly GCF_900110165.1). GTDB lineage: Bacteria > Bacillota > Bacilli > Thermoactinomycetales > Thermoactinomycetaceae > Lihuaxuella > Lihuaxuella thermophila. The sequence goes on from NZ_FOCQ01000014.1 coordinate 88,888, forward strand.
AACAAAGGGGCTTTGATCGGACTCATCATTATTATTGCCATCGGTTTGCTGGCTTTCATCGCCCCGGCGGTCAGTTCTTATGACTATCAAACGCAAAATGTAAAGATACAAAACAAAGAAAGCTTTTACGGAGACCATATTTTCGGAACCGACAAATTCGGCCGCGATTTGTGGACGCGTACCTGGTACGGGGCCAAGATCTCGTTGTTGATCGCTTTTTTGGCCGCTTTCCTCGATCTGGTCATCGGCGTCACCTTTGGCGGGATTTCGGGTTACTTCGGGGGCCGCGTCGATATGATTTTGCAGCGGATTATTGAGATTCTCTACTCGATTCCCAATTTGATCGTGGTGATCTTGTTGATGTTGATCTTTGAACCCGGAATCGTTCCGATCGCTGTCGCGATGGCGGTTGCCGGCTGGGTTCCCATGGCCCGCGTCGTTCGGGCGCAGATGTTGAAATTGAAATCGCAGGAGTTCGTGTTGGCTGCCCGCACGCTCGGAGCCAGCCATGGCCGCATTCTGACGAAACACATGATTCCAAACGTAATGGGACCGATCATCATCGCGGTTACCTTTGCCATCCCGACCGCGATTTTCTTTGAGGCCTTTTTAAGCTTTATCGGATTGGGAATCCGTCCGCCGGAAGCGAGTCTGGGAGTGCTGTTGAGCGAAGGAGCAGATGTCTTCCAGCTGTTCCCGTACCAGTTGTTCTGGCCGGCAGTTGTGATCAGCTTGATCATGCTCAGCTTCAACCTGATCGGTGACGGACTCAGAGACGCACTGGATCCGAGAATGCGCAAATAAGGGGGGAACCGGAATGGCCAAAGTGTTGGAAGTTCGTGATTTGCACGTATCTTTTAAAACGTATAACGGTGAAGTGCAAGCGGTGCGCGGCGTGAGCTTTGATGTGAACAAAGGGGAAACAGTGGCCGTCGTAGGGGAATCCGGCTGCGGGAAAAGCGTGACTTCCCAAACGATCATGCGCTTGCTTCCAAGCCCGCCGAGCATGATTAAGTCCGGTGAAATCATGTTTGACGGCAAAGACCTGACCAAATTGGATGAAAAGCAGTTGGAGAAAATCCGCGGGGCGGAAATCGCGATGATTTTCCAGGACCCGATGACCTCTTTGAACCCGACGATGACCGTTGGGGGACAAATCACCGAAGGCTTGATGAAACACCAAAAAATGAGCAAAGAGGAAGCGAAAAAGAAAGCCATTGAGATGCTTCGCCTGGTAGGAATTCCAAGTCCGGAGTCCCGCATCAGCCAGTATCCGCACCAGTTCAGCGGCGGGATGAGACAACGGGCCATGATCGCGATCGCCTTGTCTTGCGCGCCGAAACTGCTGATCGCCGATGAGCCGACCACCGCTCTCGACGTGACCATTCAGGCGCAAATTATTGACTTGATGAAAGAGTTGCAGGAAAAAGTTGGAACCTCAATTATCTTGATTACCCACGATCTGGGTGTCGTTGCTGACATCGCTGACCGCGTGGTTGTCATGTATGCAGGAAAAGTAGTGGAATCAGGCAGTCTGGATGAAGTTTTCTATCAACCCAAACATCCTTACACCTGGGGGCTGTTGGCATCGATGCCCCGTTTGGACCAGTCGAGCGATCAGGATCTTCAGCCCATTCCGGGAAGTCCGCCTAACTTGCTCAATCCGCCGAAAGGCTGCCCGTTTGCCGCCCGCTGCAAATACGCCATGAAAATTTGCACCCAGGAAATGCCGGAAACCAGTGATGTTTCGTCCACGCATCGAGTGGCTTGCTGGTTGCAACATCCGATGGCTCCCAAAGTAGAGCCACCAGCCATGGCGGTAGGAGGGGAATAAGATGAGTCAACTGCAAACAGTTAAAATGGAGACCCGGACAACCAGCCAAGCGAAAAAAGATGTGATTCTGGAAGTAAGAAACCTGAAAAAACATTTTATCCTGGGGAAGAACCAAGTGGTGCAGGCGGTGGACGGAGTCTCGTTCGATGTGTACCGCGGTGAAACACTCGGGCTTGTCGGCGAATCGGGTTGCGGCAAATCCACCATCGGGCGGACACTGATCCGTTTGTACAATGCGACCAGCGGATCGGTCAAATTTGACGGAAAAGATATCTACAGTCTCAAAGGAAAAGAACTGAAAAAATTTAACCAAAAAATGCAGATGATATTCCAGGATCCGTATGCTTCGCTCAACCCGCGGATGACGGTGATGGATATCATTGCCGAGGGGATTGATATCCATGGGCTCGCCAAAGGGGAAGAGCGCCGCAGACGGGTCATCGAACTTCTGGAGACCGTCGGATTAAATGAAGAACATGCGGACCGTTTCCCCCATGAATTCAGCGGCGGGCAGCGCCAGCGGATCGGGATTGCCCGCGCCCTGGCTGTCGAACCTGATTTCATCATCGCCGATGAGCCCATTTCGGCCCTTGATGTTTCGATTCAGGCCCAAGTGGTCAACTTGATGAAAAGGTTGCAAAGGGAAAGAGGTCTCACTTATCTCTTCATCGCCCATGACCTGTCGATGGTGAAATATATCTCTGACCGGGTCGGAGTCATGTACCTCGGGAATCTGGTTGAATTGGCTGAAAGTGATGAGCTGTACGACAACCCGCTTCATCCCTATACCGAAGCCCTGCTTTCCGCTGTGCCGATTCCGGACCCGGAGACGGCCCGCACCCGGGAGCGGATTATTCTGGAAGGAGACGTCCCCAGCCCGATCAATCCCCCCAGCGGATGCCGCTTCCGCACCCGTTGCCCGAAAGCGATGGACATCTGCAGCCAGGTGGTTCCAACCTGGCAGGAAGCCGCACCGAACCACTGGGTGGCGTGCCATTTATATAACGATGAAGCGAAACGTGAATCCTAAACATGTAGAAGGCGGTTGCTACCGCCTTTTTTTGTATTGTAAAAAAATCTTCGCCCGAATCCGCTGAGCCTGTCGTTTTTTGGAAGAGGGGATAAATGTGTTGTTTTTCCTAATTTTGTGTAAGCAAGAGGCAGTATATATTTTTTTAAATAAAAATCATCCTCCATCAGAAGGAAATTAAACAAGGCAGATCGAATACTTACCGATGGACAAGTCATGCTCTTTTTTCATTTTATGAATATTTACTTATGTGCGAGTTTTTAATCTGGATTAATTTCTATAACTATTTACCTATTTGCATTCATCCATATGTTGTCATTTTGTAGGGGGTAACAGGGTGTCTCAAGAACTTTTACAAATTCATAATCTTAAAACTTACTTTTTTTCAGATTCCGGCAAGATCCCCGCAGTAGACGGGATTACGCTCAGCGTCAAGCGGAGGGAAACGGTTGCGCTGGTGGGCGAATCCGGATGCGGAAAAAGTATTACCTCCTTATCCATCATGGGTTTGCTCCCGGAATCGGGGAAGATCGTCGATGGTGAAATCATCTTTAACGGTGAAAACCTGGTCAAAAAAACGGATGCTGAGATGGAGCGCCTCCGCGGCAATGAGATCTCGATGATTTTTCAGGAGCCGATGACTTCTCTCAATCCGGTGCTCACCATTGGTGAACAGATTATGGAAGGGATCATTCTCCACCGGAAAGTGAGCAAGCAGGAAGCGAGAGAGCGGGCGGTTCAAATGTTGAAGCTGGTCGGTTTTCCCCGCGCGGAGGAAATCTTGTCCGAATATCCGCACCAACTGTCCGGGGGAATGAGGCAAAGAGTGATGATCGCGATGGCGATGGCGACCAATCCCAAGCTGTTGATCGCCGACGAGCCGACCACTGCCCTGGATGTGACGATTCAGGCCCAAATTTTGGAATTGATGAGAGAAGTAAAAGAAAAATTTGAAACCTCGATCCTGCTGATTACCCATGATCTCGGCGTCGTTGCCGAAATGGCCGACCGGGTGATCGTGATGTATGCGGGAAAAGTGGTGGAAGAGGCCGGTGTGGAAGAACTGTTTGAAAAGCCGTCCCATCCGTACACCGAAGGGTTGATGAAATCCGTGCCCAGTCTGGAAGAGTCACAACAGCGCCTGTATTCCATCCGCGGCAATGTTCCGTCTCCGGATGAACTTCCGAAGGGATGCCGCTTTGCCCCGCGCTGTGACAAGGCCTGGGACCGGTGTTTTGCCTCGGAGCCGGATCTGAAGGAAATCGCACCCGGACACGCTGTCCGTTGTTTTTTGTATCAGTCTGAAGAAGGGAACGAACCGCGATGAGCCAGTATATACTCGAAGTGAAGAACCTGTCAAAGCATTTTCCGATCAAGGGAGGACTGATGAGGCGGACGGTTGGGTATGTAAAAGCGGTCGACAATGTCAGCTTCAGTGTCAAAAAAGGCGAAACCTTTGGATTAGTGGGAGAATCGGGTTGCGGCAAATCGACGACCGGGCGCACGATCCTGCGCCTGATGGAACCGACTTCCGGAGAAGTGATCTTTGACGGAAAAAATATCGCGGCTCTCACCAGAAAAGAACTGAGAAAAGCCCGCCGGGACTTGCAGATGGTGTTTCAGGACCCTTACGCTTCCCTGAATCCGCAGATGACCGTGGGGGAAATCATCGAAGAGCCGCTGCGGGTTCACGGGATTTATTCCCCGGCCGAACGGAAAGTAAAAGTCAAAGAATTGATGGAAACGGTAGGCTTAAACCAAAGTTACATCGACCGTTATCCCCATGAATTTTCCGGCGGGCAGAGACAGCGGATCGGGATCGCCCGGGCACTTTCTTTGCAACCCAAACTCATCGTTGCCGACGAACCCGTTTCCGCTCTGGACGTCTCCATTCAATCGCAGGTCGTCAACTTGATGGAAGACCTGCAGGAGCAATTTGGACTTACGTATATTTTTATCGCGCATGACCTCAGCGTGGTGAAGCACATCTCGGACCGTGTGGGCGTGATGTATCTCGGGCGCATGGTGGAAGTGGGACCCAAGCAGAAATTATACGAACAGCCCGCCCATCCGTATACGGAGGCCCTGTTATCCGCTGTACCGATTCCCAATCCAAAGGCCAGACGGGAGCGGATCGTGCTCAAGGGAGATGTGCCCAGTCCGGCCAATCCCCCGCAGGGATGCGCTTTTCATCCCCGCTGCCCGAAGGCGTTCGACAGATGCAAAGCGGAGCGGCCGGAGCTGATTCATCTGGGCGGCGAGCATTATGTCGCTTGTCACCTGTATGACGAGCAGGAGAAAAGCGCAGTGTTGACGATGTAAAGGGGGGATGCAGCAGGAGTTTTAAGATCATTTTCAAGATTGAAGCCATAATCATGGCAGATCTTTATCTTTTCAAGGGGGCCAAAAATGAACATGAAAAGGAAATTATTTTTAGTTAGTCTGGCACTGGTGATGGTGCTTTCGGTGTTTGCCGCGGCCTGTTCCGGCAACCAGCAGGAAGCTGGCAGTGGAGGCAATAAAATCACCATGGCGATGGTCAGTGCGTTTGAAGGCATGTTTAACCCGATTTTCTATGGCAGCCAGTATGACGACTACATTCTTGACTTTGCTTTTGATTCCCTGTGGTCAGAGGATAAGAACCTTGAGGTAACTGTCCCGGGACTGGCGGAGAAATGGGAAGTATCCGAAGACGGCAAATTCGTCACCATCCATATGCGTAAAGATGCCAAATGGCATGACGGTAAACCGATCACCGCAGATGACATGATCTTTACCTGGGAAACGATTGCCGACCCCGCTTATACCGAAGCAGGCGGTTCCCGCGCTTCTTATGTTGACTCCATCAAAGGCGCAAAGGAAAAGATGGAGAAAAAGGCGGACAAAATCTCCGGAATCACCAAAGTGGATGATTATACCATCAAAGTCGAGTTTGCCCAACCGGATGCAAGATCTCTGGGCAGCAAACTGTGGTCCACTCCGATCCCCAAACATATCTTTGAAAAATATTCGGTTAAAGAGATGGCCGGCAACATTGATGAAAATGGCAAAGCCGGGAAAATTGTCGGCAGCGGACCGTATAAAATTAAGGAAATCAGGCCCAACCAATACGTGGTTCTGGAGAAGAACAAAGATTACTATCAAAAAGGCAAACCGCGTATCGACCAGATCGTCTGGAAAGTACTCGACAAAGATGTAGCGATCGGCGCGCTGAAAAACGGGGAGATCGATTTCCTGTCCGACCTGGATCCGAGCGATTATGACACCGTAAAAGCCATGTCCAATGTCAACATCAATGAAACTCAGGATTTTGGCTATCAATATCTGGGCTTGAAAACCAACAATCCGAAACTGGCCGATAAACGGGTGCGCCAGGCCATCGCCTATGCGATCAACCGCCAGGCCCTGGTGGATGGATTGCTGAAAGGGCACGGCACGGTGCTGAACCAGGGAATTCCTGCCGTAAGTCCTTTCTACAACAAAGACCTGGAAAAAGCTTATCCCCATGATGTAAACAAAGCGAAACAACTGTTGGCCGAAGCAGGGTATAAAGACGTGAACGGGGACGGTTTCGTCGAAGATCCGCAGGGCAAACCCTATGTCCTGAAACTGGACTACCCGGTTGGAAACAAAACACGGGAAAAATCGGCGCCGATTATCGCGGAAGACCTGAAAAAAGCGGGTATTAAAGTTGACCTGCGCCAACCGAGAGACTTTGCGGTTCACTCGGATGCCGTGGAAAAAGACCAGGGAATTGAAATGTGGCTGATGGGTTGGAGCCTGGATGTCGATCCGGACCCGTCGGGCATTTGGAGAAGCAATGACCTGTGGAACTATCCGCGCTGGAAAAACGCCGAGAGCGACAAATTGATCGATGAGGCAAAATTCAGCAAAGACGCCTTTGACAAAGAAAAGCGCAAAGCGATGTACAAAAAATGGACCGAGCTGGTGGCCGATGAACAGCCGCTGGTCTTCCTGTACAGCCAAAACGTGATCCAGGCCTGGAGCAAACGCCTGAAAGGCACTTCCTGGGATTTCCGCGGGATCTTAAACCCGGATAAAGTCAACTGGTATGTAGAATAGGCGTAGACAAAAAGCATGTAAGGCGTGTAACGGATACACGCCTTACATGCCCTTTATATGAAAACGGGACAAGGAGGGATGTGGATGACAACCTATCTCATTCGCCGCATTTTAACCATGATACCGATGATGGTGTTGATTTCGGTCATCCTGTTTACGATGGTCCAGCTCGCACCCGGAGATGCTTTTTCAGGCCAATTCGACCCCCGAGTCGACGCATCTTATTATGAAAAAATGCGTGAAAAATTCGGCCTTAATAAAAGCCCTGTCGAGCAATACTTCATCTGGGCCAAAAATTTCGTCCAGGGAGAGTTCGGTCTGTCTTTCCGGCATCGGATGCCTGTCAGCGATCTCATCTCCGACCGGATTGGCAATACCGTTTTTCTGGGGGTTTGCTCTTTGATCTTAACCTATTCATTGGCCATTCCGCTCGGCATCTTTTCTGCCAACAAGCCTTACAGCAAACTGGATTATACGCTGACCGGCTTCTCGTTTGTGGGGTATTCCATGCCCAGTTTTTTAGCCGGGCTGTTGCTGATCTACCTGTTTTCGTTCAACTTGAAAATCTTCCCGTTCAGCGGCACCGAAACAGCCGGTGGAGGCTATGAAGGAATCTCTTTGCTGCTCGACCGTTTGTATCATGTCATTTTGCCGGCGTTTACTTTATCCCTGATTACCATTGCCGGATATAACCGCTTTGTCCGGTCCAGTATTCTGGAGGCCAAACAACAAGATTATGTACGCACGGCCCGGGCAAAAGGGTTGTCGAAGTCGGTCGTGATGCGCAAACATGTGTTGAGAAACGCACTGATTCCCCTTATTACCCTTTTTGGATTGGATCTTGGGCTGTTGTTGGGCGGGGCTGTGATTACCGAAACCATATTTACCTATCCCGGCATTGGTCAACTGTATTTCGAGGGGATTGTCAACCGGGATTATCCGATTATTATGGCCGTCTCCATGATTTCGGCTCTTACCGTTTTGCTCGGCAACTTGTTGGCAGATATACTGTATGCGGTTGTGGACCCGCGAATTCGTTATGAATAGGAGGTGGATGCCAGATGCAACAACCTGCCGCCAATCTGCACACCATCGAGCCCCAACCTGGGGAACCGACGACAGAAGCCAAAAATGCGCCGAAGAAAGGGCAATCGCCGTTTCAGATGGCCTTCAGGCGGTTTCGGAAAAATAAAATGGCGCTCGTGGGAATTGTGATTCTGATCCTGGTTACGTTATTGTCGGTCTGTGCGCCGCTGATCGCCTCCCATGACCCTTCCCAAGCGGATTTGTACAATGTGGACGCAAAGCCGGACAGCAAACACTGGCTGGGTACGGATGATACAGGGCGCGACCATTTTTCAAGGTTGGTCTACGGAGGACGCATCTCACTGCTCATCGGTTTTTTCACCATGCTCTTTACCGTGTTGATCGGAGTCACCTTCGGGGCGGTTGCCGGTTACTACGGCGGGTGGATCGACAACCTGTTGATGCGCTTGACGGACTTGATGTTGAATTTCCCCTTTTTGCTGTTTGTTTTGTTTTTGATCTCCATCTTTGAAAAGACGACCATTCCTTTATTGGTGTCCGCTCTGGCTTTGACTTCATGGCCGACGACAGCGCGGATCGTGCGCGGGGTGTTCCTCTCCTTGCGGGAAATGGAATATGTGCAAAGCGCCAAGGCGATCGGCTGTTCCGATTGGCGCATCATCATCCGCCACATGCTGCCAAACGCGCTCGGGCCCATCATTGTCAACGCGACTCTGCTGATGGCAACGATGATTTCGATCGAATCCGCCCTGAGCTTTCTGGGCTTCGGTGTTCCGGAAGTAACGCCGACCTGGGGAAATATGCTGAACGGAGCGGCCAATATCCGGATTCTGACGCAGCAGCCGTGGATCTGGATTCCGCCGGGGGCGATGATTATATTAACCGTTCTGGCCATCAACTTTATCGGTGACGGTTTGCGCGACGCTTTTGATACGAAATCAACCCGGCGTTAACCCGATTCGTATTAAAAAAGAAGCCGCAACCAGTCGGTCATGCTACTTCCATTACGGGTAGAAACAGCAATTCCATGACGAAACGCATAAAACATAGAAAAAGAACCGATTTTTTGAGGAGATCGGTTCTTTTTTATTTCATAAATATATAAATCGAAAGCATTGATCAATAAGCTTTGTTACTTCCGTGAGACAGCCAATGGCAGCAGAGACTTCTAAGACTCATGGGCACGGTACATATTGTATCCCGTTACTTCCGCTAAATGACAAGTTGGTATCACATCTTTGCCTCCGTGTTAACCTCAACTTTTGCCACTGAATAATGCCTGAAAGCGGGTATCATACATTTTATTTAGAAAGCGTCTTGATAATCTCCTGCACGGCCAATACGGCGAAGAGGAGGATGTTGATCACTAAAATCGAGTTGGAAAGCCAGCGGTTTCGATACTTTTCGTCGACCCGTTTGGAGTTGAGCAGCCAGAAAAGGGTGAAGGCCAAAAACGGCATGAACAAGGCGCCCAAAACTCCGTATAAAATGACCAGGCTGACCGGTTTGTCCAGGAACAGGAGCAGCATCGGCGGGAAGGTCAGCCACAGCAAGTAAGCGCGATACGCGGGGGCTTTTTCAGAGATCGGCTCCGGATCCTGATAAGAGGCATCCTTGTTCCAGTGGCGGACCAGATCGGCAAACAGATACGGAACCCCGTTCCACACCCCCAACAGCGATGTGAAGGAGGTCGCCCAGAATCCGATCAGGAAGAGCCAGCGGGCAGCTTCGCCAAACCGGTCTCCCAGAAGTCCGGCCAACTGCACAAGCCCTTGTTCCCCTTCAAAAGTCATGCCTGTTCCGAACAGGAATTCAGCTCCGACGATCATCAGCGAAAGAGTGAAAATGCCTGTCACTACATACGCGATGGCTGAATCGAAGCGGATGAATGGAATCCAGGAGGGGCCGACCCAATTTTTTTCGCGGATCCAATATCCGTAGGAAGCCAGGGTGAGGGAACCCCCTACCCCTCCGACGAGACCCAATGCATAAAATAATGAACCGTCCGGCACACTGGGAACAACGCCTTCAAACAGATGAATCACGTCGGGAAAGACGAGAACGGCCGTCCCGACAACCGTGACGAACATGATCCCGACCAGTGCGGTCATCACTTTTTCAAACAATTGATACTTTCCGGTCCATACCAGGAGAAAGCCGACCAGTCCGTGAAGGATGGCCCAAACCCACAGATCGATCTGGGGAAACAAGGCAGAAGTGGCCAGAGCGCAGGAAGACATAATGGCCGCCCCGTAAATAAATCCCCAAATAATGGAATAAATGCCGAAGTAAGCGCTTGTCCATTTTCCTAAGGACCGCCATCCCTGAAAAATCGTCTGGCCGGTAGCCAATTGCCATCTGCCTACCCCTTCATTGAGGGAAAATTTGAGGATGGCTCCAAGGATCACCGCCCAGACAAACGTGTAGCCGTATTTGGTTCCGGCCACCAGCGCCGCTACCAAATCACCGGCACCCACTCCTGTAGCAGCTACGATCAGTCCGGGACCAACCAGGGTGAGCCGCTTGGCCCAGGATGACGGCGGTGTCGTCTGCGATGAGGAATTCGTCGATGACTGCATGGATATGTACCTCCTCTAATATTTACTCATGGATGACATGTACATTATAGTCCTATTTAAAATAACTTTCAAAATACAAATTCTATATAAAAAAGGAAAAACCTCCTTTTCATTTAAAAGGAGGTTGGGTCAAACGATTAAAGAACTTGTTCTACTTCTTTCACTTCCGGAATTTCTTCCATCAGAGCGCGCTCAATCCCGGCTTTGAGGGTAATGGTGGAACTCGGGCAGCTGCCGCATGCGCCCAGCAGGCGGACACGAACGACTCCGTCTACGACTTCCACTAATTCCACATCCCCGCCGTCGCGCTGGATGAACGGACGCAATTTATCCAATACTTCTTGTACGCGTTCTTCCATGTTTTGATCTCCTTTCCATTTTGATCAGAAAGCTTTCGCCTGATCAGCTGGCTAACCATAATATATATCATACCACAAAATCTGTTCTGCATCTGCATCGAAAAGACCGGCTACATCAAGTTCATTGTAGTTTTTTTCAAAAATAAATTCAACAGGAGTTTCGACGTGGGGAAAATAACACCATCTATTGGATCAAAAGGTTTTCTGCGTCCGGCCTTTGACAGGAAAAAGAAAACTGTTAAGATGAAACTGTGTCCGTCCGCCGGAGACATACACTCCTGAGATTTGTTTGAGAAGGAGAACACTCCATGAGAAACATATTTGAAGATGTCAAAGATTTGATTGGTCATACACCGATGGTTCGCTTAAAAAGGCTGGGCATTCCCGAGCACGTGAAGGTATATGCCAAGCTGGAGTTTTACAATCCCGGGGGCAGTGTTAAAGACCGGTTGGGTTTAGCCCTGATCCGGGATGGAGAGCGTTCCGGCAAGCTGAAGCCCGGAGGCACCATTATTGAACCGACAGCGGGCAATACCGGGATCGGCCTCGCTTTAGCTGCTGTCGGAACGGATTATCGCGTTATTTTCGTCGTTCCGGAAAAGTTTTCCGAGGAGAAACAGGAGCTGATGAGAGCGCTGGGGGCGGAAGTGATCAATACCCCGACGGAAGAAGGGATGAAAGGGGCGATCAGGAAAGCCGAAGAGCTGGCCCGGGAGATTCCGGGTGCGTTCTGCCCGCAGCAATTTGCCAACCCCGCCAACCCGATGGCCCACTATGAAATGACAGGGCCGGAAATCTGGGAACAGATGGACGGGAAGGTAGACGTCTTTGTGGCCGGTGCCGGTTCGAGCGGGACGTTTATGGGGGTGGCCCGTTATCTGAAAGAGAAAAATCCCAAGGTGAAAACGGTGATCGTGGAGCCGGAAGGGTCGATTATCGCCGGGGGAGAGCCCGGTCCGCATAAAACAGAGGGAATCGGCATGGAGTTTTTCCCGGGCTATTTTGACCGCTCCTTGATCGATGAGGTTTATACCGTGATGGATGATGACGCGTTTCGGCTGGTGAAAGAATTGGCCGCCCGGGAAGGGCTCCTGGTGGGAAGCTCTTCCGGAGCCGCCTGTTATGCTGCTTTGAGGGAAGCGGAAAAAGCACCGGCCGGAACAAGAATCGCTGTCATATTCCCGGACAGCAGTGAGCGATATTTGAGCAAAAAGATCTACCAGGGAGGAATCTGAAGAGATGAAGATGGATACCAGACTGATTCACGGCGGCGTATTTGGAGATCCGCATACGGGCGCGGTCAGCGTTCCCATTTATCAAGTCTCCACCTATAAGCAAAAAAGAGTAGGTGAACACGCCGGCTATGAATATTCCCGAACCGGGAATCCGACGCGTGCCGCCCTGGAACAACTGATCGCAGAACTGGAAAACGGGGCGAGAGGGTTGGCCTTTTCTTCAGGAATGGCAGCGATTTCAACCATTCTTTCCCTGTTTAATAAAGGGGATCATCTCGTGGTCGGGGATGATGTATACGGGGGAACTTACCGTGTCGTCAACCGTGTTTTTACCCGCATGGGAATCGAAGCAACCTTTGTCGATACAAGTGACCCTGCTGCCGTGAAGGAAGCCATTCGCGAAAATACCCGTGCCGTTTATATGGAAACTCCCAGCAATCCGCTGTTAAAAGTGACCGATATTGAGGAGCTGTCTGCCATCTGCAAAGAGGCGGGAATCTTGCTGATCGTTGACAATACATTTTTGACTCCATACTGGCAAAACCCTCTGGACCTGGGCGCGGATATCGTCGTTCACAGTGCCACCAAATACCTGGGCGGACACAGCGATGTCGTCGCCGGACTCATCGTGACCAAAGATCCGGCCCTGGGTGAAGAGCTTCATTTCCTGCAAAACTCCATCGGCGGTATTCTTGGTCCGCAAGACTCCTGGCTGTTGATCCGCGGCATTCGCACACTGGGTCTTCGCATGAAACAACATGAGGCCAATGCCCGCCGGATTGCGGATTGGCTGCGGGAAGAAGGCAGGGTGGGAAAAGTATATTATCCCGGCCTGAAAGACCATCCCGGCCATGAAGTCGCGGCAAGGCAAGCGAGAGGATTTGGCGGGATCATCTCCTTCGATGCAGGCAGCGCGAAACGGGCGGATCAAGTGTTGGAGAGGGTCAAATTGTTTATTCTGGCTGAAAGCCTGGGGGCAGTGGAAAGCCTCATCTCCGTCCCCGCCCGCATGACCCATGCCTCCATCCCCGCCGAACGCAGAGCCGAGCTCGGCATTACCGACGGGCTGATCCGGATTTCGGTCGGTGTGGAAGATATTGATGATCTGTTGTATGATTTAAAACAAGCATTATCTTAATCAAAGAGGGAGACAAAATGGAGGATCTTCAGGTGGAAATTTGCGTGTACGGTGCGGAACAAATATGCCCCAGCTGTGTAAACCTGCCTTCTTCGCGTGAAACGGCTGAATGGCTGCAGGCAGCTTTAGACAGAAAATACGGCAGCCGGATTATCCGCGTGCGCTATATCGATATTCATCAACCGGAAGGGGAAAAGGAGAAATCTTTTTCCAAGCGGGTGATCGAAGAGGATCTGTGGTATCCGGTTGTTGTCATACAAGATCAAATTGTGGCGGAAGGAAATCCAAAGCTGAAGGATATTTATGCCGCTCTGGAAAAGATCGGGATTGCGGGTTAGCCATTGGATTTGAATGTATACAAAGAGCTGGATGCTGGTCATCCGGTTCTTTTGTATGTGCCAAATATAACAGAGGCCCATCTTGTTGTATAATAACATTATCGTAGCATCCCGGATATCCGGGAAATAGTTTGGCAGCTGTGACATAGGACGGAGTGAATAAAGGTGAGACCTCTGATTGAGTTTTGCATAAATAATCTAACTCCGGAGGTATTGGAGATCAAGAAGAAGCTGGAAACGGACCCGTCTCTGGATGTGATTGAATACGGTTGTCTGGGAAACTGCGGGATTTGTGCCGAACAACCCTATGCTCTCGTCAACGGGGAACTGATCATGGCAGAAACCGCTGAGGAATTGCTGGACAATATCTACAAAGCGATCGAAGAGATGGAGATCCGTTTCTGAAAAAGACATGGAGCGATCCGATATTGGGATCGCTCCACTTCTTTTATTCGTAAACCTTAATCTCATTGTAGAAGGTATCGCGCTCGACGGGAACCCGGTTGGCTCCTTTGATCAGCCAGATGAGTTCGTCTTTGGTCAGGGCCTTTTGACTCAGCGCTCCAGCCGCGTGGCTGATCCGTTCTTCCACCAGCGTACCGTGAAGGTCGGAAGCGCCGAAGTGGGTGGAGAGTTGTGCCAACTGGGTGCCGATGTTGATGAAATAAGCCTTGATGTGCGGGAAGTTATCCAACATCAAGCGGCTGATGGCAATCGTGCGCATATCGTCCATCGCGGACGTCCGGCGCTTAATCGATGCATTGACACTGCGGGGCTGCATGGCCAGCGGGATAAAGACCATAAAGCCGCCGGTCTCATCTTGCAATTCCCGGACGCGAATCATATGGATCAACCGCTCTTCAAGAGTCTCGATCGAGCCGTACAACATGGTGGCATGCGTCTTAAGCCCGAGGTTGTGCGCAATCCGGTGTGCCTCCAGCCACTGGTCTGTGCTCGCCTTATCCGGACTCATTTTGAGGCGGTAGCGCTCGGTCAGGATTTCGGCCCCGCCGCCCGGGAGTGTATCCAGCCCCGCATCGATCAATTCTTTCAGGATCTCTTCCATCGAACGGCCGGTGATGCGGGAGAAAAATTCGATCTCCGCAGCGGTATAAGCTTTTATGGTGACGTTTGGGTAATGCTTTTTCAGGGTGGAGATGGTGTTCAGATAATAGTCAAAAGGAACGGTGTGGTTGTGCCCGCCTACGATGTGAAATTCGCGGATGCCCTCGGTAAAACGGCTTCCCACATACTCGAGGAGCTCATCTTCCGACATGGTATACGCTCCCTCTTCATCCGGGTCGCGGCGGAAACCGCAGAAGGCGCATTTGGCTTCACAGACGTTGGTCGGATTGATGTACATATTCTGGATGAAATAAACGCGGTCTCCATTCTTTTGCAAGTTGACTTCGTTGGCCAGCTGGGCAATGGTGATCAGGTCCGGTGAATGGTAAAGAGCCAAACCATCTTCAAGGGTGAGACGTTCTCCTTGCCGGACTTTTTCTGCGATCGGTGCCAGGTTTTGATCCAAGGTTGTCATCGGAAAAGACATGGGGGGTTCCTCCTCCGAAATTAGTACCTGCTTATGTCTATATCCTGTCTCTTTCCACGGGGATGCGGCCTGCTTCGCGTCAATTGGTTTCTCCGCGCTCCTTCGCAGGAGTGAGCCAAAAAACTGTGAAAGCTTGCACATAAATGTTCGGATTCTTTCAATGACATGCCGGATGGAAGGCGATCAACTACAGACTTCCACCTTCGGAAATTCGTTCATCCAGTTCCCGGAGTGTCTGTCGTGTTTGTTGTCGTCATCAAAACAGACTTCCTTTCTCGCTGATCATACAATTATTACGAAACCCTAAATAAATAACTTTTGACCTTTTCTATTTTATCATAATGGTAAGGTGAAATAAATCAGAAGGAAATATTAGGATATGTAAACCGATCCAGTGATCTCATAGATGAAGATCATCTTAACATCCCTTTATTATGGGGGTTTTGCCGGGAATTGAATTACATTATTTTACAATTCATCCGTCCATTGTTTCAAAATGTCCAGAAAATGATCGAATTTGTGTCTAAAGAAGAGATCTAATCGGATAATTTGTAAAATATCCGCCTTTTCTTCTAGTTATTGTCAGTGTATACTTAAAGTAACAAGGATGTTCGAACAAATGTACCTATTTTTTTATCTAAGCGTGGGTCAAATAAAGGAGGGGGGTCCTTTGTGGACTCGGACTTTGGAGGAGAGAATGGAAGCGGTGAGAAAGAAGATGGAGGATACGGCGATGATTTTGGGCCTGGGTCACCCAAAGGTTTATCAGTTGAGCCGTGAATTGGATCACCTCCACAACCAATGGGAGAGAGAATGCGCCAAGAAGAAAGGAGACAAAATTTATCGCATTCATTGCAATGCTTCAAAGGTAAAAGAGAGAGAAAGCATCCAAATATACAAGGTTGTCTGAACATAACGGGAACGTAGCACGTCAACTGCTCAGTTGTATAGAAGGGATGTTCACCTGTATACTGTAAAGTAGAAGGAAGGTGACAACAATTGATTACACTGACTGAGCAGGCAGCCTTAAAAGTGAAGGACATGATTGCTGAACAAGACCAGCCGGAGCTGACCTATCTCCGGGTAGGAGTGCAGCATGGCGGTTGCAGCGGGTTTTCATATAGTCTTGGTTTTGATACCGAGAAAAACGAGAATGATGAAGAACTGATCCAACACGGTATCAAAGTGTTGGTAAACAAAGAGGATGAGCCCTTGATCAAAGGAACCGTCATCGACTACAAAGAATCGATGATGGGCGGCGGTTTCAGCATCCATAATCCCAATGCGATCCTGACCTGCGGATGCGGTTCTTCCTTCCGCACGGCGACAGCAGAAGGAAAACCGGAAGAGTGTTAAGTTTTCAAGCCCAGCCATTCGGTAAGCGGCAGAGCGGCACGGACAAGTGAACGTTAACATGTTTTTTAGAGTGTACACCCGTCTCTTTATGCGTTGTCATTGCGCATAATCAGGCGGGTTTTTGTATGTTCTTGATCTCCCGCCGGGCCCGCTTGGTGTCAATCTCTCATAAAGAACAAGCCGGGGTCAGGAGATGTCATTCTCCTTCCCGGCTCTTTTGGTGAGTGTATGCATCTTCCAGCATGAATACAAGCTTTTCCCGGTACAATGTCAAGTTGACTAAGAATCGAAAATGTTTGACATTGTTTAATAAAGAAGTTAAGCTTCGTGCTCTGGTTTTATTACTTAAGGCCGCAATGACCACGGAGAAACGGTACCGATGATTGCACGCTCTAGAGGTTGATGGATCACGTTAAGAATTCCTGTACAAATTTCTTCTCTTGACAACCACCGTGATCGGTTTTGTTCAACCACAAAACCCAAAATAATTTCATGATACGATAAGTTTGAATAGTTATTTTTAAAGAAATCCCGATCATCAAAAGATTTTTCAGGATGAGCAGCCGCACTGCCCAATACGCGGAAATATTTACAACGAGGGGATGATGCGTTCAGTAACCTGGCCAAAGCATAAGGGGCATCCGGAGCGGTACTGTGAATCCAAACAACTGCTTTAGAGATTGCACCGTGCAGAACAACCGAATGATGTATAACATCTATAAATTTATTCGTATCTCTGTAGTCGACAGCGACCTTATGTATATTACCGGACAAATCACGGACTTTTTCTGCAAGCATATTTAATTTTGAAACATTTCTTGCCACTACAGACACTGTACTTCCAACCCCTGCAAAATATTGAACCACTCCTTGAAGCATGCCAGTCCCGCCGACGACTAATACGTGATCTGATTGCTGGGACATGGCTGAACTTCCACCCTTCAAATCTAAAGTCTAACAGCTCTGATATATCTTTGAATAGGAAAACAACGTCACTTGTTATCCTCAGCATGCTTCCTAGTCTAATATAATTTTAAACATTTTTTCTACGTTAATAGTTACCTTCTCCTACTATTCTTGACAGGCTCATTGATATTTTTTTTGCGTGTCAACACGATCATTTCAATGTGCACCCTTTTTTATAATAAACCTTTTCGGTGAACCAAACTCTTGTTCAGATTCAAAATACCCAAGTTCATCGGGTATACAGATCAATAAAGATGGCAAACCGTAACCAACCGCTTTCTTTAAAGCATCACTCAATGGCAAATGCTTTCCATCAATGTCTTTATTGAAAGATATTGCATAACAAAAGTTCCCCGCCCCATATTTCTTTAACAAACTCACAATTTCAGCATAATTCGAATTTGGTTTTGGTACTTCAATTAGGTATTTTTCATCAAGAGTGTCTTTATAATTATGGCATAGACGATTTAAAGCATGGATTCGTCTTTTTGGGGAAGATAATTCATACAGAATCCGATCTCGAATTCTGTTAATAAAAAAGTTCTTTACTATGATTTCTTCATATTTTGGATCCATGTCCATGCTCCTTTTTGCAGTGTCGATGAACCAAAATTTAAATGGTGTGGTACATGTCCATTATTAAATCTATTACTTTGTAGTGAGATACGAAAAAATAATTACGTAAATAAAAAAGAAAGGATAGTCTATCATTTTTCTATACATCGTACCTTTTAATTTTTTATTTACCTTCCACTTATGTTCCAGCCAAACAATGAATAGTAAATGAATGCTAACTGTAATTAACCCGTATGTAATATTATTAAAATATATGCATAATATATAAATTAACGAAATAATATAATTCACCATATATAATGAAATTGCCTTTCTATAATTATGATTAAACCGTTTTTTCAATTCATTCATAATCATATAAAATTTCCCTGCCTATCTTTAGGATTTGCACCCTGGTTCACCTCGTAACGATATATAATCAATAATAATATCGCAACTCCTATTAGAATAAATAATGCTTTTGTAACATACCAAGGAAAAAAAGACAAAACTATTACAAACAATTCCCTAAAGGATTACCATAGACTTCTGGTCTTTCAGAGCTTGTATTGAATTTAATCCCAACATATATAAATAATATCCCTATTACCGTCAAAAAAATATACACCCAAATCATAAAACAACAGTCCTTTCAGTTTTTCTTAAGTAATCTAAAAAAGTTTATATAGTGGGAAATTTATTCTTTGTTAAGGGAAGCAATTCTAAATAGCTCTCTTTTTCACCATTTAAGGAGAGCTATTACAGAAATGCTTTCCTTATGAATCTTGTATTCCTCTAGATCTTAACTGCACGCAAATACCTGTGTACTGCTCTCATTCTCTGAACTTCCTTAATGATTTAGCCCTTTTCATCATTTTAAGCCCTTGTGAAAATGCACCTGATAATACTGACATCACATTGGGGATTACTCCGATTCGGCCATCCTATCGTCATCCACAAAGCAATGGTAAGTGGTACCGCACTCTGAAAGAAGAAGAGATCTGGCTCAATGAATACCGTACACTGGAAGAGGCTCGTGCTTCCATTGAACAATACATTCACTTTTACAACCATGAACGGCTCATTCTTCGCTAGGCTATCTAACACCGATGGAGGTCTATTCTGGAGAGCTCTCCACTCATTTTGCTTGACCTCCGTCGCATTCTGAGGGTAGCATTACACTGGAATATGAGTGTATTCCACTTAAAACGCCAAACAAGAATGCCCATATCGAATCTTTTCATATTGCTCTTGAAAAAGAATGTTTGACTCGGCATGAGCTGAGGCTGTAACCGATCACATCGATTTTTATAATAAACACCGGATTCATGGCAGTTTGTTTGACCGCTTGAATTTATTAAAGGTCAAACAACAAAAAATCAGGCCAGTGATCGTGAGAATTTGCCCGTTTCAAGTAAATGAAATTAAAAAATAGCGATCGAGTGAGGATAAGGAAGTTTAACTCGAATTTTATGGGATTAAACCGTGTATGTCACTCTAAAATAAAATGAACTAATAAGATAATAAGTAGAATAAAAGAGCCGATGAAATAAAATAACATTTCGTTAGATTTCCCAAATCGATATAAATGTATAAAAGAAATTACAAAAAGAACTCCAAATAATAAAGTCATCCAATAAATCCATCCATCAATTTTTGATACACTAACAATAAATAAAATAATAATAATTAATCGCCTTGTGCTTATCATTACTTTTTCCATAACTATCCCACCTTTCCTTTTTATTGAAAATAGTAGCACACTCTTCATCTAACAAATTCTAAGAGAGTGTGCTACGTCAAAAAAGACTTCTTACACTAATTACAATAAAGCAAGAAGTACATTCTACCCGATCATTCTGAGTATTCCATTCTTAAGACGAGTCATCCGATATACATAAATTCGACCATACTTTGTCCTAAGCAAGTAGTAATCAGGACTAAAATATTTATTTGCGGCTGTTATGGCATTTACACCAATACTGCCCAAAAAACTCCCTAAGACCTGCTTTTATACTCCGTCAAACTCTTCGACCAATCTTTGCTCGACTTAATTTATTAAATTGGTGGCCGAAGTGCCCTTAGTCCTCTCATAGTAGTAAACCATGGAACGAAAAATGACAGAGCAACTGTAACAGGCTTCATTATAAACTCTCTAAATATGACATTAACAAGCCACCTCATTACCCGTTTTGCATAGCCCTTTAATATTTTAAAAAAGTTACCATCTGGGTCTATATTCATTACAGGATTATTTCCAGCATAAATGTACTTGTTGAGAGTTAATGGCTCCATCTCTTCACCTGAGTCAGGATCCCTCGTCAAAAATCTACCCGTATCAGGATTATAATACCTGTTCTGCAGGTAATACAATCCCGTCACCTTATCATACCGATAAGGATTCTCCAACGTTCCTGTTTCCATTTCCAAGTTTCCATAAATAAACCTGGCAAATCTTTGCCAGATTTATCAATAAATTAACAAATTCCCTTTAATCCATTTTTCCCTTCAACCATGAACAAAATAACATTAAAAAAACACACAACCCAAATATTAAATCAAAAATAATATTCATTTTAACATCAAAGTAATATTTTGAAATCAGATAAGACAAAACATAAATAATAATCAAAGCTTGAGTAACACTTAATATTTTACTTAGCATACTCCTTCTCCTCAAAATCAATAGTAGTATCCATAGCTCGAATAACTATATTGCTTATTCGACCTTGACCTAAATGTTTTGCCTGGTCTAATAGAAACTTTTGGATATGCAATCCAGAAAAGTGACCCCCACCAATACTTGCCTGTTCGATAATTTTTATATTTTGCGTACCAATGCTTGTACACCAAGGAAATAGAAATCGTTACACCTTTGTAACCATGATAATCACTATAGGTCCAAAGCACCGCTATTGAAATTACTAATACAGATAGCACTCTTGAAGCAAGCTTTCCAAAAAATCTCTTTATTTGACCTTTCAATGCGCCTCCAATTGTACCAAATCCCATCATCATATCTAACCATCTATGTGATAGGTAAATTTTCATACTACGCCGAGAAATACTTACATATCTTCTGTATTGACCATCATTATCAACAAATTTTACAGGATTGTTGTTTACATAAATATACCTATTTTGGCTCAGCGGTTCGTCATCGAATCCTTCAAAAGTATCTCTTGACAAGAATCTGCCTACTTCTGGATTATAATACCTGCTCTGCAAGTAATACAATCCCGTCACCTTATCATACCGATACCCCGCATACCGATAAGGATTCTCCACCGTTCCTGTTTCTTTAATCAGATTACCATACGCATCATACTCATAGGTAGCCACTACAGCTCCATTAGCATCCGTTAAAGCCACGACACCGTCGCGATAGTTGAGCTGATAGTAATACGTTTTTCCTCCACGGGTCATGCTGACGGGCTGGTTATTGGAATTGTAGGTGTATCTGGCTACGACGTTGTTGCTTGCATCTGACTCATACGTGACATTGTTGTCCTCATCGTAATGGAACGTAATCGTACCAGATGAAGTCGTCATCGTTTTCCGCATTCCGTCCGCCCGGTAGGTGAAGGAAGCGATGGTCGCTCCACTGCTGTCCTTGACTGCGGTGAGACGGTTCTCGGCATCATACACGTAGGTGCGGTTTCCGTCATTGGTGAAGTTTCCGTTGGCGTCATAGAGCTGGTCCCGTTAACAGCGGTCAGTTGATCGGCATCGTCGTAGGTATAGGTGGTTGTGGTTGCTGTTCCCCCGGGAGGAGTGACTTTCTTGGTGAGACGGTTTCCGACGGCGTCATAGGTGTATTCATAGATGGTGTCATCGGGTCTGGTTTCTTTGATGAGCTGGTCAAGTTCGTCATAGACATAGGAAGTGACGACCGCATTGAAGACAACACTCGTGATGTTTCCTTTTGCATCACAGGTGTATTGGAACGATTTAGCATCATAAATTGTCGATCCACACCATTTTGACTTTAACTTTTCTACAATTTTAGCACTGACAGAACACTAGGACCAAATTCACCAATACCCCCACCTGAATAGATCTGTCCTCATTAAAAAATATAGTAGAATACACCAAAAATAACTGTACCTGCTCCTACCAAAATCAAAAATACACTCACCCAAAAACCTATTGTTTCACTATGAATTTTAGTAGACCCTTCCCGATCAATATACTTTTCACCTACAGCATTAAAACTTACTTTTTGAAAGCATAAATCAACTTTTTGATTAGTTTCAAATTGATCATCTTTCCTCCAAATAAATTGATCACCAAAAAACTTTAATTCAGTCAAAAGAGTCATTAGTTCTTCAATTTCTTCATCCGTCAATTGAACATATACTCTAGACTTATCACCTTCGCTCTTTATAAATAATTGATCGTCCTTCACTTGCTCATCCCCCTATTTTTGATATAATTCAAAACAAAAAATACTGCTGTCACAAGTAAAGGAATAAGAAGTATACCTAAAAAGTCAATTTCGAACACTCCAACTATATAGCCTGTAGTAATTAATGATAATTGGAATAAATAGAAGTATAAGCATTTAATAACTAGTTTTTTCATCACTTGTGCCCTCTCTTATGACTAATGATACTAAGCGAGAAGGTGAATAGAACTGTCCACCTTCTCGCTGTATACTACCATCTCCTGAACCAGTTAATAACTGTTCTTTTAAGTCGCCACATATAATAGTTCTTATTAATCCGGCCTGCAACATAATAAGCTGCGGCTTAATGCCCCCCATAAGTCCAGACAATTATGCAACTTTTTGAGTTAGCATTTGTCTAAATTCTCTTGGAGACCTGTAATTCAAAGCGGAGTGAG
>NZ_FOCQ01000009.1 GCF_900110165.1 Lihuaxuella thermophila
CGACGTTTCATCTCCGGTTCCTCCTTAAGCAGAATTCTATCAAAACCGGAGAGCTCTACACATCTAACCGTCGCATTTTAAATTGGGGCGCTATAAGAGTATGCAAAAAATATTTAAATTTCAATTATCTGTAATTTGTCACTCAAAACTTAGTCCAAAAACTTCATATGTAATAATTAATGATAACCTTAATACAGACAAAAAAATTACTATTTTTGTAAAGTGGTCGTATTGACCTTATCAATCGTTTGTGCGATAATTTCATAAATATTAAATATATCAAATTAGCTCGGGGGTGTATAAAATGTTTGAACAAGAGATCAAAGAACAAGTAATGACCGTCGCATTAAAAGATAGTAAACTTTTGCAAATAGTCAATGAATCAGATATTGTTGGTTATAGTTTTGATGTAAATTATAGAAAAGTTTCTTTTTTAACTAATGACTTCTGGAAAATGGGGGCAAATGGTATCCCTCATAACAGTTTTCTTATTGCCACACCTTTTCGAAAACAAGCATTTATTGAAGCAAATGATATAGATAAAGAAGTTATTTTATTAAGAGTACTTTCTGAATGTAAAGTTCCAGATGATGATTTATGGATTAAAACAAGAGTAGATAAGATCAAATCTTTACAAGACTTGGATCAGGATGCTCCTGAAAATAGATCTCTTAACTATGATGATTATTCTAAAAAGGAAATGGGTTTTACAGGCCTTGAGTGTAGAGTACTAGGAACATTTTACGAAGAAAATGGAGAACTTTTTTTCGGAGCCGATTTAGAGAACTATTACGGACAAAAGTCACTTTATATATATAAGCCGAAAGGAGAATCGCTTCAAAAAATTGTAAACTTTATTGATCCAATTCGCAAAAAGACCATAGTAGAAGAATTAATACGCAACGGGATTCATGTCCAAAATTATGATGATCTCGAGCAGTATGAAATTGGGAACATTCGTTATACTTCGACAAATCGTATGCAATCTCAGTCTGCAGATGTTAAGGTATACGTAAATCCATTTGATTTTATTGCGAGAAGAACGGCAACATTTGGAATGACTAGGACAGGAAAATCCAATACTGTAAAAACATTAATTAAAGCCATAAACAAAAGTTGTGAAAGTCATGGACTCAAAGTTTCCCAGATTGTTTTTGATATTAATGGTGAGTATGCTTTTCCTAATGTTCAAGACGGGAATCTAGAGAAGAAAATTTCCATATCTAACGATATACCAAACTCAATCGTTTACACATTAAATCAAAAGGTAGCAGAGTCAGATGTTGTAAAACGATTAAAATTCAACTTTTATAAAAACTTAGTATTAGCTCATGAATTTATCGTATCCTTATTAGAATCCTCTTCTAAAAATAGTTCTAATGACATTGAAGCGTTTATGAACATGGACGTTAGTATGTGGGAAGACCCAGAAGTAGACTACAATTTAAAAAATAGATTCGCCATTAATAAAACACTATACCAATATCTTTTATATTTATGTAATTGTACTAGTAGAGACCTAAAACTACAAGTGCCCTTTAGCAAAACATCTTTGGAAAAAACTCAAAAAAGCATTAATGAAATGCTCAAGGAGATTGAGGACCAATCAGTTGGAAAGAAAGTTTCAAAAGAAATTAGGGAATATGAAAAGTATGATTCATGGTTATCAAATATCATAAGTTTATTAACAGAAAAGAAATATTTACCTATGGAGGAATTTGGTCAAATTCTCAAACAACTTGATGAAATAAACAGGAAAGTTGGTATTCAATCTAGTAGCGGAGGAGATTTAATTCGTGATGAGACGGCCACTCTAATGAATTTGATCCATCAAAAAAACTCAAATAACCAACCTTACTTAGGTTTTAGGACTATAGCAAAACTTGGCCTAGACGCTTATCATGAGAACAGCTTAAACAAAGATTACGTTGCACGGATTCTAGAAGATATGAGAGCTGGTCGAGTCATTATCCTGGATATTTCAAATGGAAAAAAGGATGTTAGAGATCGAATCACTAAAAAGATCGTAGAGAAAATTTTTAATAATAACCTCGATGTCTTTACTAGTGGAGACATACCACCCAAAGTAATTCTCTATGTTGAAGAGGCTCACAACTTGATTGGTAAAGAGATGGAATTGACAGATATTTGGCCAAGAACAGCCAAAGAAGGCGCAAAGTATGGAATTGGTTTAGTATATTCTACACAAGAACCTTCATCAATCAACAAAAACATTCTTTCAAATACGGAGAACTGGTTTGTTACACATTTAAACAACGAAGATGAGATTAAAACATTGGCTAAATTTTATGATTTTGGAGACTTTAAAGACTCTCTATTAAGAGCAAAGGATGTAGGATTTGCAAGAATCAAAACCATGTCACAAAATTTTGTTGTTCCTGTACAGATTAAAAAGTTTGAAGGTGATAGTTAATGCCGTTTGTACATGAGACATCAAATAAACTAGCACACAACCGGATTCTAGCTAACCCCAAAATTAAAGAGTCTTTAAGTAAATATAAGGTGAAGTGTGATCCTGGTGAGTTTACTGAAAAAATACAAGAAAAATTTATTGATATTACCCCGTTAAGATATAGTTGTAGTTCTGTCTTTTCTATTGATTCCGGTTTTGATTTTGTGCCCGTTAATGAGCGTTTTCCAAGTGCAGAAGTTGGTTTTATGCAGTTTAGTCTAAACTTGGTGAAGTTGGCGGAAAGGTCAAAAGTTGTTGTAAATGGAATTGTTAATCCTATTGAATATAATAAAATTACTAATGCACATACTCATTCATTAGATTTACCTATTTTTAATACTAGTATTGACGGACACAGTAATTTGACAGACTCAATTCGTTTTAAAATTAATGACTATTTTAAGAGTTCCCGGACTTATAACAATGAAAGTCCGAGTTTATTAGATACTCTTTATCTGCTATTATCAGAAGATGATATTGCAAGGAACTTCAACTGTATTGAAGATCCTTGCAAAAAACAATTTGCGGCTGTCAGAGAGAAGTCGAAAAATAATACTATGGAGTGGAAAGAAAGTAAAAAATTACTTAAGAAGGAAGATTTCAATAATGCAAATAAAACAGCAAAGTGTCCATTTTGTAAAAGGGAGCTTTTGTTGATTGATTATCTGAGACTACATGAGACAATAGATGAAGAGTTTGGTGCTAGAGGAATCTTAAGTCGTTTAGCTAGGGTAGTAGAACAATTGTATCCAATAAACTTGATCATGAGTATTTTATCCCAGAAAAATCGACTAGGAAAAGATCATTGTCTGAAAACTTTAAGTCAGATTGCATTCATCTTGGATGGACCATTAGCTATTTTTGGTGAACCTGCAAAAGTGAGTCGTTCAATACACCGTTACCTTTTATCAGTTAATGAAATGTTAATGGATTATAGTTTAGAACCATTGGTTTTCTTTGGATTAACTAAGTCTGGTTTAGTGGTAGATCATGTCAATCTTTTACTAGAACATATAAAAAAGAAGTCCCTCGTTGGAAGTTATGAGAAAAGATTACCTAAGTCAAAGATCCTTCTTATTGATGATGAATATAGATTTAAGTATATTCAACCTAAAATGGGATCTGGTTCTTTTGGTGCGGAAACTTATTATGGGCAGGATATCGTTTATTTTGATCCCAATGGTAAACCTTATGTTATTAATGTTATGTATCCTGTAGATAAGAGTTCTAAATATTTCAGGAAAATGTTTTTTTCACATGTCTCGTACAAAAATTTAGGAAAAATAGCCGCGTTAATAAACGAACTAGAAGTTGATATTTATGAAAATGCATTACTACCTATTGTATTAGCACATAAATATGCCTCAATTAGCCTAAAACCAGGTGTAAGTAGTTTGGAAGACTTTGCAAAATCTATTATTAGCTAAAAATACCTAGTGAGAAAACTAGGTATTTTTTCTAACAAGTCCATTTACATATTAAGAAACTGCTATAACCATTATATAATGGTACAAGTATCTTAATACGTATGTGTTTTTATTTTAAAAAGGGAGATTGAATTATGGGTAGAAAAAATTTTTGGTCTCCTCTCCGATATCCGGGTGGAAAAATAAAAGTTGCATCTATTGTTAGAGATATATTGATTGAGAATGAAATAGTAGGTGCAACTTATATTGAACCATTTGCTGGTGGTGCGGGGGTTGCATTGTATCTATTATTTGGAAATTACACTGACAAGATTATTATTAATGACTTTGATAAGCGGATTTTCGCATTATGGTATAGTATTTTAAATTATTCTGAAGAGCTAATAGAGATGATTTATAATACACCTATTACCATTCAAGAATGGGAAAAACATCGTTCAATTGTTATGAATCAAGATGAAGATATTTCTTTGTTAGAATTAGGTTTTTCTACTTTGTTTCTTAACAGAACAAACCGCTCAGGGATTATTAAAGCTGGACCAATTGGTGGATTTAAGCAGCAGGGAAAGTATTTAATAGATTGTCGATTTAATAAAGAAGATCTAATCTACAAAATACGGGAAATCAACAAGAAGAAGTCTAGAATTAGATTGTATAATCTAGATGCTGTTGAATTTATTAAAAAAGTGGTAAACAAGCAGAGGAAAAAAGCTTTTATATTTTTTGACCCACCCTACTTCAAAAAAGGAAGAGAATTGTATACGAACTTTTACAGCTATCAAGATCACCTAGCTCTTTATAATGAGATAAAAAAAATACAGAAACATGCATGGATAACTACATATGATGTAGCCGATGAAATTATAGAGATTTACAGTGATCTTTCCTATCGAGAATTTATCATCAACCATAGTGCCGCTAATAAAGGAAAGTCTAGTGAGTTGCTTTTTTGTTCTGAAGGATTAGTTTTGCCAAAAAGTTTTTATTCACTTTTAATTACTAAAGACGATGAAGAAGTGAAAACTAGGTCTTAAATATGGGCTTCAAAGAAATAGAATTTTACAGCTCGGAACAAGAAGCACAATTTAAGCAACAGAGAGGAAATATTGAAAATGGCCTACCAAATAAATCGGCGGGCCATGCTCATTATAAATCAATACGAGCCAGAAAATCATATTTTCAGTGACTTCAATAATTAGTTCTACACAATCTGAGCTATCTTAACTTTTCGATAAAAATAAATAGCCTAGGAGCGACATCCTAAGCTGAAGTTGAGATTATTTTAAATTTATCGAACAGTGGAACTGTCTGGTGGATCGTTACGATGTTTGAGCATAATGTTTTCCTCCCTGTTGATGCTTTCATTATAAGTTAAAATTCCCTCTCGTCCACTAATTGTACTTCAACATCAAACAAATTTTCAAGGGACGTGACAAATTCGCTCCTATCTATATGCTTCCAGCACTTACTCAATTCCAATAAAGCGATACGGTGTAGCTTCTTAATTTCTTTAAGTTTCCCAATTTCTAATGCTTTTTGATATGCGTCTACACCCTCCGAATACATTTCTTTTGTTTGATACCAGTCTCCCAACGCGATTAATGCCCATCCTAATCTCTTTGCATCATTTGTTTTTTCTCCAATTCTTACAGCTTCCTGAAGATATTGCAGAGATTCTTCCCAACGTTCCTGCTTCATTCTTATTCTTCCTAAAAGTGTGTAGGAACCGATTAATAAATATTCTTTTTTGACTTTATTTTTAAAGTCCAAAGCGGTCAAAATACAATCTTCTGCTTCATCCAGATCATTGAGTTCCATATAGATACTACCAAGGAGTGTATACAGATCAAATAATCGGTCGGGAACCTTGTTAACTCTGGCGATATCAATTCCCTCATAAGCTAACTTAATAGCCTCTTCTTGCATTTTTTGTTTCTTTAAAATAAATGCCTTCGTTTCATACATATTCAGAAGAACGAAAATATTTTTGATGGAATAGCTATCCTCCCACAGTTCGTCAATGGCTCTTAATGATTCTTCATATCTGTCCAATTTCTCGAGATAAATGGCTTTACTGATCTTTAATGAATGAATGAGCTCCACACCTGGTTCATTTGGTTTAAAAGCATCAATTCCCTTTAATGTATAGCTTAATGCATTTTTGAAGTCATTATTGTAGTAAAACAATCTCGCATAGTCGTAATAGCAAAACGCTTTTACATTGTGTCTGGCATAGAAATCATTTTTATCCAGAAAACGAAAAACATCCAAGAAAAGGTTTTCTGCTCGACTATAATTTCCTTTTTGTAGATGACATCGACCTTTGAGATAAAGGGACATCGCATAGAAGGGTTAAAACTCATCCACTTTTAAGTCATCGATTCGTTTCAGCGCTTTGGCCGGATCGGCGAAATCGGTTGTGCTCATTAATCTTTTCAATTTGGACAATATCTTTTGTTCCCTTTTACCGATTTGCCTTAGCATGGAAGAAACTTCGGGTATTTCAACTTCCAGCTTTTGAGCCACATAAGCGATCTTCTCTTTGGCCACGATTTGAACTCCGCGTTCGATATTGCTGATCGTGGAGGGAGATACATTTTCATCGGCGACATCCTCTAGACGCAAACGTAATTCCTTTCTTTTTTTTCGAATCATGTGACCGATAGTGACACGGTCAATGGGTTTGTCCATAAGTCCTCCCCTTTCTATTTTTGTAATTTTTGCAGCGAATTCATTATTATCAAATCAATTATGAAAAATAAAATTATTTTTGCAAATAGTAGCCTGAAAATAAAAATTTGAACTTAATGAAAAATTATCAACTTTATATTACAATATAAGCACCAACAAAAAAAGAGTAAAGGAAACAAAATCTATTTTATGAGGGAGGTGCTGAGATTGTTAAAGATGTGTGTTGTGGGAAACCCGTTTGAACTTTATCGATTCATCAATGATTTAAAATCTCAACCACAGTACGAAGTCAAAATAGATTCCAAGGGATATATTTCTCCTGTTTTCAAAGAGAAAGAAAACGTTGTAAAAATGAACTTTGTTCCCGAAGTTTGCAAACCCCTGACCGTTAACTTGGAGACAGAAAAGGAGGAGGAGGTGAAGATTCACTTTTGGGACAGTATCATGGTGGAGATGCAGCCGGGGGTGACTTGGATCAGCGGTAAGGTTTTTGAGATAAAAAAGAGAGCCACAAAAGAACGGCTCCCAAAAAAAGAATTGATTCGCTCTTATTATAACACTAGAAAAAGTGGAAGGGAAAATTAATTTTGTTCTGTTGATTGGATGGGCGTGGAGCGATCGAAAAAGTTTCGTTCAAAACTGGAGGGAAAAATATTGGAACAAAGAGAGATTGTATTAAAACTGGACTATGAAACAAAACAGATGGTATGCCGCGTTCTGAAAAAACATGTAGAAACCTTGCTGGAAAGGTCGAAAGGCCAGCATACATTCACCAAACTCCTTATCGCACATGAAGTGGACCGGACAAGAATTTTTTAAATCAAATGAATACGCAATGGACTCAGGTGATTCCCTTTGCACTTCCACCATCAGAATCAGGTGGTATGAAACAATGAAAGTAGTTGGTCAACGGTCTTTTGTAGTTGTTGGCTCGACTGTATTGGTTGTTAATGAAAAGGGCCAATTGCTTCTCCAACATAAAAAAGAAGGGAAATGGTGCTTGCCTGGAAGTCTTATGGAGTTAGGAGAAACGTTAGAGGATACTGCACGGCGAGCAGTATATGAAGAAGCTGGACTGGTGATCGGAAATCTTCAAATGCTTGGTGTATATTCTGGTAAAAATTATATTTTCAGGTTTGACGATGAGAATGAAGGGTATGCAGTAACCGCAGTGTATGTTACAAGAGATATCCTTGGAGAAATTAAAGAGAATGCGGAGATTAACCAAGCTCGGTATTTTGATTTTACGAAGCTCCCAGAAAACATTGAATCCGAGGATCAGAATTATATCGAAGCTTATCTAAAGCAAACCTTACCAAGTGTCACTCATTAAATAGTTCATTTTCATACCATTGGGTGCCCGGTTTCAATGCCGGGTATCCATTCATTAAAAATGAGGATATATTAAAAAAATAACTCAATAACAATATAATTCTTAGATAATTAATATTATTATTAAATGTAGAAGGAGGTTTTATGATTAACTTATTTAATACTATTCGAAAAAAGACCATGACATTGTTATTTAAAATCAACTATGAAGCATATCTAAAATTTTTATACAAATGGTACACTGGTTATACTCTTAATTTAGAAAATCCAATACGATACACTGAAAAACTTCAGTGGTTAAAATACAATTGGCGCGATCCTCTACTTACTGTTTGTGCAGATAAATGGTTAGTTAGACAGTATGTAAAAGAACAAGGATATGAAAGCATCCTCAATGATCTTTATGGAGTGTATGATCATCCTGATG
This sequence comes from Lihuaxuella thermophila, assembly GCF_900110165.1. GTDB lineage: Bacteria > Bacillota > Bacilli > Thermoactinomycetales > Thermoactinomycetaceae > Lihuaxuella > Lihuaxuella thermophila. Next base: position 8,351 of record NZ_FOCQ01000009.1, read on the forward strand.
AAATAGACTTTGAAAAATTGCCAAACCAATTTGTATTAAAGTGCAACCATGGTACTGGATACAATATTATCTGTAAAAATAAGAACACATTAGATATCCAAAAAACAAGAAAACAATTAAACAGATGGCTAAAGGAAACGTTCGGACTTTGGATGGGAGAATGGAATTACTCCAATATCCAACGCAAAATTATTTGCGAAAAATTTCTGCAAAATGAGGATGGGACGACGATTTATGATTATAAGATTTTTTGTTTTGGAGGAAGGGCCCATTATATTCAGGTAGACGTTGACCGGTTTGGAGAACATTGCAGAAACATATATGACACCAATTGGAGTTTAATGAATATCAGATTGCGATATCCCCATGTTCCATTTGAGATTAAGAAGCCGACTCAATTAGAAAAAATGATATCAATCGCAGAGAAATTAGCTGAACCTTTCTGTGAAGTTCGGGTAGATTTTTATTCTATTAATGCACAGATTGTTTTTGGAGAATTAACTTTTTTTCATGCGAGTGGATACCAAAAGTTTATTCCTGATGAGTGGGATATCATTTGGGGGAAATTAATTGATTTATCAAGTATTAAAGAGGAAAGTTTGCGAGATAAAGGAAAGAAGTTCACTTCACAATAGATAAGACACGGGGGGATTTAGAAAATGACGAAAGTTGCTCACTTAGTTGTTGTTGGCTTCGATGAAATAGTTTCAAACAAATATTTGTCCTGTATTCAAGAAGCGATTAGCGCAGGTGCCATTGATTCATATTCGATCATTGATCTCGAATCACAAAGAGAGGAGATTATAAAAAGAATTGAATCATTGGAGTTGAAGCCGGAAAACGTATTTTTTCTCCCCGATCCTCAACATATTGACGAGTGGGCAAATCGCGCTGATTTTGAGCCAATATTCAGGGAACTGATAGATAAAAAAAGTACTATCAAAGTTTATATAGCCGCTGAGTTGAAAGCGCATGAAGGTTACTTAAGGTACTGTGTGGAAAACGGAATTCCTAGTCTTACTGAAAAACCAATATTTGCACCGATGAAAGATGGGCGATTTGAGCCTTGCTTGATTGAATCTACGATGCAATATCTGATAAATGAAGCAAAAAATCATTCAGCGAAGCATTCCATCATGACACTGAGTCGATATCATCAAATATACAATGATATTGTGATGGATTCTTTGAGATCGAAGATGATCGAACTACAGGCTCCTCTGACATCTTTTCACTTCCGGCACGCAGGGGGTGTCTGGAACCTGCATCATGAATATGAATTACGTGAAGATCACCCTTACAAATATGGATATGGAATGATTATGCATGGCGGTTATCATTATGTTGATCTCACAGTTCAATTTCTCAGTCTGAATAAATTAGTATTCCCTAATACCAGCTTTATAATAACTTTAAGTTCTTATGTTGCATATCCTGCAGACCAGAACGATAGAATATCAAAAATATTCAGTGAAAAATTTGATGACAATCGGCCTGAGTGGTCTTCGATTGGCGAAAACTCATGCAAATATGGTGAAACAGATGTAACCACCACCTTTTGTATGAAAGACAAACAATCAGGACGAACCATAACCCTGGGTACTATCTCACTGGAACAAACTACACCATCAGTTCGTTCGTGGAGGGAATTCCCAGAGGGGGTCTATAACAAGAATGGGAGAGTGTCGAATGTTGATTTTGAAGCACAGCTCTCTACTCTACATTCTGTTAATGTACAATGCTTTGATGTACCAATACGCAACATCAAAGAAATTGAAAGGATCGACGCTTTTGCAAGAATTTCCACACGAACGAATGCCTCTCTGCTCCCAGATGAAGAATATAACACATCAGAAACCTTCAGTGGACTGTTTCATAGTGATAGTAATCGAAAATTAATGACTAAATGGCTTCTAGATGAGGAAGAAAGAAGCCTGTTAGATAATCATCTGCTGACCATGCGCTTGACACAAGCCATTGCTACCTCCATCCAACAACCTGGATATCCCGTTTCTTTTGATTTTATTTGAGCATGGAGTGATTGGATTTGAGAATTATCATGCCACAAAGTTCAGTAAAATCTTTTTATGAAAAAGCTATGAAAAACCGGATATCAACGCAAGAAAATTTATTGGCACCAGTTACGATGGATTTTCTTAAAGTCTTGAGTAATTTTCCCAATGGGATTGGATTGAGAGCCATTGATCTGGGATATGGATATGGCAATTATTCAATAGAAATGGCGCAAAAAGGATTTCAAGTTACAGCTGTTGACTATGTTAAACGGGACTATTTTGAGAAGAGACTTGGAGACACAGTTTTAAGTGGAAAAATAACAATCATAGAGAGAGATCTGAATATATTTACACCAGAGGAACGATATGATGTCGTTGTTTCAAAAGATGTGCTTCATTTTTTAAGAAAAAGTAAGGTTGAAGAGTTAATCAATGTTTTAGTCAGACAAACAAACAAAAGAGGATGGCACTATCTTGTTATCTTTACAGATATCCGAAGGAAATCAGGTGATGGCAATGAGATTTTAATAGAAAACGAAGCCCAACTCACTATAGAAGATCTGCTAAATTTGATTAACTTTAACTACCACAATTGGAAAGTGGATATTAAAGTTGAACCATACCAGGAAAAGGATCGATCTGGAAAAGAGGATTATTTTAAAGCAAACAAGGTGACTCTTATTGCCAATAACCAGTGATAATTTCACAGAGAAAGGGAGCCGACTATGAGCAGGCGAGGAATAAGCATCATTATCCCATGCTTTAATGCTGGGCGCTTCCTTGTGGATGCTGTTGATTCTATCCGAAAACAACCTTTTCAATGTGAGCATGAGTGTATAGTAATTGATGATGGATCAACCGAAGCCGAAACTCTGGAAGCTCTACTAGAGACAGAGAGGGCTGGAGATACAATAGTCATTCGAATGGAAAAAAATCAAGGAGCTCAATATGCCAGAAATGTTGGTATACGGTTGGCGAAATATGACTACATTCTGCCTTTGGACGCCGATGATTGCTTAAATACTGATCAGGAGATATTGAGTTCAGGAACGTATGCAGATCGGGCGATTCAAGTTCTTGAGGAGCGACCGGATGTAGCTTTTGTACACTCCATCTCTTGCATGTTTGGTGATTACAACGGATACACCATTTCGGCATACCCTGTTACATCTACGCAAATTCTCCACAAACATCATGCACAAACGAGTATCATTTACCGGAAAGAAGATGCTATTCGAGCAGGATGTTATCATGAGTCGATCTTAAAATGGCAAGACTGGTCATTTGCGGTTTCTCTGTTAAACGCCAGATTTAAGCAAAACAAGGAAAACAATATCCATTTCTTTGAAATACCTTATCACCTTTATCGTATTCATAATAATCCAAGCAGAATTTCTTCCAAAAACCTCAGTGAAAGAAAGTTGACAAGACTAACAATCGAACATAATTTAGAAATATTTTCTGCTACTTTCCCGAATATGACAGTAGACGAAATCACTAACAAAGTAATTTCAAGCAAACCCGATAAACTCACTGATTTGTTGTACATCGCATCCAACAACGTTCAGACTGCGCTCGATATGGTCAATCAAAGAGGATACCGATTAACATCTGACATTGAGCCAAACAACATACCCTAAATAAAAAAGGGGATGCATCCTTTATAAAGATCCATCCCCTTTTTTATTAACTCTGAAGTTGGGCCAATCGTGCTTTCACTTTCTCTCGTTTTTCAAGATAATCTTTTTCCTTTTTGCGTTCTTCTTCTACCACATGAGCAGGAGCTTTATTTATAAACTCTTGATTCGACAGTTTCTTTTGAACTCGCTCGACTTCTGCATTCAGTGTCTTCAGTTCTTTCTTTAAACGTTCCACTTCCTGATCAATATCAATCAATCCTGCGAGTGGTAATAAGATTTCTGCTCCTGTCACCACAGCGGTCATGGCTTTCTCGGAAATCGAGATATCCGAACCTATAATAAGATTTTCCGGATTACATTGTTGGCGAATCCACATCTCCCCACGGCGCATATAGTTTAACGTTTTTTCATTATCCGGCCGAATGAAGATATTTACCTTCTTACTAAGCGGTACATTCACTTCGGCACGGATATTCCGAACACTGCGAATTACTTCCATGTAGAGATTCATTTGTTCTACTGCTTCGGGGAATTGGAAGCGCTCGACGAACTCTGGCCATTTTGCAATCATGATGCTTTTTCCTTCATGTGGCAGGTTTTGCCATATTTCTTCTGTAACAAATGGCATGAATGGATGGAGTAAGCGAAGAATCCGATCAAGTACATAACAGAGAACGGATCGAGTGGTTTTTTTCGCGTTTGAATCATCCCCGTACAACGACAACTTCGCAAATTCAATGTACCAGTCACAGAATTCATCCCATATAAATTCATACAACGCCTTACCAGCTTCGTTAAAGTGATACTCTTCCAATTGATGTGTCACGTAGTTAATGGTCTCCTGCAAGCGGGTTAGAATCCATTGGTCCGCCGTATTCAATGACCCAGAGAGATCGATATCGTTGACACCGAAGTCATCAAGGTTCATTAATACAAAGCGCGATGCATTCCAAATCTTGTTAATAAAATTACGTGCTGATTCCAAGCGTTCCCATCGGAAGCGTAGGTCCTGACCTGGTGTTGATCCAGTCGAAATCATGAACCGCATGGTATCTGCACCATATTGGTCGATGACTTCCAGCGGATCAACTCCGTTACCAAGCGATTTGGACATCTTGATCCCTTCTGCGTCACGAACCAATCCATGGATAATAACATCCTTGAATGGTTTTTCACCCGTAAACTCCAATGCAGTGAAGATCATACGTGCGACCCAAGGATAGATGATATCATGCCCAGTAACCAATACGTTGTTTGGATAGTACCGACTTAAATCAGCAGTCTTTTCAGGCCAGCCCATCGTAGAAAAAGGCCATAAAGCAGAACTAAACCATGTATCTAATACATCTTCATCTTGCAAAATGTTCGAGCTTCCGCACTTGGAACAAGAAGATGGATCTTCCATGGATACAGTGATTTCCCCACAGTTTTTACAATGCCATGCCGGGATGCGATGCCCCCACCACAATTGCCGTGAGATACACCAGTCACGGATATTCTCAATCCAGTCCACATAAAGCTTTTCAAATCGCTCGGGTACAAATCTTACCTTGTCCTCGCTCTTTTGCAATTGAATTGCCTTTTCGGCGAGAGGTTTCATCTTTACAAACCATTGAGTTGACAAATATGGTTCTACCACTGCGCCACTACGCTCACTGTGCCCCACTGAATGAACATGTTCTTCGATCTTGATGAGGTAACCGGCTTCTTCCAAATCCTTGATAATTTGCTTACGGCATTCAAAACGATCCATACCCTGGTATTTACTGGCCAGTTCATTCATTTTTCCACTTTCATCCATGACCAGGATCTGCGGGAGGTTGTGACGCTTACCGACTTCAAAGTCATTCGGATCATGGGCGGGAGTGATTTTTACCGCTCCGCTTCCAAACTCCGGATCAACATAGTCATCCGCAATAATCGGGATTTCTCGGCCAGCAATGGGAAGAGTAATCGTTTTTCCAATCAGGTCTTTGTACCTCTCGTCTTCTGGATGCACCGCCACCGCTGTATCGCCAAGCATCGTTTCCGGACGAGTAGTTGCGACTTCGATAAATCCTGAACCATCGGAGAGTGGATAACGGAGATGATAAAGCGCTCCTTTTACCTCTTTATAAATGACTTCAATATCAGAAATTGCCGTCCGTGCTACGGGGTCCCAGTTAATGATGTATTTACCGCGATAAATCAAACCTTTGTTGTATAAATCAACAAACACCTTACGAACGGCTCTGGACAAGCCTTCATCCATTGTGAAGCGTTCCCTTGAATAGTCGATGGAGAAACCCATTTTGCTCCACTGCTCACGGATAATCGATGCAAAGTGTTCCTTCCATGCCCATGTTTTTTCTAAGAATGCTTCACGGCCAAGATCATGGCGATTGATTCCCTCTTTACGTAGCTTTTCCTCCACCTTGGCCTGGGTTGCTATTCCTGCATGATCCATGCCAGGGAGCCATAAGGTATCATACCCTTGCATTCGTTTCATCCGGATCAGGATGTCCTGCAAAGTAAAATCCAAAGCATGCCCCATGTGCAACATGCCCGTTACGTTTGGCGGAGGCATCACAATACAGAAAGGCTCGCTGTTTTGATCCTCTGAGGCTTTGAACAAATCATTATCCAGCCAAAACTGATATCTTTTACTTTCCACCGATTTGGGATCATACTTTGTGGGCATTTGAATTTCTTTTGCCATCGGCTTCATCCTCCTTACAATTGTAAAAGCCCTTCATCTTTCAAAGGACGAAGGGCTCGCGGTACCACCTTTGTTAGTGAAAAAATCAATGATTTCTCCACTCACTCATCTCCATTAACGCAGGAACACGTTTCCCACTACTGACCGAAAATCCGGCGTTGGCAGGAACAACTCAGGAGTGACCTTCAACAGGTTCCACCCGAAGAACCTCTCAGCTACCAAATCAAGGGATTTGGCAGATTCTTCTCTCTGAGGGTTTCCTCTGTTTACTCTTCTCCGTCAATGTCTTTTCGTAATTAAAAAAACAACTTTAGTAACTATATTATTTGTACACTTATATTCTGGTCAATATTAAACTGATTAATACCATTCTATAATTAGCACTAGATTTGAGTCAATATTTTACATAGCCCATTTCTTTGGATTTAACACTATAAGTTGTTTTAAAAATAACCACAGGATTCAGAAATACGATAAGATATATTATTAAGAGACTACCCCCAAACATCAAATCGAGCTGTTGGTTCGCCCGGATCAGGATACAGTGGCGATCTTGAAGAATAACGAGCCGGCGATTCGCAGGCTGTGCGGAGTAAGCAAACTGACCGTCGATCCGGAGTTGAAGCGACCGGATCAATCGATGACGGCTGTGGTGACAGGGGCGGAGCTGTTCCTCCCGCTGGCCGGTCTGGTTGACATTGAACAAACCAAAGCACGCCTGAAGGCTGAGCTGAAAAAACTGGATGCGGAAGTGGAACGGGTGGAGAAAAAGCTTTCCAACCCGGGATTTGTAGCAAAAGCCCCGGCACACGTAGTGGAAGCAGAAAGACAAAAAGGGGAAGAATACAAAGAAAAACGGGAAAAAGTATTGGCCCGTCTCCGGGAAATTGAGGCTTAATCTTCAATGGACCCGCTATTTTCCAGGGTAGGAGATTCTCCTACCCTCTCTCGTGTTATTGACGTGAGCCTCACATATATTAAAATGTACAGAGTATAACTCTTTTTCAATCCAAAATGGTCGGCGGGAAGGGAAAGAATGACGATGGAACAAACCAGAACATTTGCCACCTCCGAAGAAGTATTCCGGTGGATGGATCAAACGTGCAGAAAGTCTGTGAAATACGGCTTGGAGCGGATGGAATGGGTACTCGGGCGTCTCGGACACCCGGAGCGGAGATGCAAATTTATTCACATCGCCGGAACCAACGGTAAAGGTTCCACGGCTGCGATGATCTCCTCGGTGCTCATCGAAGCGGGCTATCCGACGGGAATGTTTATCTCACCTTATGTCACGGAGTGGAATGAGCGGATTCAATTTGACGGGGAACCGATCTCAGAAGCCTCGTTTGTTCACTGGGCCAACCATTTGCGCCCGTTCGCGGAAGAGATGAATCAATTGGAGATCGGTGCACCCACCTGGTTTGAGTTTATGACCCTGTTGGCCATCTGTTATTTTGCCTATGAAGCTTCTCCATGGTTTATCGTATGGGAAACAGGGCTCGGCGGCCGCTTGGATTCCACCAATGTGGTTTATCCGCTGGTCTCGGTCATCACTCACGTCGGGTTTGACCATAAAGACATGCTCGGGGATACGCTCGCGGAGATCGCCAAAGAAAAAGCGGGCATTATCAAACCGGGAGTGCCGGTCGTCTGTGGTTCCGAAGAGGAAGAGGCATTGAGAGTCATTGCCGAGGAAGCGAGACAGAAGAAATGCAATCTTTATGTCCTTCACAAGGATTACCAGATTGAACTGGTCCATTCCGATTCCGAACGCCAAACATTCCATTTTGCGAATGCATACCGCCGTCTCTTGAATTTGGAAATCCCTCTCGCGGGCGAACATCAACTGCGAAATGCCGGCACGGCGCTCATGACGCTCGATATTCTGCGGCAAAATTACGCTACCGTCATGGAAGACGAGCAGATTGGACAAGGTTTGAAAAGAGTGAACTGGCCGGGAAGGATGGAGAAAGTGAGCGACCAGCCTCTCATCGTGCTTGACGGCGGTCACAATCCGGACGGCATTCGCGCCCTGGTTTCTTCCGTAAGACAACTTTATACATATGAACGCTTGATTCTGATGGTTGCCGTGATGAAGGATAAGGACGTCAAAGAAATGTTGAAGCCCCTTCTCTCTGTTTGCGATATGGTGATCACGACGCAGGTGCAGGACCAACCGCGCAGTTTCTCCGCGGACGAACTGGCGGATGAGATTAAGGGGATGGACCCCGGTGTGCCTGTCCTTGCAGCCCCAACAGCGGAAGAGGGTTTATCCTTAATGAAAAAACAAGCGACGGACAAAGATTTGCTGTTGATTACAGGTTCTCTTTATCTGATTTCCGAAATCCGTCCGCTTCTGATCCAAAAATCAGACGAATAAAAGTATAGATAAAGGCTGGTGATTGATTTGGAAAAAAAACATGTTCATTTCATCGGGATTGGCGGATATGGAATGAGTGCGATCGCCCGGGTGTTGCTGGATCTCGGTTATGAAGTGTCAGGGTCCGACGTGTCGGAAAACCTGCTCGTGCAGAAGCTGATGGAACGCGGGGCCAAAGTCACGATCGGGCACGATCCTTCCAATATTGAAGGGGCTGGGACCGTTGTTTATTCTTCCAGCATCTCGGAAGACAATGTGGAGCGCGTTGCCGCTCAAGAAAAAGGAATTGAAGTTTTGCACCGTTCACAGATGCTGGCCCGGCTGCTCAACAATAAAAAAGGCATTGCTGTTGCCGGTGCACACGGCAAAACGACCACTTCTTCCATGATTGCCCAGACCCTGGAAATATGCGGTGCGGACCCTACATATATCATCGGCGGAGAAATTGTCGGCTTAAAAGGAAATGCCAAAGCGGGACGGAGCGAATATGTGGTCGCGGAAGCAGATGAGAGCGACGGCTCATTCTTGGAATATTATCCGTACATTGCCGTTGTGACCAACATTGAACCGGATCATTTGGAAAATTATGATGGAGATTTTGAAAACCTGAAGCAGGCTTATCGTGAATTTTTAAGCCAGGTACGGCCTGACGGCACCGCGATCCTGTGTTGGGATGATCCGCATGTGCGTGATATGGCCAGGGAAGTGAAAGGTCGGGCGATTACCTATGCCTTGGATCGCCCTGCTGATTTCACAGCGGTGAATATCCGCGAAAACCAGAGGGAAATCAGTTTTACGGTGATGAAAGGGGAAGAAACGCTCGGAGATATCACCCTTCGCATTCCGGGACGCCATAATGTATCCAATGCGCTGGCTGTTGTGATCGCCTGCTTGAAAATCGGGCTGAAATTTGAAGATATTGCAAGTGCCCTGTTTGAATTCCAGGGAGCCAAACGGCGTTTCCAAGTGATCGGCGAGATTGACGATATTCTCGTCGTGGATGACTATGCTCACCATCCGACCGAGATTGCGGCAACCTTAAAAGGAGCCAAAGCACTTGGCAGACGGATTGTCCTGGTGTTTCAACCGCAGCGTTATTCCCGGACACATCTGTTGATGGATGAATTCAGCCGTTCGTTCGGCTTGGCCGATGAAGTGATCATCAATACGATATATGCCCCTCCGGGCGAAAAACCGATCCCCGGTGTGACGGCGGAACGACTGGCCGAACTCACCGCGAAAAACAGTAATCCGAACACCCGATTTATCGCGACCAAAGAGGCAGTCATCGATGATCTGTTGACTCGTGTGCAGCCGGGTGATTTGGTGATGACCATGGGCGCGGGAGATATCTGGCGCGTTTCGCACGGGTTTGTGGATGAACTCACGAAACGGCGGGTCAAAGAATAAAAGAGATCGATGGGTGGCAGCTCACAAACGGGGCTGCCTTTTCTGTTTCTTTTGCAAACAGTTCTTTAGAGCTATTTCCGTTGTCAATTTTGTGAAATAAGGCTTGCACCCGCTGGTTTATGGTATCTTAGTGTCAGATAAGCGTTCTTTTGGGAGGAATACCATTGAAGCAGATCCAATCGAAGCTCATGATCGGGCTTGTTATTCTTTGCCTGGGCCTCTCCGCCTGTGCACCGTCTACTCAACAACAAACGCCTTCAGATCCCAACAAGAATGGCTCCAACCAAGCAACCAATGATGTCTCTGACCTGAACTGGCAAGTTCCGGAGTTTACCTTTACCGACCAAAACGGCAAACCGTTCGGGCTGAAAGATGTAAAAGGGAAAGTGTGGCTGGCCGACTTTATCTTTACCCGCTGCCCCAATGTTTGTCCGCCAATGACGGCCAATATGGCCAAGGTGCAAAAACATCTGCAAAAAGCCGGGGTGAATGTGGAGATTGTTTCGTTCAGCGTTGATCCGGACTATGACAAGCCGGAGGTTCTGAAACAATTCGCCGGCAAATACGATCTGGATCAGACTCACTGGCACTTTTTGACCGGTTACAAATTGGAAGAGATTCAAAAGATCGCCCAGGAAACGTTTAAAGGACCCGTTACTCAGCAAAAAGGGCCGTCTGCCGATGTCCCGATTCTGGTCAATCACCCGACCCAGTTTTATCTGATTGACGGGAGCGGCAAAGTGATCAAGTTTTATGACGGCTTGAAACCGAACCCCGAGCAAATTCTCAAAGATGTGAAAGAGCTGCAAAACAAATAAACGGTCCCTCCTCAGATCGAAAGACCTATTTCCAAGAAACTAGCCGAGGATTCTCCCCATTTCCAATGGGGGAGAGGAATCGGCTTTTCCTATTTATCTGGCTGAAGACGAATGGAAACAATCGTCTTTTTAAAAAGATCAGAAAATGATTGATTTTATCTTGCTAAGATGCCGGAAATGTGATACATTTCACATAAGGAGGAAAGTGAAAAATATCACATAACAACAGAACGAAAATCTGCAGATCTGGATGCAAAGCTTTCCTAACCTTTACAAAAGCGAAGAAAAAGTAACAAGAATGATCCCCATATTCCTCGCAGGCTTCTTATACGAGTAATTGTGTATTATTTCACAAAATCTATCATGAATCTGCGAAGGAGGATCCGTGATGAACCCATTGCCTCACGTTGTTATTCTTGGCGCCGGATACGGAGGGCTGGTAACGGCCATCCGGTTGCAAAAGATGCTGAATGACCAGGAAGCCGATGTGACGTTGGTGAATAAACATGACTACCATTACTTGACCGCCCATCTGCACAAACCGGCCGCAGGAACCGACCGTGATGACAACGCCTGTATCAGCATTTCCGAATTGATCGATGATGCGAAAGTCCATTTTGTCAAATCGACGGTTCTTGAAATTCAGCCCGAGCAAAAAAAGGTTGTCTTAGAAGACAGGGTGCTCTCTTATGACTATCTGGTCATCGGATTGGGAAGTGAACCGGAAACGTTTGGCATTCCCGGTGTGAGAGAATATGCGTTCAAGATTCGCAGTATCAACAGTGTCCGTTTGATCCGTACACATATCGAGTATATGTTTGCCAAGTACAAGCTGGAGCCGCACCGTACCGATTATTTGACTTTCGTCATCGGAGGGTCGGGATTGACGGGGACTGAATTTGTCGGTGAACTGGCGGACCGTTTGCCCGATTTGTGCAAAAAGTATCGGGTGGATTCTTCTCTGGTCAACATTTATAACGTGGAAATGGCCCCCCAAGCGCTGCCGATGGGTTTGCCGTCCGATCTGGTCGACTACGGGATGGACGTGCTGCGCCGCAAGGGAATCACTTACCAGCTGTCAACGGCGATCAAAGAATGTACCCCGGAAGGCGTCGTGTTGGGGAGCGGAGAATTCATCAAAGCGGCCACGGTGATCTGGACGGGAGGAGTGCGGGGGAATCATCTGCTGGAAGAAGCAGGGTTTGAAACGGTGAAGGGCAGGGTGAAAGTGGATGAATACCTGCGCGATCCCCGGCATCCCGACGTGTTTATTGTCGGTGATTGCTCGATGGTCCAAAGTCCCGAAGGGACCCCCTATCCCCCATCAGCCCAGCTAGCGGTTCGGCAGGGGGCCAATGTGGCCCGCAATCTTGCAGCCATCCTACGCAACCAGCCCTTAAAACCGTTTCAATTTGACTATAAAGGAACGGTCGCGTCGTTAGGCAAACATGAAGCGGTGGGTGTGGTCAACGGCAAAAAGGTAAAGGGAAGAGTGGCCGCGTGGATCAAGAGAATCATCGATGCCAGGTATTTATTGATCATCGGAGGAGTCAGGCTCTTTTTGAAAAAAATCACATAATGCTGTAAATGTAGAAGTCAAGGAGCCGCTAGATTTCAGGAAAATCGTGGGAGCAAACAATTTTAAGTGAACCAAATAGATCCATTGCCGGCTATACTCTGATTTTGAGAAAGATGAAAAGAGCAGCGAGATTGTCTCGCTGCTCTTTTGTTAATGCCTCGATGGAAATTCTTACGGATTGCTAAATGTATACACCCCGCTATCCTGTTCAATTGCAAAAACTAAAAATAAAATTAATTAAATATTATAATTATATTTACATTCCTCCGAAATATTGTATAATTGGATTCGTTCATAAATTTAATTATTTCACTAAAATTACTATTAAAGGTGGGATGCATGTAATCTATTTCATCTAACTTCTCCGTTACTTGTTCCGTCTTACTTTAATAACAAAAAGAGAGGAAGTGAATTTGTGGGTAAAGTCAAACTATTTCTAGTGTTAATACTGTTCGCTCTTCCTTTTGCCGCCGGGCTTCAATGGATCACATCCGAACCAGCGAATGCTTACGGTGCTTACGTTCCCGAAATCCAACAGGCGTACAGCAACTGGTGTTGGGCGGCAAGCGGTGCCGCGGTTTCCCGATATAAAGGAAAAAACGTTTCGCAATATAATTTTGCTTATGCTGTTAAAGGCGGGTACTATAATAACCCGGCAACCAGCTATGAAATCCGAAAGGGGCTGTCCTACTACGGTTTAAGGTCCAGGTGGACAAACTACTACGGAAATTGGTATTATCCCAACTTTTCCTTTATTCAATCCCAGATCAACCACGGCAGACCCATGATTCCGCTGATCTGGTGGACAAACGGGGCCACGATCGGACATTTTGTCGTGATGGATGGGTATTTCACCTCGAACAACACCAATTATGTCGAGTATATGGACCCCTGGTATGGAGATCACTACTATATGAATTTTAATTCGTTCAAAAGAAACAACAACTTTTTCTGGAGAGAACTTATCTATGATGTTGGTTACTGAACATCGATCAACATGAAGGAGGAGACCGGTCATGCTAAAAAGTTTAAAATTCATCATCCCTCCCATCGCGATCCTGACCGTTGCCGGACTGGTTGGTTTTATCGGGAAGGGATTTGCATCAGACCAACCTGAAAAAACGGCGTTCAGCGACTATTTGAAAGCCACTTCGCAAAATTCCCCCGGACAGGGAAAATCTTTAATCCCACATAACGCCGTTTCCATTGACGGACTGAATCTCTCTTCGTTCTCCATTCCGATTTTCCTCACGCCGGATGCAAGAGGAATCCGATCCTATCAAGGGACAAGCCTCTCCGGAATACTAAAACCCTCGGATGAAAAGATTTGGTTCATGATGAACGGAAACCAGCCGCAAGGCATCGTGGTCGCCAATCGGACCGAACCGGTGAAAATGGGCGGAAAAAACCGCAGCAAAGATTTGATGAGACTGTATAAAGCTGCGAAAGCCAGTGTGAAAAGGGACCATGAGATCCGCTACTTCGAATTTGAGGGACAAGGCATCTTCGTTGCCGGAACAGGCAAACATGAAATCGTCTATCTGAGTCAAGGTGCCGCTAAACTATTAAATCTGCCCGCCGGCAAAAAACTTTCACCTTCCGATGTCATCACCGGTATGAAAAACCGTCTGCAATCATTCCCGCGGTGATCCCAACCTCTGCTTCCTCTGGCAGGAATCTGCTGCCGGATGACGCGGGGCAGATTTTCCCGAAATGTTACTGTCTTCCCTTGAGTTGCTGCATGTGCAGCACAACGTCATTTTACAGTTTATGGCCCCATGGCACCACATCAAAGCTTCTCTCCCACTTCTATTAAAAAAGCACTTACCGGATGAGCAGCGTCAGTTTCCCCTGTCATTTGGCAAGTGCTTTTTTTAGATTGAGATGGATGGACGATGCTTGTATCAAGACTTTTCCAAGCAGGGCTGCTCTATATATGCTTCCTCATTTTCCGCGGAAAATAGAAATGACTGATCAAATAAGAAGCGACTAAGCCAATCATTGCCACAATCGGGAACCAGGCCAAGGACAGGCGACCGAACAGCATTAATACCAACGGAGTCAGGGTGCTTTGCAGTCCGAGCAGAATAAAGCCCATTTTCATTACACTGTGAAGCTTTTCATGCTCCGGGACGGGATAGATGCGAATCCAGACCGGATGATGCCTCTCATCGGCGATGGCCGGAAGTTGCGCTCCGAACATCCAGAGGCTAATGAGCAAGATTCCGGCAACCACCCAGGGATGGGGAAGAATCAACCCCATGAAGACGGCCCAACCCACCAAGCGTATATAGATGGGAAAGTATTCGCCGTAGCGGAAAAACGAGCGCCAGTAGAGATAGGGTATCGCCTTTTGATTCGGGAACAGTCGGTTCAGAAGTCCGGTCATCCAGGTTCTGGGCTTCACGGTTACCCCCGTTTCGGGCACATCCATAAACCATCCGGCAAGAGCCCGATATTTGGCCAGAGTTTGTTGTTCTTGCTCGCTTAACTTTTTCCAGGGATAGGGAAGAGGGGCAAGGGAACGAATACACCAAAGAAAGACGAATGAAGCAACCAAGGACAGAGTAAACCAGATCCATTCCTTTTGCAGTACAAGAAAAACCAGCCCGAAATTGATCCCCCAACGCCCCAGCCGAAAAGAGAGCATGACACGGGAAGAGCGAAAGGGCGACAAGCGGATTTCATACCAGCTCACTCCTGTATTCCACATCTGCAAGCCCGCCAGCAACAAGAATGTGAGGACAAATTCAGCTGAGCTTGCCAGCCGAACCCGAAACAATGGATAGGCAAATCCCATAACCAGGGCGAGCTGACTCAGACGGACTACGCTGCTGTATATAAGACTCATGCGAAAATAATCCCGCATCTCCGCTTCCATCGGCAACAGGAATACGAGATCCGGGGGCTGGATCCAGGTTCGCAAGCGAGCAGATGTCAAAAAGAGCGAAAATAGGACTGATAGTAGCACGACAACCGGGAACCGGGCGGGCAGCCACTCAATCAAGCGCTGGTAGCCAAAATAGAGAAGGATAAGGGTGATCCCTGCGAAGAGAGGAGTGCCTCCCCCGCCAACAATGAGGCGAATCATCCGGATGGCGCGAATCCACGAGTTTCGCATGCGTTTCGTAAACAATTGACTTGTGTTCATCGGCTCATCCTTTCACCACCTGGATGAATAGTTCTTCCAGTGAAGCGTCCGGGTCCCCGGTTTCTCTTCTCATTTCGGCCAAAGTTCCCCGCAATTTCACTCTTCCGTCATGGAGAATGACAAAGCGGTCACAGTATTTTTCAGCCATCTCCAGGATATGGGTAGACATCAAAATACCCATACCCCTCTCTTTTCCGTCCTTCAGCATCTTGAGCAAAGCTTGAATGGCGAGCGGGTCCAGCCCGACAAATGGCTCGTCCACGATCAAATAGGAAGGTTGAACCAGAAGAGCGCACAAAATCATGATTTTTTGCTGCATTCCCTTTGAAAAAGTATTGGGGAACCAGTTGGCCGCCTTTTTCAACCGAAATGTTTCCAGCAGATGTTCGGCCCGCTCTTGAAAAACTTCCCTCGGGAGCCGGTAGGCACGGGCGGTCAGCTCCAGATGCTCCCACAGGGTCAATTCCTCGTAAAAGTGTGGAAGTTCAGGGATGAAGGCCATCTTTGACCGGAAAAAAAACGGATCTTCACTCAATAACTTTCCGTCCAGGGTGACGGTTCCCTTCTGCGGGACAAGCAAGCCCAGGATCTGTTTGATGGTGGTGCTTTTGCCCGCACCGTTTAATCCGATTAAACCGACGATTTCAAACGGGCGAACTTCGAGCGAAACGTCATGGATGACGGGTTGATGAGCGGCATAACCACCGGTCAGATTTTGTACGGACAGCATTTTAAACTCCTTTGTTTTATGTCTGTTTAAGTTTTTGGCGGTACTTCCATTATATCCTTCATCCTGGCGTTTGAAAGTGTCGGGATCCGTCAGGCCGGGCACGATTTCATGTTTCTGCCAACCTTTGAAGGAGAACGCTTCGGGTTATTTTCCAAAACAGCATGCATTTGACGAAGACGGGTTTTCTTGCATGTTGAAGAGAGTTGCGATGGTAGGTGTCAAAGCTCTATTTTGCTGAATCATTAAATTATTCTATTTTTAGCCGGAGCCGGTTTAAAAAGTGGGGACAAAAAGACTAGAATAGAGATGAAAATATAGAGGAGAGGGAGAAAGATGTTTAAAACGATCGCCTTGTACAAGGATATCGAAGATGCTGAAGCCTTTGAAGCTTTTTATGTGAATGAATTTATTCCCAAGATGCTCAGTCTGCCCGGGGTGGTCAAGCTTAAAGTCAACCGTCTCCTTCCGGCGCCGTTTGGCGAAAGAGGCGGTCAAGAGGAATCGTATTTTTTATTGTGTGAGACGTATTACGAAAGTGCCGAGGCGATGCAAAAAGTGATTCAAAGCCCGGAAGGGCTGGAAGCGGCCAGCATGATTATGGAAAAAGCATCAAAATTTATGACTGTGTACGTAGGAAAAGAAGAAGTGTATTCAAAAAGTTCTCCATCGGTATCCTCCGCCGGATGAGCGGAGGTTTTCCGTTTACGCAAACAGTGCGACGAGGAAGACATATATTTTTGTGGTTCAACGAATGAATAGATGAGCCTTGGATTTCTGTCAGTCGATCCGGGATGAGCCTTTTATATGAAAAATTTTTCCGATACAATAAATAGAAAGAATTCCAAAGACTATTGGCGGGGGAAAAAAGAAATCCGCCCATATGGGGGAATCCACTTGGTGCTCTCTGAATGGATCGAATTGGCAAATGCAAAACATGCTTCTGATCTGCATCTTTCGGCAGGGCAAATTCCGTGGGTACGCGTTCAGGGAAAATTGCAACCACTGGAGCATACCGTTTGCACGGAAGAAGAAATTCAGGCTTTTTTGGAGGAAGTATTAAACAGCGAAGAGCTGGAACGATCGAAGCGGCGGGAAGAGGTGGACACATCTTTTCAGCATGCGAGTGGTGCGAGGGTGCGCGTGCATGCGTATTATCAGCGGGGATTGCCCAGCTTGGCCATCCGTCTTCTCCCACAGCGGATTCCTCTGCCGCAAGAACTGAATATGCCGTCGGTGATTCTTGAAATGGCCGGACAGGAACAAGGTTTGTTGTTGGTAACAGGACCGACGGGCAGCGGAAAGTCGACCACGCTCGCCTCGCTCATCCACGATCTCAATCAAACAAAATCGCTCCGTATCGTCACATTGGAAGATCCGATTGAATACGTCCATATCCCCAATCGCTCGATGATTGAACAACGGGAAACAGGCAGAGACACTGCCAGCTTCGCCCGGGGCATACATACCGCATTGCGTCAAGATCCGGATGTGATCATGATCGGCGAATTGAGAGATTTGGAGAGCATTCAAGGCGCGATTCGCGCTGCAGAAGCGGGGCGGCTCGTTTTGGCAACATTGCATGCGGGACGGGCGGGAACAGCCGTCCATCGGCTGGTGGATGTGTTTCCGGCCGAACAGCAGGCACTGGTCCGTACCCAGCTCGCTTCGGTCCTCCTGGGCGTCATTTCACAGCGATTATATCCACGGAAAGAGAGCGATACACGAATCGCCGCCTTTGAAGTGCTGGTCAATACCCATGCGGTGGCAAACTTGATCCGCTCCAACCAGCTGCATCAGATTGAATCCCTCATGCAGGCGGGAGCGCGGAACGGAATGCAAACAATGGAAACAGCGATCGGCCAATTGATCGCCAAAGGATGGATCGATCCGGTCCGCCGTTTTTCAGGAGCCGTCCATGGATAGTTGGTTGTTCTGGTTGATCGGGGTTGTCGGCATCTTGATTGCCCGTTGGTTACCGGTCATTGCATGGCTCTCGCTGGCAGGGAGGCCTGACAAACCGGAGTTGGCCGGTTGGCCTTGCTCCACATGCAAGGGGGAGAGAGAGGATCACTGGCATTTTTTTCAGTGGAACTCCTGTTGCCGCGATAAGGCTTCCGGCCTTCAAACCGGAGTACAGGCGGTCGCCGGATTATCCATTTGGCTGTTCACTGCCGAACGGGGTGTCAACGTCGAAGCATGGATTCATTTGTTGCTGTTCTGGTTCCTCATTATTGTGACGTTGACTGATTATTGGTCCGGTCTGATCCCAAATCTCTTTACCTATAGCGGAATGGTTTTATTCTTTTTACTGAGAATGGTCTTTCATCCTCAACCATTCATCCATTATTTGCTTGCTTCTCTCAGCGCTTTTGCGGGACTATTCATACTCGGGCGGGTGACCGGGGGACTTGGCGGAGGAGATGCCAAACTGCTTGCCATGGCTGCATGGGTCATCGGCTGGCCTCATGTCGCCACTGCATTTTGGCTGGCGATCGCCAGCGCTTGCCTGTATATCGGCTGGAAGGCACTCCGGCGTCAACCGCTCAGGGCCGGGCAACCGTTTCCGTTTGGTCCCCATCTCGCCCTCGGTGTGTATGTTGCTTCCCTGTGGGGGGATTGCTTGCTTGACTGGTATCTTTCCTGGTTTTTTTCAATTTAATATGGAGGGGGTAACCGATATTGCCATTCCGTCGCAAGGCGTTAGGATTGGAGCTGAACGATACGCTGCTCAAATTGGCGGAAGTACATACTTCAGGACGGAAGGTGCGTTTAGATCAGGTCGTTGCCCATCCGTTGCCTTCGGTATGGAGTAAAGACGGAGAATTTATCGAACAGGAAGAACTGGTTCAATCGGTTCGGGAAGCTTTATTGGGAAGAAAGTTTTCCACAAGAAAGGTGCATCTGGCCCTGAGCAGCCGCCATGTGCTGATTCGGCGTGAACGCGTGCCGCTCATGGGACGCCGCCGGTTGCGCAAATGGGTGAAGGAACAGCTGATTCCCAACCTTCCTCTTTCTTACGAAGAAGCTGTGTTCGACTCGATTCCGTTGGAGAAGCATGAGTTGGAAAATGAGCAGGATGTCATGTTCGTGATCGCCTCCAAAAAATATGTGGAGACATTTCTCAAGATCATTGAATGGTGCGGTTTGGAACCCGTCTCTTTGGACTTGACTTCTCTCGCTCTCTACCGCTGGCTCCGGTTTTCAACAGAGCGATTGCCTTCCCGGTTACTCACATTGCATCTCTCCATGACCGGGGTAGAACTCGCCTGTTTTAAAGATGGAGACATGCAGGATGCCCATTTCTCACCCTTGTCGATGCCCCCGTTTCGCATCGGACCGGATCATCCGCAAACGGACCCGTTAAAGCCCATTCTCCTGAACGAGCAAGAAGTGAGCGCATACGGACAACAGCTGTTATCTGAAGTGAACCAAAAATTGGCAGAATGGGAAAGCGCATATTCCTGGTCACCCGACCAGTGGGTTCTTACTGGTGACGGCATCGATTTCACCCTGTTAAACCGATGGCTGTCAAAGGAAACGTCAGCAAAGGTAGAGAGCGGTCCCACACCCCAAGACATTTTATCCCCATTTCTTCAAGAACGGGTGTCCCGTTGGATCGGCTTATCTATGTCCGTTCCCGTCGGGTTACTGCTGAACGGGAGGGAAAAACAGTGAGAGTTAACCTGATGCCCCCCATTCCGGCCGGCCGCCGTTTTTTTTCCTGGTGGGTCTCCCTGATCGTTTTGATTTTGTCCAGCCTGGTGATCTTCGGGGTCTGGGTGTACCGGGAACAAAGCAGGCAAACGGCCGGATTGGGCAAACAAATCGCCGCCTACCTTCCTGAGGAAAGCAAGATCCGCGCCAAAGTAAAAGAAAGGGAAGAATTTACTGCCGATCACCGGGCTGTGCTCGATTACCAAAAGACGGTGCAGAACTTGCGATCAGAGAACATGGACTGGGATCAGGCGCTGGGCTTGATGGAATCGGCGTTGCCGGCAGAAGGACGCATTTTTAATGTACAGGTAAAGGGACGAAAATTGGAGGCGATGGCCGCTTTCAGTTCACTGGACGGGATTGCGTACTTCCAGGATCAGATGAAAAAGAGCGCCTCGGTCAAAGACTTTGTCATTGAAAGTGTGGAAGAGGCGGGCGCGGTCCGGGAGGTGCAGATCAAACCGGACACGGCCAAAGTGATTCGGTTTCATTTTTATTTTAAGAACCTCGCTTCGGGAGTTGGCGGCGGGAAGGGGGGAGAGAAATGAATGGCAAATCTCCCTTTTGGTATAAATCCGGCGGCTTTTTGTGGGGAGTATTCACCGGCGGATTGGTCATTGTCATCGGTACGGGCTTGCCGTTTTTATATCATCAGCATGTCAAGTTGGAAGAGCAGAAGCAAAGGCTTGCAAACATGAAAAGCTATATTGCCAGAAACCAATCGGTCATTCAATCGACCGGGGAACAACTGAGAATCCCCACACAAGAGGAATTGAACACGTTGAGAAAGAAAATTCCCACCGAAACGGAGATTCCGCTCTTCCTGAAAGATTTGCAGGCTCAGGCTACAGCTGCCGGTGCGAAATGGACGGGGGCCCGGTTTGCATTTACGGTGGAGGAGCTCGACGAATACTTAAATCAGGACAAAACGATTGAACAGAAACTGCTCGATGAAGTGATCAAATCAGGGAATACGAAATCGGCTACCGTTTCAAAACCGGTTCCAAAGTATGTACGGGTGGTTTGGGCAGATGTTTACGTGGATGCAACTCTTACCCAGCTCAAAACCTGGTTTGGAAATCTTGCGACCATCGAACGCACTCTCTCCATTATCGAGTGGGAGAACCGGGTGGTTCCTGAATGGCCGGGTAAAGGGAATACCCGGGTACGTCTCGCTTTTTATGTTTATCAGGACCCTGAGCTCAAACTCCGCTCGGACAGCCAAAGTGTCCAAGTGACGACTCCGGCGGATTCCACCCAACCGATTGAGATCCTGCCGCCGTCGTCCGGGGGGCAGACAAATCAAGAAAAAACTGAGCAGAATCCACAGCAGACCGACAGCAATTCCTCCCGACCCGCCAATTCTCCTGTTTCCGGTGACCGTTCCAAAGATACCGGATCTGTCACTGCCCCGTCATCCTGAACATTCCCTCTGGAGAAAATTGTATTTTTTTAAGAAGTTGATGGGTCACTTGCGGCTTCCCGGCAATGGGAAGCCGTTTCCTTTTTTCCATGACCGGAAGCATCGTTCGGGTTTAGGGAAAAGGGGATCTGCATGAAAGTCTGACGAACCGTTCCCCCGGGTCCCATCTTCATCCTCCGGTGAGTCACTATGCTAGACTCTCTTGAATGGAACGGACTATTTTTTGTGATCCTGCCGGAAAACTGTAAAAAAAAGGGTCTTTTCTTCTCTATCAAATCATAACCTATATTGACAGATGATAGAAGGGACGGTTATGAGATGGAGAAGGCAAAAATCACGATTCGACCTCAAAAAGAGGGATTAAAAGTTGTGGTACAGGGTAAAGGATTGAAACATCAGCACTCTGACAAGCCAACCGATTTGCGCATGGAGCATGTGAAAGAGAACCTCCGCAACGGAGCGGCGGGTTTCTGTGTCAATCCCGTTCGGGAAAAGAAAGAGCCGTTGAAGAGTTTTATGGATGCGGCAGCAAAATATCAGTTTCAAAAAGTCTTCCAATTGGAAGACTCTCCCCCGGCCCGGGTGATTGAATGGAGTTCGCCGAATAATCCCTTTTTCAGGAAGAACAAGCCGGGTCGTAAACCCTCATCATCCAATCTCGTGCAACTTCTTTTATCGATCGGGGCAGCCATTTTGATCGGCACCATGATGGGTATTTCGGTACTCAATCTCTTCTTTTCCGATGAACCTGCGCACTCGAGCCGTTCGATCGATGACCATTTGCCGGATCCAATCCAAACGGAAGCAAATAAAAAACCTGCCTCTTCCGCCGTCAGCGGCAGCATTCCGATGCCTTCTTTAAATGTGGTCATGCTGCAGGTAGGGAACTTCTCTGAAAAAGGAGGAGCGGAAAAAACGATTCAATCCTATCGCACCCGGGGGTTTGCCGCGGTGATGTCCGAACAGGCTCCTTATCGCATTTTCCTAGGAATGGGCATCAACAGGGATGATGCCTTGAAGCTGTCCTCCATCTATCAAAAACAAGATGTTCATGTCTACTTGAAAGATTTGAACATTCGGGGAAATGCCGGTGCGCTCAAAGCAAAGCAAGCTGATCAATTGCCGGCGGTCATTCAAACAGGACATCGGATCTTTGAACGCTTGGGAAAGATATCCGTCAAAAATATTCATGCCGATCCGGAGGCAGTCCCAACCTCTTTTGAGATGGACTCCGACATTTTGGAGCAGCACCGGAAGTTTGTCACCGCTTGTCAGGCCATTGAGGCATCTCTTCCGCAAAAGGCCGGTGAATCTTTGGCAGAGATGACCCGGGCGATTGACCAGGCGGTCCAGAGTGGACAAGAAGCGACAAAAAATCCGAATCAGGCTCTGTTGTGGCAAATACAGGAAGGGTTGGTCCGCTATGCATCCTCGTATGAACAATTGGTTCATACCCTGGCGAACTAGAAAAACGACCTCCGAATAACCGACAATTTCTGACAAGATGCCGTATTTGTTTCTTGTTGATTGAAGATTCATTTGCTAAACTGAAAATGTTCCGGTAAATGGATGCACCTTCACGCGGTTGTAGGTGCTTTTTACTTGTGAAAACAATTCAGTACATTCCGTTTCCAGTGATTGGTTATACTAACCCCTGATTCTTCAGCCGGATGGCTGTTTGCAGGAAGGTGAAATAGATATGAAGCCTGAGTTGGTATTGGCTTCCGGTTCTCCGCGCAGACGGGAGTTACTTAGTCAATTGGGTTTATCTTTTCGGGTTCAGATCAGCCGGGCAGATGAAACCATCGATCACCTGTCACCGGCCGCTGCCGTCGAGCAGTTGGCGCTCAGAAAAGCGAAGGCGGTAGCGGCGGAGTGCGATTCTGCTCTGGTGATCGGTGCCGATACCGTCGTGGTTTTGGATGGCGAGATCCTTGGCAAACCGGAAGACAGCGGTCATGCCGTCCGGATGCTCCACCGACTCCAGGGAAGATCTCATCAGGTGTATACAGGGATCGCGCTTGTACAGGTGAGATCCGGCAAAGTGATCAGGGAGCTTGTCGATCATAACCAAACACAGGTGACCATGCGTGCTCTTTCCCCGCAAAAAATCGATTGGTATGTAGAGACAGGTGAGCCGCTGGATAAGGCCGGTGCATATGGAATTCAAGGACTGGGCGCTCTTCTTGTGGAGAAGATTGAAGGATGTTATTTTAATGTGGTCGGTTTGTCGGTTTCTCTGCTGGATGACATGATGGAACGGATGGGATTTTCGCTGACGGAAGATTTTCGTTCATCTGGAATCAAGGTGTAAACTTCTTCAGCCGATGACAACCAGAATCGCCTCCTCCGGATGATATTGGAAAAAGCACTTGAGGAGGAAACCAATGCAAGAGTCGGTGCAGGGGCGTATTTTGATCAAAGATGTGCCTGTGGAAGAACGGCCCCGGGAGCGGATGATTCGTTTTGGCAAAGAGCACTTATCCAATGCAGAATTGATTGCGCTTTTGTTGCGTACAGGCAAAGCCGGAGAATCGGTGATGCATCTGGCCCAGCGCGTGTTGGCAAAGACGGGCGGTTTGAAAGGTTTGACTTCTGCGTCCTGGCAGGAGCTTGTGGAGATTCCCGGGATTGGTCCGGCGAAAGCAGTCCAACTGCTGGCCGGTGTCGAGCTGGGGAGGAGAATTTCCAGATCTTTGCCCGAAGAAAGGGATGCGATCCGATCTCCCCATGATGCGGCTCAATATGTCATGGACGAGCTTCGATATCAACGACAGGAGCTGTTCATTTGTCTGTTTTTAGATACTAAATACAAGGTGATCGATAAAAAATGCATCTTTAAAGGCAGTTTAAATGTTTCGGTCGTCCATCCCCGGGAGGTGTTTCATGAAGCCATCCGGCGCAGCTCGGCGGCTGTGATCTGCGTACATAACCATCCCAGCGGCGACCCGACACCCAGCAGGGAAGATATCGAAGTGACCGAACGGCTGGTCGAAGCTGGCCGGATTCTGGGGATTGACATGATTGACCATCTCATTATCGGAGATCAAACGTATTATAGTATGAAAGAAAAGGGATTGATACCGGAAAGTTAGAGAACGGTAGCAAGACGGATTTCTTACGGAGAGGTTGAATACGGAGGGGAGGGGTGTTCGTGTTTAGCGGTTTTACACGCGATATGGGGATTGATTTGGGAACGGCAAATACACTGGTATTTGTAAAGGATCAGGGAATTGTGGTGCGCGAGCCCTCGGTGGTTGCGATCGATACCTATACCCAGGAAATAAAAGCGGTAGGGAATGCAGCCAAACAGATGCTCGGAAGGACCCCGGGCAACATTGTTGCCATCCGCCCCATGAAAGACGGGGTGATCGCCGATTACAACGCGACCGCCATCATGATTGAGTATTTTATCAGACAGGCCCAGGACCGGAAATTTTATTTTCCGCTCAAGCCCAATGTCATGGTGTGTATCCCCTCGGGAGTCACGCCGGTGGAGAAAAGGGCGGTAGAAGAGGCCACATTGCGCGCCGGGGCAAAAGAAGCCTATACCATCGAAGAGCCATTTGCAGCAGCCATCGG
Organism: Lihuaxuella thermophila; assembly: GCF_900110165.1. Lineage (GTDB taxonomy): Bacteria > Bacillota > Bacilli > Thermoactinomycetales > Thermoactinomycetaceae > Lihuaxuella > Lihuaxuella thermophila. The sequence continues at coordinate 33,491 of NZ_FOCQ01000009.1, forward strand.
CGCAGGACTCCCTGTGTGGGAGGCGACCGGGAGTATGGTGGTGGATATTGGCGGTGGAACGACAGAAGTGGCCGTCATTTCGCTGGGGGGAATCGTGACCAGCAAATCGCTCCGGGTGGCCGGTGATAAGATGGACGAAGCGATCATTCAATACATCAAACGAAAATACAATCTGATGATCGGCGAACGGACAGCGGAAACACTTAAGCTGGAGATCGGTTCCGCCTTGCCGTTGGAAGAGGAAAGTGCGAAAGAGATCAAAGGAAGGGACTTAGTCACCGGATTGCCGAGAAATCTGGAAATCACTTCCCGGGACATCGTAGAAGCTTTATCGGAAACTGTTGATGCCATCGTTGAATCGGTCAAGCAAACACTGGAACAAACCCCTCCTGAGCTGGCTGCGGATATCCTGGATCGCGGCATCATGCTGACCGGCGGAGGAGCTCTTCTCAGAAAGCTCGATGAGAAACTGAGCGAAGAGACGAAAATGCCGGTGGTTGTAGCTGAAAATCCGCTTGACTGTGTCGTGATGGGAACAGGAGCCGCGCTGGAAAATATTCATTTGTTTTCGCCGAAGACCATTTCCTCGTTACGATTCAGAAAGAGGCGCTTTTAGCGGAGGTAACCCATGTTTATACGCTTTTTTATTCATCGTCCTCTGCTGATTCTCCTCTTGTCCGTGATCCTGCTTTTTCTATCCGTCGGTATGACCCGGGGGGACCGGGGGGAACTGGATGGACCGGAAAGCTGGATCAAAGACGGGGTTTTTCGTCTCCAAGGCTTTTTGTATCAAGAGACCCAGGCTTTAATCTCCTTGATTTCCCCCGAAAACAGTGCCAAACCGGCTGCCGAACCGCAGGAATTCCTGAATCTCAAATCCCGGGTCTTTCAGTTGGAGCAGGAAAATGAGGAACTTAAAAAGCTGCTCGGGTATAAGGAAAAGGATCGGGTGACATATATTCCGGCACGTGTAGTGTACCGCAGTCCGGATCGCTGGAATAACCGGGTTGTCATCAATCGGGGTTCCAGTGACGGCGTATATGCCAAAATGCCGATTATCACGTCCCAAGGTTTAATCGGCAGGGTCCAATCCGTGACCGAGGATATGGCTGATATTCAACTGCTGACAGATTCGGGTTCGGGTCCGGGGATTGCTGCTGTTATTCAAGGGGAAAATGGGGAAACGCTCGGCATCCTCGAGGGGTATGACCCGGAAAAGAAACGCCTGATCATGAAGAAGATCCCTGCATCGGCAAAGCCAAAAAAAGGACAGATTGTGGTTACTTCCCGCCTCTCTGACATCTATACGGGAGGAATTCTCATTGGAACGGTGGACCAGGTGAAAACCGGGGAATTTGGTGTGGATCAAATCGTTTATGTCAAACCATCGGCCTCCTTCGAGCGACTGGATTTTGTGCTGGTCGTTCGGGACCCTGCCAAGCTTCAACTCATTCGGCACCAAGCGGGCGGCAAGGATGTGAAAGGAGGGGGAAAACGGTGATGCGGGTTTTTGTCGTCTGTTTTCTCTTCTTCCTTTTTCTGATTCAGGGATCGGTCCTGCAATGGTTGCTTCCTCAGGCGTGGGGAACTTCATTTGTCGTGATCCCGCAATTGGTATTAAGCGGGATCGTCATGCTTTCCCTGTATGGGGATGAGCAAATGGCGGTCCTGTTCGGTTTCGGGTTTGGCCTCCTGCATGATATCGTCTATGGCCCCGCATGGGGAATTTCCGCTTTTTCCACCGCACTGACCGCTTATGCGGCGGTTCTTGTGTCCAGGCATTTTCCGCCCTATCCCTGGATCGCCGGATTGACCAACATGGTTGTACAATGGATTCATCTGTTCATCATCTACGGTTGGTTCCGTTTATTTGATTTTACACAGATGCCATTTTTTCCTGCTATTTCATACCATATCATTCCATCCGTTCTGTTTAATGTTGTGTGTGGCTTCCCCATCTACTTCCTGATCAGCCGGATCTATCGAAAAAACGAGCAAAATACGATTCAACTTTTCGGATAAAACGGAGCCCTCCCTGAAACCGGAAGGAAAATGAAGGGAGAAAGCGAAATGTAAAGTTGAGGCGGGGTGACGTGAGTATGGGAAAAGCATTGAAACCGGGCGTAACCATTAAAGGAACGAAAGATGGCCTTCTCTTTTTTCTCGATGATTCGCGCCCCTTTTCCGCTGTACTGAATGAATTGAAATATAAATTGGAACATCATAGCGCTTCGCAAATCTGGGATGGCCCGGAAATGAAGGTAAAAATCAAGCTGGGCCAGAGACGGATCACCAAACCTGAAGAAATTGCCGTCAGGGAATTGTTTTCCATCCGGAAGAACTTGATCATTCATGAGTTTGAGTCGGATGGAATGCCATATCTCGCAGATTTCGAGCCTGGAATTCAAATGCTGACCGGCACTGTCCGTTCCGGACAAGTGTTGACGCATACAGGAGATCTCCTTTTTTTAGGGGATGTCAATCCCGGAGGCACGATTCAATGCACAGGCAGTATTTACGTATTGGGAGCGTTGCGCGGTTTGGCCCATGCGGGAAGCAAGGGGGATGAAACCGCCATTATCGCGGCCTCTGTTTTGCGTCCTACTCAGCTTCGAATTGCAGATGTAATCTGCCGCCCGCCGGATCAATGGGACGAATCTGAAGTAGGCATGCGTTTTGCCTGCTTAGCCGATAATCAAATCATCGTTGAGAAAATGCACCATCTGAGCCGAATTCGCCCCGATAAAGAATGGAAGGAAAACAGCAAGAAGCTGTAACCATTTGATGTCAGGAAGAAAGGAGGGGGAAAGATTGGGCGAAAGTATCGTGATTACGTCCGGCAAAGGAGGAGTGGGCAAATCCACCACCTCCGCCAATCTGGGAACGGCGCTCGCACTGACGGGCAAAAAAGTTTGCATGATCGATACGGATATCGGCCTCAGAAATCTGGATGTGTTGATGGGTTTGGAAAACCGTATCATTTACGATATTGTGGATGTTGTTGAAAAGAATTGCAGCATTGATCAGGCGCTCGTCAAGGATAAGCGCTGTGACGGACTTTATTTGCTGCCCGCCGCCCAGACCAAGGATAAAACGGCGCTGACGAGCAACCACTTGCGCTGGCTTGTGGGAGAACTGAAAGAAGAGTTTGACTACATTCTGATCGATTGTCCGGCCGGAATCGAAATGGGATTTAAAAATGCCGTGGCCGGTGCAGATCAAGCGATTGTGGTCACCACTCCCGAACATGCAGCCATCCGTGACGCCGACAGGGTGATCGGTCTGTTGGAAAAAGAAAAAGTGGCTCCACCCAAACTCATCGTGAACCGGTTCCGCAAACAACTGGTCCGGGAGGGTGGAATGATGGATGTCGATGAAGTGGTTTCTGTGCTGGCGGTCGATCTCCTGGGCGTGGTACCCGATGATGAGCGCGTGATCCGTGCGGGTAACCAGGGGGAGCCCGTCGTCTTCGATAATGACAGCCTGGCGGGAAAAGCATACCGCAACATCGCCCGCCGCATTCAGGGCGAAATGGTTCCGCTCCTTGCATTTAAGGAGGAGAAGAGCGTTGTTTATAAAATGAAAAAATGGTTGGGATTTGCCTGATCCTACATACCCGGGCCCGCAGAACATGCGGGCTTTTTTTATGAGGCATGATCACCTTTGATGATGGGAAACAATAACTTAAACTTTATCGAACTGATTGGGGGATCTAACCAATGACCGACAAGCATGAGCTTGAAAAAGAAAAAGGAGCATATCTTCGGGACATTCGTTTTGTGACAGACAACTTCAATGTCTATGAGGTGGCCGAAGAAATGGATCAGGTGGAAGGGGAGAATAACAAACAACAAGATCGATAGCATCACAAACCCGCGGCAGACCGGCCAAACTTTTCTTTTTACCCTGATGCCCCATTCTGAATATTTGCTTCTCCCGGGTCATATGTTGATACAAAGGCTTGGACAAAGATGGGAGAGAGAAATGTTGCGTGAATGGAGCCAAAATGTGAGGAAGCGGCGGGAAAAACAAGTTCGCTTGATCAAACAGGGAATGGTTCCGCCTGTCCATCATTCCGTCCGCTCGTGGGCCGGAGAGTGGGAGACCCCCAGAGAGAAAATCCCGGAGCCGGCCCCTTGGAACCGATTCGTCCCGGAAGGCGAGAAAGTGAAAAGAAGAGAAAGGCGATTGATGTTCCAGGTGACGGCTGCGGCCATTTTGCTGGTGTTCACTTTTATTCTTTTTCATTCCGATTCTCCGGCATTGGAGCCGGCTGAACAGTTTGCGACCGAGGTGATGACCCGCGACTTTAATTTTGCCGGCCTATCCGATTGGTACAAGCAGTATGTGGGGGGGAATCCGGCCATCTTGCCCGCCTTTCTGAAAAATGACGAACCAGGCAACCAGCAGACACTGCCGCAGTGGAGAGTTCCCGTAAAAGGAAAAATCATCCTTCCGTTTGATGAAAAAAGAAAAGGCCTTGTCATCCGGACGGCTGCACGCGCGGAAGTCGTGGCCGCTGCGGAAGGCTGGGTCACGTTCGCGGGACATAAGGAAGGATTGGGAAATACGGTGATAATCCGGCATGCGGGTGGCAGGGAAACCTGGTATGGTTGGCTGCAAAATCTGCACGTAAAAGAAAGAGACTGGGTCAAAAGTGGTGAGCGGATTGGAGAGGTTGGAGAGACGAAAGGACAATCGCTGATTTATGTTGCGATGAAAAAGGACAACCAGTTTGTCAATCCCGCGGGTGTGATTCCGCTTGAATAATGTCCCCTGGCGAGGTTTGAGGGTGCGCATTCATCCTCTTTTTTGGGTACTGGTCTGTTCGGCTGTCTGGACAGGCCATTTTATTGAGATTCTCAGCTTGTTTGTCTTGATCGTTATTCATGAACTGGGGCATGTGACGGCCGCCTGGTCTTTCGGCTGGCGCATCCATTCCATGGAACTGCTGCCGTTTGGCGGAGTGGCCAAGATGGACGAATGGGGAACCGTCCCGGCGAGGGAAGAAATCATTGTGGCGCTGGCCGGACCGTTTCAACACGTGTACATCGTATTGATGAGTTTCATGTTTGAACAGGCTGGCTGGTGGACAGAAGAATGGACCGAATATTTTATTCGCGGCAATTTGATGATCGCCTGTTTTAATCTGCTTCCTGTTTACCCGCTGGATGGGGGCCGGGTATTGCAAGCGGTGCTGAGCTACTTTCTCCCTTACCGGAGAGTCATTGCGTGGACGTTGTGGTTTAGTCTTCTCTTTTCTTTCTTGATGGCCGTCTCCTCCTTTCTCATTTCGGAAAGTTCGGTTATGCTCCACCTTCTGCTCATTGCTCTGTTCTTATTTTTTTCCAATCTGGTCGCTTTGAGGCGAAAAAGTTTTCAGTTTCTCCGCTTTTTAATTCAACGACGCGATCGGGGAATTTGCCATGACGTATCCATTAAAAAGCTGACCGTCCAAGCGGATGAACCGCTAAGGAAAGTGATCAAAAATTGGTACAAGGAACGATATCACATACTGGAAATCGTGGACGGTCAGGGGAGGATGATCGGTTTTTTACCCGAGGAAAAGGTGTTGGAATACTATTTTAAGCACCCGGTTCAGGGTTGCCTGATCAAAGAGTTGATCAGTTGATAAAGGTCGTTATAAAATAATGTGCAAGATCCTTGCACCTGTGAACATCAGCGGTTGGATTGCGGTGGTGAGCACAGGTGATGCATCTGTCTCCACAAACTTCCTTTTGACAATCTGTCCTCTTTATGCTAAGATTCTCTTTGTTGACTGTCACCGCTCATGAACAGGATCGGTAAACAGGCCGCACCGGCCTTTCCTGTTGTGGCGAGTCTCTATTGAGGAGGATTGTAAATGTACGCTGTAATCGAAACTGGTGGTAAGCAATACCGCGTGGAGAAAGATGCTGTTCTCTTCATCGAAAAGCTGCATGCCGAAGAAGGCGACACGGTCACTTTCGACAAAGTGTTGCTCGTGAACAAAGACGGTGAAGTAAAAGTCGGTGCTCCGCACGTAGAAGGAGCAAAAGTAACCGGCAAAGTCGTTAAACACGGAAAAGGGAAAAAAATCATCGTGTTTAAATATAAACCGAAAAAGAACTACAAACGGAAAAAAGGTCATCGTCAGCCATTTACCCAAGTCGTGATCGAAAACATCGAAGCCTGATGATTCGGATAGAAGTAGAGCGAGACGGGCAGGGCGAGGTCGAGCGGGTGCTTATCACCGGGCATGCCAACTACGGCGAGTACGGAAGGGACATCGTCTGTGCCGCTGTATCCGGCATCTCCATCGGAATGGTCAATGCCATCGAGAAGATGTTTGGCGTGCAAGTGCATGCGGATGATGACGGTGATGGCAAAGTGGATTGCCGCTTGCCGAAGGGGCTGGATGACCCCGAGAAAATCGCCAAGATCCGCTTGCTCATGGAAGCCATGGCCGTTTCGCTTCGAAACATGGCTGATGAGTATCCTGATTATGTGAAAATGATCGAACGATAGCGATATAAAATCACGTTATTACCAGTAGAAAGAGGTGGAAACCATGCTTAAACTCAATCTTCAATGCTTCGCTTCTAAAAAAGGGGTAGGTTCCACAAAAAACGGCCGTGACAGCATTTCCAAACGTCTCGGCGTAAAACGTGGCGACGGTCAATTTGTTACCGCCGGTAATATCCTGGTGCGTCAACGCGGAACCAAAATCTACCCCGGCTTGAACGTAGGCCGTGGCGGTGACGATACTCTGTTTGCCAAAGCAGACGGAATTGTGCGCTTTGAACGTTTCGGTCGCGACAAAAAACGCGTAAGCATTTACCCGGCAGCTGTTGCTCAAGCTGCTGCAACGGTCGAAGCTTAATCGGGTAAAAAAGCAGCCCTGGCATTGCCAGGGTTTTTCTTTTCCCGTCAATTCCTGTAGAATAAAGGTCGATAAGTACATAGAGATGGGAGAGATAGATGTGAGGCAAGATTTCCTGCATCTTGTCAAGCCGTTTGGCCCGACGATCGTCATCCTCGTGGGTTGGGTGTTTCAACCATTTGAATGGATGGGGGCGGTTTTATTCTTTTTCGCTGCCATGATCGCCTTATGGGGAGGCATCTATTTCTCTCACAAGAAACGAACCGAACAACAGATGCTCAGGGAGGCGGAACGGATCAGATCCATCCTCAGCCGCAGGCGCCACGATTGGATGAATCATATACAAGTGTTGATGGGTTACCAGGCGATGAACAAGCAGGAGCGGATTACAGCCTACCTGCAAAAACTGGTGCAGAAGGCGGCCGATGAGCGGATGATTTCAGAAATTTCCTATCCGCCTCTGGCAGTGGCTCTGTTAACCTTGGATGACCGTTACCTTCAATGGGAGATTGATGTTCAGGTAGGAAAACCGTTACCCGATCCCAAAGATCATGAACGTCTTCTTCGCATGATCGAAGAAGTGTTTCCCTGGCTGGAGAAGCAGACGCGGGATCATCCGGACTGGACGCACTTGCGACTGTCTTTGCGCAGGGAGGAGCAGCATGCTTTGGTAACCATTGAGATCTCCGGCGATGATTCATCTTTGATCCGTTCGGACATTTCGCCGCATGAGTGGGAAGAGCTGCGGAATCATATTAAAAAGTGGAACGGGGAGTGTGCTCTCCTCGCGGGGAACAAGGGAATCCAAATTCAGTTGACATCGTGACGGAAGTTGAGGCAGGTGGGAAAAATTGTTTGTAGATAAAGTGAAAGTTTACGTGAAGGGCGGCGATGGCGGAAACGGGATGGTGGCCTTTCGCCGTGAAAAATACGTGCCTTTCGGCGGCCCTGCAGGAGGAGACGGCGGTCGTGGCGGAGACGTGGTTTTTGAAGTGGATGAGGGACTCCGCACGCTGATGGATTTTCGTTATCAAAAGCACTTTAAGGCTAAACGCGGCGAAAATGGGCGTTCCAAGTCACAGCATGGAGCCGGCGGGGAGGATAAAATCGTGAAAGTTCCTCCCGGAACCGTGGTTCGGGATGCCGATACAGGCGAACTGATCGCTGACCTGACCGAGCATGGGCAACGCGCAGTCATTGCCCGCGGCGGGAGAGGAGGCCGGGGCAACATCCGCTTTGCCACGCCTGTCAACCCGGCTCCGGAAATCGCGGAAAACGGTGAACCGGGGCAGGAACGCTGGGTGGATCTCGAACTGAAGCTCCTCGCTGATGTGGGGTTGATCGGCTACCCGAGTGTGGGCAAGTCCACCCTCCTCGCTGCTGTATCCGCCGCCCGGCCGAAAATCGGGGCTTATCACTTTACCACGATTGTGCCAAATTTAGGCGTGGTTCAAGTGGAGGACGGCAGGAGCTTCGTTATGGCCGATCTCCCCGGCCTGATTGAAGGGGCCCACGAAGGAGTGGGGCTCGGTCATCAGTTTCTGCGCCATGTGGAGCGGACCAAGGTTCTTGTCCATGTGATCGATATGGCCGGCTCCGAAGGGCGCGACCCGTATGAAGACTGGCAGAAAATCAACGAAGAAATCAAACTGTACCGGCAGGACCTGGAACTTCGTCCGCAGATTGTCGCTGCCAACAAAATGGACTTGCCCGATGCGGAAGAATACCTGGAGCTTTTTAAAGAACAAGTAGGGCCCGATGTTCCCGTGTACCCGATCTCCGCGGCCACCCGGCAAGGATTGCGCGAGCTATTGTTTGCCGTTGCCGACCTTCTCGATCAAGTGGAAAAAGAAGGTCCGGCGGAACCTGTCATGGAACAGGAGTTTACCGCCACGCGCAAAATTTATAAAGCGGAAGAAGAGAAACCCGCGTTCACCATTCGCCGTGAAAATGAAGTCTATGTCGTCGAAGGGGAACGGATTGAAAAGCTGGTTCACATGACCAATTTCAATTATCATGACAGCATTCTGCGTTTTGCCCACACCCTTAAAAAAATGGGAGTCGAAGATGCTTTGCGGGAACGGGGTGCCAAAGACGGAGATACGATCCGCATCGGCGAGCTGGAATTTGAATTGACTGATGCAGCGGATTTTTAACTTGTAAACCAAAACGGAACGCTTGATCTTTCCTGTTGTCCAGACTTGCAATCGGTAATTATGCTGCCGGTTCCCCGGAGAATCCCGAGTTGCCGGAGCCGGAGAGGACGGTACAACTTCACGGAAACACAATCGTTTTATTTCCGTGCACCAGCACTTGGTCGTTTAAGTGCCACTGAACGGCCCTGGCCAGCACGATCCTCTCCAAGTCGCGCCCGATCCGTTTCAAGTCTTCGACATGATGGCGATGGCTCACCCGTTGGACATCCTGCTCGATGATGGGGCCTTGATCCAGCTCTTCAGTTACATAATGGGCGGTGGCGCCGATGATTTTTACCCCCCGCTCATAAGCCTGATGATAGGGCTTTCCACCTACAAAGGCCGGCAGGAACGAATGATGGATGTTGATGATTTGATTGCGGTACCGGTCGATGATGCGCGCGGGAATGATTTGCATATACCGGGCCAGGATAATCGTATCAATCCCGGCTTGATTCAGCAGTTCCAGGTGAATGTCGGCAGCCTGTTCGCGGCTTTCTTTGCTGACCGGCACATGGTGATAGGGAATCCCGAAAGGAGCGACAATGGCTTCCATGTCCGGGTGGTTACTGATCACCATCGAAATGTCGGCATGCAGTTCCCCGATGTTCCAGCGCCACAAAATTTCCCGCAAACAGTGGTCTTCCCTGGATACGAAAACAGCCACTCTTTGTTTCCTGGCCGCGGGAGTGATTCGCCATTCCATATCAAAGGAGACCGCGATCCGGGCAAATCGTTCCCGCAGGGGTTCAAGTCGCGGGATGAGCTCTTCCAATTGAAATTCCACCCGCATAAAAAAGAAGCCGCCATGGGGGTCCGTGGTGTATTGATCCGAATCCACGATATTGGCTCCTTGTTCAAACAAAAATCGGGACACTGCAGCAATAATCCCGGGTTGATCGGCACAGCAGATGAGCAGTCTTCCCAAATCTTTTCCGTGTGTATGTATTTTCATCGATGTTTTTCTCCTCTATGATGTGATATTGATCTGCGATTTGTGGGATTGATCATGATCATGCTGAATGTTTTTAAGAGCGATTTTACTACACCTTTCACCTTATGTCGAGAGAATCAGCGAATCTTCGACCGGGTCAAGCGAAAGCCCACAGCTTTTCGTCATACGAAAGCTGTGGGCTTTGTTCAGTTTAATTTGTGTTCACGTTTGATCATCTTAAGCAGTTCGAGGCATCCTTCGGATACCAGCTGATATGTCTCATCAAAATCTCCCGTATACCAAGGGTCGGGCACTTCCCGATACGTGGTTCCGGGAATCAAGTCTACAAAACGGTAAATGTGAGCGTCTTGACTCCCGGCAAGCTTGCGCAAGCTGGCGATATTGCTTTCATCCATGCCGATGATGTAAGTAAATTCATCGAAATCGTCTTTCCTCACCTGACGGGCGCGGATCCCTTCGTACGAAATCCCTTTTTCTTTTAATTTATTGCGTGTTCCGTGATGGGGGGGTTCACCGATATGCCAATTGCCGGTTCCCGCAGAATCGACCCGGATTTTGCCGGAAAGACCTTCCTGTTCCACATAATGGCGGAAAACAGCTTCCGCCATCGGGGAACGGCAGATATTGCCCAGGCACACAAACAGTACGGAAATTTGCATAGTCCGTCTCCCTTCCGTTGATCAAAAATCGATGTTGGCAGCAAACATATCTTAACATAAGTGGGGCCTTGCCGGGTAACAGCCCCGGAAAGTAAGAGTTCAGCGGTAGTTTGTCTTTTGCCGATGTTAAAGAGACGGACGAATATCACTGATACCGTCGCGAAAGAATTGATTTATTAGAAAATATCAATCACAATAAAATTAACAGTTCGCACCCCTGTATTTGCAATTTTCACATAAATCTTTTTTCAGAACTCCATCTCAAAATTGTCAGGGAATACGACGCTCGATCTGGTTTGCATTCAACCCGATCCCCCGTTAACCACCATTGAACTGGCGGATCGTCCTATTTCCAGTAGAAAGAGAGATGAATGATGGGAATGAGCCGAAATTCGCATCAAGGTATAGGGAAAACGACCTTTAATGGAGAAAAAGCCATTCAAATGACCTTTTACCCGTATTCGGCTGTGATATTGCCGGAGATCGGCGGGAATCTTGTCTCTTTTGCAGACATCGAGCGGGATTACCGTTTTATTCGGGAACCTGCGTTGGAAGAAATGAGTTCATTTAAAAAGCAGGCAATTCTGCACGGGATCCCCGTACTGTTCCCCCCGAACCGATATGAAAACGGTCGTTTTCGCCTGTCGGGAAGAAGTTATCAATGGCCGGTCAATGAAGAGGTGAATCAAAACCATATCCATGGATTCCTTTATGATCAACCATGGCAAATTTATTCAATGGGCGAGTCGGAAGAGGCGGTTTATGCGGAATTGATCATCGTAAATGAGCCGGGCGGAAAAATTTTTTCATATTTTCCGCATTTTTTTGAGATTCGTTTGCGTTATGAATTGTCAGGTGTCGGACTGACCAAGCGAATCACGGTAACCAACACGGGAAAAGACCCCATGCTTTGCATGTTGGGCTTTCACACAGCGATCAACGCTCCCTTTGCACCGGAAAGTACGATGGAAGACTGTTTGCTGAAATTGACGATTGGCAAACGAATCGAGCTGTCGGACCGCATGCTCCCGACAGGCAGGTTTTTGCCTCTTACTCCGGAAGAAGTGAAGATGAAGAGGGAAGGAATTTCCCCATTCTTTGCCCCTTTGGACAATCATTATACTGCCGAGGCACAAGACGGACACAATCGCATGGTGCTGACCGATCTGAAAGAAAAAGTAAGGTTGGTTTATGATGTGGGAACGAAATTTAAATTTTGGATGATTTATAACCATGATGCCAAGAGCGGATTCATCTGCCCGGAGCCTCAAACCAATATGGTGAATGCTCCCAATCTGAATCTGCCTCCAGAGCAAACCGGAATGGTGATCCTGGATGGTGGAGAGTCGTGGTCTGAAACATCGCGAATTTTTCCAGAGAAATTTTAATGGTTAGGAAACGGAAACGAAATCATTACGGCCAACCTGCTTGAGGAGAAGCAGGAATGGCTGATTCGTGATTAAAAAACGGGGGATCCGGTGTGGTTATTCAACATCCTCAAATTGGATCGACGGGCAAGACACCTTTTTAAGGCGGATCCGGAACTAAAAAAGAGCAAAACAGGAGGAAGCCCATGCTGCCGATCAATGAGAATTTAAACGGAAAAGTTGCGGTGATTACCGGCGGAAGCGGAGTTCTTTGCAGTGCCATGGCGCAAGAGCTCGGAAGGCACGGAGTCAAGATCGCTATTTTGAATAGAAATGCGGAAAAGGGTGAACGGGTTGCGCAACACATCAGGGAATCAGGGGGGGAAGCCATCGCCGTCCCCTGTAACGTGGTAGATGCGGAGAGCGTAAAGCGGGCTGAGACCATCATCTCGGAACAGTTTGGAACCTGCGACATTTTGATCAACGGTGCGGGCGGAAACCATCCGGAAGGAACCACAACCCATGAAACGTTAAAAGTCGAGGATCTCGGGAACAAAGAAGTGAAGACATTTTTCGATTTAAGCACAGCAGGATTCAGTTTTGTCTTCAACTTGAATATACTGGGAACGCTTATCCCGACCCAAGTATTCACGCGGAAAATGATCCATAAAAAAGGAGCCATTGTGATCAATATCTCTTCCATGAGCGCTCCCAGTCCCATGACGAAAGTTCCGGCGTATAGTGCCGCGAAGGCTGGAATCGAGAATTTGACGAAATGGTTGGCGGTACACTTGGCTGAAGCAGGAATCAGAGTCAATGCGATCGCCCCCGGCTTTTTCCTGACAGAGCAAAACAGGAAACTGTTAACGAATGAAGATGGCTCCTTAACTGAGAGGTCGAACAAAATTTTATCACATACTCCGATGCGGAGATTTGGTACCCCTCAGGATCTCTTGGGCACATTGTTATGGCTGGCAGATGAAAATATGTCAGGCTTTGTAACGGGAATAACCGTGCCGGTTGATGGTGGTTTTTTGGCATACTCGGGGGTATGAATAAAATAAATGATTGAAGCAGGGCCAAGGATTTCCGAAGTGATTCATTATTCGTAAAGGGAATCAACCGATGCCCAAGAAAACAACCTCAGCGTTCGCTGGAACAAGATCGCCCGTCAGCCCGGGCGATCTTGTTTTATGTGTCGGCGTGGATGCGCTCCTCGCTTATTGTGCAAAAAAAGTCTTGCTTGATAGCGCTTTCACGTTGTACAATGTCCGCAATGGTTTAACAACTGTTCATATATGGAGGACATCAGAGGGATGCAGGAAGATCCGTTTGTATTGGTAAGGGTGGAGATGCTGCCTGAAGCGATTCAAAAAACCTTGCAAGCCAAAAAACTATTGGAAACAGGCATGGTTAAAACGGTTCAGGAAGCTGTGGAACATGTGGGCATCAGCCGAAGTTCGTTTTACAAGTATAAAGACAGTGTGTTTCCGTTTAACCAGATGGTGAAGGAAAAGATTGTGACGATCTCCATGATCCTGGAACACCGGGCCGGAGTTTTGTCAAGGGTACTCGGCTTTTTGGCCGCTTCCGAAGCCAATGTGCTGACCATTCACCAGACGATTCCGTTGCAGGGAGAAGCCAATGTGTCGATGTCGGTAGATACCAGTCAAATGAACAAAGAGCTGAATGAAGTGTTGGAAAGCCTGAAAGGCCTGAGCGGCGTTCGCCGGGTGGTTGTGGTCGGAACAGGTGAGTAATTTTTTTATTCAACTTTTCGCTCTTGGTTTTATTTGAATCTTCCAGCAGCCGGGAGTGTGCACAAAGGAGAGAAATCAGGGTGAGAAAAGGAATTTTAGAGAGATACCAGGAGTTTTTGCCCTTAACAGAAAAGACTCCGTTGATTACGCTCTTTGAAGGGGAGACGCCGCTCATCCGTGCGGAAAAACTGTCGGAGGAGCTTGAACTGGACCTTTACCTCAAGTGGGAGGGAGCCAATCCGACCGGCTCGTTTAAAGACCGCGGAATGGTGGTCGCCATTGCCAAAGCAAAAGAAGAGGGCAGCCGGGCGGTCATGTGCGCCTCAACCGGGAATACTTCCGCTTCTGCCGCGGCTTATGCGGCGAAGATGGGGCTCAAGTGTTACGTGATCGTGCCGCATCAGCATATCGCGCTCGGTAAAATGTCGCAAGCGGTGATGTATGGGGCAGAGGTGCTGGCGATCCAGGGAAACTTCGACCAGGCTCTGGCCATCGTTCGGGAGATTACGGAGGAGTATCCGATCACCTTGGTCAACTCCGTGAATCCTTACCGGATCGAGGGTCAGAAAACAGCCGCTTTTGAAGTATGCGAGCAGTTGGGAGAAGCTCCGGATATCCTGGCGATTCCGGTGGGCAACGCGGGAAACATCTCCGCCTATTGGAAGGGATTTGTCGAGTTCAGGCAGGCCGGAAAGAGTGGCAAACTTCCTCAGATGTGGGGGTTTGAAGCGGAAGGGGCGGCAGCGATTGTCAGAGGAGAGCCCATTTTGCAACCGGAGACCATCGCCACCGCGATCCGGATCGGAAACCCGGCCAGCTGGAGAACAGCGGTGCAAGCGGCACAAGAGTCCGGGGGTGCAATCGATTCGGTCACCGATGAGGAGATTCTGGAGGCGTACCGCAAACTGGCAAGGCTGGAAGGCGTATTTTGTGAACCGGCGTCTGCCGCTTCAGTGGCCGGAGCGATCAAAATGCGCGCTCAAGGCAAGTGGCCGTCAGGTTTGAAAGTGGTTTGTGTCTTAACGGGAAATGGTTTGAAAGATCCGACCACGGCGCTGGAGTCTGTGGAAGTAAAACCCAAAGTCATCCCGTGTGAGAAGAAAGCGGTTTTGGATGTAATCAAAGCAGAAGAAGGTTTGTGCCATGAAACGGTGTGACATGCGGTTTGAAGTGATTGTTCCATGCAGTACGGCCAATCTGGGACCGGGCTTCGATTCGGTCGGCATGGCGCTCGACCGTTTCCTTCGACTCAGCTTTTCTCCTGCTGACCAGCTGCATGTTGAAACGGTCGGGGAAAATTTGGAAGGGGTGTCTTCGGGTGAAGACAACCTGGTGATCCGGGTGATGAAAAAGGCTTTTGCCTTACAAGGGCTTTCGCTGCCCGCATTCAGTCTGCGGATGAAAAGCGAGATTCCTTTGACCAAAGGACTTGGAAGCAGCGCCGCAGCGATCGTGGGAGGGCTGGTGGCGGCCAATCATCTGCTGGGATCTCCCTGGGACCGGGACGACTTGTTGCAGATGGCGATGGAGTGGGAGGGGCATCCGGATAATGTGGGAGCGTCCCTGTACGGAGGAGTCGTGGTGGGCACCTGGGACGGTGAACGAGCTTATCTGATCAGTGGTGAACCGCCCGACTTGCCCGTGGTGGCCGCCATCCCCAACCAGCCTCTTTCCACCCGGCGGGCACGGGAAGTTCTCCCGGACAGCTACTCCCGCGCGGAAGCGGTCTTATCGAGCAGCCGCTCCAACCTGTTGGTAGCCGCTCTTTTTACCCGCCGCTTTGACCTGTTGAAAGCCGCCATGCGCGATGCGTTTCATCAACCGTATCGGGAAGCGCTGGTCCCCGGCTTAAAAGAGGTGTTGTCCGATGCCTGTGACCAGGGAGCGCTGGGAGTGGCTTTGAGCGGGGCCGGGCCGACGATCATCGCCTTTGCCAGCGAAAAAGAGAGAATTCAAGCGTACTTTAGAGAAAAATTCAGGGAACTTGGCGTATCTGTTGAGATCGTCGAATTAAAAGCCTGCCGAAAAGGGGCATACATCCGATTGACATCAGAGTCAAATCATAGTAAATTCGTGGGAAACGCAAAAGGAGTTGGAGTATGATCGAAACAGTTGCCTACTTAGGACCCCAGGGAACGTTCACCCACGAAGCGGCGCTTACCCTGTTTCCCGAACCTTCCGCTGAACTGGTTCCGTATCCGGCGATTCCGGATGTACTCTCGGCCGTGGATCGCGGGGTTGCGGATCTGGCGGTGGTGCCAGTAGAAAACGCGTTGGAGGGATCGGTCAACTCAACGCTGGATTGGCTCGTTCATCACATCAATGTACCCATTATCGGCGAGTTAATCTACCCGATTGCGCATTGCCTGATGGTTCATCCGGCACAGGCGAAACGGAGCAAGGATGAATTTGTGCGCATCTTGTCACATCCTCAAGCGATCGCCCAGTGTCAACTCCATCTGCGAAAAGAATATCCCCTTGCGGAGGTCGTCTACACGGACAGCACGGCACAGGCAGCCAGGCTGATTCGGGATCATCCCGGTGAGGCGTGGGCGGCGATCGGAACCCGGCGGGCGGCGGAGATGAACCAGCTCTATCTCCTTCAGGAGCAAATTCAGGATCACCCCAATAACTATACGCGTTTCATCGCCGTGGGCAAACAGAAAAAAGTGTGGCCGTTTCCCGCTTCCCAGTTGAAAACGAGTGTGCAGGTCACTCTTCCTTCCGATTACCCGGGTGCTTTGTATCAGGTGTTGGCCGCTTTTTCCTGGCGGAAAATCAACCTCTGCCACATTGAGTCCAGGCCGACCAAGACCGGGCTCGGGAATTACTTCTTCCTGATTGACGCGGAAATTGCGGAAGAGCATGTGCTGATGCAAGGGGCGCTGGCTGAGATTGAAGCATTGGGGTGTCAGGTTCGCCTGTTGGGATCTTACCCGTGTTATCAAAAAGAATCATTACAGACAACATATAAAAGCAGATAAAAGATTGACAATCTTACATCAGAACTTTATAATACTTTAAAACAAAGTTTTCTAAAAGATGGATCTAGTCAGAAGGATACCTAGGGTTCCGTCTTACCTTCAATGAGGAAGAGTCTGGTCCGAGTGGTATCAGCACTGGGAGTCCAGTGTACACCGTGAGGATAAAAGCCTCCAGCGGCAGGTTCTGATGTTTGGGGAGAACTGCGCTCGGAGGCTTTTCATCATATTTAAAAAAAAGAGGGGTGCTTGACATGACTGCTGACCGCTGGGTTTTCATGAATGGGGAGTATAAACGAAAGGAAGAAGCGACGGTCTCCGTGTTTGACCATGGTTTTCTTTACGGGGATGGAATTTTCGAGGGAATCCGCGTATATGACGGAAATATCTTCCGGTTAAAAGAGCATATTGAGCGATTGTATGATTCTGCAAAATCAATATTACTGAATATTCCGTATACTATAGAGGAAATGGAGACTGCCGTTGTCGAAGCCGTCCGCAAAAATGGGCTCCGCGATGCCTACATACGCCTGGTGGTATCCAGGGGCGTCGGGGATCTCTCTTTAAACCCGGACAGCTGTGAAAAAG
Source organism: Lihuaxuella thermophila (assembly GCF_900110165.1). Lineage (GTDB taxonomy): Bacteria > Bacillota > Bacilli > Thermoactinomycetales > Thermoactinomycetaceae > Lihuaxuella > Lihuaxuella thermophila. Next base: position 50,858 of record NZ_FOCQ01000009.1, read on the forward strand.
CCAACGTGATCATCATTGTCGATCAGGTACGGTTATTCAGCAAGGAATTGTTTGAAAAAGGGATCTCTGTCATTACCGTTCCCACCCGCCGGAACATTCCGGACGCGTTGGATCCGAAAATCAAATCCCTCAACTACCTCAATAATATCCTGGTGAGAATTGAGGCGAACCGGGCGGGCGTTGCCGAAGCGATTATGCTGAATTCCCATGGATATGTGACGGAAGGATCGGGAGATAACATCTTCATCGTGAAAAGAGGAGTGATCTATACACCGCCGACCTATCTGGGAGCGCTGGAAGGGATTACCCGCGGAGTCATCATGGAACTGGCTGAAAAACAAGGGTATACAGTGAAAGAGCAACCGTTTACCCGCCATGATGTGTATGTGGCTGATGAAGTGTTCCTCACCGGCACGGCGGCGGAAGTGATTTCCGTTGTCGATGTGGATGGAAGAAAGATCGGAAACGGGTTGCCCGGACCGATTGCGAAAGAGTTGATGGCGGAGTTTCACAAATTGGTAAAAGTGGACGGTGTGCAAGTTTATTCAGATGCACCGGCCGCCACCGTTTAACCGATGTTTCAATGACCAAACACAACAGGCCAGCTTCCTGATTTTCGGGTCGCTGGCCGTTGTTTTTTTGAGCATTTTTGTCTCAAGCCAACACATCCCGACGTGTGAAAACCCCGAACGCGACGATTAAGGATGTGATTGACCAGACAGTTAAGACCGTGAGGGAAAAAGGTAAATTCATTCCCTCTACCAGGATGGGCTCTCCTTCCAAGTAGTCGGTCAGGCGCAAATTGGTAAAGGCGAGGTATTTCAGGGCGTTCCAGTTGGGAGCCAATTGTCCCAGCAGGCTTCCGGAAATGACGGCGGCCAGCATGATGCCCATGCTGGAGGCGGTGCTTCTGACGAGTACGGATACCATAAAGGAAACGGTTCCGACAGCGAGACAGGAAAACCATGCCAGCCCGTAAGCCATTAATATATACTTCCATTGCGGAATGAGATGGACGTGATCGGTGATCAGGTGTTCCCCCTGTACCTGAAAGCCGGTCAAAACGGGCAGCGTCCATCCTTTATAGCCGAAGATCATGCCGGAAACCAGATAGCCGATGACAGCCGTCAGGACAACCATAAAGGAGACGCTTAACAGAAGGGCCAGATATTTGCTCAGCAACACCTTCCAACGGCGTACCGGACGGGTGAGCAATAGCTTGATCGTTCCTCCCGAATGCTCGGATGAAACGATGTCGGCAGCCAGGATGACAACGAGCAGCGGAAGGAACAGGGAAACGGCTTCTTCCACAAATTCGCGGATAAAGGTAGGCGCACCCGGTGCGGTCGGGTTAATGTTGTTATCCAGATAGTATTGCTGCTGTTGAATGTTCAGCTTGATTGACTCTTTCCATTCTTCGGGCACGCGGCTGGAAGCCAAACGGTTTTGTTGGTCTATAATCTGTTGCTGCAAAATGGCGCGCCAGTCGGACGTGCCCAATTGTTTGATGGCGTTTTGAGTGGTGTGGTACTGGGCGTAGGTGAAAATCGGGATGAGAATAAGCAAAATCAGGGTGATGACGAGTATTCGCTTTTTGCGAACCAGTTTCAGCATTTCGTTGTAGACAAGGTTATGCAATCGAGTTCCCTCCCGTCATCTCCAGGAAGATGTCTTCCAGCGTTTGTTGATACGGGCGAATTCCGCTGACCTGGATTTGTTCGGCGACGAGCGCCTGATTGGTCTCCGCGATTTTTTCCATCGGCATGTGAACGAGCACTCGCCCGTTGTTCAGCACTTCCAGTTGTGTAATGTAAGGGAGCCCGCGCAATTTCTCCACTCCGGCGTGATGGGGTTCCACCATCCATTCCACTTTGGCATGGCTTCCCACCAGCTGATCGACACGTCCTGTTTTGACGATTTCTCCCTGACTGATAATGGCTACCCGGTCGCACATCAGTTGGACCTCATGCAAAATGTGACTGGAGATGAACACGCTGATTCCCTCTTCGCGTGACAGGTGGCGAATGAATGACCGCAACTCCCTGATCCCTGCCGGATCAAGACCGTTGGTCGGTTCGTCCAGAATGAGCAATTGCGGTTTGCCCAAAAGGGCCTGGGCGATTCCGAGCCGTTGTCTCATCCCGAGGGAATATGTTTTGACCGGATCGTCGATTCGGTTCTGCAGCTCGACCAGCCGGACAACCTCTTCAATCCGGGCCGGGGGAATATCTTCTGTCATCCGTGCGAACAGTTGCAAATTTTCTCTTCCGGTGAGATATGGATAAAGTTCAGGATTTTCCACGATGCAGCCGACCTGGCGAATCGCTTGCAAAAACTGTTTGGAGAGATCGTAACCACCGATCCGGATAATTCCTTTCGTGGGACGGGTAAGCCCGACGAGCATGCGGATGGTCGTCGTTTTGCCCGCGCCGTTGGGACCGAGAAATCCGAAAATCTCACCAGCCTTCACTTCAAAGGATACGTTCTTCACGATTTCACGTTGACCAATCGTTTTCGACAATCCTTGTACGGATAGAACCGTGTGAGTTTCAGTCTGCATCTGTTGCCTTGCCCTCCCCGGAATCCCGAATCACCTGCAGCAGGCGCTCGGCCATTCGTTCGTAACCCTGCTGGTTGGGATGAAAATGGTCACTGTATAAATACTCTTTGGGTTTTAGCTGAAAGAGGTCGAAGGTCGGAATGACCACCACCCGCTGAAAGCGCCCGGAGACTTCTTGCATGGTTTCATTCCACTCCCCAACCAACCGGGAGGATTTTTCTTCGTCGGGAAGATCGCCGAACGGATTGTACAGACCAAACAGAAAGATGACGGCTTCCCGATTTTGGTTGCGCAATTCCTTCAGAATTACCGTCAAATTTTGCTCATAGGCAAGCCGGCCTTTTTCTGCCGCTTGTTCATCGATTTTTTCAAAACGGCCGCTCGAGCGGAATAAATCATTCCCCCCGATGGTGATCGTGATCCAGTCAGCGCTTTTGACGATTTCTTTGACTCTGCTTTGTTTTACTTGGTTAACCAATTGGGAAGAAGTTTGACCACTGATGGCAAGATTGATCGCGCTAAACGAGGATCCCGCTTCTTTCTGTAAATTCTTTTTCACAATACCGAAATATCCCTGCCCGGAGGAGTCTCCCACTCCTCTTGTCAAGGAGTCTCCCAGGCCGACCAGCATGCCGCCTGCTTGAATAGAGGCCAATTTTGGTTTTGCTTTGGCAGTGGCAGGGCTTTTATTCGGCCGAATGACTTCCTGAACGGCCAGCATAAAACCGGATAGGAGCAGGAATAAGGAGAGGACGGAAGCGATGGTAATGAAAGCCCTTAAGGTTCGTTTTGGCGGTTTCACGTTTGATCCCCTTTTCTCAAATAAATGCGCGGTAACAAGTCCATTGTAAAACGGATGGTCGTGAAATGAAAATCATTTTCCGGGCATGTTCACAAACTGATCAGATGTTTTGGAATCCTAAGTCACGTGGAGTCCTTTAGAATTCGGTTTTCTTCCTGGATCGATAAAGGATTCGTGCAGTTTCCTTTTTAAACCTTCGCAATTCGCTTAGCAAAAAAACGCCCGTGGGTGCATAGGATAGTATTGGTTTATTTACTGGAGAGGATGTTGCCTTTTTTATTTGTTTTTCCATGTCGCAACATACTCTGATGAGATAGGGGGTTGTTTCGTGAAAATTCATATTGTAAGAACAGGGGAAACGATTTGGGATCTGGCGCAAAAGTACAATACTCCGAAGGAGCGCCTGATTGAAGCCAATCCGGAGATCAAAAGCAAAGAACAATTGGTCCCGGGAATGAAAATCCGCATCCCGACGGGGCGAATCCCGATCAACCGGCAAAAGGGCGGGGAAGAAGAAGCTCATTCTGACCGGGAAGCGGCACCGGCGGAAGAGGTTGTCCAAAATCAGGAAACTGGCGAGCGGGACGAGTCAACCGAACCCTCACAAGATTTGCACAAAGAGGAATCATCTTTTTCCGAAGAGAAGGCCGAGTCACCGGTGCAAGAGACGAAGGTGGACACGGATTCTCCGGAAGAACCATCATTGTTCCCAACAGAGTCACCCCATCAGGAATCAGTTGCCAAAACCGAATCGCTTTATGGGGAAACGCTGTTTTTTAACCATGGGACTGACGGTTACCCTTCCCCTTACTTTTCAACGTATCCCCATGTGAAGGAGCCGAAACTATCTGGTTATTACGAAGAGCGTGAATCAAAATACCATTCCGGATCCCCGTACAGGTACAGTTCGGAGTTTGACATGGTTCCTCCTCCACCGATGATCTCTTATTATCCGGCGGGCGCTTACTGGTATGCGCCGCCCGTCTATACGATGATGCCCGATCCATCCGCATTTGTAATGGCGCCACCATCCCCTTATATGCCGATGCCGGGCCAGGATTTTTCTTATCCTCCTTATCCCTACCCGCATTCCCAACCTCAGACGGGATGGCATCCGCCTTTAACCGAGCCGTGGATGGGGACCGATCCGGTTCATTCCGTTGAATCAAACCGGTCCGTTCAGCCGGTCATGATACCTCCTGAACGAAGTGAAAAAGAAAGTTCCTCGCGAGAATATTAAGTAGGGATGGGAAAAAGACGATGAAAGAACCCTGCCAGTATCAAATGGAGCAAATATTACATAGTGCCGTGCGTAATATTACTCCCTACCGGAAGAACTGGCTTATCGAAACAGAGGCCGGAAAATGGGTCGTGAAAAGGACGCGTTTTCCGGCACGGCTCAGGTGGTGGCTCAAGGTCGACCAAGAGTTGAGATTGCGCGGATTCACTGCGATGCCGCCGATCCGTTCCGACGGTAGCCGCTGGATCATTACCCCGTTTATCGAAGGGAAAACGGCAAGCTATTCACGATGGCAAGAGGTTGAAAAAATCCTGCAAGTGCTGGCTCAATTTCATCTTGTCGGTCAAAGACTGCATACGCCGCCGGAAAAAGGGGCGGCTTTTCTTCTTTACCACCGGCTCTATGAGCGATTGATTCAGTTTTACCGCGTGCTGACTAAAACCCCCTTTCTGGAGAAGGAACTGGGAGAATTATTGGAAAGCCACGGGCAGGATTTTTATCTGGACGGACGGAGAGCCTGGCAGCGGTTGCAGTCGCTTCCCCTGCAAAAAATCTGTCACGATGAATGGTTTGTGAGAAATATCACCCACCGGGATCTGGCCAGCCACAACTGGATGATCGATGAAGGCGGGAATCCGTGGCTGATCGATTTCGAAACAGCCAGCTATGACTCACAGCTGGGAGATATCTGGCAGATTTCTGCCAGAATCCTGTCTGAAAACAACTGGACGGATGAATGGTGTCATCGCGTTCTCATGAGCTATGAATATGTCCGTCCTTTATCTCCGTTGGAAAAAAAGATCCTGTACACATTATTCTCGTATCCCAACGAATTTTTCCGCGAGGCGATTGGCTTGGCAGAAAGGAAGCGGGGTTATGAGATCAAGCACTCCGTTCCCTACTTAAAAAAATTGATTGAACAAAGAGAAAACTGGCAGAAGCAAATCAAGCGGATCTCCTATTGGTAGATGAACAGGCTTATGGTATGATGAAGATTGATTTGAATAGCCTTGTTCAGCCTTAAGGAGGCACCAGCAGCATGAGAGTAGCAATCGCACAAATCCGACCCCGGTTGGGACGAGTGGACCTCAATTTAGAACTGCACCAAGAGTGGATCCGCCGCGCCCAGGAGGAACAGGTGGATCTTCTTGTTTTTCCTGAGCTGAGCCTGACCGGATACAACTTATTAGATCTGACCTATGAGGTAGCAAAAAACACATTTTGCCCGGAAATCCAAACGCTGATCAGCATGGCTGATGGATTGGATCTGGTGTTTGGCTTTGTCGAGGACAGCCCGGAGCATATTTTATATAATTCGGCCGCATACGTGAGCAGCCAGAATTTGCACTATCTGCATCGGAAAGTATATCTTCCCACTTATGGGATGTTTGATGAAGCGAGATATTTTGGGGCAGGAAAAACGATCCGCAGTTTCCCCACACGATTTGGACAAGTAGGCATATTGATCTGTGAAGATATCTGGCATTCCTCCACGGCCTATCTGTTGGCTCAGGACGGGGCGCAGGTGATGATCGTCCTCTCCAACTCGCCGGGCCGGGGAGTCAGTTCCAAGGGACTGGGAACACAGGAGACCTGGTATTCCATCCTGAAAAATCAAGCCCTTATTCATGGCAGCTATATTTTGTTCGCCAACCGGGTAGGGACGGAAGACGGTGTCACCTTCTTCGGCGGTTCCGCTGTGGTGGATCCCTTTGGAGAAACCGAGAAACAAGCCTCCCTGTTTGAAGAGGAGCTTCTAATCGTCGATATCGACCTGGAAAAAGTGAAAAAAGCGCGCTTCCAGATGCCGATGCTGCGCGATGAGAATCTGGATTTAACCATCCGCGAACTGGAGCGCATTCAGCGCAAGCGGCACGGGGAGGGGAACTGGTTATGAAGATGGTAGAGGAACTGCTTGAAAAAGCTCCATTTCTCAGGCTGGATGAGGAATTGACCACCAAGCTCCTCACTACCGCTCTCTCGGAAGAAGTGGAAAAAGCAGGCTTTAAGCGAGTCATTCTCGGTTTATCCGGCGGGATTGATTCCGCTCTGTCGCTGTACCTGTGCGTGAAAGCGTTTGGCAAAGAGAATGTGATTGCCGTTCGCATGCCTTATAAGACCAGCAGCAGGAGCAGTTTGGAAGATGCCCAGGCAGCCATTGACGACACCGGCGTAAAATCGCTCACGATTGATATCACGCCCCAGATCGATGCCTATTTTGAACGGATGCCGGAGGCAACCCCGCTTCGGCGCGGGAACAAAATGGCGCGTGAACGCATGACGATCCTGTATGATTTGTCGGCCCATTTTGATGCCTTGGTGATCGGGACCAGCAACCGGACGGAAATCCTGCTCGGGTATGGAACGCAGTACGGCGATACGGCGTCTGCCATCAACCCGCTGGGGGATCTGTACAAAACACAGGTACGCCAGTTGGCCGCATATCTGGGCGTCCCGGAACAGATCATCACCAAACCGCCGAGCGCCGATCTGTGGGAAGACCAGACGGATGAAGGGGAATTGGGTTTCAGTTATCTGGATGTCGACCGTTTGCTCTATTATATGATCGACCAGCGTTTACCGATTGAGCAGCTTCGAGAACTCAACTTTTCTGACGCCTTCATCGAAAAAGTGAGCACTCGCATAATTCGCAACCAGTATAAACGAACCATGCCCGTCATATTGAAAGTGAGCAACCGCACCGTTGGGGTGGACTTCCGCTATCTTCGCGATTGGGGACTCTAGAAGAAAGGGAAGGGTGAAGAGATATGGCAGGACATTCCAAATGGAAGAACATCCAGCACCGCAAAGGACGGCAGGATGCACTTCGCGGAAAACTGTTCGCCAAACTGGCGCGTGAGATTTATGTGGCTGCACGTCAAGGGGATAAAGATCCCGCAAACAACCAGAAGCTCCGGCTGGCCATCTCTAAAGCGAGAGCGCAAAACATGCCGAACGAAAATATCGAACGGGCCATTAAAAAGGCCGCCGGCGGCGGAGAAGGCAAAGATTACGAGTCCATTACCTACGAAGGGTACGGGCCGGGAGGCATTGCCGTGATGGTGGAAACGCTCACCGACAACCGGAACCGCACTGCCGCCGATCTCCGTCATATTTTTTCCAAGCGCGGCGGAAACCTGGGAGAGGCGGGTTGTGTCTCCTGGATGTTCGAACGCAAAGGGCAACTCGTCATCGATCGGGAAACAGCGGACAAGGATGAGGAAGAGTTGATGCTGCTCGCTTTGGAGAACGGCGCAGATGATTTTGAAACCACGGAAAAAGCCTATGAGGTCACTACCTCTCCGGAAGCATTCGAGGATGTCAAACAAGCGCTCGAGGCGGAAGGAATCGCCTTTTCCTCCGCTGAAGTCACTCTGGTTCCGGCAAACAAAGTCCATATCCAGGGGGAAATGCTAAAAGATGTATTCAGCCTCATCGATGCCCTGGAAGATCATGATGATGTGCAAAACGTTTATGCCAACTTTGATGTGGATGAAGAAGAGTTGGCCAAATACACCGATTAAATAGAGAAGCACCCAACGCTTACGGTTTGGGTGCTTTTTCATTTAAGCGAACCGGTCATGCCTTTTCACCGGACAAACGCATCTTTAATTGTCTGCGAATCCACCAGCGGGTCAACACTCCGTGTTTGGGTGAGAAGAGAAAGGCCAACACGAAGAGGAAGGCTGCCATGATGGTCATGCAACCGGCTATCGAGGCATCGATTTGTTGGGCGATGACGTAACCGCCGACCGAGCTCAACGTACCCATGATGATGCTGAGGATGAGCATGATGTTTAAACGATCGGTTAACAGGTAAGCTGTTGCCGCGGGAACGATCAGCATGGCGACGACGAGAATGGCGCCTACACTCTCAAAGGAGGCAACGGTCGTGACCGATACCATACCCATCAGCAGATAGTGAAACAGAGAGACCGGAATGCCGATTGCGGCTGCCATGGCGGGATCAAACGAACAGATTTTAAATTGTTTGTAGAACAGGGTAATCAGCACGAGGCTGAGCAGAAAGACAGACCCGACTGCCCAGACGGCACGCGGCCCCAGATCGATGCCGGCGATTTCCCATGTATCCCAGGGAACGTAGGCAATTTCGCCGTACAAAACGCAATCCAAGTCCAAATCGACTTGGCGGGTAAACAGAGAGACCAGAATGATCCCGACCGAAAAGAGAGCAGTGAAGGTGACACTCATGGCTGCATCCGCTTGGACCCCCTGTTTCCTGAGGGACTCAATGACCACACTGCAAACGAGACCAAAAACAGCCGCTCCCAGGAGCATTGGCAAGGTGCTGCGGCTGCCGCTCAACAAAAAAGCGATGACGATTCCGGGCAGAATCGCATGGCTGATGGCATCTCCGAGCATGGCCATCCGGCGCAAAATCAGAAAACAGCCTAAAAAACCGCAAGAGGAGGCGACCAGCGCCCCGGTCAGAATGATCCAAAATTCACTCATCATGAAGGCACTCCTTCCTTCAGCGGGGTTGAACGGACCTGATACCGTTTCGGCTCATGACCGTGCCGCACAAGAAGTTGCCGCAATTCCGGAATTAAACGGTCGGGAATCTGCTCTTTGGAGGTGATCGCCTCCGAGTGAACATCACTTTCCAAATCACCTTCATGCATCAGCCAAACTTCCAGCATCCGTTTGTATAAAACCGTTTCGTAAGCCGTCTCCCAACCTTTTTCGGTTAAACGGATCACGGAGGGTTTTCCGTCTTCCCCCGTTTCCAGTTGCAAATATCCCTCTTTTTCCAATTGATGCAGCATTTGCTTGTGTTTTTTTAAGGATGGATGGTGATTCAGCCGATGAATCGAAACCGACTCGTTTCCTTCCCCTTCGCATGACTCATAGATCCATGCAAACAGATTTTCCCTCGCCACCTGTTTCCGGATTTTCATCAGCCGGATCCATTTGGCCAAAAGTCCCCGCTGTGGAGCAAAGATCATCGAGAGCATGAAGACGGACGTCGCAGAGATGACGATAATCGGCCCGGTTGACAAATGGTAGGCGACAGAACTGATCCATGTTCCGAGAATGCCGGAAAAGGCTCCCATCGCGGCAGAAATGAGCACCATGTGTTCGAGCCGCTCGGTCCAATAGCGGGCTGCCGCGGCCGGAGTGATAAGCAAAGCAGCCATCAACACCACTCCGGCGGCTTGAAGGCCGATCACAACGGCCACCACTAAAAACAGCATCAGCATGAAGTCCAGCCCGCGCATGGGAAACCCGAGGCTGCGGCCAAAGTTGGCATCAAAGCAAAGCAACTTGAGCTCTTTAAAAAAGAGAAAACAAAGGATGAGCAAAATGACGGCCACGGTTCCCATCACTTGAACGTCGCTTGCCACCATGGAAGCCGACTGGCCAAACAGAAACTTATCCAATCCGCTCTGATTTCCGTTGTCGCTGTGCTGGATCTGGGTGAGCAGCACAATTCCAACGCCGAAAAAGACTGACAGGACAAGGCCGAGTGCGGTGTCTTCTTTAATTCGCGAGTATCTGGTTATCCAACCGATGCAGAGGGAAGCTGCGATCCCTGTCAGCGTTGCCCCGATCAGGAAGAAGAATGGATGCTTGGAGCCGGTGATCATAAAGGCCAGACAAATTCCGGGAAGCGTGGAGTGGGCCAGGACGTCACCCATCAGGCCCCGTTTGCGCAAAAAGGCGAAGCATCCCAACACCCCGCTGCAGAGACCGAGCAAAGTTGTACCGGATATAACCCATAAGGCATTGGGATCATCGAAAAAAGATCGTACCAGTTGAAAGATCGCCATTGCTTTCACCTCGCTACCATGAGGCCTGAATTGCCGGGCAGGATGGTGAGCCGGCCTCCGTATGTCTTTTGCAGGTTTTCGGCGTTGAAAACTTCTTTTGTCGGTCCGGCGGCAATGACCCTCATATTGAGGAGCAGAACTGAATCAAAGTATTCGGATACCGTCTGCAGGTCATGGTGCACGACCAGCACCGTTTTCTTCTGTTGTTTCAACTCGTTCAAGACCCCGATAATCGCTTTTTCCGTCGCTGCATCCACCCCGGCGAACGGCTCATCCATAAAGTAAATCTGCGCATCCTGAGCCAATGCCCGCGCCAGGAAAACCCGTTGCTGTTGACCGCCGGAGAGCTGGCTGATTTGCCGGTTGGCGAAAGCCTCCATCCCTACTTTGCGGAGGCATTCCATCGCAATCTGACGGTCTTCCGCTTTCGGACGGCGAAACCATCCCAACTTTCCGTAGCGCCCCATCATGACGACGTCCAGAGCATCCGTGGGAAAGTCCCAATCCACCGACTCGCGCTGGGGAACATATCCGATCCGTTGGCGCTGTTGGGCGTAAGGTTTCCCGTAGATGCGCACTTCCCCGCTCGCGAGTGGAAGCAGCCCGAGAATCGCTTTGATCAATGTGGATTTTCCCGCTCCATTGGGCCCGATGATGCCGATCAACTCTCCCTCCGGAGCATCATAGTCAATTTCGCGGAGCACCGGTTTTCGGTGATAAGCCACGGAAAGATTTCGCACTGAAACAGGTGGATTCATGCTTTCTCCTCTCCTTTCCTCTATTTTAATGATTTTACGATCGTATCGACATTGTGCCGCACCATGCCGATATAAGTGCCTTCTTCGGTTCCGGGTTGCCCCATGGCATCGGAATAGAGCTGTCCGCCAATCGTTACCTGATGATTTTTATGTCTGGCTCCCTGGACAACGGCTTCAATCGACCGTTTGGGAACACTGGATTCAACAAAAACGGCTTTGATTTTCCGTTCGGTGAGCAAGTTGACGATTCGCTGCACATCTTTCAAGCCGTACTCCGAAGCGGTGCTGATTCCTTGCAGCCCCACCACATCAACTTGGTAAGCGCGGCCGAAATAGCCGAAAGCATCATGGGCGGTGACTAAAACCCGCCGATCTTCGGGAATTTGCTTCAACTGATCCCTCGTATATTGATCGAGTTCTGCAAGTTTTTGGAGATACGCCTCCGTTTGTTGTTCGTATTCTTTTTTATGAGCAGGGTCGATTTCGATCAACCCTTCTTTGACGCGTTCCGTCGCTTTCATCCATAGCTTTACATCAAACCAAACATGAGGGTCATATTGACCTCCTGTGATTTTCAGCAGGTTTTTCTTATCGATTTTCTCCGTAACCGGGATCACCGGCTTGCTTCGCCCCATTTTGGTAAGAATGTCAGTCATTTTCCCTTCCAGGTGCAGCCCGTTGTAAAAGACGATATCGGCATCATCCAGCTTTTCAATATCTCCCTGAGATGCTTTATACAGATGGGGATCCACACCCGGCCCCATCAATCCGGTTACCTGCACATACTTGCCGCCGACATTCTTCACAATATCGGCGATCATGCCGGTTGTGGCCGTTACTTGGACCGGCCCGCCGCCGGCTTCTTTGCCGTTTGAAGAGCTGCAGGCCGTCACCGTGAGCAACGGGACCAAAAAGGAAACAAGCAAAAGAAGCTTGTGCCATCTTTTCAACGAAAGTGCCCTCCTTTAATTTTCCTGTCGTGTTTTCATTTCCTCACAGAATGGATGAAACTTCATCGATTAGCCATGATTTGAAGCTGACCACAGTTTATGCCTATGGAAAATCTTTTTTCTGGAAACCATATAAGTTGGCCTAATGCAAAACATATCTAAACCAATTGTATTCCTGCTTTTTTTCTACTGTCAATATCTTTTTCATGGCCTGGCACGAGAGATCCGGTGAAATCATATCCTGAGATTGATCGGGGCACGATTGTCATAAAAACGGACGGCAGGACGTATCCTGTTTTTGTAGTTAAAGCACAGAGGAGAGAAGCAGATTGGGAAGAATTTTTCGTAACTTTGAGGTAGAAAAAGCACTTCAGGAGGTTCTGGATATTCAAGAGGGGAAGGGAACCTGGGAGGACTGGGAAAACCGCTGGTCCAAAGAAGTGAAAGAACAAGCATCCAAAGAGATGAAGATTTTTGATCTTCTTGGATGGCTGAAAAAATAGGAATGGAAAAAAGGCCCCCCGGATAGGGAGGCCTTTTTTATTGCCCTGACTTTTCCTTGACTTTTTTCCTGAAGATCGACAGTGTGGGAAAGTGAACCTCCGCCAGGATCATGCCGCAGAGGATCAGGAATGCTCCGGCCAGCGCCCGGCCACCCAGGGCGACCCCTTGCCACCAATAGTCTGCAAGTGCCGCAAAAACAGGCTCCATGGAAAAAATGAGGGCAACCCTGTTGGGGGTCGTAAACTTTTGAACATGGGTCTGACCGATAAATGCAAGAGCTGTGGCAAACAAGGAAGTGACCAGAAGAGCGCTGGCAACGGCCGGATTTAGATAGGTGTCAGGCTTGAGCATCAGATGCCAGGGTTCAAAGAGAATGGCAGAACACAAGCTCAATATCGTCACGGTGACCATCTGGATGGTGACCAGATGAAAAACAGAACGGGTTCCCGAAAATTTTGCTGTAAAAACAATTTGCAGACCAAAAAAAATGGCGCAAAAGAAAGCGAGCACATCTCCCCGGTTAATGACGCTGAAATCGGCAAAAGCCAGCAGATACAAACCGCTGACCGCCAGCAGGACGCCCAGCACGGACACAAATCTCACACGGATGCCGAGGATTAAAAAGGATAAAACAGGCACCAGGGCGACAGATACGCCTGTCAGAAAACCTGATTTGCCCGAGGTGGTATATAAAAGGCTAAACGTTTGAAACGCATACCCCAGAAACAAAAAAAGTCCGAGTACAAACCCGCCGATCCGGTTTTGTCTTCTCGCTTCGGCGCTGAGAGGGCCCTTTTGGCGCATGGATAGGCGGAAAAACAGACAGAGAAAGAGTGCGGCAAGGCCGAATCGGATCGTGAGAAAGGAAAATGGGAGCAAAGTAGAGATCGCTTCTTGTACCATAACAAAAGTTGTTCCCCAGACAAAAGCAATTCCGATCAAGATGATATCTGCCAACCACTTCCTGCTTTCGAACATGGATGCTCCCCCTTTAACTAAAAAGTCGAACATAATAATGCTAAATATAATTAATGAATGGGAAAGGATCAAGCATTCGATGAAATAAACGCGATCATGAGCATGTTCATAGATCTTCAACAGGATTGGCGCCAAAAAAGCAGTATAATGGAGGTTGAAAAGAGGTGAAACAAAATGAAACGGTTCTTCGCCGCATGTGTTCTTACTCCGGTGGTTGCCATCAGCCTGACTGCCTGCGGATCGTCCAATGAAAAACATGCCGGGGCGGGGGAACAGCATACAAAAACCCATCAGAATCAGGCGATGTCAGGGGATCTGCGGGAAGGAACAGCAAGCAACCAGCTCCCTTCATTTTTAAATCAGGTGGATCCGAAAGTGGTTTCCATTTACCGGTTGGCAGCCAAACATCCCGATTTGCTCCAGCACATTCCCTGTTATTGCGGCTGCGGCCGGAGTGTGGGTCACAAAAGCAATCGCGACTGCTTTATCAAAGAGATCCGGAACGGAACCATCGTCTGGGATTCTCACGCAGTAACCTGTTATAACTGCCAACAGATCGCTCTGGAGTCGATCCAGTTAAAAGAACAGGGGAAAAGCACCCCGGAAATTCGCAAATTCATCGATAACAAATATAAACAAGGCTACGCAGAGCCGACGCCCACCCCTGTGCCGGTTCAATAAAGCTTACAGTCGTAAGCTTTATTTTTTTCAATTCTGTAGCGGCTGAAAGTGATGAACATAATCGTGAGTATTCGAGGTAAAACTAAATTTATGTTTCAAATCTGATGTTTTTCTCTATCAACACTCACGACCATCCGATTTGCGGAATACATAATAAGTGCAGTAAGGTGTTCAACAGATGAAAGAATCCTTTCGTTCACTTGCAGACAATCTGCGATTTTTTTATACGTTCATCCGGTCTCCATTCAGGGTGGGCAGCATTGTCCCCAGTTCAAATTGTCTGGCCAAAGCCATGTTGCAAGAGGTTCGCTGGGATCAAGTAGAGACGATCGTGGAGTTGGGAGCCGGAACAGGTGCGTTTACCAGACATATCTATGAACAAAAACGGGAAGACAGCCTGGCCATCATCTTTGAGCAAGACCAGAACCTCAGGAATCAACTGGAGATAAGATTTCCCGGGCTGATGATCCGCTCGAATGCGATCGACCTTTTGCCCGTTTTGCAAGAGCTGGGTCTTACGCATGTGGATGTGATTCTCTCCGGTCTTCCGTTTGCCATGTTTCCACAAGCGTTGCGAGATGCTATTCTGAAAAGCGTTTCCCGGGCATTAAAGCCGTGCGGATTATTTGTCGCGTTTCAATATTCCCTTCAGTTGCGAGAACAACTCGACTTCTATTTCTCTTCTGTGAACGTTTCCTTTGTCCCGCTCAACATTCCTCCAGCTTTTGTCTATACGTGTTATAAATGACATCGTGTGATCATGAATGAATGAAACCTCACTGATGGAACTTTCCCGGTCATGCTTGTTCCGTTCTTTGAAGTATAAAAATATGCAGCCGGTTGTCTGCCATTCTATCATACGATATGTCGAGATAGAAAAGATATGGTAGAATGAACGAAGAATCACGGGGCTATTGGCGGTTTTTGGCTTTTACAGGCGTTGAAGACGGTGCAAAGATCTGGTAGATTCTTTTTTGTCTATTGGATTGCGTCTATTTCATGTCTCGAAAGCACGAAGCTTCTGCTTTTTTAATTTTTTTCATTGGATTTCGACTTGAGTATGGGAGTGGAGTATATGCATTTTTGGGGAAAAGTAGGCGCTGCCTTTCTTTTTTTTTCTCTGATGCTGGCAGGATGTGCACAGGATGAAACGAATCTTGACGCGGCCAAACCATCAGTGAAACCGCCACAGAAAGTGGCTCATGAACACCCCGAATCGACAAAGGCGACGAAGGAGAAAGTGAAAGAAAAACCAGCGAAACCAGTGCCGAAAGCGGAGAATCAGCCGGAAGAAAAGGTCGGGCCCAAGGGTATCACTGTGTCCGCCAAGATGAACGAAAAGGAAAAGCAAGTACAGCCGGCCGAACAGATCTTGTTTTTTAAAGGCCCGAAAACGATAAAAAAAGTTGCACTTACTTTTGATGACGGGCCGGACCGCTACTATACGATTCAAATCCTAAATATATTAAAACGCGAACAAGTCCCTGCCACTTTTTTTGTGATCGGCAACATGGCACAAAAGTATCCCGATGTATTAAAACGGATCGATCAGGAGGGGCATGTGGTCGGAAATCATTCCTGGAACCATCCGCAGCTGACGAAAATATCTGCCGAAGGAGTAAATGATCAAATCTTCCGAACTAATGAAATCATTCATCGAACGCTTGGCAAAACTCCGATGCTCATCCGCCCTCCGTACGGATCGGTAAATGAGCGGGTGGAAAGGCAGTTGGGAAGTAAAGGATTTAAGATCATCAATTGGAGTGTGGATACTCTCGACTGGAGAGGGCGGTCATCCAAACGGATTCTTAAAACGGTTAAAAATCAGATTCAACCGGGTGGCATCATCTTGCAACATTCGGCCGGGCCGAAAGGAAAGCTGAACGGGACGATACAAGCATTGCCGGAGATCATTACATATCTGAAACAGAACGGTTATCAATTTGTCACCGTGGATGAACTGCTCCAGGTTCCTCCCTATGCAGAATCTGCCCGATAACGGTGAACATCTCCTTACCGGATCGTGTTTCACGGGAAGGCGGGTTGCATCGCTTTCCACACGATAAAACCGTTCCATCGGCCACGGGGAGTATCGCTGCTTTGGGGTAATTCGACGGCAGGAAAATCTTAATCGGATCGATAAATAGACAGATGAATGTGAAGAAAGGGGGTTTTGTGTTTGAAAAAATTTATCCTGCCGGTCTTGCTGGCTTTGGCGGCTGCCTGGCCGATTTTTCTGTCTCCCCGGATGGCGGGGGCTTCGGATCAAGGACATCATGTGACTCTCCGGGTGATGAGCTATAACATTCATTACGGGGCGGGAATGGATCAAGTGTACAATCTCGACCGGATCGCGTCGGTCATCCGGGAGTCAAAGGCGGACATCGTCGGCTTGCAGGAAGTGGATGTCCATTGGGGGAGCCGCAGCCGATTTGAAGACGGGATCAGGATTCTGGCCGAAAAATTGGATATGAACTATTATTTTGCGCCGATCTACAGTTTAGCACCCGTTCAGGAAGGGGAACCCAGGCGGGAATACGGTGTCGGAGTGTTAAGCAAATATCCGATTATCCATGCGGTCAATCATGAGATCACCCGCTTGTCCACCCAGGAACCCAACCCTTCACCGGAACCGGCTCCCGGTTTCCCTGAGGTGTGGATCAACGCCAAAGGGATCCGCTTGCCGGTTTATGTGACCCATCTCGACTATCGCTCCGATCCGGCTGTAAGGGAAATGCAGGTGCGGGATATGTTAAATATTATTGCCCGGAATCACCGCGAAAAAATTTTGCTGGGAGATTTAAATGCCACACCTGACGCCCCTGAATTGGCCCCCTTATTTGCCAAGTTTATCAACGCGTCCGCCATCGGTTCCCAACCCGTGTATACGTTCCCTGCTGATGTTCCCGTCAAACAAATCGACTATGTATTGACGACCCCGAACATTCGCGTGGTAGCTGCTCATGTTCCCGAGACGTTGGCGTCGGACCACCGCCCGGTGATCGCGGATGTCATGCTTTCGCGAGGGCGGCAACATTGATTCAGCTATTCCTGCACGGTTGAATCAAGGCCTGCAAACAAGCAGTTTTCGAACGCACAGGATATTTCAATGAGTGTTGATACCTGCCCGCATCTGTCGGGCTTTTTTTATTCAATTTGACATACAGAATCTTTATTAAACATATAAAATTGACGTTTAGCCACCATTCTGTCATACTACTAATCATAGGACATAATTCATATTTATAAATCCTGCCCCATAAGTTATCGGTTACTTGTTATTTATGGAAGAACTTTTGAATAAGGAATCTTTTATTGTGATATTTATCAAAAAAATTTAATCTCATTTTTGTATTTTTATACTTGTAAGCGATAACATTGGGGTGCGAGGAAATCATTGGAGTGAAGGAGGAACCGTACATGGAGTATGGCGTCATTGTATCGATCGGAATCTATATGGTCGCCATGTTGTTGATTGGTTATGTTGCTTACAAAAGAACCTCCGATCTGTCCGACTATATGCTTGGCGGACGGAATCTGGGGCCGGCCGTCACCGCCTTGAGCGCCGGTGCATCTGATATGAGCGGATGGCTATTGATGGGGCTGCCTGGCGCGATGTACGCAACCGGGCTCAGCAGCGGATGGATTGTCGTCGGTTTAACCATCGGTGCGTATTTAAACTGGCTGTATGTAGCGCCGCGTCTAAGAACTTATACCGAGGTGGCCAGCAATTCGATTACCATTCCGGACTATTTTGAGAACCGGTTTAAAGATCAATCCCGCCTCCTGCGCATTACGTCCGCACTTGTCATCTTTGTGTTCTTTACATTTTATACTTCTTCCGGGATGGTATCGGGAGGCGAACTGTTCAAAACCTCTTTCCATATGGATTATGAGTGGGGGGTTTGGCTGACGGCCGGGGTTGTGATCCTGTATACGCTGTTTGGCGGCTTTCTGGCTGTCAGCTGGACGGATTTCGTGCAAGGCACGATTATGTTCATCGCGTTGATCCTGGTTCCGGTTGTGACGATTATGAGTGTGGGCGGAATCGGGCCCGCGTTCGACGAAATCCACTCGATCGACCCCAAGCTCCTGGATGCGTTCACAGGAACCAGTCTGGTGGGAATTATCTCCCTGCTCGCCTGGGGTCTGGGATACTTCGGACAGCCGCACATCATCGTCCGGTTTATGGCCATCACTACGGTGAAAGAAATGAAAAGTGCCCGCCGCATCGGAATGGGCTGGATGATCTTTTCCGTCGTCGGGGCCATGTTTACGGGGTTGGTCGGCATCGCCTATTTCAGCATGAAAGAAAATAAGCTGGATAATCCGGAAACGGTCTTCATCGTTCTGTCTCATGTGCTGTTCCATCCGTTGATTACCGGCTTCTTGCTGGCAGCCATTCTCGCGGCAATCATGAGTACGATTTCTTCCCAGCTCCTGGTAACGGCCAGCGCCTTGACCCAGGATTTTTACAAGGCATTCCTGCGCAGATCCGCCTCCGATAAAGAGCTTGTGCTGGCAGGACGCCTGTCCTTGCTCGGCGTTGCGCTGATCGCGCTTTATCTGGCGCTCAATCCGAATGAGACCATTTTGAATCTTGTCGGTTATGCCTGGGCCGGTTTCGGAGCCGCTTTCGGACCGGTGGTTCTGCTCAGCCTCTATTGGAAACGCATGACGAAGTGGGGCGCGCTCGCCGGAATGGTCACGGGTGCGGTGACGGTAATTGTCTGGGAGCAAATCAAAGCTTTCGAGCAGATTTACGAAATGATTCCGGGCTTTATCGCATGTACGTTGGCCATCATCGTGGTCAGCCTGCTCTCAGGAAAGCCGTCCGCGGAAATTGAAGCTGAATTTGAGGAAGCCAGAAAGCAAACAATGGCTTAAATTGTGAGAGCTTCTGCTGTTTAACGGCAGGAGCTCTTTTTATGTAGGTGAAAGTTAAACGGTGTGATCCTATGATCCTGCACCAGTCTTGGCAAATTCACCGTTTTTCTCCATCTGTCTGTTTTCAGCACCTCCTGCATAAAGTAGAATAAAAATCCCGGCGAAAAATGATATAATTCAGGTATGTAGAATGAATGTTCGCTCGAGCGGGAGGAGAAAACAGATGAGGGTGATGGGAATCGATCCGGGCATCGCCATCGTGGGATTTGGTGTGCTGGATCAGAGAGGAAATCTGTTAAAGCCGATTGAATACGGAAGCATCCAGACGGAGGCGGATCTTCAAACGGCAACCCGGCTGAAGCAGATTTATGATGCAATGACAAAGCTCTTGGCTGAACACCGTCCCGATGTGGTGGCGATTGAGAAGCTTTTTTTTAACCGCAATGTGACCACTGCTTTTACGGTGGGACAAGCACGGGGGGTTATCATGCTCGCGGCGGAAGAAGCGGGCATACCGATTACGGAATACACCCCCTTGCAAGTGAAAATGTCCGTGGTTGGCTACGGACAGGCGGAAAAGCGGCAAGTGCAGGAAATGGTCAAAATGTTGCTTCGCTTGCCTGACATTCCCAAACCGGATGATGTGGCCGATGCGCTGGCCATTGCCATCTGCGAAGCCCATTCATCCACTGTAATACATAAGTTGAATAAGCGGGGAACGATGCGATGATTGACTTTCTAAAAGGACAAATCGCCTATGCAGATGGTGAATGCGTGGTGATGGAGGTTCACGGGGTGGGATATCAGGTGTATGTAACAAACCCCTATGCCTGGGAAGAAGGGGAGCACCTCATGCTCTATACCCATCAGATCGTGCGTGAAGATGCCCATTTGCTTTACGGGTTTCCCTCCAAAGACGAAAGGGATCTGTTTCGGTTGCTGCTTGAGGTTTCGGGAATCGGCCCCAAAGCCGGCCTTGCCATGCTTGCAGGGGGAAGTCCCTGGGAGCTGGCGGCGGCGATTGCGAGAGAAGATGTCAAGTTTCTCACCCGGCTGCCGGGAATCGGCAAAAAGACGGCCCAGCGGATTGTGCTCGATCTGAAAGACAAATTGAAGAAACGGGGCTGGGACAAGCGATTCCAATCCTCTCTATCGTCGGATGAACAAAGCGCCGTTTCCGCGCCGGTTTCCCCTGAACGCGACGTGATTGAAGCACTGCTGTCTCTTGGTTATAATGAGGAAGAAGCGGAATGGGCTGTCCGTGAGGCTTTGCTGTCTTCCGGCGCAGAATCGTTGCCGGCCGAAGATTGGATTAAAAGGGCACTCCAGATTTCGATGAAAAGATAGGAGGGTCGCACATGGAAGAACGGATCATCTCCACCAAGATGGCCAGTGAAGACGAGATGGTCGAATACAGCCTGCGCCCTCGTTATTTGAGCGAGTATATCGGCCAAAAGCGAGCCAAAGAAAATTTGAAAGTTTACATAGAAGCAGCCAAAATGAGAGGGGAAGCGTTGGATCATGTCCTCTTGTACGGCCCGCCTGGGCTGGGAAAGACGACGCTCTCCCACATCATTGCCAATGAGCTCGGCGTGAATATCCGCACTACCTCGGGACCGGCGATTGAACGCCCGGGGGATCTGGCGGCCATTTTGACCAATTTGCAGCCGTACGATTTGTTGTTTATCGATGAGATTCACCGGCTCAACCGGTCGGTGGAAGAAGTTTTGTACCCGGCGATGGAAGATTACGCGTTGGACATCGTGATCGGGAAGGGCCCCAGTGCCCGCTCGCTCCGGCTGGATCTGCCGCCGTTTACGCTGGTGGGGGCAACCACGCGGGCCGGTTCTCTCTCCTCACCGCTGAGAGACCGTTTTGGCGTGGTGAGCCGGCTGGAGTATTATACCGTGGACGAGCTGACGCTGATCGTCCAGAGGGCGGCAGATATTCTCCAGGTGGGGATCAATGAAGAAGGGGCGAGGGAAATCGCTTCCCGGGCCCGGGGAACGCCGCGCGTCGCCAACCGCTTGCTGAGACGCGTTCGCGATTTCGTTCAGGTGGAAGGGGACGGATTTATTAGCGGAGAAGCGGCCCGGGACGCATTAGATCGCATCCAGGTGGATAAACTGGGGTTAGATCATGTGGATCATCGGCTGTTAAAATCGATTATTGAAAAGTTTCGCGGCGGTCCGGTCGGTCTGGAAACATTAGCGGCTACCATCGGGGAAGAAACAAACACCGTCGAAGATGTTTACGAACCTTATCTGATGCAGATCGGCTTTTTGGAAAGAACGCCGCGGGGACGGATGGTAACCCTTCGTTGTTGTGAGCATTTTGGAGTGGAGTGGCCCAAATGAATCCAGTTGCCAAACTGTTGATCATTCTCGGTGGAGCTCTCATCGTGATCGGCTTATTGTGGCAAGTGGGGGGAAAGTTCCTCCCGCTTGGCCGGCTGCCGGGTGATATTGTGATTGAAAAGGAAAATATGAAAGTTTATTTTCCGATCGTAACGTGTATTCTGATCAGTATCATCCTTTCTTTGGTGAGCTATCTCTTTCGCCTGTTTCGCTAGTAAACGGGCGATTTCTTTTTCATTTTTCGGATGGAGTGAGAGAGATGGAAGTTTCATTATATGATTTTGATTTGCCCAAAGAATTGATTGCCCAGACTCCGATAACGGATCGCGCTGCTTCCCGGTTGATGGTGTTGAATCGTCGAACGGGTGAAGTCGTTCATACCCGCTTTTCGCAAATTCTCGAGCATTTGAAGCCCGGGGATGTACTGGTTTTGAATGACAGCCGTGTACGTCCGGCCCGTTTGATCGGGATGAAGGAAGGGACCGGCGCCAATATTGAGTTGCTATTGTTGAAGCCGCTCGGGGAAGATCGCTGGGAGGCATTGGTAAAACCTGCGAAAAGGGTGAAAGAGGGAACGGTGATCCTCTTTGGGGACGGGCAATTGAAAGCGGTGGCGGAAGAACAGACCGAAGTGGCGGGGGGAAGAGTGTTTCGCCTTGAATATGAGGCTGACGATGTGGAAAAACTGTTTGAACAATTGGGACAAATGCCCCTTCCGCCCTACATCCACGAGCAGCTGGATGACCCGGAGCGCTACCAGACGGTTTTTTCCAGAGTTGTCGGCTCTGCGGCCGCCCCAACGGCCGGGCTGCATTTTACGGAGGAATTGTTGGAGAGAATCAGGCAAAAAGGAGTGGAGACGGCTTTTATCACCCTGCATGTGGGCTTGGGAACCTTCCGGCCGGTCACGGTGGAACACGTGGAAGAACACCAAATGCATGCCGAGTACTATGAAGTGGGAGAGGAGACGGCCGGGATCATCCGTCGGGCCAAAGAACGAGGGGGCCGGGTGATCGCAGTCGGGACTACTTCCGTCCGAACTCTGGAAACGGTGGCCAACCAATTTGACGGCGAGATCAGGGCTTCGAGCGGTTGGACCGATATTTTTATCTATCCCGGTTACACCTTCCGGGCAGTGGATGGGCTGATCACCAACTTCCACTTGCCCAAGTCAACGCTCTTGATGCTGGTGAGCGCGTTTGCCTCCCGGGAACACATCCTGGCAGCATACCAGGAAGCGGTCAGGGAGAGATATCGCTTTTTCAGTTTTGGTGATGCCATGCTGATCATCTAGCAAAAAATATGTGAAAAACTTGTCCCGGGACTTGTTCCTATCTATAATGGGATAGCAGGGGACTGATTGTTTCGATATAATGGATAACATGCGGGAGGAACCATCATTGCCTGTTCGTTATGAACTCATCAAAGAATGCAAGCAGTCTGGTGCCCGTTTGGGGCGTTTACATACACCTCATGGGACGATTGATACTCCCATATTCATGCCGGTCGGGACCCAGGCGACGGTGAAGGCGATGAGTCCGGAAGAATTGAAAGAGATGGGGAGCCAGATTATCCTCAGCAATACCTATCATCTTTTTTTGCGTCCCGGACACGAAATCGTCAAAGAAGCCGGCGGTCTTCACACTTTCATGAATTGGGACCGGGCCATTTTGACTGACAGCGGCGGCTTTCAGGTATTTTCCCTGAGCCAGCTGCGCAACATCACGGAAGAGGGGGTCTCCTTTCGATCACACTTAAGCGGGGAGAAGCTATTTATCAGCCCGGAAAAAGCGATGGAGATCCAAAATGCACTCGGAGCCGATATTATCATGGCCTTTGACGAGTGCCCCCCGTATCCGGCGGAACGGGATTATGTGAAGGCATCTGCCGAGCGTACATACCGCTGGCTGAAAAGATGCATATCCGCTCATCAAAGACCGGGTGACCAAGC
Source organism: Lihuaxuella thermophila (assembly GCF_900110165.1). Classification (GTDB taxonomy): domain Bacteria; phylum Bacillota; class Bacilli; order Thermoactinomycetales; family Thermoactinomycetaceae; genus Lihuaxuella; species Lihuaxuella thermophila. The sequence goes on from NZ_FOCQ01000009.1 coordinate 74,318, forward strand.
CTTGTTTGGCATTGTCCAAGGAGGAATGTACCGGGATCTCCGCGAGGAGAGCGCCCGTCAACTTGTTGACCTGGATTTGCCCGGATATGCCGTGGGAGGATTAAGTGTCGGGGAACCGAAAGAGATTATGTATGAGGTGCTTTCGTACACCACACCGCTCTTGCCCAAAGACAAACCGCGATATCTGATGGGAGTCGGCTCTCCGGATGCCTTGATCCAAGGAGCCATATTGGGAATCGATATGTTTGACTGCGTCCTCCCCACACGCATCGCACGAAACGGAACCACCATGACCAGCCAGGGGCGCGTGGTTGTGCGAAACGCCAAATATGCGCGTGATTTTTCGCCGCTTGATCCAAACTGTGACTGCTATACTTGCCGGAACTATTCGCGCGCATATCTGCGGCATCTCATCAAAGCGGATGAGATCTTCGGACTCCGCCTGACCTCTTACCACAACCTGTATTTCCTGCTCCGTTTGATGGAAAAAGTGCGGCAGGCGATCATGGAAGACCGGCTGCTCACCTTCCGTGATGAGTTTATGAGCCAGTATTACGGCTCCACCCATCCGCAAACCGCGTTTTAAAAAACGTTATTTTTCAACCCGAAAAGGAGGCTGACTGGATCATGCAACAACAATTGATGGGTTTGCTCCCGATGATCTTGATTTTCGTCGCTTTCTATTTCTTTTTGATCCGCCCGCAGCAAAAGCGGCAGAAAGAGCGCACGCAAATGCTGAATGCGCTGAAAAAAGGGGATAAAGTGATCACGATCGGCGGACTTCACGGTTCCATCGTCGATCTGACCGAAGACCGCGTCACCCTGAAGGTGAGCGACAACACGCGGTTGGTCTTTGAGCGCTCAGCGATCAACGCCGTGACCAACGCAGATGAGACGACAACTCCGAAAGCGGAACAAAAGAAAGAAGAGAAAAAAGAAGAACAGAAAGAGGCAAGCGAAAGCAAGTAATCGCGTGCACCCTGAACAGACCCTTGATAAGAACCTATTGAGGGTCTTCTTTTTTTGTTCTCTCCCCGTTTCAACCTGTTGTTGCACTAAGAAAAAAACTTCGGTTCATTTTCCGAAGTTTTTCGATCTTTTGGGTTTTTATTTTTTGGTATTTACCCCGAAAATTCCTCCCAGTGCACTTGCGAAGAAAGCGCAGATCACAAATACCAGAGGATTGATCATCATTGGCGAATCATAGGCGAGGAAGCTGATCAATACGAGTATCACCGCATAGATCAACCCTTGTAATCCACCGTAATACCATCCTCTTTGACCCGCTTTGCGGCCGGAGATAAAACCTCCGAGCAGGAGAGCGAGCGCATTGATTGCGTAGGAGATGGCGGGTAGCTGGGAAGACCCGAGCGAAGTGAATTTCATCATGAGAGCAGTAATAAAAGAACAGACGAGAACGACTCCCCAGATGGAGATTTGGCCCGCCACCCAGGGGGAGCGCCATCCCCTTTGAACAGAGCCGAGGAAGAATTCTTTTTCTTGCACCTTGAGTTCACCTCCGCACATGATTGGTACATGTTATGAGTCGGAGTTGGAATTTATTCACCGCTTGACCCGTTCATAAAACAAGGGTCTTTGGTCAAAATATGGATACCGGCAGGAAAGGAGGGAGCAAGGTGCAAGAATTGTGGACGGTCTTTTTGCGTACGCTTTTTATCTACTTTTTTATTCTCTTGATGATGCGGGTCATGGGCAAACGGGAAATCGGCAAGCTGTCCATTTTCGATTTGATCGTATCATTTATGATTGCGGACATCTCGGCCATTGTCCTTGAAGAGACTGCCATTCCCCTCACAAGAGCGATTATCCCCATTTTGACCCTTGTGGCCCTCCAGATGATAATCGCCTATATTTCGCTAAAAAGCAGAAGGGTACGACACCTCGTGGAAGGAGAACCGACCGTACTGATTAAAGACGGGCAAATTCAAGATGCCGCGATGGCCAAATCCCGGTACAGTGTCGATGATTTACTCATGCAGCTCAGGGAGAAAGATATTCCGGATGTGTCCGATGTGGAATTTGCCATTTTGGAGCCGACCGGGAAATTGAGTATATTTCCCAAGGAAGAAAAGCGTCCCGCTATGAAAGAAGACGTGCGCTCCAAACATTCACTCCGCCATTTTGAAATGCCGGTTCCCTTGATTATTGAGGGAAAGGTACAGGATGATGGATTGGACAAGATCGGACAGACCCGTTTCTGGTTGAAGAATGAAATTCAAAAACAAGGCTACAAAGATTTCAAAGAGATCTACTTTGCAAGTTTAAATTACGAAGGTACACTATATATTGATCGCAAAGATCCCGACAAAAAACACTAGCGGGAGAGCAGCTGGGACATCCATTTTCCGACATAAGGGATGCGTTTGACATCATCCTTGCGAATAAGTGAAAGGAAAACCAGGCAAGCCAGATATACACAGAGACTTGCGGTCAGAGTGAGCAAGGATCGGGATAACAGCGGAAGATGATCCTGTGCTAAAAACTGGTCCGCTGTGAAACCCATCAGGAGAAGCGCGATCCCCAGTTTGAACAGTTCCCTCAGATCAATCGAAACCGGAACGATTTTTGCGATGCTGATAAAATGCAGGACGGTTACAATGGTAATTCCGCAGTTAATGGCCAACGCCACACCGTCGATGCCAAGTTCAGGGCGGGAGGCCAGTAAAAAGATCATTCCTGTTTTCACCACGGCACCCACGATGGAATTGCGCATCGCCACCTGCGCCTGATCCAAGCCTTGCAGGACGGAAGCAAACGGTCCTTGCAAGTAAGCCAGAATAGCAAACGGGGCAATGATCTGCATCAGCCGGGCCACTTCAATTTGATGGTATAATAGGACAGATAACGGTTCAGCCAGCATAAACATGATGAGCGAACAAGGGGCACATACGATCAATGACAGGCGAAGCGCTTGCTGGAATCGGTATCCGACCAACAGGGCGTTTTTTTGTGCAGCCGCTTCGCTGATCGCCGGGACGAGCGAAACGGAAATGGAATAAGCGATAAATGAAGGAAAGAAGACCAGCGGCAAAGCCATTCCTTCCAGACGCCCGTACAGGGCGGTCGCCGTAGTGGCGGCAATGCCGGCAAGGGCCAAACTTTGCGAGACCACAATCGGCTCGATCGCATAGGAGAGAGAGCCTACCATCCGGCTGGCGGACACGGGAATGGCAATCCTGAGCAGATCGCGCAGCGTGCATTTGAACCGATTCCAGAAAGGTCCCGCCTTTCTTTTGTGCTCCCTTTGAGACTGATTGCGGAGTCGGGGGCGTTTCGGATCTTTTTTAAAAGAATGAAAAAGAAACATCAGACCGGCAAACTCCCCGATCACCATTCCGATCATCGCCCCGGCTGCCGCATACTCAATGCCGTAAGGAAGCAGGTACTGAGCCAAGAGAAGGACGGTAAAAATGCGGACCAGTTGTTCGATGATCGTGGAGAGGGCATACGGGTTCATATGTTGCCGTCCCTGAAAATAGCCGCGGAGAATGGATGAAATGGCGATGATCGGGATCATCGGCGCGATGGCAAACAGGGAGTAAATCGCCCGTTCATCCGTTAGCAGGGTATGGGCGATGATCGGCGCGCCAAGCAGGACTACGCTGGTAATGACTGCACTGGTGATGACGACGATCAAGATGGAGACAATAAGAATCGAACGAATCCGGTGCTCTTCATTCTTCACTTCGGCCTCGGAAACGAGCTTGGAAATGGCTACAGGTAAACCGGCCGTTGTAATCACGATGGTAAAAATCAGGATGGGGAACGCCATTTGAAACAAACCCATTCCTTCATCTCCGATGATTCGGGAAAGAGCAATCCGATAAATAAAGCCCAGCACTTTAGTAATAAATCCCGCACCGGCCAATACGAGGGTGCCGTAAAGAAAACCTTGTTTGCTCAAATCCCGATCCCCCTTTTATAAACCGAATTGTTATCAACTTATGCCTTGTCCCGCAAAGACATGACAAAAGAAATTGGCTCTGTTCTTCAACCCGGGATCTTCACAAAAAAACAGATAAGAGTAGGATTCAGCAGAAAAATGTCGAATCATGTTTTTTACAGACGACGGAATCCGAACGAGGAGGAACAGCAGGATGAGACACAGTCCATTAAAACCTGTCAACCGTTCCAAACAGAATCAGGTTGAACTTTTGCGTGAACATGAACTCATGCAGTGCATCGAAGATTTGTGCAACAGCAAAGCGGAAGAGTTCCGGATGTACGGATATGAAAATGTCACCGGTGAACAAATCTGGGCGTGCGTTTCCGAGAACTATCGCAGGGGATGGCCACGGCTCAATCGTTTGGTCAATGATATTATGTCCCTGAAAGCCAACCGCTTTATGAATTGGTTGATGCTGTCCGTGTATAAGGAGTAAAAGCCGCTTGACAGTTTCAGACCCGGCCTTTTTCCTCATCGGGTAAAAGGGCCGGGTCTTTTTTGATCCGGTCTTGCTCGGCAAAATGAAAGAGGAACCATGACCGTGTTACTCCTGCCCTTCATTGACATTGCTTGTCCCAGTTGGGATAATTATAGTCATGGTGTTCTTTGCAGTCTGAAGGAGGAGCGAGAGAATGAAGGTACGTAAAGGAAGGTTAGCCGTTTTTTCCTTCCTGGTGGTTGCCATACTCGCAATTGTTTGCACAACCACTGGAAATATATGGAACAATATTACCAAAGGACTGGACTTGCAAGGCGGATTCGAAGTCCTTTACCAGGCGGAACCTGGACAAAAAGTAAATGCGCAAATTATGAAAGATGCCGCCGCGGCCATTGAACGACGCGTCAACGTGTTGGGAGTGTCCGAACCCGAAATTACCGTGGAAGGAACCAACCGGATTCGCGTGCAATTAGCGGGAGTGCAGGATCAGAAAAAAGCGAGAGAACTGCTGGGAAAAGAGGCTCACCTTACTTTCCGCGACCCGACGGGGAAAAAAGTATTGATTGACGGAAAAGATTTGAAACAAAACGGCGCCAAAGTGGATTTTGATCCGCAAACCAACCAGCCGATCGTCACGCTGCAAATGAAAAATGCGGACAAATTGGCGGATGTGACGAGAAAATATCTGGGTCAACCGATGCCGATCTATCTGGATGAAAACCAGTTAAGCGCACCGGTCATCCAAAGTGTCATCACGGGTGGGGAGGCACAGATTACCGGACAACGGACGGTGGAAGAGGCGCAGGAATTGGCTGACCTCTTAAATGCGGGAGCCATCCCCGTCAAATTGGAGGAAAAATCGAGTTTTGCCGTTGATGCAAGCCTGGGAGCCGATTCGCTTCGGGAGAGTTTAATTGCCGGCCTGTATGCGGTGCTTGCCATTTTTATCTTTGTTATCGGTTACTACCGTTTGCCCGGATTGATCGCCGTCATCACGCTGATCGCTTATTCCTACTTGGTTCTGCTGACCTTTATGCTCATGGACGTCACGTTAACCCTTCCGGGAATCGCCGCCTTTATCCTCGGAATCGGGATGGCGGTAGATGCCAACATCATCATGAATGAACGGATCCGCGAAGAGCTGCGTGTGGGAAGAAGCATTCCGGCCGCAGTGAGAGCTGGTTCCAAGCGCTCTTTCCTGACCATCTTCGACAGTAATATCACCACCATCATCGCCGCTGCCGTTCTCTTCGCCTACGGAACATCCAGTGTGAAAGGATTTTCCGTATCGCTGGTCATCGGGATTATTGTCAGCTTTCTGACCGCTGTTGCTCTCTCCAGGATTTTGATCAACTTGTTAGTCCGATCCAACATTCTAAAAAGCCCCGGTCTCTTTAGCGTGAGAGAGGATGAGATCAGTGACCTATAAGATCGATTTTGTGGAGAATCGAAAAATTTACTTTATCATCACACTGGTCATCGTTGCTTTATCCGTCGGTTCCCTGCTCATCCAGGGATTGAATCTGGGGATCGATTTCGTCAGCGGAACCCGTTTGGATATCTCAATGGATAAACCGGTTGACTTGGCCAAAGCCAAGCAGGAGTTGGAAGGCCTCGGATATGAAAACCCCAATGCCCGGGTCGGGGGACCGAATAAAAATATCCTGATTTTTCGCTTGGATAAAGAGATCACCCTGCAGGAAAAAGAGAAAATTTCTCAGAAACTGGGAAGTGTATTCCATACCAAAGTCAATGTACAAGAACAGGTGGTCGATCCCATCATCGGCCGGGAGTTGGCGAAAAACGCGATCATCTCCGTGTTGATCGCTTCGATCGGGATCATCATCTATGTAACCCTTCGTTTTGAATACCGCTTTGCCGTTGCGGCCATTCTCGCCCTGTTTTATGATGCGATCTTTACGGTCGGAATGTTTTCCATTTTACAATTGGAAGTGGATATTGTATTTATTGCCGCGATCCTTACCATTGTGGGATACTCGGTGAACGATACCATTGTTATTTTTGACCGGATTCGCGAAAACTTGAACATCGTGAAACCGACCAAGTGGGAAGAACTTTCCAAAGTGGTCAATGACAGCATCCATCAGACATTAACCCGTTCGATCAATACCGTTTTGACCGTCGTGTTTGCCGCTTTTGCCCTCTGGCTGCTGGGGGGAGAAAGCATCAGCAATTTCTCATTGGCTCTTTTGTTCGGTTTGATCTCCGGAGCCTATTCTTCCATCTTTGTCGCCAGCCAAATCTGGGTAAGCTGGAAATGGCGTTCCATGCAAAAAGAAAAAGCAGGTGACAAATTGGCTGCTGAATAGTTTGTCGCCCATATACGTAAACTTTCATTTGAAGGCCGCGGATTTTCCGCGGCCCATCTTTTGGAGGTTGAGGGCATGAATGAGACACGGTTAAAAGAATTGCAGCGGGGAGCGTGGCTGGGGATTCTCGCCAATGCGGGTTTGGCCATTGTGAAAGGAGTGGCGGGTTACGTGTCAGGCAGCCGGGCGCTGATCGCCGATGCGGCCAATTCGGCTACGGATGTGGCCGGTTCTGTTGCGGTCCTGTTCGGGGTTCGCGTGGCTCATACCCCCCCGGATGAAGAGCATCCCTACGGGCACGGCAAAGCGGAAACCATCGCCGCCATTGTGGTGGCAGTGTTAATCGCCGGGGTGGGGCTGGAGGTGGGTTACAGTTCTTTTCGTGCATTTTTTGAGCCGGTAACAGCCCCGGGATGGATTGCGGCTGCGGCGGCCATCTTCTCCATGCTGACCAAGGAGATTTTATACCGCTATACATATCGTTTGGGAAAAAAGCTGGGCAGCGATGCGATCATTGCCAACGCCTGGGATCACCGGTCCGATGTATTTTCCACCCTGGCGGCGCTCTTGGGGATCCTGGGTGCGATTGCCGGAGAGTATTTCGATGTTCCATGGCTCATTTATTTAGATCCCCTCGCCGGTCTGGGTGTCTCTGTTTTCGTCCTGTACATGGCCTACCGACTGGCGGGAGAATCGATCCGCAATGCCATGGATCGGGTATTGGATGAAGAAGAATCAAAAGAATTATTGATAGCCGCTTCCCGGGTGGAGGGTGTCCAGAAGGTGGATGAACTGTTGGCCAGGCATCACGGCCATTATGTGATCGTCGATATCAAAATCGCGGTCGAACCCCGTATCACAGTCGAGGAGGGGCACCAGATCGGAAAGCGGGTCAAACAGGTGCTGATGGACACTTTTCCCCATGTATCCAATGTGCTGGTGCATGTCAATCCATATAGTCCCAACCCGGACTGATTTTGTTTTGGATGATGAGCCGTTCCTTCTTTGCTATAATGAAAAAGCGCAAAGTGAGGTGAACGGCTGATGTTGCGTTCCAAGACACGCTGGCAAGCGGCGGAGGTGGACCCGGATCTGTGCGGACAGTTGGCCGGGAAGCTGGAAATCCACCCGATCCTTGCCGGTATGCTGATACGGCGGGGAATTCAAAACCCTGAACAAGCGGAACGTTTTCTCTTTCCCAAGCTGGATGATCTTCACGATCCGTTTTTGCTGGACGGGATGCGGGAAGCCGTCGAGCGGATCCAAAGAGCCCTCGACCAAAAGGAGAAGATATTGATTTATGGCGATTATGACGCGGACGGCGTCAGCAGCACCAGTTTGTTGATGCACGTGTTTCGGGGGCTGGGGGCGGATGTAGATTATTATATTCCCCATCGCTTTCGCGAAGGTTACGGCATAAACAACGAGGCATTGCGGCTGGCTAAAGACCGGGGCTATCAACTGATTATTTCCGTCGATACGGGAATCAGCGCGGTGGAGGAAGCGCAGTTTGCCCGACAGATGGGGTTGGATCTGATTATCACTGATCACCATGAACCCCCGGAAATATTGCCGGATGCGCTGGCGGTCATTAACCCGAAAAAGCCGGGTTGCCCCTACCCCTTCGATATGCTGGCCGGAGTGGGAGTCGCATTTAAGCTGGCGACAGCCGTTTTGGGCAGGGTGCCCGAGGAGCTGCTGGAGATTGTCGCCCTTGGCACTATTGCCGATCTGGTGCCGTTAGTCGATGAAAACCGCATCTTTGCTACATATGGGTTAAAGCGGATGAATTTACGGGAGCATGTTGGCATCTCCGCCTTGCTTCAGACTGCCGGAATCGAACAGGAAGTGTCTGCCGGCCATGTCGGATTTGCGCTAGGACCGAGGATAAACGCGAGCGGCCGCCTGGACTCCGCCAATCTGGCGGTTGAGTTGATGATCACCACCGATACCGAGCAAGCGCTTGCGATGGCGGAAGAATTGGATCACATGAACCGCGAGCGGCAGCAATTGGTGGAAGAGATGACAGAAGAGGCCGTCCATGAAGTGGAATCCCAGCCGGAGCGGCACCGCTATGTCATCGTCGTGGCGAAACCCGGATGGAATGTGGGCGTGGTTGGGATCGTCGCCTCGCGCTTGGTGGAAAAATATTACCGCCCTGTGCTCGTGCTGGGCATCGATGAAGAAAAAGGGATGGCGAAAGGTTCTGCCCGCAGTATTCCCGGCTTTGATATATACAAAGCGTTGACGGCATGTCAGGACTTGCTTCCCCACTACGGCGGTCACTCGATGGCAGCGGGGATGACTTTGCCCGCCGGAGATTTGTCCCGATTGCATGACCGGCTGACCCGGCTGGCAAAAGAGTGGCTCACACCGGAAGATTACATTCCCCTGTCGGTGGCGGACGGCGAATTAACTCTTGACAACGTGGACCCGGTGTTGATCGATCAGTTACAATCCTTGGCTCCGTACGGGATGGGCAACCCGACACCTCTGTTTATTGTCCGCGGTGCACGGGTGAATCGTGTACAGTTGATGGGACAGCAAAGCAATCATCTGAAGCTGTACCTGGAGTCCGGGCAAAGACAATTGGAAGCGGTCGGCTTCCGGCTGGGCGGCCTGGCTGAAGAAATGACGCCGCATGCCCAGGTGGAACTGCTCGGCGAACTGCAGATGAACGAATGGAACGGTAAATGCACCCCGCAGCTGTTGATCCGCGATATGGCCATTCCCCATCTGCAAATCTTTGATTGGCGAAGCAATCGTGTACAGCCGGAACGGTTGGCGGCGATCGATGAACATGGTCTCTTCATTTGCACAAAATCGTCTGTAGAGCAGCCGATCATCCGGGAAAAAGCGCCCGAACGAATAGCGATCTGGGAAGACTTACCCGAAAACGGCTGGGAGCAGGCGAAAACAGCCAAACATGTGATCTTCGTCGATCCTCCTCCGTCGCTGGAATTATTTTGCCGGGGACTTCAGTTTTGCCGGGAAGCGGAACGCCTCTATTTTATTTTCGGTGATGCTCCCTTTGATGATATGCTGGTCAAAGCCCCGAGCCGGGATCAATTTAAAGTTTTGTACCAAACCCTCAGAGGAAAAGGGCCCATTTCCATATCGAAACATATGCCGGCTTTAATGCGGAAAACGGGATTGCAAAAACGAGTGCTTTCCTTTATGATTCAAGTGTTTGAAGAATTGGGGTTTTTAAGGATCGAACAGGATTGGATTCATGTCAATCCGGATCCTGTGAAAAGAGCGTTGACGGAATCGGCATTATATCAGCGCCAGCTTGCCGGAGAGCAAGTGCTGCAAAAACTGGTGTACTCATCTTATCGGGAATTATGCGATTATTTATATGCCCATATGGCTGTTAAATGGAACATAGGAGGAAAAAGTGATGGACTTCAAAGAGAAGATTCGGGTGATTCCAGACTTTCCGCAACCGGGGATTCGTTTTAAGGACATTACCACCCTGTTGAAAGACGGGGCGGCGTACAAAAAGGCGATCGATGAATTGGTGGGTTATCTGAAAGACAAGGAGATCGATCTGGTGGTCGGCCCCGAAGCGCGCGGCTTTGTCGTGGGAGCTCCGCTTGCCTACGCACTGGGAGTAGGGTTTGTCCCGGTACGAAAGTCCGGCAAATTGCCAGCGGAAACCATTGAAACAAGTTACAGTTTGGAATACGGGAAGGATGCCCTGGCGATGCACAAAGACGCCATCCAGGCGGGCCAAAAAGTGCTGATCGCCGATGATCTCCTGGCTACCGGGGGCACGATTTCGGCTACCCTCGATCTGGTGAAACAATTAGGGGGAGAACCGGTGGCAGCTGCTTTTCTCATCGAGTTGTCGTACTTGAACGGCCGCGAAAAATTGAAAGATCTGGAAATCATCTCGCTGGTTCAATATTAAAGTCCGGTTACCATCCTTTCGTATAACCTTCCTCCCTTTACACAATCTATAGACAAACCTGGTAAAAGGGAGGAAATACGGATGGATTTATCACGTGCAAACCAGATTGTGGAATCACCGGAAAAGGTAAAGGTTTTTCACCAGGGGGTTCCGGTCTGGATCGAAGCGGTTGATGATGGGAACCAAACGGCTTGGGTATATCCCGAAAACAATCCGGACGACCATAAGAAAGTTCCGGTCAGGGAGCTGGAGGAACAGAGATAATCATCCACCGTTGAAGAGGTACTCGCATTCGGGTATCTCTTTTTTCTTTGCTCATTGTCCAACCTGCCGCTTTATTGCCTGACAGAATCCATCCAATTTCCTTCCAATCGAATTTCTCGGATGAAAACGTTGGTTGTTCTATCTTTTTCGAGCGAGAAAACCCTTAGCTTTAGCTACAGATGAGAGCGAGCGTCGGGCGAGGGAGGGGTGATTTTATCGCTCTGGCAAACATGACTATCTTTTGCACTTTTATTTGTTTTTGATTAGGGATCTTGAATCTCTCTGATGTTTGTTTCCACGTTATACGTGTCATTCCCGAATTTCCTGTAAAAACACCAAATGACTTGAGTGGACCGATTGGCGGCAAAATCGGCCGATGCTCCCTTCGCCCCTTTTTGGGTAATCAGTTTGACAATCAAACAGCTTCAAGGTAAAATGTATGTACAGTATGAAGGCTACGATAGATTATCAATATAACTACAAAGAAAATTGTATTAGCACTTGGGATAATGATCCATTGTTCCAGTGAAAATACAATCAGAGGCTTTGTAGTTAGATTGAAAATAAATCGGTATACAATATAACTATAGGTTGTTATATTGTATACCGATTTATTGTTAGGAGAGAGACTATGACAAAGGGCCAATTAGAAGCAGAAATCAGCAAAGCATTGACGCGATGGGAAAAGGAGTATCTGGGTCGCGGATCAGTTATGGTAAAGACCGATATCCTTCGGGACATGGTAGTTGTTACCTTGAAGGGAATATTAACTCCTTCTGAATATAAATTATGTGAAACAACAGAAGGAAGATCGTCCATAAAGAGAATTCGTTCTGATTTGGTGGAATCAGGTCGGGATGAATTAGATAAAATCATTAGGGACCTAACTGGTGAAGAAGTAATCACATTTCATACGGATATCAGCACAAAAACCGGGGAACGAATTATGGTCTTTAGATTAGCTGCTAATTTAGAGAAAAAGCTTATGTCTTAATAAAAAGGGAGATCTTCCAAAAAACCTTATATGGTTAGTTGGAGATAACCCGACAACTTTCAGTATTGAGGCTTTCATGCCGATCAATTCTGAAAATTGTCGGGTTTTTTATTGGAAATATTCATTCAGACACACGTCTTAAATATTTTGTAGGAGGTTCCGATGTTAGTTTTGTTAGATTCTCTGCCAATATTCACAGCTTTTTCTGTATCGCTTGCTGTCTGTATACTTAGCGCATTATTTTTCTTACATCCACGGGTTCCCCTGGGATTTATTCGTCTTCATATGGGAATCATTACTTTACCCGTATTGATTGCCTTGTTTGCACTTATCACTACTGATGCAAGTACTGTTATTGGCCCTTGGCGTTTAGATTCTCTGGCTTGGTTGATGGTTTTGTTTGTTCTTACGATAGGTTTAGTAGTGCAGCGTTATTCCGTACGCTACTTACTTGGTGATCGCTCTTATCGAAAATATTTCGTACTATTGACATTCACGACAGGTGCTGCTTCATTTACTTGGCTAAGCAATGATCTTCGTTGGCTCCTGGTTTGGTGGGGCCTCACACTCCTTGGGCTACTGTTGCTCATAGGCTTAAACAGAGAGTGGAAAGTGGCTAGAGTCTCGGCTATATTTTCTGGTCGCCTGTTTATATTCAGTTGGCTTGCTTTGTTGGTAGCGGTCCTCTGGCTTTCGCAAGCTACAGGGCACTGGCAGTTATCCCTTATGATGGTCAACGATCGCTTGGCGCAAATCAGTTCATGGGAGCGAACCGGGATCAACCTGCTGTTGGTATTAGCAGTGATCATTCCAGCCGCACAATGGCCTTTTCAACGCTGGTTTTTGAATTCCGTGGTTGCTCCGACGCCCGTTTCTGCTGTTATGCATGCGGGTTTGGTGAATGCTGGAGGAATTATGCTGACTCGATTCGCTCCTCTGTTTAGCGGTGATTTAGCCCAGATCGTTTTGGTTATTCTTTCCGGTCTATCAATCCTCCTGGGGACCGGAATCATTCTGGTTCAAGTTGACTACAAGCGCCAGTTAGTTGGCTCTACGATTGCTCAGATGGGGTTCATGCTCATCCAATGTGCATTGGGTGCTTATTTAGCGGCAATTATTCATCTCGTGTTCCATGGTTTATTTAAAGCAACCCTTTTCTTACAGGCTGGCTCAGCGGTACGTCGCTACGAGCCGACGTCTCGACCGATTCAATTATCGTCATTATTATGGCTCATCGTCGGGAGTGCTTTAGGCCTCTTCGTGGTGGTTTATTTTTGGCTAACGGCTCCTGAAATCGGTTATCAATTGATTAGTGCTCTCATTTTGGGTTATTCACTGTTTTTTGCCTGGACACAACTGGTGGCTTTTGGATACGGACTCATTGGGCGTATTGCGGGATTTTTCCTGTTGGGAGGAGCAGGAATGGTGTTCAGCATGATTCATGCTGCCTTCTATGATTTGTTACATGAAACGATTTACCAGGTTGTTCAACCGCCTACGCTAGCGGTCATTTTGGTCATGGTCATCCTGCTGTCTGGTAGTGCTTTAGGTGTATGGTTAACTCGTAATCGTTCTTCCGCTTCCTTCGCTATTCTTTATTTATGGCTGGTACGATTGAGTGAGCCTCATTCTGATTCGGTCGAAAGTCATCCAAACTATCTTGCACGATATCTGTACTGGGGAGGGAATCGGCGATGACTGTAACATCTTCATTACCCGAAAAATTAAATTTGCAAAAGGAAAAGTTGACTCAGGATGTCCCTCACCTTGATATTGACGATCTTGTTAAGTCGGCCAGCCGTGTGATTGCACCCCTTTGGCCTATCTCAACATTTGCCGCACGTAATCCCTGGATGGGACTTGAAGGACAAACATTTGAACAGATCGCACGCTGGCTCAAAGATACCCGTGATGTAGATATCTATCCCTGTGCCTCCTTGATCCATGCCGCACAGCAGCGCGGTGAGATTGATGGGGATTTTCTGGAAATGGCGCTTCAACGTTGGCTTGATGTACAGTCTATTGATCTGCCGCTAGGGGTAGCAGAACGATTCTGTCGGGCTGCACTGAAGCTGGATGAGTTACCTTCCACTCTATTGGAAGCACCTGAGTTGAAGATCTTGGCAGAAAAACTGAGTCCTTTAAAGCCGCAGAATCCCGAAAAACATCCATTGAAGCCACTAAGCCTGTGTTTGGAACAGCAAAGCAGTGAGAAGGTGGCCCATGCTCTGGATCATCACATCATCAAGTGGTGCAAATTGTTCTTGGATGAGTCCCAAGCAACCTGGTCACTTCCGAATCGTGAAGAGGGTTTTTATCGTGCATGGCGCCGACTGATCCAATATGATCCGGCGCTTAGTCACACACAACGACAACGGCTCAAAGATTGGCCGCAAGAAGCACATGCTGCTCTAAAGAGAGCATTGTCGGCTCTTGAAATCCCTCAGTCAGAGTTCCAGGACTATCTTGAGGCACATTTGCTTGCCTTGCCGGGATGGGCAGGAATGATGCTCTGGCGTTCGCAACAATCAACCCGAGAAAGCTCTCTTCTAACAGAATATTTGGCGGTTCGAATTTCGATGGAATGGACTTTAATCAAACCCCATCTGCGCTTGCTTAAGCAAAAATCTGAGGATAAATGTTCTCTTGTTCCGTTGATTGCGGCTTGGATTCATTGGGGTGACATGACCATCGAAGCTTGGGAAAAATTGTCTGTACCCGAACAAAAAGCACGCCTTACACTCGCCTGCCGTTTTGATGAGATCGTCCGGCGTCGGCTTTGGCTGGAAGCGTGGGAACAAACATACACAGATCAATTAATTGAGAAAGTCTCATCAAAACAACGGGTATCAGACCAGAAAAAACGGGCGTTAGCACAATTTGCATTCTGTATCGATGTGCGATCAGAGCCTTTTCGTCGCAAATTAGAAAAAGCAGGTCCCTTTGAGACGTATGGAATTGCCGGTTTTTTCGGATTGCCAATAAAGACATGCGAACTTGGCAGTAAACATGCTCATTCTTCCTTGCCGGTGATCCTCAAACCGCAATATCAAGTAAATGAAACTTCGCCTGAGTTTAAACTCCAATCATATCAACAACGTCGCCAGACGGTAAATTCACTTAGCTACACGTTTAAAATGATGAAACAAAACTTGCTTGCCAGCCTAATGTTGCCGGAGGTAAGTGGACCTTGGCTCTGCTTGCAGATGTTGGGGCGCAGCTTTGTTCCACGCAGTGCAGGTCATATCATCCAAAAACTTCGAGAAGCATGGCTGCGAAAACCTTCCACAGAACTCTCGCTCGACCGCGAGTACCATTTGGAAACAGAGTTGCCGGTTGGTTTTAGTGAGGAAGAGAAGGTTCATTATGTACGACAAGCTCTGAAAATGATGGGACTCACAAATCATTTCGCCCCATTAGTGGTTATTTGTGGGCATGGAAGTCACAGTACGAACAATCCCTATGCTGCTGCACTGGACTGTGGTGCTTGTGGGGGGGCATCCGGCGGATTCAATGCGAGAGTTTTAGCTGCTTTGTGTAATCTCCCAAAGATCAGGGAGGTCCTCGCAACTGAGGGGATTTCGATTCCGGAAGACACGGTTTTCGTAGCCGCTGAGCATATCACAACACTTGATGAATTGCGTTGGATCTATGTTCCTAAGCTATCAGACGCGGCTCAAGAAGCATTTCAACATATCCAGACCATATTGCCGAAAGTTAGTAATGATGCAAATGGTGAGCGATTATCGCAATTGCCCAATCTGGGCTTTCGTTCCAAAAATCCGAGGGCCGAGGCACAACGTCTTGCGGAAGATTGGAGTGAGGTACGTCCAGAATGGGGGCTGGCGCGTAACGCCGCGTTTATCATCGGCCACCGCCGGCTGACCCAGGAGTGCGATCTTGAGGGGAGAGTTTTTCTGCACAGCTATGACTGGCAGAAAGATAAAGACGGAACTCTGCTTTCCAACATTATTGCCGGGCCGGTGACAGTTGCTCAATGGATCAACCTCCAGTATTACGCGTCTACCGTTGCACCTCATTATTATGGTAGTGGGAATAAAGCAACCCAAACAGTTACCGGAGGTATTGGCGTCATGCAGGGGAACGCCAGTGACTTGTTAGCTGGACTGCCCTGGCAGTCCGTGATGCGATCGGATCAGGAAGTCTATCATACTCCTCTTCGTTTGCTGGTGGTAATCCAGGCACCACAGGAGTATGTGGAACGATTGTTGGATCATGACCCCGCGTTTCGCCGGAAAGTTCAAAACGGATGGCTTCGACTGGCGAACATCGATCCGGAAGGATACTGGAAGATCTGGTCATAAGGTCATAGGCTAAAAACGGGTCGCGATGGCACTGCTCATGCCGCTTGCTTACGGAACGGTGGGGTTATTCGTGGGCAGCCTATGCGGGTTGTCGACCGGAGCAACCGCGTGGATGGGTGTGCTTGGTGCGACCCATCCTATATCGCGGCCCCAGCCGCCTTAACGCATTCCGTTCCTGAAGCGAATCCATTTATTTAGGCATGTCGCTTGGCATAACATTCCCCTTGGGTAATCTCCCGCAACCAGGGTTGAGATTCATCGCCGTGGAACTCACGGTCTGAGCTTGGAAGTAACTCAAGAGAAAGGTGCCGGAAAAAATGATCGAAACAAAGCGGTTGCAGTTTCGCCCCTATCAATGGACGGATCTGGACTTTCTTGCATCCCTGTGGGCGAATCCCGATGTGGTGCGATATATCGGCAATGGAAAAACCAAAAATATAGAGGAGATCCGGGCCTTATTCCCGGCATGGGTGAAGAGAAGCCAATCCGGATTCGGATTGCAAGTGGCTGTTCTCAAAGAGTCGGGAGAGCCGATCGGACATGCGGGACTGATTCGGCAGGAAGTGGATGGAAAACATGAATGGGAGATCGGTTACTGGTTGGCAAAAAAATACTGGGGTCAGGGTTTTGCTACCGAAGCTGCGCTTGGATTTCGCGATCATGCTGTTCAGCAATTGGGAATCAGCAGGGTGATTTCCATCATTCAACCTGCTAACCATGCTTCGATCCACGTGGCTCAAAAAATCGGGATGGTGAAAGAAAAGGAGACGATCTTCCGCTCCGTTCCGGTTCTGATTTATTCTCTCGAGACATCCTCAAAAACAAGCACGCAATCGCGTCCGTGAGAATTCCAGCCATTCAGCAGGGATATTTGGAATAACATTCCTCCAGTGACGCAACCTATAGACAAACAGCCTGAAAAGGAGGAAGAAGCAAATGGACATATCTCGGGCGAAGGAGATCTTGCAATCACCGGAAAGGGTGGAAGTGAAGTACCGGGGAGTTCCCGTCTGGATCCAATATATCGATGAAACTGCCGAAAAGGCTCTGGTGTACCCGGAGGGGAGCCCGGATGAAGAAAAGATCGTGCCTGTCTGGGATCTGGACGAAAGATAGATCGGGTGAAACCCCGCTTTTTTCTTTGTTGTCAACATTTCCGTATTGACCCGTGCTCGGTAGCCGCAGAAAAATGATTCCCCTTAAAGCAAAAAGGGATCCCGACTTCGCGTTTGGCGGGATCTCTTATCTGTTTTTGAACCTTTATCCATTCATCCGCCTGGTTGTTTACAGGTAAAACCTTACCGCCGGACGGGAAGTGGTTTTGAAAAAATGGGTTTGATTTGTTATACTACAATCTGTTGCATAACAGAAGGTGTTATAATATAATATAAGTACAACACCCCTTTCTTTTGGAGGAGATTCCGGTGAACACCCAACCTCAAGAATTGAACGAAACTCACCATTGCGAGCTGTGCGGAGCCGAGTTGAAAGCACCAGAGACAGACACCCGGCCTGCCAATGATGATCTGGTTCTGAAATATATATTGAAACATTACGAGTAATAAAAATATTGATAGTTGTCGGTGCCATCCGGGAGGAACGTCATGTCGTTGAGGGTGAATCCATTGAAGGAAAGAAGCGCCGTGCGACAGTGATTTAAGCTACTCCCGAATCAAAAGGGCCGTTTTTGTTTTCTTCCGGGCTGAAGAGCACCCAATCCAACACGGCCGACCGAACCGACTCACAGAAAAAAATACGGCTCTTGCTTTGTTGTCGTATACACAAAGTAAGAGCCGTATTTTATATGACAACTTCCCGTCATGTGGCTCAAATCTCTTTAAACACCCCGTCAGGGTGATGGTTTATCCACGGTTCATCCGGTAGTGGAACTCTGGATTCAAATTGAGTGGAAGAGAACACGGTTTGCTTTACAGAGAGTGACCTCATTTCATATGAAGAAATGAAAACTGGATTCCGGGTGATCCCGTCTGCTTCATTTCTCCTTTTTCCCCTCTTTGGTAAGCAACTCGACCTGTTTGGGAGTCAGTTTGATCCGTTTGCCATTGATCACCCAAATCACCGTGAGTTGATCCATCCCGCATTCTCCTTTCTGTTTCATCCTCCTTCCCATAATAAATCAGCATGATTAAGTTTCCTTATGCATTTGGTGCTGTTTTTGTAAAATATATATTTTTTGTCATTCTTGCCATCCATCTTGCAGAGATGATCTTGCCTTCAGCCGGGATCCGGTGTGCTAAGTGATGAACGAGCGTGATATATTGAAAGAGGGGAGTTGTCAATCTTCGGTCTAAATGGTTCATAATTAAAGATAATAATAGATGGACACAAAGAGAAAGGCAGGTGAGCGAACCGTGTCCAAAATTCGGGTATCACGAAAGCTGTTTGCCAGATATCGCAGTATCCAGGCTGCTATTTCCGATGCCCCTGCCGGCAGTGTAATTGAAATAGAGCCCGGTATATATAAAGAAGATGTATGGATCGACCGGTACATAGAACTGATTGGGGCGGGACCCAAGGAAGAAATTATCATTCAGGGAGTAAAACAGCCGACCATTGAGATGGGGGCTGATTATGCGGTCGTTAAAAACGTGACCTTACAACAGGCGAAACGAAACCAATCGCCAGTGGTTCTTGCCGGCCGCGGTTCATTGGTTTTAGACGGCTGCGATGTATTTGCCGGGTCCGGTCCGGGTGTTTCAGTGATCGGTAACTCCGCTGAACCTGTTTTCAGAAGGTGCCGTTTTTTCAGCGGCAAAAACGTGGCCGTTTTAAACAGGAGCCGGGGAAAAGTATTATTTGAAGACTGCCATCTTTCCAGCGACAGCGATATTGCCGTCATCTTTATTGCCGATGGGAACCCCGTTGTTCGCCGTTCCACGATTACCGGTAACCCGGGCTACGGGATCTTTGTCGATGAACACGGGGAAGGAACGTTCGAAGAGTGCAATGTGTTCGGGTTTAATTACAGCCCTGCGGTGGGGATTGACGGGGGAAATCCCTATTTTTACCGTTGCAGGATTCACGACGGCGGGGAGAGCGGGATCGTCATTCATCGTGGAAAAGGTGTCTTTCAAGAGTGCACGTTGTTTGGTTTTGAGAAAGAGCTGCCTGCGGTTCGTGTTTGTAATCGTTCCCAACCCCGTTTTCAGTATTGCACCATCAAAAATTGCAAGGGTGGCGCATTTTTGTTTGAAAATGAAGGAAGCGGACTCGTCGAGAATTGTGATCTGTTCGGTTTTATTCATGCTCCCGCCATCATCATTCGCACGGAAGCCCACCCTCAGATCTTGCGTACGCGTATCCACGACGGAAACCGTGAAGCCGTTGTGAGCACGGACCATGGCAAAGGATTGATGGAAAGCTGTGAGCTGTACGGCTTTAACGGGAATATCGTTTCCGTCACTCACTCGGGTAAGATGGATGTTCTCCGCTGCAAAGTGTATAACGGGAATGAACACGGGATCTACATGGCGCAAAAAGCGGAGGGGATTATTCAGGATACAGAAATTTCCCGTTTTCCGAGAAAAGCAGCGGTTCATATCCGGCAGGCGGCCGATCCTTCGTTTGTTCATTGCCGGATTCATGACAGTCGGCTGGGAGTGGAAATCATCGAAAATGGCCGTGGCACGTTTGAACAGTGTCTGTTTCGGGGATTGGAGAAGGTCTGGGAGATTCATGAGAGCCACCCGGCCATTCGCAACTGCAAAGATGAACATGAACAAGGATTGGAACTGCCAGACAAGCCTTATGAATTCATGTTGAGCAAACCGCTTTCCGACTTGTTCCGTGAATTGGATGACGTGATCGGACAACAACAGGTGAAGGAAGCGCTTCGTGAAGCAGTGCTTTATCTCGATTATCTGCAGGATCGCAAACGGATGGGTTTCAAGACAAACGAACCATTGAACATTCACGCCTTATTCACGGGTCCATCCGATTCCGGCCAGCTGCAAATCGCAGATATTTATGGCCGCGTGATGCGTGAGATGGGTTTTCTGGCCAAGGGACATGTAGTCGTGGCCGGGGTATCCGATTTGATCGATCCAGATCCCGCTCAGACGGAACGAAACATCCGCTCGTTCGCCCGGCAGGCACAAGGGGGCATCTTGTATCTGCACGGGCTTCACACCCTTGACACCGGTCCGTGGCCGGCACCTTCGGCGCACATGCTTTTTTCCCTGTTGGAACAGCTGCTGGAACAAGAGGGATCTGAATTTGCCCTCATCGTTGCAGGTCCCGACCAAGAGATGAACCATTGGTTACAAGCCCACTCCCGGATCGCGGATCAACTGCAGAATCGTTATGTATTTACCGATTATTCTCCGGAGGATCTGGCGCAGATTTTTGCCAGCGCAGCCAAAGAGGAAGATTATACCATACATCCGGCTGCTTCTCCGGTTCTCCTCAGAGAGATGAGAAGGTTATGGAATAAACTTGACACAAAAAGCAAAGCGGAGCGTGTACGCGAGTACTTGCAAAAAGTGAAAGCCCATCACAGCCGCAGGTGCTCGAGGCTTCCCAAACAGGAACGAACCATGGAGGTGTTAACCACTTTTTTGCCTGAAGACCTCATGGTGAAGGAGAAATCGGACGTCCAGCCGGACGATGTTTCGTGGTTGAAAGAGCTGGGCGACCATTAGTTTAATTACTGCTGAAAAAGAAGCATCATCCAATCCCCGGATGGTGTTTCTTTTTCATCCGTCTATTGTTTTCTACCACGCCGTCTTCGCCGGGCACTCACTTGACCGGGAACGGTTGGTGAAAGAACAGGAGATTCGTGGCGACAGGTGAATGTGTTCAAATTGACGGATGGTTTTTATTTGATATGCAATAATTTCATCATTTTTTGTGAATAAAGGCCATCGAGATTTTGTCGAAACCGCTCGAAAAGTTAAGCGCTTTCATAACAAAAGCAAAAAAGGATTTTAACAATAAAATAAAGAATAGAAAATATAATAAAAAAATATTGATGATAATATAAGATGTAAACGACCGATGGATGGGATGATGGTTGTATTGAAAGAGTTTGATATTTGGCGGGAAGTCGTGCTAAAACTGGAACAAGGTGCCACTCAGGCGGAATTGGCCAAACAGCTGGGATTGACACGCGGGCAGTTCCGCTATCGGCTGCGCAAGTTTTTAGAGCAGGTTTCTGCGGAGCCAGAGGCAGCAGCTGCTGTCGAAGCTGTCGAAATGGTACCTGAACCGACGGAAATCTTCCATGACCCCGCTTTATGGGATGAAAGCTGGTCCCGCAAGTGGAACCGGAACCGCCTGGTCCTTATGGTCAAAGACACGTCCACTCTATTCGCTTACTGGGAGGTTCAGGAGCAACGCAAAGCGATCATCTGTGAGCATTTTGAAAGCGATTGGAACGAATTGCCGTTCTACCTTCAAGTATATGATGTGACAGATGTCTGGTTTGACGGGTATAATGCTCATTCGGTTCACCGCTTCAGAACTCACCCGGAAGCTGACCACTGGTATATTCACTCCCTTTCACCCGGGCGCAAGTATCTGGCAGATTGGGGAACAACCTCGCTGTCCGGTCAGTTTTTTGCGATTCTTCGTTCCAATGTAGTTGAGACGCCACGGTTGGAACAAGTGCCCCAAAACCAAGCCCCAATTTGTTTCGGCTCTCTTCACTCTGCACCAACTGCAACACGTTCTGCTTTTCCACAACCGACGACTCCTTTTTCCGTTCAGTTCATCACGGACAAACATTCGTGGATTGAATCTTTTGACGGCTATACGCTCAAAGAGAAGGAGAATGATTGATGGAAAAAGGATACCTGGCTTTAGTGCTGCATGCCCATCTACCGTATGTCAGACATCCGGAAAGTGAACATGTTTTGGAAGAACGCTGGCTCTTTGAAGCGATCACGGAAACCTACATGCCTCTGATCCAAATGATGCAGCGGCTTGTGGAAGATGGAACCGATTTTCGCCTGACCATGTCTTTGACCCCCACTTTGCTGTCGATGTTAAACGATCCGCTGCTCAAGACCCGTTATTTAAACCATATCACCCGGTGCATAGAGCTGGCGGAAAAAGAAATGGAACGAACAGCAGGTACCCCGTTTCACCGCCTGGCCGAAGAGTATTACCATAAGTTCTCCTTGATTCGCGATGCATTTCGTGAAAAAGAGATTCTCCAGTCTTTTCGTGAATTTGTACAGCTGGGTAAACTGGAATTGATTACCTCTGCCGCCACACATGCCTTCCTCCCGTTTGTGATGACCGAAGAAGCGATCTACGCCCAACTGATGACAGCGATCGAATTGCATGAACGGCACTTCAACCAGCGTCCCAGAGGGATCTGGCTGCCGGAATGCGGCTATCGGCCGGGATTGGATCGCCTGCTCAAAAAATGCGGACTGGAATATTTCTTCATTGACAGCCACGGTCTGAAGCAATCCAAACCGGGTCCTGTCTTCGGCGGATACAGCCCAGTTTTGACTCCTGAAGGAATAGCCGCCTTCGCAAGAGATCCCGGATCTTCCGAACAAGTGTGGAGCTCCAAGACGGGGTATCCCGGGGATGTGGATTATCGGGAGTATTATCGCGATATTGGATATGATCTGGACTTCGAAACGATCCGGCCTTTTATTCACCCGGATGGCATTCGGATTCATACGGGGATGAAATATTACCGCATCACGGGTCAAAATGAGCACAAAGAACCCTACAATCCGGATTGGGCGAGGGAAAAAGCGGCACTTCACGCCGGTCATTTTCTCGACGAACGAATCCGCCAGGTACTGGAGCAAAAAGAAAAGATGGGCCGGAGCCCGGTCGTGGTGGCTCCTTTCGATGCGGAGCTGTTTGGACACTGGTGGTATGAGGGGCCGATGTGGATGGACTTCCTGCTGAGAAAAATTCACTATGACCAGGATGTTATCCAAACGATCACTCCCTCCGAGTATCTCACTCTCTACTCTGATTACCAGGTTTGTGAGCTTGGCTTTTCTTCCTGGGGAAGAGGGGGATACAGCGATGTCTGGTTGCGGGGCGAAAACGACTGGATTTATCCGGCTCTGCACCACTGTGAACAGCAAATGGTTCACCTCGCAAATAAAATTCAAGATCCGTCTCCCGCAGAGGAAAGAGCGTGCAATCAGGCGGCACGTGAACTGATGCTCGCTCAGAGCAGCGATTGGGCATTCATCATGGACAACAAAACGATGGTCGATTATGCCGTCAAACGGACGAAACACCATGTCAACCGTTTTCAGCGCCTCGTCCGGATGATCGGACACGGGCAGATCGATGACGAATGGTTATCGAAGCTGGAGCGGCTGAATCCAATTTTCCCGGATATCAATTACCGTCATTATCGTTCTGAACATGCGATTTCACGAGTTCAACCATCGGATCGCCCCAAGGTATTGATGCTTTCTTGGGAGTTCCCGCCATTGACGATCGGGGGATTGTCCCGTCATGTCTACGATTTGTCCCGATATCTCGTCCGCCAGGGCTGGGAAGTGCATGTGATTACCACTGAGACAGGGAATGCTCCCCACACGGAAGAGATCGAGGGCGTTCATGTCCACCGCGTTCACGTGTTAAAACCGGATGGGGGCGAATTTATCCATTGGGTGTTGCAATTAAATTTGATGATGATTGATGCCTGCCACACTCTGTTTGATGCGGGTCATCGCTTTGATCTGATTCATGCCCACGACTGGATGGTAACGTATGCAGCAAAAACGCTCAAACATGAGTGGGGCCTGCCGCTCGTCTCCACCATTCATGCTACGGAACACGGGCGAAATAACGGGATTCATACGGATTTGCAACGGAAAATTTCCCATATCGAATGGCAACTCACCTACGAGTCCAGCCGGATCATCCTGTGCAGTCAATATATGAAGCGGGAAGTAGAGCAAATTTTCTCTTTGCCGCCGGATAAATCGGACGTGATTCCAAATGGTGTCGATCCGGACCAACTCCGGGTTTTCCGGGAAGGAAACCCGGCGGATCAAGAGCCGTATGCCGCTGACGGGGAATCCATCATCCTGTTTGTCGGCCGCCTTGTCCGTGAGAAGGGCGTTCATACATTGATCGACGCGGCTCCGCAAATTCTCGCTGAAATCCCCGAAGCCAAATTTGTGATTGTGGGCAGCGGCCCGCTGATGGATGAATTAAACAACAAGGTACGTGAACAATGTTTGCAAGAGAAGGTTTTATTGACCGGTTTTATTCCTGATCACGAGCGGAACCGCTTGTTGAGACTAGCAAAAGTTGCTGTATTCCCCAGTTTGTATGAACCGTTTGGGATTGTTGCGCTGGAGGCGATGGCGGCCTGCACGCCTGTGGTTGTCTCTGAGGTCGGCGGCTTGGGTGATGTGGTCGATCATGAACGAAATGGGCGGAAAATGTGGCCCGGCAACCCGGATTCGCTCGCCGATCAAGTGATCCAAACGCTGAAAAATCCGGAACAGGCTCAACAGATGGCGCAAACGGCGCTCTCTGAGTTAAGCCGGTATGACTGGAACCAGATTGCGCGGATGACAATCGAAACGTATCTCAAGGTATGGAAGCCCGGCAGTCGGGAGCAAAGCATAGTCACCAGTGGAGAAAGGGTCTGACATGAGATCAGAGAAAGGGGACTTTTTCTATGAAAGCTGTGATTATGGCAGGCGGTAAAGGGACAAGGTTGCGTCCCATCACTTGTCATCTGCCCAAACCGATGGTTCCTCTTCTAGAAAAACCTTGCATGGAATATATCATCGAGCTGTTAAAACGGCATGGCATCACGGAGATCGCGGTAACCGTTCAATATCTTCCCCAGGCGATCCAAAACTACTTCGGAGACGGTTCGGAGTTCGGAGTCAAGCTTCACTATTTTGAAGAGACCGTTCCACTCGGCACGGCAGGCAGTGTCAAAAATGCGGAATCCTTTTTGGATGAGACTTTTCTAGTCATCAGCGGTGACGCGTTAACCGATTTTGATCTGGGTCAAGCCGTCGCCTTTCATAAAGAAAAACAGGCGTTAGGAACACTGGTGCTGACAAAAGTAGAAGTTCCGCTCGAATACGGAGTGGTGATGACCCGGGAAGATGGCCGGATTGTCCGCTTTCTGGAAAAACCGAGTTGGAGTGAAGTGTTTAGCGATACGGTGAATACGGGCATCTATGTTCTCGAGCCGGAAATACTCAAATTATTCCGTAAAAACCAGAACTTTGATTTCTCTAAAGACTTATTTCCGCTTATGATGGCAAACCAGCTTCCGCTGTATGGTTATGTTGCAGACGGATACTGGTCCGATATCGGCAATATTGAGCAGTATAAACAAGCCCAGATCGACATGCTGGACGGACGGGTCCGTATTTCGCTCAGGGGGAAACAGATGGCTCATAACATATGGGTTGGAGAAGGGGTCAACATTCACCCGGATGCCGAAATCAACGGACCTGTTTATATTGGTGAAGGGTCAAGTGTTGGGGAGAAAGCGAAGTTGCGGCCGTACAGCGTGTTGGGACGTTTTACCCGGATCGAAAAAGGTTCCGTGATCGAGAGATCAATGGTTTGGGACCGCGCTTTCATCGATCAAGCTGCCAGCTTGTGTGGAACCTTGTTGTGTGATGACGTTCAGATCGGAGCGGGGACGGAACTCCATGAGGGAACGGTGGTAGGTGAAAAGTGCCGCATTGGACAAATGGCCGTCATTAAGCCGGGAGTAAAAATATGGCCGCAGAAAACGGTGGCGGAACGAACGATTCAACACTCTTCCCTGATCCATGGGGCATTCGCAGGGGCGCGGTTGTTCTCGGAGGGAGGAATCAAGGGAATTCCCAATGTGGAGCTCACTCCGGAAAAAGTGTGCAAGATCAGTGTTGCGTATGGTTCCTGTTTTAAGTCACATTCGACTGTCACCATCGGCAGTGATGACCATCCATACAGCCGGATCTTAAGGAAAACGGTGGTCTCCGGATTGATGGCCACAGGGGTCCATGTCCGCGATGCGGGTGAAACCTTATCCCCCGTGGTCCGCTATGACGCACGCCGTTCGCACAGTTCGGGAGCCGTCTATATCAAAAAGGGTCCCGGTTCAGAGGATAAACGGATGTATATCCAGTTCTATGACGCGAATGGCTGGCCGATCGATTCGGGTTGGGAAAGAAAGATTGAGCATGCTTATCTGCAGGAAGACTTTTCCCGTCCGGACCCCTACGCGGCCGGTTATTATGATCCTGTAGCCAATGCCGATATCCTTTATATCGACGAAGTACTCAAACGCGTGAATGCGGAGCGCATCCGCAAGAGAATGTATCGGGTGGATGTCCACTGCAATAACACGCGTGCCTGGCCGCTGGTAAAACAACTGTTAGACCGGCTTGGCTGCGATGTGCACTTCTGGAGCAGCACCGAACCGCAGGAGCCGGGGCTGACAGACCGGGCTGAAGCGGATCTGGTGGTCTTTTTGAAGGAAGACGTCGAAGCCCTGCGCGTCTACTCGGCTGAGAAGGGCTGGTTGTCCCGGGAGGAAATGCTTGTTCTTCAACTCCTTCTCTCGGCAAAAGAACAAACGAGAATTGCTGTCCCTGTCCATGCTCCTTCCCATGTAAAATCACTGCTTGAACAAAAAGGAGCAAAAGTTCATACGGCCAAAGCTTCGATACGCTCTCTCCTGGAAGCAGGGGGAGAAAAACCGTTACAAGTGTTTGGTGACGGACTTTATCTTCTCGCTTCCATTTTGGATGAACTGTCCGCCGGGCAGTGGTCGGTTCCTCAGTTGATCAAGTCCATCCCTGCATTCTATATGGTTTCGGAACGGGTGGAATGTCCGATTGAAGCAAAAGGCAAGGTGATGCGGCGGCTGATGGAAGAAATCAAAGAACAGCCGGTCGAGCTGTTGGATGGGATCAAGGTGTTTACCGAAGACGGTTGGGCGCTGATTCTGCCCGACTCAGAAAAAGCCTTGTTTAAAGTGATTGCCCAGGGGAAGACTCCGGATCGTGCCGGTGAGCTGACCAGTTTTTACAAAAACAAAATTATTTCCTATCAACAGATTTGATTTTTGCTTCGATAGAGACTGCCTCCGCATAAGCAGTCTCTTTTTCATCCATCTATGCATATAAAAAGATACATGTCTGTTTCGGCACTATCCAGCGATGAAAGGGGATCTATTTGAAGGTCACTCCGAAATTGTTTTTCAACTCTGTTCCGAGGCGGTGGCAGACACTCGTCGCAAAAAAGAATTCTCCGCTGGTTCGGCTGATGGAGATTGCAAGGACCGCCCCCAGGCATAATCACAGAAAAAAGAGGATTAAGATTTCTATAAAAAGGTAAAGATGGTCGTAGGAAGGGAGTGACAGTTATGAAAACGCTTCATCAGATATTGGAATCGATGCGTCTCGATAACGGTTCCTACATTGCCAGTCTCTCTCGCGACTACTCCTACGTCTGGATCCGGGATGTATGTTACACCGTACTGCCTTATTTATACTCGGATTGCTACAGATATGAAAAAGCCTACTATGCACTTTTTGATCTTTTTAAAAAATATGAATGGAAAATAGATATACACACCCGGCAAAAACCCGTTCATTTATACGAATATATCCATGCGCGCTATTCCAAAGATCTGACAGAGGTATGGCAACCATGGGGGCATGCGCAAAACGATGCGATTGGTTTGTTTTTGTGGGGAGTGGGTGAAGGGGTCCGGGTTGGAAAGAAGATGATTCGCGATGAACACGACCGTACCATTTTACGGAAGTTGGTTGCCTATCTTGCTTGTCTGGAATACTGGAAAGAAGCGGATAACGGGATGTGGGAAGAGAATAAAGAGGTTCATGCTTCCAGTGTCGGAGCCTGTGTGTCGGGCCTGCAGGCGGTGCGGCTGTTGGTGGACGTTCCCGGTGATCTGATTCAAAAGGGAAGACAGGCGCTTCATGCCTTGTTGCCGCGCGAAAGTCTTTCCAAGGAAACGGATTTGGCTCTTCTCTCCCTGATTTACCCTTATCAAGTCGTCTCCCGTTCCATGGCCCATCAGATCCTGTTCCGGGTCACATCCAAGTTGGAAAGGACTTACGGCTGCATTCGTTATCAAGGCGACCACTATTATAACGAAGGCAGCGAAGCGGAATGGTGTTTTGGCTTCCCATGGCTGGGGTTGTGTTATTCGATATTGGGAGAGGAAGCAAAAGTGATGGAGTACTGGAAGAAGACTCAGCGCATCCTCCCCGAGAACGGCCGGGTTCCCGAACTGTATGTGGGAGGCACGGATCGTCCGAATGGCAATACTCCGCTTGCATGGGCGGTGGCCATGGTGATGCTGCTGGCTGAACGAATCCAGGAGGATGCTTTCCCAAAGCTGGCCGCGAGTTAAAGCTGTATGATCGTCACTTTTTGCGCATTTGCAGGTTTCAAAGCGGCGATCTGTGGGAACATATTGTTCAGACACGGGGGAGACGGGGAGTCTGGCTGAAGATTCCCCGTCTTTTCTATGATCTGGTTGCATGAAAAGGTCGTGCGCGATGAACAAGTTCTATTTCTGATCCGGCGCCCGTTCAAAAGAGTAGACATCGAAAGGGAACCTGGCGGTCTATCCAAAAATTTATTTTACATAGATACACAGGTGGTTTAAACTGAGAAAGGTCACACTTTTCCCAATAGACTGACAAGATGGGAGCGATGGCGGTGTATTTTGGCTTACAATCGATGTTTTACAAATATGTGCGGGGATTGAACGACTGGAACCACCACAAAACGGAAACGGGGCAAAAGCAGATCGAGCTCACCTGTGCAAGAAGGGACAGCGCTGCCTTTCAGGCTGTTGTCAGTTCAGAGGAAGATTTTTTGCTGACCATTCGTGAAGAGCCGCTGTTTTGGAAAGGGGGGCCGCTTGAAATCGCCCGATTGTCCGTGGAAACGGATGCCCCATTCCGGGTGAATGTCCACTTAATCGGGTTGATCGAAGATGATGACCGAAGCCTTAAATCGGACATCTTGCTTCAGCAGAGCCATATTTATGTCGAAAGACGCCGCATCCAGCCTGTCTGGATCGAATTGGAAGCTGAGTCAGAGATCCCGGCCGGCACTTACAGCGGGAAGTTAAAATTATGGACCCATACTTTATTCGACGATGAAAAGTTGGAAGAAGAATTGGTTTTTACGGTTCATGTGCGGGAAGAGGTTTTGCCCGAACCGAAATATTACAAGTTCTACTTGGATTTATGGCAACACAATTCAAATATTGCCCGAAAATATGAGGTTCCGCTCTGGTCGGAGGAACACTTTTTGTTCATCGATGCCTATTTAAAAAGTTTGGCGGATTTGGGGCAGAAAGCGCTGTCGGTTGTTGTGTCGGAGATTCCATGGTCGGGGCAGGGTTCTTATTTGGATCGCGAACCGTCCGATTTATTTGAATACAGCATGGTTCACGTCCGACGGCATCCGGACGGAAGCTATTCGTATGATTTTGCTGCCTTGGACCGCTACGTCGAAACAGGGTTTAAACATGGAATCTCCAGTGAAATCGAAGTATTTGGCCTTCTGAACATCTGGCAAAATTCTGTTTACGGTTCCATTGTCGAAGGATACCCGGATGGAATTCGGGTCCGCTATTATGACGAGCAGTCAGGAAGTTACCGATATATTCGTGAGCGTCCGCATTTGGAAGCTTACATCCGGGCGCTAGAAAGCCATTTGACGGAGAAGGGCTGGATCGACAAAGTCCGTATTCTCGCGGATGAGCCGGCTGATTACGAGCTGTTCAGCGAAAGAATTAACACGTTGCAACAGATCGCTCCCTCTTTCAAGTATAAAGCAGCCATCAATCATGCCAATTTTATTCAAAAAAAGGTGAAAGGATTGCATGATTATGTTCCGATTCTTACTTGCGCGGCAAACGAAGCCGAACAGATCGAGTCATTAAGGGGAGAGATTCCGGGACGATTGCTCTTTTATGTCTGCTGCCATCCCAAGTACCCCAATACCTTTCTCGGGTCTCCTTCCATCGAAGCCAGAGTGATCCCCTGGCTGGCCGAGAAATTGAAATATGACGGATTTCTGCGATGGAATTATACGGTGTGGCCGGACCGGCCATTGGAAAATATCGTGTATCGCCCCTCGGTGTGGCCGGCCGGGGATACCAACTTTGTATACCCGGGGCCGTCAGGCAAACCGATGCTGTCCCTCAGATATAAATGGTTGCAGCGGGGCATCAGGGATTTTGAGTATATGCAGTTACTCAAGGAAACGGGGCGCGGTCATGAAGTGGAGAAGGTGCTGAACCATGTGTTTTTGTTTGCAGATATAAAAGATTTGTATGTGGGGGAATCCGGAGCAGAACTGTACAGTCAAGACCCGGGAGATTATGACAGGTTGTACCGGATTGGATCCGGTTCCTTGACGAAAAAGAACGGTTGATGGAGCGGGTCGGTGTGATTCATTATTGCTGTCGTATTTTCACATGAAGGGGTTGAGCTTGATGGACAAGAGTTTATTGCTGGGTATCGTTGTCTTGGTCATAGTTGCAGTCGCCGCCATAGTTTCTTATGCATTAAGAAATGCAAAGACAACCCAACAACGACCAAAGCTGGAAGAGGAAGATCCATATACGATCCAACGGCCCCCAAATGATCCGGGATCTTTTTAGAATATATGCGCTCAAAGTGAAAAAAGTAAGGGAGTCAAGTTGTTTGACGGCGAATTTTTAAAACAACTTGACTCCCAGTACGTGATCGAGCGGCACACAGCCGATTTCGCGGCTGTCACGGCTGTTGTTGCGGTTGTCGCCCATGACGAAAATGGTGTTTGGAGGCACCTTGATTTTTTGATCCGGCGTATGGATCATTGCCTCTTTGATATAATCTTCCTTCAGGAGTCTACCGTTACGGTAAACTCTGTTATTTTTAAATTCAATCAAATCCCCGGGCTTTCCGATGACTCGTTTCACCCAGATATTATGTTCTTCGTACCCGACCAATAGTTTAAACAGCGAACTGTCCATCAGATCATCTTTCAGGGTGCGCTGTCTGTGGATGCGGCTGTCTATGATGACGATATCTCCGTAATGGGGTTGATATTTCAGGGTTCGGGGCAATTTTGACACGTAAATCCGGCTGTTATTGTACAAGGTTGGTTCCATCGAACTTCCCAGCACGATGGTTGGTTGAAAAACAAAGATGCTGATCATCAGGGCTAACGTAATCCCGATCGTAATGGAACTGAACCAAGTTGAAATTTCTCTGAGCCAGTTCATGGAAATGATTCACTCTCACCTGCGTAAGTTAAAGTTATAAGAAGTAATTGGCTGTTTTAGGGGAGTTTTCCTGCTGTTTTTCTTGATTTTCATTTCAGGTGGAGTCAGGGGCAGATGACGGAACCGGAAGTGAGCCTGTCACTCAAATCGATCTACTCCTATTGATCGGACAATTTGTTAAAATAAAAATGAATCCGCTTACAAATGAAGAGAACCGGAAGTTTGGAGGGGAGAATATGCCGTTTTATCATCGTCTCGGGAAGGTTCCACCCAAGAGACATATCCAATTTCGCCAGGAAAACGGAAGCTTGTACAGAGAACAAGTGATGGGGACAAAAGGGTTTTCGGGAATGCAATCCATTCTGTACCATATCCATCCCCCTACACAAGTACAAGCTGCCCGCTTGATCAGGGACTGGAGCGTACCGGTCGAAGAAGAGGGAGCAAACCGGCACCGTCATTTGCTCACCTTTCAAGCGAAAGAGGGAGGGGATCCGATCGACGGCCGGATTCACTTGCTGGTCAACGAAGATGTTGCCATCGCGACTGCAAAACCAACCGAGCGGATGAACTATTTTTTCCGCAACAGTGATGGAGATGAGATCATCTTTGTTCACGAGGGCGAAGGGATTTTGGAGACGATTTTTGGGAACTTGCCCTACCGAGCGGGAGACTATTTGGTCATTCCGGTAGGAACGACTTACCGATTGGAAATGAACAGCAAAGAAAGCCGCTTTCTTGTGATCGAATCGTTCGGAGAAATTACCACGCCTAAAAGATATCGCAATGAATTTGGTCAATTGATGGAGCACAGCCCATTCTGTGAACGGGATATCCGGGTTCCGGAGCTGCTCCATCCGCGTGACGAAAAAGGAACTTTTGAAGTCCGTGTCAAAGCGAGAAACCGACTGCACTCATATACGTACGACTTTCATCCGTTTGATGTGGTCGGCTGGGACGGCTACTTATTCCCTTGGGCGTTTAATATTGAGGATTTTGAACCGATCACCGGTTCGATTCACCAGCCGCCGCCGGTTCATCAAACGTTTGCCGGACCCAATTTTGTGGTGTGTTCCTTTGTGCCGAGAATGTATGACTATCATCCGCTGGCCATCCCTGCTCCCTATTATCACAGCAATGTAAACAGTGATGAAGTTTTGTATTACGTGAGGGGTAATTTTATGAGTCGCAAAGGGATAAAAGAAGGATCGATCACGCTTCATCCCAGCGGTTTGCCGCACGGACCCCATCCGGGAAAAGCGGAGGCCAGCATCGGAAAGGAACGAACGGAAGAGCTGGCCGTCATGGTGGATACCTTCCGTCCGTTAAAGGTGACCAAAGCGGCTTTGGAAATTGAGGACCCGGACTATATGTACAGCTGGTTGCCGGAATGAAAAAGGTGAAAACGATGCAAATTGATCCGAAACGGCAGACAAAACAGGAAAATTACAAACTGTTGATCGGCAGTGTCTTGCCGCGGCCGATCGCCTTTGTAACCTCCGTAAATGAACAGGGATTGGTAAACGCCGCTCCGTTCAGTTTTTTCAACGTCGTCGCAACGGAGCCTCCGCTCATCTGCTTCAGCTGCATACGGAAGCCTGGAGGGAAAATGAAGGATACAGCCCGTAATATCGCCGGGCAAAAAGAATTTGTGGTGCATATTGTCGATGGAAAAAACGTGGAACGAGTCAACGATACGTCAGTGGAATTTCCCTCTGAAGTGAGCGAAGCGGAAATGATCGGATTTGAGCTTCTGCCCGGTGCCATTGTACGGGTGCCGCGCATTGCCGGAACCAGAGTCCAGATGGAATGCCGGCTGCATCAGATGCTGGCGCTGGGAGGACAAGAAGGCGTTCCCAATGCGGACTTGATCATCGGAGAAGTGGTACAGTTTCATGTCGATGATGAACTGTATCAGGACGGGAAAATCGACACCTTGGCTTTAGATCCGGTCAGCCGGCTGGCGGGAACGAATTACGGCAAGATCGGGAAGATCTTCTCTCTGCCTCGGTTGTCATACGATGAATGGCTTGCCGGGAACAAGAAAGAGTAGTCCAACAAAACGATGCAGTTCTGGAAAACAAAAGCCGATCTTTTCTCCACTATGGAAGAATCGGCTTTTGTCCGTCCCACGGCAGGCCTCAAAGGCGCATTTGCATGAGGCGTCATTATTGCTGTGCTAGCGGAGTCGTTTCCCTTTTCTTCGCTCGGGACAATGGCAGCAGGATGTCCGGCCTGAACGGGGCAAAGGGTACTTCCCATACCCGAAGAATAAAGAAAAGCAATCCTTCCAAGCCTTCAAACGGTTCTAATTAAACTGTTTGGAGGCTTTTTTTATGTTATTTTTCAAAAAATACTTGTCATTATGCCGGTCATTCGTATAGAATAAAAACAAGATTATTATATAACAGATGTTTAAAATATGTTATGTACTATTACAACAGATCGCAGGGGTTGATCATTCGATGAAAGCATCGGCAAGGGAACAAATGGGCAAAGACCGCTGCTTCTCGGGTAAGAAGCC
This sequence comes from Lihuaxuella thermophila, assembly GCF_900110165.1. Lineage (GTDB taxonomy): Bacteria > Bacillota > Bacilli > Thermoactinomycetales > Thermoactinomycetaceae > Lihuaxuella > Lihuaxuella thermophila. Next base: position 108,309 of record NZ_FOCQ01000009.1, read on the forward strand.
GTGTTTTGAGCATTATCCCCACTTTCAAGTTCAGTATCATGAACTATATGCCGGGGGATGGGTGGCGGCCATTGTACTGCGGAATTTTTCCCTCTCCTTCTTCCAGGATGAATTTCTCCATGCTTTCGAGCGGGTCATGATCAGGATTGCCGGGAAAGATGAAGTTCGGGCCGTGATTCTGACCGGCGAAGAAAAAGAGGGGTGGCCCGAGGGGCAGGATTTCTTTGTCGCGGTTGAGGATTTGCCTGATAAGATAAACCGAATCCGGCAATTGTTCCATCTGATCGAACATTTTAATAAACCGGTGCTGGCTGCTGTGGCGAGGGGGGCGTTCGGACATGGCTGTGAACTGTTGGGGGCCGTGCATCTGGTAATCGCTGATCAAGATGCGATTTTTGGTGCGTGCATGCCTTCAGCAGGAGGAACGCAACGGCTTCCGCGCCTGTGTCAAAGTAAGCGCGGCAGACAGGGGTTTCTGGGAGCCGTCCGCATGTTGGTTCAAGGGCGGGTGTTGCAGGCTGACGAGGCGTGGAGAACCGGTCTGGTTGATGAGATATCGCCGGGAGCAGATGTGTTTCAATATGCCGTAGCCATTGCCAAAGAGTATATCGTTTCAGGGGAAGGGCTCCTCTGGCGCGCCTATGTGCGGCGGAAGGCATGGATGATGGATTGGGAGTTGAAAAAGGCGCTCTCTGATGAGCTGGTTCCGGATTTGCCTCATTTTTCCGAAGAGCAGAAAAAAGTGTGGGAACTGATCCGATATGGTTATCAACACGGTTTTCAGGCGGGACTCATTAGAGAGGAAGAACTGTATATGAGCCTGATCAGCGAACGGGATGAAAGGAGAAATGTTCAAATGGACAGATTGTGGGTGGCCGAGAATCACGGTGAGGAGGAAATTCCGGTTGAAAAAGAGGCGGAGTGGCTGGAAAAGGGGCAATTGCTCCCGCCCGGAGTTCCGTTCTACCCTCGTTTTACCCAACTCCCCGAATGGCAGTATGCCTTTCAAGTTGTCCCCATCGAGGGAATGCGCGGGTTTGATGTAAGGAAAAGAATTGTGCCGGTGAAAAAGCCGAAAGCTTATGAAGTATTGCTATATGTGCTGGCCAGTGAAGTGAATCATATCGATTTATCCAGGCACCACCGGAAGGAGGATGCACCTTTCACGGTGACCGGGCACATGGGTTTGGGTCTGGTAGTCGCGATCGGCGAAGAAGTGAAACGGGAGGGATGGTTGAATATCGGAGAGATGGTGACGATCCATTTGCAGAAGAAGCCCCGACTGCCCGTCAGAGATATCAAACATTCCTCCATACAGGAGCAGATGAAAGGGGTGCATCAGCAGTTTGCCGTTTGCCATATCACACAGGTCACGCCAAATAATCACCTTTGGAACGGCTATTGGGACCAACGGGATTTATTCATCCATCTTGTTCCGTTCAGCCGTTTGCAGGAGCTGGCTCCGATTCGGATGAGCGATGATGAGGACAATGACATCTGTGTGATTCAGCATGCGCTGCCCCGTTTGGATCTGATGGACAGCAAACAATTGTTTGAAGAGTGGACAGCGTTGCCAAGGTGAAAGGTTCACACATCAACGGCCATAAACGAAAAACACACCATTCTCCGTTGTTTTCGGGAGAATGGTGTGTTTCTATGGTCATCCCTGAAAATTCTTTTGCTTGGCGTGACGGGCACGCTCGTTTTTGGACAAATATTTTTTGCGCAGTCGGAAGGTTTTTGGCGTAACTTCCAGCAGTTCGTCTTCCTTGAGGATCTCAAGGGCATCGTCGATGGTCAGGTTCCGGGGTGCGTCCAGGCGCAGAGCTTCCTCCGCCGTGGCCCGCCGGATACTGGTGAGATGCTTTTTTTTGCAGACATTGACTTCCAGATCGTTTTCGCGGATATGCTGACCCACGACCATCCCTTCATATACCTCGGTGCCGGGGGTGATGTAAAGTTGTCCCCGTTCCTGGGCCGAATGGAGCGCGTAAGTGGTGGCCGTACCGGATTCCCAGGCGATCAGGGAACCGTAATCGTGGGTGTCGATCTCTCCGGTGTAGGGCTCATAGCCGGCAAAGAGCGTGTTCATAATTACTTCCCCCCGGGTTGCGGTAAGCAGTTGCTGCCTGAACCCGAGCAGACCGCGGGACGGAACTTTATAGGAAAAGCGGATGTTGCCATTTTCCTGCACGCTCATATCTTCCAATTGACCTTTGCGTTTGCCGAGGAGCTCCACCACGGCCCCCTGGTATTCACTGCTGACTTCAATTTCAACGGATTCCACGGGTTCCATTTTGATGCCGCCGATTTCCTTGAGGATCACTTCCGGTTTGCTCACCTGGAATTCGTAACCTTCGCGGCGCATATTTTCAATGAGAATGCTCAAATGCAGTTCGCCGCGGCCGGAAACCAGGAAATTGTCGGCCGAATCGGTATCCTCTACTCTTAAAGCGACATCCTTGTCTGCTTCGCGATAAAGGCGCTCACGGATCTTGCGGGAAGTGAGATAAGTGCCGTCCCGCCCGGCAAACGGGCTGGTGTTGACACCGATGGTCATCCGCAACGTTGGCTCTTCCACCGTGATCGGCGGAAGGGCTTCCGGATTTGCCGGATCGGCAATCGTATCTCCAATGCCGACTTCCCCCAGTCCGGTCAAGGCGATGATATCTCCGGCTGTTGCCTCTTCCACCTCCTGCCGGTTTAAACCATTATGTGTAAAGACTTGACCCGCTTTCACCTGGCGGCTCTGCCCGTCTGAAGTGAGCAGGACAAGGGATTGATTGCGCCGGATACGCCCCCTGTTTAACCTTCCGATAACAATCTGCCCTTTGTATTCATCATAGCCGAGCAGAGTGGCCTGGATTTGAGCAGGCCCGTCCGGGTCAACTTTTGGGCTGGGCAGGTAAGAGATAATCTCTTCAAACAAGGGTTCCATCGTCGGTTTGAGATCGTCCGGGGAAGTTCCGGAAATTCCGGAGAGCCCGCTGGCATAGATCACAGGAAATTCACATTGTTCGTCCGACGCGCCCAAATCGACAAACAATTCAAAGGTGGTATTGACCACATCATCCGGGCGCGCGTTTGCACGATCAATCTTATTGACGACAACAATCGCTTTGTGTCCGCGTTCGAGTGCCTTGCGCAACACGAATTTCGTCTGGGGCATCGGGCCCTCCACGGCATCCACCAACAGAAGAACCCCGTCCACCATGTTCATGACCCGTTCCACTTCACCGCCGAAGTCCGCATGTCCGGGAGTATCCACAATATTGATCTTCATTCCTTTATATTGAATGGCTGTATTTTTGGAGAGGATCGTAATCCCCCGTTCCCGCTCCAGCGCATTGGAGTCCATGATCCGTTCATCTACCTGCTGATTTTCACGGAAAATACGGCTCTGTTTCAACATCGCATCCACAAGCGTGGTTTTTCCATGGTCTACGTGTGCAATGATGGCGATATTACGAATGTTTTCCGGTCTCATTTCTGGTGAGGAGCCTGAACCGACCCCCAACCTCCTTTTTGCAATTTCAATTTTGTTCCCAACCGCAATAGTAACACAGGAGGCGTGAACTTACTATCATCGATTTCCGGAAAACAAAGAAATAAACTGGTATGACGCGATGGATTCATCTTTCGCGGGAGGAAGGCCAACCGTTTCAACCGGAATTATTGTTTTAACTGTCAAAAAAGAAGGATAAAAGAGCCATCCGTCTCTTCCGCTCTCCATGTTGATTGGATCTGCTGTGGAGGATAGAGATAGACAAGCGGAATGGGATGCCATATGCTGAGAAAAACGATCTTCACCACCGATGGGGGAGAATGGAAAGCCTGGTTCGTCGGGACGCAACTCCGGCGGATCCCGACGGAATCGAAATGGAACTGTTTGGTTCGCTCGGACCGGAATCTCTACAGAAAGCCAGGGACCGGATTGAAACTTCAGAAATGATGGAGGTATGGCTGTGAAGAAATTTGAAATTGCCGTCATTCCCGGGGACGGCATCGGCAAGGAAGTGGTTCCGGCAGCACTCACGGTGCTGAATACAGCGGCGGAGGTACACGGGGGAATCCGGTTTGACTTTACGGAATTTCCCTGGAGTTGCGATTATTATTTGAAACACGGGCAAATGATGCCGGACGACGGTTTGCAAATTCTGCAGGGATTTGACGCGATTTTTTTAGGTGCGGTCGGAAATCCCCGGCTCGTTCCCGATCATATTTCCTTGTGGGGATTGCTGATTAAAATTCGCCGCGAATTCGAACAGGTGATCAATATCCGGCCGGCCAAATGTTTCAAAGGGTTGTGTTCCCCGCTGGTGAATCCAAACGATTTCGATCTGATTGTCGTGCGTGAAAACAGTGAGGGAGAGTACAGTGAGGTCGGCGGGAGGATTCATCGGGGAGAAGATGAATTGGCGATCCAAAATGCCGTGTTTACCCGAAAAGGAACGGAACGGGCCATGCGCTATGCTTTTGAATTGGCCCAAAAAAGAAGGGGACATGTAACGAGCGCGACCAAATCCAACGGCATTTTCCATTCCATGCCGTTTTGGGACGAAGTATTCAATGAGGTAAAACAGGATTATCCCGATGTTGCTACCGCTTCCATTCATATCGATGCGCTGGCGGCTTTTTTTGTAACAAGGCCGCAGATGTTTGATGTCATCGTGGCGAGCAATCTGTTTGGGGACATTTTGACCGATCTGGGCGGAGCCATTATGGGCAGTATTGGGATCGCACCGGCGGCCAACATCAACTTAAACGGAAAATATCCGTCCATGTTTGAACCCGTCCACGGATCGGCCCCCGATATATACGGCAAGGGAATCGCCAATCCGATCGGGCAGATCTGGACGGCCAAAATGATGCTGGACCACTTTGGCGAAGAAGAACTGGGAAACAAAATTCTTAAGGTGATCGAAGAAGTAACTGAAGCAGGAGTGAAAACTCCCGATATGGGAGGAAGCGCCTCCACCCGGGAGGTAACCGGGGAAATCTGCCGGCGTTTAAAAGCCCTGTAGGACAGGGGTATCACCGTGATTTTGCTTTTGCCGGCTGTAGAACGAATCGTCTCGTTTTGACAGATTGAACCAATGGGGGAAAAGAAAATGATCTCCAACCGCAGAATCTACATCAGAAGATTGGAACCGGAGGATGCGGGTGCATTGCTGGATTTACGAAAGAGAAACCGCTCTTTCCTGCAACCGTTTGAGCCCGTGCGTCCCGACTCTCATTATACGCTGGAAGCGCAATTGGAAGCGATCCGTCAAGGGATCGGTCAGTGGGAACAGGGGACCGGGTATGGATTTGGAATTTTCTTGTCCACATCACACCAGTTGATCGGCAGGGTAAATCTCAGCAATGTGGTGCGCGGAGCGTGGCAGAATTGTACGATTGGCTACTTCCTGGACCGGGAACACAACGGGCGGGGATATATGACGGAAGCTGTGCAATCAGCATTGCGATTTGCATTTGGGGAGGCTGGATTGCACCGGGTGGAGGCAGGAGTGATGCCACGCAATATCTCTTCCATCCGCGTTCTGGAAAAAAACGGTTTCCGTTATATCGGTTATTCCAGATATCATCTCCAGATCAACGGGGGCTGGGAGGACCACAAGATCTACGCGATCACCATGGAAGATTTTAAACCGGATGCAGACGTTTGATCTGAGCGATCACCAGGTCGACCGGATCTTTAAAAGAATTGAGAATGGCTTTTTGACGGATTGCCAGGACAACGATTTTAATCCGTTATCAAACCTATTTCGCCAGCCAAGGCCGAAGCTAAACCTGAACCGCTCATTCCGGATTCAAAAAAGAAACGATGAAAAAGACTCCAAGTAGACCGGATATCTACATGGAGTCTTTTTTTCCCTTCTTTAGCTGCGTTTTAGTTGCATGTAAACCATTCCTTCAAGTAATCATTTTGAGCTAAGGATTGCTCTCCGTCTTGTCATATCTATGTTTGTGAACACGATGAAGCTACGGCAGTCTAGCCTTGTATACACTAAAGTATTTATGTGAAAAGTAGGATTTTTTATTTTGTCCTTGACAAAAGAATACCTTTTAAGTAATAATCATAACTAAATTATAATTATTTTAGATAGATAAATCTTCTAAAATACCAAGGAGGAATTGGATTATGTCTCTGATTGGAACAGAAGTAAAACCGTTCAAAGCACAGGCTTACCACCCCCAAAAAGACCAGTTTATCGAAGTTACTGAAGCCGACCTAAAAGGGAAGTGGAGTGTCGTTTGTTTTTACCCTGCAGATTTTACATTTGTTTGCCCGACTGAACTGGAAGACCTGCAAAACCAATATGCAACTCTGAAAGAACTCGGGGTTGAAGTGTACTCCGTTTCAACAGATACGCATTTTACACATAAGGCATGGCATGATCACTCAGAAGCTATTAACAAAATTGAATATATTATGATCGGGGATCCTTCAGGAAAGCTCTCTCGCAACTTCGATGTGCTGAACGAAGAAGAGGGCCTGGCGGATCGTGCAACTTTCATCATTGATCCGGATGGGATCATTCAAGCGGTTGAAATTAATGCGGGCGGCATCGGCCGCGATGCAAGCACGATTGTAAATAAGATTAAGGCAGCACAGTATGTTCGCAACAACCCGGGTGAAGTTTGCCCGGCGAAATGGCAGGAAGGGGCTCCAACCCTTAAACCCAGCCTGGATCTTGTAGGAAAAATTTAAGGAGTATGATCCATGATACTGGATGCAGAGATCAAAGCACAATTGGCCCAATACCTTCAATTGATGGAGGGAGATGTACTTCTGAAAGTCAGCGCGGGATCCGATGACGTATCCCGCGACATGCTGGCTTTAGTGGATGAATTGGCCAGCCTGTCACCCAACATTAAGATCGAGCATGCACAATTGCCGAGAACGCCCAGCTTTAGTGTGAATCGGATCGGCGAAGATACCGGGGTAACGTTTGCCGGTATCCCTCTGGGACATGAATTTACTTCATTGGTACTCGCTCTGTTGCAGGTTAGCGGAAGAGCCCCGAAAGTTGATCAGAAGCTAATGGATCAAATTAAAAGCATGAAGGGCGAATATCACTTTGAATCCTACATCAGCTTGAGTTGCCACAACTGTCCTGATGTTGTGCAGGCGCTGAACGTCATGAGCATACTCAATCCTGGTATTACACATACCATGATTGATGGTGCAACCTTCAAAGAAGAGGTAGAAAGCAAAGAAATCATGGCCGTGCCAACGGTTTTCCTAAATGGCGAACCCTTCGGCAGCGGCCGGATGACACTTGAGGAAATCCTCGCCAAGATGGGGAACGCTCCAGATGCATCAGAGCTTTCTGATAAGGATCCTTTCGACGTGCTTATCGTCGGAGGGGGACCAGCCGGTGCAAGTGCGGCCATCTATGCGGCACGTAAAGGCTTACGTACAGGCATAGTTGCTGAACGCTTTGGCGGTCAGGTCATGGACACCCTGGGCATTGAAAACTTTATCAGTGTGAAATATACGGAAGGTCCTAAGCTGGTAGCCAGTCTTGAGGAACATGTCAAAGAGTACGGCATTGATGTAATGAACTCACAGCGTGCCAAGCGTATGGAAAAGAAAGACCTGATCGAAGTTCAACTTGAAAATGGTGCGGTTCTAAAGAGTAAAACCGTTATTCTTTCCACTGGTGCACGCTGGCGCAATATTGGTGTGCCGGGAGAAGCAGAGTTCAAGAACAAAGGTGTAGCCTACTGTCCTCATTGTGACGGGCCACTGTTTGAAGGAAAACATGTAGCGGTTATTGGCGGGGGCAATTCTGGAGTTGAGGCGGCAATTGATCTCGCAGGGATTGCGAAACATGTTACGGTTCTTGAGTTCATGCCGGAGCTGAAAGCAGATGCTGTCCTGCAGGAACGTCTTTACAGCCTCCCCAACGTTACCGTCCTGAAGAACGTTCAAACAAAAGAAATCACCGGCACTGACAAAGTAGACGGCATTTCTTACATGGATCGTGGGACAGGAGAAGAACATCACATTGAACTGCAGGGTGTATTTGTTCAGATCGGCCTGGTACCAAATACCGACTGGATATGTGAAACAGTTGAATGTACCCGCTTTGGTGAAATCATCGTAGATAAGCATGGGGCTACGAACATCCCCGGAGTGTTTGCCGCAGGCGACTGTACGGATAGTGCATATAAGCAGATCATTATCTCGATGGGATCAGGTGCTACGGCAGCCTTAGGTGCATTCGATTACCTGATTCGAAATGGATGAAACAACATACGTCGCTTTACTATTTGTCCGGTAGTAAAGCGACTTTCTTTTTTACTGGTGATGATCTGGTTCCATTACCTCATGGAAACTCTGAGTTTTTTAAGGTTCGACGTACGAGGGGATTCACTATTTTTCAAATCCGTATCAATCACTTATAACCGCTGTTTTTTGCGTGGTAAATCCGCATTTTTCCGTCGGTCCCCTTTTTTCAGCGGAAGTCACTCTCTTTCCGTTTAAAGAATGGAGACAGAAAAAGCCGTCTTGCTCCGAATAAATCATTAAGAAAGCAAGGTTTGCCCTCGTTGTTTCAACCGGGGAATAATTCCTTTGTTAAAAAAAGAAAAGTATAGAGAACAAATGTTCTTGCATCATGTCCCGAATTTTGTTATAATTGTCTCTAGTCATTCAGTTTGCCATCTGCTTCGTGTATGGATAATCCAAACAATTTCAATAAAAAAGTTTGTCTAGATCTGCGGAGAAGCCACCGGCCTTTGGCTTCTTTTTCTTGTGAAAGGGTGGGGAGCTTGAGCATTTTTAAAGACTTATGGTGGTTTTTTAAACTGGAAAAGAAAAGTTACAGTTTGGGGATTCTCACACTTGTGATGCTGGCCCTGCTTCATTTGTTTGCTCCCTATGCGGTTCGTGTCGTCGTTGACAAAATTGAGGCAGGGACACTTACGGTCGAGGATCTGCTTTTATGGACAACGCTCAGCCTGGTTGTCGGGCTCGCCACCTATTGCTTTGGCTTCTTATGGCGAATCATGCTGTTCGGTGCTTCCAACCGGCTGGGAAAGCTGTTGCGCAACCGCCTCTATGAGCATTTTACCAGGATGTCGCCCCGGTTTTTCCATCAACGCCGGACAGGAGATCTGATGGCTCATGCGACCAACGATATTCAGGCGATTGTCGCGACGGCCGGGGAAGGCGTTTTGACCCTGGCGGATTCCATCATCACAGGCGGAATCGTCGTTTTTACCATGGCTTTTTTCATCGATTGGAAGCTGACGGTGATCGCTTTGCTCCCCATGCCGTTAATGGCCTGGGCCACGAGCAAATACGGGAGCATGTTGCACAAGCGTTTCCACAAAGCGCAGGAAGCCTTCTCCCATACCAACGATAAGGTGCAGGAAAACATCTCCGGTGTCCGGGTCATCAAGGCTTTCGGACAAGAAGAATACGAAAAGAAGGAATTTAAAAAGTTGCTGGATGATGTGGTGGAAAAGAACATCGCCGTCGCCCGGATTGATGCGCTCTTTGACCCGACCATTATTTTGGTCGTAGGTGTTTCCTTCTTTCTGACCGTCGCCTACGGTTCGTTTGGCGTGGTCAGCGGAGAGATTACCATTGGTGAATTGACCCAGTTTACGATTTATCTCGGCCATCTCATCTGGCCCATGCTCGCATTCGGGTGGCTCTTTAACATCGTGGAACGGGGCAGGGCTTCGTATGACCGGGTGGAAGCGCTCCTTCATATACCGCCGGATATCGCTGACCGTCCCGATGCCGTCGATCAGGTTCCTTCCGGAGAAGTGGAGTACCGATTGAAGTCTTTCAGCTACCCTGAGAGCGATAAGATGGTGCTCAAAGATATTTTTGTGCGGGTCAAACAGGGGGAGACCCTGGGGATTGTCGGGAAGACCGGGAGCGGAAAAACAACATTTTTGCGTCTCCTACTGCGCGAGTTTGATGCTGAACCGGGTTCCATCAGGATCGGAGGTATTCCCGTAACCGATTACAAGCTATTGAGACTCAGGCAGGCCATCGGTTATGTTCCCCAGGATCATGTGTTGTTTTCCGCCACGGTGGCAGAAAACATCGCCTTCGGCAAACCGGAAGCCACCCAGGAGGAGATCGAGGAGGTCGCCCGTCTGGCTTGTATCCATGAAGATATCCTTCACTTTGAGCATGGGTATGAAACGCTGGTCGGGGAGCGCGGAGTGACGCTTTCGGGCGGGCAGAAGCAGCGGATTTCCATTGCCCGCGCCCTTCTGCTAGATCCCGAGATTCTCATTCTGGATGATTCCCTCTCGGCTGTGGATGCGAAGACCGAACATCTGATTCTGGAAGCATTGCGCAAGAACCGGAAACAGAAAACGACCTTGATTTCCGCTCATCGCTTGAGCGCGGTGGAGCAGGCGGATCAAATCATCGTCCTGGAAAACGGGCGGGTGATCGAGCGGGGAACCCATCAGGAATTGATGCAGCAAAACGGCTGGTACAAAGAGATGTATGAGCGTCAGCAGTTGGAATCGCTCGTAGCGGAAGGAGGCGGGACAGTTGGTCATCCGACGACTTCTCCTCTATCTTAAGCCCTACCAAAAAAGATTTTGGATCGCGTTTGCCGCTCTGCTTTTGGCGACAGGGGCCGATGTGGTTCTCCCGGTGATCGTCAGCCATTTCATCGACCACTACCTTGTCCCGCGAACCTTTGACCGGGATACCCTGTTGTTGCTGGGGGGAAGTTTTTTGCTGTTGCAGTTTTTGTCTGCAGGGCTTCACTATTACCAGCTATTTTCCTTTCAAACGATCGCCCAGTGGGTGATCCGCCAGTTGCGGATCGATGTGTTCGCTAAAGTTCAGCATCTGGGACTGTCCTTTTTTGACCGGACCCCTGATGGCTCGCTCGTCTCGCGGATCACCAATGATACGGAAGCGATCAAGGATATGTACATCAATGTGCTGTCTTCCTTTATGCAAAACTTCATCTTTATCATCGGCGTGTTTATCGCCATGTTTGTGCTGGATGTCCGCCTGGCGCTCTGGTGTTTGATCTTGTTGCCCGTCAGTTTGACGCTCATGCAAGGGTATCGCCGCCTCAGTTCAAAAGTATACCGGATTTCCCGGCAGAAGCTCGCCCAGATGAATGCCAAGCTGAATGAATCGATTCAAGGGATGAACATCATTCAGTCTCTGCGCCAGGAAGCACGGCTGCGCAGGGAATTTGGCTCGTTAAACGAGGAACACTACCGGGCGGCATTGAAAAACGTAAAACTGTTCGGGCTGATGCTCCGCCCGGCCACACAGCTTTTATCCGTGCTCGCGACAGTGGCGGTGCTCAATTTCTTTGGTTTTGAGTCGTTTATGGGTACAGTGAAAATCGGTGTTTTGTACGGATTCTTAAATTTGTTGGACCGGATCTTTGAACCGGTCAATCAGATGATGATGCGGCTGTCGCAATTGCAGCAAGCGGTCGTTTCCGCCGAGCGGGTGTTTGAGCTCCTGGACCGCACTGAATATGCGCCGCAAAAACAGGGAGAAAAGAACCCGGTCATTACGGAAGGGCGCATTGAATTTGCCAATGTGAGTTTTTCTTATGATGGCAAGAACGATGTGCTGAAAAATATCTCCTTTGTTGCCGAACCCGGGCAGACGGTGGCTCTCGTCGGACATACCGGGAGCGGGAAGAGTTCGATTATCAATTTGCTCATGCGCTTTTATCCGGTGGAGCGGGGGGAGATCAAAATTGACGGACACCCGCTTCAGACTTATGACGACCAAGAACTGCGCTCCAAAATCGGGCTCGTCTTGCAGGACCCCTTTCTGTTCGTGGGAGATGTGAAGAGCAATATTCGTTTGCACAATGAGTCAATTACGGATGAACAAATCAAGGAAGCCGCACAGTTCGTTCAGGCGGCGCCGTTTATTGAGAAGTTGCCCCGCGGATATGAAGAGCCGGTCGTGGAGCGGGGGGCTACATTCTCCAGCGGGCAGAGGCAGCTGATCTCTTTCGCCCGGACGATGGCGATCCATCCGAAAATCCTGGTGCTGGATGAGGCGACCGCCAGCGTGGATACGGAGACGGAAGAGGCCATTCAAGCCGCTTTGCAAAAAATGCGCCAGGGACGCACCACCATCGCCATTGCCCATCGCTTATCCACCATTCAGGATGCCGATCTGATCCTTGTCCTGCACCGCGGTGAAATCGTTGAACGGGGTTCCCATCAGGAGTTGTTGGCCATGAAGGGGTTGTATCACAAGATGTATCTGTTGCAGACATACGGCAGTGCGGTGGAAGTTTAAAGGATAAACGCAACAGCCTTCCTATATGAAAAGGGCGGGCTGTTTTTTTGTGGAATTCGCTTCAGAGCAGGTGATACAACAGGATTTGAGTGAATCATCAGGCCGGATCGGCCTTTTCCGATGACTGTATTTGACCTGATCCTTGGAGTGGCCGCAATTCCTGCTTTCGTCATCTGATTGAATCTTATACACGGATCAGCTCCTTTTCTTTTGCAATTCCGGTTCGTCAGAGTTACGATGAATACAATCATACCGGGGGAGGGATCGGCATGCTTATCACTCGGGCAAGCAAAAATCATTTGTATCTGCCGCCGGATTATGAGCGGAGGAAGCCCTCAGGGGCGGTGAATGTGACGGATGCGCGGGATCCGTTCGAAAAAGACTACGGACGCATTATTCACAGTGCCGCTTTTCGCCGCTTGCAGTCCAAAACGCAAGTCCTCGGTTTGGATGTAAGCGATTTTCATCGAACCCGCCTGACGCACTCGATGGAAGTCGCACAGATTGCCAGGGGAATCGTTATTCACCTCAATGCCCACCATCCAGTGTTTCGGGAAGATTATGCCCTGGATGCTTCACTCATCGAAGCGGCGGCGCTGGCACACGATTTGGGTCACCCCCCCTTCGGGCATCGCGGGGAAGAGGCCCTGCATAAGTGCATGCAGCATTACGGGGGATTTGAAGGAAATGCCCATACGTTTCGCATTTTAACGCGGTTGGAAGGGGATAAGACATACGGGCTGAACCTGACGAGAGCTCTTCTCCTTTCGATCATGAAATACCCCATCCTGTTGGATGATGCCGTCAACCCCCGTCAGTATGAGGTTCAGGGGAAAGTTCATCCGCCCAAGGCGAGCGCATTTGCCTGCGACCGGGAAGCGTTCACATGGACGCTCGCGGTTTTTGACGAGAAGGAACGAGCATTTCTCACGCGGACGGTGAACCCGGTTCATCAGCACAAACAGACGCTGAACAAGACGCTGGAATGCTCCATTATCGAGCTGGCCGACGATATTGCGTACGGCACCCATGATGTGGAAGACTCCATCAATCTGAAATTGATCCGCATTGAACAACTGAAAGAGTTGATGGTGCCTTTCCAAAGGGAAGACAGCTATCCTGAATTACGAATGGCATGCAAAGAATTGGATAGATTGAACCCGGAGAGCGATCAGCTCAAATATCGCTTGAAGAAAATTTTTTCGGCGATCATCTCTACGCTCATCACCCATTTGCAGGTACGAGAGACGAAAGAGGCGTTTTCATCGCCGCGTTTGAAATACACCGTTCTGTTGCCGCCGGATCTGCGCCGATTGCTGGATCAGCTGAAACAATGGGTGGCTGATAAAGTGATCGATTCACAAAAGGTGCAAACGGTCGCCTGGAAGGGCACCCACATCATTGAGCAATTGTTCGAAGCTTTTATGAATGAAAGCAAGTTGCTGCCGGAAAATGACCGGCTTAAGTGGAAGTCAGCCATGACCGATGAAGAAAAGGCGCGCATCGTTTGCGATTATATCGCCGGCATGACGGATTCATTTGCGATGAAAATGTATGCCCGGCTGTATGGTCATAGCCGTAACTTTTTTGACTATTGAATGTGCGGAAATTCGACACAGGAACGAAAAAGTCAGGCTTGCCGGCTGAAAAACTGACAAAAAATGAGCAAGTCCGACTGATTTTATTCCAGAAGTTGAAAAAAGAAGCAGGTTATTCCGATTGGAGAGAGAAGGTTATATTAGGTACGAGATCGTTGAAGTGAATACCGCCACCAACCCGGGCGACGGGGAGTTCATTTCGCCGGAAAATGATCATCACTCGTAATCATGTTTGATGGTTCTTCCACTTTAATAGAATTCATTTATCCAAATGAATTTTTATATATAGATCCAACTGATTTCATTCTATTTGGGTGAGACTTCCTCTGGGGTGGTGCGAAGATGGCATTGGAATTGGACACTCATTCCAATGAATTGGGAGAGATTTTAAAAGTCGTCGATGAGAGTGTACGGTTATTAAATCATTTTTCTCAAGATGAGGGGATCGGTCTTGTTCAGGGCATAAGCGAAAAAGTAGAATGGTCATTAGACCGATTGTTGGCGGGGAATCGGGTCCATAAGCATTCTCAGTTGCACGAAGTCGTTTATTTTCTTGATTTGGCCTGTTTCAGCCTGCTGAAGATGAATGGTGATTCATTTCATATCTATTTGCAGGAGGTAAACCAGCGCTATCGTGTCTTGCTGCGCACACTTTACATCTCTCACCGCCGGGGAGGGAAAGTGTAGCTGTCGGCAAGGCTGTTTGACTGAAGGGGGTACATCATGCGAATTTCTCTGATTCAGATGGATGTGGATTTCGGCCACCCCGAACGAAACCAGCAGCGGGTAAAAGAATGGGTGCACCGGGCAGCCCTGGAAGAGAGGGCAGATGTGGTGGTGTTACCTGAGCTATGGAATACCGCTTATGATTTGAAACGACTTGAGGAGATCGCCGATGCGGGTGACTTGCGCAAGTGGCTTGGGCAACTCGCCAACGAATTCGGCATCTACTTTATCGCCGGCTCGATCGCAAACAAGAAGGATTCCGGCATCTATAATACAACCTTTGTATTTCAACCGGACGGGACCGAGATTGCCAGCTACAGCAAGGTGCATCTATTCCGCTTGATGGATGAGGAAAAGTATTTACAGCCGGGTGAGAAAAAAAGCCTCTTTTCCATCCACGGGCATTTGGCCGGGTCGATTATTTGCTATGATCTCCGTTTTCCCGAATATATCCGTTCCCTGGCTCTTGAAGGGGCCGCCTTGTTGTTTGTTCCCGCGCAATGGCCGGTTCCGCGCCTCAATCACTGGCGCGTATTAAACCAGGCGAGAGCCATTGAAAACCAAATGTATGTGGTGGCAGTCAACCGGGTAGGTGAAGGTGGCGGAAATCAGTTTTTTGGCCATTCGATGGTGATCGACCCCTGGGGAAAGATCCTTGCGGAAGGCGGAGAGAAGGAGGAGATCCTGACCGTCGAGATTGACCTCGACGAAGTGAACCGTGTCCGCAAAACCATACCGGTCTTTGAAGACCGCCGCCCAGAACTTTACTAGATTCAATTGTGCTCCATGCAGGTTGAAATGATCCAATCCCATGCCGTTTAAACCGTAAAAAGTTCCGGAAGCAGAAGAAGCTTCCGGAACTCTTTTTTTAGCGGATTATGACCTGGAACATATATGAATTGCTTTATTTGAGCTGATCCGGAAAAGAGTGGATGTTTTTTCCACATTGACAGCGGTAAAGGGGGTCGGTATGATAAAAACGAATAACCTAAAAACATACCAGTTAAGTAAGGAATTTATCATAGAGTTGGAGAGAAGCAAAAATGTTAAGAAAAAGATCGGGTATGATTTCAATAGCGTTGGGCTTAGCGCTTTTCCTCTTTGTGTCCGGCTGCAGTGTCAACCAGCAGGGGGATCTTTTAAGCACCATCAAGGATCGGGGAACGATCCGCATCGGAACGGAAGGTACCTATAAACCTTTCAGTTTCCATGATGAGAAAACGAATGAGTTGACCGGTTTCGATGTCGAAGTGGCCAAAGAAGTAGCCAAGCGCATGGGGGTTAAGGCGGAGTTCGTGGAGATTCCCTGGGATGGGATGCTGACCAGCCTGCAGACCAAGAAAATTGACATGGTTGCCAACCAGGTAGGCATCAAACCGGAGCGGAAAGAGAAATTTGATTTCTCCAGCCCGTACACCGTCTCCTACGCGCAAATCGTCGTGCACAAGGACAACCAGGAGATCAAGGGAATCGAGCAGGTGAAAGGAAAGCGCGCCGGCCAGACGCCTACGAGCAACTACGGGAAAATGGCGAAGGACGCAGGCGCAACCATTGTGGCCTATGAAGATATGATGAGCGCGATGAAAGATGTGGCCGCCAAACGAATCGATTTCAGCATGAATGACCGGCTGGCGATCGCCGAAATGCTGAAAACGACGAAACTGCCGCTCAAAACGGTCGGAGAGCCGATGGAAAAATCCGAAAGCGCGTTCCCGGTTCCAAAAGGAAACCCGGAGCTGGTCAAAGAAATCAACAAGGCACTGGAAAGCATGAAAAAAGACGGAACGCTTGCTAAAATCTCGCAAAAATGGTTTGGCCAGGACGTGTCGAAGTAAAGATTTAAACAACACCCCCGGCTGCCCGTGGTTTCGGGCGGCCGGGGGTGTTTTGGTTTGATCAGCTTTCGGTCCAATTGGTATGGTAAAACCCCTCTTTGTCCACGCGTTGATAGGTATGGGCTCCGAAGTAGTCCCGTTGGGCCTGTAATAGGTTGGCAGGGAGGGTTTCCGTGCGGTAGCTGTCAAAATACGCCAGGGCGCTGGAGAATCCGGGAACCGGCAATCCGTTCATGACGGCGGTCGCGACCACTTCCCTCCAGGAGTCCTGATAATTTTCCACTACTTCCTTAAAATACGGGTCCAGGAGCAGGTTTTTCAGCTCGGGGTCCCGATCGTAAGCTTCCTTGATGTTTTGCAAAAATCGGGCTCTGATGATGCAGCCGCCCCGGAAGATCATGGCGATATCTCCATACTTCAAATTCCATCCGTACTCTTCGGAAGCGGCCCTCATCAAAGCAAACCCCTGGGCGTAGGAGCAAATTTTGCTGGCATAGAGCGCTTTTCTGACCGCTTCGATAAAGGCGTTCCGGTCATAAACGACGGTATTGGGCAATGTCGGCCCTTTAAGGATTTGGCTGGCTTTGACGCGCTCTTCTTTCATTGCCGAGAGGAATCGCGCATACACGGACTCGGTGATGATGGACAACGGGACTCCCAAGTCGAGTGAGTTTTGGCTCGTCCATTTGCCGGTTCCTTTTTGCCCGGCGGTATCGAGGATGACATCCACCATGGGTTTGCCAGTGTCCGGGTCGGTTTTGGCAAAAATGTTCGCGGTAATTTCAATCAGGTAACTGTCCAGTTCGCCTCGGTTCCACTCAGCAAACACCTCGTGCAATTCCCGGGCATCCATTTTCAAAATATGTTTCAGCAGGTGGTAAGCCTCGCAAATCAGCTGCATGTCCCCGTACTCAATCCCATTGTGCACCATTTTTACAAAGTGGCCGGCCCCATCCGGACCGATATATGTACAGCAGGGATCACCGTTTACTTTGGCGGAAATCGCCGTCAGGATCGGTTGTACCTGTTCATACGCTTCCGGATTTCCTCCGGGCATGATGGAGGGACCTTTCAGCGCACCTTCTTCTCCGCCGGAAATACCGGTTCCGATAAAATGGATCCCCTCTGCTTCCAATTCCTTATGCCGGCGGATCGTATCCTGGAAAAAGGAGTTCCCGCCGTCAATAATGATGTCCCCTTTGGAAAGATATTTTTTCAGCTGGGTGATCATATCATCCGTCGGTTTGCCCGCTTTCACCATTAACAAAATTTTGCGCGGCGTTTCCAGGGAATGGATAAATTCTTCCATTGTATAGGTTCCGGTCAGCTTTCTTCCCGGATGTTCTTCCAGCAGCTCTTTCGTTCGCTCAGGAGACCGGTTGAACACAGAAACCGAATATCCCCTGCTCTCCATATTTAAAGCTAAATTTTTGCCCATGACGGCCAGGCCGATGACGCCAATTTGACTTTTTGCCAATTCTTTTCCCACCTTTTTTGCCAGGATCATAAGCATTCCGGAGCTTCCTCAGGCTGTGATTGGGATGAGGCCTCCGGGGCATCAGACGCATCTTTATCTATTTTACCTCTTAATCATCCATAGAAAAAGAACAGCGCAAATTTTATTATGCCGCCGGGACATCGAATGGATCACACATCTTGTGTTTCATTTGTTAATTATCTGATTTTGATCGAAAGCAGACACAATTTCCTTCAGTTTTGTTACTATTATTTATGACTGTTGACTTGAAAGGAATCGGAGCCGGGATACGGGGCCCCTATTCCACACATATTAAATGAGAAGAAAGTTACGAGTGAATGATGCGCGAAGGAGTGAAATCATGTCCATACATACCAAATTGACGGAGCCATTCTCCTTGGTGCTGTTCGGGGCGACTGGCGATCTGGCCAAACGCAAGTTATATCCCGCGCTGTTCAGTTTGTTTAAGAGCGGTCTGCTGCCACAAAACTTTGCGGTGATCGGGGTTGGGCGATCCAAGCGTACTGTGGAGGAGTTCAGAACGGCGGTTCGGTCTTCCGTTGACCAGTTTTCCCGGCTGAAAGTGACGGATGAAAACGAGTGGAACCAGTTTGCACGCAAATTTTTCTATGTGATCGCCGATGTGAATCAACCGGGTCAATATCAAGGGATTAAAACGGTTGTCGAAGAGAATGAAAAAGACTGGAATTTGCAAGGCAAAGGAAATCGGTTGTATTACCTGGCAATCGCCCCGGATCTGTTTGGCAGTGTATCCCGGAATTTGAGATTAGCCGGTCTGACGGAAACTTCCGGATGGAAACGGCTGATTATTGAGAAGCCGATCGGACATGACTATGCATCCGCGAAAAAACTGAATGAACAGATGAAAGAGTCGTTTACGGAGCAGGAAATCTACCGCATCGACCATTATCTGGGCAAAGAAATGGTGCAGAATATCAACGTGATCCGTTTTGCCAACTCATTGTTTGAGCCGTTATGGAACCATCATTATATTGAAACGGTACAGATTACCGCCAGTGAAACGGTCGGGGTGGAAGACCGGGCCAACTATTATGATGAAGCCGGGGCGCTCCGCGATATGGTGCAAAACCACATTTTGCAGATTCTGATGATGGTTTGCATGGAACCGCCCAGCCGATTAAAGACGGAAGCAATACATGACGAGAAAGTAAAGGTGTTGCGCTCTTTGCGTAAAATTGAGGAATCGGAAGCGGCAGAGTATGTCGTCCGCGGTCAGTATCGGGCCGGTATGTTGGACGGAAAGCTGGTCCCCGGTTACCGGGACGAAAAAAATGTGAATCCTGCCTCCAATACCGAAACATTTGTGGCCGCCAAGCTGTACGTGGATAATCTGCGCTGGGCGGGAGTCCCCTTTTACATCCGCACAGGGAAGCGCATGCCGGCCAAGGCGACCGAAATTGTGATTCAATTCAAAGAGATGCCGAAAAACCTTTATTTCAATAAGAACAATGATCTGGGGCCAAACTTGCTGGTGATCAACATCCAGCCGGTAGAAGGCATGTATATGGTGTTAAACGCCAAAAAGCCGGGCTCGATCAATGAGATCACCCCCATTGCCATGGAATTTTGCAATAACTGTGACCAAGGAACCCCGGAAGCTTATGAATCGTTGCTGCATGATGCGGTGGCAGGGGATCAAACATTCTTCACCCATTGGGATGAAGTTTCGCTCGCGTGGAAGTTTATTGATCCGATTCGGCGTGCCTGGGATCGGGGAGAGATTCCTTTGGAGTTTTATGAGAGCGGAACCTGGGGCCCCCAAGCGGCCGATGATCTGTTGGCCAAAGAAGGGCATAGATGGTGGCCTGTTTCCAGCCAGCGCCGCCACCAGATCGTGAAAGCCAATGAAATGGTAAAAATGTGAGACAAGAAAACCAATCAAAAACGTCGCCCGGGAGAGATGAATGATGGTGAAAATTTTTGATGTGTCCATGCGGATTGAAGAAGGGATGCCCGTCTATAAAAACAAGCCGGAAAAGCAACCGAACATCCGTGTTGTTCAGGATTTTGACACCGCGCCTGCCCGTGAATCGCGCATCGACATCGATGTTCATACCGGTACGCATGTCGATTCCCCTTTGCACATGCTGCCGGAGGGCGGAACGATGGAAACCCTTCCGTTGGAGCGTCTGGTACGTCCTTGCCGCGTCCTGGATTTGACCGGTGTGGACGGGGGGATTACGCAAGCGGACCTTGAAAAGTTTGAGATCCGTTCCGGCGAGTTTTTGCTCTTAAAAACGAAAAACTCCTTCAAAGATGAATTTGACTTTGAGTTTGTTTATCTGGCAGAAGATGGGGCGCGCTATCTGGCGGAGAAGAAGATTGACGGTGTGGGCATCGACGCTCTGGGTATCGAACGCTCCCAGCCGGGTCATCCCACCCATAAAACCTTGTTTCGCGCCGATATTCTGATTATTGAGGGCCTGCGTCTGAAAGAGGTTCCGGAAGGCAATTACTTTATGGTTGCTGCACCGATCAAACTTGTCCATACGGAAGCGGCTCCCGCCCGTGTCATCCTGTTGCAGGGAATCGGCGAATAGAAAGCACTTTGAAAAAGGACTGCTGTCGGGAGATGGCAGTCCTTTTTATTGCAGATAACTTAACCGTTGACAACGCAAACGGAACAGGCGTAACATAGAGCATGTTATATATAAATAAAAACCTATCAAAACAGTTGGATTAAGCAAATGGAGTTGTTTCGCTATGGACGCTTGGAAATATATTCAATGGGAGAATTTGTTTGACGTGGATTTGGCGATCCAGGCCACTCCCTATATTTTGCAAGGATTAGGCACCACCCTGTGGATGAGTGTGGTCAGCATGGCGATTGGGCTGGTCCTGGGCCTGGTGACGGCAATGGGGCGGATGTCCGGTAATCCCATCTTCCATCTGCCGGCCCGCGCTTACATTTCCGTCATCCGCGGCACACCTCTGTTGGTGCAGTTATTTATCCTGTATTTCGGTTTGCCGGTGATCGGAATTACCCTGACCCCAACGCTGGCCGGGCTGATCGGGCTCTCGCTCAATGTGGGCGGCTACTCGGCGGAAACGATCCGCGGCTCTCTTCTGTCGATTCCCAAAGGACAATGGGAAGCGGCGCAATCGCTCAATATGACTTATTGGCAGACGATGAGACGGATCATCATCCCGCAGGCGACGCGTGTCGCATTGCCGTCCCTGGCCAATACGTTTTTGAGCCTGGTGAAGGATACCTCCCTGTTGGCCATGATCACGGTCAACGAGATGTTTTATCTTGCCAAAATTGTCGGTGGTCAACGTTTTGACTACATGACCCCCTATATTCTGGTCGCAGTATTCTACTGGATCATTTGCACTTTCCTCAGCTACGTGCAAGGAAAATTGGAACAGCGCTACGGCCGGCATGTTGCATAGAAACCATGGCCTGACGGCCACCAACAGGGAAAAAAGTCAAATCGTGCAGGAAGGGCGTGATGGCGGAGTACCTTTGGGGCCGTACCCTGCGGAGGTCACGGGCGAAGGAAGAAGCGGACCTGCTTGAGCGACAGCGAGTTTTACCCTCGCCCGCAGCGGAGGGGGCCAGAGCGGACAGTTTATACTTCCCTGCCGGACTCAAGTGTGCGGAGAACTACACGTCCCGACCGCCGCGGAAGCACCCACTCAGGAACATTCCTGCGATCGAGCTAACTTTCGTATAAAAATAGGCCGTGCCGGGTGGAAGCAGATGCGTTCACAGAAAGGAGGAGGCCGCATGATCGAAGTAAACGGTTTAACAAAGAAGTTCGGGCAGCTGGAAGTGTTAAAAGGGATTGATCTCCATGTGGAGAAGGGGGAAGTGATCTGCATCATCGGTCCGAGCGGTTCGGGCAAATCCACCCTGCTCCGCTGTCTCAATCTCCTGGAAGTCCCAAGCGCCGGACGCCTCTCCATCGATGGGGTGGAACTTGATTTTGACGGAGGCAAAACAGCTTCCAGGGACCAGCGCCAGCTCCGGGCCAAAACGGGCATGGTGTTTCAAAGCTTTAACCTCTTTCCCCATAAAACCGTATTGGAAAATGTCATGGAAGGCCCGTTGGTCGTGAAAAAAGAGGAGAAACAAAGAGTGCGGGCGAAGGCGGAGGAACTGCTGGCCAAAGTCGGCTTGCTGGATAAAAAGGACGCGTATCCCGCCCAACTCTCCGGCGGACAGCAACAACGGGTCGCCATTGCGCGCGCGCTGGCGATGGAACCGGAAGTATTGCTGTTTGACGAACCCACTTCGGCTTTGGATCCCGAATTGGTCGGAGAAGTCTTGAAAACGATCAAAGAGTTGGCCCGGGAGAAGCAGACGATGGTGATTGTTACCCATGAAATGGGGTTTGCCCGCGATGTTTCCGACCGGGTGGTCTTTATGGATAACGGCCGGATCATCGAGTCGGGCCCGCCTGAAGAACTGTTTGTCCGTCCGAAAGAAGAGCGGACACAACAATTTCTGGCCAAATTTCTCGGCAGGGTCTGAAGCGGTTCGGTGATCTGGATTTTTCAGGGGTAGTTGAAGCTGATCGGTTCAAGAGGGAACACGGCAGGAGCCCGCTGGCAATATGAACACACTTCATTTTAAACTCGATTGCGAATAACCAACAGGAGGGCGGCGACCCTCCTTTTTTCTGTTGGTGTGTCTTATGGGGGTAAGAGCAGGAGACGAAATTTAGATCAAGCAGAGCTCATTGGTATAGAAAAGAGCTAAACCTGATACAAAATAACTCGAAAACTTCTTCGCACAACCAACAGCGTAGAGCATTTGAAACGAGGAAATTCGTCGATGGGAACGAGTCATCCGGGTCTTTCCTAATCGGGAACCATACGTTTAATGCGAGAGATAATAGACGAAAAATGGAGTAAGAGGCATCGTTATCTGATATGTTGGATTGCTTGAATGGGGGAAGAAAAATTCTCAGGCACTTTCTCCATCTTGTGACCACCTACAAATTCGGCAGGAGTTTGCCTCATTTCAGGCAATCGAGCCCTTCGTAGCCTGGGAGCATAACGGGTCCATCGAATCTCCATAACACCTTTTTCTTAAAACAATTCTTGGAACGACTAATTTAAGAAGAACTAATACAGAAATGCTTCCCTTATGAATCTTGTATTCCTCTAGATCCTAACTGCACATAAATATCTGCATACTGCTCTCATTCTGGCATAGGAAGTGGTGCCCGCCTTGGACACAAACGGGTGATGTTTCCTTTTGCATCATAGGTGTATTTAAATTAGTCGATCATCTCACCATTTTTTGAAGAAGCTCAATTCTAATTCATTTTCATATAATTAAGAGTCCAAATAACTAAGCGGTAAATAACGAAAACGAATAATGTTAATACAAAAGTAGAAGTTATCCAATTTTTTTATGTGGTACAAAAGATCCTACTATGCTTGCAATAACTAAAAACAAATACATCAGAATCCAATTTCCCTCATGCCATAGTTCTTTAACCCATCCTATATCTAATAAATAAAGAAAAATACCAAGCACCAAAAACAAAACAGTTAATAGAATCACACTGTTAAAGATTTCTAGGATTTTATTTTTCAATCATCATACCTCCAGATCTTTTTTCAATAACTAACTCCTTAAGGTTATTTTTGCATCCGTTAAAGCAACTACATCGCCGCGATAGTTGAGTTGATAGTAAAAAGGTTTCCCCCCACGGGTCATGCTGACGGTCAGGTTGTCGGAATTGTATATGTATCTAGACTTCGATGCTCTTCGATACGGGTAAGCGAATCCTCTTTCAATTTTCCCAACCGGTAAGTAAAATATTTGAAAATCATGATACTGACAAATGCTATGAAATAATTTCACAAATAACAAAAAACTGAAACTCCACCTTAATAACAAACGAATCGAAGGGAGAAATTTGTTCCCTTGATTAACAATTTAAGAAACATAATTGTCTAACTATACGAAGATCCCTGTTAGCAACCCTCCCTGAAAAAAATGATTATCTTTACATAAAGACAACGATTTTTTCAGTTCTGTGGTTTATTCTGCTTGTCTGATAAGATTAGTAAGCTGTTTCTGTAAGAGAACTAGTTTTTCTAAAACGGAAAGCATATCATGTAAAGCATATAAGATAAAATCTGCATCTTTTTTCCGATATACCTCAGCAATAAATAACTCCTTATTATTATCGTGTACATAAACCCCAGCTACTCCAGCTTGTCTGGAGTTATTTATGAACATCTTTTTGGGTTCTACGTTGTAGAAAGTTTGAAAATGCTCGATATGCTTTGACACATCTACCAAAGGATGAGGTAGTCTCTGCTTTTCTTGTATGGCTGAATATTGGAGCTGTAAAATAAATTGTATCAATCTGGCATTGGGTAAATCGGTGCGGCTTCGAGCTATAAAGCTGGCATAATCACGAAAATACTCATTTAATTCTGCAATGATCATATTTTTTTCTGAATAAATATAAACTCCATCATTTGTATCTTTAACTTCCCAAGGACCTTTTGTTGCACGCTTGTAACGCAAATCGATCTGCTTAAGATTTTTATCACCATATTGATTTAGCCAAGCAGAATACAATAAGTATGCTGCAATAGGGTTAATTTTGAGATTGGCCTTTATATTATTCACTGTTAACTCTTTTGCATCTAGCAGTTTATTTAAGTGTATAAATGAACTCATCATTGATTTCACCTCGAAAGTTTTGAATATACAAATACGAGATGAAGATGCTTGGAGTTCCGGCATCGCAAGGATGTCCGCTTGGTAAAAATGGAAGTCGATGAACTCCCCGTGTGCCTGGATTGTATCAAAAGCGAGGATTATAAGAATCCGACTCCATTGAAGCATTGGAGTACCATGCGAGAACTCTTGCAAGATTAAGAATCAGAGGTAGAGGATTGTAAAGGTGATATCCATGCTCATCATTGTTCATCCGCACGCGGAGCAACCTGGAACGTAAAAAAAGAAACCTCATTCTTACAAAAAGGTTCCTCAGTGAATAATGTGTGGTTTCGACACCATTATACCTGACTGGAAAACGTCCTGTCCATGGCCTAAGTAGCATTGGGCGAGATCATTAAGCACATTGAAAAAGTCTTTGTCCCAATCACCTGTGTACCGCTGATAAATCCTTGAAGTCATTTGTCGCGGTTTTTTGGATGTTTTTTTCAAAATCATACCACTTTTCCTTCACCGTGTGTTAACATAAAAGTTAAGGATAACTGGAATCGTTTCCCCTATCTTTGTATAAGATAGTACATGGGAGGAAAAGCTAATTGAAGTTTAATGAATACGGTCTATTGGAACCAGGAGATTATCCACTCACTTTTGATCAGCTGAGACAATCGATTTTAGTGAAAGGCGAGGCACACTCCCTGCTTCCGTGGGATGCATATTGGAGAAGGAAGTTGGTCGATAATCTGGAGATATGTGTCCGTCAATTGTGGGCGTGCGGGATCGAAGAAGTGTATATCGACGGATCTTTTTGTACGGATAAGTATCAACCGGGCGATATAGACGGCTACTTTGTTGCCCCTGACCCGATGGAAGTGTTCGACGGAACGCTTGCCAACAAATTGAACCGCCTGGATCCTTATAAATGCTGGGGCTGGGATCGGCGCCGCTTCGACGCTTACGGCAACCTGCAATTGGAAATGTGGTATCGCTACCGCGTTGAATTGTTTCCGCATTGCGCGGGCGTTTATTCCGGAGTTTTAAACGATAAGGGGGAAAACATGAAGTTTGATGAGTTTTTTCGCACCGACCGCGACTTTTTGATCCCAAAGGGGATTGTCAAATTGGTGAAAGGGTGATTTCATGATTAAAACGGAGCAGGAGTACAAACGTTCGCTGGAACAGCTGAAACATCACGAACGATTGCTTGCTGAACAACGCAAAGAGCTGGAGGAGATGGGGCTGACGGAGGAGCAGATCGAGCGGGGGTTGAGTCCGGCCCGCCTCTTTCAGGAGCGGATCAAGGCTGAAGTAGAAGAGTATGAACGCTACAAATCGGGCAATTTTGACATGACCTGCACCTTTGACAATATCGGACGGCAACTGATCGCCTTTCGGATCTATAAAGGGTTATCCCAAGCGGAACTGGCCAAGCGGCTGGGGGTTTCCGCACCCCAGGTTTCCCGGGATGAACGAAATGAGTATGGCGGTGCGAGCATGGAGAAAGTCAAACAAGTATTAAAAGCGCTCGGTATGGAAGTAAAGATCGTTCCGAGTGACTGGAACAAGCTTACAGTGTGACAGGCGGCTGACGGTCGCTTTATTTTTTTGCCCTCATGGCGGTCACAGTTCGCGTTCATTTCACAATCCCATCATAATCCTTCTGCCGGTGACAGATACTAACTGTAATCAAATCTGAGCAGGAGGAAGAAACATGCGTTTATCGCTGGAAGAAATGAACATTCTCTCCGAGCGGCTGGAAAAGGAAGAGGCGCGTCTTCATCAGGCATTCAGTGCAGATCCGGAGCGAAGGGAAGAGGCCGGACGGGAACTGGCGATCATCAGTATGTTGCAAAGGAAACTGGAAGACTTGGAAGCTGACTTGACCGAGGATGAAAAACAATTGCTAAACCGCATTCTGTCGGACGAAATTCATCACATTCACGGCCATGGGACGGGAATTTATGAATCCATCCTGTCAAAGGTAAACCAGGAATAAGTGAGAAAAACCCATTGTCTCAAATCGAGAGACAATGGGTTTTTGTGTGAAGTGTCAGTTCTCCAAGGAAGGAGGCAATTGTTCTACATAAAAGAGCCCGGCGTTGATGACGCTCACTTCGACACGGGGGTGATACTGCCAGATGGTTTCCCGTCTGCGCTGTTTTTTCTCTTGGCTGAGTTCTGCCGAGATCTTCGTTTCATCAGGGTAATAGCTGTCCAGCTGGTTCAGCTCCAGATCCAGCCGTTCCATGGCTTCTTCCGCCCAAGTTTGGTCTTCGTTTTCAAGCTGATCTTGCAGGTAGTATTCCAATTCGCCCACCGCTTCGGCAATGCTGAGCCGCGGCTCGATCGTGTGGCGTTGCGCGGGCAATTTGGAAGTCCAGGAGAGCTGGCGGATGGTTTGATAAAACGGTTCGAGAATGTGGCCGTTCTGCAAATTGATGCCCAGATAGCTGATTCGGTCCTTTTTCTGGTCGCAGATATAAGAGATTTTAAAGTTAACTGCCAGCCAGGGAGTGTAGGGCTTGGAAACATACATATACGGATTCCGCCCGCTCGGTTGTTGGTATAGACGGACAAACTGTCCGTGTTGCAGCGCGGACGAGAGGAATCGCGAAAAGCGGGGCGAACCGTAAAACAAGTACTCACCTTTCACGTCTTCCGGACATTTTTCCGGATCAAAAATCAGGCAAAGGCGAGCCGGCTGGGGCTCCAGATTGCACCGCTCCACATACATCCAGTAGAAAGGACGGTTCAGCAAATCTTTATCCGCCTGGATGGAGAGCTGGGTTACGAGGTGAGCGGGAGATGATTCAATGATGTGGCAACCATGGTTTGCCAGATAACGTTCCGTAAAGGTTCTAATCTGCCTGGGTTCCATACAAAAGCACTTCCTGTCTCTCCTTTTGTTCTTGCACAGTTTGTATTTTCTTATGGAAGGATTCTCCCCATTCATTTAGACGTTGACGTACTTGCCGGTCATCGTCGGATTCCAGCATGATGCGCATCAGGCTTTGTTCCATGGATTCTTCTTCTTCCATCTTGTTCAAGATGGTTTCCAGTTCGCCGACCACCGTTTCAAAAAGCTGGATTTTTTCATGGAGCAGCCAGATGATGTGCTCTTCAATCGTGTTTTCCGTTGCAAAGTTATAGATATGGACATCGCTCTTTTGTCCGAGCCGGTGGACACGCCCGATTCGCTGTTCCACCCGCATCGGGTTCCAGGGCATGTCAAAGTTGATGATGTGATGGCAAAATTGCAGGTTGATCCCTTCACCGCCCGCCTCGGTCGCCACCATCACCTGGGCCCGTTTCTGAAACAGTTCCATCATCCAGTCTTTCTTGTTGCGGTTAAATCCGCCCCGGTAGGGAACGGCATGAATTCCCTCTTTGGCCAGTTCGCGGATCAACATGTCCTGTGTCGCACGGTATTCGGTAAAGACGATCACTTTGTCCGGCGAAATTTCTTTAATCAGCTTGATGGCCGTATCCACCTTGGATGAAGAGGTGACTGCCCGGAGCAGTTCCGCCAAATGGGCGACTTCGGGGGATAAGGTTTCTTTTCCCTGTTCCCCTCGCTGAAACAGCTTAAATAAAGTATGGAAGACGGCATCCCTGCTGCTGCAGACTTCTTTTTGCAAGACGAGGAGAGCCAGCATGCTTTTTAAATCTGCGGCATGACTTTGATAACGGCTGCGGACAAATTGGGTAATTCCTTCATACAACGCCCGTTCGGCGGGTGAAAGCTGAATGGGGATCGTTTTGACGATGCGCCGGGTTAAGTTGAGGTTGCTGTCGCGGCGCCGGTTCCGAATCAGGACGCGGCTGATTTCTTCCCGCAATTGCTCCTCATTTTTCGCCTTCCTTTTTCCGGCGACATAGTCGCTTTGGAAGCGGGACTCGTTGCCGAGTTGGCCCGGTTTGAGCAGGGTGACCAGATTGTAAAGTTCATTCATCTCATTTTGTACCGGCGTCGCCGTGAGCAGGAGACAGTATTTTTTTTGCAGTTGATTGACGAACTGCCAGTTCTTGGTGCGCCGGTTTTTCAATTTATGGGCTTCATCCACGATCAGCAGGTCGTAGTGTTTGCTGAGCACATACTGCCGATGAGGGTCCCGCTTGGCCGTATCGAGCGAGGCGACAATAAAGTCGCATTTGTCCCACATCCATTCTTTTTTCTGGGCGACGGCGGGAATTTGGAATTTTTGATTCAACTCTCTTGTCCATTGAAGCACGAGGGAAGACGGAACCAGAATGAGGGCATTTTTTACCAGCCCGCGAATCACATATTCCTTCAGGATCAGTCCCGCCTCAATCGTTTTTCCCAGGCCCACTTCATCAGCCAGGATGGCCCGTCCGCGCATTTCGTTAATCACACGTCGGACTACGTCAATTTGATGTGGAAGAGGTTCAAACCCTTGAATTTGATTCAAACTTTGGATAGAGTCAAAGGTAGGGACGATTTGTGCCTCAGCCGCTTCCAGAGCTAATTGAAAACGCTCCCAATTCGACCATCCCGTGTCATTTTCGATCAGGTGTTGGAACTTGTTCAACCACTGGCGATCCATACGTATGGGAAGCTGTCGCATCAAAACCTCTCCACCTTTCTTGCGCGGCAATGGATTCCCAATTTAGTATGTTTCTATCCTCTGAAAATGATGCGAGAGAAAAATACGTACTTTTTTAGAAAAAAATATCGAAATGGAACGGGATTTATGGCACAATATCTATGAGTCAGCTTTATATTGTTCGGCGGTTGAAGGCGGGAGGAGAGACCACATCTGGTGGCGCCGAAGGAGCAAACCCTTGGCGAAAGGGTGAATCTCTCAGGCAAAAGGAGGCCCGCTGGACGCATCTCTGGAGAGCGCTCGCACTAGCGGCGAGCCACCCACGGGGCAACTCTGTTTGGATGGCAGAGTAAACTCTCAGGTATATAGGACAGAGAAGTTCTCTCATATTAATATGAGGGGATTTCTCTGTCTTTTATTTTGGAGGTGGATCGAATGCCGGAATTAAAAAGAACTCCATTGTATGAGGTTTACAAAGATCAAGCAAAATTAGTACCATTTGGCGGCTGGGAAATGCCTGTCCAGTTTTCGGGAATCAAACAGGAGCATGAAGCCGTCCGAACCAGAGCGGGTCTATTTGACGTTTCCCACATGGGCGAAGTGGAGATCAGCGGTCCCGACGCTCTTTCCCTGGTGCAAAAGTTGACCACCAACGACGCATCCAAGCTGTCGGTCGGTGACGCACAATACTCCCTCATGTGCTATCCGGATGGGGGAACGGTTGACGATTTGCTGGTGTACCGCACGGGTGAACAGACCTACTTGCTGGTCATCAATGCTGCCAACATTGATAAAGACGTGGAATGGATTGAGCAGCATCAAATCGGGAATGTCACCGTAAAAAATATCTCTGACCAAACGGCCCAATTGGCCCTGCAGGGACCGCTCGCTGAACAAGTGTTGCAAAAGCTGACCCAATCGGATTTGTCTGAAATAAAACCGTTTAAATTTAAGCAAGATGTGGACATCGCGGGAGTCAAAACCTTGGTTTCCCGTTCCGGATATACGGGTGAGGATGGCTTTGAGCTGTATTTTCCCGCAGAGCACGGACCGGCTCTCTGGTACAAGATCTTGGAAGCCGGCCAAGAAGAGGGTGTTCTCCCCTGCGGGTTGGGAGCGAGAGATACCCTGCGCTTTGAAGCGCGTCTGCCACTCTACGGCCAGGAATTGTCGGCAGGTATTTCACCTGTTGAAGCCGGAGTCGGGTTTGCGGTAAAGCCGGATAAAGGGGATTTCATCGGCCGGGACGTGCTGGCAAAGCAAAAAGCGGAGGGAGCGCCGCGCAAATTGGTCGGCATTGAAATGATCGACCGTGGCATCCCGCGTTCCGGCTATCCGGTTTTTGCGGGTGACAAGCAGATCGGCCACGTGACGACCGGAACGCAGTCCCCCACCCTCAAGAAGAATGTGGGCCTCGCTCTGATTGCGACAGAATATGCGGGGCTGGATCGTGAAGTGGAAGTGGAGATTCGCGGAAAACGCCTGAAAGCGAAAATCGTTAAAACTCCATTTTACAAGCGCGCCAAGTAAGTGGAAATGGTGTGAGAATCTGGGAGGATGAAGGTATGAAATTTCGCTACTTGCCGATGACAGAGCAAGACCGGAAAGAAATGCTGTCAACCATCGGGGTTGAATCGATCGAAGATTTGTTTTCGGAAATTCCGGAAAGTGTACGGTTTAAAGGAAGACTAAACATTCCGGAACCCATGCCGGAACCGGTACTCATCCGGCACATGAACCGCCTGGCGGGTAAAAACGCCTCTTTCGATCAGTACACTTCTTTTCTGGGCGCGGGGGTCTATGAGCATCACATTCCAAGCGTCGTCAATCATGTGATTTCCCGTTCCGAGTTTTATACGGCTTATACGCCGTACCAGCCGGAGATCAGCCAGGGAGAACTGCAAGCCATTTTTGAATTTCAAACGATGATTTGCGAATTGACCGGTATGGATGTCGCCAACTCTTCCATGTATGACGGCCCGACCGCTCTCGCGGAAGCGGCCAGCATGGCGGCGGCCGTTTCCCGTAAGCGGAAAATCGTTGTTTCTCGGGCCGTTCATCCCGAGGCGCGCGCCATTCTGGCCACGAGCGCCAAAGGGCTTGGCCTCACCGTTGTGGAGGTTCCCTGTGCAGATGGTCTGACCGACCTGAAACAACTGGAAGCCGCAGCGGATGAAGATACAGCCGCCGTCATTGTGCAATCGCCAAACTTCTTCGGAAACATCGAGGATCTGGCTGCCATTGAGAAAACGGCCCATGCTCACAAAGGATTGTTTATTGTGAGTGCGAACCCGCTTTCCCTGGGAATTTTGAAACCGCCGGGTGAGTACGGGGCGGACATCGTCGTCGGCGATGCCCAGCCGCTCGGAATTCCTGCTTCGTACGGCGGCCCTCATTGCGGTTATTTTGCGACGACTCAAGCGCACATGCGCCGCATTCCCGGCCGGATCGTAGGCCAAACCGTGGATGAAGAAGGAGTGCGCGGATTTGTTCTCACCCTGCAGGCGAGGGAACAGCATATCCGCCGGGATAAAGCGACTTCCAACATCTGTTCCAACCAGGCGCTCAATGCCCTGGCTGCCTCTGTGTATATGTCGGCAATGGGCAAACAGGGAATGCAAGAGGTAGCCCGTCTCAACGTTCAAAAAGCACATTATGCCAAAAAGCGCCTGGCCGAAGTCAAGGGAGTGGAAACGGTCTTTAACCAACCTTTCTTCAACGAATTTGTGATCAAATTGAGCCGCCCGGTAAAAGAAGTGAACGAAGAACTGTTCAAAGCGGGCATCATTGGCGGCTACGATCTGGGCCGTGACTACCCGGAGCTAAAAGATCATATGCTGGTAGCCGTCACCGAAGTGCGCACGAAAGAGGAGATTGATCAGTTGGCTGAAGTATTGGGGGGTCTCTTGTGAGCAAAGAAAAAGCATTGATCTTTGAATTAAGCCGTCCGGGGCGAATTGCATACAGCTTGCCCCAATCCGATGTTCCGGAAACAGACGCGCTGCCCGAGGAACTCTTGCGGGAACAGCCGGCGGAGCTTCCTGAAGTATCCGAACTGGATCTGATCCGCCATTACACCGAACTTTCACGCCGCAATCACGGAGTGGATAACGGCTTTTATCCCCTCGGCTCTTGTACCATGAAATACAACCCGAAAGTACACGAGGATGTGGCCCGTTTCCCCGGTTTTGCCAAAATTCATCCTTACCAGCCGGAAGATACGGTTCAAGGTGCACTCCAACTTCTTTACGAGTTGCAGCAGGATCTCGCCGAAATCACCGGAATGGACCGGGTAACTCTGCAACCTGCCGCGGGCGCGCAAGGGGAATGGACCGGTCTGATGATGATTCGCGCTTATCATGACAGCCGCGGCGAAACCGGCCGCGACAAGGTGATTGTTCCGGACTCCGCCCACGGAACCAACCCGGCGAGCGCCACGGTGGCCGGTTTTAAAACGATCACGATCCCGTCCAATGAAAAAGGTCTGGTCGATGTTGACGAACTGAAAAAAGTGCTCGGCGATGATACGGCAGCTCTGATGCTCACCAACCCCAACACACTTGGCTTGTTTGAAGAAGATATCAAATTGATCGCTGACCTTGTTCATGAAGCCGGGGGACTTCTCTATTATGACGGGGCAAATGCCAACGCGATCCTGGGAATCGCACGCCCCGGGGACATGGGCTTTGACGTGGTTCACCTGAATCTGCACAAAACCTTTACCACTCCCCACGGCGGAGGCGGCCCCGGTGCCGGACCGGTCGGAGTGAAGAAAGAACTGGTTCCGTTCCTGCCGAAGCCGATGGTCGAGAAAACCGAAGACGGAAAATATTATCTCGAAGATGACCTGCCCAATTCGATCGGCCGCGTCAAAGGTTTTTATGGTAATTTCGGCATCCTGGTCCGGGCTTATGCCTACATCCGCACCATGGGCCCTGACGGCTTGCGCCAGGTCTCCGAAAACGCCGTGCTCAACGCCAACTACATGATGAGAAGGTTGGAGCCTTATTTCGACCTGCCTTATAAACAGCATTGCAAACACGAATTTGTCCTGTCCGGCAACCGTCAGAAAAAGCTGGGGGTCCGCACCCTCGATATGGCAAAGCGTCTCCTGGATTTCGGGTTCCATCCGCCGACCATCTACTTCCCGCTCATCGTGGATGAGTGCTTGATGATTGAACCGACGGAAACCGAAAGTAAAGAAACGCTGGATCAGTTTATTGATGTGATGATTCAGATCGCCAAAGAAGCGGAAGAAAATCCCGAGCTCGTCCAGGAAGCGCCTCACCATACCGTGGTCAAACGGCTGGATGAAGTGACGGCTGCCAGAAAACCGGTATTGCGCTGGAAGAAATCGTAGAGAGCGAGCCCCGTAAA
Organism: Lihuaxuella thermophila; assembly: GCF_900110165.1. Classification (GTDB taxonomy): domain Bacteria; phylum Bacillota; class Bacilli; order Thermoactinomycetales; family Thermoactinomycetaceae; genus Lihuaxuella; species Lihuaxuella thermophila. The sequence continues at coordinate 141,858 of NZ_FOCQ01000009.1, forward strand.
GATGCGGGGCTGTTTTTTTAACCTCTCCTAGCACGGGTTAATCCTTTTATGTTTTAATATTTATAATATTAACAAATGATTGATAAATAATTATAGAAATATATATAATAAAAATAAATTAGTGCCCAATTCATTGGAGTAGTCTACGGGAATCATTCGTGCCTGTTCGGCGTACGCGTTGATCCCGGAGCGTACAAAAAGCAAACCGCGCTGATCATGGTTGGTAACGACACCGGCTTTGCACAGTTTCAAAAATTTACACAAAAGGAGCTTCGCTTCATGAAAGGGAAAGTGGCAGTGATGACCGAACCCGGAAAATTGATGCTTGCAGAATACGATTTGCCCGAGGTCAAACCGGGAGCAGTGTTGGCAAAAGTGATTCGCACGAACGTTTGCGGCTCCGAGCTTCATATTTGGCAAGGACATCATCCAACCAAAAAATCGGGTGTCATGGGACATGAGATGGTGGGCAAAATCGAACGTTTGGGTGAAGGAGTCGATACGGATTTTGCGGGAAATCCCGTTCACATCGGGGACCGTATTGCAGCCGCCTATTTCTTGACTTGCCGAAAGTGTCCACCCTGTCAGCAAGGCCAGTTTCATCTTTGTGAAAATGCCTATCAGTTTTGGATCAAAGATGCTGACGAGCCTCCTCATTTTCACGGGTCGTTCGCAACGCATTACTACATTCATCCTGATCAGTATTTTTATAAAGTTCCTGACAATGTTCCCGATTCTGCCGCTGCAAGTGCGAATTGCGCACTCTCGCAAGTCTATTTCGGAATCGAAAAAGCAGGCCTCCGGTATGGAGAAACCGTGGTCATTCAAGGAGCGGGAGGACTGGGCCTGAACGCGTCTGCGGTAGCCAAGGAGTTTGGAGCGACTGTCATCGTGATCGACGGTGTTCAAAAGCGTCTGCAAAGGGCAAAATCATTCGGCGCTGATCACCTGATCGACCTGAATGAATACGAAACGGAAGAGAAACGGGCCAAAGCCGTTTATGAGTTGACCGGGGGCCGGGGGGCGGACGTCGGTTTGGAGCTGTCCGGCGTACCGGCTGCATTCAATGAAGGAATCCAATTGATTCGGCCGGGCGGACGATATGTCAGTATCGGAAATGTTTCTCCGGGGCAACTGGCTCCGTTTGACCCGGGTCTCTTGACAAGGAAATCGATTCAGATTATCCCTGTGGTTCGGTATGATCCCTGGTACTTAAACAAAGCATTGTCATTTTTGTCCCGGACCATCGATAAATATCCGTTCGAGGAGATGACGGATGCTGAATTTTCTCTCGGCGAAATCGGCGCTGCCCTTGACCAATCGGCCAGCAGAGAAATCACAAGAGCATCGGTTATTGTAAATGAACGGTAACATACAAGGAGGATCGGCAGCCATGCTGAAAAAGCTGCAAATGTTCATCGATGGCGAATGGGTGGACAGTGTCTCTGGAGAAACGTTGATCACCCTGAACCCTGCGACAAAAGAAGAGTTGGCACGGGTTCCCCGGGCCGGTGCAAAGGATGTGGATCAGGCCGTTCGGGCGGCCAGGGCGGCTTTTGAGGCGAGTGAATGGAGGGAAATGGCTCCCGCCGAACGAGGACGGCTGTTATATAAGATGTCCCAACTGATCCGCGAACAAAAAGATGAGCTGGCACATCTGGAAACGCTTGACACCGGGAAGCCGCTCGCTCAGTCATCTGCAGATGTGGAAGTGGCTGCGCGTTACTGTGAATACTACGCGGGAGTGGCGGATAAGATTTTGGGTGAAACGATCCCTGTTCATCCCGGCTTGTTGAATTATACTGTACGCGAGCCGCTTGGCGTAACCGCTCATATCATCCCGTGGATCTATCCGATTCAAATCGCCGCACGTGGCCTTGCTCCGGCACTTGCCGCCGGCAATACGGTCGTGATGAAGCCCGCCGAAGTAACTCCGATGACGGCATTACGATTAGCGGAGATTTGTGAAGCAGCCGGGATCCCCAAAGGTGTTGTGAATATCGTGACCGGTTACGGAACCGAAGCCAGGGCGTCACTGGTTTCCCATCCCGACATCGATCATATTACCTTTACAGGCTCAGTAGCCACCGGCACGGCTGTCATGAAAGCGGCTGCGGAAAATATCAAACCGGTCACGCTTGAATTGGGAGGGAAATCGCCCAATATTGTATTTGCGGATGCAGATCTGGAAGAGGCTGCGCAATGGGTGGTGCGTTCGATCACGCAAAATGCGGGTCAAACTTGTTCGGCGGGCTCCAGACTGCTGGTGGAGCGCTCCATTCATGAGTCATTTGTGGAGCGGGTCACCGAATTAATGAAACAATTGCGTGTGGGGCCGGGTCTGGACAATCCGGATATCGGACCGATTATTTCTGAGAAGCAACTGAAGAGAATCGAATCGTATATCGAACTGGCCAAAAAGGAAGGGGTGATGATCCGCACCGGCGGGAAACGGTGTGCAAAAAACGGAAACGGATTCTTTTTTGAACCGACCGTTCTTGATCATGTATCGAGCGACAGCCGTCTAGCACAGGAGGAAATTTTTGGTCCCGTGCTTGTTGTATTGCCGTTTGACACCACTCAGGAGGCGCTGGAAATCGCGAATCATACGGAATACGGTCTCGTGACCGGCATTTGGACATCCAATATCAACAAAGCTCATTGGTTGGCAGCCCGGGTACGGTCAGGGCAGGTGTTTATCAATAACTACGGTGCCGGCGGCGGAGTAGAAATGACATTTGGCGGGTATCGCAAAAGCGGCTTTGGAAGAGAAAAGGGTCTCGAGGCTTTAAAACATTATACGCAAGTAAAAAATATCGCCATCAAAATTCATCTTTAGAGAAGGGGACGGAATCCGCAAGGGGGGTTCTACTTCTGCTCAACAGAAAAGCGTGCTTTTGAATAAATGCTTTTCTGTTCGGAGAAGCGAAAAAGATTTTCCGGGGATGGACATGGGGATATAATGCTTCGCATGCTGGCGCAAAACCAGAGAGAAGATGAAGATAAGCGCTGTGACAGTATAAAGATTCCAAGCGGTCAGGGGCTATTGATGGGAAGGGCGGTAGCTAAAGTGGAAGGACAACCCCATACGGAAATGGAAGCGAAGGCAACCTGAAGACGCTCCGTGAGAAAAGAAAAATCCACGCCCAGAGCTTTTCCGGTTACTTGGCTTTGCGGCGGCTTCGATACTGAACCCAAGCGATCGCGATGAATGGAATGGAGATGATGGCAATAAGACCGATCCAACTGGGGATATTCAAACTCCAGTCCCTCCTTTCTATCAAAAAGCTGGAAAGTATTATTTGCAGGCAAGAAGGGATTTATACATCCGGCCCGATGCGGTGAGCCGGGGTGGCATCTGATCATCGTTTGGGGGTAGAAAAAGGGACCTCACCCAGATGGCATGGATGATTTGACACTCGACGCGGCTGAATCCCCCCATACAGGAGGTTTTGTACTGCCTGCAACTCACGCGGGTATTCAAATGAAATTCCTTTCTTTTGTTGCAAACAGTTGCCAACCGTTTTCAGCTGAAGAGTGTATCGCTTGACCTGAATCAGTTTGCAAATTAAGAGAGACCGTTAACTCTCATATCCCCTTCATTTGACGGCGGGGAGTTTTTGTTTTTATTATATTTGTATAATTATTAAACTCTTGAATTAAAAACATATATGAATTATGATCAAAACATTATCAATTTAAAGGCGAGGAGTGACATGGCTTGTATCCGGTTTCTACGACTCTTTTACCATACCAGTCTCCTAAATCAAGGGCGAAAATATTGCAAATCTTATTGATTGTCAACATCGTGTTCACATGCATTTCGATGATTGGTGAATGGATTGCCATAGGGGTGTATTCCGACTCGGCAAATGCCATCCCCACAGATGAAGAGACGCTTATGGCAGAAGGCTTGACAGGAATTACGGGCATTCTGTTTATTCCTGTCTATCTTGCTACAATCGTTGTTTTTTGCATATGGATACATAGAATCTATAAAAACCTTCCTTTACTGGGTGCCAAAAACCTGAGAATGACACCGGGCTGGGCGGTTGGTTGGTATTTTGTTCCGTTTGCCAATCTGGTGAAGCCTTATCAAGGAATGAAAGATGCGTGGAATGCCTGTTCTTTGGATGCCGATCAGGGAGACTTGTCTTGGGGCGAGAGATCGGCACCGGGTCTGATAAAATGGTGGTGGGGGTTTTGGCTGTTTTCCAACAGTGTTTCAAAGTTGGTCGTCAGAATCTACAATAAGGCCGAAACGACTGATGAACTGATTTCCGCTGCAAAACTTTCCATCTTTTCCGGCCTGATTGACCTGAAATTGACAGTGCTGGCTCTCATTCTCGTCAAGCGTTTGACAGAACGGCAAGAGAAAAAATGGCAAGCGTTGCAAACACAAGAACAAAATTTTACGTCTCCGTTCGGGTTTGAACCGGATTCGCCACAGATGGGAAATGTACAAGGACAGCCTTTATCTTTTCAAATGAAAGAGGACCACTCGTCCACCGAACCGTCAGATCCCAATTTTAAATGGGGGTGAGTTCATCAAGCCTTCCGCTTGAAAAGAGCGTGAAGGCTTTGGTGAAATTCGTCTCTAAAGGCGGCAGAGCTTCCCGCTTCATCGCCAAGTTGTCAAAGATCCTCCGATCAGCCGGATATGGATCATTTAGATGGGCAGAACCAGTATCGGTGCTTGATCCCCAATGATTTTCAATGACCGGGCTGGATCGAATCCCGTTGGATCCGGTTTTATAAGAAAATATATACAGAAGGTGATTGGTAGGAATGGGGAAGAATGATATTCATATTTGACAGAAAGATAGGGAGAGAGGTATTTTTAACTCAAGGGGTAATTTTGCCGCCTTTATATGAATACTGAATGTTTTGTAAATATCTGCCTAGGAGGAAAAAATGAAAGGAAAAACTGTAATCGTAACCGGCGGAAGCAGCGGAATGGGCAAGGCCATAGCCAAGCGTCTTTGTCAAGAGGGAGCCCATGTTGTCATCTCAGGGAGAAATGCGGATCGCCTGAAGGAAGCCAAAAAAGAGATCGAAACCTTTGATGGGCAAGTGCTGACGGTTGCTATGGATGTGCGGGAGATTGAGCAAGTCAAAGAGATGGTACAGCGGGCGAAAGAAACGTTTGGGCGCATTGACCATCTGGTAAACAATGCGGCAGGTAATTTTATCGTACCGGCTGAGGATCTCTCGTACAATGGCTGGCATTCGGTCATCAACATCGTCTTGAACGGAACCTGGTATTGCTCGCAAACGGTCGCCAGGGAATGGATCGAGAGCGGGCAAAAGGGCTCCATCTTGAACATCGTTGCCACCTATGCGTGGACAGGCGCAGCCGGAGTCGTTCATTCCGCTTCCGCCAAGGCGGGCGTGCTGGCGATGAGTCAAACGTTAGCTGTTGAGTGGGGAAGCAAATACGGGATCCGCGTGAACTGCATTGCACCGGGAGCGATCGAGAATACCGGCGGGGCTTCCAAATTGATTGGAGATGAAAAAGCGTACAAACTGTTGCAAGCGTCCATCCCGCTCAAGCGTTTGGGACGTCCGGAGGAAATCGCGGGTCTGGCCCTGTTTTTACTGTCCGATGAAGCGGAGTACATCAACGGTGAATGCGTCACCATGGACGGTGGTTATTGGCTGGCCGGACACCGTTTCCTGTAACAAAACGACGCTGATGAAATTCCCTTTCTTTCCTCAGCGAAAGAAAGGGAATTTTTGCGGTTTCTTAGACCAGTGATTCGCTATTCGATAAAATCATACAGAAGATCGAAGATTCTGCGGTGACCACTCCCCATGCCTAAAGGCAGGGGATTCTTGGGTAATCTCCCGCAACCGGGAGAAATAGACCAAGCTCAAACCGTGGGCCCCACGGCGATGAATCTTAAACCTTCTTGCAGAATGTTTTTGGCGGCATGGATGTCCCGATCGTGATGAACACCACATCCCGGGCATGTCCAATCTCTCAGGCTCAGGTTTTTCACATCTTTGTTTCTGTTTCCGCAACCGGAACAGAGTTGGCTGGAAGGAAAAGTTTTACCGACTTTAACAATCATTCTTCCAAACCAATTCGCTTTATACTCCAACATAGCTACAAATTCAGACCACGATGCATCCGTGATGGATTTTGCCAGCTTGTGGTTCTTCACCATCGTATATGATTGCAAGTATCATTATTGTTTTTTGTCCCAAGGATCGACGGAAAGTGCTGGTTCCGCCTGTAAGTGACCGGCTGAAAGAGCTGTTCATGGAAAAAGCGAGAGAGCTGGAAGTGACGTTTCAAGTATGGAGATCATGCCCGATCATGTGCATTTGCTCATTCAATGCGACCCGGAGTTTGGGATCCACAGGGCAGTTAAACATCTCAAAGGGTACACATCGCGAATATTGAGGAAAGAGTTTCCACATCTGAAATCACGAATCCCATCCCTTTGGACCAACTCCTATTTTGTTGCGACCGTTGGAACGGTCACGCTGGAAGTTGTTAATCAGTACATGGAGACTCAAACAAGGAGGTGAGTCCATGCACAAGGCATTCAAGTTTCGTTTGTATCCAACCAAAGAACAAGAGACTCTCATTAACAAATCCATTGGTTGCA
>NZ_FOCQ01000039.1 GCF_900110165.1 Lihuaxuella thermophila
CTCTAAGTTATTATAGAATAGGGTTGAAAGGGGTTTTTCTTATGCCTAGAAGAAAGTGGTCTGCTGAAGAAAAGATGTTCATTGTGCTTGAAGGAATGGCTCCCGGAGCCAACATTTCTGCTATTTGCCGCAATCACGGGATCGCTCAGACCCTCTACTATAGATGGAGAGAGGCATTTCTTCAAGGGGGTCTGTCTGGGTTAGCGTCAGGTCCTTCCAGTCGTGAGCAGCAACTCGAAAAAGAATTGGCAGAAGCCAAGAAACTGCTTGGTGAAAAAGAAATGCAGATCGAGATCCTTCGAAAAAAGACGAACTGGGGCCGAAAATAAGCACCCGAGAGCTGGTTCAAGTTCTCCATCAGGAAGGGCATTCGGTTCCCAGGATCGCTCGTGCCCTTCAACTCAATCGTACGTACTGTTATTCCCTGCTGAAACCGTTTGTCCCGAAAAAACGTGTTCGAGATGATGAAGCAACAGTGAAAAAAGAGATCTGTGATTTATGCGGCCAATTTCCGACGAACGGATACCGGCGAATCCGGGTTTGGCTGAAGAAAAAGTACAACCGTACCGTAAATCATAAACGTGTCTATCGATTGATGAAGGAGATGAAACTCCTCGTCCCAACCAAACATCATCTGGCGAAACGTAAAAAAGAAACAGGCAAAATCCCGGTCGAACGCTCCAATCAACACTTTCAGGTCGATATGACCAAGATCTGGTGCGGAAAGGACGGTTGGGGATATTTGTTTGCTGTAATTGATGCGTTTGACAAAGAGATTGTCGGTTACAAGTTTTCTCGATTCTGTCGAACGGAGGACTTGCTGGATGCTGTAAACATGTCGATTGATGCAAGATTTCCGTACGGTGTAAAAGGACAAGGCCTTACAATCCGCAGTGACAATGGATGCCAAATGACAAGCAAGCGATACATGAAAGCCTTGAAAGCTGCGGGAATAACTCAAGAACGAACCGGATATAACAACCCGGATGCTGATGCTTACATCGAACGATGGTTTCGTACGCTTAAAGAAGAGGAAGTCTGGCTAAACGAATACAGCACGTTTACAGAGGCAAAGCAAGAAATTGAGCGGTACGTAAGTTTTTACAACAACGACAGGCCTCACTCCGCTTTGAATTACAGGTCTCCAAGAGAATTTAGACAAATGCTAACTCAAAAAGTTGCATAATTGTCTGGACTTATGGGGGGCATTAAG
>NZ_FOCQ01000034.1:1505-2719 GCF_900110165.1 Lihuaxuella thermophila
CAGTCGCGCGATTCTCTACCCTCCTGCGTCCCCCCATCGTACAAACGAAGGTTGGTGGTACAGGAATTTCCACCTGTTGTCCATCGCCTACGCCTTTCGGCCTCGGCTTAGGTCCCGACTTACCCTGAGCGGACGAACCTTCCTCAGGAAACCTTAGGCTTTCGGTGGAGGGGATTCTCACCCCTCTTTTCGCTACTCATACCGGCATTCTCACTTCCAAGCGCTCCACCGCATCTCACGATGCAGCTTCGCTGCACTTGGAACGCTCCCCTACCATGTCCATAGGACATCCACAGCTTCGGTGGACCGTTTAGCCCCGTTACATTTTCGGCGCGGAGTCACTTGACCAGTGAGCTATTACGCACTCTTTGAATGATGGCTGCTTCTAAGCCAACATCCTGGTTGTCTGGGCAACTCCACATCCTTTCCCACTGAACGGTCACTTAGGGACCTTAGCTGGTGGTCTGGGCTGTTTCCCTTTTGACCACGGATCTTAGCACTCGCGGTCTGACTCCTGGAGTAAAGTCGATGGCATTCGGAGTTTGACTGAGTTCGGTAACCCGGGGAGGGCCCCTAGCCCAATCAGTGCTCTACCTCCATGACTCATTCTCCAAGGCTAGCCCTAAAGCTATTTCGGGGAGAACCAGCTATCTCCGAGTTCGATTGGCATTTCACCCCTACCCACACCTCATCCTATGGTTTTTCAACACCAACAGGTTCGGGCCTCCATTGCGCATTACCGCAACTTCACCCTGGACATGGGTAGATCACCCGGTTTCGGGTCAACGGCTACGTACTCTACGCCCTGTTCAGACTCGCTTTCGCTGCGGCTCCGGCTTTTCGCCTTAACCTTGCACGCAACCGTTACTCGCCGGTTCATTCTACAAAAGGCACGCCGTCACACCTCAAGGGTGCTCCGACTGATTGTAAGCACACGGTTTCAGGTTCTCTTTCACTCCCCTTCCGGGGTGCTTTTCACCTTTCCCTCACGGTACTGGTTCACTATCGGTCGCCAGGGAGTATTTAGCCTTGGGAGGTGGTCCTCCCGGATTCCCACGGGGTTTCACGTGTCCCGCGGTACTCAGGGTCCGTCTCGGAGGGGAAGGAATTTCAGCTACGAGGCTGTTACTCTCTATGGCGGGCCTTTCCAGGACCACTTCGCCTATCCCTTCCCTTTGTCACTCCGTGTGAGACGCCCTACAACCCCGGCAGGC
>NZ_FOCQ01000005.1 GCF_900110165.1 Lihuaxuella thermophila
CTCACTCCGCTTTGAATTACAGGTCTCCAAGAGAATTTAGACAAATGCTAACTCAAAAAGTTGCATAATTGTCTGGACTTATGGGGGGCATTAAGACCCAACTTTCAATCCCATTATGGTTACAACTAAAGGATGGATGAAACGTATAGATCAAGTTTGTTGATGGACCTTTCAATCCCATTATGGTTACAACTAAAGCAGAACTTGCAAATGGAGTGGCGTATCATTCAACCACTTTCAATCCCATTATGGTTACAACTAAAGCTCATCCGGATCGTCAGAGTGAATGCTTATCCCTGTCTTTCAATCCCATTATGGTTACAACTAAAGGTAATAGACGAACCGTCGACTGGTTTTTTGACCTTACTTTCAATCCCATTATGGTTACAACTAAAGTGGAGTGTATTTCGGGAAGAAAGATCGGCTGATCCGCTTTCAATCCCATTATGGTTACAACTAAAGCCATAAAGCGCCTTACTTGGCTCATCTCCGGCATACTTTCAATCCCATTATGGTTACAACTAAAGCCAAATCAAACCAGAGCCCAGCTAAGGGATATCACAGCTTTCAATCCCATTATGGTTACAACTAAAGGACGCGACATAGTGACGGAGCGCGTCGGAAACCAACTCTTTCAATCCCATTATGGTTACAACTAAAGCCGTGTGTGAACTACAGAAGATTCAAGCATTTCAATTATACCTACATGCAAAAATGTCTGTAAACCCCTTATCCTGCAAAATCCCCGGGAGGTTCACAGACATTTTATCAAGCTAAAGAATATTACTTGGATCTTGATGGTGATCACCAATGACTTCTTTTTTCACTACATCCTCATTTCTAATTATATAAAAGATGATATGGTCCTCTTTCGGATTTGTAACAAGTTTTAATGCATTTTTTAATTCCCGCAGTTGGGCTTGGGTCAGGCTGCCTTCGAATGTGGAGTTTTGCATCCAGAACATATAGCGTTGAAAGATTTTTTTTACCTTAGCCACACGCTTTACATTGATGTCATATACTCCTACCACATACATATTGAATCTCACCACCAGATCTTGAAACTCGAATAAGTTTTTTCGCCAAGTAAGTGTTTGATCAGCTTATAGCATTCAAGCCGAATTAGCCTTTGGTAGCTGACATTTCTGCCCAGAGTTCGGTGTTTAACTGTTGTTGTGAGCTTTTTGTGGTATTCTTCCAATACTTTCTTCTTTCCCGATTGATTCAGATAACAGATGCCATCTGATTCGTCGAAAGACTGGTTTGAAAGTATTCTGAGGTTAATGAGCCGGAAAATCAGACGGTCACTAAGCAGTGGTTTAAAAATTTCGCTGATGTCAAGTGCCAATGAGTAGCGCCGTTCGGTAGGCTCATGAAGGAAGCTAATCGCTGGATGAAGATGGGTATGATAAATTTCGTTCAATGTTGTTGCATAAACAAGTGAATTGATAAACGAGACTAAAGCATTCATTTTATTGTTGGGGGGCCTCTTTACTCGGCCATTCATTACAAAATCAGGATGTTTGTTCTCCATGAAGTGATCGATTAATTGGTAGTATTTTTTTCGTATATTTCCTTCAATCACCATTAATCCTGCGATGTCTGTTGTTTTGCTAAGGTGATGAACTTCTTTTTCGATTTGTAGGGATAAAACCTGGACTGCCTCATTGTTTCGCTCAAATTGTCTAACGTTTTTCATGATATTTGCCGCTGCTCCACGCAGAATTTCTTTGGCAATTGGAATCCTTTCAGCGAAATCATCAGATGCAATTGCTTGTCTGATTAAAATGGACCCAGATACCTTGGATTCTCTGGGCATAAAACTTCCCGAATAATAACCATAATAGTTGAAAAAGTGAACCGGGATTTGGTTATAATTAAAAAATTCGATCATCTTGGTGTTTAAATCAAGAGGAGACATGACATAAATGGCCTCAATTTGCTCTACGGGTATGTAGAGATGTCCATCCTCATGCTCAAACCGTACAGTGTTATGATGCCTTTTCAGCCTACCTTCTCGGGTAATGTAAAAAGATTGCTTTGGCATAACCGTTCCCTCTCTTAAATATGACAGAATTCGAAGTACGCGCACTTTCGACACAAGCGGATATTAGAGTGAATTTCCGGCATATGCTTTTGCTTGGCGATCATTAGGATTTGAGAAATTTTTTCTTCAACTTCTTGAATTCGTTTTTCATCCAATTGCAATTCGATTACCTGTTTAATTAATGGGTAGTGTATTTTTGCCCCTTTGATCTGTTCGTAACCCAGAATGTGCTTTAGGTAATACGCATAAAACAATGGCTGAATCTCATGCTCCTTTTTCGGCTTTTTAGATGATTTTGTTTCGTGGACATAACCGTCTCTTGAGATAAAATCAATCAACATTCCATCAACGCGTATTTCCTTATCTTCTCGTTGGTAATATTCGTCATGAATGAGTCGGCCAAGTTCGACCGACTCAAAGTTTTCTTCGAGATTCACTTTGTGGATGTACAGCCACAATTGCCTTTTGCAGCTTTCCAAATAATAAAAGTGTTGACCGCCGATCAAGCGAATGTCCAACTTCGATCCCCCTAAGCCATAAAGATTGAAGAAGAAGGTGTATCTTGAAAATCAAATCCAATGCCATTCGGATCATATGGGACTTTAACGAACAGCAATTTTATATCTTGAACAGGTTCAATGAGATCAATGACTTTCATCTGTTTACATTGTCCAAAACGATAGGCCTTCATTGAAACGATATAGTCTTTGATGATATCCAACGCTTTGGCTGGATCTTGGTCTAAAATTTTATTCAAAATTTCTTCCTGATAAAACGATGGGAGCACTTCGACAGTCCGATACTGTGATTGACGGACTTGGAAAGAACCGTCACTTTCTTCGCCATCATAGTTTTTTCCAAAGCGATCAACGGGTTTTTTGCCGAAAACTGCATCTTCTAAAATGTATTCCCGCATATCTTTGTCCACCAAGTCGCAGAAGTCGGGATACAACTGATTAACCCACTTTTTCACATTTGGAAAAGAATACTTCGTTCCGATAATATCCCAGCTTTGTTGAAGAAGATTGCTTTCGCGCTGAACCCATTCTTCTTCATTTACATATGGATAACCAGCTTTTTTGTTTTCTCGATCTAGCGGGAAAATGACTTGCTTATAGATATAATCGGGCATGTTCAATTTTGATTGGCAGTGTCTGCACTCGCATGTACTTGGCGTTGGTGCAATTCCCATCCGATGCAGACGACCCCCGCGTTGAGTCATAGCATCAATTGGAGCCAGATCAGTTAGCTGAATATCTGCGCTGATGTCCAAGCTTAGCTCACAGATTTGCGTGCTGACTAGAATTACCTGGTCACAATCTATGTAACCTATGGACTGAATAAATGTCCTCTCAAACAAGCTTCGATCCTTGGTCGGTTTAAACAGGATTTTGATACATCTTTCTTTTTTCGCCCGATCTTTGGGGGTGAATTCAGAATGATAGCAAATGATGTTGTGGTTGGGAAAGATTTGCTTTAGTTCTTTCGTGATAGATTTGGCTCGTTCTACCTGGTTGGTAATGATCATTTGACGAAGGGACAAATGGTCTTTAATGCATTGTATTGCGTCTGCGCTTATACCTTGTTCAGGAGAAAACAGAGGTTCTTTTGCTTTTTCAATGATGAAAGGAGTTTTCACTTTGACTGGTACGCCGCTTTCAACTAGAATATAAGGTTTTCTTTTGCCGATTTTATTTATTTTTTTAAAGAATGAATCGGGAAGTGTGGCCGACATAATAAGGTGGGGAATTTGCATTTCTTTCAGCAGCCGGAAACATTCCCCAATCTTTTTAAGTGTAAAATCTTGGTAATAATGCAACTCATCAAAGATAATGACGGATTGTTGGATATTGCCAAAAGCCAAGTCCGCATTTTTATGGGAATGGAGGAGGCTGTATAATAGATGATCCACAGTGGTGATGGTGATTCCGTTTTGGAAAATGCTATTTTTGTATACTTGGCTTCTCAGTTCTTGCCATAATCTTTCATTCTCTTCTGTTTCGTCTTTGGTTCCTTTCAAAAAACGTAAGGCCTCAGAATGATAAATACCGATGTTTTCTTCTGCAAACCCGTAGCGTTCCGCAGAAATGAAATCTTGGTACATAGAATTGATCGTAAACCGGGTGGGGAGGGTAAAAATGACTCGATTGGCTTTTTTCTGTTCCAACCAATGACGTGCAAACCATAATGCCGCTCCTGTCTTTCCTTCACCACATCCTGCCCGAAGCATCATATAGGGGGAAATGTTCGTGATGAGCTGTTGTTGCAATGAATTTGGACGTAAAAAGACCGGATTTTCTATATCGATGATTAAAGTGGGAATACGCTGTTGCAGTGCTAAGTCTCCCATCTGCTCCAGAGCAGGCTTAGTTTTTTCCAAAGTACCACTGTGGTAAAGCTCCTCAGCGATCCCGCTGGAGGTGTGGTCGCATTGACAAATGACACTGAGAAAAAACGTATGAAGGGCTTTGGCTAGCTTCTTCTCTTTTTTATCCAATCGATTTACATACTGTCGTATTTTTCTCACTCTTTCCGCCAATATTGGCCCAGTCCATTCCAATTCATTCGCGTTAAAAGGCGTAAATGAAGGGAACGGATACTTTTTGAGGAAAGACTGGATCATTTGATTCACTTCATCACCTGGAAGGTGAATAGAGGAAGAGAATAAACTCTTCACATGTTCATAGCTTTCGTTATGAAGCATATGATGATGGGCTAGGACTGCGGTCAACACCGAGCGCAAAAGCGGTTGGGTGTAGAAAGTATGCCCGTTCCACCGGGCAAACAGTTCCCAAAGGACAGCAAAAGAAAGCAATGGATGAGAAATTCGCGTTTTCTTTTTATCGCTATTGAGATATTTTTGCCACTCCAAATTGGCTTTACCAATATCGTGCAAATAAACGCCAAGAGCTAACAAACGATGGGTTTCTTCAAGATCCAGATTATTTTTTTGACACCAATCTTGGAAAATTTCTTGGTGTTGTGACCATAAGAATCGGAAGACGCTATAAGCGTCTTCCAAATGAGCCTGCAACGCATGATATGGTTTAGCCAGCAACATGTTCGGCTCCACCTTTCAACAGAATGTAATCTTCTGTATGGGAGAGCTGCAAACAAGGGATAGGATAAGACAATTTTATTTGCTCTCCAAGATACACCATACCATATTGAACGGAGTAAGAACGCTGGTTTTGCTCAAATCTTACCGGCCATCGGACAACAGATACGTTTTTTACCATTCCCTGTTCCGGGATGAGGTGGAAAGGAACCGAGCTGTCAATGCGCTTGGATTGGGCAGTATTTGCATCTTGAATAAGGATTTGCGACAATTCAACCAGATCGTCGGACTCCCCCAGGTAAAGCAAACGAGCTGGTTGATTTAGCGCTTCATAAATCGTGTTAAGAAGTGATTCCTCTGCAGAAACATATATTCGATAAGCAGGTTGAATCAGCTTTTGTTTCACTACAGTCATTGTCATGCTGTTTTTTGCCGGGTTCCACTTCATCCAACGTGTAAATGTTTCAACTTTTGAGCCTGGATTCAAGATCCGAATCCCGACTTCCATGTGGGGCATCAAAGAATAATCATCTTGCCAGAGCCCCATCGCGTTCGCGATCAGTCCATACACTGTGGTCGGAGGGGGAGCGGGATAAGTTAAATGGGCGTTAATGCTATGAGGAATCCGAAAGGAACACCATCCGGGTACATGGCAATCAAAGGTGAGAATGCGCATGGTTACCCCTGCTTTTTGCCGACTTGTTCCTTCGCCCATTCGATAGCTTCAAGCACCGAGAGAATAGGAACATGGTATTGTTCGAAAACAGGGCGAATCTCGCTTTCATTTGTTATCACTCCCGGAGTCCAACCTACACAGACTTGATCTCCCAACATTTGATGTTCCTTTAGAATGATGGATAAACGTTCCGGATGCATGTTGCAGTCATGATCCAGATCCAAAGCGTTGAGGCCACGTTGATTATACGTGTTTTTCAATGAGATAAACAAAAACTCGGGAGCCAGGGAATTCAGGGCACGGGCTTGTTTTGCAAAGCCACTCAGGTGATAAACCCCATCAAGCAAAGCTTGTACACGGATCATCCGCTCTTGTTCACCGATATCAATCGTGGTTTGGTAACCCGTTACTTTTTGTTTTTTTCCTTTGGTTTCAATGACGGGTTCCACCACGCGTCCAATATTGTCCACATCTATCACAAGATTGACTTTGTACGTGTTTTCCACCATTTGCACATAAGCCAGGCGCATATCCTTGCTTTCCCGATTTTCTTTGGTAATGTCAGAATGACGAGTTAATAGGTCATTGATAATATCTTTTTGAATTTGTCCCAGCGCAGGTGAAGATTTGACCGGTGACCAGCGTCGTGTTCCACCTTTTCCTTCTTCGGTTGCGAGAAATCCGCGCAAATCGCAGCTCCAGCAATTTTCTACGTCCCCACATGGCGTTTCGGGGGAACAATGAAAATGTTCAGGATAATTCCTTTGGATGGTATCAAATAAAGCGCGACGCACGGCTTGTCCGGACACATAAGGCTTGCGGCCATTATCATAGAGTTTTAAATCAGATAAGTTTCCAGCCCCTTCCCCAGCATTCAAGTTCCCAAGATCGGTTCTAGTTAGCCAACTGAGCAATATAGACTTGATCATGCTTCCATCGTCTCCTTCTTCTTTAAGTTGTTGGCTTGGAAAGCAGCCAAACTAGCATAGATGACCAAGGTATCCCGGATGGTCAACAGTTGTTTGTCATCTAACTGGGTAAGAATATTCTGCATGCGTTTCGTGCCGATGTTATAGATTTCGTCTGCTTTTTGGTCTTTTTGCGAAGAAATTTGTTGTTTATAGATTTTAAATAGTGCCTCTTTTAAAGCGGCGATAAACGTGTCACGAGAAGCTGCGGTGTTCAGTTTATTCATGGCAGACAAATCTGTATGCTGGCCAATGACTTTACCCAATAAACGAAGATCTTCATGGAGTTGGTCGTTAAACAAGGCAACATCCTCCTTTTCAATATGCTTGTATAAGTAAGGAAGATACTCACTAAAAAAGCGGGAACCCCGGATGGAAATATTGTATTTCTGCGGGTGCTTGAGTGAAGCTTTATATAGTTGATACACATTTCGCGCGATTTTTCGGACATCTTTGCGGAAAATTCCTTCTGCTATATGGTCCAATAGCTGTTCATCTTCTGAACGAATACAGTTGATAAAATCATTGACCACATCCCCTTCGTTAAGATTGTTGTTGTAATGAATACGCAAAGTGAGGGAAAATAGGTCTTCATCCACTGAAAGTCGGGTAAACTCTTTGAAAATAACATTTTGCCCTTTATTATACCTGGGAATGAGCCAGCCATTTAAAGCTGAACGATCTTGATTTTCTAAAGGATTATGGATAAAACCTGATTCTTCTTGAATGTGATTCATCCAGAAATAGAGTTGAAGTAGAGAAACATACAAGGTCGGATGTTTCAGCTTGTTGATATTGGTACGATAGCTGATTATTTTTTTATTTACACTCAGATCTTGTTCTAATCCGTTGGAAGAGATCGTTTGCATCAGTTGAGAAAGAGATCTCAGATTGGATACTTCCGGAACAAGGAGATGTGTGATTTGGTGCTTATTAACAAAGTATGGATGCCTCTTTACTTGCAGCGTGGCAAATAAATTCAGCAAATTACAAGTAGGGCACATGCTTTCCTTGGATACGGAAGAAGCATATCCCCGGATCGGTGTACCGTGATGCTGGTTAAATAATACATTGCGGCTTTGATTCATGGGACGGAAACTTTTCGGATCAGCATCTTGGCCACACAAGGGGCAGGTTTTCTTTTTTGGGGATTCAGAAAAAAACTGTTTGAAGAAACCCTCTACTTCCTCCTCATAGGTCTCGGTCATGCGCCGCCAATCTGCCTTTAGCCCGATAAAATTTCTTGCGCAAGAGATTTCGACCACTTTTTGCGGTTGGCTTAAGTATTGTTTGGGTTGACCATAATCATCCGTTTTGCTTTTCAGGAAATCAATCTCATCTTTGGACAAAGTTCGTTTGTATAGCTCGTTAAGAAAACCACGCTCGTTTTTCTTATTCCAATCGTTAATATTGAGAAGTTTTAGTTCGGCAGGGGGAAGAAGAACTTTATTTAGATTTTCTTTTAAGTAGGTAATGAGATGATCTTGCAAATCTTCCATTAGATCTTCTTCCAAAGAGAAGGACAGATACCCGGGAGTCAAAGCCAGTTCGTCCATCAACTCTTCATTCTCTTGGATATGATCCAACGCTTCGTAAAAAGCTACCAAGCCAATATCCATCCAAGGATCTTGAGTATGGTACAGCCTCACTTTCATTCATATCACCTCCCTTTATCAATGGAAATCATTTAAAATTGATACGCATCCAAACCCTTGGCTGGAATAACTTCCCAGGCCGGCCTCATAAATCACTTGCTGCATTTTTACTGGTGCATCAATTTCTAATGGGATGAGGTAACCTTTGATCTTTTTTTCTTTGTAACGGGTTAAGACAGCCGTTTTTTCGAGTTGGAACCTCTCTGGACGAAACAGGCGGATATGAATCGCCTCCTCTTCCGGGAACTCTTCCTGCCAGCGCAGGTAGTACCATTTCTTGAGGGAATTCCTCATACTGTCGTAAAAGCGGCTGTCGAGAGGATGACAAAAAATGACCTTGCTGTTTATTTGAATGGGAACCACAATTGGACTTAATGACTTATAGATCATGGTTTCGGAAAAATCGACCTGTAAGAGATCAACTTGTTGCAGAGGGAAAGAAAAATCTAATAGACGTAAATGCCCGAGCATCCATACTCCTTCAATAAAGTGATGAATAATCTCAGGCATAATCGAATCAATCTGGAACGAAAGCATTCCTCTAACTTTCATACCTGAATGCAGGTTAACTCGTGAGGTGAAATCGCAACGAGAAAAGACAAATGGCTTATATGCTTTTCCTTTGTACTGTAAACCGGTGTTGTGCAGCCAACTGGCCAAGTATGGAGCAGATTGTCCGATGCAGTGATAGATAAAGCTGCTTATTGAGTAATTGAGGTCATAGGGCAACAGAACTTCCTCATCTATATGAAACTTCAATTCGGCTCGCATGATCGCAACATCACCTATTTCACTCCTATAGAAAATTAATTTTTAAACAGATGATGTCAATATAATAAATATTTTGTTATTTGGCAAATGTGCTATTATTATCCTGTGGTCCGATTTTTTCTTTTTTTATGTGTTTATTTGATTTTA
Source organism: Lihuaxuella thermophila (assembly GCF_900110165.1). Classification (GTDB taxonomy): domain Bacteria; phylum Bacillota; class Bacilli; order Thermoactinomycetales; family Thermoactinomycetaceae; genus Lihuaxuella; species Lihuaxuella thermophila. The sequence continues at coordinate 9,323 of NZ_FOCQ01000005.1, forward strand.
CTTCAAATACATACTATATTTAAAAGTAGACGAGTTAACCTATTTTTTATTACAATAAACTATTTGCTTTGAAATCCATTCTGGAATTGAAATATAGACAATTAATTTTTGATCTAGTTGAATCCATAATGGATTTGGTATTCAATTTCCTTCAACTGATTAAAATGTCTGTGAACCCTCCCAATGTTTTTGCAAGATCAGAGGTTCACAGATTTTTTTCGCTTTTGATGTAATGAAATTGTTTGATATTTGTGATGTTCACACACTGGGTTAATTGAATCCATAATGGTATTGAAAGGGCCATCTGTGCTGTCTTCTATATCGGTCCAACCTTGCGGGGTTAATTGAATCCATAATGGTATTGAAAGATAGCCGCCCCAAGCCCAAGTACACCAGCGGTAACGGTTAATTGAATCCATAATGGTATTGAAAGGGCAACCTCTCCGGAGTGGCGATGAAATTCAAGTTGGGTTAATTGAATCCATAATGGTATTGAAAGGGTAGCTGTCCATACCATTTTTACTGCCTAGCTTGATCAGTTAATTGAATCCATAATGGTATTGAAAGCTCGTTTCGCTTCTTCTAGACTAGCCATAGAGAAACCCCAACATCAAAGCGGTGTTGGGGGTTTTAAGTGGCCTCCTTCGGTTACCCGAATTTTTTTAAAAATACAGACGGAAAATGGTTATGGCCAACGAATAAATAATTAATCAAGACCACAAGGGGGATTTACATGAGTGAATCAAAATCAAATGAAATTTTGCAACAGTTGGGGATGATTTACCAAAAGATAGGATGGAAAAAACTGTTGCTCTGGTTGTTATTTATCATCACCGGCTTTTGGTCTAAAGGAGCCATTTTCATCCTTGGTTCAATTGGATTCTTAATTTACGCAATCATACGTGTTTCCGATAAAGAAACACGAAAGAAAGGTTTGATCATGCTTGGGGTCAGTGGAGGTTCTTTCTTTTTAGGATTGATTGTGCTAATTGTTTGGGGCGTGTCCTCAGCTCTAACGGATCCACCAGCTGCCTCACCAAAAGCTGATACTCCAGTTGCTGCACAAGAAACCAAAAAAGAAGTTAAGCCCACCGTAAAACTTTCCTTTGATTCAACCACCATTACTACACAAGATAACAAATATATTATAAAAGGAAGCACTGAGCCAGGAACAAAAGTCACTATGTTCTATAACGGCAAACCTTCGGGTGTTAGAGTAGACGAGAAAGGGAACTTTCAATTTGAAGTAGACACCAACGTCCCAAGAGAATACTCATATGAGGTTGTGGCTTCCAAGGACGGGTATCAGGAAGCCAGACAAACAATTACAGTTACGCGAGAAAAAACTGCTGCGGAGATCGCAGCAGAAAAAAAGGCAAAAGAAGAGGCCTTCAAGAAATCCTGTATTACAGTGAAATATGGGCAACTCGAAAAAAGTCCGGATAAATACATTGGAAAGAATGTGAAATTCAGGGGTCAGGTCCTCGAAATACAGGAATCCAATGGAATTGGTTTCATGCGTATAGCCGTCACCTATAGAGGTTACGATATTTGGGACTTCAACGATGTAGTGTGGGTTAATTATTTTGGAAGTACTGATGCTGTAGAAGAAGATATTGTGACTGTATACGGGACAATGATGGAACAAAAAACCTACACCTCCCAGGCTGGTTGGACCATCACCATTCCTCAAATGAATGCTGAAATTATTGAGGAAAAATAAAGATCGAAATTGTCATTTTACAGAAAAAAACTCAGCTTCCAAACCTTTGTTTGGATAGCTGAGTTTTGATATACTAGTGGGTGGACAATTAGAGAAAAGACTGAATATAATCAACGGCCAACAGTATCATCGTCATCTTCGCCCGCTCTTCTGCCGGCTACATTGAAGGGATATTGTAAATTAAATAAACTCATAATCATCATCCTCACCTTCAAATATTTCATGTTGGAGGAAAAACAACTTTTTAGTACACTCTGAGAATTCCTCCACCTTCCCAAGCTTACCAAAACATTGCGCCATTTTAAAGTACGCTGTGCGCTGGTGATTTCTGTGACCGTGTTCATTTGAGAGATCTGCAGCCTCTTGAAAATAGGAGGCTGCTTTTTCATACTCCTGTTGTTTAAGATGGCAATTCCCGCGAACGAGTAGCGCTTTCGTCAATCGAAAAACATCCTTGATTTCCCTTCCCTTTTCAATGGCTTTATTCAGATATTTATAAGCTTCTGACCATTCCTCCTGAGCAGAGTATAAAATGCTCAAGTAAATGTAGGCGTCTATATGTCGTCGAGGAAATTCAAAGCTTTTGTCAAGACAAACAGCCATTTGGAAGTATTCATTTGCTTCTTTGAATTCATTCCTTTTTAGATGGATGCTCCCGAGGATCAACAGCAAATCCATTGTCCTGGTAGGGTTTTTTCGGTAACCTAGTCTAATTCCTTCCTTACAGCATTGAATTGCTTCTGAATAATTTTGGCTTTTACGTAACAGAATAGCGCGGAACTTATACAAGTCCAGTATAAGTTGAGTTTGTGGTATATGGGGAATTAAAGGCCAGACTTCATTTAATAGCTGAAACGCTTGGTCATTTTGAAAAGAACGTAGTGAATAGTAAATCTTATTGATGATTAACGGGTACTTAATATCATTCTTTTCCAGGGATTCGTCAACTTCATTTAGACCCTGATCTACATAACTAACAGCTTCTTTTAAATCATTCTGGTTATATCTACATCGACTTAACTCGTTGTAACACATAGCCAGAATGTTATCTTTGTGTTTAATCTTGTTTCTCTGAGAAATCTTGATGGCATGTAGGAATTGCCTTTCGGCCTTGTCCCACTCTTTATTTCTGTATAAATAACGCCCTTTTAGAAAAAAGGTATAAGCTGCAAGCGGATGATAATCTTCTAATGATATTTGATTAATCCTCTCAAATGCTCCTTCAAGGTCCCCTTTTTCGATCAAACTTTCAATGAATTCCAGTTTAAATTGTAATGACTCAATTTCTGTTTGTATTTCTTTGATGTGGTGAGGTATCTGTTCTTTCGGTACACCTAACTTCTCAAATATATGTATTATTTTATCCTCTTTTACGTTGGCTTCTTGGTTCTCCAAATTGGAGATAGTCGAATCCGAGACAGTGTTATCACTTAACTTTTCTTGGGTAAGTCCCTTTTCATTCCTCTTTTTCCTTACCGCATAACTAATAATGCCCTTATCAAGCTGATCAAGTAGACCCATTTTTGGTCTCTCACCTCATTTTAAAAATTCATACTATTAACATGATATAGGAGGGAAGAGGGAATGATCAATGGTAGTTGTGATTCCAAAATCGATTTTGGGAAATTCACATTGGTAATCACAGGGGTAATGATAAAAAAAGCTTTTTTTTTCGATTACATCTTTCAAGTAGTATGTCAATTTTAATTCCGATATTAATACTCGGAAATATTGATTAATTTTGACAGTGTGCATTACAATTTAAGTGATCGGAACATTGGAAAAATTGATAAATAACCATTCTGCTATTTTCAAGATGATTTTTTTAATGAATACAATAAAAAAAGGGTGATCAATTTATGTTGAGTCTCAAGATTGAGGGTCCAAGAAGAGAAGTCAATGCTTTTATTCAGGACATCAAAAACAATCCCCAAGCTAGAGTAATCACTCAATCTATGCCGTATTTTGAGGAAGTTCTTGAGAACCAAGATGTAACAAGCTACTGTCATCTCCAATACTACTCACTTGAGGAAATAGGAAAGGCTATGGTTGTAACATTCGAGACAAAGGAAGGCGAAGATATCACGCTTACTCTCGAATACGGAAAGGTTTTAAAAATAGGTGATGTATTGCAAATTAACGGAAAAGTAAAAAGTTTATTACCCGCAATTGCCTGGTGACCAAATTTATTGAAGGGAGGGATGCTCTGCCGCATTTAAAATTTTACTTCATTCCGACTTGCAAAAATCAAATTTTTTGAGGAGGTCATTTTACATGACTGCTTTATCTCCTACTAAACCAAGTTTGCTTCAATCCGCCCAAATTGAACTCGGTCGATTCTTCCAATTGTTCGCTGAGGGTGTTAAAGGTTTAAACATGCCTTCCAGGCTGATTGACTCTATCTGGCATAAGCTTTATACCGATCCCGCCAAATATCAAAACTTTTGTAAGGAACATGGCGGTGTAGTTGTAGGACACTCACCAGCAAAGGGAGAAGGAGCAATTCACTGGATCCACGAGTACGAAAAACGATTTGGCCAACTTCATCCGGTTTGGTTTATGGATGATCAAGGAAATCTCGATGAAAATGCATACCATGAATATTTGACAACAGGGGAATGGACCCGCGCCTCATGGGATTGTACACCTGGCAAACATGAATAACACTCAACTGTAAAAAAGAAACTCCAAGATATTCACTTGGAGTTTCTTTTTCGGAGAGGATGTGAGATGGATGATTCAATTTAAATCACGTAGAGTCATCAAGTTTAGTGAACCCGATCCATACAGTGCCTATTGTTTAAGGATTTCAGATGGTTATTGCCCCTTTCTCAAATCAGCCGAAAAAAATGATGTCTTATTTGCTACCTATTACAGATTAAATGGTCATACAATAGAGGAGCTTCAAGAAGAGATGTTTTACTATGGAGTTGTTCATTGTGAGCAACTTCGTCAATACCGGCAGCATCATCAAAACAGTCCTAAAGGGATTCTTGCATGTGAAAATGTTATATTTGATCTTCCAGAAAGATTTCACAACATCGATGGCGAAGAGCTTTTTTCATGGCCCCATTGGTTATTGAAGTTACTCTACACACAAGTAGGGGTAATGGTCGGAAAGTTTTGGATTAATGAAAAAGCAACCAGCAGACAGGGACTAAGCATACCTGAACCTCCTTGTCATTTCTTATCAATTCGTTCAGCAATTAAAGAACGAGATCCTTATTTCTTCAAAAAAGCTCCATTCTTACTGCCAAAATTAATTGAATCCTTGGATCAAGGGAAAAATGTACATGCACCTTTTTTAGTTTCAGATTGTGATATTTCGTCTATCGAAAGCATGAGACGTCATAGGTATTATCAGTCTGTGTTCATTTGGGGGAAACAAGAATGGGAAAGGATGATTGTTAAGAATGATAATTAACGAGGATCGTCGCTATTTAGAATTTATCGATAAACTAAGTGAGTTTCTTGACATGCAATTAACTGTGTTGAAGCCCCTACATGCCCGAAAAGGATGTTCATATAAAATCAAGGGTGACAATGAAGAGATGATGATCAAAATGATGGATCTTCTCTCAGATGAAACAAAAGTTACGAACAGGGCTCACGCATTGAAAAAAGAAGCGAAAATACTGAGGGACGTAAATCAATTCACGGGAGACCTGTTTGTAGCTAGCGGGGAACTTGACTCTATATTTTGGTTGCTTCGCCGGTGGATTGATGGGGTAACTGTTACACACCATTGTTCATATCTGAGAGAAAAACCCCTTTCAATAGATCACAAACGCCAGTTTATCCAGGACTTATGTAAAATGCTTGAGAATGTAGTACATCTATATAAATGCGGTTATCTGCATGGGGATCTCCAGCCTAAACATTTTGTTGTAGACAAAGAAGAAAACTTTCATTTGATTGATTTGGAAACGGCAGTTAATGTAAACCATCCTAATTCTGATTATAGAGGGGGAATGGTTCATTATGTCCCTCCAGAAACTACGACTCAGATGATGGATGGAAATGCAAATATTCCATTAGATGCTATTTCTGAAATTTACTCATTTGGAGCAGTCGCTTTTTTCCTTTACACTGGAAAGACTCCTGTTGTTTATGTTGAATCATTAGAGGAAGAGGAAAAAATTGATTTGAAAGCTATTCCTTTTGAACAAAAGTTATTGGCGGTAAGCCAGGGAAGGATACGATCATTTGAACAGGCTGGCGCAGAGCCATTTCCTGAATTGGAACGAATACTAATGAAATGCCTTGAAAAAGACAGGACTAAAAGATACCAAACATTTGGTGATTTAAATGCTGCACTTGAAGAATTATTATAAACCTTTGTGTTGTTAAACCCCCAACTAATTTTGAGGTTGGGGGTTTAATCATTCATCGGCAGATTTTATGAAATAAGAATTATCACCATTTCCTCCAACGTTTAGCTTACCCGCTGCTTTAATCGTTTGATCGTTTGGCCGGCTTGATATGGTGTTACATTCGCCTCTTTTGCCAGCCGTCGGTATGACGGCCAGTCACCCAGCTCCTCTTTCAAACGGAGGGCAATTGTTTCAAGTGTTTGACAGTCTGTTTGTTTGCCTGATTGTTTGTCTGTCCGTTTGTTCGACTGTTGGTCTGTTTGTTCAACGGTCCGACTGTCTGACGGCTCGCCTGATTGCCTGTTTGTTTGATCAGTCGTCTGCTTGTCTGTTTGTTTGATCGGTCGTCCGTCTGATTGTTTGCCTGTTTGTTTGGGCCGCTCGACTGTTTGACCAATCCGCTGTTTGCCTCTTTGTCTGCGATACTGTACGATTGCGTCACTGATAACCAGTTCGGCTGCTACAATCAGTAACGGAATCAACGCGCCCACTAAAACGGCCTCATCAATGACAATCCCCCGCCAGACATAGAACACTAACGGCTGTCCGTTTTTCGCAATCCCGGAGGTGATGTTTGAATACAGATTGAACAGAACACCTAAACCAAACACACACCTGGTTGACAGTCGAACTTTTTCACCGTTTAACGTCGCCCAAATCAAAGTGACCGTCCCAAGAACAAACGCTGCCTCAAAACCAATCACCCCGAGATGGGCCAAAAGCGAACGGTAGCCTGATCGTTCAAACAGCGCTGTTGTATGGGCGTAGGATAAAATTAACACACACGCCGCAATCAAACACCCAACAAACAGATTGATTGATACTATGTTAATTTTGCTTTTGAGTTTGATTGCCCATTTGATCATTCTTCCTCGCCTCCTTCTGTAGCGCCCAGGCTTCTTCTTTCAAGTGTCTGGGTTTCTTACCGCCGACTAGAATCGGTCGCCTTACTCGGATCTTTCCGGACTTATCTCCTGCCCTGAATGGTACATCTTCGATTTCATATTTAAGTTGAGGCTCATTTTTATCAGCCCGCGTGGATCGTGTTGATGATGAGGGGGGCTCGAATACTTGGCCGTCCCAGCTAAAAAGTTCTTGTCTATGTTTGATAGGAAGCTCATATTGATAAACCATCTTATTAACTGCGTTCACGTAATCAACTGAGTACGCAAATTTTTTTCTTACAAGCGGCTTGATTTCTTCTTGCTGTGGGGGATCGTCGAAGATCCAGAGTATAAAGCGGATCAATGCAGGCCAGTCTTCCTCTTCTTTTGCAGGTGGGTCTTGAGGGTAGATTTCCACAATATAGCCGTCATCTTCTTCAATGAACTTTGCAGTATAAGAGTTGATCCCGTGTACCGGGTATTCTATGATCTCCATCGCAACCTCCCTCCCCTATTCCAGGTATCTCTTTCATGTCTGCTAAAAAACGCCACTATTTTTAATTTTTCCGTCTAGCGAAAATAGGGGAGTGAGGGGTTACGTCTTCTCTGGTATCGCTCCCGCCGGTGTCGGTTAAGCCGGTCTTTGTGGGAATGGTAATAACGCAACTTTCGGCAAGGATCAGAACAATACACCTGATTAGACCGATCCTGGTAGAAACGAATCCCACACTGATGGCAAATGGTTCCCATTTTTCTGAGTTGGGTGTACACTGAAATCAAGCTCCTTTCTACTGGATTAGGGTGAAGGCGATTCCCTTCAGTTGGTTGGTAGCCACAAGAATCGCCTTTTCTAAAGTTAGAGTATAAGACAGATAAACACTAAGGGTAAACGAAATCACTCTGATTGATGTTCTGGGAACGGAACGTGATGAAGTGATTGATAAGGTGCAGATGAAGATCGAGAAAAAGAAAATATACAATCACATACACATTTTGGATGAACGCGAACAGGAAGTGATCCGGTGCCGGTTCGGTCTTGGTGGAGGGAAAGAAAAGACGCAGCGGGAGATCGCCAAAGAATTGGGTATTTCTCGCTCTTATGTGTCGAGGATTGAGAAGAGGGCATTGATCAAGCTGTTTCATGAGTTTTACCGAATGGGGACGAATCGGGGTACGTCTTCATCCGGCACATAGCGGAAGCGGTTTGGTAACAGCCGGTGAACTTGGCCGGCTGTTTGATTGTTATTTTCAACTTCGTCTATCCGTTGGGTGGCCGGGTTGCTATGCGGTTTCCTTCTTGAACCGACCGAATCCGTTTAACGGCAAATTTTCCATGCCAGTCCTCTTCCATCTCCTGCATAGAGTGAATTGAGGTGATGACTGTGCAGGGAGAAGGAAGTTTGAAAGCGGATCGACAGTACAGGATTGGAAAGACGACAATCGAAATCATCGCTCCCAATATCACCGATGAGGAACGGGAAAGCAGAATAAATGAATTGCAGTGTATGATCCGATTATTGTGGGATACGTTGACGGAAAATGAAAAAGAAAAGATGATAAGAAAATATAACACAGAAAATGACGAACAGGATAATTAAGGCATATCATCGTGTCTTTTAAAGCCGGGGGTGCGATTTTTTGTTCCATCATTGAAAGATAGTGTGGAATGAACTTGCAAAAATGGATCAACGGATGAAGGAAAAAGGTAGAGTAACAGGAAACACAGGGGTCATGGGGTCCATAGGGTTCGGAACGGAATAGGATTACTCACAAAAGAAAAAGTAGTTTACCCTATATTTGTAAACTACTTCAACTTGAGACTCCTCACACTTGCAAGTGGATTTTTTGGGAAAAGTGTTGATTAGATACTTTGCAACAGTTCGGACAATCTGATTCTGATCGGTTGATTTTGATTGGGGCTCCATCTCCAGGATGAATCAAAACTGCCCCCGGGTTCCTGGCAATCCAATATCACAATCCGGGTAGTCTGGTTATCGATACTAAACGTCACATTGTGCGGACATCCGGGAAATCGGATGGTCCGGGATCTTCGTCCTCTCGGGAAAATTCTTACCGCAAAGATCCCGTCTCTACAATCTACCGCCTGAAGAGTTACGATGTTACGCTGTACTCGTACTACTCTTAATCTTCCGGTTCCAAACATTTCGCTCACTCCTTATCCGTGTAGATCTTCTCTTTCTTGAGTGTTTTGGCTGTCGCGATCGCCATTCTTTTGACCACGCTTCTAACATCTCTAATAAATAGGTATGTAGTATCACCAGTTATGGTTTGTATGTTTGATGGTTTTTTCGAAAAATGGAGTATTAAGTGTTATCCCTGCCTGAGTCTTTGTCATCGCGATCTGAGAAAGAAGCAGAAGGAAAATAATCCTTTTTAGAGAAAATTCAAAGAGAGACCAAAGGCCAGATTTGATTCATAGACAATGCCCCGGCATAAACAAGCAAAGGTAGGCTTATCTCGAGGCTATCTGTTCGGACCCGGCGGAGAAGGATTTGCGAGGATGAACATCGCATGTCCCCGTTCGGTGTTAACGGAAGGACTGGAACGGATCAGAAAAGCGGTGAAGGCGTAATGCGGAACAGCCCCGGCTTTCTTTTTGAAAAGCCGGGGCTTTGAACATTTAATCATGGGAAGATCCTTCTGTTTGTTTCATCCATTTCTCCTGTCAGGAACGGATCTGTCAGATTGCTTGTTATGGCGAATCACTGAAAATCGGTAATTGCTAAAAAAAGGTCTTACATTTATCTGCAATTTGATATAAAATAGGACACATCAAATACACGAATGATTGTAATCATTTTCGATCTTATCGTTCGTCTTTTAAAGGTAAAGGGGGCGCGAGGAATGAAATTAAGTATTTGGAAAACGGCTTTTCTGGGTCTGCAGCACGTGCTCGCCATGTATGCGGGGGCCGTGGTCATTCCCTTGATCGTGGGCCCTGCTTTGGGGATGAATCAGGAACAGCTGGCTTATCTCGTCTCCATTGATTTGTTTACATGTGGAATTGCTTCGCTCATTCAAGTGATTGGCGGGCGCCATCTGGGAATCAAACTGCCGGTGATTCTCGGCTGTACATTTACTGCGGTCACGCCGATGATCGCCATCGGAAAAATTGAAGGAGTTGCCGGCATTTATGGGGCTGTGATCGCATCGGGTATCGTGGTGATGGTGGTTGCCCAGTTTTTCGGCAGGATCATGAAATGGTTCCCCCCGGTTGTGATCGGGTCCGTGATTATGACGATCGGTGTCTCCCTGATCCCGGTGGCCATGAATAATGTGGCGGGCGGACAAGGCTCCCCTTCATTCGGCGCGTGGCAAAATTTGTTTCTGGCCGCGCTGACCCTGCTGTCGGTGATCTTCATCAACCGCTTTTTTAACGGATATATCCGCTCGGTTTCGGTGCTCATTTCTCTCTTGATCGGGACGGTTGCCGCTTACTTCATGGGGCTGGTTGATTTGAAAGCGGTGGGGGAAGCTGACTGGTTCCGTCCGGTTCAACCGCTCTATTTTGGGCTTCCGGAATTCCACCTCTCCGCGATTATTACCATGAGTCTTGTGGCCATCGTCAGCATGATTGAATCGACCGGCGTGTATTTGGCCCTGGGGGATATCTGTGACAGGAAAGTTGGTTCCGACGACTTGAAAAAGGGGTTGCGGGCGGAAGGATTAGCCATCGTCATCGGCGGGATTTTTAATGCGTTCCCTTACACGACCTTCTCACAAAATGTCGGACTCGTTGCCTTGAGCAAAGTAAAAACCCGCAAGGTGGTGATTGCGGCCGGATTGATTCTTATCGTGCTGGGTTGCCTGCCCAAGGTGGCCGCCATCACGACGATCATTCCGACGGCAGTGCTTGGCGGGGCCATGATCCCGATGTTTGGGATGGTGATCGCTTACGGGGTGCGCATGCTCTCCAGTGTTGATTTTAAGAGGAATGAAAACTTGTTGATCGTTGCATGTTCAGTCGGAGTAGGATTGGGAGCTGCCGTCGTGCCGGGAGTGTTCAAATCTGTTCCCGATGCTGTTAAACTTCTCGTTGAAAACGGAATTGTACTGGGCAGTTTTACGGCCATCTTCCTCAACTGGCTGCTCAACCACAAAAAAGTGTTGGACCGTTCTTCCGACAGCCAAGAACAGTTGAAGGAAAGGCCGGCGGCTGAACCGGTATTGTAATGGGTGCAATAACCATTTTCTACAGACCTCGGAGCTGTTTCCGGGGCTTTTTTTATTTCCGGCGCTGAAGACATCTGGAGTTGGATTTGATCATCCAGCGTTTGAAATCGGGGGCTTGGTTTCATGCGGTTGAGTCGGAAGGGGAGCAGCCGCGATGGAACCGTTTTCTCGGCTGGTCAAAGGAATCCCCCCGGTAAGGGGAGTCGGGGAAATGGGGCGGGAGGCGAAGACGGGGAAAACCGAATTAAAAAGGGCGTCCGAAGGGGCTCTCTTTTAAGTCGTCGGCGGGCCAAGAGCAAAGATCAGTCTCGGCCAGGGAAGGATGCTCATGTTTTTTCAGTCTGTTCATCTCCTTTAAGCAGTGAAAACAGACTAAATAGTTTTTTCCTTCTATGATCGACCGGGCATCATACTTCGCAGGGAATTTGCCACAATTTTCGCATAAATATCCTTTGTTTCCAGTCATTCCGTTACCTCCTGTTCCGTATTTGTCGCATCGGAAGTTTTCTTGTGTACTATTTTATATATTCTTCATCAATAACGAAATTACCTCTTTTATTTGCATAAAAATTCTAGCAGTTCATGCCTGTTTTGTAAATAATAAGAATGCATGAAAGATCATCCCCTTTTGCAAAATGGAATGGCCAAAAAAAACAAACAGCTTAAAAGAGGGGGCTTGCTTTTTGATCGGTATATCTGATGGGAACTGCCCCGCCCGGTTTGCTTACACGGGCTATTTTTTTCTCATTCCCCGTAATTGCCGCTGTAAAACCTAAATGATGCCGGCTATTCATTCAACCGGGAACAGGTGTCCATCACGGGCAACCAGAACCTTTATGCAGATGGACGGTTGGTCAGTTGTAGTGATGGATGGAATGCGGCCCTTCCCCACATCCTGAAATGCGTGTGGGAATCATTCATTCACTTTTTTGCAGCAGGCTTGTTTTTGTGGGACATGGGGATGAAGTATAATAAAGCAGCGGGTCAAGTTTCCTGGGTTTTTTTGTGAATGTGTGATGTGAACCAGGAGTGTTTCTGTGATTGTGCATCGGGGCGGGCTTAATACCGTCCACCTTCATCTCCGGATTATTCCAGAAACAGACAAGGTTGTATTTTTGAATGGGGGTTTATACATGAAACAAAGATGGGAAAAGCTTTCCGAATGGTTGCGTCAACAGGAGATTGAAGCCGCTTTCATCAATTCCCCGCACAATGTCTTTTATCTGTCCCGTTTTCATTGCCAGCCGCATGAACGGCTGCTCGGCCTGTTTGTATTTCGGGATGCAGAGCCTTTTCTGGTCTGCCCGAAGATGGAAGTGGCCAGTGCCCGAAGTGCGGGTTGGTCTTTTCCGATTCTCGGGTATGATGATGTGCAAAATCCCTGGGAGATGATCGGCGTTGAGCTGAAAAAGCGTTCGATTGGTGCAGATTCCACTATTGCCATCGAAAAAGAGCATCTCTCCTTTTTGCGTGCGGAACAATTGCAGTCGGCAGTGCCTGATGTTCGTTTTGCTTCTGTGGATGAAGCGATGAACCAGCTGCGCCTCATTAAGGATGAAGACGAGATCAAGGTATTGCAAGAAGCGGCTAAATTGGCCGATTACGCGGTTGAAGTAGGAATTTCCGCATTGAAAGAAGGATGTACCGAAATGGAAGTGGTCGCCCGGATCGAATGGGAAATGAAGAAAAAAGGAATCCGTGAAATGTCATTCGCCACCATGGTTTTATTTGGCGAGAAAACCGCCCTGCCACACGGACATCCGGGCTTAAGGGAGTTGAAAGCGGGTGACTTGGTGCTTTTTGATCTCGGTGTAAATTTGGACGGATATTGTTCAGATATCACTCGCACCGTTGCCTTCCGCACGGTAAATGAACAGCAGCGAAAGATTTATGACACGGTGTTGAACGCACAATTAAAAGCGCTTGAAGCTTGTAAGCCCGGAACGCGGATCGGGGATGTGGACAGGACGGCCAGAAAGTTCATCCAAGAAGCAGGTTACGGAGAGTTTTTCCCGCATCGCCTTGGACATGGTTTGGGGATCGATGTCCATGAATATCCTTCACTGAACGAGACGAATGATTCGCTGTTGCAACCGGGAATGGTATTTACCGTCGAACCCGGAATTTACGTACCGGACATTGGGGGAGTACGGATCGAAGATGATGTGTTGGTGACTCAAAAGGGCTGTGAAACGTTGACGCGCTTTCCCAAAGAGTTGCAGGTGGTTTAATCAGACCTGGGAACGGATCGGATAAATGAATCGGGAGTTGCCCCAATCGTTGAAAAAACACCTTCGGGCTAGTGTAAATCCACCTATTCATGATATAAATAAATATATTATTATATTATCTGCAATTAAAAATAATTTGAACATCATTTTCGTTAGGGGGATTCATATGTCCGATCCTAAGAAGACTGGGCAAGGCATCGTCTCCAAAGACATTACTGAGGAAGTAAGGGAGCCTTTGCCGAATGTTTCCAAACCGATGGCCGAGACGGACTCTCAACAAGAGCAGCAAACAGAAGAAGAAACCAAATAATGTAACGCAAAAGAGAGCGCTTTCCGCTCTCTTTTTCTGTCTCATCCTCCCTGATGCGTCTTCAGCCGAATGATTTCATTTCTTATGTCCTTCGATTTCTTCTGATAAAATAATAATAGATCTAAACACGGGTGCATAACCAGAGAAAGTGGGGATCTTTTTGTCACGACATCATTTTTTTATGAAAGCTACCTGGACCGGCGGGAGAAACGGTACAGGCACGATTGATGCCGGTCATTTAAAATCGCAAATATCCATTCCCGCAGTGATGGACGGGCCGGATGTAGGCACCAATCCGGATGAAATGCTCATTGGCGCCGCCGGGACTTGTTATCTGATCACTTTGGCCGCCATTATTGAGCGGCGCCGGCTGCCGGTGATAGAGTTGTCGCTGGAAACGGAAGGAATTGTTCGTGCCGATCCGAAGCTGGTATTTGAAAAAATTATTCACCGCCCGAAGTTAATCGTTCAAACCTCAGCCGGGGAAAAAGAACTGAAGAGCATCAAACAGGCGACGGAACAGGCGGAAAAAACGTGCATGATCTCCAATGCGCTCAGGGGAAACGTTGAGCTGGAAGTGGAAGCGAGCATTCAGTTTCAACAAGCATAGCAGGTAAATATTTTCCAGATGATTTCGGATGATTTTTTTCATCTTCCATCCGGTTCATGCTATACTGGATACTGAATGTTTTTATGCTGTTTCTAATTAAGGGCAGCGTCGTATGACTCAATTCATCAGGGAGTGGGCACATGCTGCAATACGCTTTGGATTTTCTCGAAAAATGCGGAGTCTGGGGGCTATTTGCGGCGACTGCCATCGAAGCTTCTTCGTTGCCGTTTCCCGGAGCGTTGTTCGTACTCGTGTACGGCTATCTTTTTCAGGTGAGCCCGTGGCAGCTCGTATGGATCGGAGCTTTAAATAGTGCCGTGTACACGCTGTTTACCCTGATTCCATACTCCGTCGGCTGTAAAATGGAGCAATTATCGAAGAAAAAGTTTGATGCGAAGAAAATCGAAAAAGCCCAAGCCTGGTTCCATAAATATGGAGAGTGGACGATTGTCTTTTCCCGTCCCACCGGCTTCGGAAACTATATTTCCTATATATCCGGAATCAGCAAAGTAAAGGTAGGGCGTTTTCTCTTTTTTACTTATCTTGGGGTTTTCCCTTGGAATACGTTGCTGTTGTTCGTGGGAAATCTGGGAAGTTTGCATACTGTCCACCGTTTCATGGAAGTTTCGCAACGATTTGGCACGTTCCTTTTCCTGGGGGCCATTCTCATCGCCGTCACCTGGTTTCTTCTGAAAAAGGGCAGACAGAAGCCGGGCAGTGCCAAAAGTATAAACGAGCCTGACTAAGAGGCTCGTTTTTGTTTATAGCCGGCCGGGGAAGGCTGAGGAGCCGGCTCCTTCATTTTGATGGTTAGAGAAATCAGGGCAGCACACCCGCACAACGCAGCGGAAATGAAATAAACGGTTTGCACAGGGAAGAGATCGGCCAGATAACCCATTCCCAAAGCCGCGATGCCAAATACCGCGTAAGTGAGCGTATTGTGCGCGGCAAAAACCTTGGGCATTTGCTCCAGGCTGGTCTCCGTTTGAAAGAGCGTTCGCTGGGCAATTTCCCGTGCTTGATAGGGAGGCCCCATGATCAGGCAGAGAATGAGGGCAATCAGGGGAGTGGTGGTGCCGGCATAGGCAAAAGTTAAAACAGCCATGCTGAAACTGCCGAGAAACAGTGCCTTGATCAGCCGGGCTTCCATCCATTTGGAGAAAGCCATCACCAGAATTCCTCCCAGAATGGCTCCCGCGAAATAGCTTCCGTTAATGAATCCCCACCAGGCGGCAGATTCATGCAGCACCTTGTCCACATAAGCCAGGATGACGGCACCTACCCAGACCGTACCGGCGACATGCTCCAGCAGATCCATCAGGGTGACGCGCTTCAAAACCGGATGGGAAAAAAGCGTTTGCCATCCGTCTTTGATCACTTTCCAATTCTTTGTTTCGGGTTGCGGATTTATGTCCCGTTGGGCGGGGTCGCGGATGAAAAACAGGGACAATGTGGAAACAATGAAAAAAACGACGGTCAACCATAAAACATTCCCGGATCCCCAGGCAGCCGCCAGCATTCCTCCCAGTGACCAGCCAAGCAGCAGCAATGTCTGATCCGTAGTTGAGAGAAGACCATTGGCTTTCACCAACTGCTCCTTCGATACGAGTCTCGGAACCAGGGCATTCCGGGCAGGGGTACTCCAACCGTCAAAAAAAGAGATCGCTGCGATCAACCACCAGATGGATCCGGTCAACTCCGCGGAAGGGACCAGGATGCACAATAAGGTTAAACCGGTAAACAGCAGTGTTTGCCCTGCCTGGGAAATGACCAGCAGCGGCAGAAGTTTAAACCGTTCAAGCAAGAGAGGGGCAATCAGACCGCTGATCAGTTGGGAAAAGAGCCGGACGACAGGGACCAGTGCCCCTAAGGTTGCTGAACCGGTCCATTGGTAGATCAGAGTGACGATCGCTAAAATATACAGTGAATCTCCCAAATTGGCCAGAGATTGTCCGATCCAGAGAAGGCGAAAAGAAAGTGATGGATGCATGTAATTTCCCCTTTGTCCATATTTCATTTTTTTGTTTGTAGGGGCAAGCCATCACATGGGAATCCTGCCTTTCCATTCGTAAAAAATTTATCCAATCTCATTATATCCTATGCTATTAACTAGAGGAACCGATGCCTGCACGGTCGATAATAATAAATGCACTTGAAAAGCGCCTGCTGAACCAACCGACGGTTGAAAAGAAAATCCAAAGTGAACCCGCCAAATACGTTAAAGTCGTATTACAACCTTTTGCAACCGGGAAGGCACTGTGATATATTTATTGCCGATAAGTTTGATACGGACGGGGTGGGCATGTGTTAAAATCAATGATTCCTGACATGTATGCGCAATCGATCTATACGATTGATTTTCATGAGTTGCAGAGGCGCGGGATCAAGTCGGTCATCGTTGACCTGGATAATACATTGGTAGAGTCTACACGCCCGGATGCGACCCCCAGACTGATCGAGTGGTTGGATGAAGTGAAACATATGGGTTTTCAAGTGATAATCGTGTCCAATAATACGAAAACGCGCGTTTCACAGTTTGCTACCCCTTTACAGATTCCGTATATTCACACAGCGAAAAAACCGTTGTCTCAAGCATTTCGCAAAGCATTGCAAATGATGGGCAGCAATAAAGAAGAAACCGTTGTCATCGGTGACCAGCTCTTGACGGATGTGCTTGGCGGCAACCGGATGGGCTTATACACCATTTTGGTGACGCCCGTCTCCAATGTGGATGGCTTTTTTACAAGAATAAACCGGCAAATTGAACGATTGGTTTTTCGCTGGATGGAAAAACGAGGTTTGCTTCGTTGGGAGGAAAATCATTGAGCGAAGAAAGAGAATATGTTTGTCACGGATGCGGAGTGCTGATCCAGACAGAAGATCCCGGTAAGCTGGGATATGTTCCGGAATCGGCGCTCACGCGGGAAGAGGTTCTGTGCCAAAGGTGCTTTCGAATCCGGCACTATGGCGACATCGGCACCGTGGCCCAAGATCCTGACCTGTATTTAAAAAAGCTGAGTGAAATTGCCGATACCAACAGTCTGGTCGTCCAGATTGTGGATCTGTTCGATTTTGCAGGCAGCTGGATTCCCGGGATTCACCGTCATATCGGAAACAACCCGCTTCTCTTGCTGGCCAACAAGATCGATCTTTTTCCGAGGTCTGTCAAATGGGGACGGTTGAGGGAGTGGCTGATGGAAGCAGCCCAAGGCTTGGGGGTAACTCCTGTTGACGTGGTTTTGTGCAGTGCGGCCAAAGGAATCAACATGGACAAGGCCGTCCAGGCCATCGAAAAGCACCGGCAGGGGCGGGATGTCTATATTGTGGGCACGACCAACGCCGGCAAATCCACGTTTATCAACCGGTTGCTGCGCGATTTGGGAGGCGAGGAAAAAGATGTGATTACCACCTCTCCCTATCCCGGCACCACGTTGGACGCGATCCGCATTCCTTTGGACGACGGTAAAGCGATCGTGGATACACCGGGGATTGTGCGCAAAGACCGGATCAGTGAATGGATGAGCCCGAACGATCTCAAAGTCATCGTCCCATCTTCCACGATCCATCCCAAAGTGTATCAATTAAATGACAGGCAAACGCTGTTTTTGGGCGGGCTGGCCCGGTTAGACTTTGTCAGCGGCCCCAGACAGCCCTTTGTCTGCTATGTATCCAACCGCTTGTATGTTCACCGCACGAAACTGGACCATGCGCAGGTTTTCCAGGAAAAACACCACGGCGAACTCTTGGTGCCGCCGGACAAACCGGAAACGTTGCCTCCATGGACAAAGCATGTGATCCACCTGTCGGGAAAGGAAAAAGAAGATGTGGTGATTACAGGCCTTGGCTGGATCTCATGCGGCAAAGAAAAAGCACTTCTTCATGTCTGGGCTCCTGAAGGGATTCGGGTGGTAACACGTCCGGCTATGATTTAAACGCCCATGACGGGCGTTTCAATCTTTAAGGGGAGGAGAAAAAATGATTACCAGCCAGACAGGTTCGCTGGGATTACTCGGGCATCCGGTAGGACATTCCAAATCGCCGGAGATGATGAATGCGGCTCTGAAAGCGATGGAGATGCCTTACATTTATTTGGCGTATGATGTTTCACCGGATGAATTGAAGCAAGCGGTAGAGGGAATGAAGGCATTAAAGTTCCGAGGCTGGAATGTGACGATTCCCCATAAGGTGGCCATCATCCCGCACCTGGATGAACTGGACGATAGTGCCAGGGAAATCGGTGCCGTCAATACGGTTGTTTATCATCAGGGCAGATGGATTGGACACAATACGGACGGCGCCGGATATCTCCGGTCGCTAACGGAAGAGATCGACATCCGGCTGTCCGAGCAGCGGGTAGTGCTTCTCGGAGCAGGGGGGGCCGCCCGCGCGGTCGGCTATGCACTGGCAACAGCGGGCGCCGAAAAGATTACCATTGCCAACCGTACCGTCGAAAAAGCGGAACAACTGGCGGAACACCTTTCCCGATGGACCCGGACGGCTGCCGTTTCGATTACCGACAGCAAAACAGCTGTGGAAGAAGCGACCCTGGTAGTGAATACCACATCCGTGGGCATGTACCCCTGTACAGAAGAAAGCCCGATCCCTGCCGATTGGTTGCATGAAGGGCACATTGTCAGCGACCTGGTTTACCGCCCCCGCCAAACGGCATTCTTGATTGCGGGGCAAGAAAAGGGGGCACAAATTCATACCGGATTGGGAATGCTGATTCATCAGGCGGCCATCGCCTTGGAGCTCTGGATGGGAAAACCGGCGCCCATACCGCTTATGAAACAGGTTTTAGAAATATCTTGAACAGGAAATAGAAACATAGAAAGAGTGAATGGAGATGAAGGTTGGGGTTTTTGGCGGAACATTTGACCCGATTCACCTGGGGCATCTCCTCCTGGCACAGCAAGCGCTGGAAGAAGCTCAGCTTGACCGGGTTTGGTTTATACCGGCTGGCGAGCCGCCGCATAAACTGGACAAACCCATTACACCTGCTCATCATCGGGCCCGCATGGTGGAGCTGGCGATTGAAGGCAACCCGGATTTCTGTTTATCGCGCATTGAACTGGAGAGAAGAGGACCCTCTTATACGATTGATACGCTGGAAGAATTGACCGATAAATACCCAAATTACCAATTTTTTCTGATTGCCGGGGCAGATATGGTGAAAGATTTACCCCATTGGTATAAAATAAAGAAAATCCTACAATATGTCCGAATCATTGGTCTGCAGCGTCCCGGCTTCAGTACGGATGACTTGCCGGCTGAGATGGCGGAGCGGGTCATTTGGATTCGGGAAGCGATTGAAACCAATCTTTCATCCTCTGCAGTCCGGGAAAGGCTCAACAGCGGGAAATCGATCCGCTATCTGGTCCCGGATCCGGTCTGCCGGTATATGAAGGAGCATCGGTTGTATGAATCGTGATGAATTATTGCAAGCTACTAAAAAACAACTGACTCCCGCCAGATGGGAACACACGCTCCGTGTGGCCGACACGGCGGTCCGGCTCGCCAAGCGGGTGAAGATCGATCCGGACCGTGCTGAAATAGCGGCTATCCTGCATGACTACTGTAAGTTTTGGCCGGACAACGAGTTGATTTCCTGGATCAAAACATGCCATCTCCCCCCAGATCTCCTTTCGTATAACAAAGAATTGTGGCATGCTCCCGTCGGCGCTGAAGTGGCCCGGAAAGAATGGGACATCGAAGATGAAGACATTTTAAATGCCATTCGCTATCACACGACTGGACGCCCCCGCATGTCCGAGCTGGAAAAGATCATTTTTTTGGCCGATTACATCGAACCCGGCCGGCGTTTTCCGGGTGTGGACCGGGTGCGGGAGCTTGCCGAAAGCGATTTGGATCAAGCCGTTCTGCAGGCATTGAACAATACCATCATCTTCTTGATCGAACGCGGGCAAAAAGTGTATCCTCTCACTTTGCTTGCGCGAAATGACATGCTGGATCAAGTGAAACGAAATGAAATGCGTTTAAGGGAGGAATCTATTTGAATCTGGTGGAAATCGCTCAGTTAGCAGCCACCGCTGCCGAGGAAAAAAAAGCCCAGGACGTGACCATCCTGGATATCCGCGGGTTATCCGTATTTGCAGATTACTTTGTGATCTGCCACGGAAACTCTCAAACCCAAGTGCAGGCGATTGTGTCAGGGATTAAAGAAAAAGTCCTTGAGTCCAATATCATGCTGCGGGGAATTGAGGGCTACCACGATGCACGTTGGGTATTAATCGATCTCGGTGATGTGGTTGTACATGTTTTCCACAAAGATGAACGTGAGTTCTACGGACTGGAGCGATTATGGGGAGATGCGCGTCAAGTCCGTGTACAGTAGACATGTATACACTCCGTAAAAATTGGGTAAAATGTGTGGATATGAAAAGAATTTTTGGTTAAAAGGGCATTGACACCGGTCAATCCGGCTCTATATAATTTAAGATAAATATTTGACAAGCTAGGATGAGGATCAGTAATTTGTTCACCCAGCACAGAGAGTTGACGGTTTGGTGGAAGTCAATCTGGGCAAGCAAATGAACTCACCTCATCGCTCCAAAGGGGAACCACTTAGTACTCTTTGGCGGCTCATCCCCGTTAACGGATCCAGAGTGAGTGTATGCCGATGGCAGACACTAATTAGGGTGGTACCGCGGGTATGGTTATTTAACCTCTCGTCCCTAGCCAAAAAATGCTGGGGGCGGGAGGTTTTATGATTATATGGGAAGAAAAAACGTAAGCAAGATCTTGCGCAGGTTTGGAGGATGAAGAAAAGTGAAGGAGTACACTCCAAAAGAGATTGAATCCAAATGGCAGGCACACTGGGCCGGGACCCGTTTATATGCGACGGACGAAGATTCGTCGAAACCAAAGTATTACGCGTTGGAACAGTTTCCTTATCCTTCGGGGGACGGCCTTCATATGGGGCATATGCGCGTCTACTCCATTGGTGACGTCATCGCCCGTTTCCGACGGATGAACGGATACAGGGTCTTGCATCCGATGGGAGCGGACGCTTTTGGCTTGCCGGCTGAAAACGCCGCCATCAACCGAGGCGTCAACCCGGGAGAATGGACGTTAAAAAACATGGACCGATTTGTGAAGGAACAGTCCATGATGGGCGTCTCCTATGATTGGGACCGGTATGTCGCCACCTGTTTGCCGGAGTACTACCGCTTTAACCAATGGTTGTTTTTGCTCTTTTACGAGCGGGGGCTGGCTTACCGGAAAAAGGCGTTTGTCAACTGGTGCCCGGATTGCAGCACCGTACTGGCCAATGAGCAGGTGGAAAACGGCCGATGCTGGCGCTGTGATTCCGAAGTAACCAAAAAGGAATTGGAGCAATGGTTTTTGCGCATTACCGACTATGCGGAACGTCTCCTGGAAGGGTTGGACCGTCTGCCCAAGTGGCCGGAAAAAGTGAAAGCCATGCAGAGAAACTGGATCGGCAAAAGCGAGGGGGCTCATGTCAGCTTTTCCATTCCCGAATTGGAGGATGAACGGGTGACCGTCTTTACGACCCGTCCGGATACCCTGTATGGCGTTACCTATATGGTGGTTGCGCCTGAGCATCCACTCGTGCCGCGGCTGATCAAAGGCAAAGAGAACGAATCCGTGATTCTCGAGTTCATTGAACAGATGAAAAAACAAACCGAGATTGAACGCACTTCGACGGATGCAGAAAAAGTGGGCTATCCGACCGGAGCCTATGCCAAACATCCGCTCACCGGAGAGATGATTCCGATCTGGGTGGCCAACTATGTATTGATGGATTACGGCACAGGCGCGGTCATGGGCGTGCCGGCACACGATGAGCGTGATTTCCAGTTCGCGAAGAAATATGATCTGCCGATCAAAGTGGTGATTCAACCGGAAGGCGAACCGCTGGAGGAACCGTTGACGGAGGCTTATACAGAGGATGGAAAGCTGGTCAACTCCGGTCCTTTTAACGGCATGAACAACCGGGAAGCTCTCTCCGCCATCGCCGAACACCTGGCCGAAACCAACCAGGGCGGACCGACGGTCAACTACCGCTTGCGGGATTGGCTCATCTCCCGCCAGCGCTACTGGGGAACTCCGATTCCGATGATCTACTGCGATGCTTGCGGTACGGTTCCGGTTCCCAAGGAAGATCTGCCTGTTCTCTTACCGGAAGATGTCGTCTTCGACGGAAAGAGGAATCCGCTCACCACATCGGAGACCTTTGTTCAAACCACCTGTCCTTCCTGCGGCAGGGAAGCGCGGAGAGAAACGGATACCATGGATACGTTCTTTGACTCTTCGTGGTACTTTATGCGCTATACGGATTCCAAAAACACAGAGGTGCCGTTTGACCCGGAGAAAGTTAACAACTGGTTGCCGGTCGATGAATATATCGGCGGAATCGAACATGCGGTCCTTCATTTGCTCTATTCCCGCTTCTTTACCAAAGTATTGTATGATGCCGGTATGATCGCGGTGGATGAGCCGTTCGCAAGTCTCTTGACCCAGGGGATGGTGCTCAAAGACGGATTTAAGATGTCCAAATCAAAGGGCAATGTTGTCAGCCCGTTGGAGATTGTCGAGAAGTACGGGGCGGACACGGCGCGTTTCTTTATCTTGTTTGCCGCACCGCCGGACCGTGATTTGGATTGGAGCGATGCCGGAGTTGAGGGAAGCTACCGTTTCTTGAACCGGGTATGGCGCTTGATCGCCCAAAATGAATCACTCTTCGGCCAGAAAGCCGACACCGGACGGGAGTTGACCGGAGATGCCCGGGAATTGCGCCGCATCTTGCATCAGACGATCAAGAAAGTGACGCACGAGATCGGAGAGCGAAATCACTTCAACACCGCGATCAGCGCGATTATGGAACTGGTCAATGCCCTGTACGCCTATCCGGAAAACGCTGACCGTTCCATCTTCCGCGAGGCGTTGGAAAAGTTAGTCATATTATTGGCTCCGTTCGTGCCGCACATCACCGAAGAACTCTGGCAAATGATGGGGAAACAGGAGAGCGTGCACAAGGAAGCCTGGCCCGCATTCGACCCGGAGGCTCTCGTGCAAAACGAAGTGGAAATCGCAGTGCAAATCAACGGAAAAGTGAGGGAAAAATTAGTCGTTCCCACCTCCGCTTCCCGTGATGAAGTGGAAAAACAAGCGCTTCAACAAGACAGGATCCGGATGCTGATCGAAGGGAAGACGGTGCGGAAAGTCATTGTCGTACCAGGTAAACTGGTCAATATTGTTGCGAATTAAACTATTGCAAAGGGGTCTGCAACGGTGCGGACCCCTTTACAACATTTTCTTTTGGTTCAAAGCGGCATGATATAGTGAAAAATCATGAAGAAGTGAAGCAATGTTCCCAGTGAGACAAAGATGTGGAATACTTCATGAAAACCGAATTTGTTGGGGATCAAATCCAATATTTTCGTGGCATATATAATTCCCCCAATGGTATATGCGACACCACCTGCAATCATTAAAATGATGGCTTCAACAGGCAGAGTTTGAACCAGTTTTGCAAACGGGATCACCGCAATCCAACCTAACGCAAGATAAAAGATCGTCGATACGGAGCGGGGAAGATCAATGAACCAGATTTTGATGGCCATTCCGATGAAGGAGAGGAGCCATACCGCAATCAACATCACCCATTTCCAAGCTCCCGCCAGCCCGTAATACAATACAGGCGTGTAGGTTCCGGCGATCAGGATAAAAATGGCCATATGGTCGATCTTTCTCAGTATTAATTCCTTCTCAGGGGTCGTTCGAATCCAATGGTAGAGCGAACTTGCTCCATACAACAAAATGACACTGACCCCGAAGATCGTCATGATGACCAGCTTTGCAGGATTATTCACTGACTCCAGGATCAGAAACACCAGGCCCACGATTCCTGCCAAAAACGGGATAAAGTGAGTCCAGGTGCTTGCGGGCTCCTTCATCTTTAAAAATTTCATCTTTTTGCCTCCAACAGTTCAATCCATCTTTAACATTTATATGTCTAAACATTTTATAAAATCTAAATGAAAGAAGCAAGTGTTTTCCTGAAAAAAAAGGTTCGTACTGGTGTATGAGCAGATTACATCGCAGAGCCTTGAATCGTAGTTCCCATGAATAGTGCCACTGCCGATGCTGGCCAAAAAGAAGGAATCATCGTGAGAGCGTGGAAGCAAAGTGCTGTGCCATGCGCGAATGCGGACTCCCATCGATCCGGAGGGATCGAAAAACGATAAATGATTCTTAAATAAACTTGCAGATGATTGAAAAAATAAATATATCTGGTATAAAATACAAAATATGAAAAACTCAGTCTCTTCGAAGAGACTTCTTTACTTTCTCCACGTCGTCCGCATATTTGTCGTGGGTGATGTGGAACAATTTTTCAAACGCCGGGGATAATTCCCGATCCAACAAGCGGAGGCCTTCCGCCGTAATCCCCCCTGGAACGGCGACGCGTTGCTGCAATGTTTCAAGCGTGTATCCGCCTTCGGTCAACAATTTCCCTACCCCGAGCGCCATCTGGTTTACGAGGGGAACGGCCGTCTCTCTGGGAATGCCTGTTTTCTTCACAGCCGCTTCCACCATCTGCTCGAGAATTTTTGCGAGAAAAGCGGGTGCGCAACTGGCCAGATCCGAAGCGATGCGCGTGTGCTGTTCATCCGTCTTTAACGGTGTGCTGATGGTGGCCAGCAACTGGTGCAACCAGTTTTGTTCCTGCTCGTTCATTCTTGAACCGGGAATATAAAGAGAGGTGCCGCAAAGAATTTGATTGGTGACGCTGGGGATGATTTTGGCCACCTTGCAGGGGAGCCAGTTTTCCAAGTCTTCCAGCATGACCGGGCTGGTGATGGAGAACGCCAGTTGTTCCGGTTGGACACTGTTTTCAATCTCTTCCAGCACGGTCCGGAATTCACCTGGTTTTACGCAGATAAAGAAGCATGCCACTTCGCGGACGAGTTCGATATTCCCTTGAGCTGCGCGCATTCCCGGATACTTCGCGGCCAGTTGATCGGCTTTGCTTTGCGTGCGGTTACTGACGACGATTTCCGAGGGACGGAATGTCTGCGCTCGGATAAATGCTTCCACCAGGGTGCGGCCCATACTCCCGGTTCCGATAAAACCAATCTTCACAGATGATCCCTCCTATGTGCAGTTACGGACAGACATCCTTTTTTTATTCTTACGTGACCGGCTTGACTGATATGAAGCCACTCATAAACAAAAGGGGCGATTTAATGATCCGGGCCGATTGGACTTCCAGAGAGAAGATGCTGGGAATTGGATTAGCTCTTACTATTATTATATTATTCTCCAGCTTTTGGTGGAATGGGAAGGAATCATCTCAACCGGCTCCCCTTGAGCCTTATCAAGCCATGGGAACAGAGAAAAAGAAAGCCGATACAAATTCAGGAGAGAACGTTAAAGCGACAAAAGTGATTGTCGATGTGAAAGGGGCCGTCCGCAAGCCCGGAATTTATGAGCTGGATGCCCATTCCCGGGTTTATATGGCCGTTCAAAAAGCAGGAGGGACCGTACAGTCAGCCGATCTCAACCGGGTAAACCTGGCGGGGCAACTTTCCGACGGGATGGTTGTCTATATCCCGCAGAAAGGGGAAGAGGTTCCTGTGTTCATCCAGGCAAATAAAACGGATGAGACCGGGTCTGCTTCTGAAAAAATAAACGTCAATGCGGCAACCGTACAAGAGTTGGAACAATTGGACGGAATCGGAGCGTCAAAGGCAGAAGCGATTGTTCGTTATCGGGAAGAACACGGGAAATTTCAATCCTTGGATGATTTAACCCGTGTTCCGGGCATTGGGGAAAAGATTCTGGCAAAGTTTCGTGATCAAATTATCGTGCAGTAACTGGAAAAACCCTTTCTGTCCATCCAGAAAGGGTTTTGTTTCCGGTGTAAATTATTTGGAAAGCACCTTACGCACTTTTTCCAAAGCCAGATCCAATTCTTCCTTGGTGATGATGAGCGGTGGCGCAAAGCGAATGGTGTTTTCATGGGTTTCTTTGCAGAGAAGCCCTTCCCGCATCAATGCCTCGCAATAAGGCCGGGCCGGTTCATGAAGCTCCATGCCGATGAACAAGCCTTTACCCCGAACTTCCTTGATGATCGGGTTATCGATTTTACGCAGTTCGTTGATCAAATATTCTCCAAGCTCCCGGGAGCGTTTCGGCAGCTCTTCTTCCATCAGGACGTCGAGTGCAGCGATGGCAACCGCGCAAGCCAGCGGGTTTCCGCCGAAGGTGGAACCATGTGAGCCCGGTTCAAAAACGCCCAGAATTTCTTTGTCAGCCGCCACTGCAGAGATCGGCATGACTCCGCCTCCGAGTGCTTTTCCCATAATAAACATATCCGGTTTCACATCTTCCCAATCGCAAGCGAACGTTTGCCCGGTACGGCCAAATCCGGTTTGAATTTCATCCGCGACGAAGAGGACGTTGTTCTCCTTACATACACGATAAGCTTCTTTCAGGTAACCTTCCGGGGGAACGATCACGCCGGCTTCTCCCTGGATCGGTTCGAGCAGGAATGCGGCAGTGTTGGGAGTGATCGCTTTCTTAAGCGCTTCCACATCGCCGTACGGAATAATCTTAAATCCGGGTGTAAGGGGGCCAAATCCACGTTTGTATTCATCGTTGGAGGACAGGGAAACAGCCGTGATGGTCCGCCCGTGGAAGTTTTCTTCGCAGACGATGATCTCCGCCTGGTTATCGGGAACTTTTTTCACATCATAAGCCCAGCGGCGAACGGCTTTGATCGCGGTTTCGACGGCTTCTGCACCGGTGTTCATGGGCAGAACCATTTCTTTTCCGGTGATGCGGGCCACTTTTTCATAAAAGATTCCCAACTGATCATTATGAAAAGCGCGGGAAGTCAAGGTGACCTTATCGGCTTGTTCTTTCAGAGCCTGAATCAGGCGGGGATGACGATGTCCGTGATTCAGTGCGGAATAAGCGCTCAACATGTCCATATAGCGGTTTCCGTCCGCATCTTCCACCCAGATCCCTTCTGCTTTGGAGATCACGATCGGCAGGGGATGATAGTTCCTTGCCCCATATTTATCGGTAAGTTCAATCAGTGCTTTGTTTCTTGACATGGGCTACCTCCTCTAAAATAAAGAATTTCAAGCCAACATCATCATTGTAAGGGAAGAAAACGGGCAAAATCAATGAAATGCATGCCTACTCAGCCGAGTGCATATTTTTCAATCGGGTTGACGCAGGGATAAAAGCCTAGTATAATCATCCCAAGTGGAATGACCGACCGAAAACTTAAAACTGTGTATGATATTCATTCTCTTATCCAGAGTGGCGGAGGGACTGGCCCTATGAAGCCCGGCAACCTCGATGTGGAGACATGCATCGGATGGTGCCAATTCCTGCAGGAATGTTTTCCTGAGAGATAAGAGAAGATGCTGAACATGAAGGTGCCGGCCTCTTCTCTTATTCAGGAGAAGAGGCTTTTTTCGTATCAATCCAAAGACCGTGGCAGGAGGCTGCATCATGAGAATCGAAACACAACTGGCTCAAGTGGGAACCAAAAAAGAGAAGAAAACGGGAGCTGTCAACTTTCCCGTTTATTTTGCAACCGCTTATGAACATATCGGTGGTGTAAGTACAGGCTACGATTATACCCGAACGGCCAATCCCACCCGCGATATCCTGGAGGAAAGCATTGCCCGGTTGGAAGGAGGAGACGCCGGGTTTGCCTGCAGTTCGGGCATGGCAGCCGTACAAACGGTGATGGGATTGTTTTCCCAAGGGGACCATTTGATTGTTTCCCTCGATCTTTACGGGGGTACATATCGTTTATTTGAACAAGTACTTTCGCGTTACGGGCTCAGTTTTTCCTATGTGGATCTGCGGGACGAAGCAGCGGTTGAGCAAGCGATCCGGACCAACACCAGAGCCATTTTTATCGAAACACCGACCAACCCGCTGATGAGGGTGACCGATCTCAAAGCGGTCTGTCAAATCGCCAAACGACATCAATTATTATCTATCGTTGATAACACCTTTATGACACCCTACCTGCAACGGCCGCTTCAGTGGGGGGCAGACATCATTCTCCACAGCGCCACCAAGTATCTGGGCGGGCATAACGATGTGCTGGCCGGGCTGATCGTCACCAAAGGGGAGGAATTATCGGAACGGGTGGGTTTTATTCACAATTCGATCGGGGCAACACTCGGGCCGCTTGATTCATGGTTGCTGATGAGAGGCATGAAAACACTTGCTTTGCGCATGGAAAAACATCAGGAAAACGCCTGGCAGCTGGCACGGTTTTTGGCAGAACATCCGTTGGTGGATGAGGTGTTCTACCCGGCGCTTGCGGAAAGAGACAGAGAAATACTGACGGAACAGGCGAGAGGTTTTGGCGGGATGCTGTCATTCCGGTTGAAGAAGAAAGAGTTGATTCCGGCTATTCTCCGCAATTTGAAGATTATCACTTTTGCTGAAAGTCTGGGCGGAGTGGAGAGCCTGATGACCTATCCCGCCACACAAACCCATGCCGATATTCCGGAAGAGATTCGCGCGAAGGTGGGGGTTTGTGACCGATTGTTGCGTTTATCGGTTGGCATTGAGCATATAGACGACTTAAAAGAAGATTTGGCTGAAGCTTTTCAGCAGGCAGAGCAGTCAGAAGTCTGAGGAGGTTGAGTGGAGATGAGATTTGAAACGCGTTTGCTTCACAACGGAAACGAAATCGATGATTATACGGGTGCTTCCAGTATTCCCATTTATCAGGCGTCCACCTATCACCACTTTCACATCGATCAACCGGGCGAGTATGATTACGCCCGTTCGGGGAACCCCACCCGGCATGCGCTGGAAAACATGATCGCCAAACTGGAAGGAGGATGTCGCGGTTTTGCCTTCGCTTCCGGAATGGCAGCCATTTCTACGGTATTTTTGCTCTTTTCCCGTGGAGATCATCTGATCGTCTCCCAGGACGTGTACGGGGGAACGTACCGCGTTTTGACCCGGGTATTTTCCCGCATGGGGATTGAGGTTTCGTTTGTGGACACCACGGACCTGGAACAGGTGAGTAACGCCATCCGTTCCAATACCAAAGCGATCTATGTGGAAACACCGTCCAATCCGCTGTTGAAAGTAACCGATCTGAGGGGTATTGTGGCCATTGCCCGGTCAAACCGATTGCTGACGATCGTCGACAATACGTTCCTTACTCCTTATTTCCAACAGCCGCTCGATTTGGGCGCGGACATTGTGGTTCACAGCGCGACCAAGTTTATCAGCGGTCACAGCGATGTCGTCGCCGGGTTGGTCGTGGCCAAAGAGGAAGAGATCGCTGAGCAGATCGGACAATTGCAAAATTCGTTCGGAGCCATCCTTGGCGTGCAGGATTCCTGGCTGGTGATGAGAGGGTTGAAAACCTTGCAGGCGCGGATGGAGGCTTCCACAAAAAGCGCGGAGAAGCTGGCGTTATGGCTGGAGCAACATCCGTCCGTGAAGAAGGTTTACTATACCGGACTGCCGTCCCATGACGGCCACCATCTCCAAGACCGGCAGGCCAGCGGCCATGGAGCGGTGTTGTCGTTTGACGTCGGCAGCGAAGAAAAAGCGAAGCAAATATTGAACAAAGTTCGGTTGCCGATCGTGGCGGTGAGCTTGGGTGCGGTGGAAAGCATCTTATCCTACCCGGCGAAAATGTCCCATGCATCGATGCCGCCGGAAGTACGGCAAAAGCACGGGATTACCGACGGCCTCCTGCGCCTTTCCGTCGGCCTGGAAAATGCGGATGATCTGATCGATGACCTGGCCCAGGCGATCGAAGAAAAAGTGTGGTCCGTTGTAGCTGGAAAATGATAATCATACACGTCTCCCCACGGAGGCGTTTTTCTTTTTGCTCTCATCATGTACAATGAACAATGACATAAAAAAAGAGAATAGGAGAAGGAGCGGGAGAAAAATGACCATTAAATCAGATAAATGGATACGAAAAATGGCTCGGGAATATAAAATGATCGAACCGTTTATCGACAGCAATGTCGGGAAAGGAGAAGCGGTCAGCTTTGGACTGAGCAGTTACGGTTATGACCTGCGCGTGGCGGATGAATATAAAATCTTCCACAACGCGTTAAACTCGGTGATCGATCCCAAAAAGATCGACTCCGATTCGTTTATAGACTTCAAAGGGGATGTGTGCATCATCCCGCCGAACTCCTTTGCCCTGGCCCGTTCGGTTGAGTATTTCCGAATCCCGGAAAACGTATTGGCCATTTGCGTGGGGAAATCCACTTACGCCCGCTGCGGCATCATCACCAACGTGACCCCGTTTGAACCGGGCTGGGAAGGATATGTAACTTTGGAAATCTCCAATACGACTCCGCTGCCAGCGAAGATTTATTCCAATGAAGGGCTGTGCCAGGTCTTATTTTTTGAGAGCGACGAAGCCTGCGAAGTCTCTTACCGACACAAAAAAGGAAAATATCAGCACCAGACCGGGATTACTCTCCCAAGGGTGTAGCAGGGAAAGCCAGCGGGTTGATCCAGCCTGCTGGCTGTTTCACTCGTTTAATTCCGAACTTTTGAATAAATGAATTTATAAGATAATTCAATTCATCCGATTTCTGATTTATAGGAGGACGCTTATGAATCAAAAGGTGACCATTCTTTCCGCTCCTAAAAGGATCCAGGTATGGGTTAAAGATGAAACGGTGGACCTGCCGCTTCCCATTCAAGAACAAATCGATCACTATTGGAACACAGTAAACCGGGATCAAGAGAGATTTACCCGTGGAACCATCTATACCGTCAGCAGGATGGAATCCAACCCGGATTTTTTAAATGTTGAACTGGTAAAAACCGATTATGCGCACTATTTGTATACCAACAGAAAATCATTGCCGGAAGCGTACGCCTGCCAGGTGATTTACAGTGCGGTTATGCTCGTGACTCAAGATGAACAAGTGTTGATCGGAGAAATGGGGACGGACACGGCTCATCCGGGAAGGCTTCAGTTTCCCGGGGGAAGCGTCGATCCCCGGGATGTTTACGGCAACCGGGTTGATCTCAGAGAGAGTGTCATCCGGGAGTGCCGGGAAGAAATCGGTTTTGATTTAAAGAATCGGCAGCTGGTTGGTTCCTTTGATCCCAAATATGTCAAACTGGGCGGGCCTTTCAGATCGATCGCGGTCATCTACAAAGCGAACCTTCGCCTCACTTCCCGGGAACTGCAAGAGTTGTACGCAAAACACGTCCAATCTTTGTTGTCCGCGGGAGAAACGCCCGAATTTACTTCATTGACCTTTGTTTCAACAGACCCGGAAGCCGTTCGCAAGTTCTGCCGGGAAGATCAGAGAGAAAAAGTGGATTACCTCGAACCCGTCTTGCGGACAGATGCGGGGATTTTATAGATCCACTTTTCCATCCAACGGGGCTTCCATGCGGAGTCATCTTCGTGTTCGTATGAAGGGATTTGTAGAAAAGCTAAGAGAAGGCCGGTAAGGGTGATGCAGCTTGACTGCCGGACCCTTTTGGATAGGGCCCTGTGCCGATCCGCCTTGATTGCCCCCGCGTCCGTCAATCCCTGTCATCTCCAAACGAAGTTAAAGTTTTCTCACCGGTCAGGATATCATTGATTTTACAGATGAGAAGGAAAATACAGTAACCATAGGGAATAATTCTCACCATTAATGGTCAGCCGATGCACATCTGATAAAAATCAACCGGTTTCTATTTTCCTGAAAGGTGAGAATGAATTGAAGCAACCGTTGGTCTGGAGCAGTTTGGGATGGATTACCGGGAGTTTGCTGTGTCACTGGGGGTGGAAAAGTGTTTCTTTATATGCCGGTTTAGCGGTTGGGATCAGCGTCTTGGGTGCCTGGTTTTTTTACCAGTACAGAAAAGGGCTCCTCGTTACGTTGTTTCTGGTTGGCTTGTCCGTCGGCGCTGCCCGTTATGCCTATGCAGAGGTGAACAATCATTCTGCCATCGCGGCCGTCGTCGGTTCAAACGGGGAAACGGCGGCTGTCATCACGGGAGAGATTGTTTCCCGGCCTCAAGTCGACGGGGATCGATTGTTGTTTGATATAAAGGTTCGCCAGTTGGCTGACGGACGAATCCGGTGGAGAATCCCCGAGGAAGAGATAAAGGTAACGGTTCGGCTGCAAAATGAAACAGAGTGGCTAAATGCGCACCAATTTCAGCGTTATTGGAAAATTGAAACGCTCGTGGTGCTGGAAAGGCCTTCACCGGCGAGAAATCCGGGTGCGTTCGATTACCGTGCCTATTTGTACAGGCAACAAATTCACTGGCTGGCCAAAGGAGAATCTTTAGACAGGGTGAAGATTTTATCGGCAGACCGCGATCATCTGTTTGTCTGGATGGATCGCTTGCGGGAGGAGCTGGGATCGCAGATCGAGCGAATATATTCTCCTGCATACGCCGGACTGATCCGGGGGATGTTGCTCGGGGAGAGGGAGAGAGTCGATGCGGAGATGGAAGCCGCTTATTCCACCCTGGGAATCGTTCATCTCTTATCCATTTCCGGTCTGCATGTAGGGGTGCTTGTTGCTTGTCTGTACTTTCTGCTGAAACAAACGGGGCTGACCAGAGAAAAGGCAGCTTTGCTCGTCATTCTGGCCCTTCCTTTTTATGTGATCTTAACAGGGGCGGAGGCTCCGGTGATCCGTGCCGCGATCATGGCCGGTTTAAGTCTGTTGGCAGTCCTCTTCGGCCGCTGGAAGGAACTGCTCTCCTTTATGGCTCTGTCGCTGTTGATTCAACTTGCCTGGAATCCTTATCAAATCTTTGAACCGGGATTTCAGCTTACCTTTCTCGTGACCGGCGCTCTCATTATCGGGGTGGAACCGATCGCCCGGCAGCTTCCCTTTCCGTGGCATCGGCTGAATCAGGGGATCGCTGTTGCATTGGTAGCGCAAGTTGTCTCTTTTCCGGTCCTCATATATCATTTTTATGAGTTCTCATTTCTGTCGTGGTTTGCCAATCTGCTGTTTGTCCCTGTGATCAGCTCATTGGTGATCCCCGTTTCGACGGCAGCTTTGCTGCTCGGTTTTGTACATGAAACGGCAGGAAGATGGCTGGCCGGCTTCTCTTCCCTGTTGCTCGATCTGGTACATAAGGGAACGGATCTGTTGTTAGAGTGGTCTTGGGCCCATGTCACCTGGGTCCCGCCAACTCTTCTGTGGGTTTTGCTGTATTCTTTGGCCGCTATCTATCTATGGATCAGCTGGGCGGGAAATTTGATTTTCCCGGGTCGGCACCGAATGCTTTCCGGTCTGTGTTTCATATGTTTGGTTGCGGTTGCCCATCAGGCACACCTGTGGGGAAAGGACGAAGCCAGAATCGCTTTTTTGGATGTAGGGCAAGGGGATTGTACGGTGATTGAAACACCGGAAGGAAAAGTCATTTTGGTGGATGGAGGAGGAACTCCCTTTTTCCCGAGGAAACCATGGCAAATCAGGCGCGATCCATTTGAGGTGGGAAAACGGATCGTCGTTCCATATTTGAAATACCGGGGCATCCGTCAGATTGATGAATTAGTGATCACTCACGGGGACACGGATCACATCGGGGGACTCTTGGCGGTAGCAGAGCGCTTTCCTGTTCGAAGGGTCATCCGCAATCCCCATCCTCCCGGCAGCCAGACGGAAAAGAGGTTGCTCCAAACGCTGGCCAAAAAAGGAACACGGATCTATACGCTGTCTCCCGGGGTATCTTGGGAGGTGGAGCCGGGCATCAAGTGGAAGTTTTTTCACCCTGATCCGTCCCGATTGATCGGTACGAACGAAAAGAGCAATAATGATTCGGTTGTCTTTCTGCTTTCTGTCTTTCAAATGCGAATCATGATGACAGGTGATATGGAGCGAGAAGCTGAATCGAAAGTCTTGTCGGAATGGGCGCTGCCAACCGTTGATTTGTTAAAAGTAGCCCATCATGGCAGCCGAACATCGACACAGGCGAAATGGCTTCAAGTACTGAAGCCCCGTCAGGCGATCATCTCTGTAGGGAGGGAAAACCGTTACGGCCATCCGGCTCCTGAAGTGCTCCAACGTTTACAGGCAATTGGAGCGGCGGTACTCAGAACCGACCGACACGGAGCCGTCACGGTAAAGATCCGGCCGGAAGGCATCAGGACGGAAACGATGCTTCAACCTTGAAAGTCCGGCTTTTTTGGTTGCAACTTATGAATCACAAACGGAGTCTATCTCATTAGGGGGGGTTGGATTGGTCGACCAGGAAATCATAGAGCGGGCCAAGTCCGGAGACCGTGAGGCGATTGTGCAGCTCTTGAGACGATTGGAGACACCCGTTTACCGCACGGCTTATTACTGGATGGGCAATGAGCAGGATGCCATGGATGCCACCCAGGAAGCATTGCTTAAAATATATAAACACCTTCCCGCTTTTAAGGGGGATTCCATGCTGGAAACCTGGGCACAACGGATTGTGACCAATGTGTGCATGGATCATTTCCGGAAAAGAAAGAAGGTGGTTTTTATACAAGAGGAAGCATGGCACGAAGACCGGAAAGCGGTCAGGGAAGTGGAGCGCGGGGCGGTCGCGGCCGATCTGAAGCAAGCGATTGAACGGTTGCCCGATGCGCAGCGCAAAGCCATTATTTTACGATATGTACAGGAGTACAATTACCAGGAAATTGCGGATGCGATGCAATTGCCTTTGAATACGGTTAAATCCCATCTGTTTCGGGCCAGAAAACAGCTTCAGCAGTGGTTGGCTGAATACCGGGAAGGAGGGGTGACTCGATGGGAAGCGAAAAAATAATGGAACTGATTCAGCGTGATTTGGATGACGATTTGTCACCTGCAGAAAAAGAAGCGTTGGAGGCACACTTGTCTCAGAGGCCCGAAGACAGAAAGCTCGCCCAACAACTTCGGTCGCTGTCCAATGAGTTATCCCGGCTGCCCAAAGTCGTCCCGCCAAGCAGTGTCATCGATTCGATCCTCCCCGCCATTGATGAAGATTTAGCACAAGCCGCTGACAAGCAACAAAAGCGCATCCGCTCCCGGTGGGTAAAAACAGGGGCGGCAGTGGCGATCGCGGCTGTTGCGGCTCTTTTCACACTTCCGTTTTTACCGTTGGAACAGGGCTCCCAGCCGTCCACATCCACATATATGGAAACCAGCGTGAAGAAGGAAGGCTCATCTGCTGCCGATCCCCGGCAACGATCTTCAGAGGACGGCACATTCATGACTACCTTTGAATCCCAGGGGGCAGTCTGGTCACCCGATCAGGTTTATCAAGCGAAATGGGAAGAGGAGCGCCTGATTGTCCGCAAACCGTCCGGAGAGATTCAATATCGGAGCGAAAGGTTTAAAGGTGAGCGGTTGATCGCCCTTACATGGAAATCCAACCGCGAAATTGAAGCCGTCCTTAGCGGGAAAGATGGACAAGAGATGACCAGGAAGGTTACGATTGATGTGGTGCAAAAGAAAAGAACCAAGTAAACGGGATGAAGAGGTGAAAAAGCGTCTATGGATCGCGAGTTGTTGCAAGAAATCAAGAAAGGAATCGTTCATCCGGTTTACTTTTTTTACGGAACAGAAACCTTTTTGATCGAAGAGACAGTCGAGTGGATGGAAAAGCAACTCATGCCGGACGGGGACGGTTTAGGTAACATCGTCAAATTGGATTTGGAAGAGGTTCCGGTACAGACTCTTGTGCAAGAGGCGGAAACTCTTCCTTTTTTTGGGGATCGCCGCTTGATTGTCGGGAAAAACGCCTACTTTCTCACCACGCAGAAAACAAGGGGCGGGGTGGATCACAATCCCGAGGCGCTGCTCTCTTATCTCCAGCAGCCTCTTACATCCAGCGTTGTGGTCCTCATCGCTCCCACAGATAAATTGGATAAACGAAAAAAAGTGACCAAAGCATTGGAGAAGCAGGCTCGCACGATGAATTTTGAGCCGTTGAACGGACCGATGCTCGTCGACTGGTTAAAAAAGCGGTTCAAGCAGCTGAACGTCAATATAGAGAAACAAACATTGAGGGAGCTCGTCCTGCTGGTCGGCAATGATTTGCGCCTCCTGCATCAGGAATGTGTGAAACTGGCCATTTACGCAGGACAAGGGGGAACGGTTACTTCTCAGATGGTCGCGGAATTGGTTCCCCGGACGTTGGAACAGGATGTGTTTAAACTCATCGACCGCATCGCGCAGCGGAAACTGGATGAAGCGTTCAGCATCTGGTACGATCTCCTCGATCAGCGGGAAGAACCGATCAGAATACTGGCCCTGATCATTCGCCAATTCCGTCTCATGCTTCAAGTAAAGGTTTTGTCCCAACAAGGGATGTCCGAAAAGGAAATCGGCTCTTTCCTAAAGATTCATCCTTATCCGGTCAAGTTGGCCTACAAGCAGGGAGCGTCCTTTTCCGAAAAAATCCTCCGCTCTTTGCTGGCCAAAGCGATTGCAACGGAACAGGATATCAAATCGGGAAAAATCGATAAAGTGCTCGGCGTGGAGCGATTGTTGATCCAAGTCCATCCAGCGGATGGGAAGTGAAACCGGGATGTTCCTCCGATTGCAACAACTGGATCAGGCACGGGGACCAAAATATGTTAAGATGGATAACAAACGGATTTCCGGTCCGAGCGAGCCTTGGAGAGACAGACTTTTCGCATTCGTACAGGGTGGCCGACGACCGCCCGCCTCGATGCACTTTCACAGAATATGCGGTGTGAGGAGGTTTTGTATGGAAGAGCGTCGCTTGAACAACCTGCGCAGAAAGCAGTTCATCTATATGAATCTGATGTTTGCCGTAACGCTGATCCTCTTGCTTGGCCTGGTGTTGAGCCGGGCTTCGGGGGTGGTGGTTTATTCCGTATTGGGTCTCATTTTCCTTATCCCTGCAATCAGCTTGCAGATTTCAAAACGACCCCATCCATTCCTTCAGCTGTTCCCGGGAATGAAAGAATTGATTCGTTATGAATTGGACAAGCTGGGGAACAGTTGGCGCCGTTATTACACTTCAGGCTTTCTCCTGCAGTTCGCGCTGAGCATCTTTTTCTTCATCCAGGCTCTGATCCGCGACGGCAATACCCCATTTATGGAGGGAATCCCGTTTTGGTATCTGATTGTGATCCCGCTTGTCATGCTTCTCGTGCTCAATTTCAATCTGCGTGTCCATACCCGGCGCATCGACCAAAAAACGCCGGAACAACTGAAAGTGTATGCCGATGACAAAATGCTTTTTTCGCTCGTGTTCGCGTCTGTCTCCGTCGTCATGACCCTGTTGGGAACCCTTGTGGTCATGGTGATGACGTGATGAAAAAAGCAACCAGTGCAAGTTGCCATCCACTG
Organism: Lihuaxuella thermophila; assembly: GCF_900110165.1. Classification (GTDB taxonomy): domain Bacteria; phylum Bacillota; class Bacilli; order Thermoactinomycetales; family Thermoactinomycetaceae; genus Lihuaxuella; species Lihuaxuella thermophila. The sequence continues at coordinate 46,969 of NZ_FOCQ01000005.1, forward strand.
GTTGCTTTTTTGTGTTGTTTTATTCTTCAACGGGATGCTTCATGATCCGGCTGGTCACTTCATAGGCTGAGCTGAAGGAAAGCTCGGAAAGTTGTCCTTCCCCTTTGCACCAATCACCGGCAAAATAGGCGTTGGACAGACTGTAAAACTTGACCGGCATCAGGCGCTGGTCGTCAATGCATTTGATTTCCTGCACGGTCGCCCTTTTGGAGACCCGTTTGGCGACGAGGCGTTCCCGCCAGCCCGGGAAATGTTTGTCATAGACGGATTCGATCAGGGCTACTTTTTCATCCGCCTTGCCGCTTGCGATCTCTTCCTCATTGAGATAGGCAACCGCTTGCATCAACTGTCCGCCTTCGGGCACGCAAGTCGTGTCATAGTAGGAAATATCGGTGATGAACACGCGCTGAGCTTTTTGATATACATACGTAAACGGACTGCGAATCCGTTCGCTGAGACCCACATCGTAAACAACCACTTGAGTGGGAACATAACGCGCATACTCTTCAAAGTATTTCTGTTGAGGTGTATCGCTGAACAGACTGAACAATTCTTTGGGAGGAATGCAGAAAATGTAATGATCTCCCTGGTACACCTGCTCTTTCCCGTGAACGGCGGTGATGCGCTTTCCATCCAGTTCCACTTTGGTCACTTTTTCTTTGGTCACGATGCTCCCGCCATTTTTTTCGATGATCTCAGCAAACGCATCAACAATCGCCTGCCAACCGCCCCCGATGTAGGAAACGGCCCGATGAGTGGAGAACAATCGCTTATAATATTGGAAAAAGAGGGGCGAAGGGATTTTTTCCGCCTCATTGGTAAAGAAGTTGGATGAAGCTACGGTGAGCAGCAAATCCCGCACCTGCTCCGGTTCTTTTTCCAGGTATTCACCGATGGGAACCCCGTCTTCCCCCCGCTCGATTGCAGCCATTGTTTTAAAGACTTCGTAAGCAAAGCGCAGTTTATTTTGTGAATCCAAAATTTTTGTGCGGTACAGGCCTTCCAGTGTTGCCGGCATGGGCGTGGTATATGAGCCTAAATCATAGAAAGCTTTTGATGGGGAAAAATCTTTCCAGTCGACTTTCAGATGGATTTCGCTTTCAAATTTACGCAAAATAGATTTATCGCGAGCGTAGATCGCGTGAGCTCCAAAGTTGAAGTTAAAGCCTTTCATCGGTATGGAGATCGCTCGCCCGCCCAGTTTTGGGGCTTTCTCCAACAAAGTCACATCATAATTATTGTGCGCGAGTCGAGCAGCGGCGCTTAAGCCGGCCAAACCTCCACCCACCACAATCACTTTTTCAGGCACAAGAAACACTCTCCTCTGGTAAAACGGTTCCATCATTTAGTATGCCTTCATTGTATCAAGTTCAAGTCTGTTCGAGTAGAGTTTTGGTCAAGTTCGCAACTTTCATTCTACAATCCGTTTGTGTTATCTTAATTCAAGCTCGGGAATTACAAAAGGCGGGGATCATGATGGGCAAAAAAATTGTCAGCGCTTGTTTTGCCGGCATAAACTGCCGGTATGATCAAAGGCATAACCGGATCAGCCGGATTCAAGAACTGGTTGAAAAAGGGGAAGCGGTTCCTGTCTGCCCTGAAGTGATGGGAGGCCTGCCAACTCCGCGAAATCCGGCGGAAATTGTCGGGGGAGACGGTGAGGACGTGCTGGACGGGAAAGCGCGGGTCATCGACAATCAAGGAAATGACGTGACGGAAGCTTTTATCCGCGGAGCGTACGAAGCGCTCAAAATTGCGCAATCGGTAGGGGCGAAAGAGGCGATCTTGAAAGAAAAAAGCCCGTCGTGCGGAAGCTGCATGATTTACGACGGGCAGTTTCGGGGAGTAAAAAAAGCCGGACAAGGGGTGACGGCTGCTCTTCTCCGCCGTCACGGCATCCGGGTGGTCTCCGAAGAAACGATGGAAAACGAAAACTAACCCCCCGCTTTCCGACATCAGCGGGGGGTTAGTTATGATTGTACCACTTTGCTTACCAACTGTTTTTCCAGCTTTTTGTATTGATAAAACATGGCCAGCCGCCATGGAAGAAGCATCCCGAAGGCAAGGATAAAGAAAAGTCCGCCGGTCTGGTAGATGCTGATGTGTTGCTCAATGTAGGTATGGAGCGAGAGCCGGATCACAAGAAGGCCGATCAAGATCCAGATGAACGCCCGGGAACGTTTTAAGTAGATCTGATCATCAATCACTTCAAATTTAGAAGTTTGAATCAATGGAATGGAAAAAAAGACAACCCCGGCCAGAAACGCGAGGATCGCCCACGACCATGGAATGTGGGTAGGCGGAAACAGAAACATCAAGAATCCGGTACTCATCCCGAGCGGCGGCAGGATGATCTTTTTGGCCGATGTGGGCTTTTGGGTGGCTCTTAAACGGATGACGATGACCATGGAAGCCATCACGATCAATGCAAGTGGTGCGAACAGATGCATATTGACAGGTAAAGCGTGCCCCATACAACCTACCTCCCTAATCATGAAAAAACTAGCACATTTTTAGTGTTTTGTAAATAAGTTATGCGTAACCTCAGCTTGAGATGGCAGGACTCAAACTTCAAACCATATCTTCTCACTGGAAGGATTGTTCTATGCAAAAGCTGATGCTCCATCGGTCAAACATCAGATAAACATCTCTTAACCCATTTTAACTGCAAGAGCCCGGGTGATCCGAAGCGGAGCAAAAGTAGGAAAAAACTTGACTTCTGTTTTCTATTACAGGAAAATATTCTTCAAATATCTTTTGTCTCCTCTTACATGGGAATACACGACGGCGATGAAAAAGAAGAGTAACACAGGAAACTGTCCAGAGAGTTGGCGGGTGGTGCAAGCCAAACAGGGAACTGTGTGAATGGGCTTTGGAGCTGTGATCCGAACGGAAGGTCAACCTTCCCAGTAGGTGATACCGGTCGAAAACCGTTATGTGATGAAGTGCGCTTGGATGGTTGAACAAGCGAATTAGGGTGGTACCGCGAGCACAACTCGTCCCTAGTTGGGACGAGTTGTTTTATTTTATTAAAGGAGTGAAGACGCATGGAACGAGTTCTTTCCGGTGTTCAGCCCACAGGCGTTCCTCACCTGGGAAACTACCTGGGTGCGATGAAACAGTTTGTGCAGTTGCAGGATAAAGCGGATTGCTATTTCTGCGTTGTGAATCTGCATGCCTTGACCTTGCCGCGCGACCCGGCCATGCTGCGGGAAAACACATTGGATTTGGCGGCAATGTATTTGGCGATCGGCCTTGATCCAAACAAGGCCACGCTGTTTGTGCAGTCACAGGTCCGTGCCCACAGTGAAGCGAGCTGGTTGTTGCAATGCGTTGCGCGGATCGGAGAGCTAAACCGGATGGTGCAGTACAAAGAGAAGAGCAAAGGTTCGGAATCCGTCGTGGCCGGCCTGTACACTTACCCTGTTTTGATGGCGGCGGATATTTTAATCTATCAGGCGGACCTCGTTCCGGTAGGGGAAGACCAGAAACAACACCTGGAGTTGACCCGTCTCCTTGCCGAACGGTTTAACCGCGACTACGGGGAAGTGTTTACCATCCCCGAGCCGATGATCGGTCAAGTTGGCGCAAGGATTATGGGACTGGATAACCCGGAGAAAAAGATGAGCAAAAGTGCGGAAAGCGAGTTCAACTACATTACTCTGCTGGATGATCCAAAGAAAATTGAGAAAAAATTGAAGCGGGCCGTGACCGATTCCGAAAACGTGATCCGCTTCGATCCCGAAACCAAACCGGGCGTCAGCAATCTGCTCGTCATCTACAGCCTGCTCACCGACACACCGGTATCCGAGCTGGAAAAACGGTATCAGGGAGCCGGATACGGTCAGCTGAAAAAAGACCTGGTCGAGATCACGATCGACCATCTCGCCCCGATTCAGCAAAAATACCATGAAATCCGGAGATCGCAGGAACTGATAAGCATTCTGAAAGAAGGAGCGGAGCGCGCTGCTCAAACCGCTGACGACACGTTGAGGAAAATGCAAGAGGCGATGGGGCTCTTGTAACATGGAGTGCCGGGGATGCTTCCCCGGCATTTTTTTATGCATGAGAAGATATTCCGCAATCATAAAAATTGTTAGAATGTTTATAGGTGGATCAAATGGAAAGGAGTGATTCGATGTCCAAGTATCTGAAAGAATTTTTCTCCCATTACGACGTTTTCATCCTGTGCCTGTTTTTCTCAGCCGGGGTCGTCATGACTGTGCCACGTGTGGGGGAAGGCCGGATTTGGTTGGCAGCGGTGGTGGGATGTGTCTTGTTTGCTGTCAGCGAGTATCTGACCCATCGATTTTTCTTTCATCTAAAACCGCCAAAAAACCGGACTCTTCTTCAATTACTTAAGCGATTGCATTATGATCACCATGAAGATCCCGATAACCTGAAGTTGCTTTTTCTGCCGGTTTGGTATACGGCTCCCCAATTTCTGCTGATTGGGACGATCGCGTTTTTGATCAGCGGGAACGCGTACGTGACCATTTCCTTTGTCACTGGAGCAATGGGGTATCAACTCTATTACGAGTGGAAGCATTATGTAGCCCATCGCCCGATCAAACCGCTCACCCCGTGGGGCCGAATGCTGAAAAAATACCATCTGTTGCATCATTTTAAAAGCGAACATTATTGGTATGGAGTGACCAACCCGGTGATGGACCGCCTGCTGGGGACGATGAAGGACGAAAAAGAGGCGGAAAAAAGCCAGACGGCCCGAAAGCTGCTTTAAGCCGTAAGTGGAGGATATAAAACGATGAAAAGAGGATGTCCCAAATGCGGCGGTCAGGAAGTGACGGTGGGAGAGATTGCAGCGACAGGAACAGGCCTAAGTCGTTTCTTTGATATTCAGCACAATGAATTTAAAGTTGTTTCATGCAAAAACTGCGGTTATTCAGAGTTTTACCGGATCAAACGATCGGCAGACAAAGATATTGTGGATCTGTTTTTTAGCTGAAAAGGATGGAGCCGGCGGACAGGAAACGATATGGCCGCCGGTTTTCTGCTGATTTTCCCTGTATGCTGTCACCCCGACTGGCGGCGATGCTTCCATTGAATGTATTGATAGCGAATGAAACATCCGATGCAAAAGCCCAGGATGGCAAGCAGCGAGGCGGCTCCCACCATGATCATAAATATATACCCCGCCACACCATACCCCGTGGCAAATCCCAGGTAACTGAGTCCCAGGCAGATGACGGCGATCCATTGATTGAACCGTTGCTGTTCCGGGTCTTCCTGTTCATAATCAGACGGCGGTTTTTTTAAGAACGGGCGCACCAGCCCAAAAACGGGGTTTTGTTTGAAAGCCAGACTGTACAAGCCGGCGAGGAGGGGAATCAACAGGATTTCAGGAAGGCCGAGTACCAGGGTCAACAGGACGGAAAGCAAGATAAACCACTGATTGGCACGCACAAACGGAACCGGAATTCCCTTCAATGTGAATCACCTGCTTTTCGGATGAGAGTGATGTTTGATTACTCTAAAGTATAGCATTTTTTCTTTTATATTTTGTTTTTGCAATAATATTTTTTTCTGTTTGATTCTATTTCCTTCTTCATCTTTTTGTATAATCCTTTTCATGAGGATTTCTTTTGTCAAAAAAAGCGCCCTTCTTAGAACCAAAATCTAAGAAAGGCGCTTTTTTAAACGGTATTCCTATGTAAAAAGGCTTGCTGACTCTTGTCAGCAGCCTGGCTGAACCCGGCTCAGAGGGTATGTGAATTAAGCGTTCAAAGCTTGCAGCTTTTTAGCCAGACGGGATTTTTTGCGTGCAGCTGCATTTTTATGGATAATCCCTTTGGTTACCGCTTTGTCCAAGCTGCGGGTCGCTTCTTTCAACAGTGCAGTTGCCTGTGCTTGATCATTCGCTTCCACGGCAGCCAAGAATTTTTTCACGGTAGTACGCATGGCGGATTTTTGGGCAGCGTTGCGTGCGCGACGTACCTCGTTGGTTTTTGCACGTTTAATTGCGGATTTAATGTTAGCCAAATCTTTCACCTCCCGGGGCATTATTACGCATCCCATTACATGCAACACGCAATATTCTAGCATGAGGGAAGATAAAAAGCAATAACAGGCATGCGGGAGAATAATTAAAACACGCAATTGCAAAAAATACAGCTAGGTATATGGAAGGAGTGAACGGAATGCAGCGGGAGCATCAAATTGATTTGAGCGGTTATTCGATCCGGACGGATTTGGCGCGCGAGGCTCACGATATGGCGGTTGCACGTCGCGGGGAGGGAAGTTCGATTCCGGGTGTCCGCATTGAAGAGACAACGGAGAACGGGATCACGACCAGTTGGATTTGGATCGATGACGAAGCCGGCGGGGAAGAAATGGGAAAAGTTCCCGGTACATATCTGACTTTGGAAGTTCCTGGTCTTCGCTCCAAAGATTCAGTGCTGGAAAACCGGGTGGCTACACATTTTTCGGATCAATTTAACCGTTTTCTGCAGGAAGTGGGGATTGGTCCGAATGACAAGGCGTTACTGGTGGGTCTTGGCAACTGGAATGTGACGGCAGATGCTTTTGGACCCCTGGTAATGAAACATGCCATGGTCACCCGCCATCTTTTTCAATTGTCCCCGGAGCACGTGGCGGAGGGCTACCGCTCGGTCAGCGCCATTTCCCCGGGCGTATTGGGGATTACGGGAATCGAGACCAGTGAAATCGTGCACGGAGTGGTGGAAAAATCGAAGCCCGATTTCGTCATCGCCTTTGACTCTTTGGCCTCAAGGGCCCTTTCTAGGGTGAATACCACGATTCAAGTGGCCGATACCGGCATCAACCCGGGTTCGGGGGTAGGGAACAGGCGGAAGGCATTAAATAGGGAAACACTGGGCATTCCGGTGATTGCGATTGGAGTTCCAACCGTTGTGGATGCGGTGACCATCGCCCATGATACGATCGACTTTGTGTTGTCGCACATCAGCAGGGAGATGCAAGGAATACGCTCCAATCCGCTCGATCCGTACAACCGGCCGACGGTGAGAGAACTGCAGGAACATGAGGTGCCGAAAGAGACGCGAAACCGGATGATGGGAATGTTCGGCGGGCTGGATGCTGAGGAAAAGAGACAATTAATTCAGGAGGTGCTGGCTCCGCTGGGGCAAAATCTCATTGTGACCCCGAAAGAAGTGGACTCCTTTATCGCCAATATCGCCAAATTGGTGGCCAATGGCATCAACTGTGCCCTGCATGAAGCGGTAACCATGGATAATGTGGCTTCACATGTCCAATAACCGTCTCTATGGAGGATATACACGGTATATTCTCTTATTTTTTTATGATCCTCTCTTTCTACTTTTTCTTTTTGATAGGTTCTACTCCTTGCAACTCTCTCATAGTTTGAGGATGAGACGAGTTGATAGAGGGTGAACGAGATGAGAAACCGATATCGCGGATTTACCACGGTAAATATGTCCGGCCCCAAAACGCGCCGGGTATTTGTGCTGCTGCTTCTCGGAACGGCGCTCATCTTTTCTTTTGCCGGTGCTTTTGCGATGATTCAAGCGGAAAACAGCATTGGGTCCTCCGAGTTAAGCAAATGGACTTCCCACATTTCCGACAAAACGCTGGTGATGGTGATGGGCGGGGAGATCCCTTACTTAAAAGAGCATGTACAAGCCTCCGGAATGGAAAAAATGGTGTCCCGGCTCATTTTTGAATTGATGACCAGCATTGATTTTCGTGATCCGCGAACCTTTTTGGGAAGGGAGCTTCCCATGTTTGCCCTGTTTGATTCGGAAATAGACGTGGCGAGTGAGGATGTGGACTATACATCGATTCCTATCGAATCACCACCGCCGGCAGAGTTGGAAAAAGAAATTTTAAAGGGGTTGAAGGAGTCCGAATCCGCGGATGACCCGCTGGTCCAAGAACCTGCAAAGGGCGGTGTGAAAACCAAACGGGTACTCGTTTATAACACACATTTTTGGGAGTCCTATTTGCCCGAACTGGGAAAGAAACAACCGGGCCAGGCGAGCGATCTCAACAAAAATGTAACCTATTTGAGCAAACATTTGGTTAAACAACTGGAAAAAATGGGCGTGGGTGCGATTTTCACCCAAAAGCAATATACTTGGCAGGGATCGTATGTGAAATCGCGCAAAATGGTGCAAGCGGTGATGAAACAGCATGATGACATCGAATATTTGATTGACATCCACCGTGATGCGCTCCCCCGGAGCAAAACGACGCTGGTGAGCGGACAGGATGGAAAAGCCTACGCCAGATTTGCTTTTATTGTGGGGAGATCGAGCAAAAACTTTGAAGAAAATTTGCAGTTTGCCCGTTATTTGCACAAGCGGATTAATGAGCTTCATCCGGGTCTTTCGAGAGCTGTTGTCATTAAAGAGCGCACAAATGGAAATAACGGAGAATATAACCAGTCTTTATCGCCCAACAGTATCCTGGTGGAAGTGGGCGGGGTCGGCAATCATTTCGAGGAAACGTATCGATCTCTGGATATTTTGGCAAAAGTGTTAGCAGAGAAGATTCATGATGCGGTCCCGGTTTCGGGAGAGCCGGCCAAGCCGTGATGTCAACAAATGATCGAGGTGAATGGGATGCGCGCATCGGTTCAGATCATCAGTCTTGTGGGGATGCTCATCCTGGGAATCTTTTTGGGAATCGATTCGGCAGAAAAAAATATACAAAAAATACAGGGGACAGAAGGGGCTCCGCGCGCCATCCAAATCAGTCCGCAAAACGGAAAGATTGAAATCGCTGTTTTGGGGGAGGTCGTGGAGACATCCAATCCTGTTGAGAAGATGGACCGGTATGAGGTAGCGGGAGTTGCCCGTCAGGTGGAGAAAGAATCCAACCGGTTAGCAGCGATCGGCAACCAGATGGGAACGGAAATCCGTGAGGCAACGCGGAAAATTGCCGAGTTTCTTTTTAGCTGGGCGGATTAGAAAAGCGGGTTCCACAGGCGTCTGTTCCATTGAAGCAAAGCGTGCATCCTGCTATAATTAAGGAATGCAGTCGTGCTCGTTTTTGCAGGAGGGACTACGGCGATGGATAAAAAAGAACGCCAAGCAAGGATCCGCAACTTTTCCATTATCGCCCACATCGACCACGGGAAATCCACACTGGCCGACCGGATTTTGGATGCGACCGGTGTGCTTACCGAACGGGAAAAGCAGGATCAGTTTTTAGATAAAATGGATTTAGAACGGGAGCGCGGGATTACCATCAAATTGCAATCGGTCCGCCTCCCTTACCGGGCGAAAGACGGTCAGGAGTATATTCTCAACCTGATCGACACTCCCGGACATGTCGACTTCACTTATGAAGTTTCCCGGAGTTTGGCGGCGTGCGAGGGAGCTTTATTGGTGGTTGATGCCTCGCAGGGAGTGGAGGCGCAGACGCTGGCCAACGTTTATCTGGCCCTGGAAAATGACCTGGAAATCATTCCGGTGATCAACAAGATCGACTTGCCGAGCGCCGAGCCTGAACGGGTTAAACAGGAGATTGAAGATGTGATCGGCCTCGACGCGAGCGATGCTGTGCTGGCTTCGGCCAAAGCGGGCATCGGCATCGAAGAGATCCTGGAGCAAGTGGTTAAGAAAATTCCCGCTCCGGCCGGCGACCCGGATGCGCCGCTCCGTGCCTTGATCTTTGATTCGCTGTATGACTCCTATAAAGGAGTTATCATTTTCATGCGTGTGGTGGAAGGCACGATTAAAAAAGGCATGAAGATCAAAATGATGGCTACGGGCAAAACCTTTGAAGTTACCGAAGTGGGTGCTTATTCGCCCCACCCCGTGCCGATGGACGAACTGTCCGTCGGTGAAGTGGGTTTTGTCGTCGCCAATATTAAAAATGTGAAAGATACGCGGGTGGGGGATACGATTACCGATGCCAATAATCCGGCTGCCGAACCGCTGCCCGGCTACCGCAGGATTAACCCGATGGTTTTCTGCGGGCTGTATCCGGTCGACTCTTCCGACTACGACGATTTGCGGGAGGCGCTGGAAAAGCTGGAACTGAACGACGCTTCTCTCGCCTACGAACCGGAAACGTCAACCGCACTCGGCTTTGGATTCCGCTGCGGTTTCCTGGGGCTGCTCCATATGGAGATCATCCAGGAACGAATCGAACGCGAATTTGGCATTCCGCTCATCACTACGGCGCCGAGCGTTGTTTATAAAGTATATCTGACGGACGGTTCGGTGATGGACATTGAAAATCCGACTTTGATGCCGCCGCAGCAAAAGATTGACCATGTGGAAGAGCCGTATGTCAAGGCAAGCATCATGGTGCCGAACGATTATGTAGGCACAGTCATGGAGCTTTGCCAAAATAAACGCGGACAATATCTCGATATGAGCTATATCGATACCAACCGCGTGAATATCACCTATGAACTGCCCTTGGCGGAGATCGTCTACGACTTCTTCGATCAGTTGAAATCCAGCACCAAAGGATATGCTTCGTTTGATTATGAGCTGATTGGATACAAAACATCCAATCTGGTGAAGATGGATATTCTTTTAAACGGTGAAGTGGTAGATGCCCTGTCGTTTATCGTGCACCGGGACCGCGCTTATCACCGGGGGCGCGCGCTGGTTGAAAAATTGAAAAAGCTGATTCCGCGGCAAATGTTTGAAGTTCCCATCCAGGCGGCCATCGGAAACAAAGTGATCGCGCGCGAAACGATCAGCGCCATGCGGAAGAACGTGCTGGCCAAATGTTACGGTGGGGACATCTCAAGGAAACGGAAGCTTTTGGAGAAGCAAAAAGAAGGGAAAAAGCGGATGAAGGCGGTTGGAAGTGTCGAAGTGCCGCAAGAAGCGTTTATGGCTGTGTTGCAAATGGATGAAAACAAATAACCGGAAAAGCCGTAAGTGGTGTTCATGCCGCTTGCGGCTTTTTGCCAGCGGGAGGTGACGGGATGCCGCCAAAAGCTGTTTATATTCACATCCCTTTTTGTACCCACAAATGCCATTATTGCGATTTTACCGCCTATGTCGTAACCGGGCAGCCTGTCGATGATTATTTGGAAGCGCTTGACCGGGAGATGGAGCTGACCGTAAAAGAAGTTCCTCCTGAAGAGATCGAGGCCGTTTTTATCGGAGGGGGGACACCGACCATTCTCACTCCGGACCAAATGAGACGTCTTTTAGAGAGCATTCGTGAGCGTTTTCCCCGCTGGGCGGCCGATTTGGAGTTTACCGTCGAAGCCAACCCCGGCACGACCGGCCCGGATTTGCTCAAGGCGATGCGCGAGGGCGGGGTCAACCGCCTCAGTTTTGGAGCGCAAACTTTCCGCCCGGATTTGCTCCGGCGGATCGGCAGAGTGCATGGGACGGAAGAGATCAAGAAAAGCGTGTATCTGGCGCGGGAAGCGGGTTTTGACAACTTGTCCCTGGATTTGATGTTTGGTTTGCCCACTCAAACGGTAAGCGATATGGAAGAAACACTGGAGCAGGCCGTTCTGCTGAACCCTGATCATTTTTCATGCTACAGTTTGAAAGTGGAAGAAGGAACGCTGTTTCATTATCTATATGAAAGAAAAGAATTGCCTCTGCCATCGGAAGATGAGGAGTTGGAAATGTATCAATTGACACGTTCCTTTCTGGAACAGCACGGGTACCGCCAATATGAAGTGAGCAACTTTGCCAAGCCGGGGCGCGAGAGCCGCCACAATTCCACTTACTGGCGCAACGAAGAATTTTACGGTTTGGGAGCCGGGGCCCACGGATATATGAATCGCACCAGACATGCGAATATAAAAGGAATCCGGCAGTATATCGATCAGGTTCAAAGCGGAATCCGTCCGGTGGCTGAGGTATATCCGGTGAGCCGCCAGGAAGAGATCGAAAACTTCATGATCCTCGGTCTCCGGATGATGGAGGGAGTCAGCCGTTCCCGCTTTGCTTCAAGGTACGGGATGACGGTGGAACACGCCTTTGGCCCGATCCTGGCGCGTTTGACGGAAAAAGGGCTGCTTCAGCAACAGGGAGACCGCATCACATTGACGGAGAAAGGGCTGATCTTTGGCAACGAAGTTTTTGCTTCATTTCTCGGAGAACAGGTTTTATAACGGGAATGATTGACATCAATTCGGCCGTTTGGTAATTTAATTATAGTATTTTTAGCACTCGAGGTAGTGGAGTGCTAACAAGGAGGGGAGGCAGATGTTAACCGAGCGGCAAAAACAGATCCTCTTGGCGATCATTGATGATTACATCATATCAGCTGAGCCGGTAGGTTCCCGTACTGTCTCCAAGAAAAAGGGAGTTGGTTACAGCGCGGCCACAATCCGCAATGAGATGGCTGATTTAGAAGAGATGGGATTTTTGGAGCAGCCGCACACATCTGCCGGACGAATACCTTCGCAAAAAGGATATCGTTTTTATGTGGACCATCTGTTGACTCCGTATATGTGGACCAAAGAAGATTTGCTCGCTTTGCACAAGCACTATTCCATGAGGATCGATCGTGTTGAACAGGCGATCCAGCACACCACTTCCATTCTTTCAAAGATGACCAACTATATGACGATGATCCTGGGACCCACCATCTCCGAAAACAATTTAAAACATCTCCAAATCGTTCCCCTGTTTGATCGCTCAGCGGTATCCATTCTGGTTACGGATACCGGGCATGTGCATCAGCACCGGGTGACATTTCCGGAAGGGGTCTCTCTGTCAACCATTGAAAAGCTGGTCAACCTGTTGAACCACCGCCTGACAGGGGTTCCGATTTCGAAAATGAAAGAAGTGGTGGCCCGCGAACTGTCCGACGAGCTGATGAGATATGTGGATCACTATGAAAAGCTGACCGAGCTCGTCGATCAAATTTTGCAGACGGAGCAAGACACGCAGCGCGTCTATACCAGCGGGGCGACGCGGATGTTGGAGCAGCCGGAGTTCAGAGATGTGGAAAAAATGAAATCCCTGCTCGATCTCATGGAAAAGAACGAGACGATCATTCAACTCTTGAGGCCGGAATCCAGCGGAGTGCAAGTGCGCATCGGACAGGAAATCAGATTGGAAGAGATCAACGATTGCAGTATTATTACAGCTTCCTATACGATTCATGGCGAACCCGTTGGAACGATTGGAGTACTCGGGCCGACGCGGATGGATTACGGAAGAGTGATCAGCCTGATCGATTTCCTGGCTAAAGACTTTTCCAAACGACTGAGCACCCTTTATGACGGAGAATAAATTTTTGATATAAATAGAAAATAGGGCGGTTTGATCGCCGTGCGCGGGACTATGCGTATTAGGGGTTCAGGCGAACCCCTATCCCTATGTAGAGAAAGGAAGGGTACCGGGTGCCTGACAAAGATCACTTGAGCTCAGACAAAGGGGAGAGTCATCTTTCCGCACTCATCAGCAATACCAATGCAGTCAAGGCTGTGGCAGCAGCTGTTGAATCGACGCTTGGCCCCAAAGGGCTGGATACGATGTTGGTGAATGAGAATAATGAAGTGATCGTCACCAACGATGGAGTAACGATTCTCGATCGAATGGAAGTAAAACACCCGGCGGCCCGCATGATCGTGGGGGTGGCAAAAGCCCAGCAGGAAGAGATGGGCGATGGGACAACGACCGCCACGTTGTTGGCAGCCGCGTTGGTGGATGAAGGCGCGAAACAGGTCAGCCGCGGGGTGCCGGTAGTCAAAGTGATTGCGGGAATTCAACGAGGTGTCCGCTTCGCTTTGAACAAAATGAAAGAGAAAGCCCGGCCCATCTGGGAATTGGATGATGAATGGCTGCAGCGAATCGCTTATACGGCCAGCCGTGAAAACGAGGATATCACCTTGGCGGTGATCGAAGCAGCTCATCTGGTCGGCCGGGAAAAGTTGTTGGAGAAACATTTTAAGCTCTCCAGTGCGGTCGTCGCCCATCCCCGGGCAGAAAGCAATGTGTTTTCCGGCATTTTGATCAATAAATCGCGGATGAATTCGCAGATGCCCTCGTTTAAAAAAGATGCGAGGGTCTTGGTTCTTGCTGATGCGTTGGAACCTGAATCCGTCGATGAAGAGGCGCGCGGGACGGATGCAGGCTTTGCCAAACAGGAAAGATTGCGTGAAGAATTTTATGTGGCTCTGGAACATCTGATTCATCTCAATGTCGGTCTCATCGTCACGTCAAGGGGGGTGGATCCCCATGCGGAAGAGGTGTTGACCGATGCGGGAACCATGGTTGTTCAGCGAGTCACCCGCTCGGATCTGAACAAAGTAGCGGAACACACCGGTGCGCGTCCAATCAAGCGAAGCGGCTTGTTCAAATCGTTGGAGGAATTGGAATCCGTGCTCGGCTTCTGCCGGGAAGCGGAAGATGAGGAAATCCTGGAAAAGATCCGCATCAGCGGAGGACGCGGCAAGCCGTTTGCCACGATTCTGGTGGGGGCCTCTACCGAAGAAGTGGTGGAAGAGCGCGAACGAATCTGCAAGGACACCGCATCGGCAGTACAGGCAGCCGTCCGCGGAGGATATGTCCCTGGAGGCGGAGCCGTCGAGTTATCCCTGGCCCGTGACGTGGAACAATTCCGGGATACGGTTCAAGGCATGGAACGGTTTGGGGTTTCAGCCGTGGCCGAAGCGTTGCAGCGCCCGATGGCTCAAGTAGTGGCCAATGCCGGATTTAATCCGCTTGAAAAAATTGAACAGGTGAAAGCCCTCCAACTCAAACGCCAATCCGATTCGCTTGGAATCGATTGCGACCGGGGTACGATTGTGGATATGATTGAGATGGGTGTGGTGGACCCTCTTTTGGTCAAATATCACGCACTGAAAGCAGCAGGAGAAGTCAGCACGGCCATTTTACGCATTCATACAATAGTGAAAATGAAGGAAGAACCTGTCTTCTAAACATGGGAGGATCCGATGATGGATACTGAAAACCAAGAGCTCCGGCAAATGAGGGGCCAAACTTCATCCAGCGGGGAGATGAATCCGGTGCCTGGGAACGAGGAGCAGCAGGATCCACACTCCTTGCATATGGAAGAAGCGGAGCCGGAACACTCCGACGTTGATGAAGCCCCTTCCACGCAAGAATGGGTACAGCAAGCGGCTGAATACAAGCGGCTTGCCGACCAATGGCAAAAACAAGCGGAGGAGAATCGACAGCAATATCTTCGCGCCCTGGCTGATTTGGAAAATTTCCGCCGCCGGGCGCGCAAAGAAAAAGAGGATGCTGTCAAGTATGCTGTCGTCCCTCTATTGGAAGCCTTGTTACCTGTTCTGGACAACTTTGAGCGCGCATTGGAAGCTGCCGACCAGAATCATGATGCCCAGGCTTTGCAAGAGGGCATTGAGATGGTGTATCGCCAGTTTCTGAATGTGCTTTCACAAGCTGGTCTTACCTTGATCGAAGCGGAAGGCAAACCCTTTGATCCGCATCAGCATCATGCGGTCATGCAAGTGGACAGCGAAGAACATGAGCCCGGCATGGTAGTGGAAGAGCTGCAGGCCGGTTATCGCTATTTGGACCGCGTCATTCGCCCGTCCATGGTTAAAATCAGCAGCTGATCTGGGCGGATTCCATACGCACCTTCCCGTATTTTTGTCACCATTTTGCCATTTACTATACGATCTATTGTGAACTGGATGTAGGAGGTAACGAGACGAATGGGAAAAGTAATCGGGATTGACTTAGGAACCACAAACTCCTGTGTAGCCTATATGGAAGGAAACGAGGCAGTCGTCATTCCCAATGCTGAAGGCGGCCGCACCACTCCTTCCGTCGTCGGTTTTTCCAAAACCGGTGAGCGGCTCGTAGGTGAAGCGGCCAAGCGGCAAGCGATCACCAATCCGGAAAAGACGATCATCTCCATCAAGCGTTACATGGGTACCAGCCATAAAGTAAAGATTGACGATAAGGAATACACCCCCCAAGAAATTTCGGCAATGATCCTGCAGAAACTGAAAGCGGATGCCGAAGCCTACCTCGGCGAAAAGGTGACGCAAGCCGTTATCACCGTACCTGCATATTTTAATGACAGCCAGCGTCAGGCCACCAAAGATGCCGGCAAAATCGCGGGTCTCGAAGTTCTCAGAATCATCAACGAACCGACTGCGGCGGCACTTGCTTACGGTTTGGATAAAGATGAGGATCAAACCATTCTCGTCTTCGACCTGGGTGGAGGTACCTTCGACGTATCCATTCTCGAATTGGGTGACGGCGTATTCGAAGTCCGCGCCACCAGCGGGGATAACCAACTGGGCGGCGACGACTTTGACCAAGTCATCATCGATTATCTGATCGAAGAATTCAAAAAGGAAAACGGCATCGATCTGCGTCACGACAAAATGGCGATGCAGCGTCTCAAAGATGCAGCGGAAAAAGCGAAAAAAGACTTGTCCGGCGTACTTACCACCACGATTTCCCTGCCGTTCTTGACTGCGGATGCCACAGGTCCCAAACACCTGGAAGTCACCTTGACCCGGGCTAAATTTGAAGAATTGAGCTCGCACCTGATTGAGCGCACCATGGGGCCGACCCGCCAGGCCTTGAAAGATGCCGGTCTCAGCCCGAGCGAAATTGATAAAGTGGTGCTGGTCGGAGGTTCTACCCGTATTCCGGCTGTGCAGGAAGCGATCAAAAAGCTCATCGGCAAAGAGCCGAGCAAAGGCGTAAACCCGGATGAAGTCGTGGCGATGGGTGCAGCCATTCAAGGCGGTGTTCTGTCCGGGGATGTCAAAGATGTGGTGCTCCTGGATGTCACTCCGCTGTCTCTCGGAATTGAGACGCTGGGTGGAGTCTTTACCAAACTGATCGAGCGCAACACCACCATCCCGACTGAAAAATCCCAGATCTTCTCCACCGCCGCGGACAACCAGACAACGGTGGATATCCACGTCCTGCAAGGAGAACGTCCGATGGCAGCGGACAACAAAACCCTGGGCCGCTTCCAATTGCACGATATTCCGCCGGCTCCGCGCGGCATTCCGCAAATCGAAGTCACCTTTAAAATCGACGCCAACGGAATCGTCAACGTATCCGCGAAAGATAAGGCCACCGGCAAAAGCCAGGCCATTACGATCCAATCCTCCAGCGGCTTGAGCGATGAGGAGATCGAAAGAATGATCCGTGAGGCCGAACTGCATGCGGAAGAAGACAAAAAGCGCAAAGAACAGGTGGAAATCCGCAATAAAGCAGACCAGCTGATCTTTACCACGGAAAAAACCATCAAAGATCTGGGAGATAAAGTGGACGCCGCAGATGTTGAAAAAGCAAACGAGGCCAAAGACAAGCTGAAAAAAGAACTGGAAGGTAACGACATCGAAGCGATCAAAAAAGCGTCCGAAGAGCTGGAACAAGTGGTTCAACAGCTGTCTGTGAAGCTGTATGAAAAAATGCAGCAAGAGGCTCAAGCGGCTCAAAATGCCGAAACGTCCGAAACCAAAAAAGATGACAATGTCGTAGATGCTGAATTTGAAGAAGTAAAAGAAGATAAATAAGAGGAGACGAGATAGAGAATCTCCTCGGCAGGAAAGTCAACGTCGAGGCTCTGCCTCGGCCTGGCTTTCCATTTTTTGTGGTGGAATCTTATAAAAGAAAGCGCCAGGTTGACAGCAAGAGGAGGTGGTCGGATGAGCAAACGGGATTATTATGAGGTATTGGGCGTAAACCGTGACGCTTCGGACGATGAAATCCGGAGAGCGTACCGGAAGCTGGCCCGTAAATACCACCCGGACGTAAACAAAGAACCCGACGCTGAACAAAAGTTCAAAGAGGTAAAAGAAGCTTATGAGGTTTTGAGCGACCCGCAAAAGAAAGCGCAATATGATCAGTTTGGCCATACCGATCCAACGGGTGGATTTGGCGGCTTTGGCGGAACAGGCAGCGGATTTGGAGCCCAGGACTTCGGCTTTGGTGACATTTTCGATATGTTCTTCGGGGGCGGGCGCCGCAGCAACCCGAATGCGCCTCGCCAGGGGGCCGACCTGGAATACCGTCTCACGATCGAGTTTAAAGATGCCGTTTTTGGAAAAAACGTAGATGTGGTCATTCCGCGTACAGAAACATGTGATACGTGCCGGGGTACAGGTGCCAAGCCCGGAACGTTTCCGGAAGTATGTTCGGTCTGCCAGGGAAGCGGGCAGGCGGAAGTGGTCCAAAACACACCGTTTGGCCGCATCGTCAACCGCAGGGTTTGCCACGCTTGCGGAGGAACGGGCAAGATGATCCGCGAGAAATGCACCACCTGCACCGGCTCAGGTAAAGTAAAGCGGAAGAAGAAGATCAATGTCAAAATCCCTGCCGGTATTCACGAAGGGGCACAGCTTCGCGTCAGCGGGGAAGGGGAGCCGGGCATCAACGGCGGACCCCCGGGAGATCTTTACATCACAATCCTGGTCAAGTCGCATGACTTCTTCAAGCGGGATGGGGATGACCTTACCTGCGAATTGCCGATCACATTTGCCCAGGCAGCATTGGGTGACGAAGTGATCGTTCCCACTTTAAACGGCCGTGCCCGTCTGAAGATCCCGGCCGGTACGCAAACAGGTACGGAGTTCCGCATGCCCGGAAAAGGAGTTCCCCGCTTGCGCGGATACGGGCAAGGGGATTTGCGCGTCAAAGTGCGCGTGGTGACTCCGACCAAGTTAACGGAAGAACAAAAACAAGCGTTGCGTGAATTTAACCGCCTGTGCGGTGAGTACATCCATGAGCAAAGCAATAATTTCTTTGATAAAATGAAAAAAGCATTTCGAGGTGACTAATTTGTCGGGAAGGCCGTTTTTCCGCCGGGTGGTTTCGTCATTGCCTTGAGTCAGAAAAATGGCCTTCACCACTGAACGGGCAAATCAGCCCGTTTTTCTCTATTTAAAAGGGGGATCCGTGTTGAACTGGATCGAAGTCAATATTCATACAAGCCATGAAGCGGTTGAAGCGGTCAGCCATCTGCTTCAGGAGCTGGGGGCGGACGGGGTGGTGATCGAGGATCCGGAAGTGCTCGGACGAAAATGGGAAACCTCTTATGGAGAGATCATCGAACTTTCCAAAGAGGACTATCCCGAGCAAGGGGTCCGGGTGAAAGGTTACCTGTCCGAGTTGAAACTGGAGGATCCGAAGGCACTTGTCGCACGGCTCCAAACAGAGATGCAGCAATTGAAAACGTACGGCATCGACCCGGAACCGGCAGTCGTCGAAACAAAGGTGGTGGATGAAGAATCCTGGGCCAACGAATGGAAGAAATATTATAAGCCCGTCAAAGTTACGGAGCGTTTAACCGTTAAGCCGACCTGGGAAGAATACACCGCCGAATCCGATCAGGAGAAGATCATCGAGCTGGACCCGGGGATGGCGTTTGGTACGGGAACCCATCCGACCACGAAGCTCAGCATGCGTCTGATGGAAAAATATATGGCTCCCGGCATGCGCGTCATCGATGTCGGGTGCGGCAGCGGAATCCTCAGCATCGCAGCGGCCAAATTAGGAGCCAAACAAGTGCTGGCCGTCGATCTGGACCCGCTGGCGGTGGTGAGCACAGAAAACAATGTAAAACAAAACGGAGTGCAAGAAGTAGTTACCGCCCGTGAAGGAGATCTGCTGAAAGGAGTGGCGGAGAGAGCGGAATGTGTGGTGGCCAACATTCTGGCGGAGATCATCCTGCTCTTCGCCCATGAACTGCCCCGGGTGCTTACTCCCGGCGGCATCTTCATCGCTTCGGGAATTATCGAAGAAAAAGCGGAGCAGGTAGCTGCTGCCCTGGAGCAATTCGGACTCGAGGTATTGGAAACCATTGACGAAGAACGCTGGGTAGCCATTGCCGCAAAAAAATGGTAAACTGATAGGAGTGTCCGATGCAACGATATTTTATCTCGCCAGACCAAGTGAATGATGAACGGATTCTGATCACCGGCGATGATGTGCATCATATCAAAAACGTGATGCGAAGCCGTCCGGGCGATCAGCTGGTCTGTTGTGACGGTCAAGGCAGGGACTATCTTGCAGAGATCGAAGAATTGACCCCGGCAGCCATCCGTTGCCGGGTGATTCAGATTTCCCCTTCCAAAGGGGAACCCAAGACACAAGTGACGATTGCACAGTCCCTGCCTAAAGGGGATAAACTGGAGTGGATCTTACAAAAAGGGACAGAGATCGGTGCTGTCCGTTTTCTTCCCTTTACTTCCGAACGTACCGTTGTTAAAATAGATAGCCGCAAGACCGATAAGAAACACGAACGCTGGGAGCGGATAGTCAAGGAAGCCGCCGAGCAGTCTCATCGGGGCATCATTCCGGAAGTCGCCCGCCCCGTCAGTTGGAAAGAACTGCTCGAAGAAATAAAGTCCGCAAAAACCGCCTGGATCGCTTACGAAAAGGGAGGCCAACCCCTTGCCAAAAGCTTGGCGGAAGCCGCTTCTGAAGAGATTCTGCTCATTATCGGCCCTGAAGGCGGATTTACGGAGACAGAGGTGGCCGAAGCCGAAGCGGCAGGGGCGGTCCCCGTTACTTTGGGGATGCGGATTTTACGTACGGAAACAGCTTCCTTGGCCGCTTTATCCTGTATATTATTTCAACGAAATGATCTGGGAGGTGAAACGGAATGAACACCGTTGCTTTCCACACGTTGGGTTGCAAAGTAAACGCCTATGAGACGGAAGCCATGTGGCAACTGTTTAAAAAAGCGGGTTATCAGCGGGTGGACTTCGAAGAGAAAGCGGATGTCTATCTGATCAACACCTGTACGGTAACCAACACGGGGGATAAAAAGAGCCGTCAGGTGATCCGCCGCGCGATCCGCAAAAATCCCGATGCGGTGATTTGTGTAACCGGTTGTTATGCGCAAACTTCCCCGTCTGAAGTGGCTGCGATTCCGGGAGTCGATATCGTGATCGGCACGCAGGGACGCGACAAGCTGATTGAATACGTGGAACGTTTCCGCCGTGAACGCCAGCCGATCAATGCGGTTGGCAACATCATGAAGCAGCGCGAATTTGAGGAACTGGACGTTCCGACCTTCTCCGACCGTACCCGCGCATCGCTTAAAATCCAGGAGGGCTGCAACAACTTCTGCACCTTCTGCATCATCCCTTGGGCGAAGGGGCTCTCCCGCAGCCGGAAACCGGAGAGCGTCCTCAAACAAGCCCGCCAGCTGGTGGAAGCCGGTTACAAAGAGATCGTTCTTACCGGAATTCACACCGGAGGTTACGGCGAGGACTTTGAAAACTACAAACTTGCCGATCTCCTCTGGGACCTGGACAAAATCGAAGGTCTGAAACGCATCCGCATCAGCTCCATCGAAGCCAGCCAGATCGATGAGCGCGTGATCGAAGTGCTGAACGCCTCCGAAAAAATGTGCCGCCACCTGCATATTCCCCTCCAAGCAGGGGATGACGCGGTTCTGAAACGGATGCGCCGCAAATATACGGTGGCAGAGTACAAGGAGAAAATCATGCGCCTGCATGAAGCGATGCCCGATGTGGCCATTACCACCGATGTCATCGTCGGATTCCCGGGCGAAACCGACGAGCAATTTGAAAACGGCTACCGGTTTATCGAAGAGCTGGGAATGTATCAATTGCACGTATTCCCGTATTCCAAACGGACCGGAACGCCGGCTGCGCGCATGCCGGACCAAGTGCCGGAAGAGGTCAAACACGAACGGGTGAAACGCCTGATCGAACTCTCCAACCGCCTGTCTCTCCGGTACGCGCAAAAATTCGTCGGCGATGTGCTGGAAGTGATTCCGGAACGCCCGTACAAAGAAGATCCGAAGAGCGGCTTGTACATGGGATATTCCGACAACTACCTTCAAGTCGTCTTCCCTGCCCAAGAAGAATGGGTCGGCAAAGTGTGCAGGGTCCGCATCGACAAAGCCGGTTCCGAATACTGTCACGGCACCTTTGTCCGTGTTGTTGAAGACACCCCCCGTCCGGCTGCCGTTTAATGCTCGAAGCTGTTCGCTTGTCCTGAGCAGACAAGTGAACAGCTTTTTTGCTTGTGGTATTTTTCGTAAACATCGTTTATAATGGAAATGTGATATGAAACTATGTTTCATCAGGCGAAACAAGGAGGGATCGGAATTGGGCGAAAAGAGCAAAGTGGTTCAACAGTTTGATCGATCAGGGGAGGCATACCTTACAAGCCAGGTTCATGCAAAAGGGCAGGATTTGGAATGGATCAGGGAGTTAGCCATGCGATCTCCCGGGGAAAAAGCGCTGGATATTGCAACCGGTGCGGGTCATACTGCATTTCTGTTAAGCGGATGCATCAAACACGTGGTGGCGTTGGATGTAACACCCAAGATGGTGAAACTCGCTTCAGATGAAGCAAAAAGGCGGAAGATTCGTAATCTCACATTTGTGCTGGGGGATGCGGAAGCCCTTCCCTTTATCGACAGCTATTTCGACCTAGTCACTTGCCGCATCGCCGCACATCATTTTCCGAATGTCAAAAAAGCGGTACAAGAGATGTACCGGGTTCTTCATCATGACGGCCTGCTCATCCTGATCGATAATATTGTTCCGGATGATGCCGACAGTGCCAGGCTGCTCAATCAGATTGAAAAGCTGCGCGATCCCTCCCACCACGAATCCCTCACATTGAACCGTTGGCACCGGCTTTTTACGGAAGCGGGCTTCTCCGAGGTATCCTGCTATCGCACGTGGACGACGCCGATGGATATTCCCGAATGGCTGGACCGGGCCAAAACCCCTCCTTCCGACCGTGAGATGATTTATGCGCTGTTCGAACAGGCAAAACAGGATAAATGGGTAGATAATCAAACCATTTTCCTGCAAAAAGTAATGTGGGTATGCCGAAAAAATCAACCATGATCCGTCCACTGAGTCCTCATGATTCCCCCGCTGTCATGGAGCTGGTGAGAAGGTTGCTTGCCCATGCACTCTTTCAACCCGACGAGAATCAACTGAGCCGGATCATCTTATCTTACCGGACGGGAAAAGAGCGTTCGCTCTATTTGTTCGAGACAGAAAACGGAGTACTTGGTAGTCCTGGCCTTGCGATCCATAAAGATGAAAAATCTTGCATATCGCTGTGAACCCCGACAGCCGGGAACAGGGAATCCGCTGGAAGATGGTCAACGAAATAGCGGAAAAAAATCTTTATCCCGGATCTGTGGTTGGGAGAAGGGGAACGGAAAGGTCTTATTACAAACGTTGACCCGACGATAACAGTGTTCCGGGATTTCTTCTTACCCGTTAAAATTGCCTAAAAAAAGCCGCTCCAGCGAACTGAGCGGCTTTTTCCTTCATGGAACCATCATCATAAATCTTCTTCTCCGCCGAACAAGCCATCGAATAACCCGACATCATCGCTTTCTTCCCCTTCTCCAAAATCGGCTGCAAATCCGTCTTCCACGATGTCCTGAAATGCTTCCGCGGCGATCAATCCGGCGGCAAATGCGCCAACCGCTCCGGTTATGCCGGAGAGTTTGTGGCGGAAATGATGATAGAAACGCTGTTTATCATGTACATAGCTGTGGGGATGCTCAACCATTTCCGTAAGCACTTGCCGGAGGAAAGGGACGAGTTGTCCCGGATCATCCAGCACGCGATTTTCGATCCAAACTTCCCGTTTCAGTTCCTGTTCACCCGTAAACGAATATAAATCCATTTCCAGCAACAGGCGGATTCCTTCTTCTTCCATTCCTGCCACAAATCCGAGTTCTTTGGCTTCCTCTTTGAGAAAGGAAGTCGGGCTGAATTCAAATTCCTGCATATAACCGTCAAAGGAACGGGAACCGTATTTTTCACGGAAGCCCAGTTGTTCCAATGCGGTAAAGATATTTTGCAAACGCTGGGGGGGCATGATGAGAACCGGATCCCTGTCCGTACTGTCCACCGCTCCGGCGATATCCAGATGGGTCACGAAATAATACGAAACCGAGTAGCCGGAGAGCAGCAGATTCTTGGGCAACTCGTAGGAAAAAGGAAGTGTTTTTCTCTCTCCCGGTTGAATTTGAAAGGAACCGGGGAACGGAAAACGATGGATCAACACCGTTTGCTCCTGTTTCTCCGTGTGCACGCTCATCATAAAATCGATGTCGATCCCGTTGATCTCTTGTGGCACCGTTCCTCCTTGAATGACCAATTCTCCGCTCACTTGCTCTCCCAGCGTATATTCTTCTTGATCTAAAACCAAATCCACTTGAGCCGCGCCTTTGCCCAATTTTGCCATAAATTTCTTAAAAACCAAGATATTTTCCTCCCGAATCCTATGCGGTTTGCAACTAGCCATATTATACATGGAAAACAGCGCTGGAAACTGTTTCAAATATGTAAAAGTGATGATCGATTTATCAAGTAACGGAGGATGACACGATGCCCTCACTCTGTATAGGCCGCGGATGTTACGGTGTAGGCGAAACATTCATACACGGAAGATTTCATCTGGCGTTCTATTTTGGCCTCTCTCCATTTGAAAAGGCGAAACCGAGATCGGGAGAAGGGTTCAGCCTCTTTCCAATCCGTTACCGGACGTTCGGCGGTTTGCTTTCCGATCCGGATACGCTTAGGATGGCAGCCCGCTCGCATACAGCGGATACAACTTCCCTTTAAATGCAAAGGAGGCATTTCCGGTTTCTTCGGAAACTACAATGACCAGCGCGTCACTCCGTTCGGACAACCCAAGGGCAGCCCGATGCCGGGTTCCCAATTTTTGTTCGCTCTTTTTGCCGGAAAGAGGCAGAATATGGGCTGCAGATATAATGATGTCACCGCGGATGAGCACGGCTCCGTCATGCAACGGACTTCCGGGAAAAAAGATCGACTCCAGAAGTGAACTGGTAAAGGTAGCATGGACGGGCGTCCCGTGCCCGACCAGAGGATCTAAAGCATCTTGCCGTTCCACGATGATCAGTGCCCCGTGTTTACGCTCAGACAGGTGGCGGATGCTTTTGGCCAGCTCCAAATATTTATTGGTATGGGTGGATAAATAACATTGCAGGTAAAAGGAAGAGGCCAATGCTTCAATCTGGATCAACTTATTTTTTAGTTCAGCGAATTGGCGAAGCAGGCAGGTCGTTTCATTGTCCAACGTTTGCCTGAGCTGATGGATGTCTGAAGTGAGACACGATAAATATTCTTTGATCTGTTGCTTAAGCGGTGAGAAGTCACAATCCAAATGTTTCATAGGCACTCCGGACTTTTTTGATGATGAGGTTAGTCTGCCCATTTTCATGCCGGAAATTCCCCGGATAAACCGTACCCGGCTGCTGACCGGGAAGCGAATCCGTTTTTGTGAAGATGATCTTGTTTCCCGCATCCAACTTGTGCTATGATCACTACGCAAAAAAAGGTGAAAAAGGATGTGTCAGATGAAAGAAAAATCGGCAGGCGGGGTCGTCTACCGGATCCGTAATGACCGGGCTGAGATTTTGCTCATTGCCGATCGCTACGGGAAGTGGACGCTGCCCAAGGGGAAAAAAGAGCCCGGAGAGACGGATGAACAGACCGCCCTGAGAGAAATTAAAGAAGAAACCGGGATTGACGGGCACATGATCGACAAGATCGATCATGTGAAATATCAATATACGGACCCGGAGCGGGGACTGGTGGATAAAGAAGTCGTTTACTATTTGGTGGAGGCACGGAGTGGGAAAGAAGTTCCGCAGCTTGAAGAGATTGAAGGGCTGGGCTGGTATACGGCCGAGGAGGCCCTCCAACTTCAAAAAGAAAAAGGATACGGCAATAATGAGAGAATTATGAACCTCGCCTTGGCGCGAATGGAGAAAATCGTGAAAGGAAGATCAAATATGGATGTCAAACAGATTGCGGCGATGATCGATCATACGCTCTTAAAACCCGAAGCGACCCGGGAGCAGATTGCCGTTTTATGCGAAGAGGCCAAGAGACACGGATTCGCTTCTGTCTGTGTAAATCCTTATTGGGTGAAAGAAGCAGCCGCTCATTTGGCAGGAACTGATGTCAAAGTATGTACGGTGGTCGGTTTCCCGCTCGGGGCAACAACCAAGGAAGTGAAAGTTTTTGAGACCCGTGACGCCATTCAAAACGGGGCGACGGAGATCGACATGGTGATGAATATCGGCGCTCTCAAATCGGGGGACCTGCAGACGGTTCAAGAGGATATTCAAGCGGTTGTGGAAGCAGCTCAGGGGCTGACGGTCAAGGTCATCCTGGAAACAGGACTTTTGACGGATGAGGAGATTGTACAGGCATGCGAACAAGCCAAGCGAGCCGGCGCCCGTTTTGTGAAGACTTCGACCGGGTTTGGCCGGGGAGGAGCGACGGTGGAAGCGGTGGAGTTGATGAGAAAAACAGTCGGACCGGAACTGGGAGTGAAAGCCTCCGGCGGAATCCGCGATCTGAAAACGGCACAGCAGATGATCGAAGCAGGTGCTGACCGGATTGGAGCCAGCGCCAGCGTAGCAATTGTGACCGGCGGGACAGGAACGGGCACGTATTAGAGATTGCGCGGAAACCCGTTCCACTTCACCGGGACGGTTTTATTTGGGGTGAGCCAAGTAATCCCTTTGGCAAAAGCATCGGAGAAGGGCAAGACGGCCAGCGAGCAAATGAGATTGAACAATGTCTGGATATGGGCGATCTGTGTGGCCGGATTCTCCGATAAATAGGGGGCTGCTTGGCTGATCAATGGAATGAGCGGCGCAAAAGCCAAAACACCGGCGGCGTTTAGAATGAGATGGGAGAGAGCGACTCGCTTCGAGGCCAGGTTGGTTCCGAGTGATGCGAGCAAGGCGGTGACGCAAGTTCCGATGTTGCTCCCAAACACGACGGCGATGGCAAAGGGAAGAGATAATAGTCCTGATGCGTAAAAACCCATGGTGATGGCGATGCAGGCACTGCTGCTGTGGATCAAAGCGGTAAGCAGCATTCCTGCGGCAATCCCTGTCAGGATCGGATGACCCCCGTTTTCCATCAGCCAGTGAATCCAGCCCCGTTCTTTCAAAGGATAGGTGATCCACTGCATGGTTTCCATGCCGAGAAAGATACAGCCGAATCCGCCGATCACCAGCCCCAACCGGGACAAGCCTTTGAACGGCAAAATGTAGGTCACTGCACCCAAAATGATGAATGGAACGGCAAAGTCCTCGATATTTAAAGCGAGGATTTGTGTAGTCACAGTCGTTCCGATATTGGTTCCCAAAATGATCCCGATCGTCTGGGCAAATGTGAGAATGCCGGCGTTTACGAACCCGATCGTAAGCACGGTGACCGCGCTGCTGCTCTGCAAAAAAGCCGTGGATACAATTCCGGTGATGAAACTGCGCAGCGGGGTGCGGGTGAATTGGAGCAAGGCATGGCGCAACCTTTCTCCCGCCATGTTTTCCAAGCCCGATCGCATCAATTGCAAGCCGAACATAAAAATGGTTAAACCCGTTGCAAAGGGAATAATGATTTCCTTCATCCCGTTAGCCCTCCCTTGTCCATATCAGTATATGGGGGAGGAGGCGGCGGCATGACCGCAGAAGAAAATATAACGCAGACCGCAACCGATGCGACGGGCCGATGTTTCTCAAGCCTGGGCATGACAAGTCACCTTCCCCGGAAGGCCAATCCGGGGGGGGGGCAGTCCCGACAGCTACAAGTGCGGGGATGATTTTACAACCATACACACGTTACAAAAAAAGGCCTCTGTTTTCATCGAGGCCGGAGCGGTGATCATCTTTTTCTGCGGCTTTTGGGCGTGTACGGCGGTGCTTCAAAATGGTTGAAATCCGGATGATAAGGGGCTGACCAATCAGGCAATGCCGGAGGTTTTTGCTGTTTGTAACGGGAAAGATGGGACGGATCCGGTTCGGGAGGACCAAATACCGCCCAGGGCCCGTCTTCCCATTCGGCGTACTCCGGATGGAGCTCCGATTTCGTTCTTTTGTCGCTATGGTTTCCCGATCTCGACTCTGAATGTTCAGGATTCATCAACCAATTTCTTTCCGGATGCTGCGCGGCCATCTTTGCCAACTCTTCTTTGACGATTCTGCGGATCAGATCCCTGAGCTTCGTATCACCTGTAGAGGGCTTCCTGGTCAATGGGTTCACCTCTTTGCGGAAATCGTGATACAGTATATGCCGCTAAAGATTTGCGGGTGAAGAGCCATACGTTTTTCGCTGTTCAATATTTGCTATAATGTGAATCAAGGACAGGAGGAGTGAAATCATGGACAATTGCATCTTTTGCCAAATTGTGGAGGGCAAAATTCCGTCCGAAAAAGTGTATGAAGATGAGGATTTGCTTGCATTTCGCGACATTAACCCCGTTGCTCCGGTTCACGTGCTGATCATTCCCAAGAAACATATCTCTTCCTTGCTTGAACTCACAGAAGAGGATCAACCGCTGGCCGGGAAAATTCTTCATGCGGCACAGAAAATTGCCCGACAGCTGGGATTGGCCGAGAAAGGCTTCCGCGTGGTCAACAATGTGGGAGAAGAGGGAGGCCAGACGGTTTTCCACATTCATTTCCATCTGCTCGGAGGACGCCAGCTGACCTGGCCTCCAGGTTAATTTTTTGACACTCCCATGTAACGTGCGATATAATAAAATTTGACTGTATTGTCCCAACGGGTGTTCAGGCGAAAGTCTGAACAAAGGAGCGTTATGCTCTCGGGCGTCGTTGGTCTGATTCAATTTATTTTTTATGCAGGTGTTGTGCGTGCTGACCATCTCCTCAGGGGATAAGGCCGCTGCTTGCGTAAATGTGTGGGTCTTTTTCCTTTTAGTTTAGGCTGCCAGCCCAGCGGCCTAGCTGACCCGTGGAGGGAGGGAATCATATGGTCGAAACACGCGTCCGGAAAAATGAATCGCTGGATAGCGCTCTGCGTCGTTTCAAGCGTTCCTGTGCCAAAGACGGCGTTCTTTCTGAATGGCGCAAGCGCGAGCGTTACGAAAAACCGAGTGTTCGTCGCAAGAAAAAATCGGAAGCCGCCCGTAAAAAGCGTCGGTAGTGAGGTGTCACACGAGTGAGTCTCTTGGAACAACTGGATCAGGATATGAAGTCTGCCCTGAAAAACAAGGAGAAGACCAAGTTATCCACGATTCGCATGTTGCGTGCTTCCATCAAAAAAGTGGAAATCGACAAAAAGCGCCCGCTGAACGATGATGAAGTGCTGGAAGTGATCGGGCGAGAAATCAAACAACGTAGAGACAGTTTAAGTGAATATGAAAAAGCAGGGCGGGAAGACCTTGCTCAAAAAGAACGGGAAGAAATCGAGATTCTTGAAACCTACCTGCCTGAACAACTGTCTGAAGAGGAACTCCGCTCTCTGGTTCGGCAAGTGATACAGGAAGTGGGTGCTTCCTCGAAGGCGGACATGGGCAAAGTGATGGGGGCCATCATGCCCAAAGTGAAGGGGAGAGCGGATGGCAGGCTCGTCAATCGTCTGGTTCAGGAAACATTAAGCTGACGGCGTGTTTTTATACACGCTGTTTTTTTTGAACAGAGACAGGGAGGGAAGCGGTGTGGATGTTTTTGTCAGCCTCGTTACCGATCCGTATGTTGTAAGCATTCTCATCGCTGTCGGAATCATCGGGCTTGCGATCGAAATGATTTCACCTGGTTTTGGCGCACCAGGAATCATCGGATTGGGTTCTTTTGCCCTTTACTTTTTCGGCCATTATCTGGCCGGTTCGTCCGGGTGGGGGACACCCGCCCTTTTTGTTTCCGGGCTGATTTTATTGATTCTCGAGATCTTTGTCCCCAGTTTTGGCATTTTGGGCATATTGGGAATTGTCGGTGTTGTGGCGGCGGTCGTCGGAGCGGCTCCCAGCTGGCAGGTGGGCACGATGGCGGTCGTGATCGGGTTTGTCTTGGCGATTGCGGTTCTATGGGTGTTGATCAAGTTTTTTGGCAAGAGGCCGGCCAGTCCACTGGTCCTTCAAGCTGCACAAAAAAATGAACAGGGTTATACTTCTTCAGAAAACCGCAAGGACTTGCTCGGACAGGTCGGAATAACGATGACTCCTCTCCGTCCGTCCGGCTATGCCAAGTTTGGCGACAGGAGGGAAGATGTTGTAAGCGAAGGAAACATCATTCCGAGCGGATGCAAGGTGAAGGTGATTCAAGTAGAGGGTACGCGGGTGGTTGTCAGAAAAATGGAAGAGGAATGAGTAAATAAAGTATAATAAAAATAAAGTTTTATAAAAAATATCAAAATGCGGGGGATCGAAAAAATGGATGCAGGGGTATGGGGGATTGTCGTCGTAGTCGTGCTGGGTGTCATCGCGTTGTCCATTTTGTTCACGTTTGTTCCGGTGATGCTGTGGATCAGTGCCATGGCCTCGGGAGTGTATGTCGGCTTGACCACGCTCATCGGAATGCGCCTCCGACGCATTGTCCCCGCAAGAATCGTCAATCCTTTAATTAAAGCGCGAAAAGCCGGATTGGATGTGGATATTACCCGGTTGGAGACCCACTACTTGGCTGGCGGCAATGTGGACCGCGTTGTCGATGCCCTGATTGCGGCCCAGCGCGCCGACATCGATTTGGTGTTTGAACGGGCAGCCGCCATTGATCTGGCGGGGCGCGACGTGCTGGAAGCCGTGCAGATGAGCGTAAATCCGAAGGTGATCGAAACACCGATGGTATCAGCGGTAGCCAAAGACGGAATCGAGGTCAAAGTGAGAGCCCGGGTCACCGTGCGTGCCAACATAGACCGTTTGGTCGGCGGTGCGGGAGAGGAGACCATTATCGCCCGCGTCGGCGAGGGGATCGTCACGACCAACGGTTCGGCCAGCAGCCATAAGGAAGTTTTGGAGAATCCCGATATGATTTCCAACACGGTGTTGGCCAAGGGATTGGATGCGGGAACCGCTTTTGAAATCTTGTCCATTGACATTGCCGATATCGACATCGGTAAAAACATTGGCGCCAAACTTCAGACGGATCAGGCGGAAGCGGATAAGCGAATTGCCCAGGCGAAAGCGGAAGAGCGCCGGGCGATGGCGGTAGCGTTGGAGCAGGAGATGCGCGCCCGTGTGGAAGAGATGCGGGCCAAAGTGGTGGAAGCGGAGGCGCAGATCCCGCTCGCTCTTTCGGAAGCACTTCGTTCCGGCAACATGGGTGTAATGGATTATTATATGTTGCAAAATATGGAAGCCGATACACGGATGCGCCGCTCCCTCGGAGAACCCCCGGGTGATGAAAAATAAGCGCTGGCGGAACGGATGGCACACTCTGAGAGGAGGTGCTTCAGATGGAAAGTTTCATGATCGCCATTTTGATTGCAATGGCGGGATGGTTGATCAACCGGATGCAAGAAGCGAAAAAGAAAAAGTTCGCGGGGACGGCTCTTGTCACCGAAAATAGGGAAATGGAACCGGATGGATGGGAGGAGGAGTTGGCAGAGGAACCGGATGATATGGCCTCTGCTTTCGAACCCCCATCGCCTTCGATGCTGTCTGCAGACATTCACACCGAAAGCCGGCCATCGTCGCACATTCCCCAAACTTCGATGAACAAAAAAGGGAAGCTGAGTCGACAACAACTCCGCCAGGGGATGATCATGAAAGAAATTTTGGGTCCTCCCCGTGCTAAAAAGCCTTACAGAGCGAATGTTTTCCGGTAAAGGACACCTTCGGGTGTTCTTTTTTCTTTGGGCAAAATTCCTTAAACTGACATGGAAACATATGTGGATGATAGATCTGTTTTGACGTTTCATACTAAACCACAAGGAGGTGAAAACCATGCCCCGTCGCGCAAATACCAACAGACTGCTTGTACCCGGAGCAGCTGCGGTGCTCAACCAATTTAAAGAAGAAATCGCTGCTGAATTTGGGGTAAAACTGGGCTCTGATACGACTGCACGCGGAAACGGATCGGTGGGCGGCGAGATCACCAAACGGCTGGTTGCTCAATCTCAAAACGAAATCAAATCGTAACGGTTGATCAACTCCTGGCGGTATAGATCATTCTATACCGCTATTTCTATTGCTTTTTCATAATTGAGCCGTATTCCGCATAAAAGTTACAAAGGAGATGAGGGCATTTCACGGGAGGATGACGGGGACAGATGCGCAAATGGGCTTCTGAATGGTTTGATTTGCCGCCTGACGTGACCAGTGACGTTCCCCGGATCGAAATGATCGGTCCTTTTCGGTTGCAGGTTGAAAACCACCAGGGAGTGGAACATTTCAGCAGCCGTGAGTTGAAACTGAGAATTAACCAGGGTTGTTTAGCGATCATAGGAGAAAGTTTAAAGATAAAAGCCATCTACCCGGAAGTGGTTTTGGTCGAAGGAAACATACACGAACTTAAAGTTATCAAATAAGGGGAGAACGAGGTTGCTGGGGATACAATGGCCAAATATCGTTAAGGGAAAAATAGATCTGCAATGTTCCGGACCCCAATTGGCTTCCGTGCTGAACATGGCGGTTCAGGAAGGAATTTATGTGGAGAATATCTACTGGGTGGACGAGCGCACGATCCGGATCACCATTTTGCTTCCTGATTTTTTTCTCTTCACGTCGCTGATGCGCAAGCAAAAAATTCGTTTACGAATCATCAACAAAGCAGGTTTGCCTTTTTTGATCAAGCGGGTAAAACGACGCAAATCTTTTTATATCGGCATGATTCTGTTCTTTTTTCTCATTTTTCTTTTCAGTTCATTCATTTGGAAAGTTGAAATCGAAGGCACGGAACGAATCCCGGAAGCCCAGATCCGCTCCCTGCTGAAAAAAGAAGGTATTTATGTTGGACAACTAAAGAGAGATCTTCCCGACCGGGAACTGGTTCAACACCATTTGCTAACCCAGTTGCCGCAGGCTTCCTGGGTCGGGGTCCGGGTGGAAGGAACCCGGGTGACCGTCACGGTTGTCGAGAAAAAGCAAATTGAGCCGCCGCCGAAAGAGTTGCCTTCGTATGGACCGGTTCACCTGGTCGCTTCCAAAAACGCGCTGATTTATGATATGCGCGTAGAACGAGGCAATCCGCTGGTGGAAGTCAATGATGTCGTCCGTCAAGGACAAGTCCTCGTGTCCGGCATTTACGGGGATCCGGATACAGGTACGGTTGTGGGAGCCAAGGGGAAAGTGATGGGGGAAGTCTGGTATGAATCGGAAGTAACGGTCCCTGTCCGGCAAAAAAGAAAAGTATATACGGGCTATCGGCAAAAAATAACCCTTCCTTATATAGGAAAAAAGATTTTGTGGAATCCATTTCGCGAACTCCCGTACAAGCAGTATGAAACCATTCAAAGGGTACAGCCGGTGCAGGTGGGCAATCGGTCGTTGCCGTTCGGTTTGGTGGAACAGGAATTTTTGGAGATGGAGTGGGTCAATCAAAAGTTGACCGAAGAAGAGGCAGTCCATTTGGGAAAAAGGCAGGCAAAGGAAGAGCTGCTTCAAAAGCTTGGTGCTGACGGGCGCATTCTTGAGGAAAAAGTTTTGCACCAACGCCTGGAGAATGGTAAAGTTTATTTGAAAGTACACTTTGATGTCATTGAAAACATAGCGGTTCCACAACCGATTTTACAAGGAGAATGAGCATTGCAATCACACGAGAACACGATTAAAATTGGTTTGCGCGATCCGGCGGAAGCACTCAGCTTGTTTGGTCCCCATGATGCTTTTCTGAAACAGATTGAGGCCAACACTTCAGCCAAAATCATCGCACGCGGAGAGGAAGTGACCATTTCCGGTTCGGCCGAAGAATGCTCCGTGCTCGGCAATTTGTTTCATACGCTGTTATCGTTGATCCGCAAGGGAATCCAATTGACCGAGCGGGATGTGGTTTACGCCCATCGCCTGGCAGCGCGCGGCCAAGCCGGTGAGCTGTTGGACCTGTTTCTCGAGGAAATCGGTGTCACACAGAGAGGGAAACCGGTTCGCGTGAAAACATTGGGGCAGCGCCATTACGTGACAGCCATCAAAAAGTCGGACATCGTTTTCGGGATCGGGCCGGCGGGCACGGGTAAGACATTCTTGGCCGTTGTGATGGCTGTAACTGCCTTAAAAGCGCACCGTGTCAAAAAGATCGTTCTAACTCGCCCGGCTGTGGAAGCTGGTGAAAATTTGGGCTTTTTGCCCGGTGATTTGCAAGAGAAAGTAGATCCTTATCTCCGACCGCTCTATGACAGCCTTTATTTGATGCTGGGAACGGAGCAAGTGGCCAAAATGATGGAACGGGGTCTGATTGAAGTGGCTCCGCTTGCCTACATGCGGGGGCGAACGCTGGAAGATTCGTTTGTCATCCTGGATGAAGCCCAGAATACAACTCCTGAACAGATGAAGATGTTTTTAACCCGTCTCGGCTTCGGTTCAAAAATGGTGATCACGGGGGACGTGACACAGATTGACTTGCCGAGGGGGAAACAGTCCGGATTAAAAGAAGCCGAGCGCATCCTGACCTCCATCCCGGAGATTCGCTTTGTCTATCTGGGTCAAGAAGATGTGGTTCGTCACACCCTGGTGCAAAAAATCATTGAGGCCTATGAACATGATGCAGTTCGTAAGGATTAAGACAAGGAGCCGGTTCAAGATGAAAGATAAGAGAGAACCGTCGTCCATTTGGTTGGAAAAACTGATACCAAAAGATTGGAAGACAAGCGCCCGCATCCAAATTCTCCTGTACGCGATCTTTGGGATCGCGTTCTATTTATTGTTGATGAAACATGTGCTCCCGGAGCAATATGATGTGAAAGTGGGCTCCATCAGCCCGGCTACGATCGTTTCACCAGTGACAAAAGCGGACGAATTTGCGACAGAGGAAGCTAAAAAACAGGCAGCCAACGCGGTGGAGACCCAGTACACCAAAAATGACACCCTGACCAGTAAACAAATAGACAGGATCGATCATTTTTTTGCGGATGTCAGAAAAATTGTGACCGCTGCGGATTTAAATGAAGAAGACAAGGTTGCCAAAATTAAGGCGATTTTAAAAGAAGCCATCCCCGGGAACTTTACGGAACATTTTTATGTAAATCTGGCACGCA
This sequence comes from Lihuaxuella thermophila, assembly GCF_900110165.1. Taxonomy (GTDB): domain Bacteria; phylum Bacillota; class Bacilli; order Thermoactinomycetales; family Thermoactinomycetaceae; genus Lihuaxuella; species Lihuaxuella thermophila. The sequence goes on from NZ_FOCQ01000005.1 coordinate 81,818, forward strand.
CTTCCCCGGAGAAATTGACGGATATTCGCCTGAAAACCAGAGGGATTGTTTATGACATTTTGCAAGAAGGGGTCCGTCCGCAGGAACTGAGCGAAAAACGGGATTCGGTGGACCGGGTGCTGGTGACCAGCCTGCTGGATAACGACGCCCTCGACAGCCGTTCGCGGTCCATTGTACGGGAACTGGCGAAACAAAGTATCATTCCCAATGAAATGGTGGACGAAGAAAAGACAGAACAGCTGAGGGAAGCGGCGCGTGACGCGGTCAAAACCATCCCGATCAATAAAGGGCAAATCATCGTATCGGCAGGGGAAGTCGTTACCAAAGACCAATATCGAAAGCTGGAAGAGCTGGGTCTGTTACGGAAAAACACGCATCTCTTGCCCTATCTGGGGCTGGCCGTCCTGACCGGCTTCCTTCTGGTGATGTTGTTCTTTTATGTTCGCCGCTTCCATTCCAACGTTTATACGGATAATAAAAATCTGATCCTGTTGTTCTCCATTTTGCTTCTGACGTTGTCAGGCATGAAGTTGCTTGCGTTTGGGCAGAATCTGGAATGGAACACGATCGGGTATTTGGCCCCGGTTGGGCTCGGCGCCATGTTAATCACCCTGCTCCTGGATATCGAGTTGGCACTTGGCTGTGTGGTTTTGCTGTCGATTTCCTCCAGTGTCTTTTACAATGCTGATCATCAGCTGCTGTTCGACTTTCGTTACGGAATCGTCTCATTGGTCAACGGGGCGGCCAGTGCGTTTGCTTTGGCGGGTGTGCGCAAGCGAAGCGCCATTCTGCGGGCGGGCCTGATCGCATCCACAGCCAGCGTGATTCCCATCGTCAGCATGTATTTTATGGTGCCGGCGGATGGAACCAGCCAGGCGCTGCTGCAATCTGTCATCTTCGGCGTTTTGAGCGGGATTTTCTCAGCGGTTCTCACCATTGGCACTCTTCCCTATTTTGAAACCGTCTTTGGCATTTTGTCGCCGCTGAGGCTGTTGGAGCTAAGCAATCCAAATCATCCGCTCCTGAGAAAACTGCTGATCGAAGCACCCGGAACTTATCATCATTCCATTATTGTCGGAAACTTGGCTGAAGCTGCTGCTGAGGCGATCGGTGCAGACGGACTCCTGGCAAGAGTGGGAGCTTATTATCATGATGTGGGGAAGACGAAGAGGCCGCAATTCTTTATTGAAAACCAGTTGTACCGGGAAAACCCCCATGACAAGATATCACCCAATCTCAGCAAGACGATCATCATTTCCCATACGCGCGACGGTGTGGAGCTCTTAAGGCAGCACCGGATTCCCAAGCCGATTCAGGATATTGCCTCCCAGCATCACGGCACCACATTGCTCAAATATTTTTACTATAAAGCGTTGAAGCAACAAAAGGACGGTGCCCAGGTGTTGGAGGAGAATTATCGTTATCCGGGACCGAAAGCGCAGTTTAAGGAAGCGGCCATTCGGTCTCTTTCCCGTCCCACCCCGTCGCGCATTGAGAATTTGGTTCGCAAAATCATTCGCGACCGCCTTGAAGATGGCCAATTTAATGAATGTGATTTGACGTTGAAGGAGTTGGATCTGATATCCAAATCCATCTGTGAAACCTTGCAAGGAATTTTCCATTCACGTATTGAATATCCCGAAGAACCGGAAACAATCAAAGGAGTCAAACACGGATGAGTTTACAATTGGATCTGGCAATTGAAACTGAAGCAACCGAAGAAGATAAAAAAGCGATCGAGTGGATTGGGAAGGCTCTGCGAGCGGCGGTGGAGGCGGAACAGCTTCCGCCGGTGGAGGTTTCTGTGACGATTGTGGACAATGGAGCCATCCGGCAGATGAATAAGGAATACCGGAAGGTGGATCGGCCCACTGATGTCCTTTCTTTTCCTCTCTGGGATCCGGAGGAAGAATGGGTCATTGCAGAGGAAGAAGAAGCGGTTTCACTGGGGGATATTGTCATCTCTCTGCCGAAAGCTAAAGAACAGGCAAGCGAATACGGTCACTCTTTGGAGCGGGAGTTGGGCTTCCTGGCGGTTCACGGATTTTTGCATCTGTTGGGATATGATCACGAGACGAAAGAAGAAGAAGAGGAGATGTTTCAAAGGCAGGAGGAGATTTTGGGCCGGATTGGTCTCCAAAGGTAGGAGGCGGTCTACGATGTGGGTGACCAAAGTATTAAAAAGCTTTCGTTATGCGCTGGAAGGATTAAAATTTACGGTAGTCACCCAACGCAATATGCGCATTCACTTCCTGGCCGCGTTGGGCGTGCTGCTTTTAAGCTTGTACCTCCCGATGAGTAAAACGGAGGTACTTCTGCTGTTTGTCACGATTATTCTGGTGTTGTTTGCCGAATTGATCAATACCGCCGTCGAAGCCGTTGTGGATATGGTGACCGAAGAATACCATCCGTTGGCCAAAGTGGCGAAAGATGTTGCAGCTGGTGCCGTTTTGCTGACCGCCGGACTTGCGGTCATCGTGGGAATCAGCGTTTTTTATCCTTATCTGAATACGCTCTTTCAAGGGCTGATCGGGGAATCTGCCGATCCGGCCGATATCGGGTTCGCCGCGATCATCGCGTTTGATTTCTTCTTTACCCTAATGATTAAAGGTTGGTTACACCGGATGGGCAAAAGCGATTGGGAACCGAGCATGACCACCTCCATCGCCTTTTGCGTGGCGACACTGATCGTGGCTGTGATCGGAAGTCTGATTCTCACTCTCCTCGTCTATTTCCTAACCGCTTTGATTGTCGGCTCTCGCCTGCGCCTGCAGCCAAACCGGCTGTCTATTTTCCTGGGAATGGTGCTGGGAACATCCGTCGCATTCATCGGAGTGCAATTATTGTAATCATCGGGGATGATCAATATAATAGGGACACTACATGACATAGAAGGAGAAGATGGGATGAAGAAACTGATAGAAGCAGCCATACAAGCCAGGGAGAAAGCTTATGTTCCCTATTCGAACTTTCCGGTAGGGGCGGCGCTGCTTACCCGGGAGGGACAAATCATCCAAGGATGCAATGTGGAAAATGCCTCCTACGGATTAAGCAATTGCGCTGAACGGACTGCCTTGTTTAAAGCGGTTTCCGACGGGCTTCTGGGAGGATTTCAAGGAATCGCGGTCGTTGCCGATACCCCGGGCCCTGTTTCCCCTTGCGGGGCCTGCCGACAAGTCCTCGCCGAACTATGCCCTCCGGAGATGAAAGTCTGGTTAGCCAATTTGCACGGTGACATAACGGAAACCACGGTAGCTGAATTGCTGCCGATGGCTTTCAACAGGGGGGATTTACATGCCGAGTGATTACCGTTCAGGATTTGTTGCGCTGATTGGACGGCCCAATGTGGGCAAATCGACTTTGATGAATCACATCGTGGGGCAAAAGGTAGCGATTATCTCGGACAAGCCGCAGACAACCCGCAATAAAATCCGGGCCGTCTACACGGATGAACGCGGGCAGATCATTTTTCTGGATACCCCCGGAATTCACAAACCCCATTCCAAACTGGGAGAGTGGCTGGTGAAAACGGCGAAGGATGCCCTCGATGAAGTGGACTTGATCCTCTTTTTAGTGGATGCCGAGCAAGGTTTCGGCCCGGGTGACCGCTTTATCATCGAAAATTTAAAAGGTGTGAAGACACCTGTCTTTCTGGTTGTCAACAAAATCGATCAGGTTCATCCGGACGATCTGTTGCCGCTGATCGACCATTATCGCAAACTGTATTCGTTTAAGGAAGTCGTCCCCATCTCCGCGCTTCAGGGCAACAACACCTCGACACTGATTCAACTCATCATCAAGGAATTGCCTGAAGGGCCGAGATACTATCCGCCGGATCAAGTGACTGACCATCCGGAACATTTTATCGTCGGAGAGTTGATCAGGGAAAAAGTGTTGCAGTTGACCAGAGAGGAAATACCTCATTCAGTGGCCGTAGTGATCGAGGAGATGAAAATGCGGGAAGGCCAGGATCTCCTCGATATCAGAGCCACGATTTATACAGAAAGGCCTTCCCAGAAAGGCATTTTGATCGGGAAAAAAGGGGCCCTGTTAAAAGAAGTGGGACAACGGGCCCGTGAAGAGATGGAACGGCTTCTCGGAACCCGCATTTTTCTGGATTTGTGGGTGAAGGTGAAGAAAGACTGGCGGAACGAAGAAATGCTGCTCAGGCAATTTGGTTACCGCAACGAAGAATGATGCCGATAATCATAACATGGTAATGATGTTAATTTTTCCATCTCATACTCCTCTGGTCGGCGGGTCATCCTAAGTTTGAACAAAGCGTTCAGCTGAAAGGATGATGCTGGTTGCGCAATTTCGCCTGGAGTTGCTTTACGGTAACTGGCAGTATCGATGCCTATCTCTTATACAAAGAGTTCGAGGCGATTCAGGGAAGAGGCGAGAGCCCGGACCAAGAGGGGGAAGAGGAAGAAATCGGTTAAGGAAGGCGCTCTTATGCTGCAGAAAGTAGAAGGGATCGTCCTGAGAGCGAGAGATTATGGGGAGAGTCACCAGGTCATTCTGATCTTTAGCGAATACCAAGGCAAAATCGCGGTCATGGCCCGCGGTTCCAAAAAACCGAAGAGCCGTTTCGGAGCCGTGACAGAACCTTTTACAGAGGCGCATTTTGTCTATTTCACCGGCGGCAGCGGAATGCCCACCCTCTCTCAGGCAGACCTGATTCATTCTCATCACCTGATCCGTTCGGATCTGTTGCTGACTGCTTACGGTGCTTACTGGCTGGACCTGATCGACAAGTGTACGGAGGAAAAAGAACCCTGCCCCGGCTTGTACCGTTTTTTGACCCTGGCCTTAAAAAAGCTGGAAAGCGGTACCGATCCCGATATTTTAACGAGGATGGTGGAACTTCGGATCATGCGGATCGCGGGGTATCAACCGGTACTCCACCACTGTGCAAACTGCCGTCAACAACACCGTCCTGTCCGCTTTAGCATTCGTCAGGGCGGATTTTTATGTGCGGACTGCCAGAATCAAGACCCCGAATCACTTCCGCTCACCGAAGCGACGGCACGCATCTTGCCCTTGCTGGAACGGATCCCCTTGGAGCAGCTCGGGGAAGTGAAGGTGAAGCCGGAGACCAAAGAACAGTTGGAGAGAATCGTCCATGCGTTTATGGAGGAATATTTTCCGTTTAAACTGAAATCACTCACCTTGCTGAAACAAATCCGGCAAAGTTGGGGATCAAGCAGTTGACAAACGTTTTTTTCTTTGCTATATGTGTTATTACGATCCAATCGGAATGCGTGATGAGAGAAAAGAGTAGCCGAGAAATCCCGTGTCAAGCGAATCGGGGATGGTGGAAGCCCGGTCACGGCTCTTGGTGAAATGGCATTTTCTTGAGCGCCCACAATTGAACACGGAAGAATGAAGAGGGTCGACTTGATGTTGACCAAATAGGGTGGAACCGCGGGAACTGACCTCTCGTCCCTATGACCGAAGTGTATTCTGTCATAGGAATGGGAGGTTTTTTGCTTGGTTCAACCCTTAAGAAAAATAGACCGGAGGTGTCGTCTTGCATGAATTTGCAACAGATGATTTGGAAGTTGCAGGAGTTCTGGTCCAACCAGGGATGCATTTTAGTCCAGCCTTATGATGTGGAAAAAGGAGCCGGAACCCTCAACCCCATGACATTTCTCAGGGCACTGGGTCCTGAGCCGTGGAAAGTCGCCTATGTGGAGCCTTCCCGCCGGCCGGCTGACGGCAGGTATGGAGAAAACCCGAACCGATTGTACCAGCATCATCAATTCCAAGTCATCTTAAAACCCTCTCCTGACAATATTCAGGAAATTTACCTCGACAGCCTGCGCGCTCTCGGCATTGATCCGCTGAAGCACGATATCCGCTTTGTGGAAGACAACTGGGAAAACCCCACGTTTGGCGCAGCCGGATTGGGCTGGGAAGTCTGGCTGGATGGGATGGAGGTGACCCAATTCACCTATTTCCAACAAGTGGGGAGCCTGGAAGTGGATCCGGTATCCGTGGAGCTCACCTACGGTTTGGAGCGCCTCGCTTCCTATATTCAGGATAAGGAAAATGTGTTTGACTTGATCTGGGTGGATGATGTGAAGTACGGAGATGTTTTCTTGCAATCCGAATACGAGCATTCCAAATATACCTTCGAACTCTCCGATGTCGACTTGCTGTTCCGCTTGTTTGATGCTTATGAACGAGAAGCGGAAAGAGCTCTGAAAGAAAATCTGGTTTTTCCGGCATATGATTATACTTTGAAATGTTCTCACACGTTTAACCTCCTCGATGCGAGAGGAGCGATCAGCGTGACCGAACGGACCGGCTACATTGGACGGGTGCGCAGCCTGGCGCGGAAAATTGCCAAGGCTTATGTGGAAGAGCGGGAAAAACTGGGGCATCCGTTGCTGAAGCAAGGAGGGGACAACGATGAATAGAAAAGACCTGCTGCTGGAAATCGGCTGTGAAGAGATTCCCGCCCGTTTTGTAGACAGTGCGGCGATCCAGTTGGGCGGGAAGCTGGCTGAATGGTTGTCGTCACACCGGATCTCTTTCCAATCGTATCAACTCTATGCCACTCCGCGCCGTTTAACCGTGCTGGTGAGCGGTGTTGCCGAACGACAGGAAGATTTGAGCGAGGAAGTGAAAGGGCCGGCGGCGCGCATCGCCCGAACCCCGGAGGGCGGATGGAGCAAAGCGGCAGAGGGGTTTGCCCGCAAACAGGGAGTTTCTGTTGAACAGCTGGTGTTAAAAGAGTTTAAAGGGGAAACATATGTATTTGCCCGCATTCACCAGCAGGGCGAAAAAACCGTCGATCAACTGAGAAAAGGCCTGCCTGAAGTGTTGGAGGCGCTCCATTTTCCCAAAACGATGCGCTGGGGGTCCGGCCGTACCCGTTTTATCCGTCCGGTTCGCTGGCTGGTTTGCCTGTTTGGCGAAGAGGTTGTGCCGGTGGAATGGGCGGGTGTAACGGCCGGCAACAAGACCCGGGGACATCGTTTTCTCGGAACGGAAACAGTGATTTCTTCTCCTGCGCATTATGTGAAACAGCTCAAAGAACAGTATGTGATCGTGGATGTTGAAGAGCGGCGGAAGCTCATTTCAAGCCAACTGCGGCAACTGGAGGAGAAAAACGGCTGGGTGATCCCGGTAGACCTGGGCTTGCTGGCCGAAGTGACCCATCTGGTGGAATATCCGACCGCGCTCAGCGGTACTTTTGAAGAGGAATTTCTCTCATTGCCCAAAGAGGTGCTGATCACCACGATGCGGGAACATCAGCGTTACTTCCCGGTCGAGTCCAAGGACGGAAAATTGCTGCCGTTCTTCGTCACCGTCCGCAATGGAAACGAGGAAGGGCTTGCCTATGTAGCCAAGGGAAATGAAAAAGTCCTGCGCGCCCGTTTGGCGGATGCCCGTTTCTTCTATGAGGAAGATCTAAAGCTGCCGATCGAAACGGCGGTCAAGAAACTGGACCAGATCGTGTACCAAGAAGAGTTGGGCTCCGTGGGTGACCGGGTGCGCCGGATTCAAAGGATCGCCCTGGCCCTGGGACATCAACTGGGCTTGGATGAAGAAATGATGAAAAAGCTCGAGAGAGCAGCGGCCATTTGCAAATTTGACCTGTCTACGCAAATGGTCGGGGAGTTTCCCGAACTGGAAGGAACGATGGGTCGGGAATATGCCCTCCATGCCGGGGAATCCGCCGAAGTGGCCGAAGCGGTCTATGAACATCACCTGCCTCGTTTTGCCGGAGATGATGTACCGCAAAACCCGATTGGCACGCTTCTCTCCCTGGCGGATAAAATGGACACCATCGCTTCCAGCTTCGGGATCGGCATCCAGCCGACCGGTTCCCAGGACCCGTATGGTCTTCGCCGCAGAGCCGCGGGGATTGTGCAAATTTTACTCCGGGAAGAGTCGTCGAACGTCTCACTGTCCGGTTTGTGGCAGCTGGCGCTCAATCAGCTGGAAGAAGCAGGTCTGTTAAAAGTACCGAGAGACGAAGTGGAAAAGGGCCTGGAGCAGTTCTTTGCTTTGCGGTTGAAAACCGTTCTGCAAGAAGAAGAGATCCGCTATGACGTGATCGATGCCGTGCTCGCTTCCGGCATTGCCCATCCGTCTTTCCTCTTGAAAAAAGCGCGTGTGCTGATGGATCAATTGGAGAGAGAATCCTTTAAGAAGGAAGTGGAAGGCTTCACCCGGGCAGCCAACCTGGCCGCCAAAGCAGACGATCCGGTCCTCAACAAAGAGCGGCTGACAGAACCGGCAGAACGCTCCCTGGCTCAGGCTTTGCAAGAGGCAACCGCCCTGTTTGACCGGGCCAGCGCCAACGAGGATCCGCTTTCCATGTACCATGCGCTGGCCCATATGGTTCCTGCCATTCATTCCTTCTTCGATCAAGTGATGGTGATGGTGGAAGATCCGCAAGTCCGCAACAACCGTCTCGCCCTGTTAAAGGAAATCACCCGTCTGGTTAAACATTATGCATCCTTTGAGTTGATCGTCTTTCCCTCCTGAAACGTCTTAAAAAGCGTGTGTGCCTGTTGGGCCACACGCTTTTTTATTGAAGGCCATTATGTTGCAGCTGAGAAACAAGCAGACGGTAAGTTGAATGGAGCATCCATGATTAAATTTTCAGCGATCCGCTTCTACCATGATTGATGATGCTTTTTTATGGTATCCGACGACTCAAAAGTCATTGTGGCGGATGGATCAATCAGGTAAAGATAAGGCGGGCAACCCGGTCAGCCGGTTATTTGAAAAGGAAGTTTGACTGCCACGGAGCGGTCAGACTTCCTTTTTAAGTGAATCACCGGGTGCGGCAAATGTTGTGTGAAACGGCTTGAATGCTTTCGTTGCGATGAATGTATGAATGTATTTGTCCAACAGCCTTTTTCCTCCGAAATCATCTTCATAAAAACCGGTAATCACAAATCCTGATTCGATTTGTCCTTTTATTTGATCCTCCAAGCTATGACCAAATTCCAAGGGAATGCAATGATTCAGCTGATGCTCGATTTGCTTTTCGGTTAGATGCGCCAAATCTGAATATGGAATCGGGTATCTTACTTCCAATTTCCCCTGTTCCTCCAATTCCCAGTCAAAAAGATAAAAGACAGGATTCATGAAACCACTGATCAAGGATCCGCCTTTCTTTAAGACGCGCGAAGATTCTTTCCATACGGGTAAAACATCATCAACAAAGAGATTGGAAACAGGGTGGATGATGAGATCAAAAGTTTCATTATCGAAAATTCGTAAATCTCTCATATCTCCTTTGACCGTCCGGATCACAAGCCCTTCTCTTTCTGCGACAAAACGATCTTGCTTGAGCTGTTCCACTGAATTATCAAAAACGGTGACTTCTGCTCCCGCAGCCGCTAACACAGGTCCTTGTTGTCCTCCTCCTGAAGCTAAGCAAAGGACTTTTAAGCCTTTTAATGGAGGAAACCACTCTTTCGGAACGGGTTTTGTCGGTGTAACATAAATCTCCCATTTACCGTTCTTCGCTTTTTGAATCGCCTCACGATCAACAGGTATCGTCCATCTGTTTTTTTTCTCTACATTTCGATCCCATGCTTTACTATTGTAATCCACGATGTTCATAAAGATTTTTCACCCTTCTCTACATGTTTACAGTTCCGTTCGGACCGTTATTTTGGTCTCGGAATCTCACTTACTTTTTGTGATATTACACAAAAATACAACAATTTATATTTCGATTATATACCATTGATTCTTCAATCTTCGGCTTCTTTTTGTAATTAAATTGGAAAAATTCCACCGTTTCATAGCTCATTAGTATATAATGTTCTTGTCAATAAGTAAATAATTCCATTTGGTTGAATGTGTTTTTTTAGCAAAGGAGGCGTTTATGAACCGATCTACTTCTAAAAAGATTCCTTTGATCATCGTCTGCTCTGTTTTAGTGCTGATGATTCTTTATGTTGTTTTCCAATCGTTTTTTGGATTTTATGAGGTATACGGAAACAGTATGTCGCCGGCACTACAGGAGCATGAAATTTATCTCGTTCAAAAGAATGTGAATTCGCTTGAACGAGGAGACATCGTGGTTTTTTACCACCCGGATGAACAGATCACTTTTATCAAAAGAGTAATCGGTTTACCCAACGACATCGTTGAAATCAAGCAAAATCGCGTGTTTGTCAATGAACAAGCCGTCAATGAGCCATATGTTAAGAAAAACCAGAAGATAAAGGATTACAAGCCTGTTCGTGTACCAGCAGGAAACATTTTTGTTTTGGGAGACGACGTGGCGCAAAGCTATGATAGCCGGGATTTTGGTATGGTTCGCATGGATTGGATCGAAGGAAAAATCAAGCAGGTGGGATCGGATGATGGAGAGCATTAGAGAAATCTTTATATCTATGTGGCGACACCCCAAATCCGCCATTCGGCAGGCAATAGATCAGCATAGCAGAAAATTCACGATTTGGCTGGTTATTTTGTTCGGGATTACGTTATTTGTTGAGCAAGCATCCAATCGAAACTTAGGCGATGACTTTTCTTCTTTTACGATCTTCATCTTATCTCTCCTGTTGGGTCCTCTTTTCGGGATGACTGCCTGGGTATTCCTGTCAGGGATTAGCTACGGAACCGCACGAATCTTGGGCGGAACCGGAACCTGGGAAGAAACAAGAATTGCAACTACATGGGCAACGCTTCCCTACATCTCCAAGTGGATCGTGTTATTTTTCCAACTCATCATGTTTCGGGGAGAGCTGTTCACCAGTGAAACACCCATCATGGATGCAAGTCCGTTCCTGATGGTTTCCTTTCTTCTACTCAGTATCCTCGATTTTGCGATGACTTTCTGGTATATCTATGTTTTTTCAAATGCCATTGCGGAAGTACACGATTTTTCCGCATGGAAGGGTTTTCTCTCGGTTATTCTCATTCCTCTGTTGCTGGTGTTGTTTCTGTTTATACTCGCCACCGTATTGTAGAAAAAAGAAAAAGGGAGAGATATTGTGTGGCATCCATTTAAGGATTTTCTTGTTTCTAAGCGGGGATCATCTACCCTTGAGTATGTCCTTATTATTGGAGCCGGTGTGTTGTTAGCTATTATTTTAATACTGGCCATCAATAGTGATGAGATAAAAACATCGCTTGAAACTTCAGTAAGAAACGCGATCGAAGGGAAAGTCCCTGAAGGGGGTCATTCCCCTCAAACGGGGGATGTGCCTGAAAACAATAGTCCGGGTTTTCATCCGAATGGAAGTGCAAAGCGAAATGTAAATACGAGTCATAACGTAAATTCTGGCCATTCCGTTCCTGTTAATGATCAGAAAGATAACAGGAACCTTTGGGAAAAAGGACTGGATTATGTTTTTGGCGGCTGGAATGGCCCCGGCAAGGCATGGGACAGAGTTGTAGATGATTGGAACAAGATGTGGGATAACCCCGGGGAATACTGGTCAGAAGTGTTTGGATGGGAGGATATCAAAAATACCTGGAACCAATTGACTTCTGAGCCAGTTCAATATCTCAAAGATACCTGGGACCGAACTTGGAATGAAATAAAGGGAGTTTGGAATGATCCGTTAGGCACCGGTCAGCAGCTACTTGAAGATGTTATCGGTATCAACGATGCGAAGGCTTTCTGGAATGGTGTTGACCCTGAATCCGGGGAAGAGTTGTCCATCCTCGAACGTGTGATCCGAGGAGTCGAAGCTGTTCCGATTCCGCATACGAAAGCCGTCAAACTGGTTGACAAAGGGCTGGAGATCGGCAAGAAACTCTTCATTAAGCCCGCTTGCGGGAAAAAGAAAGGAAATGACTCTTGTCCCGTTGGTAAGCATGAGGATGGCAATGGTTTACTTTCTTCCGATGGAAAGTTTAAAGACCCAACATTAGAATCCTATTATCAGAAGTATCTGGAACGTAAAGCGAAGGAAGGAAAAACTCCAAGAGACCGGTTAGAATGGAAGGAGGCAAGGGATTACTGGTTGAAGGATTCCCCGATGGCCAGAGGGAATCGATTTAATAAAAAAGCTGAAATAGAAGGATGGTATCCTTATAATGAAGTTCACCTCAGTAATGGTAAACGTTTGGATTCGTATGATCCAATAAAAGGAGAAATTGTGTCGAGGAAAGCGACAGACCTGGACATGATCGACATGGCTACATTTGAAGCATACTTAAAAGAGTTAAAAAATAAATACAAACCCGGCACCAAGATCCGATCAAATAAATACAGAAGAATTGACGGTCAAGAGCTGAAAGGAAAACAAATACTTGAAATCCCTGCATCGAATCGAAACTTTAGTGAAATACAAGATTATATTGATTTGGCTAAAAATAAGTATGGGATTGAAATCAGGTTCAGGGAGGAATAATCAATGCATTTACCACCGGAAACCAAGGCGGCATTAGAGAAGATTGATTTTATTCACAGGTACAAAAGCTTATCTGCCAAGTATTATTGTGATCTTGATGAGAGTTTTATGAATGTTGACAATCATGAGGTCTTGCGCATATTTAAAGAATTGGGTTACCATGCTCGTTTCGACAAGAGGGAAAACTTCTTTCATATTGTGGAGGAATCACCCCCATGTAAATTTGAATTTAATATATCCCTCAAACATGGTTTTCTGGAGTTCATATGGGGAACATGGAAGGATGGGGAGTTACTGATCGGTGATCCGTGGGGGATGTTAAAGAACTTATTGGATGGCAGAGACGAAAGTGTAAGGTTACCCGGATTCCGCAATTACCATGAATTGAAAGAAATATTGGAAGAAGCGTTTTTGATGTATGAGGATTTTAAACGGGAACTGCTTTCTGTCTGCCGGAAGGAAACAGGGGAGGTTTAGCGTTCATTGATGATCGCCGGAGTGTAATTTTTTGTATAAATGGTTTTTCTCTATGAAAATCTAAAATTATATCGTTTTGGTGTATATTATTTTTGTTCCAAAAGTGATTATCCACATAAAACACAGGTTATCCACAATTTTAATAAAATATTTTATTTTTATTTCAAATAGGTTACGATGTTACGTAGATGTTACAAATGAAAAAAGGAGGCTGTTCATTGCCGCCTCCTTTTCTTTAAAAATCGAGCGCAAACCAGAGGCCGTTGATGATACTAGTAGCTATTTGTGCGCTTGAACGATCAAGAAATGCGGATTTTTCATCAAGTAGTCATACGATTCGGATTTCATGGGTAATTTTTCCAGGAATTCTCCAACGGGTTGGGGCTCAACAATGCGGTCAAGTGTGAAGTGTTCCGTTGTTGCGTTAATGATTTCATGCAGAGGTCTTCGATAGAAAGATACCTTTACAGAACCGGACTCCTTTTTTTTCCATTCATCCACCAACCATTCCTGTGCGAAGTAGTCCGGTCTTTGAAACATGGTATAGTCCATAAATGGGTGATGTACCGAGAATACGAGTTGCCCGCCGCGTTTCATGACACGATGGAACTCCCGGAAAGCAGATGACCAGTCATCCATGTAGTGCAGAGTGAGTGAGCTTACAATCAGGTGGAACGTCTCATCACGAAATGGAAGCGGTTCACTTAAATCTTGAACAAATATACTTGCTTTCTCACCGACTCTTCTTTTGGCTGCTTGCACCATTTCCGGGCTTAGATCAACAGCTGTAACATTGGCACCCAGCTTTACGAATTGCTCCGTATACCAGCTTGTGGCGCACCCCGCATCCAGAACATTCAATCCGCTCATATTGCTTGGCAAAAGTTTCATCATGGCCGGACGCTCGTAATAGGCATTATAACCACTCTCATTATCCACATTCTTCTCGTAATCTTTGGCCAGTATTGAAAAAGCTGCCAACACTTTATTTTTCACTTTTCCGTCCGCCTCCATTTTCAGAAAGATAAGAAATCATGGGGTGGTATAAAGAAAGGAAGCTGGTTCTAATTCCCAAGCTTCCTTTTCTTTTTCAGCTTCTTTTTAAATCGCGAAGGGTGTTCAGCATCTGGGTGAGTTGTTCGTGAGTCTGTCCCGCGGCAAGTGTGATGCAGACTTCATTGTCCACTTGCTCCGCAAAGGTGAGGAGTTCCCCATAAGCAGAGGCCGGGAATGGAATGTGGGCCGTCTCAGGGGTATCTCCCCAGCTTACGGCATATGAAAGGCGGATCAGTGAAACATGGGGTTTCACCTGAGTATAGAAGTCGATCCAGGATTTGGTGGAGCTCAGTATTTCCTTTTCGGTGGCCCCGGCAAACATGCTGCGAGAACGGTGCATGTAAGTCAACACATTGGAAGTAATGCGCGCATGGGCAGTATCCAAGCAGAGTTTGGCATCCGTTGCCTCGATGATCTGCAGCAGATGGCGAGGGGTCCGGAGAGCCGGGTAGATGGCGGATTGGCCCGGTTCAAAATAGGAATCGCTGCCCATCGGAGAGTTTTCAATCAACAGCTGGATGCCCAGTTCTTTTAGCGTGCCCTCCAATTGTTGGATTTGTGAAATCACCCGTTCCACATACTGCGTTTTAAAATCGTGCAGGGCGTTAAAGTCAGTCGGTCGCTGATCCAGATATTCAAAAATGGCTCCCAACGGGACGGTCGCCCCATGGCAAACCACCTGCCGTTGGTCGGACAGAAGAACGGAATCCACCGTCTCCAACCAGTATTTCCACTCATCCACCGAGAAAGAGGGCGTACCCATCCCCAACCGCTTGGGCATCCGAAAAGCGACGGGAGTGATGCCTGTAAGATCAATGATTTCTTTTATCTCTTCCGCAGTGTAATGATCTTCCGGCAGTTGGAGCTCCACGCGTGTAATCCCCGTGTCTCGCACTTGATGCAGACGGTGGAGATCAAGGGAAAGAGTCGCTGAAATGGGATTTGAAAATAGCATCACATTTCCTCCATTATACAGTCTATCTTTTAATTTTATAGAAAAAGACGTTATAATAACAGTCTTCCCCCGAACATTCTTGCTTAATAAAGCATGGATGGCAAAGGATCAAACCATACTGGGAAGACATGGTTGCGGCAGCTGGGCTTCTGGCCTCGTGGCCGCCGGAAAACGGTGTCTGCACAGAAGTTCCCAACTGTTCCGGTGGCACAAAAAACTTTAACAAAAAATGTTGCCGTGGTAAAGTGTTAACGATATAGTATATACTAAATAGGGCAATGTGAATAAAAGTATAGCACATTTCTGGGAGGTGCGGCACCATCGAGCTTTCCAAGCGTCAAGAAAAAATTCTTGAGATCGTAAAAGCAGAGGGGCCGATCACGGGCGAACAAATCGCGGAAAAGCTGAATTTGACACGGGCAACTCTGCGCCCGGATCTTGCCATCTTGACCATGGCCGGATTTCTGGACGCCCGCCCACGGGTAGGTTATTTTTACTCGGGAAAATCGGCGAATCAGCTATTGGGGGAGCATGTTCGGAATCTATACGTGAAAGATTATAAATCTTTGCCGATCGTGGTGAAAGAAGAGACATCCGTGTATGATGCCATCTGCACCATGTTTTTGGAAGATGTTGGTTCTCTTTATGTGATCAAAAAAGAAGGCCAGCTGTCCGGGGTAATTTCAAGGAAAGATTTGTTGCAGGCGGCGATGGGGAAACAGGATCTCTCCGCCGTTCCGGTTGGGGTGATTATGACCCGGATGCCCAATATCGTCATGTGCCGCCCGGAAGACACCTTATATCATGCGGCTCTTTCGATGATGAGGCATCAAGTCGATTCGCTGCCGGTTGTCAGGCCTTTCCCGGACAGACCCGACGATTTCGAGGTGATTGGCCGCATCAGCAAAACAACGATTGTCAAAGCATTTGTCGAACTTGGACAACATATCAAGGTATAAGAGGAGGAGAGGACCTATATCCGCGAAAGAGCATCAACCCGTAGTTTATGTCGTTTCTGATTCCGTAGGAGAAACGGCCGAATTTGTCGTTCGGGCGGCTTCCAGCCAGTTTAGCAGCAATAGTATCGACATTCGGCGAGTTCCGTACGTCACAGACCGGGGGACGATCCTGGAAACGGTTCAAGCCGCCAAAGAAGAGAATGCCTTGATCGCTTTTACGCTGGTAGTGCCTGAGCTGACCCAGCTGTTGATTGAAGAAGCAGGCCGCAAACAAGTGCCTGTCGTCGATATTATGGGTCCGATGATCGACGGCCTTGCCAAACTGTTTCAGCGCCAGCCGCGCAGGGAACCCGGTTTGATCCACAAGTTGGATGATGAATACTTCCGCAAAGTGGAAGCGATCGAGTTTGCCGTGAAATATGACGACGGCAGAGACCCGCGCGGACTCTTAAGCGCGGATGTTGTTTTGATCGGGGTTTCGCGTACTTCGAAAACGCCGCTGTCCATGTATTTGGCTCACAAGCGGTTAAAAGTGGCCAATGTTCCGTTGGTTCCGGAAGTAGAGCCCCCGGATGAGCTGTTTTTGATTCCGTCAAACCGGTGTATCGGGCTCACCATCGATCCCCATCAGTTGAACAATATCCGCCGGGAGCGGCTCAAGTCGCTGGGTCTGGCATCAGGAGCCAACTACGCCAACATGGAACGGATTTTGGAGGAGCTGGAATATGCGGAGAAAGTGATCCGCAAAGTGGGGTGCCCCCTTATCGATGTTTCCAATAAAGCAGTCGAAGAAACAGCGAACATTATCCTGGACATGCTGAAAAAAGGAGGAAAATAAACGTGTCCAACAAATTGGTTTATCTTTTTCATGAAGGCAGCGCGGATATGAAAAACCTGCTCGGCGGCAAAGGAGCCAACCTGGCGGAAATGACCCGGGCGGGTCTTCCGGTTCCGCCGGGATTTACCATTACGACAGAAGCATGTTCCGCTTTTTTTGCGGCAAATGAAACCCTGACAGATGAAACGTTGAATCAGGTGCGGGACGCTGTGCGCCAGTTGGAGAGCCAAACGGGAAAACGGCTGGGTGACCCGGGCAATCCCCTTTTGGTTTCCGTCCGTTCCGGTGCTGTTTTTTCCATGCCGGGAATGATGGACACGATCCTCAATCTGGGGTTGAACGATGAAACCGTTGAAGGGCTGTCTCAGCTGACCGGCAATCCGCGGTTTGCATACGATTGTTACCGCCGCTTTATCCAGATGTTTGGTGATGTGGTATTGGGTGTGGACCATTACCGCTTTGAACACATCATCCAACAGCGCAAAGAGGAGATCGGAGTCAAACAGGATACCGAGATGGGTGCAGAAGATTGGAAATGGGTGATCGGACATTTTCAAGCGCTCATCCGGGAAAAAACGAAAGCCGAATTTCCCCAAGATCCCGAGGAACAGCTCAAACGGGCGATTATTGCCGTGTTCCAGTCATGGAATAACCAACGCGCCAAAATTTACCGCAAAATCCATAAGATCCCCGATAACCTCGGCACTGCGGTGAATGTGCAGCTCATGGTTTTCGGCAATATGGGAGAAGATTCCGGCACGGGGGTAGCCTTCACGAGAAACCCGTCTACCGGAGATAAGGAAATCTATGGGGAATTCCTGATCAACGCCCAAGGAGAAGATGTGGTGGCAGGTGTTCGCACCCCCAGACCGATTAGCGAACTGAGAGAGCAGATGCCCGCAATTTATGAGCAATTTGCCTCTATCTCCAACCAACTGGAACAGCATTACAAAGATATGCAAGACATTGAGTTTACGGTGGAGCGCGGGAAATTGTACATTTTGCAAACCCGGGCCGGCAAGAGGACAGCAGGAGCGGCAGTCAAGATCGCTGTCAATATGGTGGAAGAAGGGATTATCACCAGGGACGAAGCTTTGATGCGCGTCGATCCCGACCAGTTAAGCCAAATGCTGCACCGCCGTTTGGACCCGCATGCGAAGTTGAACGTGATCGCGAAAGGTTTGCCGGCTTCTCCGGGTGCGGCTACCGGGCACATCGTCTTTAATGCCGACGATGCGGAAAAACTGGCCAATGAAGGAGCCCGTGTGATTTTGGTTCGTCCGGAAACGACTCCAGAGGATATCCATGGCATTTTGGCCGCGCAGGGAGTTTTGACCAGCCGTGGCGGAATGACCAGCCATGCAGCCGTGGTGGCCCGTGGAATGGGGAAAGCTTGTATCTGCGGATGCGAACAGTTGAAAATTGATCTGCGCAAGAAAGAGATGTCGGTTGGGGATTTGATTCTAAAAGAGGGCGACATGATCGCGATTGACGGAAGCACCGGGCAGGTGATCCAGGGAGAAGTCCCGCTGATCGACCCTGAATTGTCGCCGGAGTTTAAGCAGCTTCTCTCTTGGGCGGACGAAGTACGTACCTTGCAGGTTCGTGCAAACGCTGACAACCCGGAAGATTCAAACAAAGCCAGAGAGCTGGGAGCGGAAGGAATCGGGCTCTGCCGGACCGAGCATATGTTTATGGAAGCGAGCCGTATTCCCATCGTTCAGCAGATGATTCTGGCAGAAACAAGGGAAGAACGGGCAGAAGCCCTGGCCAAATTGTTGCCGATGCAAAAAGAGGATTTTGTCGGGATTTTTAAAGCGATGGCAGGATTGCCGGTGACGATCCGCCTTCTGGACCCGCCGCTGCATGAGTTTCTGCCCAATATGGAAGCTCTCTTGGTGGAGCTGACCAGAATGCAGATGGATGAAAAAACAGACCGGACGGAATTGATCCAGAAAGAGGCACTCCTCCGCAAGGTCCGGGCTCTCCATGAGTTTAACCCGATGCTGGGTCATCGCGGTTGCCGTTTGGGCTTAACTTATCCGGAGATTTATGAGATGCAAGTCGAAGCCATCTTCCTCGCCGCGCTGGAGTGCATCGAGGAAGGAATCCGGGTGGAGCCGGAGATCATGATCCCGTTGGTGGGCCATGTGAATGAATTAAAACAAATGCGGGAGTTGGTCGACCGGGTCGCCCAAGAGATTGAACGCCGGACAGGAAAAACCGTTTCCTATACGGTGGGCACCATGATCGAGGTTCCGCGCGCTGCGCTTACTGCCCGTGAAATTGCAGAAGAAGCGGATTTCTTCTCCTTCGGAACCAACGACTTAACCCAGACCACGTTCGGCTACAGCCGTGATGATGCAGAAGGGAAGTTTTTACACGCATATGTGGAACACAAAATTTTGCCGGATAATCCCTTTATCACCCTGGATCCCAACGGGGTCGGCCAGTTGATCCGCCTCGGGGTGGAACAAGGCAGAATGACCAAACCGGGATTAAAAACGGGAATCTGCGGCGAACACGGCGGAGAAAAACGCTCGATCCAGTTTTGCCATGAAGCAGGACTCAATTATGTCAGCTGCTCGCCTTTCAGAGTCCCGCTGGCCCGTCTGGCGGCGGCACAGGCAGTGATCAGGGGCAGACAGGAGCAAAAATAGAAAGAGCAGAAATAGTCATAAAAAAATTAAAATCATTTCCCCGACAAAAGTCGGGTATTTTTTTATTAAAATGATTCTAAGATAGAAAATGAAGGATTTGTCAAGAGGAGGAAGTGTCGGCAATGAATGTCAGTTGGCAGACGGGGATCACCTAAAAGGAAGAACTTCATTTGCAACCTCCAGTCCAATGAGTGAAGCCCCCGACAAGCATTTCTTGCACGCTTGCACAAACCTTTTTCGAACAAACATTCTGGCCGGTCCAATTTTGTAAAAAAAGGTTAACAGAAGGAGAACATTTTTTTATGTAGAATAGGAGGATAGGGAATAAGTTTATCAGATCATATGAAATCATTTCCAGTATAAAAAAATATATGATCTGAAGGACTTTGATGAATCATGGCGAATAGATAAAAGTTGTTCCGGTTAATAGTTTTCGGGATCAAGGATACGGGTATCAGGACAGAAAGCAGTGGTTTGCATGGGAGGACGAATCCCTGACGAAATCATCGACCGCGTACGCAGACACTTTGATATCTTGGATGTTGTACAACAATATGTTCAATTGAAGAAAAGCGGAAGAAATTACTTCGGCTTGTGCCCGTTTCATTCAGAGAGAACCCCCTCCTTTTCGGTTTCCCCGGAAAAGCAGATCTTTCACTGCTTCGGGTGCGGAGCTGGTGGCGACATCATCAAATTCGTGATGGAAATCGAGCAATACACATTTATCGAAGCCGTCAGGCATCTGGCAGAGCAGGCCGGGATTCACATTCCTGAGACAGGGCCCGTCAGTGATGGCAGAGAAGAGGAAGAGCGCCGGCAGATGCGAGAGGCCCTGAAGCTGGCTTCTAAATTGTACCACCATCTCTTGGTTCATACCGAATATGGACGCCATGCCAGAGAATATCTGAAACAGCGTCAAGTTTCGATGGAGACCGTCGAAGAATTTCAATTGGGCTTTGCTCCTCCTTCAAATCAGTTTCTTCTCTCATTTCTCAAACAACGAGGCTTTAAAGAAGAAGTACTTGAAAAGGCTGGTCTGATCGCTACTCGTGACTCCCCCGCACAAAAAAAATATTATGACCGTTTTCGAAACAGAATTATGTTCCCCATTCACGATTCACAAGGCGGGGTTATTGCTTTTGGCGGGAGAATCATCGGAGATGGACACCCGAAATATTTAAACAGCCCCGAAACTCCTTTGTTTCATAAAGGGAATCATTTATTTAACCTTCATCGGGCACGCTCCCATATTCGCAAAGAGCAGCAAGCCGTTCTGTTTGAAGGCTATATGGACGTGATTGCTGCATGGCAGGCTGGGATCCGTACCGGGATTGCCACATTGGGTACTTCGTTCACTGATGATCAAGCGAGGGTGATCAGACGAAATGCAGAAACCGTCATTATTTGCTACGATGCGGACAGCGCAGGACAGTCAGCGGCGCTTCGCGGGCTTGAAATCTTGCGCAATCATGATTGCACCGTCAAAGTGGCGCAAATGCCGGTCGGAATGGACCCGGACGATTACATCCGGCGACATGGGGGAGACGCATTTAAAGAAGAGATCCTTGCCGGTTCATTGTCATTAACTTCTTTTAAACTGGAAAGTCTAAAAAAAAGCTTTAATTTGCGGGATGAGGATGAGCGAATCAAGTACCTGGCCAAAGCGGTCGACGTGATTTCCGATCTGCCCCTCGCCATCGAACAGGATCATTATTTGCGCCGGCTTGCCGAAGAGTTCCACCTGTCTCTGGATTCCTTGAAAGAGGAGCTTCGGAAGCGGAAAGCGCTGAAGAAGAGAGAGGCGGGCAGGGATAAAGGAGAGAGCAAGTGGAATAATGGGTACTACCGTGAGACTGGCAAACAAATGATCGGAGGATCACGGCTTCTTTCCGTCACGGAAAGATCGGAAATGCTCTTAGTCGCCCACATGATGCGTGACAAAAGCATCACGGAATGGGTAAAAAGAGTATTGGGCGCTGATTTTCATACCGAGATTTATGCGGCTCTGGCTGCCTACCTATATGCCTATTACGAACAAGGAAATCCGGAAGATGTGGGCCGCTTTATCGGTCATCTCCCGGATCAAGCCTTAATACAGAAAGCCAGTGAATTGGCCATGCTGGACTTACCGGACGAAGTTTCACAGGAGGCTTTAAACGATTATGTCCGGCATATCCGCAATTATCCGCTCCTGAAGGAAATCGAGGAGAAGGAAAGATTGGTTGAACAATTATCGCGAGCTGATGAACCCGTAAAAGCCGCCCAGCTGTCACTCGAGATCACTGAGCTGAGGAAACAGTTACAATTGCGGATGAATTGACGAGTTCATCAGAAAGGAGGAAGTACGTTGGCGAACGAACAAAATGTTGATACCGAGTTGGACCTCACCTTGGAGCAAGTCAAAGATCAATTAATGGAGTTGGGTAAAAAGCAGGGTGTCTTGACATATAAGACCATCATGGAAAAAATGGCCGCTTTTGACCAGGACCCGCAACAGGTGGATGAATTCTTTGAACAGCTCACCGAGCAAGGAATCGAAGTCATCAACGATTCGGACGACGATTTCAACGACCGGGAAGATCCGGATGTGGAGATGGAAGACCCGTACTTGGATGATGACCTGTCCGTTCCGCCAGGCGTCAAAATCAATGACCCTGTTCGCATGTACTTAAAAGAGATCGGCCGGGTTCCGCTTTTGTCCGCGGAAGAAGAAGTGGAGTTGGCAAAGAGGATCGAGCAGGGGGATGAAGAGGCCAAACGCAGGCTGGCGGAAGCTAACTTGCGGCTGGTCGTCAGCATCGCCAAAAGGTATGTAGGGCGCGGAATGCTGTTTTTGGATCTGATTCAAGAGGGGAACATGGGTCTGATCAAGGCCGTCGAGAAATTTGACTACCGGAAAGGGTACAAATTCAGTACCTATGCAACCTGGTGGATTCGGCAGGCGATCACCCGCGCGATCGCTGACCAGGCGCGTACGATCCGCATCCCTGTGCACATGGTGGAAACGATCAACAAGTTGATTCGCGTATCCAGACAGCTCCTGCAAGAATTGGGACGCGAACCGTCTCCTGAAGAGATCGCCGAAGAGATGGGTCTCAGCCCGGAAAAAGTGCGGGAGATCATGAAGATCGCCCAAGAGCCGGTCTCCCTTGAAACCCCGATTGGAGAAGAGGACGATTCGCATCTCGGTGATTTCATTCCGGATGATGATGCACAGGCACCTGCCGAAGCAGCCGCTTATGAACTCTTGAAGGAACAACTGAAAGATGTGCTGGATACCCTGTCAGAGCGTGAAGAAAATGTTCTTCGCCTCCGCTTTGGATTAGATGACGGACGTACGCGGACCTTGGAAGAAGTAGGTAAAGTGTTTGGCGTCACCCGTGAACGCATTCGCCAGATCGAGGCGAAAGCGCTCAGGAAGCTTCGTCATCCCAGTCGCAGCAAACGCTTGAAAGACTTTCTCGAATAAACCCTTTTATCTTTTTGGCACCTCATCTGAGGTGCTTTTTTTATTTTTTTGTCTTTTGTTGATTCAATTTTATCCCTTTTCCCAGCCGAATGCAAATGAGCTTTAAGCCCGTAATGTCGAATATGATAGGGATTTCTAAAAATTCTTGAAGGAAAAGCGCGATTCCACCTATAATGGTATTGAAAGCGCTACCAAAATACAGATAGATAAGGAGTGGGGCCGGTGAATTTCGACTTGACACAGGAACAAACCATGATCCGCAAACTCATGCGCGATTTCGCCGAGGGAGAAGTGGCACCCGGTGCCGACGAACGGGACCGGACCAAGCGGTTTCCGAAAGAAATTTTCGACAAGATGGCTGAATTAAACTTGATGGGGCTTCCCTTTCCGGAAGAATACGGGGGCGGCGGAGCCGATACGATCAGCTTTGCGATCGCTGTGGAAGAGCTCAGCCGCGTTTGCGCTTCAACGGGAATTACCTATTCAGCCCACATTTCCCTGGGTTGTGCCCCCTTATATCTGTTTGGCACAGAGGAACAGAAGCAAAAATATTTAGTTCCTTTATGTGAAGGAAAAACGCTTGGCTCGTTTGGCCTGACCGAACCAAATGCCGGATCGGATGCGGGCGGGACGAAAACAAGGGCGGTCAAAGATGGGGACGGATGGGTGATCAACGGCTCCAAATGCTTTATCACCAATGCCAGTTACGCAAAATTTCTCGCCTTGACTGCGGCTACCGGAAACATGGGAAATGTCAGGGAAATTACCGCTTTTATCGTACCCACGGATGCACCGGGATTCCGGGTCATCGATAATTACGTCAAAATGGGCCTGCACAGCTCCAATACCACGGAACTGATTTTGGAAAATGTGCGTGTGACCGATCAGGAAATTCTGGGTGAGATCGGGAAAGGGTTTAGACAGTTTCTGATCACGCTGGACGGCGGACGGATCGGGATCGGAGCCATGGCAGTGGGAATCGCCCAGGGAGCGTATGAATTGGCGCTCAAATATGCCAAAGAGCGCGTACAGTTTGGACAATCCATTTCCAAATTTCAGGCGATTCAGCATAAGCTGGCCGATATGCACATGCAAATTGAACTGGCCAGAACTTATGTTTATAAAGCCGCCTGGTTAAAGGATCAGGGCAGAAAATTCACCAAGGAAGCATCGATTTGCAAACTGTATGCTTCTGAAGTGGCGATGAATGTATGTAATCAAGCCGTTCAGATACACGGCGGCTGGGGATATATGCATGATTACAAAGTGGAACGCTTTTTCCGTGACGCAAAACTGACGGAAATCGGAGAAGGGACCTCCGAGATTCAGAGAAATATTATTGCCAGAGAAATCGGGTGTTAATTTTCAAGGAAGAGGAGTGATCACGGGTGGCAGAGCTGATCAGTATGACGGTGGGAGACCTGTTGGACCATCAAGCGGAACAGGTAGGACAGGAAGAAGCGGTTGTTTATCCGGAGCTTGGCTTGCGCTGGACTTACCGGGAATTTCAGGCGCTTTGCAACCAGGCGGCCAAAGGTCTCATGAAGCTGGGCCTCAAAAAAGGTCATCATCTCTCCATCTGGGCGACCAATCAGCCCGAGTGGTTGATCACTCAATTTGCAACGGGGAAAATGGGGGCCGTTCTCATCACCGTCAATACCAATTACCGGACACGCGAATTGGAATATTTACTCCGCCAATCGGATACGGAAACGCTCATCCTGATGGAGCAGGTACGTGGAGTCAGTTTCGTTGACATGCTGATGGAGATCTGCCCGGAGCTTGAAACCTGTTCCCCCGGGCATCTGAATTCAAAACGGCTCCCCCGCTTGAAAAATGTGATCCTGCTGGGTGAGCGGCGCTATCCCGGAATGTTTTTGTGGAAAGACATCATCGAGATGGGCCAAGAAGTCTCGGATGAGGAACTCCGGAAGCGGCAAGGCTCCCTTTCGCCGGATGATGTGATCAACATGCAGTACACTTCGGGAACAACCGGCTTTCCCAAAGGCGTGATGCTCACTCACCATAACATCGTCAATAATGCCCGCAACATCGCCGAGTGCATGAAACTGACCTCTGCGGATCGGCTCTGCATTCCCGTTCCGTTTTTTCACTGCTTTGGATGTGTGCTGGGCACGTTGGCATGTGTGAGTGTGGGTGCAACGATGGTCCCGCTCACCATGTTTGATGCCGGTACCGTGCTCAAGGCGGTAGAGCAGGAAAAATGCACCGGACTGCACGGCGTGCCGACCATGTTTATTTCCGAGCTGAACCACCCCGACTTTGCCCATACCGATTTCAGTTCACTCCGTACAGGCATTATGGCCGGATCCAATTGCCCGATTGAAGTGATGCGGAAAGTCACCCAGCAGATGGGAATCCGGGAATTGACGATCGCATACGGCCAGACGGAATCCTCGCCGGTGATCACTCAGACGAGAACGAACGATCCGATAGAGATCCGGGTATCCACGGTTGGCCGGAAGCTGCCTCACACGGAAGTGAAAATCATTGACCCCAAAACGGGGGAAACGGTTCCGCCGGGAGTGCAGGGGGAACTTTGTACACGCGGCTACCATGTCATGAAAGGGTATTATAAGATGCCGGAAGCGACCAGGGAAGTGATCGACGAGGAAGGGTGGCTGCATACCGGAGACCTTGCCGTTTGCGACGAACAGGGATATTTCCGCATTACCGGGCGGCTGAAGGATATGATCATACGGGGCGGAGAAAACATTTATCCCCGTGAGATTGAGGAATTTATCTATACTCATCCCAAGGTATTGGATGTTCAGATTGTTGGCGTCCCCGACGAAAAGTACGGAGAAATCCCGGTTGCCTTTGTCCGGAAAAAAGAAGGAGAGGAACTGTCCGCCGAAGATGTGATTAACTATTGTGTCGGGAAAATTGCCAAGTATAAAATTCCTGTTCAGGTTATTTTTGTTGAGGAGTATCCGATGACAGCCAGCGGTAAAATTCAGAAATATAAACTGAGGGAACAATATGTGAAGGAATTTTCACCAGACAGGTAAAGGATTTGCCCGGCAACATTCCACATCGCCGGGGTTGCATAAATCGGAAAATTTTGGCGATCCCTCCAAAAAAATATTTATTCTTAACCGAATCTTGTCCAGATTCGGTTTGTTTTTTTGCCGGGATCCAGTAAAATCTGGTATAGAAACGATTTTTAACAGAAGTGGGGAATCGCAAGATGGATCCGGTACCACCGATCTTGATCAATTTTCCTCATTCCTTTGAAACGGAACGGTTGCTCATACGCCTGCCTTTGCCTGGGGATGGAGAACAAGTGTATGAAGCCATCATGGAATCATTGGAAAGTTTGCAACCGTGGATGCCGTGGGCACAACATCCGCCAACCAGAGAAGAGACGGAAGCGAGTGTAAGACAAGCTCATTGCAAATTTCTGGAGAGAACGGATTTGCGCTTCCATCTATTCGAGAAAGAGAAGAAAGTTTTTATCGGCAGCAGCGGATTGCACCGGATTGACTGGAGGATTCCGAAGTTTGAAATCGGTTATTGGTGCCGCAAAAGCTATACGGGGAGAGGCTACATAACTGAATCCGTGCGCGGGCTTACCGTGTTTGCCTTTGAAATCTTAAAGGCGAATCGCGTGGAAATCCGTTGTGACCAGAGAAATGTAAGAAGCAGGAAAGTTGCGGAACGCCTGGGATACCGGTTGGAAGGAACGCTGCGCAACAGTTGCCTGGCAGTGGATAACCGGTTGGAGAATACTTGTGTTTATTCCATGATTCCCGAAGAATTCCGCAGCCTTTCATTACAGCAAAGCGATGGCGCAGTACTGTGAATGCTTGCGCCATTGCTTTTTTTACCGTTAATCTGAAAGTAAGGAACAATTTTAATTGAGGAGGAAATCGCATGCTTAAGGAATCTTTCCTCTCTGAAGGACTTCAGGAAGATTTTTTGCCTATTTTGGATGTCGATTATCTGGAATTTTATACTGGCAACGCAAAACAAGCGATGTATTTCTTTTGCCGTACGTTCGGGTTTCGTCCCGTTGCCTACTGCGGTTTGGAGACGGGCAGCCGCGAAAAAGTTTCCTATCTGGTTGAGCAGGGGCAAGTCCGGTTTGTCATCAGCGGTGCATATTCTCCCGATCATGAAATTGCCGAATTTGTGAAAAAGCATGGAGACGGAGTCAAAGATATCGCTCTCAGAGTCGAGGATGTTGAAAAAGCATTTTCGGAAGCGCTTTCAAGAGGCGCGATCGTGATCAAAGAACCCCATGAAATCAAAGATGATCATGGTGTGATTAAAAAAGCGGTGATCGGCACTTACGGGGATACGGTTCACACCCTGATTGAACGGAAAAACTATCATGGTCTGTTCGCGCCGGGTTTTGTCCCATGCGAAATAGAGATTCCCGTCGAGTCCACGGGCCTGGTGGGAATTGACCATGTGGTGGGCAATGTGGAGAAGATGGAGGAATGGGTAACCTATTATGAAAAAGTGATGGGATTTAAGCAAATGATCCATTTTGATGACGAGGACATCAGCACCGAGTACTCTGCCTTGATGTCCAAGGTGATGCAGAACGGAACGGGGCGCATCAAATTCCCGATCAATGAACCCGCCGAAGGAAAGAGAAAGTCGCAAATCCAGGAGTATCTTGAATTTTATCATGGCGCCGGGGTTCAACACGTCGCCCTGATCACTGAAGACATCGTGAAAACGGTGGAATCATTAAGAAAAAATGGTGTCGAATTCCTCTATACACCGGAAACGTACTATGACGAGTTGACAGCAAGAGTAGGCGAGATCGAAGAGCACATGGAAGATTTGAAACGCCTGAGCATTCTGGTTGACCGTGATGACGAAGGATATCTGCTCCAAATCTTCACCAAACCGATCGTCGACCGGCCCACGTTGTTCTTTGAAATCATCCAGCGCAAAGGTGCCAGAGGGTTTGGCGAAGGAAACTTTAAAGCGCTGTTTGAAGCGATCGAACGCGAACAGGCACGCCGCGGAAACCTGTAAGAATCGGACAGACGTGGATTCTGTCATAATTTCACTCCGGTTGGGTCATCCTATGTAAGAACAGATTCCAGCCTTAAGGGGTGAATCGGCAGATGAAGCGTCGCTTTTTTTCTTTTAGCATCAGTTTTGTGCTCGTAGCGATGGCGATGGTAAGCACTCTCTCCAATCTCTCTGCAGAAGAGAAGAGCAAAAGTTCCCCCGGGTCGCAGCAAGAGCCTCCCGCTCAGGTGATGACAGACCGCCCGTTATATCAAATCGATGCATCCTATGACAATCATAAAAATGAAGTGACCGGGCACATGGCTGTCACGTTGCAGGAGACGAGAACCGAACCGCAGACAGAAGTTTATTTTCATCTGTATCCCAATGTCTTTCGCGATTGGAAGTTTGGAAAAGAGTCAAAACCAACCCGGCCGGGGTTTATTGAGATTTCCAATGTAAAAGTAAACGGAACTCCGGTCAAGGAAACCATTCGGGAAACGATCATGAAAGTTCCTTTGCCCGCTCCTCTTCCCATCGGCAAGTCGGCACGGATCGAGATGGATTACCGCCTGCGTCTGCCTCAGGGGGGGACAAGGCTCAATACTTATAAAAACACGGCCTTTCTCGCGCAATGGTATCCGATGTTGGCTGTGAAGGACCGAGACGGCTGGCATATCGAGCCTTATACGACGATCGGCGATCCTTTTTACACTCAGATGTCGGACTTTGAAGTCACTTTTCGCATCCCGCGAGGATATCGTGTCATTACTACCGGTGATGACAGAGAGCAGGAATACCGGTCTCCGGTTACGATTAAACAGGAAAACGTGCGTGATTTCGCGGCTGTCTTGACCAAAGATTACAAAGCTATTCGCGGCAAGGCAGGAGAGACGGAAGTTAATCTCTGGTATCTGGCCGGGATGGAGGATGTGGCTCCGGCACTCCACAGCGCGGCGGTTTCGGGGATGAACTTCTACGGAGAAAAATTTGGAAAGTATCCATACAAAGAAGTGGATGTGGTGCTCGGCGAAACCGGCTACGGCATCGCCGGCATGGAATATCCCGGACTGGTGACCTCGATTCCCCGCATTCCGACAAGGAAAGGACAAAGCCCGGCCGTCAATGTCGTCGTGCATGAGCTGGCCCACCAATGGTGGTACGGGGTCGTTGGAAATAACCAGGTGAAGGAGCCGTGGTTGGATGAAGGATTGACCACTTTTTCCGAGTTTCTTTACATGCAGGAAAAAATGAAGGAAAATGAAACAGATCTGTTGCAGCGGGCAACCATACGAAGCAACGAAATCCACAAAGCAGCCGGAGTGACCTCGGCGGATTCGCTGTATCAATACCCCGATTCGGTTTACGGATTAATGGTCTATATCCGTCCGGCGGCGATGATGTATAACTTGATGGATCAAATCGGCAAAGACAAAGTGATTGCCATTCTGCGCGCCTATTACGAGAAGTTTCAATACCGGACAGCGACTACACGGGATTTTATCCAGGTGGCCAGCCAGGTTGCCGGCAGGGACTTGACTCCTTTCTTTCAAGAATGGCTGTACTTTAAGTAACCAAAATAAAAAGCGGAAGAGCCGGTAAATAAAACTTGACCGGCTTTTTCTATATCCGGTTGATTATCGGCCGAATTTCCGGCATTGATGGGCGGTTCACTCTCAACGCTTCAATATTTGAAATCAGGATAGGGCTTTTCCTGGACAAACTTACTTAAATACAATCGTTGCCGGAGTTGATGATATAATGAAAAAGCGCAGAATAATGAAAGGGCGATTCGACCAGGATGAATCATCAGGAGACGTGGCAAATCTCACAACGATTACAAACGATTGCCGGTTATATTCCCGATCACATGCGGGTGGCGGACATTGGCGGAGATCACGCCTTCTTACTTCTACACGTGGCCAAACAGGGGCGTTTGCACAAGGGGATCGTTGGAGAAGTCAACAGGGGTCCTTATGAAAATGCGCGCGACCGCGTAAAGCAGATGGGTTTTTCGTCCCTGATTGACGTACGGTTGGGGAACGGCTTATCCGTGATCAAACCGAATGAAGTGGATGTGGTGGTGATTGCCGGAATGGGCGGTTCGCTCATTACTCGCATCCTGGATGAAGGAAGAGATCGGTTGGAATCGGTAAAACGGCTGGTGTTGCAGCCAAATATCGGCGCAAGCCGGGTTCGGGAGTGGCTCATGAATCACCGCTTTCAAATCATCGATGAAACCATTGTCGAAGACGCGGAGATCTTATACGAAATCATCGTGGCCGAACCGGGAAACGGGGACTCTGCCTATCGCGACGGGACTCTGGACATTAAGATGCTCTTACAAATCGGGCCCGTCTTGTGGCAAAAAAAGCATCCTCTTTTAAAGAAAAAGCTCCTGGAAGAATGGAAAGGAAAGCAAAAAATCCTCAAGCAGCTGGAACGTGCGGTATCTGAAGAAGCGCGGTCAAGAAAACTTGAAGTGGAAAAAGAAATAAAAGAATGGGAGAAGGTGATGGCATGTCTCTGAAAGGAACCGAATTGATTCGCTGTATGGATACATATGCCCCCCCTGCCTGGGCCGTTGAGAAAGACCGGATCGGTTTGCAAGTGGGAAATCCAAAGTCTGAAGTGCGGGGGATTCTCGTCACCCTGGATGTGAACGAAGAAGTGGTAGATGAAGCGATTCGCGTAGGAGCAAACTGGATCGTTGCCCACCATGCGGTCATTTATCAGCCGCTCCAAGCACTTCGTACCGACCAGCCGGCCGGCAGGCTGTTTCAGAAAATGCTCCGGCACGATCTCAACGTCTATATCGCTCATACCAATTTGGACGCGGCCGATGACGGAGTAAATGATGTCCTGGCGGAAAAATTGCAGTTGCAAGATCCCCGGGTGCTGATTACGTATGGGGAAGAAAAACTGAAAAAACTGGTCGTGTTTGTGCCCGAAGATCATCACGAACAGGTGTTGAAAGCCCTGGGCGGAGCAGGAGCGGGCTGGATCGGAAATTACAGCCATTGTACCTTTAATCTCGAGGGAACCGGGACCTTTTTGCCCGAAGAAGGAACCAATCCATATATCGGCAAGCAAGGTCAACTGGAGAAAGTAAAGGAAATTCGGCTTGAAACCATCCTCCCGGAACGAATCCAGGAACGCGTCATCGATGCCATGTTGGCTGCCCATCCGTATGAAGAAGTGGCTTACGACATCTATCCACTGGACCTGAAAGGAAAACCCGTCGGGTTTGGACGGATTGGAAAACTGCCTCAGCCGATGCCGTTCAAAACATTTGCCCAGCTGGTGAAACAAGTGTATCAGGTTGAGGGATTGCGCATCGTCGGCGATCCCGACCGAATCGTGCAAACCGCAGCCGTTTTGGGTGGTTCCGGCGGACGCTATTTCCTGGATGCCAAACGCATGGGAGCGGATGTATACATCACCGGAGACATCGACTACCATGTTGCCCAAGATGCCTTGGCGTATGGGCTGTGTTTGATCGATCCCGGGCATCATGTGGAACACCTGGTCGTGGAGCGCGTCTGTCAGGTCCTGAAGCAACAATTGGGCGACCGCGTTCCGATTTTGGCATCCAAAGTCAACACTAATCCCTTCCGTTTTCTATGAGCGCATCCCTCCCATCTTCAAGGAATTCCGGGGAATCTCTGCAGAGCATGGAAGTGGGCAAAGCCATAGAATTCGGCATGAAGGACAATGGTCACTTCCCAATATCTTCCTATTGATTTCTATTCCTTCATTTGATAAAATGATGTCTGTTGAGCAGGAAAGTAAACAAGGCAATCGCCGGTGGTGTACCGAAAGGTCCCACGGGAGGAAAGTCCGAGCTCCATAGGGCAGGGTGCCGGCTAACGGCCGGTGGGGGCGACCCTAAGGCTAGTGCCACAGAAATGTAGACCGCCGATGGAGGCTCATGCCTCACAGGCAAGGGTGCAACGGTGCGGTAAGAGCGCACCAGCAGCATGGAGACATGCTGGCTAGGTAAACCCCACCCGGAGCAAGACCTAAAAGGAGATCCGCACGCATATGGTGTGCAACTGTGGCCCGCAGTGATCTCGGGTAGGTCGCTTGAGCCATGTAGCAATACATGGCCTAGACAGATGATTGCCACTCCAATGGGTGGGAGGCGAACAAGCCGTCGCTTGTACCACTCGGAGTACAGAACTCGGCTTATTGTTTGCTTTCCGCAAAAGCTTGTGTATTCAGACGCAGACGCTTGAAGGCGTCTTTTTTATTTACATACCGAACCCGGTTTCCGGCAAGGAAGCCGGGTTTACTTATTTTCCGGGATTGGCGGGGCAGTCTGATGGCGATTGCCAACCATGTAAAAATAAAAATGCAGCAGCATAAATTTGTGTTTGACATGATAATGATTTTCATTTACAATCACAAATGAAAATGATTATCATTTGGGAGAAGGTGAACCATTTGGCTCTCTCAGTGGAAAAGCAAAACCAGGAGAAACAAGCCTTGCCGTCATCAATCATTCATTGTGTGGGCAATACTCCTGTGGTTTCCTTGCAGCGATTGTTTCGGGAGAGAGGGATTGAAGTCATTGCCAAACTGGAGTATATGAATCCGGGTGGCAGTATGAAAGACCGGCCCGCCCGATACATGATTGAGCAAGGATTGCGCGAGGGAACGATTACCGCGGACTCACATCTGATTGAAAGCAGCTCGGGCAATTTGGGTGTGGCCATGGCGATGGTCGCGCGGGTGTATGGATTAAAGTTTACATGTGTCGTTGATCCGAAAACAGCTCCATCCAATCTTAGAATCCTCAAACAGTTAGGCGCACATATTGAGATGGTCACCGAAGCCGATGATCAGGGTGGCTACTTAAAAACACGGATTAAGCGTGTGCAAGAATTGTTACATACCATTCCCAATGCCGTATGGATGAACCAATATGCCAATGACCGCAACTGGCAGGCTCATTATCACGGGACAGGCAAAGAACTGGCAGAACAGCTCACTGAGCCGCCGGATTGTTTGGTCGCAGCTGTCAGCACGACCGGAAGTATTTTAGGATGTGCGAGAAGGTTAAGAGAAAAGTTTCCCAACTTAAAAGTGATTGCTGTTGATGCCGTAGGCTCGGTTATTTTCGGAGCAAAACCGCAGCGAAGGGAGCTGCCGGGAATTGGTTCCAGCCGTGTTCCCGAAATATTGGCAAAAGACGAAATCGACGAAGTGGTCTATGTGAACGATCGGGAATCTGTGCAAGGCTGCCGGGATCTTTTATATCATGAAGGAATCTTTGCCGGCGGATCATCGGGGTCGGTGATCGCCGCAATCCAAAAATTGATTCCGACATTGCCCCGGCCGTACCGCATTTGCACCATTTTTCCCGACCGGGGGGACCGGTATCTTGACATGGTTTATGACGAAGCATGGGTGAACCGATTACCGTAATAAAGGAGAGAGAAATCATGCTGACCAATGTGGAAAAACCGGAAATTCTTTATCTGTCCAAAAAAGATATCCTGGAGTTGGGCGGGGGACATTCTGACCTGTATGTGAATGCGATTCATCGGGCTTTTGAGCTTCATGCGGAGGGAAACTTTGTTCAGCCCCTTAAACCTTATTTGCGTTCCCGAGGGAAGGACGGGCATATTGCCGACCGGATAATTGCCATGCCGGCACATATCGGCCACCCCGGCATCTCCGGCATCAAATGGGTGGGGAGCAAACACGACAATCCCAGACGGCGCGGTTTGGAACGGGCCAGCGCGCTGATCATCTTAAATGATCCGGAAACCAATTATCCGATCGCCATCATGGAAGGAAGTTTAATCAGCGGGATGAGAACAGCCGCGGTTACAGTAGTCGCTTCCCGGTTTTTGGCTAAACCGGGTTTCAAACAGATCAGCTGTATCGGTTGCGGAGTGATTGCCAGAATGCAGCTGTTTTCAATGATCGAGCAATTCCCGCAAATAGAAACGATCCATCTGTTCGATCTGTCGCCGGCTGCAGCGGATCAACTGTCTCAAGCGATCCGGGAGAAAGCCCCGCATGTGAGAGTGAAATGCTGCCAGTCGGTGGAAGAGGCGGTCAAGCAAGGAGAAGTGGTGATCACCTGTACGGTGGCGGAACAACCTTACATTCCATTTGACTGGATTCAAGAAGGAACCTTTATCAGCAATGTCTCCATCATGGACTTTCACAAGGAAGTCTTCCTGAAAGCGGATAAGGTGATCGTCGATGATTGGGAACAAAGCAACCGGGAGAAAAAAGTGATCCATCAGCTGGTGTTGGAAGGGAAGTTTTCCCGGGAGCAACTGCATGCGGAGTTGGGGGAAATTGTGACCGGTCAAAAACCGGGACGTGAAAACGATCAAGAGATCATTTTGCTGAATCCGATGGGCATGGCCATTGAAGATATCGCATGTGCAGAAAAAATTTATCATGAAGCGTTAAAAAAAGGAATCGGAACGAAGCTGAGTCTCTACTAACTTCCTGGAAAGGACGAATAGGATGAATATTTCTGCAGAGACGCGGATGGATCGCGGGGCACGGCTGCAAGAAGCGAGGAAAACAGCGGAAGAAAAAGTGCTGACCGACTTGATGAATGCACTGCTGTATGAAAACTTTCTCGATCTGAGGGACCGGGGAGTCATCGTACAAGATGAAGAAACCGCCAAGGAATCGACAGGCTTGCCTTTGGCTGAACACGAGTGTCTCTTCAGTTATCGGTTAAACTCATCCAGGTCTTTATCTTTTCGCGTTTACCGGGATGCAAGATTCGGATCTTACCGTGTCAGCCGGTTACCTGTATTAATGATCGAACAGAGAGGAAACCGGAAGTCCGTTCGGCCGATTCAGGCGGTTGAAGTGATGCGCCTGCTTGCAGAGGAACGGTTGGATGCCTTTCCCAACCTGAATGGTTTCTGTGAAGAGCTGAAGTTATCGGTAGAGCAAACCGCTCTTTCCCTCCAAGTTCCCATTCAGGTGAAAGCAAAAGGGGCGACGGTGGACCTGACCGAGGCCGAGCGATTTGCCGCCCTGCGCGATCGCCCTTTTCATCCGACTTCCCGGGTCAAAAACGGATGGGATGCAAGTGAGTATCAAAGATACAGTTCCGAATTCGGCTGCTCTTTTGGCTTGGACTGGGCAGCCGTTTGGAAAGAGTATGTTCGGCAGGGGGCAGGTATGGATGATCTGCCGCAGAGATTGCTTTCTGAAGATGAGCACGCATTATTGCTGAGATCGTTGGAGGAAAAAGGGCTATCTCTGGATGATTATACCTGGATGCCCGTTCACCCCTGGCAGATGAAAAATGTGATTTCAACTGTTTTCAGGAAAGAATTGGCTGAGCAAATCATCGTTCCGGTCGTCGCCGACCTGGGAACCTTTACCCCCAGTTCATCGGTTCGCAGTTTGATTCCCGTCCACAACCCGACCGTGCACGTGAAAGTTTCGATCGGCATTTATTCGTTGGGGGCACTTAGAATTATGCCTCCCCGGTATTTGGAAAACGGGGTGAAAGGCCAAAAGATCATCGAGTACATCAAGTCCCGTGAACCGGAACTGACGGACCGATTGATCGTGGCATGCGAAGAAAAATGGTCAGCGTTCACCGATCCAAAGGAAGATCCCTTTGCCGATAAACCGGGTCATTTGGCTTGTTTACTTCGCCAGTATCCTGCAGAAATACAGGAAGCGGATGCCGTATTGCCCATGTCAGCCCTGTCCGTATATCCCATGCAGGGGAAATCCCCGCTCATTGAGTTGCTTCTCCAACAGGGAGATGAAGAAGGCAGACAGCTTTTCCGGGAAATTTGCAAACAGTTTATCGAGACAGCGGTTCTGTTTGCCAAGTATGGTGTTTTGCCGGAATTGCACGGACAAAATGTAGTGCTCCTGTTTCAACATGGAAAGTTGCGGCAACTGTTGTTAAGAGATCATGATACTGTCCGCATCTATCCAACGTGGATGAAGCGGTCAGGAGTTCCCGAGGTTCCCTATACGGTCAAGCCAAACACGAGGAATACGCTCATCCTGGAATCTGCCGAAGAATTTCTCGCTTATTTGCAGACACTCGCCATTCAAGTGAATTTGGCTTCCATTTTAGAAGCTTTTGTAAAAGGTAACTACCTGACTGAGGATGAAGGCTGGCGGATGATCCGGGAATCGATCGAAGGGGCGATTCGTAATTATGTTCCGGCTGACTTGCAGGCCGGGATGACGAAAATCCTGTTGGAAGCAGAGGAATGGCCTGTCAAGCAGATTATTCGACCTCTCCTTTGCCGTGTGGGGTCGGGGGGCGGGAGCATGCCGTCCGGCCAGGGGAAAATTGTCAACCCGCTCAGGTGGGAGTAGGAAGATATGGATTACCGGATCTGGAAGCAAAATATGGTCACTCTGTGGACAGGACAATTTGTCGCAACGGCCGGATTAACGGTGATGGTTCCGCTGCTTCCGTTTTATATCGCAGACTTGGCTGGGACAAACGATTCTTTCAATCATTGGTGGATGGGGTTATGCTTGGCGGCCCCTGCGATCACGATGTTCATTTTTTCGCCCGTCTGGGGTCGCATCGGCGACCATTGGGGCCGGAAATGGATGGTTGTGCGGGCGTTGATCGGATTAGCCGTCAGCCTCCTGCTCATGGGCTTTGCCCAGACTCCCCTGCAGCTGTTTCTGTGCCGGCTCCTGCAAGGGGCGTTCGGCGGCGTTGTGGATGCATCGGCGGCGTTTGCCAGTTCGGAAGCACCGCAAGGGAAAAATGGCAAGATATTGGGAAATTTACATAGCGCGACGGCGGCCGGCTCATTTATCGGTCCCCTGCTTGGGGGAATACTGGCTGATTTTTGCGGCTATCGGACGCTGTTTATGGTGATGGCCGTATTGACGGGACTCTGTTCCTGTCTGGCCGCGTGGATGCTGACAGAAAGGAAAGGATATGCGTCAGGCGTCCAATCCAAAGGCAATCCTTCGATTGCCGCTGCTTTGGTGGCGCTGTTTCAAAACAGGGAAACCCGCGCGTTCATATTGGCCGGAATCTGTGCGCAGTCAGGCATATACGGTTTGACCGTAATTTTTGCTCCCTATATTCAAAGTTTGGCCGGCGAAACCCCATATACGGCCACCTGGGTGGGCACCTTGCAGGCAGTGACCTGGCTTTCAACCATGGTGGCTGCTCCTTGGTGGGGCAAGCAAAATGATTGCAAATCCGTTCAGATCAATTTTTTTGTGGCGGCATTCGGTTGCGGGATCAGTATTTGTTTGCAAGTCATTCCCCATGCCGTTGGCTGGTTGATCCCGTTAAGAATGATTCAAGGGATGTGCTTTGCCGCTTTGCTTCCTTCCGTATATTTACAGGTGAGCCGCTGTTCCGGTGACCGGGATCGCAGTACGAAAATAGGGCTGACCAACAGCTGTCTCACGGGCGGACAAATGATCGGATCGCTGGTTGGCGCAGGTTTGACAGGCTGGCTACCTCTCCCGGCGGTGATGATTTGCATGGGGATCCTGTTCATATTGGGAGCCTGTCTGGCAGTGACCCGGCGGGAGGTGCCATTCAAAGAACATAACCCCTTTCGCGTTACCTCTCATACTTCTGAGTAAAACGATTGGTCCAGCAGTCATGAAGAAAGGTGGCAACAATGAAACAACAAGCGTTTCGCATTGCAGAACACCAGACAGTGGAGCGCATTTTAAATGCATATGTGCGGGAAAGCGGCAGTCGCCTCACTTTTTCAGCAGAGGACTATTATACAGATGACCGTGCCAATTGGATGATATTGGAACTGCCGAAGCAAAAATGCAAACTTCTTGGCACGATCACCTATTTTTCGGAATTTGGTCACCATCATTACGGGGAGAAGTTTTGGTTGATCCAACCGGATCAGTCGATTGAGCCCGTTGATTCCGCGATCCGGCTGGCCGAAATGATTGTGGAAGAAATCGATACAGATCCGGAATCCGGCAATAAAGAAGAGTTGTTGTCGAACATTCAAAACAGTATGGAGAAAACGGCTCTTTACCTGGAAAAAGCCCTTCATCAGCCACAGAAGGATGGATGGGGCCTGGATCGGGAAGAGCGGCTGAGATGGATGGAGCAACGCCTGCTGTTGGGTCATCCGTTTCATCCGACGCCGAAAAGTTCTGAAGGATTTACCAATGAAGATTTGCAAAAATATGCTCCTGAATTGCAAGCCGCTTTTCCCCTTCATTTCTTTGCGATCCATCCCGATTGGATCGAAGAAGATTGGACAAGCGATATCGCTTTATCCAATGATCAGCTGTTTCCAAGTGAGGTTTGCCGCCAATTAAAAGATTTTATTTCTGAAGGGTATCGCCTTTTTCCCATGCACCCGTGGCAAGCGGAATATGTCCTGAAGTACGATGTCTGGCAAAAAGGGGTGAAACAAGGCAAAATCGTCAATCTAAACCGGTTGGGCCCAGATGTGTTTCCCACATCTTCGGTCCGAACGGTATGGAGCCCGCACTTCCCCTATACGGTAAAACTGCCGCTTCATGTGCGCATCACCCATTTTGTAAGGGAAAATACGCCGGAACAAGTGGAGCGTTCCATCGATGCGAGCCGGGTGATCACCCATTTGCGCAAGACATGGACATATCCATCCCTTACCGTTTTGGCGGAAGTGGGTTCACTTCAATTTCGTCCGCCGAAGTCAGTCCATGCAAACGGTTATCCGCTGGCCGCCTCCAACGTGTTGCTCCGGGAAAATCCGGATCTTTCCGGCGGGCGTGTTCCCCTGGTGGTCGCATCTCTGTTGGAACGTTGGCCGAATCAAAGCGAGCCGCCCGTCTTTGCGGCCATCCGGCAAGCAGCAGGCGTTCCGGCCGGCAAAATCCCTGACTTGAAGCTGGCGGAATGGCTCAACAAATACCTGGAAATCACCTTGATTCCCGTACTGGAACTGTTCGCCGATGAAGGGGTCAGTCTGGAAGCACATGTTCAGAATTCCATGATGCACTTAGAAAATGGATGGCCCGACCATTTTTACGTTCGGGATCTGGAAGGGGTGAGTATCAGTAAAGACACAGCCCGGACGAAAGGGTATGTTGGCAGTCTGTTAACCCCTGACAGCCCGGTCTTATATACAGAAGAAAAAGCGTGGGAGCGTTTGCAGTATTATTTCATTGTCAATCATTTGGGACATCTCATCTATGTGCTGTCCTATTACGGAAAATGGAGCGAAAAAGAAGCCTGGGGAGTCGTTCGCCGGCTATTGGAAAAGCAACAGCCTTCTGCCTCACCAAGGATGCGCACGTACATCGACCGGTTGCTGCAGACGCCAACTTTACGGGCGAAAGCCAATTTGATCAGCAGATTTCAAAATAGAGCCGATTCAGCCATTTATGTGGACCTCCCTAATCCCATCATTTCCAGTGAGGTGAAGGTGAAATGAAGACAGAGCACCTGGAGTGGATCAATGATGCATTGCAGTCTTCTTATTCCACACAGGTAAGAAGGCGCATTTTCCGTCAGCTAGCCGAGTCTTTAGTGTATGAAAATGTGATTCCGTATCGTACGGAAAGTGTACGTGAAAACAGGGATGAACACATTTTTTCCATTGAAGTCAACCAACCGGATGGCGAGCCGGTCACGTACCGTTTTCAAGCGAAGAGAACAAAAACGTTTAACCGCATTCGCATCACCTCTGAAGCGATCTTGCGCATATCCAAAGGGGTGGAGCAAGAAGCCCGCTCATTGCGCCAATTTTTGCTGGACATCCGGTCCTTGATGGAAGCAGACGAACAGAAACTGGTTCACTTCATCCGCGAACTGGAACATACATGGATCAATGACAGTGCGGCTCAATTTCTAAGACATCAACAAAAGCGGATGTTGAAAGGATGTGACTACCATCAGCTGGAACACCGGCTCATGGATGGACATCCCTATCATCCTTCGTACAAATCGAGAATCGGTTTTGATATCGAGGAAAATTATAAGTACGGGCCTGAATATGCCCACGCGATCCGTCCGGTCTGGCTGGCGGTGGAGCGCAAAGATTCGATTGCTTCTTTCAGCCGGGATTGTCAGGATCCCAGACGGTTTGTAAGAAAAGAGCTTGGAGAAACGCTTTATGAGGCGTTTCAGGAAAAAATCCGGGCCAAAGGAAGAGACCCTGAGGAATACATTCTGTTGCCGGTTCATCCATGGCAGTGGAAAAAGCAGATCATCCCCCATCTGCAGGATTATTTATGCAATGATTCCATCATCTGGCTTGGGGAATCCGAGGATGAGTACGGTGCGCAGCAGTCCATCCGCACATGGACGAATCGTTCTCATCCTGAAAAGCCTTATGTCAAACTGGCGCTCAGTATCGTAAATACATCGACGGGACGTATTTTGGCGCCGCATACGGTTGAAAATGCCGCTCCCATCTCCGACTGGCTTCAAACGGTGGTTGACAGCGACTCGTATTTACGGGATGATCACCAGCTGATCCTGCTCAAGGAAGTGGGGGGGATTTCCTATCACCCAAACGGACCGGAATTGCTGCAGGCAGATACATATGGAGTGGTCAGCTGTATCTGGCGGGAAAGCCTGGCGACGAAGCTGCGGGAGAATGAGCAGGCGATTCCGTTTAATGCTTTGACGGCTCTTGATGTGGATGGAATGCCGTTCATCGATTCATATGTCCGGCAAGCGGGATTGGAAAACTGGGTACGCCAACTGCTTCATACCAGTGTCTTGCCGATCATTCACCTGTTGTTTGCCCATGGAATCGCGATGGAATCCCATGCCCAGAATATGGTCCTGGTACTGAATGAAGGAATGCCCGCGCGACTGGCGCTCAAAGACTTTCATGACGGTCTCCGCTTTTCCCGGAGGCATTTAACCCGCCCGGAACTGTGCCCGTCTTTGAAATCGACGCCGGAGTATCATGCCCGGATCAACCGGAACTCCTTTATCGAGACCGATGACTTCCGGCAGGTTCGGGATTTTATGCTGGATGCCTTTTTCTTTATCAATTTGGGCGAATTGGCTCTTTTCCTGGCTGAGCATTATTCATTGGATGAAGCGATGTTCTGGTCATGGGTTCATCAAACCATCCGGGGGTATCAACGGCAATTCCCGGAGTTAAAACACCGTTTCCAATTGTTTGACCTCTATGCCGAATCGATCGAAGTGGAGCAACTGACCAAAAGAAGGCTCTTTCCCGATACGGAGCTTCGGGTTCACGCCGTCCCCAATCCCCTTGCCAACATTCGCAAAACGGAGGAACGCCATGCTGTCCGTTAATCGAACCAAGCAGAAGATCCGACAAGGAGAGCCTGTGTACGGGCTTTTTTGCTCCAACCCCTCCCCTCTGACGGTGGAGATGATTGGAGCGGCAGGCTATGATTTTCTGATCATCGATCTGGAACACACCCTGATCAACCCAGAGACCGTCCAACATATGATCCGCGCTGCCGAAGCGTTTCAGATCACACCGCTCGTACGCGTACCCGAAAAGTCGCCCGGAACCATTCTGCAGGTACTTGATGCAGGTGCCCAAGGAGTGGTCATTCCTCATGTGAGAACAAGGGAGGATATCGAACAGGCGGTCTCCGCCGCCTTCTATACTCCCAAAGGAAACAGAAGCTTAAATGGGGGAAGAAATGCCCGGTTTGGCGGGCTGGACCTTCGCGCCTGCATGGAAACGGCCAACCGGGAAGTGATGTGTATCCCCATGATTGAAGACCGTGAGGCCATGGAAAATCTGGATGAAATTTTATCTGTTGGCGGAATCGATTTTGTTTTGGAAGGAGCGGCCGATCTTTCCGCCTCTTATGGAATCCCCTGGGAAACCCGCCATCCCCTGATCCGGCAAGCACTGCTTACGTTGCAGGAACGAGCGGCGGCTTGGGGCGTCCCGTATGGAGCGATTCCGCGAACGAAAGAAGATCTGAAGGACTGGTGGGAAAAAGGAGTGCGGATATTTGTCGTGGGAGATGACCGGGGAATCTGTTACCGGGCGATGAGAGCCCATCTCAGTGAGTATGTCGATGAAGTACAGGTGAAGAAAGATGAATAAATGGGAAGAGAAGATCTTGAGGTTGAAACAGGAACATGAGCAACCCTTTTGTGCGTATATCTATGATTTGGATCATTTGAACGATCATGTGAGTCAAATCGTTTCACAGCTTCCGGAACGTTCGGAAATGTATTACGCGATGAAAGCCAATTCCGAACGTCCCATTTTGGAAGAGATCGCCCCTCTTGTGCACGGTTTTGAGGTGGCATCGATCGGTGAAGTAAGAAAAGCGCGGGAGGTAGATCCGCAGATACCGGTCATTTTTGGAGGGCCGGGAAAGACCGATGAAGAGATTCTGGAAGCGATTCGTTCCCGGGTCTCACTCATTCATGTGGAAAGCATCCATGAACTGAGGAGAATTGAATATCTGGCGGGTCAGCTTCGTGTGACGGTTCCCATCCTGCTCAGGATCAATCTGTCGGGCCCGTTTCCCGATGCTGCCACCCTCCATATGGCCGGACGGCCAACTCAGTTTGGGATTGATGAAAAGGAAATCCCGATGGTGATGGAGCAATTGGGGAAATGTGAACATGTGAATCTGGAAGGCTTTCATTTTCACTCCATTTCCAATCACCTGAATGAATTCAACCATATCCGGCTGCTGAACACCTATATTGAGAAGGCAAAACAGTGGGCAAACCAGTACGGCTTAACGATTTCCAGAATTAATGCAGGCGGGGGAATCGGTGTCAACTATCAAGATTTAAGCAGACAATTCCATTGGCCAACCTTTGTTTCAGAGCTTCGGGAATTGTTGCGCAAAGAATTGCCGGAAACCTGGACGCTGATGTTCGAGTGCGGCCGCTATCTGACGGCTTCTTGCGGCTATTATGTGTGCGAAGTCCTTGACTTAAAAGAAAACCATGGAGAAAAGTATGCCATCGTTCGCGGAGGGACCCATCACTTCCGCCTTCCCGTTTCCTGGAACCATAGCCACCCGTTTCGCATTCTGCCGGTAGATGAGTGGAAGTACCCGTTTCAACGGAAAAAGTGGGAGGATTGTGAAATCACGGTGGTCGGCCAATTGTGCACCCCGAAAGATGTGATGGCGCGACAAGTGCCTGTGGAAGAATTGCGAATCGGGGATCTGATCGTCTTTCAATATACCGGTGCATACAGTTGGTCCATTTCTCATCACGATTTTCTCAGCCACCCGCATCCGGCTCACTTCTACCTTCGTGAGATTGACCACCAATGGCGGGCGGAAAGGAAGGTGGAATCATAAATGGATGTATTAACATCCTTGCGCCGTATTCCTGTCGGGGATTTGTTTTTGCATGAAGCCCATGAGCCGGCCAGGCTGAAAAAAACATGTGAGGCGATTCAGCGGGAGGGAATGCTGCGCCATCCCATTCTGGCTACGCCCATGGACCATGGCTACCTGGTTCTGGACGGGGCCCATCGCTTGCAATCATTGCGTGAACTGGGGTGTTCTTTTGCCCCTGTGCAGGTGTTGGAACGCGGTCAATTTGTATTGTCTGCCTGGGATCATCAGGTTCCGGACGGGGAATGGCTGGATCACTGGCTGGATCGCTCGGGGGTGATCTGCCGGCCTTCGTCAGAAGGGACATCCGGCGAACGGGTCATCGCAACCATGATTCGCAATCATCAACGATTTTGCCTGCTCTTGAAAACAGACAACCATTTGGAGCACCTTGCCGTCTGGCGTCAATTGGTGGCTACATACAGCTCCCGGTTTAAGGTATGCCGCCTGCCCCAACACCCGGTCACGCAGACCGACCCCGGGATGGTTTGCTTTCAACACCCGGTGTGGGAGTTGGAAGATTTGATGGAGACCGTTTTGCAAGGGCAGGTGCTGCCGGCCGGGGTGACCCGGTTTATGGTGGAAGGCAGATTATTAAATTTGTGTATACCGCTGACAGTGTTGAATGATCATGAACTGGCGGAGACCCAATGGAATCAATCCCTCAACTTTTGGAGGGATCATTTGCGGTCTTATACGGAAAAAGTCTATCTTTGCGAGGCTTAGTCTCAGCAATCGGGCCGAAGATCAGCGAACCCGGCTTTCCGCGGCAGCGTGGAGGACGGGTTCTTTTTTCGTTTACGATCGGACAACGTGTGGATTCCCTTCAATATCGTGAATTTTTGGCTTAAACGAAGCAAATCATTGACAAGATTTAATTTACGTAATAATATATTTTTACGATAGATATTACTTTTCGGAGTGGTAGGCAGTGGCTGACATATTGGAAACTTATGTGGTTGAATTGCCAGAACAAGCAACGGCTTTACTCAATCCGTTGCGCGGGGAAATTCTTTCCCATTTGACTGAACCTGCTTCCGCGGCGGAAGTGGCCCGCCGGATGAATGAAATGCCGCAACGGATCAATTATCATTTGAAGACATTGGAAAAAGTGGGTTTGGTCCGCCGGGTGGGAACGAGGCAAGTAAAAAATTTGGTGGAAGTATTATATCAGTCTGTGGCCCGTTCTTTTCTGCTGGCCGACTCTTTGGGATTAAGCCCGCAAACGGTCAAGCGCCTTCAGGATCAAGGCTCGCTCGCTCATCTCATCCATGCGGCGGAGCGGATCAAAAAAGATGTGCTCCGGTTGATGGAGCAGGCGGAGCAGGACAAGGAGGTTCCCAGCGCCACTGTGGAGACGCAAATCTTCTTGAGAAATGAAGAGGAGCGCGAGGCCTTTGTCCGGGAATACGTTTCTTTGCTCCGTCAGCTTGCCGAGAAGTATCAAGCGCCCCGCTCGACGGATACCTCCTATCAAATGGTGCTCGCTGTTTACCCCGAACCTGGAAAGGAAGAGAAGGATGGGTCTCAAGACTAATGAAACGTTTGGTTCATCCATCACCAAAGGGACACAAGCGAAAAAGGAAAAAGAACACTCTTCAAAGGTGATTCCGATCAAACAGAAAAAGGTTAGGCAACCCGATCCGCTGATTGCCACCTGGACCGCGGAAGCCAAA
The DNA here is from genome assembly GCF_900110165.1 of Lihuaxuella thermophila. Taxonomy (GTDB): domain Bacteria; phylum Bacillota; class Bacilli; order Thermoactinomycetales; family Thermoactinomycetaceae; genus Lihuaxuella; species Lihuaxuella thermophila. The sequence goes on from NZ_FOCQ01000005.1 coordinate 126,529, forward strand.
CCGGGCAGCTGCCCGCTGAAAATCAGGCAATTCTCTTCCGGCTTTGGTCAAGTGAAACATACCCGCAGCCCCCAGGCCCTCGCCGCTTAAAGCCGTTCTTTTTGTCCCAGCGCCATGCAGAGTCCCGCCACACGGCAAACAGATTTCTTTGCTCCGCCATGTCCGTTCTTTTCCAAGGAAAAAGGAGGTTTTTCTGATGAGCTTGGTTCCCACCGTTCTGGAGCAGACCAGCCGGGGAGAGCGCGCTTATGACATTTACTCCCGGCTGCTCAAGGACCGGATCATTTTTCTCTCCGGCTCGATCGATGACCCCATTGCCAATCTGGTTGTCGCCCAGCTATTGTTTCTTGCCTCCGAAGACCCGAAAAAAGACATCCATCTCTATATCAATTCCCCCGGCGGGTCCACGACGGCAGGCATGGCCATTTACGATACGATCCAGCACATTCAGCCCGATGTTTCCACCATCTGTATCGGATTTGCCGCTTCCATGGGAGCGGTGTTGCTGGCGTCGGGCACTCCCGGCAAACGGATGGCACTTGCCAACTCCGAAGTGATGATTCACCAGCCGTGGGGCGGATGCCAGGGCCAAGCCGCTGATATTCATATTCAAGCCCGGCGAATCTTGAAGGTGCGCGGCCAGATCAACCGCATCCTAGCCGAGCGGACGGGTCAACCCCTGGAGAAGGTGGAAAAGGATACCGACCGCGACTTTTATCTTTCTGCTGAAGAAGCGAAGGAATACGGCTTGATTGATAAAGTCATTTAAATCGGGAACTTCGCTGACCAAACCTCAGGATGGCATTTCGGCGCATAGTTTCCGCTAGGCAAGGAAAGCTATGGTTGATGGAAAACAAATGAAATGTCACAGAGGTTGAAGTGTATGAATCCCAACTTTGCTTCTTATGATGCATATCTGGAACGCTACAAAATGTTCTATAACGAAGAAGGAGACGGACGGCCGCCCCTCTTGAATGAAGACGAATTTCAGAAAGCTTTCCGACTGCTGAAGGATAGTTACAACACATATCAGGATTTGCTCGACATGGGTGAAATGGATCAAGCACAAAACTATTACGCTCAAATCATCAACAAACTGGAAAATGAGCTGGCCATTGCAGACGCGTCCGATAATTTCCGGATCAGGATGTATGATTACTAAAAACAAACAAACCCCCGGCCTTTGTTCGGCAATGGTCGGGGTTTGTTTATTTCTGGGGAAATCTGATGTGGGTGTTGGTGTGGATCAATGTCTCATTGCGTTCACTTTTTGAACGGGTTCAGTACAGCAGCCAAGAGGCAGCAAAAATTCTGTTGACAAAGATGATCAACAGACTGAATCTTCGGTATAACTGGTTTATAACAAAGTTGCAATTTTAAAGATGACTAGAAAATCCTCTGTAATTATTAATTTGAAAAACGGATGCTCGATTAGTTTCCGCATATTGAAGCCAGATGTCAAACCCCCCTTTTCTTAGGCAGGAAATGGATTTGTCTAATTTCCTGAGGGTTGACCGTTTTGTCAACAACTATCCCCCGGAAATCATCCGGGGGATTGATTTTGCTCCTCTGTCTGATTGATCAGGTGATATAACTGGCGGCCTTCTTCGATCAGCTGGCGTTTGGTTCCGGTGTCCATATGATGATCAAAAATCAGCAGGGTCATGATCTCTTTGATCGTTTCCAGCGCCTCCCCGGTTTGACCGAGCAAAACCGTGTTCACCAAATGATCCGCTTTGCGGGCGAGGAACGAGCTTCGGGTATGGGTGGTAATCTTTTGAAACAAATCGAAGGTGGTATAGTACCGGCGAACGGCACGGTAAATTTTCATTCGCCGCGAAGGATCATAAACCATGACCTCGGTGAGCATGGCTGGATTGTTGGAAGCGGCTGTCCACTCTTGCCGTTGTTCGAAGTCGGGATTTAAGAGCTGAAATCCTTCGGCCTGCAATTGGTCAAATCCCCCGTAAGCCCACACGGGTCCTTCCCCCTTTGTCCGGGTTAAGGAAAAGGTTAAGACAGCGCTTTTCCTACCTCTAATATAAGGGGTCAAGTCGATGGAAACACGTTGCCATTGATTTTGCAAATCCTTGGTCATGCTCTGTTCCCAAATCACGCGGTTATCCAATAAGACTTGTTTGACGTACCGGCCTTGCTGCTTGATCAGAGGGTAGACGCTGAAGTGAGAAAAGGTCAGCCGGTAGGGGCCTTTCGGATCAAAATAAACCCGTTGCTTCAATTGAACGTAGTCCCCATGCTTCAAGTTCTTGCTGGGGGGCGCAAAGAAAGAAGCGTAACCCAGTCCCGAGACAGCGTCCCGGTCTTCTTTTTCCTGTGTAAATTCCTTGTACAGAACGTAAGTGACTAAACCCTGAATCTGCTTGAGCTTCAGAAGGTTGATGCCGATTTTAAGCGCTCCTTCGACATAGGAAGCGGACGGGTTGGCCGGGGTCGCGGATAACTTGCTGGCATAAATCATCAGGATGAGTGGCAATCGGTACGAACGCAACAGTGACTGGACTTCATTCATTTGATCGGTCAGACGGACGAGCTTTTGCGTGTTGCGATTATTGTCATCGCGAAAAGTCATCACGATTCCGTCGATGTACGAATGGTACCTGTCCAGAAAGGAGCGAGACACCGCCGGGTAATAAATTTGGGGATAAAACTGTAACTGCGGATTTTCTTTTTCCGCTGCTTTCCGCGCTTTCCCCAGATACTCAGGGGTGAAAAACTTCAGGTTGTCATTAAAATCATCGATCACGATCCCTTTTAAATTTGAGTAATGGGCAGATAATCTCCCGACCGCACGAAACCAGGAAATATAATCCGTCCCATAGGGTTCCGAACGCTTCATGTGCGACTCCGAGGGGGGAACCAGATAAACCCATACATCGATGTTCGCCTGTTTGGCTGCGGGTAAAAATTCTTTTCTCAGATCGTCCCAATCCGTGAATTCATGCCAAATGAGAAAAAAGTACGTATTCACTTTCAACTCTTTCAATCTCCGGATCAACCGGGGTGTGTCCACATGGCGGATCCCGTCCGGACGCGGTTTCTCTTCCCTGATTTCCCCTCCATAATCCCCATACACTGGTGGCATCTCATCGAAGAGTTCGCTCCCGGCACTGGCGGAAGCCCGGGGAGGCAAAAAGGATAACCAGCAAAGAATGAAACACAGGCAAACGGCAAAAAAAGAAGTGTTCCATTTTTTGTTTTTCATTACAAATATCCCCTTAGATTTGTTCCTCATGTCTTCTTCGCTTATAGTTTGAAAAAGCTTAGTCTGAATTATGTAGAATAAAAAATTCTCCTGAACAAAAATACTGTAGATCCCGTTCTAACCGCCTTGCCTGGGGTTCACCGATTCCGGCGGAGCGCAGTTCATCCGTTTCAGCGGCCGGGATGAAGACAGCCGTCTGCTGTATATTTCCGCTACAGACGCAGAAAATAGAGAAAATGATTTTTTGCCTGTCATTTAAGGAGGAACAACATGCGGTTACTTCAGGAATTGACCGAAGCCAGAGGGGTCCCCGGATATGAGCGGGAAGTCAGGGAGATCATGCACCGCGAGCTGAAAAAACAAGATGTAACCATCGTCACAGACAATTTGGGAAGCATCTTTGGCGAAAAACAGGGAACCAGTCCCCGTCCCAGAGTGATGCTTGCCGGGCATTTGGACGAAGTAGGCTTCATGGTAACGGAAATTACCAAAGGGGGATACTTGCGTTTTACCCCTCTTGGAGGTTGGTGGAATCAGGTTCTTTTGTCCCAACGGGTTTCAGTCATGGCTGAAAGCCGGGTGTTTACAGGCGTCATCGGGTCCAAGCCCCCGCATATTTTAACGGCAGAGGAACGAAACAGGGTGTATCCGATGAATGAAATGTTTATCGATGTGGGAGCTAAGAGCGATGAACAGGTGAAAGAGTGGGGCATCAAAGTCGGAGATCCGGTGGTTCCCATTTGTCCTTTTGAAATCATGCCCGATAACGATACCATTCTGGCAAAGGCGCTGGATAACCGGGTGGGATGTTATTTGGCGCTGGAAGTATTGCAACAGTTGAGAGTGGACAACCATCCCAACACGGTTATATGCGGCGCCACCGTGCAGGAAGAAGTGGGATTGCGCGGTGCGGATACCGCTCCTTTTCAGGTAGAGCCGGATATCGCTTTTGCACTCGATGTCGGCGTGGCAGAAGACGGACCGGGAAGTGAAGGAACCAATAAGGCGAAACTGGGGAAAGGCCCTCTGATCACATTCCTGGACGCAACCATGATTCCCAACATCCAGTTGCGCAATCTGGTGATTCAAATCGCTGAAAAACACCAGATCCCCTACCAGGTAGACACGATGACCGGCGGCGGCACGGATGCCGGCAGATTTCACTTGTTCCGCCGGGGAGTACCGTCTTTGGTGATTGGGGTTGCCGCCAGATACATCCACAGCCATGTATCGATGGTTAGCAAAAAAGATTTGGAAAACGCCGTCCGTTTGCTGGTCGAAGTGGTCAAAATACTGGATGAGGAAAAAGTCAAGGAGATTACCCGGTTCATTTGACCAAGCTTTAACATCCGCCGGAGTTCATGATAAGATGAAAGCGAATGACATTTTTGCACCAGGGAGCGATGAGGTTTGACAAAGTCGAGCTCTTTCATTTCGTATCTCTCGGATTTGCTGTCTGGCGCGCCGGCGGAAACGGTCTCCTCGATCGCTGAGAAAGCCGGTGGCTGGGATCGCGTCTATCTCGTGTTTGTGGATATATTGAAAGGATTTTGTGAAACAGGAGCCCTGGCGAGTCAGCGGGTGAATGAAATGGTGGACCCCGTTGCCCGATTGGCTGCGGAGTGTTTGGATAAGGGTTTGCCGAGCGAAAATCTCATCTTTTTAAATGATCACCATCCACCGGATGCTGTGGAATTTGCGGCATTTGCTCCCCATTGTGTCCGCGGAACGGCTGAAGCGGAGGTGGTGGAGCCACTGAAAGACATTCAGATGAGGAAAGGTGTACAAACTTTCACGAAAAATGCCACCAACGGGCTGTTTGGCCAGAATGCCGAAGGAGTACGCTTTTTTGAATGGCTGGAGAACGTGTTCACGAGCGGAACGTCTGCTTTTCTCGTCGTCGGGGATTGTACGGATCTGTGTATTTACCAGAATGCCATGGGCATCCGTCTGTTGGCCAATGAAAAAAATGCCGATACCCGGGTCATTGTCCCCAAGTCCCATGTGCGCACCTATGACATTTCCGTTGAACAGGCACAGCAATTGGGGATTCTGGCTCACGACGGCGACCTCATGGATTTGGTTTTCCTGTATCACATGAAGCTGAACGGAATCGAAATCCTCTCTTCCATTTCGCATGAATAAGGAGCCGTCCGGATCAATGGGACATCTTTTGCTGATATTTGAAGTATGCTATTCTAAGAGTGTTCTGCACGTTAAATGAAAAACGGGGTTGAATCATGGAACATTCATTGATCGAACTCTTGCAGGAGTATGGATATCTCGGAATTTTCCTCTTTTTGGTTCTTGGGATCGTCGGTTTGCCTTTACCCGATGAAATTATGATGACTTTTATCGGATATCTGACTTCCATCGGCCAGCTGAATTTATATTTAACGTATCTCAGCGCGCTGGCCGGTTCCGCCTGCGGAATCACGACAAGCTATCTGTTGGGCATGAAGTTGGGCTATCCGTTTTTAAGAAAATATGGAAATAAGATTTTTATCACCCGACGACGACTCCGCATCACACAGGTTTTATTCCGCAAATATGGAAACTGGTTGCTTTTTGCCGGCTATTTCATTCCCGGAGTTCGTCATGTCACCGCCTATCTGGCCGGCATTTCCAGGATCCCGTTTCCCCGTTTTTCACTGTTTGCTTATACTGGAGCGGTTGTATGGTGTGCCACTTTTATCGGCTTAGGCCATCTCCTCGGCGCGAACTGGGAAATTGCCTTTGACATGATCCACAAATACGGAGGACGCATCTTTCTGATCGCCTTACCCGTCATCGCGATCTTACTCGGCTGGTTTTTTTGGAATCAGAATCAGACAAAAACGTTAAAACGAAATTAACTTTCTGTCCATGTGCCCAGGCGGCCCGCTTCTGTGGCAGCCGATGATGAAGGTTGGTCGGGAGAGGATTGTATGCATCGAGTTGTCGTTCACATCGGACCCAAATCCTATTCACTTGAAGTACCCACTGGGGCCAATTTGCTGCTTCACGCCGTTTCGCACTCCGTCCCGATCCCTTTCCACTGTACGACCGGGCGATGCACCACATGTCGGGTTCGGATTATTTCCGGAAATGAACATCTCAATGATTTTACCGATCAGGAGCTGTATCGCTTGCCGGGAGAAGCGCTGGACAGAGGAGAACGGTTGGCCTGTCAAATTTATGTTTACGGAGATATAACGGTGGAAGTGGCGGATGAACATGCAGGTTGAATGATAAAGAGAGTGAAAGCGGGAGTAGCCGGAATGTTGAAAAATCTGAATATGAATGATCTGCTGACAGTGCGGAAAATCCTGAAACTTCAACGAAGATCCTATGCCGTGGAAGCGGAATTGCTCGGAACGGCGGAACTTCCGCCTCTCAAAGAAAGCGAACAGTCTCTTCAGCGTTGCGGGGAGACGTTTGTCGGCTATATGGAGAATGAGCGTTTAGCCGGTTTGATTTCCTATAAAGAACGGGAAGATCGCCTGGCTGTGGATCCGGATTTTTTTCGGCAGGGGATTGCCGGCAGGCTGCTCAACGATGTCCTCTCCTTACACGGGATACGGTGCTGGGTGGTGTCTACTGGAAAAGCGAATCATCCGGCTGTCCGTTGCTACCAAAAACACGGCTTCCGGATTACGGGGGAATCGAGAACGGATGAAGGGATCGAGATCATCCATCTAAAAAGAGACGGTTCTATTGACGGGTAAAATAAAAGATTGTTACAATGAGATGGATAATTGCATAGGGCTTTTTGGAACCACTGGGGGTGCACGTTTAGTGCTGAGAGGAACGATTTCCAACCCTTTGAACTTGACCTGGATTATACCAGCGGAAGGAATGTGGGGATGATTGTGTATTGACAGGAGTCAAGTGACCGATATCCCCGGGGGGTATCGGTTTTTTTATTGATGAACAGAGCGGATCGCCGTTTCAGGCAATCGGGGTATGGAGGGAACAGCGGCTTGGAACTTCACGTCATCACACACGAAAAGCAGGAAGTGGAAGAACTCCTGAGCGTCTGGCCGAGACTCTTGCCATGGGTCGACTATTTTCACATCAGATTTAAAAACCGGTCCTTGGATCAGGTTGGGAAGATCGCTGCCAGGATTCTTGCCGAGACCATCATCCCTCCCTCGTCTCTTGTCATTAACAGCTATATCCAGGTGGTGGAACAGTTGGGATGTGGCGGGGTACACTTGCCGGAGCGGCAAACCGATTGGAAAGAGTGGAAACACCGTTTGCCCCATGTCCGCTGGGGGCGATCCGTTCATTCGCTGGAAAGCGCACGGCAGGCGGAAGAGGACGGACTGGATTACATCATAGCAGGTCACATCTTTCCTTCACCGTCTAAACCGGGCCAAAATCCGATGGGGTTGGACAAGCTGGCCAACATGGCGAAAAACGTGCGAATCCCTGTGATTGCCATAGGCGGAATCGGCGTCGATCAGGTTGAGGAGGTCATGCGGGCCGGTGCGGCAGGGATCGCCGTGATTTCGGCGGTCAGCGGGCATCCGTCTCCGGAACGGGTGGTTCAGGAGTTGAAAAGGAGAGGGAAACATGCATAAGGATGTCGTGATTATCGGCGGGGGTGTCATTGGTTGCTCCATTGCCTATTACCTGGCAAAAGCAGGAGTGAAGAGCATCGTTCTGGAACGCGATCGGATCGGTGCCCATGCTTCATCTGCGGCAGCGGGGATGCTGGGGGCCCAGTCAGAGATGACCGATCCCGGTCCCCTGACCCAACTTTGTCTGTCCAGCCGTGCGATGTTTCCGTCCTTACAGGAGGAATTGCTTGAAGAGACGGGGCTGGATATCGAGTTGAACCGCACGGGATTATTAAAAGTGGCTTTCAGTGAAGAGGAAGCGGAACACTTGCAGCGTCGCGGCAGCTGGCAAATGAAGGCAGGGCAAACGGTCCGTTGGCTGGACAGGGCGGAATGCTTGGACATCGAACAGGAGCTTTCCTCCCAAGCGGTTGGGGCACTCTTTTTACCGGAGGATTACCAGGTATCGGCCCCGCGACTCACGCAGGCGTTTGCTTTAGCCGCCCAAAAGCGGGGAGCGGTGATCGCGGAAGGTTGCCGGGTGGTTGCCGTCAGGCAGAACAGGGGAGAAATCACGGAAGTTGTCACGAATGAAGGAAATTTTTACCCGAAATGGGTGGTGCTTGCCGCGGGTGCGTGGAGCAGGTGGATCGCGGAGTGGTTAGGTTTGAACCTGCCGGTATTTCCGATCAAAGGCGAGTCCTTGTCCATTCGGCCTAAACGCCCGCTCTTCCGGCATACCCTGTTCACGGAAAAAGCGTATCTCGTACCGAAAGCGGACGGGCAAATCATCGTGGGGGCGACCGAAAAACCCCACCAGATGGGCAAGCAAGTGTCCGCAGAAGCCATTCAACAATTGCTCCAGGCGGCGATCACAATCGTACCGGCGTTGGGAGAGGGAGAAGTGACGCGATTTTGGGCCAGTTTCCGGCCGGGATCGGAAGATGGGCAGCCTTATCTGGGCAGGTTTTCTGCTGTTTCCAATCTCTTTGTGGCCAGCGGGCATCAGCGGAACGGAATCTTGCTCAGCCCGGCCACCGGTCATCTCATGACTCAGCTGATCCTGGGGGAAGAGCCGGCTGAGCTCAAAGCGTTTCAACCGGACCGTATCCTGACAAGGCGACACAACTAGAAATGGAAGCAACTTTTGTCAGGGGAGGCAGTGATTGGCTGTAGCGCCTTCGAACCCCGAACCCGGCGGAGGCCTGAACGGTGGGAGGAAACGGATCACCTGTTTGAGCATTAACAGATTTGACCCCGCCCATAGAGAGGGGCCGGAGAGGCCGGTCTTTACTTCTTCACTGGCCTCAAGGGCACGGAGACCAACCCGGCCGGCCGCCCCGTAAGCCCAATCACAAAAATAGGGGGGATGAGCGTTGAGGATTCAGTTAAATGGACAGGGATATGAAGTGGCTGACGGAATTCAAACCATCGCCCATTTGTTGGAGCATTTAAACCTGGGACAGCGTGTCGTCGTGGTGGAACATAACCGGAAAGTGCTGCAAAAAGAAGATCATCCCCAAGCAGTGCTGGCAGACGGGGATGTTGTGGAAATCGTTCATTTTGTGGGAGGTGGTTAATCCATGCTGAAAATTGGCAAATATGAATTTAAATCGCGGCTGTTTCTGGGGACGGGCAAATTTTCCTCTCTGGAAGTGCAAAAGCAGGCGGTGAAAGCTTCAGAAACAGAAGTTTTAACCTTTGCGATCCGCCGCCTGGACATTTATAACCCGGATCAACCGAACTTTTTGGAAATGCTGGATCTCGAGCGTTATACACTTTTGCCCAATACCGCAGGCGCCACGACGGTAGAGGAGGCGGTGCGAATCGCCCGTTTGGCCCGTGCGTCCAATTTGTGCGATATGATCAAGGTTGAAGTGATCGCCGATACCAAAACCCTTCTGCCGGATCCTATTGCCACACTGGAAGCAACCCGCATTCTGGTTGAAGAAGGGTTTACCGTATTGCCTTATACTTCCGATGATCCCGTGCTCGCCCGCAAGCTGGCCGAAGCCGGGGCCCATGCGATTATGCCGGGAGGTTCTCCGATCGGTTCCGGACAGGGACTCTTAAACCCGTCTTATTTACGGTTGATTATCGAAGAATCACCGGTCCCCGTCATCATCGATGCGGGCATCGGATCACCTGCCGATGTGGTTCAGGCCATGGAATTGGGAGCAGACGGTGTTCTCTTAAATACAGCCGTCTCCGGGGCGAAGGATCCGGTGAAAATGGCAGAAGCGATGAAATGGGCCGTAATCGCGGGACGGCTTGGTTATGAGGCCGGACGGATTCCCAAAAAGCCCTACGCCAGTGCAAGCAGTCCGCAGGAAGGTATGCTCACATCCTGACAAAAACCCCCCTTCTGATTTCCTCAGAAGGGGGGTTTGCTTACCCCTTAACCGTTTGGACAGCAGGGGAGGTTCTTGATTCTTTCGCTTTTTTTGTCCGATACCTCGAGATATTGAGCAGGATTCCCAGCTCGATCAGCTTGATGATCAACGCTGTCCCCCCGTAACTGATCAACGGCAGGGGAACCCCCGTCACAGGCAGGAGAGCGGTAACCACCCCGAGGTTAAAAAACGTCTCAACCGCAATTAAAGTAACGATTCCGATTCCTAACAGAGAGCCAAACTGATCCGGTGATTGCAGGGCGATCAGCACCCCGCGCACGATCAGGAGGATGAAGAGGGAGATGAGCAAGGCGCTGCCGATAAAACCGAGCTCTTCTGCGATGATGGAAAAAATGAAGTCGGTATGTGCTTCCGGCAGATACGCCATTTTTTGGATGCTGTTGCCGAGCCCCGATCCGGTCAGCCCCCCGGGCCCGATGGCGATCAGCGACTGCGTGATCTGGTATCCTTTATCCGTCGGATCGCTTAGCGGATCCATCAACGTGTCCAGCCGTTCCTTGCGGTAATCCCCCAGAAACATCGCCCCGATGAGCACGGGAACCCCCGCCATGGCAAGGAAGAATAAATGTCTGAGCCTTACACCTGCGCAGAAGATAATGGTCATACAGGTGGTAAGAATGATGACGATGGCGCTGAAATGGGGTTGGGCATACAATAACAGGCAGACAAGGCCGATGACGGTGAGGGGCGGCAGCACAGACCGCTTGAAATGATCGATGACGGGCTGTTTCTTCACCATAATCGACGCCGTATAAATGATCATCCCCAGCTTCACATACTCGGACGGCTGGAAAGACAAGAAGTACAAATCCACCCAACGGCGGGCTCCGTTCCGGATTTCCCCGACGTGCGGAATGAGCACGGCCACTAATGAAACCAGAGAGAAGATCAAGATCATTCCCACGTATTTTCGGTATACGGTATAAGGAATATTAGAGAAAATAAAAAAGAAGAGAAGACCCACCAGCCCATATCCGAGCTGTCTTTTAAAGAAATAATAGGAATCTTGGTAATCGGTCAAACCTTTATAGTAGCTGGTACTAAAGACCATAATCAAGCCAAAGCCGAGCAAAACAAAGGTAAGAAGAATCAGCCAAAAATCTGGTTTACCTCGGTTCATAGACGGATCTCCTTTAGCTGTATATTATTCTGGTAGGGGTTTGCTGCATCTCCTCAGCGGTTGCAGGGATTGAACCTCCGCCCGTGAAAATCGGAAAAACAGGATGCAACGTTCCGAATATGAAATAAAATTGAATGGGAGAAGGAGAGGTGAAAATGAAAAAAAGCCGACTCATCTGGCAGATCGATGTCCTGCTTCTCATGGCTCTATTCATTCTGGCAACTATTAGTATTGTTTCCATTTCCAGCGCAACGCACACCGGTGACCAGTCCTATGTAGAAAAACAGGTATGGTGGTACATATTGGGGTTTCTATTAATGTTTGCTGTTCTCCTGTTTGATTATAAAATTTTGTCGCAGGGAAGATTTCTCTATTTAATCTATGGCTTCGGCATTTTGCTCCTCTTGCTCGTATGGATTCCCGGATTGGGTGTAAAGGTCAACGGGGCACAGCAATGGATTCGGATTGGCAGCTTTCAATTTCAACCATCCGAGCTGATCAAACTCATTCTCATTTTGCTCTTTGCCAAATTGCTCTCCGAGAGAGAAACGGGGAAGGGACGCAATTCCCCCGTCTTGGGAATCATGTTGGCTTTGTTTGCGCTGCCTTTTTTCATTATTTTATCACAACCCGACTTAGGAACCGCGTTAGTTTTGGTCGGAATCTTGTGCAGCATGTTATGGGTCGGGGGACTGGATCGGAAGTGGTTTGCCTGGGGACTGTTGTTTGTCTCCGTGGCGGTAGGGGGGATTTTTCTGCTGTATGTGACGAATCACCCCTTTTTGCATGTGATAATGGAAGAGCATCAGATCAGCCGCATTCAAACCTTTTTAGATCCCGCTTCCGATCCGACAGGAGCCGGATACCAGTTGACCCAGGCCAAGATCGCGATCGGTTCGGGTATGCTGGCAGGAAAAGGATTTCACCAAGGCACGCAGGCACAGGGAAACTGGATTCCCGAGCCGCATAATGATTTTATCTTTGCCGTGTTTGCCGAGGAATTCGGTTTTATCGGCGGGAGTTTCCTTTTATCCGTCTATCTTGTTTTTTTCTGCCGCATGATTCTCATCGCTTCACGGGCTGACCGGCGTTTTGGGACCTATATCACCGCCGGAGTCACCGGAATGCTGATCTTTCAAGTTTTTCAAAATATCGGCATGACGCTGGGGCTGGTGCCGGTTACCGGTTTGCCCCTTCCCTTTGTCAGTTACGGGGGGAGTTCCCTCATCACCCAACTGATGGCTGTTGGCCTGGTATTAAACGTCGGAATGCGCACAGAGAACGACTTGCTCTTTCATTCATAACGATGAGGACAATGTTAATGAAAATTTCACATCGATGTGTCATCGATCGGTTAGAATAAAATGACAGAGGAATGAATATTGGCCCTGCTCGTGAGTAGGATGGGAAAGGAGTAGTTGGCTCGATGTTGTGGATTACTTTTCTGATTGGATTGGTCCTTACCCTCTGGGCGCAATATAGAGTCAGATCCAATTTTAAACGCTGGTCGAAGGTAGAGGCCCGGTCGGGTCTCACAGGAGCTGAAGTCGCCAGGCGGATTTTAGATATGAACGGACTCTCCCATGTACCCGTCGAACCGGTTCGGGGAGTGCTGTCCGATCACTATGACCCGACCGTACGCGCGGTTCGCTTATCCGAACCCGTTTACTCCTCTTCGTCCATTGCCGCCATTTCGGTGGCCGCCCATGAATGCGGGCATGCTTTGCAGCATAAAGAAGACTACGGGGCTCTGGTTCTTCGCCACCGGATGGTTCCTGTTTTAAACTTCACGTCCGGGTTGGCTCCGTGGCTTTTGATGGCCGGAATTTTTTTAAGAGCTACGGGTCTGACACTTGTGGGGCTCATCTTCTTTTCCTTAACTGTTTTGTTTCACCTGGTGACATTGCCCGTGGAATTTAATGCCAGTGCCAGGGCAAAGGAAATCATGATCCGGCAAGGATTTGTGACACCCGGGGAAGAAACGGGCGTCAACCGCGTACTGGGAGCTGCGGCCTTTACCTATGTGGCAGGCGCTCTTGTCGCATTGCTTGAGTTATTGCGGTTCATATTGATTTTCCTGGGCCAACAAAATGATGATTAACGCGAATTTCATCGGTTGAATTCCCCCTGTCTGGTTTCCGGACAGGGGTTTTTTGTATGATCTTCCTTCTCCGTTTGGCACATATTTTTTCCTCACCCAGAGAGACTAACTGGAGAACAAATGCTTTTTCGAGGAGGAGGTTAACATGAAATTCAGCCGTTTACTCAAAGGATTTATCGTATGTTCGCTCATTTTCGTTTCTGTGGGATGCGCCGCAAACAACAATCAGGATGAGACACTGGAAAGACGCGACGGATATCGCACCACCCGGGTGGGTGATGAGCGTGGTGTGAGGAACTATTACCGGGATAATAACGTGAGAAGCAATCCTTCTTACAACATGAGAAATGTCACCGATAATGCTCGCTACAATACGAACAACAATGTAACCGCCCAAAATTTCCGCCTCGCCGATGACGTAGCGGATGCGGTTGCCGACCTCGGCAGGGTAAAATCAGCCTCGGTCGTGGTCATGGGCAGAAATGCTTATGTAGGAGTTGTGTTAAAAGGAAATGATAAACTGACAGGACGGATGAAAGAGCGGGTTGCCGACCGGGCCAGAGATGTAGATCCGGCAATCCGAAACGTTTACGTCTCAGCGAACCCGGAATTTGTCAAACAATTAAACCAGTACGCCACTGAATTGAGAGCGGGACGCCCTGTCAGCGGATTGATCAACAACATGATGGATATGGTCAAACGCACCTTCCCGGAAGCGAAATAAGACGGAAGAAAACATAGGCTCAGCGCATGGGCCTATGTTTTATCATTTTTTGTTTCTGTTGAGAACAATAAGATTTCATATATAATGTTGGAGAGAGCAGTTTGTACATAAGGAGTGCAGTTGAAATGAAGCGTTTGACACCAATGGAAATTTTTAATAAAGATTTTAAGCAATCCATCCGAGGCTATGATATTGATGAAGTGAATGAATTTTTGGACTTGGTGATCAAAAGTTATGAAGATGTGCTTCAAGAAAATGAGTATTTAAAAGAACAGCTTCGTCAGTTGAAAAAATCGGGTACCGGACGCCAAGCCGCGGTCGCGGACCGTACCGGCCAATATGATGAAATCATTCATGATATTCTCGCCCGTTTAGACCGTTTGGAACAAATGATGCGCAGATAATCAGGGGGTGAAGATCTTGTCAGGGATGAAGCGCTTCTTTAGCGGAATAACCGAAACAGGAGAACATGCGGCGGAAACCGACCTGAAAACCCATTATTACCGTGCGAGAGCGGCCGAAGCGGGTGAAAGGCTCTTGCAACTCCCGAAGCAGAATCCTTCTTTTAAGCTGATCCATTATGATCAAGAGCGCGGCGAAGTGATGTTTGAATATAAAAATGCTTTGGGTTTGACCCACGATATTGTCGTCACGATCTTTTCGATCACTCCGATCCGTTCCGCTGTGGATATTCATGCGGCAATCCGCGGCAGAATATTCGATTTTGGCTGGAATCGAAAAATTGTGAGACTGATTTACGCTCATTTGAACCAGACACTGACAACTGAATCAGGAGCCTGACCGTTTCCATCATTCATCAGCCGGCTTGAAACCAGTGTTTTCAGGCTGGCTTCATTTTTTTGAACATTCGAGTTAAGCAGGAGTTTTCGCTGTTTTCACCGAAGTTAATCGGAAGGCATAATCAATGCATGCAGATGTCGAAGGGGGAAGTTGTTTGAAAAAATACTGGATTTTCTCTTTGGCGCTTCTCATCGTTCTGATTACCGGCCTGACCGGTTGCACGACAGGTGCGGACAAAAGTAAAGGGGGAGAGAAGGTACTCAATCTCAATCTGTCCGGAGAGCCATCCTCTTTGGACCCTGCCAAGGCATTTGACGAAGATTCCCTGGATGTGACCAACAACCTGTTCGAAGGATTAATGAGGCTGGATCAGAATCACCAACCGAAACCGGCTGTGGCCAAAGAAGTGAAGGTGAGTCCCGACGGTCTTACGTATACATTTATGCTGAATAAGACAAAATGGTCGAACGGAGAAGAACTGACCGCCCACGATTTTGAGTTTGCCTGGAAGCGGGTACTGGATCCCAAGACGGCGGCAGAACCTGCATTTCTTCTGTATTTTATCAAGGGAGCAGAAGAGTTCAACACAGGCAAGGGGTCTGCGGACCAAGTAGGTGTCAAGGCACTGGACGACTATACACTGGAAGTCAAACTGGCACGCCCGACACCGTCCTTCCTTCAATTGACTTCTTATCCGGTTTATTTTCCCGTTTATAAAAAGGGTGCTGAAAAAAATCCGAATCTTTATAACGAAGCGGATACGTATATCAGCAACGGGGCCTTCAAAATGGCTGAGTGGAAGCATGATGATCATGTCAAGCTGGTAAAAAATGAGCACTACCATAAGAATCAGACAGTGAAACTGAGCGCCATCCACTTTTCGATGGTAACGGACAGTAAAACCGTTTACCAGCTGTTTAAGACCAAAAAACTGGACGTTGTCGGCAAAAAGTCGATTCCCCCGGACCTTCTCCCGACCATGATCAAAAACGGGGAAGTGAAGCTGAGGGAAGGAAATGGCCTGGCGTTTTTCCGTTTCAATGTGAAAAAAGAGCCCTTTACCAATGCCAAAATCCGAAAAGCATTTGCCCTTGCCATTGACAGAAAGCTGATTGCGGAACAGGTTGTGGGCAGCGGGGAACAACCTGCCTATGCGTATGTGGCCCCTTCCGCCCCGAACAACTTCCGGAAAAAAGGCGGCGATTTAATTAAGGATGCTCAGTTTGAAGAAGCCAAAAAGCTGCTCGCCGAAGGGATGAAGGAAGAAGGATGGACCACACTTCCTCCGGTTACGCTCCTTTACAGCAACTCCACGGAGCAGAGCAAAAAAATCGTGGAAGCGGTCCAGGAAATGTACCGCAAGCATCTCGGCGTAGAAGTCAGCTTACAGGCGAAAGAGACGAAAGTATATTTTGCCGACCAGCGGAACAAAAACTATGTCATGACCACGTCCAGCTTCCTTGCTGACTACAACGACGCCTACAACTATCTGGAAAGTTTCCAGACCGACCATTCCATGAACCGAACCAACTGGAGCAACAAAAAATACGATGAGTTATTGCAAAAAGCGGCAAATTCCGGAAACCAGGAGGAGCGGGATCAACACCTGCATGAAGCGGAAAAAATCTTGTTTGATGAGATGCCCGTTTTCCCCTTGTACTATTACAGCAGCGGGGCTGCAGAGCAGGAAGGGATCACCGGAATCATTCGTCATCCGGTGGGTCCCAGTGATTATACGAGTGCGGATAAACAATAAATCTGACTTTTAAATCCAGCCAGGAAACTTTTTGAGGCTGGATTTTTTTCATGTTTTTTTCTCTAAACACACATACTAACTTTAGGTTCGGATCGATGGAGGGAAGATATGGGAAAAAATAAGCGCAATAACAATAATGAGGGTCGCGTCGAACGCACGCAGACCAATGGTGCAGAACAGAAAGCGGAAAACAACGAAGAGTTTGCCCAGGACATTACTCCCGCGGGTCCCGTTGGTTTCCGGGACCGGGCGGACCGGAGAGCGGACGATGACAGGACTGCTGATGCCGGCCGGGGATTGGGGATTACAGCGATTATCCTGTCTGTTTTAGCCTTTTTCCTCTGGCCGTATATCTTGGGCACGGCAGGAATTATCGTTGGCGTAATCAGTGCGAGAAGAGGAAGCTCACTCGGTTGGTGGGCAGTGGGAATTGGTGTGATCGCACTGATTCTTGCGACATTCGCTCTTCCGTTTCGACTCCTATTCTAAGTTCATCCGGACCGTTCAAGGCTCCCCTGTAAGGGGGGCCTTGATTTCTTTTTTGGCAAAAATCTTGTCAAGAAAACAGACGCATGCTATAATTGTCAATACATTATGCGGATGTAGTTCAATGGTAGAACACTAGCTTCCCAAGCTAGTAGCGCGGGTTCGATTCCCGTCATCCGCTCCATATTTGGCCAAAAAGATACCGCTACTTGGTGAGGTAGTGGTATCTTTTTTCTTACTTGTAATCCCACAATTCAAAGCACTATTTGAAAAAGTTTGGTTAGGTTAAAATATAATCGGACAGGAAGCTCATTCCACAAGGAGGCTCCCCCATGCGTGAAAGAGAGTATGTGCGTTCTTTGTTCGGCAAGGAAGATGATGTGCTGAAATCAATTGCACCCGGGCTGGAAGAAAGAGACATGCCCCAGATTTCCGTTCCGCCCGAGGTGGGAAAAACGTTGTATCTGCTGGCGAAAATGTCAGGTGCCAAACGAGTCTTGGAAATTGGTGCACTTGGGGGTTACAGCACGATTTGGCTGGCCCGGGCACTGCCTGAGTCCGGGAAAGTTGTTTCACTGGAGATCAGTCAGAAGCACGCCGACTTTGCTGCTGAAAATGTGGCTAAAGCGGGTCTGAAGGAGCGAGTAACCTTTCTGGTAGGGGATGCGATGCAAAGTCTGGACACATTGGCGCGAAAAGGTGAACGGTTTGATTTCTTCTTTATCGATGCGGATAAACCCAATTATATCAATTATCTGGAAAAGGTGATCCAACTCTCCGAACCGGGAGCGGTCATCACGGCCGACAATCTTTTTCAGCATGGACGGATTTTTGATGACCAGGACCAGGCACCTTCTCCCCGGACGATTCGTCAATTTAATGAGCAGATCGCCAATGATCCGCGGCTTGAATCCATGTTGTTGACCATTGGTGACGGACTGGGAGTTTGTCGCGTGAAGGAAAAGAAATAAACACAGGACGGCAGATGTTTTGATGGAAAAAACCCCCTGATCCTCTTCAGGGGGTTGATTTCCATTTCATCTTTTTTATAAACTCGTCCGATTTTTTCGCGATCTTGGGATAACGCTGGCGGAGTTTGGTCAGTAACCGCTTCGCCCAAGGTGTAGAATGAGACAACAGGTAAAGCCCGATTAAGATCGAGAGAATTCCCGGCCCCGGCAGAACCAATCCCAAAACACCAAGTACAAGAAAAATCCATCCAAAGATGTTGAGCAACCAAAATTTCAGACGAGGATTCATGTATACATTTCAAACCCCTTTGAAGTTTATTTCTCGGTCTTTTCGCGCTCAGGCATGTTTATTATACATGAAATCGGTGACAGGATGAAACCAAAAACAGATATGATTATAAAATGCAAAAATGGGTACTAGATAAAGCAGAGAAGAGCAAAAGCAAATCAACTTGTGTTTTTGTGGTGAGGGTGCTTTCTATGATCAATGCGTAATCATGATAAGATTGAATTGTGAATCGGCTCTGATCAAGAGGGAGATGGAACTGCCAATGTTTGGAGTTTGCACGGTTTTGAACGGCGGATGGAAAGAAGAGAGGGTTTGCGTTCCGGACGGTTTTTTTCGCAACGGATGGAACTTGCTTCTGCCAAAAGGAACGTGTTCTGTTATTTTGAGTGTGATGAGCTATGTCATCCAAGGACTCGACAAAGCCGAAATTTTGGATTCAATGAAAGAGGAAGAAGAGCGGTTGTGTTTAACCCCATTCCATTTCCAAATCCCTCATGAATTTCCGACAGATGAAGAGAAAGAATGGTATATGTCTCTCTGGCAAAGAGAAAAAGACGTAAAACAAATATTGGAAAGGTCCGGACTTAGCTATCCGCAAACCGTCACACAGTGGATCCATCTCCTTGTCCGGTTGGGCATCTTTCTGGAAGTTCGACGGAAATCGGCCGATTATTTTGATTTAGTCATCGAACCGTTTCCTTACCCTGAGGAATATTTGCACTTGTCGGGTCCCGAATTAAATTGGCTGTATCAGCAACGGAAGTCTTTTCCTCCGTTTTCTGTCCAGCCATGGATGGATGCGAAATAGCGATCCCATAAATGCTTTCCGAAGTTGCTGTGTTCGGATAAAATGTGGAGTGGGAGGGATTGTTCACGGATGAACCATCGATCCCGCGACCGGCAAGTTAACTCATTTTTGACGGCCGGAAGTGTTGAACATCACTGAGCGGAGGGAAGGGACCGCTGAGGTTGGGGATGCTGGAAGAGAAGGTACCATCCTCCGGTTGTGACAACCCGTTCCACACTCTTTTTCTTCAATTTAAATTTTCGTTGTGTTTTGGTGATATAATACGGAGATCAGGAGGGGATCTCATGGAAGTAGCAACATTTGGAGCAGGGTGTTTTTGGGGGGTAGAAGAGACATTCCGAAAAATTCCCGGCGTTAAAAACACGGTTGTGGGATATATGGGCGGGACTGTCGAGAACCCTACATATGAAGACGTTTGTACCGACAAGACAGGGCATGCCGAGGTTGTCCAGATTGAATTTGATCCGGCAGAAGTTTCTTATGAGCAACTCTTGGATGTGTTTTGGAGTTCTCACAATCCGACGACGCTCAACCGTCAAGGCCCGGATGTAGGCACCCAGTACCGTTCGGTCATTTTCTACCACACTCCCGAACAAAAAAGAGCCGCGGAAGCCTCCAAAGAAAAAATGGATCGCTCCGGAAAGTGGAAAGATCCAATCGTGACTGAGATCACTCCCGCATCGGCGTTTTATCGGGCCGAGGAGTATCATCAGCGTTATCTGCAAAAAAGAGGACTTGATTCCTGCAGCCTCTGATAGAGGAAAACTTCAGCCCGCTTGCAGCTACACGCTGTCAGCGGGTTCATGCGTTTTGATGCGTGGTGAGGCGCCGGCCGGTTTTGCCCTTATTATTCTTTAAATTTGTCGAATACGCCTGCCGCTTCAAGGAACTGGATAATTAAATAGATACTGAAAACGACGGTGATGTAAACAGAGACTTCTTCGATGAGTTCCCATGCTTCCCTGTTCATACTGTTCACACCTTTAAGAAGATCGGAGGAATTATGAAGATTTACGGAAAACCCGTTGACAAAGAAACGCGTTGTGTTCACTATTCCTCGCCACAGGATGTGATTGCGGTCAAGTTTGCCTGTTGTGGAAGATATTATCCATGCCATGCCTGTCATGAAGAAACGGCTGATCATCCGGCCATTCCTTGGCCGAAGCATCGCTTTCATGAAAAAGCGGTTTTATGCGGCGTTTGCCAGACAGAGCTGAGTGTCGCGGAGTATCTGTCGTGCGGTTACGAGTGTCCGGCATGCGGGACAGACTTTAATCCGGGATGTGCGCGGCATTATCATTTGTATTTTAAAATCGATTAACATATGGATTCGCCCTCCTTCGCGAAAAAACCTTTACCAATTTCTGCTATCCCTGCGAGTGATTCGCAAATGTTATGCAGATAAAAAATACTTGTACTATTGCGATCATACATGTACAATAGTTTATGCAAACGGTTTACTAGATACTATCTTGTTGTCTAACCTCTGTTTTTGTCTTTTTTATTTCGCTTTCCGTGCAAACGGTTGCATAAAAGGGGGCAAACGTATGTCAAAAAAATTTTTGTCGCTGAGCATGGGTTTGGTGTTGGCTCTCTCATTGCTTACCGCATGCGGACCCAAACGCGATGCCGATCAGGTTTCAAACCCGGGGGAAAAACCGGAAAAACTGGTTGTATGGGAGAACGCGGATGACGGAAAACAAATCGGACATACCAAAAAACTGGCAGCCGAGTTTGAAAAGAAAACCGGAATCAAAGTGGAAGTACTCCCGGTTTCCCTGCTGAAGCAGCAGGAGAAGCTGACGCTGGACGGTCCGGCCGGTAAAGGAGCGGACCTTGTCACCTGGCCCCATGACCAACTGGGGGAAGCCGTCATCAAAGGGCTGATCCAACCTATCCAGGCAGATGCTTCGGTTACCGGACAATTTGAAGAAAGTTCCCTGAAAGCGTTAACCTATGACGGCAAACTCATGGGGTTGCCCAAAGTCACCGAAAGCATCGCACTCATTTACAACAAAAAACTGATGCCCAATCCGCCTGAAACATTTGAAGAATTATATCAATTTGCGAAAGATTTCACTCAACCGGCCGAGAAAAAATACGGGGTTCTCTTTGAAGGGGAAAATTTGTACTACACGTACTTTTTGATTGCCGCCAACGGCGGATACATCTTTAAGGAACAGAACGGCAAACTGAATTCGGATGAGATTGGTTTAAATAACGCCGGAACGGTTAAAGCGCTGACGGAAATACAAAAATGGTATCAAGAAGGCCTGATTCCCAAAGGCGTCAAAGCGGACGTCATCAACGGACTGTTCAAAGAAGGAAAAGTAGCGGCCGTGATTAACGGCCCGTGGGCCATTCGTGATTATCAGAGCGCGAACATCGACCTGGGTGTGGCTCCGATTCCGAAAGCAGGAGGGAAAGAAGCACAAACGCTGATCGGGGTTAAAGGGTGGTACCTCTCCGCTTACAGTAAATCACCCAAATACGCCACCGAACTGATGAAATTCTTGACCAGCAAAGAAGCGTTGAAGTCCCGTTTCGGACAGACAGGAGAAATTCCGCCGCACAAAGAGATTTTGACCGATCCTGTCATTGCCGGCAATCCGTTGGTCAACGGCTTTGCGCAACAAGCAAAAACAGGCGTCCCGATGCCAAGTATCCCGGAAATGGGTCAGGTGTGGGAACCGATCAACAATGCTCATACCTTTATCGCCACGGGTAAACAAACTCCTGAGCAAGCCCTGAACGGAGCGGTGAAAATCATCCGGGAGAAAATTAAAGTACAAAAACAATAGAGGGGGATTTGGGCGCGGTGACGGTCACCGCACCCGCTTTCACCCAACTTCCAGAGGAAAGGATGGGAAGATCATGGAGGCGGAAATCCGGACAACGGCCGGCAGTTGGGGAAAAAGAAAGACAGCGGCTTGTTTATCTGCTTTATCGATGGGCCTGGGGCAGATGTACAACAAACAATGGTTGAAAGGCATTCTGCTGCTCATCTTGCAATTTTCTTATCTCGTCGTCTTTTTTGACCTGTTTAATATCGGCTTATGGGGCATTGTCACCCTGGGAGAGATTCCGCACGAGGATCACTCGATTGAGTTGTTGGCCAAAGGCATTATTTCCATTCTCCTCATTTTCATCGGTTTATTGTTTTACGGTTTGAACATTCGCGATGCCTATCAGGTTGGGGCCATGCGGGAGAAAGGAATTCGCCCGCCCGGGATCTGGGAAACGTATCGCACGGTGACGGACAAGGGCTTTCCCTATCTGGTCATTGCGCCTGCCATGCTCCTGCTCGTATTTGTCGTCTTGTTTCCGATTATGTTTATGGTGCTGCTCGCTTTTACCAACTACGATCTTTACCATCAACCGCCGGTGAAACTGGTGGACTGGGTCGGTCTGGATAACTTTGTCAACTTCTTCCGGCTGGACATGTGGAAAAACTCTTTTGTCAGTGTCTTTTCCTGGACAGTGGTATGGACACTGATGTCGACAACGGTTCAAATCGCCATCGGCCTGTTTCTCGCTGTTTTAATCAATCAGAAGCGCGTCAAGTTTAAAAAGTTTATCCGCACTGTGCTGATTCTGCCGTGGGCGGTCCCTCCATTCGTCTCCTGCATTGTGTTTGCGGGGATGTTCAACGACAATTTCGGGCCGGTCAACCAGATGCTGAATGATCTTGGGTTTGCTTCCATTCCGTGGCTGACCGATCCTTTCTGGTGCAAGGTGGCCATTTTGCTGATCCAGTTCTGGCTCGGGTTTCCTTTCAGCCTGGCTTTATACACCGGCGTGTTGCAAGCCATTCCGTCTGATCTCTATGAAGCGGCCCAGGTGGACGGGGCCACCGTCTGGCAGAAATTCCGGCATATCACGTTACCGATGGCCCTTTACGCGACGGCTCCTTTGCTGATTGTGCAATATGCAGGAAATTTCAACAACTTTAACGTCATTTACCTCTTTAATAAAGGAGGTCCTGCCGTCCCGGAGCAAACTGCAGGAGGAACGGATATCCTGATTTCCTGGGTGTATAAGCTTACCTTTGTCACGTTTAAGTACAACTATGCGGCGGCCATCTCGATCATTATCGGCCTGATCGTAACCGTCTTGGCCCTGATTCAATTCCGCAACACCCGCTCATTTAAAGAGGAGGGGCTGATTCAATGATCCGTGCAAAATTGAGATCCAAGCTCTCTTTGGCCCTGACTTATCTCATTCTGGTCGTCGGGATGGTGGTTTGCGTCTATCCCGTTCTTTGGGTGATCGGCGCCTCACTGAGTCCGGGGGAAAGTGTTTTTTCATCCACCCTGATCCCGAAAAATGCCACGTTGGATCACTATCTCTGGCTGTTTACCAGTCCGGACAGCCAATATGTGACCTGGTATGCAAACACGTTGAAAATTGCCTCCATCAATGCCGTGTTGTCGGTATTGATCACGACGGGAACGGCTTATATTTTTTCGCGCTATTCATTTGTGGGCAGAAAATACAGTTTGATGACTTTTCTCGCCTTGCAGATGTTCCCTTCGATCATGACCATGGTGGCACTCTATCTCTTGTTAAATATGCTGAATCTCCTCGACAGCCATTGGGGGTTGATCCTGATCTACGCTGGTGCGCAAATTCCCTTCAATACGTGGTTGGTGAAAGGGTATTTCGACACGATTCCGCGGGGGCTGGATGAAGCGGCCAAAATCGACGGCGCGAGCCATGCGACCATCTTCTTCCGGATCCTATTGCCCCTGGCCAGACCGATCATTGCCGTCGTCTTCTTGTTTAACTTTATGGGGCCGATGACCGATTTTTTGCTGCCGCAAATCGTGCTCACCAGTCCGGAAAACCAAACGTTGGCGGTCGGCCTGTTCAATTTTATCAATGACCAATTCGGCAAACGGTTCACTTTGTTCGCCGCCGGTTCAGTGTTGGTTGCTTTGCCGGTTGCCATCGTCTTCCTGTCATTGCAACGCTATTTTATCTCCGGATTGACGGCAGGTGCGAGCAAAGGATAATCGGGGCAAAGAGAGGGTGGAACACAATATGATGAAAGAAGCGGTTTACCATCGGCCGGGAGGGCCATTTGCCTATCCGGTGACTCCCCGGCAATTGCGTGTTCGGCTGCGGGCCAAAAAAGGAGATCTCGACGCGTGCCGGGTGTGGTGCGCAGACCGCTATGCGGGAGACAAGGAGGAGGGGAGCTGGACGGTTTGCCAAAAAGTTGCTTCCGATCAGCTTTTTGATTACTTTGAAGGCCTGATTCCCGGTGAAACCAGGCGAATCAAGTATGTGTTTCATTTGAGGGATGTCTCCGGCGAGGAATGGTGGCTGGGTGAAACCGGATTGGAAAAGGAGAGGAAAGAAGCCGGCGTTTTTCAGTATGCCTATATTCATCCGACGGAAGTGTTTATGACTCCCGAGTGGGCCAAGGACGGGGTGGTGTATCAGATTTTTCCCGAGCGATTCCACAACGGAGACAAATCCAATGACCCGCGGGGAGCAGAGCCGTGGACAGCCGATGCCAGACCGCGTCATGACAGTTTCTACGGCGGAGATTTGCAGGGAGTGATCGACCGCCTCCCCTATCTGGAACAGTTGGGGATCAGCGCCATCTATTTTACGCCTATCTTTTTGTCTCCGTCCCATCACAAGTACGACACGGCGGATTATTATCAGATCGACCCGCAGTTCGGTGAGATGTCCACGTTTAAGGAGCTGGTCCGGGAAGCGCATCGGCGGGGGATCAAAGTGATCCTTGACGCGGTATTCAATCATTCGGGCGACCAATTTTTTGCGTTTCAGGATGTGCTGAAATACGGGGAACGGTCGCGATATAAAGATTGGTTTCACATTGACAGCTTTCCGGTTGTGCAGGAGCCGGAACCCAATTATGAAACATTCGCCAATCAGGTTGCGACGATGCCCAAGCTGAGGACGGAACATCCCGAGGTTCGCGAATATTTACTGCAAATCGTCCGCTTTTGGATGACCGAAACGGGGATTGACGGCTGGCGCCTGGATGTGGCCAACGAGGTGGATCATCAGTTCTGGAGGGATTTTCGCAAGGTCGTCAAGGAAATCAATCCCGAAGCGCTGATCGTCGGTGAAATTTGGCATGATGCTTCAGCCTGGCTGGAAGGAGATCAGTTTGATTCAGTGATGAACTATTTGTTCAGAGAAAGCGTACTCCGTTTTTTTGCCACAGGGGAGATCGATGCCAGCCGGTTTGATGCGGAGCTCACCCGGGCACGGATGATCTACAAGGAACAAGCGGTTCAGGTGATGTGGAATTTGCTTGATTCCCATGACACCGAGCGCTTTCTCACCTCCTGTGACGAGTCATTGGAAAAATTCCGGCTGGCTGTGTTGTTCCAACTCACCTATGTCGGAACACCACTGATCTACTACGGGGATGAAGTGGGAATGACCGGAAAGACGGATCCTGACTGCCGCCGTCCGATGATCTGGGATGAAAAACTCCAAAATAAACAGCTGCTCGCCTATTACCGGCGTTTGATCTCGATCCGGCGCAACTCCAAAGCGTTGTCCCGGGGAAGTTACCGAACCTGGCATCTTGACCCGAATACAGGTGTCTATGCTTATGTGCGTCAGTACGGGCGGGAAACGGTGGGTGTGGTTTTGAACAACAGCAATGAGAAAAGAGCGGTTCGTTTGGATGTTGCGTGGTTCGGGCCGGAATATCTGGTCGATGCCTTGCGAGGAGATCTGATCCAAGTGAATCAAAGCCAGATTCATGTGGAATTGGCTCCTTACCAAGGTATGTTGCTGATGCAATCGATTGAGCAATCATTGTCATAGCTGGAGGGACACGGATGAACAAGAAACCATACCTGATCGATGGTGTGATCGGAAACTCGAAGATGCTTGCGACATTGGACCGGTGCGGGCAGCTGCATCGCCTGTGGTGGCCCCGCATCGATTTTCCGCAGCATGTTGAAGAAACGTATGCGGGAATCTGGGTGGACGGAAAAACGGAGTCCGCCTCCTGGTTCCATCAGCAACCGTGGCAACACCAACAAAACTATCTCGGAGACACACCCATTTTGCGGACAACCGCTTTTGCTGAGGATTTGCGGTTGGAAGTGGTCTGTGAAGATGAAATGGTGCCGGACACGGATGTCATGATGCGCCACTACACGATCACCAACCGCGGAGATCAGGAACATTCCCTTATTTTTCTTTATTTTTCGTCGTGTCAAATAGGTGAATCCCCCCGATACAACACGACGATGTTTGATATGAAACGGGATGCGCTTGTTCATTATCGCGGTGAATATGCGATATCCATCGGGGCTTCTCTTCCCGTATCGGGTTATCAGGCGGGCCATGCGCGGCAAAACATCACTCAAAACCGGCTGAACGGAAATCCGATTGCCATGAATGGAGAAGGCGGGCTCTCCTGGAAACTGGGCCTCCTCCGTCCGGGAGAATCCAAGGAGCTGACTTTATTTATCGTTGCCGGCGAAGGACCGGATCAAGCTTTGAGCGCACTCAATCACGCTCGTAACAAGGGTCACGCAGCCTTAAGAAAAATCACTCAGGATCACTGGAAGAACTACCTGGCTATGGCCAGACCGGTTCAAACCGGAGTGGAAGCGATCGATCGTTGTTACCGTCGTTCATTAATCGTATTTAAGCTGATGACCGATGAAACCCACGGCAGCATGATCGCCGCTCCCGAGTTCGACGAAGAGTTCAGCCGCTGTGGCGGTTACGCCTACTGTTGGGGCAGGGACGCTGCCTATATTATTGCTGCCGTGGACCGGGCCGGCTATACGCGGATGGGCCGCCAATTTTACCGCTGGGCGTTGAAGGCACAAAGCAGGGATGGTTCCTGGCAACAGCGTCATTACCTCGACGGAAGGTTGGCTCCGCAATGGGGCTTGCAAATTGATGAGACCGGTTCCATCCTGTGGGGGATGTGGCAACATTACCGGCTGACCCAAGATCCTTCGTTCCTTGATGAAGTTTGGGAAGCGGTCCAAAAGGCGGCGGACTTTCTCATTCATTTTATCGACCCGGAAACGGGTTTACCTCTTCCCAGCCGTGACTTGTGGGAAGAAAGAGACGGCGAGCATACGTACTCCGCCGCTGCCGTGTTTGGCGGGCTCATCGGCGCTTCAAAAATAGCCGAAGCGCGCGGCTGTGAAGAGCTGGCCAGATTGTGGGCAGGAGAAGCGGAGAAGATGCGCGCTGCTGTTTCTGAAAAGTTGTGGAACGAAGAACGTCAAACATTTTATCGCGGTCTCAAACTGGCGGTCACTCCGGAGCGGATGGCTGAAGCAGCGGGCGCGGGAAAAAAGGTACAAATCGAGGTGAATGAAAAAGGGTACGAAACCTGCAGACTCTGGGAAGATCCCGTCATCGATGCCAGTCTGCTGGGGCTTCACATCCCCTTCGGACTTTTTCCGGCTGATGATGAACGAATGATCCGTACAGCGGATGCGATCGAAAAGTGTTTGACCAGCCATCCGGCAGGAGGAATCAAACGATATGAGGATGATGCCTATATCGGAGGGAACCCATGGATTCTCACCACATTGTGGCTGGCGATGTACCGGATCAGACAAGGAAAGATCAGGGAAGGAATGAAACTTCTTCATTGGGCTGTCGATCACCGCACGCAGCTGGATTTGTTGCCCGAGCAGATCGACCGCCGTACAGGGAAGCCTGCCTGGGTGGTCCCCCTTACCTGGTCCCATGCCATGTTTGTCCTCACCGTATTGGAATTGATGGATGCAGGCGCGTTTGGTGGAAAACCCGATGAAGGTCATGATGTTGGGTGCAACCCCGGCTGAAGCGAAAGAATGGGGTTCCTTGAGCGGCAAGCGCGGAAGCCGTTTTTGATCCGCCGTCCCCAGCGGCCGATGTGGCCGATCATGCTTTTTCAACGGGGACCGGACACGCACCATCGCCCCGGCGGGTAGAAAAGAACCGGATGAGAGATTGGGGAAAATAGTGTAAAATCAAGAGTGAATACAATTGCTCCAAGGGATGTTATAAGGAGTTTTTTATATGGCAACCATCAAAGATGTGGCAAAATTAGCGGCTGTGTCTCCGTCCACCGTTTCACGCGTGATCGCAGGAAGCAACCGAATCAGTTTAGAGACCAAGATGCGCGTGCATCGGGCCATGGAGCAACTCAATTATGTTCCCAATGCGATTGCCAGAAGCTTGGCACGGAGCCATACACGAACCATTGGCTTCACCCTCGCGCGTCAGGCGGATCAAGCTTTTTCCAATCCTTTTTTTCCTGAAGTGATGCGCGGCATGTCCAGCGTGGCCCAAACAAAGGATTACAATATTCTCCTGTCGATCAGCCGGACGGCGGAAGAGGAAAAGGCGAAATGTTTGCAGCTGATCCGTGAACGACGGGTCGATGGCTTGATCGTTTCCACTTCGCGCGCCAAGGATCCGCTCATCGACGCTTTGATTAAGGAAGACGTGCCCTTTGTGCTTATTGGGCGGAGCATGGAAAAGCCGGTGTTGTCTGTCAATAATGATAATGTCCAGGCGGCCAGGCTGGCCACCTCGCATCTGATACAACAGGGTTATCATAAAATCGCATTTATTAGCGGAGATACCAATCTGGTTGTCAGTTTGGACCGGATCGACGGCTATAAACAGGCACTGATCGAGCATAACCTTCCACTGGCGGCAGAACGAATCGTAGAAGCGGATTTCTCCATCGAAGGAGGGTTTCAGGCTCTGAACCGGTTGAAGCAGTCGGGGGTGGAATTTGATGCCGTCATGGCGGCAGACGATTTGTTTGCCTTGGGCGCGCTGAAGTTTGCCGAGCATTACGGGCTCAAGGTACCGGAAGAGCTGGGGATTGTCGGCTTCAACGATTCACCGCTGATGTCTTTTATCGATCCGCCCCTGACCAGTGTCAAAATTCTCGCTTACGAGTTGGGGACGGAAGCGATGGAGCTTTTGTTAAATGTGCTGGATGATCCCGAAAAAGCGCGCACCAAGAAAGAGATTGTCATCGCTTCCGAGTTGATCATACGCAAGTCGAGTCAGAGGTGTGAAGAGGAATAAAAGACGCATGAAACAGATGAGGCACCTGATCCACGATGTCAGGTGTTTTGTTTTATGTTAGAATGGTGAAGTTATTGAAGAGGAGAAAGGAGGGATCCGATTGATCTACTTGGATAACAGTGCCACGACACCGATGCATCCGGAAGTAATCGACGTAATGACGGATGTGATGAAAAAAATCTTCGGCAATCCATCCTCTTTGCACGGATTGGGGGCGAAGGCCGAACGTCTGGTTGAACAGGCCAGGCAGGTAACCGCGCGGATGCTCGGATGTACACCGCAGGAAATTTTTTTTACGTCAGGGGGAACGGAAGCAAATAACCTGGCGATTAAAGGAACCCTTGACCGCATTCACGGACGGGGTAAACATATCATCACGACAAAAGTGGAACACCCTTCCGTGTATGAAGTGTATGAGCAATTAAAGAAGAGAGGGTGGCGGGTTACTTATCTTTCCGTAGACTCCCTGGGAAGGGTCAACCCGGATGAAGTCGAAAAAGCGGTAGACGATGAGACTGTCCTTGTGTCGGTCATGCATGTGAATAATGAAGTAGGCACGATTCAACCCATCGGGGAGATCGGGAAACGTCTCGCCAAATATCCCAAAGTACTGTTCCATGTGGATGCGGTGCAATCATTTGCCAAGCTTCCGCTCTTGCCGGCCAGGGCTCATATTGACCTGCTTTCCATATCCGCACATAAAATTCATGGACCGAAGGGAATCGGTGCCCTCTATGTTCGCAAAAACTTGAGCCTGGAACCGCTGCTGGTCGGGGGCGGACAAGAAAAGGGGCTTCGCTCGGGTACCGAATATGTGCCGGGAATTGCCGGACTGGCCAAAGCGATTGTGCTGGCGGAACAGAAACGGACAGAGTTTTTGAGAAACAGTCAGAGGTGGAAAAAAGCGTTTTTAGAGAGGCTTGATGGGAAACTCTCACCCATGATCGTCAACGGTGATATCAGTCCTGAAGGATGTGCCCCTTACATTCTCAGCCTGTCGTTTCCCGGCATAAAGTCGGAGGTCCTCGTCCATGCATTGGAAGAGGAAGGGATCTATGTATCGAGCAAATCGGCCTGCTCATCCAAGGCGGAGATTCCCAGCCGCGTGTTGAAAGCGATGGGACGGACCGACGAAGAGGCGATCGGTTCGATTCGCATCAGCATGGGCTTTCAAACGACCGCCGAGGAAATGGAAAGATGCGCAGATGTGTTACTTCGTGTCATTCCCCGATTACAAAAGGTAATGAAGGTGCATAAAGGATGAAAAGCAATCTCATTTTGCTCCGTTATGGAGAACTGGCTCTCAAAGGAAAAAATAAATCCGAATTTGAAGACCGGTTGGTGCAGAATATCCGGCAAAAATTGAGCGGCTTTCCCGGTGTCGCCGTTTCCAAAGCGCATGGCCGGATCTTTGTCGAGTTGAACGACCAGGAAATGGACCCCATCATCCGGGAACTGTCCGAAGTATTCGGCTTGGTCGGCTTCAGCCCTGCCATCCGCATCCGTTCTGAGCTCGGGGAAATCCAGAAGGCTGCCCTCGAACTGGTGGAACAGAGCTCAGGGATCCGTACCTTTAAGGTGATCAGCAAACGGGCGGACAAAAAATTCCCCATCGGATCACAAGAACTGAACCATCGTGTCGGCGGATATATTTTGTCCCGCTGCCCGAAGGTGAAAGTGGACGTTCACCATCCAGATCTCTCTGTTCATGTAGAGGTGCGGGGAACATATTCTTACGTCTATGGGAACGACATTCCGGGACCGGGAGGTTTGCCGGTGGGATCAAGCGGGAGAGTGATGCTCCTCTTATCCGGCGGGATTGACAGCCCGGTGGCCGGGTATATGGCTTTAAAACGGGGAGTGGAGCTACAGGCGATTCATTTTCACAGCTATCCGTTTACCAGTGAACGGGCGAAGCAGAAAGTGATTGACCTGGCTCAGATCCTCACCCGTTTTGGGGGGCGCATCCGTCTCTATGTGGTGCCGTTTACCGAAATTCAGACAGAGATCAATAAGCATTGTTACGAATCGTATTCCATTACCGTGATGCGCCGAATGATGTTCCGCATTTCGGAGGAGCTGGCAAAGCGAAATCAGGCCCTCGCGCTGGTGACGGGAGAGAGCCTGGGGCAAGTGGCAAGCCAGACGCTGGAAAGCATGAATGCCATTAATGAGGTGGTTCGCATTCCGGTCCTGCGCCCCCTGATCGGGATGGATAAACACGAAATCATGACCGTCGCCAAAAAAATCGGCACTTATGAAACGTCGATTCTGCCGTATGAAGATTGCTGCACCGTCTTTTTGCCCAAGGCGCCGAAGACGAAACCCGACAGGGAAGTGGCTGCCAAACAGGAAGCAAGACTGGAGCTGGAGCGACTCATTCAGGAAGCGGTGGAGGGAACGGAGGTTATCGATCTCGAGCCGGGCCAAAAAGAAGACGAATTCTCCTATTTTTAGAAGGGGCAGGCGCGTGAAGCCCCTTGTCCCCTCCGATTTTGGCTGTAACTGTCATGGCCCAAATGGTTTGGTCATAAAATATGTATGGATTCTATTTGTCTTGCCAGCGTAAAATCTTTTTGAGTGATTCCGCCTGAGTCATGGGTGGTTAAAGAAACAGTTACCGCACAGTAACCGATGGTAAGATCGGGATGATGGTTTAACGTTTCCGCTGCTTCGGCCACTTGTTGGACAAACCGGATCCCGTCCATGTAGGCAGAAAAACGGAATGTTTTGGTAATGGTATCTTTTTCTCGCCGCCAGCCGGGCAATTGGCGTAATTGCTCCGCGATTTCTTGATCTGTCAATTTCATTCTTGATCGCTCCTCTGCTTAAATTGGAGAAATGATCCACTCAAATCCTACTTATATGATAAACTATTGGAGATAGTTTTAGTGTATGAGGGAAAAGGGGACTTGGCATGGATACACAGTTTTGGATCGGCTTTTTTAACATCATCATCTTGGATATCATTCTCAGTGGCGACAATGCCGTGGTCATTGGCATGGCGGCACGCAATCTGCCCGAGCATCAGCGCAAAAAAGCCATCCTGTTCGGTGCCGGAGCGGCTGTTCTTCTGAGGGCTTCTTTAACAGCGATCGCCACCTACCTGCTGAAGGTTCCTCTCTTGATGACCGTCGGCGGACTCCTTCTGTTGTGGATTGCCGTCAAGCTGCTGTTGGAAGAAGGCGAAGACGCGCATGTGTCGGGTGGTGACAACTTGCGAAGTGCGATCAAGACGATTATCGTTGCCGATGTGGTCATGAGTCTGGACAATGTTCTGGCGGTTGCCGGAGCGGCGCACGGAAATATTTTTCTCGTTCTGTTCGGACTGGCACTCAGCATTCCGATCATCATGTGGGGAAGCAAGTTGATCGCCAGCCTGTTAAATAAACTTCCCTGGCTCGTTTACGTCGGTTCGGCGATTCTCGGTTATACAGCCGGGCAGTTGATCGTCGAAGACCCGTTGATCGAAAAATATCTGCTCCGCGGACTCCATCCCTTGCCTGAGGTGATTCCGGTCATCTTGGCCATCATAGTGGTGATCGCCGGATTGACGCTGCGGAGGGTTATGACCAATCAAAAAACGGTTTTGAAGTGAAGCGGCCTCGCTCAAGAGGCCGTTTTTTTTTTCGTTTTCGTGAGAATTGCTTTTCAAAAAGAAAATCCCTCCGGTTGCCGAGGGATTTCAGAAGTTGTATTTGGCTGGGGAGGTAGGGATCGAACCTACGCATCACGGAGTCAAAGTCCGTTGCCTTACCGCTTGGCTACTCCCCATCAGGTTCAGTTTTATTATGTGAGAAGATGAAAAAAGTATGCATCGGACAATTATTTTTTTGGCTAACGAAAAATAAGCAGCGCAAAATTTAAAAAAATTATTTAAATTTGTCGAAAGTTAGAAGGTTTTAACGAAATATCGTAGAATTTGTCTACTCATCCATGTTTGGAAATTTTGTCTTAAAAAGGGAGGTGAAAGGAAAATTGGATGTTGCCGACTACATTTCCCGTTTGTTTGAAAGAGCATGGAAGGAGAGGGCCAGCGACATCCATCTCGAACCACAAGCGGAAGGGCTCCGCATTCGGTTGAGAGTGGACGGATTTTTAACGGAAGCAGACCGTGTTCCGTCCGAATACGCCGCAGCGGTCATTTCCCGGATCAAGGTGATGAGCCATCTGGATATCGGAGAGAGGCGAATTCCGCAAGACGGGGCACTCCGTATTTCAGAAGGAGGGATGTCCCTGGATGTGCGTGTTTCCACATTGCCCACCGTGTTTGGAGAAAAGATGGTGCTGCGCCTGTTAAAAAATCACTTCGAAATGGTTTCCCTCGATCAGTTGGGAATGGGAGAGGAGGAGAGGGAAAGGCTTGCAGGGCTCTTATGCGGGACCGGTGGTTTGCTGGTCGTGACCGGTCCGACAGGGGCGGGGAAAACGACAACCATGTATGCCATGCTGCAATATTTGAACCGGACTGAGACCAATATCGTATCTTTGGAAGATCCGGTCGAATTGCAAATTCCCGGAATCACCCAGGTCCAAATCCAGCCGAGAGCAGGACTCACTTTTGCTCAGGCACTCAGGGCCGTTCTCAGACAGGATCCCAATGTGATCATGGTCGGCGAAGTCAGGGACAGAGAGACTGCAGAAATTGCCATTGGGGCCGCGCTGACAGGACATCTTGTCTTAACCACTCTGCATACGGTGGATGGAGCCACCGCGGTTACCCGTTTGTTGGACATGCATATCGAACCTTACCGGGTGGCAGCCGCGCTGACAGGGGTGGTGGCACAGCGATTGATACGCCTCGTTTGCAAAGAATGCGCCGGAAGCAAATGTCCCGACTGCCAACAGACCGGCTATCGCGGCCGGACTGGTGCATTTGAGGTCATCAGGATGGACGAGGAGGTGCAGCGGCTCGTGGTGCAAAGAGCTGCGCCCGCGGAACTGCGCCGGCATTTCCGTGAACGGGGAATGCGCTCATTAAAGGAAGTGATCCGGAAAAAGGTGGAGAAAGGGGAGACAACCTTTCAGGAATATGTTCGAGTGGCTGACGATCAGAGCGAACAAAGGATGGACCTTGGACAAACGTGTTCTGTTTAGCGAGCAATTATCCAATCTGTTGGACAGCGGAATTCCGTTGATCGAATGTCTGGAACTTCTGTCCGATCAAAAAGTGATTCCAAAAGAGGCCGGCCAACGGCTGATGCTCGCATTAGAGCAGGGTTCCAGTTTTTCCGAGGCACTTGAGCGGGAAAAATTTCCGGGCTTGTTTGTCTCTTTTATACGGGCTGCGGAAGAGCATGGAAACTATGCATTTGGTCTGAAGCAATGTTCCGCCTATGATACCGCACAAGCGAAATGGATGCGCGAACTGGGACAGGCTTGTACATATCCTTTTATGGTGCTCTTGCTGGTCGGGGCGGCGCTGGTGTTTATGATTACAGCCGTTTTGCCTCGTTTTGCAGAGCTTTACCAGGCCATGGGCATTCAGCTGCCTTGGATGACGAAAATACTGCTGACAGGAACTGATGTTTTGCGCTTTTTACTGCTCACTTCCGGAGCGGGTGTGTGTATCGTTCTCATCCTGACGGGAATCGCTCGCAACCTGAAAAAAGAAACAAGATTGCGGTTCAGTTCCTTGCTCTTTCGGCTTCCGCTGGTCCGGACTCTGTACCGTTACCGTTTGACTCACTATCTGTCCGTTCAACTGGGCTCACTGCTCCGCGCGGGGGTTCCGATCCTCGCGGCTCTGGAACTAATGGAAACGCTAGCCCCATGGGAGGAGCTCAGGATTCGAATCAAACGCATGAAACAACAGTTGATGCAGGGAGCTTCCTTGCATCAGTCGATTGCCATCTGTTCCCCCGACCTGTTTCTCCCCTCGTTGAACCGCATGGTGGCGATCGGAGAGAAGTCAGGCCGGTTGGATGAAGCATTGCTCAGCCTGGCCCGCATGACAGAACATCTGATCAAGAATAAACTGGATAAGTTCATCAGGAGTTTGGAACCTGTTTTGATCTTTGTCATCGGATGTTTTATTGCCGTTACCGTGATTGCCATGTTCTTGCCCATGTTGGAGCTGGTGCGGGCGATCTAACTTGGAAAGGAGATTGGATCATGAACCGGAAACACCGGATATGCGATGAACGGGGCTTCACCCTGATTGAAATGTTGGTGGTGCTGTTTATTATTGGACTTATTATCGCCATCGCCCTGCCCAATTTAAAGGCAGCGGGGGAAAAAGCAAAAGTGAAGGCGGATGAGGCAAATCGAAAACTGATCAGCGCCCAGGCTGACAATTTCTACCTGGAATACGGAGAATATCCCGCCAGTGTCGAGGAGCTGGTCAAAGCAGGCTACTTGCGCTCGGTTCCTTCATGTCCGGGCGGACAAGGAAAATATGTGATTAACCGCTCACCCAAAGTGTCAAGCGAGAAACGGGTTGTTTGCAAGAAATGAACACCGGGCGTTCGGAAGAAGGATGGACCCTGGTCGAACTGATCCTTTCCCTGTTCGTATTGGGACTCCTTTTGACGGTCTCTGTGCCTGCTTTTACGCAGATCGGGGAAAGGGCGGAGCGGGAGATGTTTCTTGATTTTTTCTCATCAGACCTGCAATTGGCGCAGACTGAAGCGATGAGCCGGGAACGGGAAGTGAGCGTGGAAATCCTAACGGACGAGCGCCTGATCACGGTGAGGCAGGGACCACTCCTGCTCAGAAAAGTGAAGATTCCACGGCGGTACCAACTGAAGAGCAATTATCCCGCAAACCGTATTGTTTTTCGTGAAACCGGCCAAGTCAGAGGGGGGAAGGTGGAGTTGTACCTGAGAGGACGACTGGCAGGAACGGTCCATATTCAAGTCGCGTCGGGGCGGCCCAAAGTGGTGACCGAACCGTGAAATCAGGCGAACATGGATACACACTTGCAGAGACCGTCACCGGTTTGTTGGTGTTGGGGTTGGTTTTATCCTTTGCCGTTCCAACTTTTTTAGAACTCAAGGCAAAAGAGCTTGAACAATTGTCAAAGGTGGAAGCGATGTCCCTGTTACAGGAAAGAGCGGAAAAGATGAGCGTCCGTCTGCCTTTTTCCGGCCAGGGGAAAGAAAAAAGGAAGAGCCGCCTGCTTCCGAGACAGTCTTATCAACTTGTGTGGAGAGGCTCGTTTCCTAAACCCGATCTATACCAGATTGAGGTGGAGGTACAATGGAGGGACCAATCCGGAAAACAAAGAAGGATGAGTGTCAAAACCCACCGTTTCCGTCCGCTCCGGTAAATGAGCAAGGTTTTACATATATCGAACTGGTTCTTTCCTTTTTTGTTCTGGTACTTTTATTGCCCGCTCTATTTTTCGCCGTTCATACCCTGGAAAAAGAATTGAAAAAAATGATGGGACAAGAGCGGTTGCAGATGGAATATCTGGCTTTTCACGCATGGGTGCAAGACGAACTCAGACAGGGCAGTCGTTTTCGCCTGCAAGGCGGCGCGATGCTGTTTGACCTGCCAACCGGTGAAACCGTGAGATATGAAGTGAAGAAAAGGCAAGTAATCCGCAGTGTGAAAGCCAAAGGGGAGACGACATTTAAAGGAATGACCATTATTCTTCGCCATGTATACTTTATTGCTTTTGTTCCCGGTAAGAAGGAAGTGGTCATCGATGTCGGGCTGCAAAACTGGCATGCCAGCCTTGATTTCAGCGTCACGGTCGCCGAAAGGACGGAGGTGGACGATGGGGCAAGATGAGCGTGGCATCGCATTGCCGATGGTGATGGCCGTTTCAGTCATTTTGTTTATCTTGATCACCCTGTTCGTTTCGCAAACCGTACGCGGGATGCATACAGGGCGGCTGTATGGGGAGCGGATGCGCGTCCAATATGCCGCAGAGAGCGGAATCGCATGGATGCAGCACAAGTTGCGGTACCAGCCGGATCACCGGGATACCGGGCTGGTCCGGGTGGATGATGTAAAGGTTCATGCCCGGGTGCTGGGGAAAGACAGCTCCGAAATTTATATCGAATCAACAGCTTATGGCCGTTTCGGGGTGAAACAAACCATCCGCGTCTGGCTGGATCCGGAGACACTGGCAGTCACCCGCTGGGTCCGGTAAGATAGGAATAAAAAACCGGGAGCTATGTGGATGAAAGAAAAAAGACATCTGATCATTATCGGGTTTATGGGAACAGGAAAAACAACGGTAGGCAGAGAACTGGCCAACCGGATGAATTTGCCGTGGGTGGATACGGACCGGTATTTGGAAGAGCGATGGGGATTTGCCATTTCCGAATACTTTCGTAAATTTGGGGAGCCGGCCTTTCGCGAACAGGAGACAGAAATCCTGAAAGAGATTCTTCAGGGACCGCCCTCCCTGATCACAACCGGCGGGGGGATCGTGCTCAGGCCGGAAAACCGGATGATGATGCAACGACAGGGCTGGGTCGTGCATTTGTACGCCCATCCCGACGAAATTATCCGGCGTGTATCCGGGGATGGGAATCAAGAACGTCCCTTGATTCAGGGAGATGTCCGGGAAAAAGTGTGGCGGCTCTTTCGGGAGAGGGAAGGAAAATACGATTTTGCCGATTTAAAGCTGGATACCACTTCCTGTACGGTAAATCAGGCAGTCGAACAAATTCTGGCCTTTTGGCACAAAAACACGTTTAATTCATGATTCTCCCGGTCAAGCTACTACTGAGGTGGAAATCATGACGTTTAAAGATTGGATCAGTTATTTGATCAAACGAATGATTTGGTATATGGAGACACCCCGGACCGAAAGAAAAGCGATCAAAGCATCTACCCGGGAGCCATGGTCGGTTCGCTGGTTTGGCATGATTCCTTTTTCCATGAAAATGTATGTTGATAAACAACGGTCAAGATTAAGGGGGGGTACCAGTGAAAAATAATCGTCCACAAAACTTCCAACTGTTGGATCTGAAGGACCGGCAGGATGTGATCGCCAGGATTACCAAGGCGGAACAAGAATTGAACCAGATGATTGACGGGGAAGTGGCGCTGATCGCATACGTCAACCGGGAACAAAACAAATAAAATAAGTTTGTGTAAAGGAGCTTTCATGGCTCCTTTTTTGTTGGAGATCTGTGGTATACTTTCTTATTGAAGTGTTCAAATCGTGTACTTATTGAAATTATCGACAAAACGTGTATGATTAGATCGGAATGATTACAGGTATATTAAAGGAGCGAATCCTTCATGTATCATCGTACGCAGACCAGACCGGTAAAAGTGGGAAATATACAGATTGGGGGAAACGACCAGGTGGTCATTCAAAGTATGACGACCACCAAAACCCATGATGTAAAGGCAACCGTTGCCGAGATTAACCGGCTGGCCGAAGCGGGTTGCCAGATTGTCCGCGTCGCCTGCCCGGATATGCGTGCCGCCGAAGCCATCAAAGAGATCAAAAAGGAAGTGACTGTACCCCTTGTTGCCGACATTCACTTCGATTACAAGCTGGCGTTAAAAGCGATCGAAGGGGGGATTGACAAAATTCGCATCAATCCCGGCAACATCGGCCGACGCGAAAAAGTGGAAGCGGTTGTCAAAGCGGCCAAGGAACGGGGTATTCCGATTCGCATCGGTGTTAACGCCGGCTCTTTGGAAAAACGGATTCTGGAAAAGTATGGATATCCGACCGCTGAGGGCATGGTGGAAAGCGCCCTTTATCACATTGGAATTCTGGAAGATTTAGATTTTCACGATATTGTGGTTTCATTGAAAGCCTCTGATGTGCGACTGGCGATTGAGGCCTATAAAAAAGCAGCCGAAACCTTTAATTATCCCTTACACCTGGGAATTACCGAATCGGGAACTCTGTTTTCAGGAACGGTGAAAAGCGCCGCCGGGTTGGGAGCCCTCCTCTCCCTGGGAATCGGTTCAACCATCCGTATCAGCTTAAGTGCAGACCCGGTGGAAGAAGTAAAAGTGGCCAGGGAGCTCCTGAAAGCATTTGGACTTGCCGCCAATGCAGCCACTCTGATCTCCTGCCCGACATGTGGCCGCATTGAAATCGATCTGATCAGCATCGCCAACGAAATCGAAGAGTACATTTCCAAGATTCAGGCCCCGATTAAAGTCTCTGTACTCGGTTGTGCCGTGAACGGTCCGGGCGAAGCCAAAGAAGCCGATATCGGGATTGCCGGTGCGCGCGGTGAAGGGTTGCTGTTCAGACACGGCAAAATCGTGCGCAAAATCCCGGAAAAGGATATGGTTGCCGAACTCAAGAAAGAAATCGACAAACTGGTCGAGGAGTACAAAAAAGAGGCGGCAAAGGCATAACAGCAACAGCAGCGGAGAAAACAGCAACTCCATGCCGGGTTGCTGTTTTTTTGTTCAGGATAAATTTCCTTTTTTTTCACATACTAAGACTGACTTACGACAAAGGAGGTACATGAAATGGCCAGATTAGCCTTGACACTGGTAATCCTAGGCGCATTAAACTGGTTGTTGATCGGTATTTTTCAATGGGATTTTGTAGCCGCTATTTTTGGCGGGGATGTAATGAGAGAATCTTCCGGGTTGAGCCGGGTGATCTACGCCATTATTGGCATTGCGGGAATATATGCCATTACATTCTTGTTTAGCGACCGCGCTGTTGCCAGAAATGGCGATTGAACATTCCGATGAAGCATAATCAAACTCCAGGCTTGCACAGGTCTGGAGTTTTTTCTTCCCACTGACTGAAAAAACGTCAACGGGGGAGCATTCATAAACTGGTGAGAGGGGATGAATCATCGGAAATTGCAATGGGGGGTCCATTCACCGGAGCGCTGTTTTTGCCATGTTTGGATTGAGAGTAGTACAATGTTACTTAAGACTCATACAGATGAAGAAGCTGTTTCTGTAATTCAGCAGGCTTTTTCCGAATCGTTTTCTGAACAGTGCGTTTTGTTTATACATGGCTGCGAAACAGGAGAGTGGAGAATTTGATGCCTAAAGTCGGAATCACGATGTCAACCGAACAGAAAAAATTATTTGTAAACAGAGACTATTCTGATGCCATCATCCAGGCAGGAGGAATTCCTTTTTTGCTTCCGTATACGGAAGATCCGGCCATCATTGGTGAAATGGCCGCGGGATGTGACGGTCTCTTACTGTCGGGCGGGGGAGATATCGATCCCGCCTTTTTTGGGGAAGAGCCTGTTCCCGGATTGGGGGACATCGTTCCGGAACGGGATCAGATGGAAATTTTGCTGATTCGTGAATTTATGAAACAGAAAAAACCGATATTGGGCATCTGCCGCGGATGCCAGATTTTGAATGTTGCGCTGGGAGGAGATATGTATCAGGATTTGACCAGCCAAAAAACACCCCTTTTACAACATTCTCAAAAGGCTCCCAGAAATCACGCGTCCCATACGATTGAAATTAAGGAGGGTTCTCTTCTCAAAAGCATTGTCGGGAAAAGCTCGGCCAGGGTAAACAGCTATCATCATCAGGCCGTGCGGGTGATGGCTTCTTCACTCACCGCCTCCGCCTGGGCCCGTGACGGCGTGATCGAAGCGATTGAGGGCAAGAACGATCCTTTTGTTTTGGGAGTTCAGTGGCATCCGGAAAGCATGATGCTTTCGCATGCGGATGCTCAGAAACTTTTTCGTGCCTTTGTGGAGGCGTGCGGCCAACGGCAGTCTTCCGGATGATGGCCTCATGATGAGAGTTTCGGGCAAGTTCGTTCGCTTGCCCGTTTTTCTTTATCACCCATTTGTTGGCGGTTTGTCTGGACAGCTTACAGACCTTAAGAAGTTGATGTGAAGGAACGATGATGCAGGACATGCTGGTCATACCCGGTGGATTTGCATAAATATTAATTTGCGTTAATTAAAATAATGCTTCTCATGATACGCGATTCGATGATTATGAACAAAAAGTTCTTTATATAAAGGTTTGGGGCAAATCGGTTGCAGGGGTTGATTCTTGGACGCGTATGTAATAAAATACAGTAAAATGAATAATTATAAAAAGGGTGTGTAACGGGAAGATGCACATATTATCTTTACAAGATTTGAGCGGCGAACAAATTCAGGAGATCGTCAAAAAAGCGGTTGAAATAAAGAAGAACCCGGAAAATTATCACCATGCTTTGTTTAGGAAAGGTTTATTGATGCTGTTTCAAAAAACATCCACACGCACGATGCTCTCCTTTCATTCGGGAATGGAACAGATGGGCGGTTACGCGGTCCTGATGGACTGGGAAAAAAGCAATTTTACCATCTCGCCCATACAATATGAAGCGAGATATATTTCCACCAACTGCGATGTGGTCATGGCACGGTTGAAAAAACACAGCGACCTTCAGCAATTGGCCAAATATTCCAAAGTTCCTGTGATCAACGGCTGTTGCGAAAAATACCATCCGACTCAGGCGCTGGCTGACCTGATGACCGTCTATGAGATCAAGGGAACATTCCAGGGCGTGACCCTAACCTATGTGGGGGTACACAACAACATCGCCAATTCCCTGGTACAGGCCAGTTTGAAGGTAGGTCTGAAACTGAATCTGGTCACCCCCCTGATCAACGAAAGTTCTTGGGATGAAATGCTGATGAACGAGGCGGAGCAATCCGGTTTGGTCGTAAGAACGGACGATCTGAAACAAGCGGTCAGCGAATCGGATTTTGTCTATACCGATACTTGGATCGACATGGAATTTTTCAATGATCCTTCCTACGCAGAAGAGCGGGAGTTCCGCATCGACACGATGTCCAAGTATCAGCTGAACCGTCAGAATCTGTATGGCTACTCCCCTTATATCATGCATGACATGCCGATCCATCCCGGCTTTGAAATCGCTGAGGAATTGATCGAAGCTCCGGAATCGGT
Organism: Lihuaxuella thermophila; assembly: GCF_900110165.1. Taxonomy (GTDB): domain Bacteria; phylum Bacillota; class Bacilli; order Thermoactinomycetales; family Thermoactinomycetaceae; genus Lihuaxuella; species Lihuaxuella thermophila. The sequence goes on from NZ_FOCQ01000005.1 coordinate 168,659, forward strand.
CATCTATATGCAGGCCGAGAACCGCATGCACGCGGAAAAAGCGTTGTTGCTATATTTGCTAAAGCCCGAAGCTTATCAAGAAGATCAATTTCAGCAACTGGAGTTAAAAGTTTAAATGACGAAAAAAACACTCTTTCCCTTCGAGGGGTAAAAGAGTGTTTTTTTCGTTCGTTACTTTTCCCCGCGCACATATTTGGCGTTAAACAGGAAGAGCCATAACAATAGAGCGAGGGAGGGGATCAGCAGGAACAAACCGGCAATAAACGCAATCACCAGCGCCCAGCCCATCGTCGAATGGGTCAGCGCGCTTTGGAACGTGACATACGGGTAGAGCAAGTAGGGCATATGCGAGATTCCGTAACCAAAGAAGGCATAGGCAAATTGAAACATGACAAACACAAAGGAGAGCCCTAAATTTTCTTTTTTCCACATCAGATAGACCGCGACACAGAAGCAGAGAAAGGAGGCTCCAAACATCCAGCCGATGGAAACGGCTGATGCAAAATGCTCGGGATTATGTTTCGAAAGTCCCCAGAAGACCAGCAGACTGGCCAGAATGGTAGGGCCGCTCCAAAAGAGGGCATAGGTTCGAAGCTGTTCCATGGCGGGGAAGTCTTTCGCCTTATATGCGTAATAGGTTAAAAAGCTGGCGCTGATGTAGAGAACGCTGACAATGGCCAGAAAGACAACACTCCAGGAATAAGGGCTGGTAAACAGCCGATCCGCGTGAAAGACAACCCCGTTTTTTGTCTCCTCAATAAATCCGCCCTCGGAGATCGTGAGGACGGTAGAGAGAGAGGCGGGAATAAACAGACCGGTCGCCCCGTACAGAAACATATACAAACGGCTTTTGCGGGCCCCATAGTTGGCAAAAGCATAAAAGGATCCGCGGATGGTGAGCAGGATCAGCGAGATTCCGCCGGGAATGAGCAGCGCGGTCCCGTAGTAATAGGCGGTATCCGGGAAAAAACCGACCAGCCCGACGATAAAGAAGATGAGAAAGACGTTGGTCACTTCCCACACAGGGGATAAATAACGATCGATGATCTTATTGATAATATGGTCTTTTCCGGTCAGCATGCTGTAATAAGAAAAGAAACCGGCACCAAAGTCGATCGAGGCGACAATCAGGTATCCGTACAGAAAGATCCACAAGACGGTGATGCCGATCATTTCCAACTGCATGGTTTTGTCCCCTCCTTGTCTAAGCGGAGATCCGCTCAGCCATCTCTTTTTCCGGGCTGTTCTTCCTGAACAAGCGGATGAGCACGCTGACAGCGACAACGGCAAGTGCCGCATAAAGCAGGCTGAACATGAGGGTCATCACATCTACATTATCTGCTGTGGTTGCCGCTTGGTCCACCCGCATGAGCCCGACGATGATCCAGGGCTGTCGTCCCACTTCGGCATACATCCAGCCCAGTTCGATGGCGATAAAAGCGAGCGGGGCAGCGAGAACGATCCCACGCAGGACCCAGGGATTCCATTCGCCCCCTTTTCGACGCAGCCATAAAAACAGATACAGACCGGAAATAAAAATCAGATAAAACCCGATCGCCACCATCCCGTCAAACAGGTAATGAACATATAGGGGCGGCCATTCTTCCCGCGGGATGTCGTTCAGGCCGATCACCTGATCGGAGGGGCTTCCTCCGGCAAGAATGCTTAACGCATAGGGGATTTTAATCGCATATTTCACTTCAAGTGTTTCTTCGTCCAAGATCCCCCCGAAAATGAGCGGTGCTTCCTTCATCGTTTCAAAATGCCACTCCGCGGCGGCTAACTTTGCAGGTTGATACTTTGCCAGGAACTTGCCGGATAAATCTCCGGCGACAAAAGTGAGCACGGCCAGGACAAAGCTGGCGGCCATTGTTAAACGAAGAGCCTTTTTAAAGTATATATGTGTCCGACCCCGCAGGATATAAAAGGCGGCAATGGCAGCCAGCAAAAATCCGCAGGTCACGTAAGAGGAGGCAAGGACATGGGCTACCTTGGAGGGTGTGGCCGGATTAAGCATGGCGGCAATCGGATCGATATGGGTAACCCGTCCGGCCTCATCGATGGAAAATCCGGCGGGAGTGTTCATAAACGAGTTGACTGTCGTAATGAAGACGGCTGACATCGTTGATCCAATAATGATCGGAATCGACGTTAACCAGTGCCAAACGGGATTTTTAAAACGATCCCAGGTATAAAGGTAAATGCCGAGAAAAATCGCTTCAAAGAAAAAAGCGAATGTTTCCAAAAAGAGCGGCAAACTGATCACATTGCCGACCAGCTGCATGAATTTGGGCCATAGTAGGGAAAGCATCAGCCCGATACAAGTTCCGGTAACGACTCCGACCGCAACGGTAATGACGAATCCCCGGGTCCAGCGCCTTGCCATCAAGATGTAATGGGGGTCTTTCTTATATATGCCCCAGCCTTCGGCGATGCTGATAAAAACGGGGACGCCGACGCCAATCGTCGCCCAGATGATGTGAAAAGCCAACGTTTCTGCCGTTAAAATCCGGCTCCAAATGACAGAATCCATGGGTTCCATCCTTTCGTTCTGCAATCTTTACTTTTATCATACATACCCCCTGAAAGCTTGTACACTATTTCACGTACTTTGACACTGTTTTTCAACAAATTATTACTCTTTTCGCTCATAGATTGTTAAAAATTGAACAAATATATCCGATCACCTTATTCTACATCACATCGATGGAATCCTGTATTCTCATCCCGGACATCGATTTGAGTCAATCTTTTAACAGGCTGGTTGAACAATGAGATCCATCTAAGTTCCACATGCGGAGAAGGAAAAGGAGTTGTTCTTGTGTACATACCGTATGATTCCAACGAGAGTGTCCGATGGATGGTAAACAATATCAGACAGAAAACAAAACAGCAGGCTGTATGTAAAAGAGACATACCTTTCCTTCTTTTGATGCAAACTAGCTTCAAGAAGGGGAGATCTTGATGTTTACATGGAAAAAGTGGATCCATCTCTTTATGATTACCTCTCTGTTTACTGTCGGGCCGGTCGCTGACTCTTTCGCCGACCAGGCCGCTGACGAGCGGATAGAATCCTCCTATTCACCCCTGTTTATCGTTCAATTCGCTGGCCGGGAATGGACTCTTAATTTAAATGATGTAGGATTTGACGGAATTGATCCGACTACTTTGGACCGGCAGGCTTTTATGAACTGGTTTCACCTTGTGGTGGAAAAAGAGGTGAACCGTCCTCCCCGTTCTGCTTATTTCAAGGGGCGAAAAATCGTTCCCCATCAGCTGGGCAGAACCATCGACAGGGAGCAGGTAACCGAGTGGCTGGATCAGATTCACGATTATATCAACCGGCCCGTGCCGCTGCCGGTGATCTGGACACAACCCGCCTTAAGCACAAACCAAGTCAAACGGTTAAAGGAAAAAAAGCTGGGTTCTTATACCACCTATTTCAACCCCAACAATCGAAACAGGTCTCACAATATCGAATTGTCAACGCAGGCGATTGACCATTTCATCCTTATGCCCGGAGAAATTTTTTCTTTTAACCGGGTGGTGGGAGAGCGCTCAATCAAAAAAGGATACAGACCTGCAAGGATTATCGTGAAGGGAGAATACAGCGAAGGAGTGGGAGGAGGGGTCTGTCAAACCTCTTCTACCCTGTTCAACAGCGTAGATGCCGCAGGGCTGCGGATTATCCAGCGGGTCAGCCACAGCAAACAAGTCACATATGTTCCGGAACACCGGGATGCGACGGTTTCCTGGGGCGGACCAGATTTTAAGTTTCAAAACCAGTTAAATGAGCCGATCCTCATTGTCGCTACAATCAAAAAAGGAATGCTCAAAATATCCGTTTACGGACCGAGAAAGATCCATTATCACCCCAGATTTGTTCCCCCCTCTCCAAAGTTCAGCCAGGTCAGTCATCCGGTCGAAATGGAGCAATCCATGAATGTCAGGGAAAAGGGCCCCTTGTTCCACAGGTGAATGAAGGGGCTCTTTTCCTGTGAACGGATGGACTTGAAGGAGCGGATGCGTTCGTTTTACGGTGGAGCGACTCGGCCACTGCGCTCATGCGGAGACGGAACACAAAACAGGAGCGGACTTTCACCCTGAATTTGGAAGAGGAGGCCGAGGCCGGAGTCTTTAGTGGCATGACAGACATCTAATGAATAAGGTTTATACAAATGGAGGTGAACCATCTAATGGGTCATAGAATTATAGAATATTATTTGCTATAATTGTTCATTGTTCAGGTAATTTCAGAAGGAGGTACCTGATGCGAAAAATCCTTCTAAATAGCCTTGCAATGATGGCGGTTCTGCTCTCAGGTTCACTGGTCGGGTGTTCTTCTGAAAAAGTGAGGGTTACATTTAGTGATCAAAACAAGGTGATCACCATTGACAGTTCCGGTGATTCCTTAGCTGAGGCTCTGGAAGATCAGGGGGTCAATGTAGAGAGTTTGAAGAGCCGGTATAAACCGAGCATTCCCTGGGATCAAAAGACAGAGGGCCAGACCGAGATTCAGCTGGCATGCAATTGTGAAGTCACCCTGCATGTAGGCGGGAAAAAGGTTGGTACCTTTAAAACGCTCCAGCCAACGGTCGGCGCTTTCTTAAAAGAGCGAAATGTAACCTTAACGGAGTGGGACGAGGTTCAATCTCCATTGGATCAGAAGATCGTCAACGGCATGGAAGTTGTCGTCAATCAGGTGGAGCAGAGGATCAAGAAGAAAGTAGAAATCGTTCCCTATAAAACAGTCGAAGAAAAAGATGACCAATTGGCATTTGGCGAAAAAGAAACCGAAAAGGAAGGCAAAAAAGGGAAAAAGATCTACGAAGTGGTCGTGCTCTACAAGAATGGAAAACCGATCCTGGAAAATGGCAAACCAAAAGTCCAAGAAAAATTAGTCGAAACAATCGAGCCTGTTGATGAAATAGTAAAAATTGGAACAAATAAAGAATTGGCACAAAAAGAAAAGAACCAGCCAAAATTGACCTCCGCTGGAACCATGACGGTGGAAGCGACAGGCTATACACATACGGGAAACCGGACGGCCACCGGAACCTGGCCGAAGAGGGGAACCGTTGCCGTTGATCCCGATGTCATTCCGCTTGGAACCCGGCTCTATATTCCCGGTTACGGGTATGGAGTTGCCGAAGATACGGGGGGAGCCGTCGACGGAAAGATTATCGACCTCTTCTTCGAGACGAGGGCTGAAGCCATCAGATGGGGCCGCAGAACGGTTACCATTCAAATTCTCAAATAGTTTGCGGAAAAATCTCGCCTGCAGTGAAAAGTCATTGCAGGTTTTTTTTCATAAACATGGAATTCTTTATTTAGTAGCCCCAAACAATCCCCCCGATTTTGCTGCAGAAGAGACTTTGACCGATGGCCTTTCCGATTCCCTTTCCTGATGCAAGCCTGGTATAAGGTAAAAATGGAAATAGTATTCCGTCTGCATTGGTTTCCGGATCGCTGCTTGTTTTAAGTGGGAAGGATGGCAGAACTGTCCATAAATTTGTTAACATATTGGATTTTTTTGCAAAATCCCTTTTGGTTTTTGTCCATTTCATATATACTTTAGGCAAGGAAAAAAACATCCGAGGTGTGATGATGGTAGGACGGAATGATCCTTGTCCATGTGGAAGCGGTAAGAAATACAAGAAATGCTGTGAGAGAGTCATCGCTTTTTCAGCAGCGGAACGGGCCAGGGAATTAAGGGACAGCCGTTTGAAAAATGAACTGTTGGTCGATTTGAATCGATGGTTTAAGCGAAGATGCTCACCCGAAATGGAACTCACGTGGGCGGACCGCTTCAAAGCTCTGCTTCATTTTCCCTTGGATCAGCCAATTCCCCATGACTTCTCTTTCTCATTTCGCTTCTGGTTATTGTTTGATGCCCCTTGCATAAACCGTAAGCGCCCTGTAGAGATCTGGATGTCAACCATTCGTAAATCTCCGATCAAAGAACGTCTGGCACGCAATTTTTGCGATACCCCGTTTACATGTTACGAGATAAAGGAAATAAGGGAAGAGGCCATGATTTTCCGGTCCCTCGTGGACGGCGTGGAATACGAAGTGAAAAAAGGGCAAACAATTCCCAGAGAAAAGCTCGTATTTACGCGGCTCATCCGGGTTGGAAACCGTTATGAGCTCTTCGGCCCTTATATATGTATTGTGCATGAGATGAGAGGGGAGATACTCGTGCAGCTAGAGAAATACACTCATCATGAAGATGAACACCATGACTTTACAACCAGAGAAAACGGATGGAGAGTACTCGGCTGGTCTATTCAACGGGCGAAAGAGTTGGAAAAAATGGAGAAACTGGTATCCACTCCGCCGGAAATTTTGGAAAGCATGAAGGAACCACCATTCTGGGGGACAGCAGAACCTAAGGAAGAAGACCATGTATTGCCTGCTCACATCATGCAGCACCTCGAGCAGTTCTTTGTCCATCATGTAACACCCTTGCAAAAAGGAACCCAAGCATTCTACAACCGCTCCCTTGACCTGCTCTACAAGTATCTCTCGATGCGCTATGGAAAAACGTTTGACTGGTCGATGCTTAATGAGGATTCACTGGTTCATTTCCTCAGCTTCTGGTATATGGATCAGGTCAAAACTTCACCGAACGGCTGTAAGATCTTTTTGAACACGCTCAAATACTTATTCCGCTGGTTGCAAGATGAAGGAATCAGCGATGTGTATGAGACGTTCAAAAAAGTGTACGTACTCTTGATCCGTTCTCTGCCCACGACGGCTGAGGCAAAAAGATGGATTTTGCAAAATGCCGTGGTGCCTGAGTACAAGGGTTCCGATGTCAACGGGAAGGCGGGAATGTATATGTTGGCCGTTTCTTCCACGGGTCCTGTACTGTTTGTGGAAGACAAGTGGGTCCCGGTTCACTTATTGGGATTTCCGTCGATGTATGCCGACAGCCGATTCTGGGTGAGGGGATCGATTGAGATTCGACCGTCGGGTTGTTATTTCACCAAGGTGGAAGGCGTATACCCCATGATTCTGGTGGACAAACAGCTTCAGGTTTTGGGACAAAAATGATAATGGCAGCCAGGGAGAGAGATCCGGCTGCCTTTTTATTTTGGCACTGAATGAACGGCCTCGTCGGTGACATAATAAAAACACACTCAGTGAAAGGGGTGGCTTCTTTATGTTCCGCTTTTTTCGTCGAAACAGGAAACAACAGAACGACATCAATGAAATAATGAATGAAGTAGGCAGAGAACTCGGGGTGGATAAGAATACCCGTTCGATCAATGAAACCCCGGAAAAGTTTGCTGAGCGGATGAAAAAGGAGATCCAGAAGCGTACCTGAGACTGCTGAGTGAAAGAGCACCCGGGTTAACGGGTGCTCTTTTCTATGGATACATCAAGACCTTAAGTATGATGCGACTTCCTCAATTTTCTCATTGGCGGCGGAGACAATTGTGTCAGGAATCACCGGTAACGACGAATTGCTTTTAAAAAGAGTTTTGTCCAGTTCCAGTGAAGGAGGTTCAAATCGTAAGTATTTCAAATCAGAGTGTGGACGGGGAGAGGAAGTGGGGATCTTCAGACGATAAACCAATCCCGACCCGGCATCTTTAATTTTCATTTTGTAGACTGGCGGCTGATTGTGACTACGGCGAAACCCTTGGGACTTTAACATACGGTCGATCAAGTGATACGGACGCACCATCCCTGTAAGCGTTTTCGTTTTCAACTGCACAATAAGCCCTCCTTACCAATAACTTACGTAATTGATACCCTGAAAGCCGGACGAGTAATCCACTTTTTGCAAAAAATGTCTTGGCGAAAAAAACATTTCATTCTACGCTTAAGGGAGATGGTTTATGATGTAGTTGTGCAAGAATTTTTTCAAAGGAGAGAGTCATTCTATTCAATGAGAGAAAACACAGGGGGGCCAATTCATTTTTTAAGCCGCCGGGAAAAATGGCAGCAGAAAAAGGAAACGGATTTTTTCTCGTTGATCGAACAAGCCGGCCTGTATGCGGAACGATCCACCTCTTTTCGCGAAAAAATGCGTGCCTTGTATTTGTTTCGGGAGTTGACGGGATATCAACGGACAAAGGGGACAGATCCCGGTTCTCTTCCGGAGCGAATATTTCATACATGGTATCTATGCGATTATGTCACTGTGAAAAATGAGCGGATCATTGAGCGGTTTATGAAGGAAAAAAGGCGGCGGGATGATTGGGAGTTCCTCTCCCGACTCATAGTCTCTTACAGTTCCGTCTTTCGTGTGGTCGAAGATGCGGGAAATCTCTCGTTACACGAGTGGGCGGGAGAAACGCTTCCGTTCCCGGTCGGGGATCGTGTCTGGAATAAAGATGATCTCAAGGCAGAATATTGTATCGCACGTCCGGTCAAAGTCGGTGTCAAAACCCTTCCTTTGGGACCTGTCATTCCCCTAAGGGAGAAGACTGCGCAAAAGATGACGACATGGCTCGAACAACAATTGGAAACCGTGCACATCCCTTTTCGTATTTTCATGCAACAAAAAGGGTTGGGGATTTATCGTTTTTTGTTCCAATCGTATAAGGAGGAATGCTAGTCATGCGAGTTGACTTACATTGTCATACAACCGCCTCGGATGGTTTGCTCACGCCGGCACAAGTGGTGAGGCTGGCCAAGGAAGCGGGATTGGCTGCCGTTGCCATTACCGACCATGATACAGTCGCCGGCGTGGAGGAAGCGAAACAAGCAGGGAGCGAACTGGGAGTGGAAGTAGTGCCGGGTGTGGAGATCAGCACGTTGTGGAACGGAAGAGAAATTCATATGTTGGGCTACTTTATCGACACACAACATCCGGATCTCTTAAACAAACTGAAAGCACAACGCGAAGTGAGAAAACTCCGCAACCGCATGATGATTGAAAAGCTGAACGAACTGGGGATCGACATCACCATGGAAGAGGTTGAGGCCAAAAAAAGGGGGCCCAACCTGAATGTAGGGCGCCCTCATATCGCCGAAGTGCTTATCGATAAAGGCGTGGTTCAATCCATGGATGAAGCGTTTGACCGCTTTCTTGGGAGGGATGGGCTGGCCTATGTTACCCCGGAAAGGATTTCCCCCCAGGATGCCATTGAGCTGGTTCACGCAAGCGGAGGAGTTGCCGTCATCGCTCATCCGGGTCTGTATGAGCGGGACGAGCTGATTCCGGAGCTCGTCCGCAAGGGGTTGAACGGAATTGAAGTCAATCATCCTGACCATCCGGAGCAAGCGAAAGAGAGATACCGCTTGTTGGCGGAACAGTATCAACTCATCGCTACGGCGGGTTCCGATTTTCATGGAGAAAGAAACGGCTCCATGTATCATGCCCCGTTGGGGACGTGCACGGTGGATTATACCAGTCTCACCGCTCTGAAAAGTGCGGCCCGAGTGCTAGGCTAATTCTTTTTTCATCGGGATATGCTTGATACCGGCTTCAAAAAACGGGGTGCCTGCAGCCTGATACCCCAGTTTCTCATAAAAGGGAACGACTTGAATCTGGGCATTCAGGACAATCGAGAGCGCTCCTTTTTTACCGGCATGGGCCTCCAGTGCTTCCATCAGCTTTTTGCCTGCACCGGTGTTTCTTTTTGTCCGAAGCACAGCCACACGTTCCGCTTTGGCCGTCCGTGCATCGAGCCATCTCAGGCGGCAAGTGCCGACGGGGGTATTTTGCTCCAGAGCCAGAAAGTGAGTGGACTGTCCGTCCCATTCGTCCAGTTCCAGTTCCTCCGGCACCTGTTGTTCTTCGATAAACACTTTTCGCCGGATCGCAAAAGCTTGTTCCAATTCTTGAGGCTGACAAGCTGTTTTCACAAAGATTGGCAACGGTTTAACTCTCCTTTGGAATCAATTGCTCGATCGCCGCAATAAAAATGACTGATAAATGTTCCATACGCCGTTTTCCAACTGGTACAGCAGATGGAAGCGGTCGATTTTGGTTTCCAGTTCAAAGTTTCTCATGCGCAGGCTTCCATAAACATCATGCAGTTCATCTTCGGACATTTTTTGACCGATGGTCAGGTGGGGGATATAGTCGTAGGGGGAATCCACCGGCTCAAACACATCTTCGATCTTGTTGTGCAATTCTACCAGCGGCTCACTGTTTTCAATCGCTAAGTAAATGGTGTTGCTGGTCGGATGAAAGTGGCTTACTTTATGGAACTTGATGGTAAAGGCTTTACATTGCTTGGCGATCGCTTCCAGTTTTTCCGCCGCTTCATCCACTTTTTCTTCCGGCAGATCAAATTTTTCCTTCAGCGTGATATGCGGCGGAATCAGGCTGTAATGAGGGTCGTATCGTTTGCGGTATGAATTGATGATATCCTGAACCGATTTTTGAGGAAATACGGCAATTCCAAAGTACATGAAGTGTCCCTCCTTGAGTTCAACCGTTGGAAAATTATAAAGCCATTTCTTTTTATTATATCTTTTCCCGGCCGATAAAGCACGTTGTTCCGCTTGGGTACTGCGTTCCGTCCCGGATCTTTTACATCTTTGCGAGCGGGAAAGCCCCGGATTCATCCTTGGAGATGAGAGCAAGTGTACCACGGGTACTCGGACGAGGGAGGGATTGATCCTCTCGCAAGTCCGACCACTTAAGCCCGCGCTTGATGAGTTCAACGATAGCTCCTTTGTGAAACTGCGAACGTTAACCACCCAAGAATCCCCGGCTTCAGCCGTGTGAGAGTGTCAATTGTGTTAATATACATATATGGGGCTGGCGATGTAGACAGGAGGAGGAGCAAATGCGAAAGGTACATAGCAACGAGGTCAAGATGGCAGCGCTGGACAAATTGAAACAGCGCGGAATCTCCATTGAAGCCATTGCCGAAATCGTATATCAGATGCAATCTCCGTACGCACCCGATTTAAGGATGGAAAGCTGTGTGGAAAGCGTACTGGCCGTTCTCAACAAAAGGGAGATCCAGCACGCGATTCTCGTCGGAATCGAGTTGGATATGCTGGCGGAGAAAAAACTTCTCTCCGAGCCATTGCTCTCCCTGGTTCGCGACGACGAAGGCTTGTTCGGCTGTGATGAGACGCTCGCGCTGGGTTCGGTATTCGGATACGGAAGCATCGCCGTAACCACTTTTGGCCATTTGGATAAGCATAAAATTGGAATCATCCGGCAGCTCGATACGAAGAAAAACGGCCCTGTCCACACATTTACAGATGATCTTGTCGCCAGCATTGCAGCGGCAGCTTCCAGCCGTTTGGCCCACCGGCTCAGAGATGAAGAGGAAAGAGCTGAAGAGTCCAATGTTCAGGCAGAAGGGAATCTATAAAATCGTATGAGGCTCAGTCGTGTCGATTGAGCCTTTCATCATTGCCATAAAAAAATCCGGGTAATCGGAACCCGGTTAAATGCAGAGGAGGGAAAATATGTCAGAAAACAAGCTGCTCTGCTTGTTTGCCATATTTTATGCAGACCGGACAGAGCCCGCATCCTCCGGTATAAAAATGTGCTTTTGACCATCAGCATGAATCGGGAAAAAAGGTGAAAAAATACCATATAAACATGACAAAATACCATATAAACATGAAAAAATACCTTCATCAGGAGGATGGCGACGCATGGGAAAGTGGATTTATTGGGCAAAACTATATGACACTCGTTTTCAGGCCAGATGCCTGGCGGCACGCATGCAGGAAGACTGGTGGCTCTACGGTTATGACAGCCCTGAGGAAGTGGAAGTTTTCCGCTCCCGCAACGGCCGCTTCGGTGTCCGTTATATTTGGAAAAAAAAATAATAAAAAAACCCTTGCATCTTTTAAGCGCATGTTGTATATTATTAATTGTCGCTGATGCGATATGAAAACGGACAAATACAAAAATGACGCGGGGTGGAGCAGTTGGTAGCTCGTCGGGCTCATAACCCGAAGGTCGCAGGTTCAAGTCCTGCCCCCGCAACCAATCAAATTGTGGAGCTGTGGTGTAGAGGCCTAACATGCCTGCCTGTCACGCAGGAGATCGCGGGTTCGAATCCCGTCAGCTCCGCCAATCCTTCCATGTGGGCCTATAGCTCAGTTGGTAGAGCAGTCGGCTCATAACCGATCGGTCACAGGTTCGAGTCCTGTTGGGCCCACCATACGCCTCCTACATACCGTGGGCAGTTAGCTCAGAGGGAGAGCGCTTCCTTGACACGGAAGAGGTCGTAGGTTCGATTCCTATACTGCCCACCAAGCCAAGTCTGAGTGCTTTCATTGAAAATCGCACTCAGACTTCTTATTTCAAGTGGAACCACTTCATTGCATGAAAATGGTCATGTAAGGGAGTGGTTTTTTCGTGTTAATCAAAATTGCGATTGAGGATTTTCCGGAGGACAAAAAGTACTCCAATCTGGGCCGAGGCAACTTTAGATAATTATAAACTTACGCTAAGGGCGTTTAGGGAGTTTTATATAGCGTGAGGTTATTCATGCAGAAGATGTGACAACACAATTGATCAAGTCATTTTTTGTGAGTTGCCAGAAGAATAGGAAATAATGCTGCTTCCACGAACACAGGAATCCGGCTAAAAAAGGTAAACAGGGCTAAGGAAGAGCTTGTCATTGAAGTTTTTACAGAAGCTCACATTAAAAAGATGCTTGCTTACTACAGAAGAATGAAGCAGAGCGAAAAATCTTTAAATGCTTACAGGGATCACACAGCAGAATGAGAAGTATAATCCATTGAATGGCATGGACTTGTAAGAACATGATATATAGGATGCTGCCAGCTTGAAAAAATCCTATCTAGAAGGCCTTTCCTCATCAACATTTCTCTGATGCCTCCTATAAAAAGTAAAGCGGACCATCAGGTCCGCCTCATATATCAATCAATTTGGTCTTAGTTACATTTGGATTTGTACGACATTCGAGGCTACTTTTCAAGCAAAGCCATGTTACATCAATACGATGGTACGATAAAGGGATTTCTATTGTTGTTCTAACTTGTTAAATTCGTCAACCATCATCTCCATTTTTTTATCGAAATGGTTTCCGAGATGTTTTTTGATTAAATCGTCCCTTTTTTCAATCATGTGCTCCAGAAGTTGAAGCTCTACTTGATCAATCTTTTTACTATCAAATAACTTATTTGCAGCTACTTTTAGAATATCATGCTCACGTGAATTATTATAAAAAGTATAGTCCCTCTTAGAGTGGGCTATATCATAATCATAAGGCTCTACTGTAAAACCAGTTATATCATGCAAGTATCTCGTGTAGATCTGAAGTATATAATCACGATACAGATCTAAAACTGTATCCTCATAGGAAGTACCTGTAGTAAGAAATCTATAATGACCATTCACGATATTTACAACAGTATCAAAATATCGCCCTTGCCCTATTGCTGCTATCTTTTTGAATTTTAAATCCTTGTTATAATCCGCAATCGGATGATTCTCTTCATTAACATTCACATTCACAACATTAATAAATGCTTGCTGATCAGACAAATTTAATTCCTTGGCAATCATCTCAGGTGAGTCTCTAAAAGTATCTTCTCCACTGGTGAAAATATAAACAAGATTGATTGTATTTTTGCCTTGAACGTTGGATAGATCCTTTTTTAGCTGTTTTAGCGCAACAGACATGGAACCTACTTGATTCCCTGGTTTTACTAAATTCAGCTTATTTTTAAGGTCAGATGATTTTAAAGGAGACAAGGGAGAATACTGATCGTTTTCAGCCCCATAGGTACGTAAGTATACTTTTATATCTCCGGTTGGTTTATAAAAAGGTTCTTCTATACCCTGTTTGAAGTATTGATCAAATTTGATTTTAAATAGATCAAACTCATTTCGAAGTTCGTTTTTCTTCCTCGAAAATGCTTTACCTGCATCTACAATAAAAAAATAATTCGTATTCTCTCTAAGATTCGTCACTTTCCTGGGTTTTATTTTCATGTTAAGGGAATAGGGACTAATATAGGCATGATAATCAAATTGATCAATAGTATGAAGAACAGACTTCCAATCATACCCTAGGTAATATATTAAACGGTCAAATGCTTGCTCACTTGTCATGGAAGAAGGCATTGCATCAATGTAGGGTTGAATCTCCCTGTTAAAAGCAGAAAGATACGGGTCCTTATCATAATCAAGATTGTATTGTATTTTACCTGGAGGCGCCTGCAGAATCCCTTCTATATCTTGAGGAGCTTTTGGTATTTGACCCTCAGTAATTTTCCTGACTTTATTTTGGTCTGGTCGTATTTGTTCTGCTTTCATCTGTTTCCCTTTCTGATTACTGATCGCTTGTTGATGATTGCGGTTTGGGTCTGTTGCCGCAAGCAGAGCACCCGAAAAAGCAGTTAAGATGAAAAATAACAGAGCCGAAAGAAGAGCATGTTTTCTTCTGATGGAAATTCTGCTCCAGTCAGGTTTGATTTGACGGAGAAGCTTGTTAATTGCTTTTGGATATATTGATACGAACAGTGATAAGAGTGTTAATAATATAAATAGAATGCTTGATAACCCAGCTATTAAATACACAACAATCATCTAAACTCCCCCACTTATCAAATATTGTATAAGTCGCCCCTGAGTTCATAATATTACAAAATATACATATAGCAAATAAAAAACCTACTTGCTTTGTATCATATAAACTGGTTTTCGTACCATGTCTATTTTCCAGATCATCAAAGACAAGGAAGGGATACAAGCGACTCATCTAATAGTAAGCTCAATCATATTCGGTGTTCTTTTCTGATCTGGTTGAGAATGAGATCATGAAGAAAAATCCAGATGCAAATGTAACAAAGGCTAAGGAAGAAAGTAAGGATCGAGATTTTTACGGAAAGCCCGTATCAAGAAAATGTTCGGGTACTACAGAAGCTAAGAAAAGATCAAAGAGATTGATTGCTTACAGGGACAATTTTGATCGCTTTCACTGAAAAATCGCACTCAGACTTTTTTCTTAAAAAAGAAACCACTTCTTTGCATGAAAAACGCTTCATGTAAGGGGAGCGGTTTCTTTGTTGATAAAAATTTGCTTGTTGAGGATTTTCCGGAGAACCAAAAAGTACTTCAAGTTAACTATGAACTACTTTGATAATCTTCTAATCTCATAATCCAGTGTTAAGCAACAAAAACCAAATAACCAGCTATGATGACACGCTTTAATTACATTATCCTCTACCCATACGTCAATGGTTTCATTAATGGGCAGCCTGATATGCCATGAACCGATCCGCCCGTAAACACCTTGCTGTTCGGTCGCATGCTTTGTATGTGATAGAGATGTCAAATGAACGCCTCCATCTTGGAAGTGTGCAATACGTAACACACTTGTCATGCCCCCAAATGGCAATGGAAAAAAGATGTTATAGTAACGCTCGCCTGTCTGATTATTTGTATGTGTGGAATAGGCGGCTACATAAAAGGCTTTTTTCGTTGCTTTTTCAGTACGGATCCATGCTCTGACGTTGTCTCTGCCATCGATTTCATCTTTTAATGGCAAAATCGTACTCTCGACTTCTACTTTTCTAGTATCTGACGAAATGGGAAAATTCAGTTGTTCCATGCGATGAGACAATTTTTTGTATAATTTGGCAAAAGGATAAAGAATAGGATGCCAATGAGGGGTAACGTCCAGTTCAAACATCATAGTGTTCTCGTAAAAAGATCGGATGAGCGGGTGAATGACTTTGGGATCAAAGGAAGTGGATGTAAACATGTCCATGGAGTCAACCATTCCGGTCGGTAAAACAGTAGCGCCCTCATCAATGGTACCTTGAAAAAAGTGTCTTCCAATGGGAAATGTCCCTTTTATATTTGAAAAAGGGATGGAAGAAATAGGGACGTGATTTTTATTTGTCAGCATCATATAACCGATCATGCCAAGAACCGAAAAACCAAACACATTAACCATACCGTGGGTCACAACCATTGTTGGAATGGAAATCGTTTCGTACCCTTGCCACCGGCCGAATGCGTAAATGACGGATAATATAATCGTCATAACAGCTGAAAGAGATGAAACAACCAATAGTAATTTCGTCACCACCTGTTTTGTTGAAAAGGTGGTCTTCCATACAAAAAAGGCGTAAATGATAAGGGAAAATGCAAAGAATACCGCACCCACGATTTCCATCCATCTTGCAAAGGTGATACCAATAGCGATAAAAAGCGGCATCACAAGCATAATGACTCCGGCTATCTTATAAAGTGGTGTCAACATTTGGCCTTGTGTTTTTAATTCACGGCCAAGGAGCCCATGGAACAAAAGAGGAAATAAGGATGCATAATGAAAATGATTCGCGGTTAATACAACAATCAAAGAATCAAAACCCATGAGTGGATCGTTGTATGCATGGGCGACAAACCACATTCCACCAATGGCTATGTACATCCATGCGAAATGGATCATACTTTCTTCCATATACATCCCGCCTTGTTTGATGAAACGTGTGAGTCCATATAGTGCTAATAATATCGTGAATGCACACCATCCCCAAGAAAATATGGGATACCAATGGGAAATAACAGAACTTCCTGCGGCAATTGGATAGACAAGGGTCAACAGTCTGATCCATTTGCTCATTTGATCTGTCAGATGCAGACCAATGGGGAGTAATACAAGAATGGATATGTATAAAAACAAATCCACTATAAAAATTCGTGTTGTCATGGCTAATACGAATAATGTGAGGATTCCAAAGAGGCTATAGACGTAAAGCGGCTTTTTCATAAATTCACTCCTGTTCCTTTGAACCTGACAGTCAGGCAACGCTTGGTATGAGCGATCCGTAAGGAATTGGCCGGTACTTTTTTGAGACACCAGTTAACGAAGGAGCCTACACAAGTTCAAACTAAAATAAATATATGAAAAGGAGAAAGGAATCTCGGATTCTTTTCTCCTTATTTCGTTAAAACCCAGGATGGAAGTGATATTGAAAAAAGAGGAATATCTGAAGGGAGGAGGGCATGGTGCCGGTGATCGCCCTTCTGAAGATATGAAGCGGTGTTCTTTCCTTTTGGCGGGTGGTGTCAGCGCAGTTTGGCCAAATCCACCTCCGGAACGAGCCCTTCCTGTGCGGCCCGGCTGAGCAGGGCGGTGACGGCCGCATAGCCTTCTTCACCCAGATTTGCGGTAAATTCATTTACGTAGAGATCGATATGGGCTTGTGCAACCTCAGGGGACAATTCTTGAGCGTGGTGTAGCACGTACTCCCGGGATGCCTCCGGGTGGGCCCACGCATATTCGACCGATGAGCGAACCCAGCCGGCGATCGCCTCAAGATCCAGTGATCGATGTGCGATGATCGCCCCCAGCGGAATCGGCAGGCCGGTATCGGATTCCCACCAGCTGCCTAAGTCTGTCAGGAGGCTTAGCCCGTACGAGGGGTAAGTGAAGCGTGCCTCGTGGATCACCAGCCCGGCATCAACCGCCCCATCCCGTACTGCTGGCATGATCTCATGAAACGGCAGAACGATAATCTCACCCACGCCACCCGGCACGTTCTGGGCTGCCCACAGCCGGAACAACAGATAGGCGGTCGATCGCTCGCTGGGTACAGCCACCCGCCGGCCGGACAACACGGCTGGATCCCTGGTTTCGGATGCGCTGTTTTTTGTCAGTACGAGTGGCCCGCAGCCTCGTCCCAACGCTCCTCCGCATGGAAGCAATGCGTATTCGGACAGGACCCACGGCAGGGCCGCATAAGAAATCTTAAGCACTTCCGGGCCGTCGGGGCGGGTGGCGAGGTTGTTGGTAATGTCGATGTCTGCGTACGTAACGTCAAGCTCCGGTGCACCCGGCAGAAGCCCGTGTACCCAGGCGTGGAAGACAAAAGTGTCGTTGGGGCACGGAGAAAAGGCAATCCTCATCTGAACACCTCCCATAATACTTTGCCGGCTTCTTCCAGTCTAAAGAGCGCCTCTTCGATGCGCCATGAGGCACGGTCGCGCGGGCCGACTGCATTCGAGACCGCACGGATCTCCATTACTGGCACACCCCGGTCACGGGCCGCGAGGGCCACGCCATAACCTTCCATCCCCTCAGCAACCGCTCCAGGGACCCTCGAAACCAGTTCCAGCGCGGTGGCGGCGGTACCCGTCACGGTCGATACAGTAAGTACAGGCCCGGTTATGACCGGCAGTCCGGCTCTGTGCAGCGCCTCGGTGATCCGGGTTACCAGTCCGGGGTCGACCGGGATGCGTGTACGGCCGAAGCCAAGTTCGTCCAGGCTGCGGAACCCTTCCGGGGTTTCTGCTCCCAGATCGGCTCCAACGATTTCATTTGCCACCACCAGCGAACCCACTTCAGCCCGGTCGGCAAAGCCCCCGGCGATTCCGGCGATCACGACCAAATCATACTCGGCAGCTGCCAACGCCTTCGCTGTGCTGGCTGCGGCTGCGACAGGGCCGACACCCGTCACCAGGACATCAAACTTGCCGGAACCGTGAAGTCCGCGCAGTACGGCGTCCCTCTCAGCAGGAACAGCGGTCGCCACCAGTACGCGCATTCCCGATTCTGTCCGGCCAGGGTCCGGGTTGAGAGCCGTTTCTTCGTTTAACTCCATACTCATTTTCCTATTCTCCTTTGTCTAGCAACATCTAGACCCCACATATGTGCTGAACGACAGGCCAAGCCGGTTCGTGCCGGCTCAACATTCAAACACGATACACGGCCCCGCATTCCTGTCAGGATTATTTCTCTTTACCAGTGAACCATTTTTTTAGCTTTTTATCAATGGACTGATTCATCTGTGCCCGAAGGCTTGGGCTACAAACTTGTAATCACCGTTTTCTGTGAAGGCGGGTGGTCTGGGACGTGCGGGGACTTGTGGAGAGTGGCTATCAACTGCCGCCGGTGACAAATACATTTGCGATGAATTCAGGAAACGATGCATTCGCTAGGGAATATGTGCAAGAAACGCAGAACGGCGGACCGGCAAATGTCCAGTCCGCCATTGATCACCATCATCCGTTCATCTCCCGGCTTCGATCAGCTGTTGACGACTGCGGCAGATGGGGCAGAAGGTTGATTTTTCCAGGCAGGTCTCGGAACCTTTCTCAACTCATTGGCATACACAATTCCAAAATGATCGGTCACATAGACAATTTTGTCCTTGTACTCAAACGTTTGTTTGACGGTAAATTTCATGTTCTTTCCCAATCGACTAACCAAATGGACTTCATCCCCGGGCTTTAACCAAGTCATGGCGTTAGCCGTTTGGCTTTCGTTCATTTCATATTTGCCGTAATAGATGGCCATCTTACAATCCCCTCTCTTTCGAATATTGAGTTATATTTCGTTTGAATATCATCTACATTTCAGAAACATTACAATACTTATTGTAACTATTTTCTTTTAAATAAGGAGAATAGAGATGTGTCCATTTTTTGAATATTGATATTAGTGGCGAATTCAGGCTTTCATGAAAAAAGCCCCTCATCTCTGAGAGGGGCACTGCCTGTTTATCCCTTCACCGAACCCGCCAACAATCCCCGCACGAAAAACTTTCCGAGAAACATGTATACGAGAAGTGTCGGAAGGGCTGCCAGAAGGGCACCGGCCATTTGTACGTTCCATTCGACGATCTGGCTTCCCGAGAGATTTTGCAGAGCGACCATGATCGGCTGCTGTTCGGATGTCGTAATCGTAACGGCAAACAGGAACTCATTCCAGATATTCGTAAACTGCCAGATGCCCACGACGACAAAACCGGTGATCGAGAGGGGGATCATGATATGCTGATAGATTTTAAATATCCCGGCTCCATCGATCTGCGCTGACTCGATCATTTCCTTCGGAATGCTTGCATAAAAGTTGCGGAACATCAGAGTTGTAATCGGGATGCCATACACCACATGGACAAGGATGAGCCCGGGGATGCTGTTATACAGGTTAATATCTCTTAAAAACTGGATGAGCGGGATCAAAATGCTCTGGTACGGAATAAACATGCCGAACAACAGTCCTGTAAACACCCAATCGGATCCCTTGAACCGCCACTTGGAGAGCACGTATCCGTTTAAGGAACCCAGCAGTGCGGAGAGAAGTGTTGCCGGCACGACCAGGTAGAGGGTGTTCACAAAATGGGGAGCCAGTTTGGTAAATGCTTCTCCGTAACTCGAAAAGTCAATCGTCTTCGGCAAATCCCACATTTGCGCCAGTGTAACTTGATCGAGCGGCTTCAGGCTTGTGACCAGCAAGACATAAACGGGCATGAGAAAGAACAAGCTGAGCCCGGTTAAGATGAGGTATAAAAGCGGACGGGTAAACGCTCTCGCAGTCATGATGCCTCCCTCTTTCTGCTTGAAATCAAATACGGCACGATGAAAATCGCCACCGAAAGCAACATGATGATCGCAATGGCGGCCCCGTTGGCGTAATAGTTGCCGCGGAACGTCGTTTCAAACATATACACGCCCGGAACATCCGTAACAAAGTTGGCTCCAGGTCCCGTCATCGCGTAAATCAGATCGAAAATTTTCAGGGAGATATGCGCCATGATAATAATGACGCTGACGGTAACGGGCATGAGCAGGGGAAAGATGATCTTCGTATAAACCTGAAACTCACTGGCCCCGTCGATTCGTGCCGCTTCGCGAAGCTCATCGGAAATCCCGCGCAGGCCGGCCAAATACATGGCCACCGAAAATCCTGTCATTTGCCAGACTGCCGCAATGACCACAGCGAGGATGGCGACAGGAATCCCGAATTGGATTTTTCCCCATTCCACACCGGGAATGACGGTCACGCTAGTGTACCACATCGGCTCCAGGCCAAACTTTTTTAAGAACAAGTTTACACCTGTGGAGGGGTTGAACAGCCATTGCCACACGACTCCGGTTACCACGAAAGATAAAGCCATGGGGAAAAAGAAGATGTTGCGGAACAGTGACTCTGCCCGGATGTGTTGATCGAGCAAAACCGCGATCAAGAGGCCCAGAATCAAAACGATCGCGATAAAGAGCAAGGTAAAAAACAACGTGTTTCTCAAGTCGGCCTGGAAACGAAAATCCTGAAACAGAAAGACGTAGTTCTTTAAACCGGCAAAAGAGAGATCGGGAACGAGTGAATTCCAGTTGCTTAAGGAAACATAACCCGTCCAGCCGATAAATCCGTAAACGAAAATGGCGATGAGAATGATCGAAGGCAGGATAAATAAAACGGATAATAACCGATCCGTTGTAATGCCCCGTTTTTTGTTTGTTGCGGCAACAGCTTTGCCATCGTTCAACTGTTGTGCCGAAGGAGTTGTTATTCCATTGTTCATTGCCATCCGCCTCCCCCCAAAATGTTAAATCGGGGAAGAGATTGCTCTCGTCCCCGGCATGATGACTATTTTTTCAGTTCGCTGGAAGCAGCTTTTAAGGAATCGATGAACTGGTCAACATTTTGCTGGGTCACGAAGATGTTGACCGCCTGATTCACTTTTGTGACAAAACCCTCCGGAGCAGCAGATCCGTGAGCAAGGCTCGGCGTCAACTTGGCTTCCTTAAATTCCTGCATGGTTTGCTTTCCGTATTCGTCATATTTGGATGAATCTGCATCGGTTCGCGCCGGAATGGAGCCTTTTAACGGGTTAAATGCGTCTTGTCCTTCGACAGAACCTAACAGGGAAAGGAATTTCTTGACATCCTCCGCATTTTTAACCCCTTTGGGCAAACCGAAGGTATCTGTAATCACCATGAACGAGCCTTCGGTTCCGGGAGTGGGGACCCAACCGAAATCCTGATTCACTTTTAATTTGAGGTCATTGGTAAAGTAACCTTTGGCCCAATCCCCCATCACGTTCATCGCTGCCTCGCCCTTGGCTACGAGCTGTGAGGCATCCTGCCAGTTGCGGGAGCTGTGGTCTTTATTGGCATAAGACAGCATTTTTTTTAATGTTTCGACTGCCCCTTTGACTTTGGGATCATCAAATGCCAGTTCGCCTGTCCAAAGTTTTTTGTAATCTTCCGGACCCAGCGATCCGAGCAGGACGGTTTCAAACAGGTGGGTGGCCGTCCAGGGCTCTTTATCGCCAAGGGCAAGCGGCGTGATGCCTTTGGCTTTCAGCGCTTCGGCAACCTTGAAAAACTCTTCGAAGGTTTTGGGCGGTTGCAGGCCGTTTTGATCAAAGATTTTTTTGTTGTACCAGAGGACATTTCCCCTGTGGATATTCACCGGTACGGAATAGATCTTTCCGTCTTTGCTGACGAGTTCAATCAATTCTTTCGGAAATTTGTCGTTCCAGCCTTCTTTTTCATACAGGTCATTGAGCGGCTCCATTTTCCCGGCAGCCACCCAGCTATCATTTAATTCGGCACCGCCGTGAACCTGAAAAGTGGAGGGCGGGTCGTTCCCCTGCATCCGGCTTGCCAGCACCGCTTTGGCGTTGGTTCCCGCACCGCCGGCGACAGCCGCATTTTCAACTTCGATGTCCGGATACTTCTTTTTAAACAGATCGAGGAGTGCATTCAAACCTGCTTCCTCACCGGCACCCGTCCACCAGCTGAAAATTTCCAGTTTCGTCTCTTTCGCATCTTGCCCTGAAGAGGAATTGCATCCGATTAAAGCAGACGAAAAGACGAGTAAGAATGAGAGTATGACGGACCATTTTCGATTCAAGATCGTTCCCCCCTTTTTAAATTGAAAACCCTTTCAATTCCCAATATATCATGAACATTGGGCCAAAAAATAAGAATCACCTTCACTTTGTTGCGATTATCTTCACTTTTTTGCGGTCTGAAACGCAATTCTCGCTTCAGCCCATCCGGTTGTCCATCCGGGGGAAGAAAGCCTTTCTGTACTCGCTCGGGGAAAATCCGGTCATTTTTTTAAACACGCGGCTGAAATAATTGGGATCTCTGTAACCGACGTTAAAACAGATCTCTTTTAAACTGCAATCGGAGTGAAGGATCATCTGTTTCGCTTTTTCAATTCTGATTCCCGTCAAGTAATCAGTAAACGTGACCTGGAACCATTCTTTAAACAGCTTGCTGAAATAGTAGGGACTTAAGCCGACATGCCCGGCAACATCTTCCAGAGACACACCTTTCATATAATGATCATCAATAAACTGTTTCGCCTTGTTCATCATCGATTGAACCTTCGGGTCATCACACAGGAAAACCGGTGGATCCGTGCTGGCAGGCTCGCGCGGAACCAGCCCCGATTGGATCAACCCTAATGCCTGCTGCAGCTTTTTCCGGAGGCTGTCCTGTTCCTCTTTCTCCTCTCTTTCCCGCTTCATCTCTGCGAGCGTTCGTTCCACTGCCCGGATGATTTCACTTTTTCGGGACGGCTTCAGCAGATATTCTTTCACTCCCTGTTGCATCACCTGTCTGGCATATTCAAACGTGTCAAAGGCTGAGACCATAATAAACTTTGTCTGCGGATGAAGCTGTTTAATTTCTTTCACGGCTTCAACCCCGTCAATTCCCGGCATCTTGATATCCATCATGATCAAATCCGGTTTCAGCTCTTTGGCCAGTTCAATGGCTCTGCGCCCGTTTTCGGCTTCCCCGACGACCTCTGCATCTATCACCCTGCTCGAAATGAGCATTTTTAACGCTTGTCTTTCCACTGCTTCATCATCGGCGATCAGAATTTTAAACATGATCCCTTTCGGCAACCTCCTTTTCCCGCTCAGCAGGGAGGATTAATCTTACGATTGTTCCTTTGCCGGGTTCGGATTCGATTTCTACCAGGTTCTCCTGGTCATAAAACAATTCAAGGCGTTTGATCACATTTTTCAGGCCAATTCCTGTCGAATGTCCGCTCCGTTTCCTTCCGGCTTCACCTGCTCCGTGATCTTCTTCCTTGTTCAGGAGCCGGCGCTTTGTCTCCTCATCCATGCCCACTCCGTTATCTGACACTTCAACGATGATCCGCCCATGTTTGTAAAAGATGTTGAGCATGAGCATCGCGCCGGATTCATAGGACTCGATGCCATGAATAAACGCATTTTCGACAAGCGGCTGCAACGTTAAGCTGGGAACGGGGAGGGAGAGACAGTCCGGCTCGACGTTGGTTTTAAAATTAATGCGATCTCCGAATCTCGTTTTTTGAATGAAAAAATACTCTTCCACCACTTTGACTTCCTCATGTAAAGTCGAAGGTTTGTCGAGATCACCGAGATGATACCGCAAAATGGCTGAAACCGAATCAATCAAATCGCTCGTTTTTTCAGCCCCTTCAATATAAGCCATTTTCGAAACCGTATTCAGTGTATTGAACAAAAAATGGGGGTTGATCTGGTTTTGAAGGTTTTTTAATTCCATTTCTTTGATCAGCTTGTCCAACTCTGATTTCTTTTTTATTTCCTCAACCAGACAGCGGATGTTGAAGCGCATGCGATTAAATGTCTCGGTAAGAAAGCGAAGTTCGTCATTGGTTGACACCCGCACCTCTTCGCCGCCGAGATGTCCGAGCGAAATTTCTTTTGCCGCCTTGGAGAGAAGAGTGATCGGTTTGGTAATGCCGCTTGAAAACCAGAGTGCAAACAGAATGCTGAACAGGATTGTGGACGCAAACACCGCGATCCCCATTGCCCGGAAGTATTCCTGTTGTTGATTCATGTCGCGGTAAAAAGCCCTGTAGTTGGTCAATTCGCCGTCAATCAATGTTAATGTGGTTTCCTGGATAAAGCGGGAGATTTTTGACGCTTCCGCCAGGTGAGAAGAATAGGCGGGGAGCTGCTGTTTCTCAAAATATTTCACCACGGCCGTGCATTCTTCGAGAAAGCTGGTAATTAAGTTTTGATAGTTTTTTACCGTGATATTTTGTTGCATGAGGGTGTGTTTTAAGCGGGATTGTTGAACAACCAGCTCTTGACGTTCCTGTTGGTACCGGAGGAAATGCTCCGGGGATCTTTCGATCAAATAAGCGTTTAATGATCGATAGACATTGCCTGTTCGTTGCGAAATTTCGTTTAAGAGAAAAAATCTCTGCAAGATCCCATTATATTGATCGATCGATTTCTGGCTGTTATGGTACAAAAAGAAGGCGATGCTGTTCAGAAGAAAGACAAGAATCATGGAATAAGCGATCATTTTCGTCCGTATGCGAATCATGGCCGGGACACGCTCCGTTGGAGTGACTCCTGTTTCAGGGGCAAATCTTCTTTATGAATCACTCGGGTCTCCGTGTGGTGAACGGGGGAGATCGTTTTTCCGTTCTTAATATCGAGCATCAGTTGCACCGCTTTATATCCCATTTCGTACGGTTTCTGAACAACAGTCGCCTCGATCGTTCCTTTTTTGAGGAGTTCGAGTGTTTCGGGGAGAGTATCAAAACCGATAATATACATATCTTCGGCAATTCCCATCCGCTCCACTACCTGGGCGATGCCGATCGCATCGAGGGCGCTCGTGCCGTAGAATGCGGTTACTTCCGGATGTTCGGCAAGTATTTTGCCCGCTTTTTCAGCCGCTTCAATTCTGGTAATGTTTGATTCTTCAATCGCGACAATTTTAATTCCGGGCTCATTTTTTACGGCATCGCGAAATCCCTGTACACGCAGCCGTTGATGTTCAGCCGCAAAATGCCCCGTAATGATCCCGACAACCGCTTTTCCTTTTGTATCTTTAATCAGTGCTTGACCGGCAAGAAATCCGGAAAGATAATTATCCGTTCCTACATAAGCGATCCGCTTGCTGTTTGGTGCGTCTGTATCGATGGTTATCACGGGAATCCCTTTCGCGATGGCTTTGTTAATCATCGGTTTAAACTGGTTTTCATTTAAACCTTGTGTGATAATCCCGTCCACTTTGGACGCAATGGCCATGTCAATTTTTTTGATATGCTCTTCGATGTCCGCCTGTACGGGGCCGCTGTATTCCAGTGTTACATTCAGGTCTTTCTCGGCTTCTCTTGCTCCTTCTTCGACAAGCCGCCAATAATCATTGTCCATTTCCTCGGGAATCAAGACAAAATGATAGGTTTGTTTTGAGGAACTTTCCAACTGGGTCAGCTTGTTGTCATATTGAAGCGCTTTCAGACCGAAATAAACGGAGAGGGAGACAGAGATGAAGAAAAGGGACACACCTGACAAAAGAAGCCATTTCCGATAGTTGACCATAAAAATGACCTGCCACTCCTCTCATATGATCGGGTAATTGGAATAAGATCAAAACAGGCTGCAACTTTTTCTCTTCTTGTGCGTCTATTTCTTTTGAGAGGGCAAGAAAGGAGAGGTTTGGTGAGAAAAAGAAAGTATCATTCCAGTGTCCTGTTTTCATCCATTATTGCTTTTCCGCTGGTCTCCTATGATCAGATCTCTGATGTGTTGGAATCCTCCCATTTCCGCGGAGCACAGAAATTGACGGGACTGATCGACCTCTCTTGCAGAGAGTGAACAAGTTCCGCCAGTAGAGATAACAAACATCCAAGCAAAGGACCCTTTGCTTGGATGTTTGTTTTTGCTCAAATGTTCGGGATTTGCCAATCAACCGGTTCAATCCCGATTTTTTGCAGAAATTCGTTGGTTCTGGAGAACGGGCGACTGCCGAAGAAGCCGCGGTTGGCGGCAAAAGGGCTCGGGTGTGCCGATTCGATGATAAAATGATGATCATGGGTGATCAGTGCTTTTTTCTCCTGCGCATTTCTGCCCCACAGGATAAATACCACCGGCCGTTCCCGTTCATTTAAGGTGCGGATCACCTGGCTGGTGAATTCTTCCCAACCTTTCCCCCTGTGCGAATTGGGCTGTCCGGCTCTGACGGTAAGCACATTGTTGAGCATCAAGACTCCTTGCTCGGCCCATTTTTTCAGGTATCCGTTATTGGGGATGTAACATCCCAAATCATCCTGAAGTTCTTTAAAAATGTTTTGCAAAGAGGGAGGCGGTTTGATGCCCGGTTTGACCGAGAAACTCAGGCCGTGAGCCTGTCCCGGGCCGTGATAGGGATCTTGTCCGATGATTACCACTTTGGTGTCAGAATAAGGCGTCAGGTGCAAAGCCGAGTAAATTTCCCATTTGTCCGGGTAAATCGTCTTTGTGCTATATTCTTCCAGCAAAAATTGACGTAACTTCAGATAATACGGTTTATTGAATTCATCATCCAGATAATGGGCCCAATCGTTTTTTAGGATTGCCATGACTTATTCCTCTCCCTGGAACTGGCTGTGATCTTGCAGATTCTCTGTCTGGTTGGAATTATAACATCATTTTGACACAGGACTTTTGCTTCTGTAAAGAATTTCGGATCAAAGTCGTTGCATCGCAGTTTGGACATTAGCAAACTGGAAGAAGGGAGAATACACATGATTTCATTGAATTTTCATCGTATTTTTGTTTTTATCCGTATCGTTTGAGGCCGGGATTCGGTATGGCCGGGGCGGAAAAACCCCCGAAATGGATAACATTTGTACCGGAAAGCCAAACGTTTGGTTTTTCTTATTAAAACATGATAAATTATTTTAATTACAAATAATTTAATTGACCTGAATGTTCGTTTTTTTGTACTATTAGATTAGACACTCTTTTTCAAGGTGGGATTGCTTTAGAAAACGAGATTCGATGCTTTGTCATGCTGTGGATCAAGGGTCCTCTGTACAAGCTGATTGTCAAGGATTGGAGTGTATTGCTTCCCGATTCCATCTGCGGGACAACATCTATTGAATAAAGGGGATGTCTTGTTGTGAGTATTCTGATTTTCAATAAATTACCGCACTCCGACGTTCCTTATGAAAAGTGGTTGGAGGACCTGAATGAAGAGCTGCTTTTACTTACCGCCCGTAAATGGGCTAAAGATTTTAATGGCTATGCACAAATCATGTCTTTTGATGATTATGATACCAACAACGCGATTGAGTGGATTGCACTGGAATGGTACAAGCAGTATCCCTATCATACGGTCATCGCCACCGCGGAACGTGACATTCTGCGGGCTGCAAGGATACGGCAGCTGCTCGGGATCGACGGACAATCCTGGGAGAGCGCTTTGTCCTTCCGCAACAAAGTGAAGATGAAACAGATTTTGAGTGAAGCGAAGATAGAAGTACCTCCTTTTAAACTGCTTGAAACGCCCGTGGATTTGTATGAATTTATCGAGGAGAACGGATATCCGGTCGTGGTCAAGCCGGTCGACGGCATGGGCTCGAGAAATACGACTGTCCTTCATGACAGGGAAGAGACGATTCGGTATCTTACCGAAGGGTTGACGCCAAATCTCGAGGTTGAAAAGTTTATTGAAGGGCAAATGTATCATATCGACGGGCTGGTGTTAGACGGTGAATTGATTCATATCTGGCCTTCCAAATACATCAATGATTGTTTGGCTTTCCATGAGGGAAAATGTCTCGGCAGCCATCTTCTTGAACCGAAAAATCCGCTTACTCCAAGGCTTAAGGCCTATGTCGCATCCCTCTTAAATGCCCTTCCCACTCCTCTTCACACTACCTTCCACGCTGAAGTTTTCCACACGCCACAAGATGAATTAATCGTTTGTGAAGTTGCCTGCCGCACGGGCGGATCAAGAATTGTTGAGGAATTTCGGCAGGCCTTCGAGATCGATCTTACCAAATTGTCCGTCCAGGCACAGTGCGGTTTGAAGGTGGAGATTCCCGAGAGAGTCATGAACGGCGCGGATCCGAAATCTCAGTTTGGATTTATCGGCATTCCTCCCAAACAAGGCATTTTTCACAGCGGTCCGGCATGGGATCATTTACCGCCTTGGGTGACTGAGTACAAGTTACTCGCCGAGTCCGGGCAGTATTTTACCGGGGCTCACACGAGTGTGGATTATGTGGTCACGCTTGTGGTTAAGGGAGATTCGGAAAGGCAGGTATATCAGCGTTTGCTGGAGATGGCCGACTTTTTCGAGCAGACGATGGTTTGGGGATAGCTGAACATTCTGGAATAACAAGAAGAGATCCGGCCCGGGATCTCTTCTTGTTATTTTCACCCGCCGCCGGGCTGCGCATTTTTTTACTGAATAGAAATCTCATCCTTGACCGGACCGTCTGATCGTTCTAAACTTAAGTTAGTTGACAGGGTAAATGACTCACTGGGACAAAATGAAGTTACACCTCAAAGCTGATATGGGGTGTTTTTTCTTCACCCTCGAGGGTGGTTGGGGTGCAATTTCTGTACTTGTATGATAAATGTATTCAATCATAGGGAGATGACGATGAGCAGACCATCGTTATTGATCGTAACAGCGTTATTGACCGTATTGATCGTCTTCTTGCCTCCAAGCAACAAGGCTTGGCTGTATAAATGGGAATCTCTTCTGGAGCCGGGGACGGAGCCTTCCCGGATGAACAGAATTGCCGATCCGCCTGAGCGCGGCTCGGAAAGAACAGAGCAGGATCGGAACAAGATCAACTCGCAAAAACCGGCCAATGAACGAGTTGCCTCGACCCCTGGTGCGGAAAAAAACGAATGGGTTCCCTTGACAACGCTGTCCCGACGGAACGTCTTTTACGTGAGTTTGGAAGAGGTCAAAAAACGTTTACATGTCGGGGCCAAAGTAGACAGGGAAGATGGCGAGATCTTTCTCTCCTTCGGGACAACCACTTTCCAATTGCTTCAAGATGTACCAGTGGTAAACATCAACGGGATTTACGCACCCCTCCAAGCGGCCCCCCTGATCGAAGACGGGCAGGTCTGGCTTCCCGTTTCCATGATTCAAAACCTATTGGGGCAAAAAATTTCCGGGAGCGGGGAAAAAGCCTTCTGGAAAGGGGACCCCACAGCCGTACCTGCATTTGCTCCACAAAAGAGATTGCCTCGAATGGCCGTAAGTCAGATGGCTGACTATCTTTCATTTTTACAGACACCGATCGCCGGAGCTCATGTCAGTACAAAGACCTCGCACTTGCCCGGAGCCCCCCGGGCCTACCGAAACGGGATCCATGAGGGAATTGACTGGTACAGCTATGGAACCGGCGTGAAGATTACCAAAAAAACGCCTGTCCTCTCCATGGCGGATGGAATCATCGTGAGGGCGGATCATGATTATAAAGAAATGACCGTTAGGGAGCGTCAGCGTTTGCTTGCTCGCGGCGTAAAAAATGACGGGCAAACTCCTGCTTACATATTGGATAAGCTTCGCGGAAGATCTGTCTGGATTCAATATGACAAAGGGGTGATGGCCCGTTACGTTCATCTGGACCGGATTTCCGGGAAAGTGAGAGCCGGGCAAAGAATTAAAGCAGGCGAAATCATCGGTTATGCGGGGAACTCGGGAACCAGTGACGGGGCAAAGGGGACCGGGAACGGCGTTCATTTGCACTTGGATATTTTCATTTACGGAGATTGGTTCTGGAAAAACTATTCCATGGCAGAACGAAGGGAAATATTGGAGCAGATCTTTAATCAAACCAAAAATCGCTGAAAAACGGCTCATTTTGGGTGTTAATCGGTGATGAAGATTAACCCCTTTTTTACTTTGCCTTCAAATTTATCCTTTATCATGGTATTATACAATGATGTCAACAGTAGGGCGGAGGTGGGCGCATGAGAAGTTTGGCTGCCTGGTTGGCTCGTTATGATCATAGTCTGATCCATCTGGTCAATTGTCAGTGGAAATGCCGTTTTTTCGACTGGTTGATGCCGCGCGTTACCCATCTGGGCGGAGCGACCGCGACTTTAAGTTTTCTCATCGGTTGGGTGATCCTGATGCCCAAAATGATCAAAATGTGGGCAGTTGAAGGGTTCGTAGCCCTGGTGAGCAGCCATTTGGCCGTTCACTTCCTCAAAATGTTTCTGCCTCGAATCCGTCCATATTTAAAGATCAAGCATCTCCACACTTTCCCGAATCCGCTGACTGATTACTCTTTTCCGTCCGGCCATACCACCGCTGCATTTTCGATTGCCGTAACCTATATCCTGCATGCACCTGCTCTCATCTTTATTTTTTTGCCTTATGCGGTGACCGTTGGTTTTTCGCGGATGTATCTGGCTTTGCATTATCCGACCGATGTGCTGATGGGGACTTGCCTGGGCAGCGGATTTGCCGTGGGAACTGTCTATCTGTTTGAGTTGCTGTAAATACCCGGAAAACGGATGCAACTGAATGAATGGCCGGAAACAAACCGGCAGTCTTTTTTTATTTATTCCCCGTGTTGACATGAAAAACCCAGCTGTCCCACATGATGACGGAAGGAAGCTGGGTTCTTTTTTTGTTCTGTTTTGAAACCCACTCGATTGCACGTCCTTTTCCGTATTCATTGGTTTATTGGTGTAAACATGCTGTCCTGTAATGCCCGTGTCTGGTCCGATTGATGTAGAGTGGCCTATCAGTGAAGAGGGTTGAAACAGATGGCTGATCAGCCAATCAGGGAATTGTTTTTTCCGTTTTTTTATTTTTTCGTTTATGGTAGAATAAAGTCGAGAACATATGTTTTAATAAGGGTTCCAAGGGTCTTTTCCCGGGAGCCTTTTTTTATCCGAAAACATCAAAGACTTTTCCGCTGATGTAAGTCACTCCCTCATCCAATTCGACGACCATGCCGTCCAAAAGGTTGATGACCAGTTCTTGACCGTTTGCCGATTCCAACTTCACGGTCAGCGGTTTCGATATCTCCGGGATCAGGTCTACGTTGACAAGGACTTTGGTTTCCTGATCATCCTCTTGATCATGCACGTTCGAAACCAGCCTGACATTATACCGGGGTTGCGTTTTCAGGTCGTTCATGAAATGATATAATTCGCTTGGCTCTCCGGTAACGCACAATTTTAGCAAAGCAAATCCCTCCTTGATTTTTTAAATCTCCTGAAATATTATTTTTTAGAGGCTGTAATTGAGCGAAAGAGAGTTGCTGTGTTTATAAGTATATAATTTTCGCTAAATTTTTTCAAACATTTAAAAATACAATCATCTAGCGGCTGCTTTTTTAAAAATAATCGTAAATCCAGTTGTGCGAAACAAATTTTTTGCAATTGCAAAATCTGTTTTTGGAGTTACACTGAAAATCTGAAAATCAGCGGCCATTGCCATACTAGACTTCATAGAAAATTTGATGTATTCTGAGGGGGAAAGGGGTGATACCACTGAAATACGCCAATCTGGCACAAATAGGCGAGCTGCTGCGCAAAAAGAGAAAAGAACTTGGGCTGCGCTTGGAAGATTTGGCAGATGAACAGATATCACCATCCACCATCAGTAACATTGAACGAGGAATGCCCCATGTAAACAGTGAGAAAGTGAACTATCTTTCCAATAAATTAGGCATCAACCTGGATGAACTGCCCGAACTCCTGGACGAAGAAAAGCAAAAATTGAGAGAAATTAAACTGAAGCTTACATATATCGAAAACGTGATTGACTTAGTGAGCAACGAGAAGTGCTTCGCAAACCTGAAAAGATTGAACTTGCCCCATAATCACCTTTATGCTTCCACGGTCCAGTACTTAAAAGGGAAATACTATATGAATAAACAGAAGTGGAACAAAGCACAAAACCACTTTCTGGAAGCGATCCGCTTGGAAGATCAATCGCCGGAACTTAATAAATCCAATATCAAGGCGGCTAGTTTAAACGAGCTTGCGCGTGCTTATTATTTCGAAAATAGATTGGAAGAGGCGTTGGAATACACGGAAGACGGAATCAAGTGCTTTGTTGAAAATGGAGAGCGGAAATATGTGAAATACATCTTGCTAGTCTCCAAAGCAGTTTATCTGGAAAAATTGGACCGCATCGATGAAGCCCAGTCCACTCTTCAGATGCTGTGGGAGGAAAGGGAAGAGATTGCGAGTTTGGAAGTTATTCTCAACATGTATGAGTTGAAGGCCGCGATATTGAAAAAGTTAAAGTCGTTTGACGAAGCGATCCGGGCGGCCAAGGAAGGCATCGATATTGCCAGGATCAATAAAGTGCACAACCGGTCGGTGGAACTGTTGATCACCTTGGGCGGGATTTACATGGAGACTGGGGATCTGGAAGCCGCGGAGAAAAGCTTTGTTGCGGCATTATGCATAAAGGAAAAGCTGGATAAAGAATATTTGTTAATCCCGGCCTATACGCAGATTGGCATGGTTTATCTGGAACAGAATAAACTGGAGGAAGCTCTTGAACATATCAAGGAAGCGGTCAAGATCGGGGAAAAGGCGAATGATGCGCTCCGCTACAGTCCCGCACTCATAGCTTTGGGAGATTATCATCAGAAAAACGGTGATCCGAAAGAAGCCATCCGTTATTACCAGAAAGCCCTGGATCTGGCCCGGAAGCATATGCAAGGTCATCAGGAACGCGAATTATGGTTTAAATTGGCCCAATGTTGGAATCAGATAGATAAGAATGAATTTCATAGATGCATGGAAAGATTGTTTATGATTGAAGTCCAGTTGAACAAGCCGAAACGAGAACAAATTTTCATTGAAAGGAGGTGAGTGGCTTGGCGCTCATCATCGTTCAACATACCGAACCACCAGGGACTTAATGGATCAAGCTGGTATTTCTTCCTGCACCGTATTTCCAACCGAGGGGAAAAATCAAGGATCTGATGGAGGAGGAGGAGAAGCATGACACTTATCATCGTAAAACAACAAACCGAGCCCCCTGGCACTTAAGTAGAGGCTCGATCAAAGCAGAAATATCTATCCATAGTTTTATTTTACTACAAAAGTCAGAAAAAAACAAAACCAACCCCAGCGTGTTCACACTTTTTTAACGTTGGGGTTGTTCCTTTTGAAAAAGGTTCCTTTCCGCGGGGACCTATTTGCCTTTCCGTTCGTTAAAGTACATGATCCGCCCATTGAATAAATGCAATTCCGCTTTCAGCTGTTTGGCCAAAAACTTGGAAAATTCGTTGGCCTTGGCTTTGTCGCCATGGGTGGCATTGTCCGGCAGGACGATTTGAATATAATGAGTTCCCGTCTCTGTTTCTTGACCGGTGCCAATCATCAAATAATAGTACTTGGCGGGGTTTTTTCCGGTTAATAACAGGTAACGGATCCCGTCTTGTTCCCGCTCTTCCATCTCATACGGGAAGGCGGCGGCTTGATAGTCCCAGCTTAACTGCTGTCCGGTCAGAGATGTCATCTCCTGGTAAAACTTCAGCAGGTTTTTGGTATCTTCCAGGCTGATTTCGTTCTGTTTCGAACCTTCCACCAACTTTATGTATGCGCTTTTACTCAAGGTAATCCTCCTCATACCCAGCATCAAAGCATCCAACATCATCTTAGCATGGGAATGAATCTCTAGGCAAATGACGGATAGGGAAGATTCAGCATGGTGAGCTTCGCTCGGACCCATCCGGCAGAGGAAAAAGCGCAGCATGAAGTTGAAATACTCAAAATTTTGATTGTAGTTTTTCTCTCGCTATGTTAAACTTTCTGTACTTTATATGTGATGATGGAGGAATTTCCGATGCGCAAAGCGGATCTTCTGGATGAGTTACGCTCTGAGATTGGCGTCGTATCAGACAAAAGCGCCGGCGAAATCGGGAGATTATATCGATTTGTTTGTGATATACTAGTGGAAAAAGTGGCCGTTTATCAAAGTGTAAGCATTTACCTCACCCATTCCGCCACATTTCAGTGCGAATATCACAGAGGCCATCGGCTGTTGCCGGATGAGGTCCCGTTTGGAGAAGGCTTATTCAGCCTTGCGGCCGTTCGCGGCGGGATCGTACGCGAAAAGATCGGAACGAGGACGGAAGTGTTTGTCCCGTTTTATCGGGGGCACCACTTGGTGGGTGAATTAGTGGTGATCAGCGCTCCCGGGGGGATGATTGACGATGAGGATGTCACCCTTTTCTGCGAGTTGGCTTCCCTGTTTGAAAGCAAAGTAAAAGAATGTAATTCATAAATTTGATTATGATGTTTGAAGGGAAGCAGATCAGGGTATTAATGTTATACTTGATCAAATTTTTGACGGCTTGTATAAATGAAGTATTTTTTTCTGTTAGAATCTCATTCTAAGGAAAAAAGTCTTCTAAATTAAAGTGAGGAGGAGATACCGTGAGCCTATATGATCGCCTGTATGACGAATCCGAAAAGGCCAAAGTACGATTTGTCGGCTTTATTTCCGAACATGGCCGCTACGATTTTGGAATTGTATACACCCACATGTTCTTCGGGAAACCGCTTGTGGTTTGTATGCAAACAGGACGCTCCTCGTTACTTTCTTTAGAAGATGCCGATAACCTGGAGTACTTACAAAAAATCTTCAATCTGAAGTCGAAGGAAGTGGCGGAGGAAATATCGATCTTCTTTAAAAATAATCTTCCTCCGTTAACCATGGAGGCCGAAGCGGAGCATTGAGCTTTGCGGTGAGCCGCAAATCCTGGATCATCCGGAAACCTGGCGAATTGATATCGCCAGGTATTTTTTATTTTATGGGATGTGACGTTGAAGATTCGTGTACTTCCGTGAATTGGAGGGAACCCCTTTTTATTTTTGCTATTTAAGCATATTATTTGACGATGATTGACATAAATAGTATAACATAATATACTATTAATACATCATAATAAGAGCGCTTACAAAAGCACGGATTCATCTGTTTATCCAGTGGAGGGGTTCGGATGGAAGCGATCATTTGCCAAACCTGTGATGAAGTGATCACTTATGTAGAATCGGAAAAAGTGGGAACTCTTTACGGGAAATGTACGGGCTGTGAGAAGCATGACCACAATACGGAACAATAAAATAGCCATAAAAAACGAACATCAGCCACCGCGCAAGCGGTGGCTGATTTACTTGATGACGCGCACTGTTTGAATGGTCGGATCCTCCGTTCCCTGAACAGGCAATCCCGCCTTGATGTGCTCCTGAATATAACTGATGTTCTCAGCCGTGATTCGTTCTCCCGGAAGCAGGACAGGAATCCCTGGCGGGTAGATCATGATAAACTCGGCAATAATTTTACCGGCCGATTCGGTGAGCGGAACGGACACCGTCTCGCTGTAAAAGGCATCGCGCGGACAGAGAGCCAATTCGGGAATATCCTGCAGGCGAATCCGCACTTGGTTCGTTTGTTCGGGATTGTAGAAGTGCTTGGATAAATCTTGCAAAGCCGTGATCAAAGAATCGATGGTTTCTGCTGTATCCCCGGGTGTAACCAGACAGAGAATGTTGTACAGATCGCTTAATTCCACTTCAATATTATGATGCTCGCGCAGCCATTTTTCCGCATCATGCCCGTTGATCCCCAAATGCTTCAGATGAATCAGCAGTTTGGTCTCATCCAGATCATACAGGGCATCGCTACCCAGCCACTCTCTTCCGATGCAGAGAAGGCCCGGGATTTCGTTGATATGCCGGCGCGCGTAATCAGCCAATTGCAGCGTGCGTTCGATGATCTCGCGGCCATGGATGGCCAGGTATCGCCGGGCCGTATCCAAAGAAGCGAGCAGCAGATAAGAAGTGGAGGTGGTGGTCAACATACTGATGATCGATTGCACCCGGCGTGGGTTGACCAATCCGCTCCGCACGTTGAGAATCGAGCTTTGTGTCAACGATCCGCCCAGTTTATGAACGCTGGTCGCAGCCATATCGGCGCCCGCCTGCATCGCGGACATGGGGAGGCGTTCATGGAAATGGGTGAGCACACCGTGTGCTTCATCCACCAGAACGGGGATTCCCCAGCGATGTACCCGTTCCACGATCTCTTTTAAGTTTCCGGCAACACCATAGTAAGTGGGATTGATCAGCAGGACTGCTTTGGTATCCGGATGCTGTCGGAGCGCCTTTTCCACTTCGCAAGCGGTCACACCGTGGGCGATGCCCAATTTTTCATCCATTTCGGGATGGACGAATACAGGCCGTCCTCCGGCGAGAATGACCGCGGAAAGAACCGACTTATGCACATTGCGCGGGACAATGATTTTATCTCCCGGATGAATTACCGACATGACCATGGTCATAATCGCTCCGCTCGTACCCTGAACAGAGAAAAAGGTATAGTCCGCACCAAAGGCTTCAGCGGCCAATTCTTGCGCTTCATGGATCACACCGTGGGGATGGTGCAGGTCATCCAGCGGTTCGATGTTTATCAAATCAATGGACAAGGCATTACGACCGATGAAGTCGCGAAATTCCGGATCCATGCCTTGCCCTTTTTTGTGTCCGGGTATATGAAATTGAACGGGATTTCTGTTGGCATGTTCTTTCAGTTTCGTGAACAGCGGCGTGCGATGTTGTCTGTCATTCATAGGTTCCGCCTGCCTTTTTGATTAATATGCACGACGGATAGTATAACAAAAACCATCCCGGAACAAAAGAAAAAATTCGTTGCAAAAATATGCAACGAATTCAACGATGATCCGCCCCAAGCGGGGAGGCTATGACAGGGCCAGTTTGTAGAGGGGCTGCAACCGCTCGAAAGTGGTTTCGATTTGTTTGACCAGCTCTTCTCCATTCATCTGTGTGGCCGATTGACGCGGAATCAGCATGCCGCACAAAAACTCGGCCTGCTTCACTTTTTCCAAACGGTTCAACATTTTCAGCACGTGTTCCGGTTCCATTTCTTTTTTCAACGTTACATCCGGTTTGGTGTGATCGTGGGAGATGTAATAGTTGTCGGGAATGGTCGGCCAGACTTCATCCAGTTGTTCACGCAGGTTTCTGGCAAACTACGCCTTTTTATCACACTCGTATATGAGAGCAAACCAGATAAACAGATGGAGATCGCGGATTCCAAATTGAAAATGAGGGAGTGATTTGTATCCGCGCCTGCTGGTGGACCAAGCGACCCAGGTCTCCTCAGGCGGGTTGACGGTGCGGCGCGCGTGTTTCGCGATATGTACGGCCACCGGTTCCCCGACCAGCATGGATAAGTAAGGCGCGATTTGCTCCCCGATCATTTCGAACTTGGGGCGGATTTGCCTTTTCAGAGCATACATGCGGGGCTCAAGCCCATCAATATTAAAAACTTCGAAATCATTTTCGATAAAATTCGGAGATCGCATGAATAGGGTCACCATCCAATCGATGTCATCCATTTTTTCATATCTTACCATAATGAAAACGAAAGCCCAAAAAATCTATGAAGCTCAATGTTGTGATTTTTAATTTTATATAACAAATACCGTTACGCTTTCATCTCGTGAGCGTAAAATAATCACAACTAAACCTTTCCATGAGCCGATCATGATCGGGATTCAAAACAGTGACATTTTGCTCTTCCAATGAAGTGAGAAATACTCTTCGGAACAAAACAAATTCGGGGATTTTATCTCCTTGTGACAGGTTTAATTCTTTTCATAAGGGGGCATGCTGTAGCCATAGCAGAAAAGTTTTCCAGATGTGGTCGGTGGGGACGCGAATACCGATTTTGCATCAGAAAAGGGGTGCAGTGGTACCGTGGAAGATGTAATCAAAGCCTACAAATGCCGCGATCCTGAGGAACGCATACCGGTGCTCAGATTGGAGCTGGATTACGAGCTGGCTCTCCTTCATGAGGCCATGATGGAAAACAGTACCCATAAAATCGATCAATGCAAAGCGCGGCTGGAAGAATTGCGAAAAGAAATGCTAATGTTGGAAGCTCTTTGAACAATTCCGTCTATTTGCTTAAGAAAGGAAAAGTAGAAGACTTTGTCGAAGGTGTAACCTGTGTCTCGGGGTAAAAAGACACAGGTTACATTATTTTTTTAGAGAAAGAGCTGTATAGATAGAGAGAAGATCAAGCGGGGAGGCAAAGCTATGGAGTGGAAAATTACAAAAGAACCGCTGGAATCACTGGCTACCGATGCGATTATCGTGTTTCATTCCCAAGGGGGCGAATCTGTTCAAGGGTATGCTCGTAAGGTAGACAAAGCACTCGACTATCGGATCTCAAGCTTAATTTCTGAAGGGGAAATCACCGGGGAACTGGGTGAAATAACTATTCTGCATAACTGGGGAAAAATTCCTTCCGGACGTGTCATCATTTCCGGACTGGGCAAAGAAGACAGGGCAGATCTCGGAAGATTAAAACACGCCGTGGCCGTTGCGGCGCGGAAAGCGCAAAAACTGGGATTAAAACAGCTTGGGCTTGGATGTCCCTCTTTTTTGATCGAAAGATATAATTCGGTCGATGTGGTCCAAGCGATCGTGGAAGGTGTGGAGCTGGGAACATACCAACACCAATCATATAAGTCGGAACAAAAGAAAAAAGAGATCGAAACCGTATGGCTTTTTGTGGAATCGATTTCTGAATCCGCCGTTCAAGCGGGAATCGAACGGGGTCAAGTATTTGCGAGAGCGACCAATTTTGCCCGATTCTTAGTACATGAGCCGGGAAACTATCTCACTCCGGAAAAGTTAGCCTTCCACGCCAAACGGATCGCGGAGAAACGCGAATTATCCATTGACATTTTAACGAAAGAGCAGTTAGTGGAGCAAGGCATGCATGCTCTTCTCGCCGTTTCCGGAGGCAGTGCGAATCCGCCGCGCATGATTGTCCTCTCTTATCAGGGGGCACCGGAAAGCCGGGAAATTCTCGGACTGGTCGGAAAAGGGGTCACCTTCGACAGCGGCGGTTTGCAGATCAAACCCAGCTCCAGCATGAATGGGATGAAAGGCGATATGGCTGGAGCGGCTGCGGTGCTCGGGGCGATGGATGCGATCGGCAAACTGAAGCCGCATTGCAATGTCCTTGCTGTCATTCCCGCGTGTGAAAACATGACAGGGGATCACGCCTATCGTCCCGGAGATGTTATCCGGACCTACAGCGGAAAAACGATTGAGGTGCATCATACAGACGCTGAGGGGCGGATTGTGTTGGCAGATGCCATTGCCTATGCAAAACGTCTCGGGGCAACGAAATTGGTCGATGTGGCTACTCTGACAGGAGCGGTTATTGTGGCATTGGGATATGAAGCCAGCGGTTTGATGACCAATCATGAAGCCTGGGGCAACGAGGTGAAAACGGCAGCCCGCATTGTCGGCGAACGTGTGTGGGAACTCCCTATGTTTGACGAGTATGAGGAATATGTGAAAAGCGAAATCGCAGATGTAAAGAACGACGCCGGGGCACCGGCCGGATCCATCCAGGGAGGAATGTTCCTCAAGCATTTCGCCGGTGATACCCCCTGGGTTCACCTGGATATTGCGGGGACGGCGGAATCCAAAAAAGAACACGGCATTCACCTGAAAGGCGCGACAGGGGCAATGGTCAGAACCCTTGTACAACTGGCCATCCGTTTTGCCTGACAGGAAGTGACCGGATCACGCCGGAATATGGAGGTCAGTTCGTTGGAGGTATATGTAACCGCGGAAGCAAAGAGAGTGCTGCTCAAGAAAAAACCGGATTCCGAAGCCGTTCTGAGAGTGGCGTCGATGGATGAAGGCTGTGGTTGCAGTGCTGATGTTTGGTTCGAAATGAATTGGGATCTTCCTCAGGAGACGGATGTGCGATTTCCTGCGGGGGAAGGTCTGATCGTTGCCGTAGATCCCCGCAGTATCCCTGCATTTGCTCCGGAAGTGATCGTTGATTATGAAAAAGAGCGGGGAACCTTCGTCTTAAAAAACAAAAATCAAATCTTCTTAAACCATATTTATATTTGAACGGGGGAGAGCCATGGCTCAAACACAGATATGTGCCCACCGCGGATGCTCGGCCGTTGCTCCCGAAAACACTTTGGCGGCTTTTCAAATGGCCATCGAGTCCGGCGCGGATGGGATTGAGTTGGACGTCCATCTGACACGGGATGGGGAGATTGTGGTCCTTCACGATGAAACGGTGGACCGAACCAGCGACGGCACGGGTTGGGTCAAGGATCTGGAGCTGTCTGAGATCAAACGATTGGACAGCGGGCGATGGTTTTCGGAGAAGTACAGGGGGGAGACCATTCCCACTTTATCGGAAGTGCTGGAGCTGGTCAGGGAGACAAACCTGTGGATCAATATCGAGCTGAAGAACAATATCGTCATTTATCCGCGGATGGAAGAGCTTGTGGTTGAAGCGGTCGAACGATATGGTTTACAGGACCGTGTCATTCTCTCCTCTTTTAATCATCATAGCCTGCGCCATTTAAAGCTTTACCGCCCGGGGCTGGAGCTGGCGGCTCTCTTCGGGGCCGGCTTGTATGAGCCATGGGTTTACGCCGAGCATTTGGGAGTGGATGCAATCCATCCTTATTATCCGGCTGTGACGGATGAGATGATTGCCGGGTGCCATGCCCGGGGAATCCGGGTACGGCCATACACCGTTGATGACCGGAAGCAGATGGAGAGGCTGATCTCAGCAAACGCCGATGCCATTATCACAAACTTTCCTCATCGCTTAAGAGAGCTGGTTGGTCCATAGATTCCAAGTTGCGACAGATTGAATGAAAGTGCTATGATAGATAAAGGTTCATCAGGCGCCCGGGAGAGGCGCTTTTTTGTATTAACAGGAGGAGAAACAGATGAAAATCGGATGTCATATAAGTGTAGCCAAGGGCTTCCACAAAGCTGCGATGCGGGCCCGAGAACTGGGGGCCGAGTCCTTTCAGGTTTTTACTAAGAATCCCCGCGGTTTGAGGCCGAAAAAAATCGATCTCGCCGATGCGGAGCGGGGAAAAGCATTTTGCGAGAAACACGGAATCACCCTGGTGGCGCATACGCCGTATATCACCAATTTATCCACTCCGAAACAGGATCTGCATGAAGTGACCATTCGGTCCATCAAAGAGGACTTGCATATTGCCGAGGCCTACGGGGCAGTCGGAGCCGTCGTTCACTGCGGCAAACACGTCGGAGAAGGGGAAGAGTACGGAAAACGGCGAATGATCGAGACCCTGAACCGCATTCTCTCCGATTATGAAGGAACGACCAAGTTGCTGTTGGAAAATACGGCAGGCCAGGGAAGCGAGCTGGGACTGACGATCAGGGAACTGATGGAAATCAGGAGCGCCACCGATTATCCCGAACGGATCGGCTTCTGTTTTGATACTTGTCACGGATTTGCTGCAGGGGTCTGGTCCGCGGATACGTATGAAGAGCTGTTGAAGGAAATGGAAGAGACAGGTTATCTGAATGAGCTGGTCGCGATCCATTTTAATGACAGCAAGGCCCCGTATAACAGCCGCAAAGACCGTCATGAGAAAATCGGAAAAGGGGAAATAGGTGCTGAAGCTTTGTCCCTGTTCTTGCGCGACAAACGCTTGGAAGGTTTGCCGGTCATCCTGGAAACCCCCGTGGAGGAAGAACAGGAATACGCGGACGAGATGGTGTATCTGCATGAATTGCGCTCACAGCGAGTGATTTGACAGGAAAGGTGGGTTGAACATTGTTAGGAGCTTTGCAGGTCTGGCTGGATGGACTTCATCCTTTGGCGATTTACTTGATCATTCTGGTACTGACGGGAATTATTTATAAGACAGCGTTTGCCCGCAAGCTACCGCCGCTGAAAAGCCTGGTCGTCTACCTCGTTCTGGCATTGGGCTGTTTGTTGTTAACCCTTTTTCACTATATGAGATTCCCCATGATTCCCGCTTTGTTCTTCACGGTGATATTAATCGTGGTAACGAGAGTGCGGCTCTATCTCAGTAAATCGAAACAAGAAAAGACGGAATAAAATCGGTAAGGCAACTCATCCATTTGGATTGGAGGGAAATCGGTTTGCAATTGACGGATGCCCTGTTTAACTGGTTGCAAATCCAAATTGTTTGGGAAGCGAGGCCAAACGACCGTTCAGCCCGGGATACCGTCCTCTTTTTTGAAGAGATGCTCCGGGAGGATCATCAGGTGACTCAACTTACAAAAAAAATCGATCAGCACACCTATGTGATCGAATATGAACAAAACGGGGAAGTGAAGTCGCAAACATTTCCGCGCGGAGCCGCTGAGCAACTGTTAAAGGATATCATGGCCGAACCGAAGTATAATCAATCATTTGAATGAAGATTTGTTTCTGTTTGGCTTAAAGTCTGTGGGAGGGAAGCGCCTCCTTTTTTTTTCTGGCGCTCGATCACCTGATGCGTAATTCGTT
Source organism: Lihuaxuella thermophila (assembly GCF_900110165.1). GTDB lineage: Bacteria > Bacillota > Bacilli > Thermoactinomycetales > Thermoactinomycetaceae > Lihuaxuella > Lihuaxuella thermophila. The sequence goes on from NZ_FOCQ01000005.1 coordinate 211,443, forward strand.
GATAGCAATCCGGGCAAAGTTGAATTTTATGCGGATGTTTCCGCAATTTTTTCTCCGTCCGTTTATCCGGCTTGAAAGCTTGGTCGCACAATATGCAAATCACTTTCATTGCGTAACGTCCTTTACTGTGGAGTGGGATGATCATGGATGAAGAAATGAATGCGAATCATCGCCTGCTTGTGTTTTATTCATTTCTTTTCATATCAGATAGTATACTATATCCCCCGGCAAATGGGGCAATAACCGGATGGAGAAAAAGAACAAAGCGAGAAATAGCTTCTCGCTTTGTTTGCCGTTTCTGTTGATCATCGGGGACGGGCGTCAGGTGTCTGGTTGAGGCGTTCCTGATTTACTTTGCTGGGTGCTTCTTCCCGTTTCTTCACTTCTTTGGAAGGCTGGGGGGAGATGCGCGCGGCGATTTCCGCGAGTTCTTCCATGATTCCCCCGACCGGGCGCCCGTTTCTTAGATCTTCATTCAATTCCCTGATCCGTTGTACCAGGTCCACATCAGCCGTGACTAAAGCGCGGGAACCTTGCGGGTCTTCCTGAAGCGCTTGAGCGACTGTGTATTTGAGCGTACCGACACGCCCCCGATCCAGGGTTGGATCTACATCAATCCCGACAATCGTGTAGGGTCCGAGCGAGATGGCGGTGGCATTTCGAACCTGAGGAACGCTGGCGGCAAGGTTCGCCATCCGCTGGGCGACAGCCTGGGGAGATTTATCTGCACGTTGTTCGGGAGCCGTCTGCCTGACTCTGACGGTTTCGGGGATTCTTTCAGCCCGGGGAGGGGCCGATTCGTTCGCCGGAGGTTCATTCGCCGGTTGGCAGCCCACAAGTGTCAAAAGCAATATTCCCATGAGGCCGATCCTCTTGTACAAACCTTTCATGTGTTGTCGTCCTTTCCTGGCTGTTTGCATTTAGTTTATCCGTGTCTTAAAAAAGAATGTATCGTGATCGGGCTTTGAACAATGATGCTGGTTGGGTGTAAAATGAAACCATCAGGTCTACGGGAGGAAAACAGGATGAACATTGAGACTTTTGTCTTGGGGCCGGTCATGACGAATGCGTATCTCGTCTATGACCATGAGAAAAAGAGTGGCATCGTGGTGGATCCCGGCATGGGGCCCGAACCGCTGCTCAACCGCATCAGGGAGCTCGGCTTGGAGATTGAAGCCATTCTGCTCACCCATGCTCACTTTGATCACATCGGAGGCTTAGAAGAACTGCGTCAATGGACGGGTGCCCCTGTCTATATCCATCGGGCGGAAACGGACTGGCTTACCGATCCCGATCAGAACGGATCGGGGCTGTGGCCGGGATTGCCGGCGATCACTTGCCGTCCTGCCGAGAATGTGCTGTCCGGTGGGGAAACGTTGTCTTTTTTGGGGGAAACATTTCGTGTGATACATACGCCGGGACATTCTCCGGGAAGTGTGACCTATGTATGCGGGTCGGTCATTTTCAGCGGAGATGTATTGTTTAAGGACTCGATCGGCCGCACGGATCTGCCCGGTGGTGACTATAAAACCTTGATGGATTCGATTCATCGCCACTTGATGGAGTTGCCTGAAGAGACGCGGGTATTATCCGGGCACGGACCTGAGACGACCATCGGACGGGAGCAGGAGCATAATCCTTTTGTGACAGGGTTGATTTGATATTCATGCTCACACAGGGTGCATCATCCTGTGTTTTTTTCGTATAAAGAAAACAAATGTGCTAGGTGCGACGGGAAACATAGGGGGGGCGGGGGCCTTTATCAACAGAGAGGGTTCAGTTTGAGAGAAATCCGGCATAAAATGAATGGGACGAGCAGTCAGCTTCGCCTCCATCGGTATCCTCATCCGTTTATGAGTGAAACAAATGTTTCATAATTGATAAAAAGTCCGGCAGGTTTTCTCGGTTAAGATAAAAGAGAGGTGTCGATCAACATGAACATGCGCAATGGGTTGATCCTGGTGGCCGTGGCCGTAGCCGTTATCGCCACCATCTGGGTAAATGTGCCAAACGGCAAGGACCTTCCTTCGGTAAAGACGAGCCCCGGCAAACAGAGCGAATGGCAAAAAAAGGGGAGTATTTCCCCAGCGTCCAACTGCTTGACAGGGGAAGGAAAAGTACGGGCCGAGAAAGGGTATTGTGCACCCAATTTCACTTTGCAAACCATGGATGGAAACAGAGTGGAATTATACAAGAATGACGGAAAGCCTTCCGTGATCAACTTCTGGGCCTCGTGGTGCGAACCTTGCCGCAAGGAGATGCCCGACTTTCAGCAAGCCTATGAGAAATACAAAGGACGGGTAAACTTTCTCATGGTGAATGAAACCGCCATGGAGGAAGATGAGGAAGCCGTTTATCATTTCCTGAAGGAGAATCGGTTTACGTTCCCCGTCCTGCTCGACCGTCTGACTGCCGATCAGAAAACAGTCGGGATGGATCAGTACGGGGTGCTGGGAGTACCGATGACCTTTGTCGTCGATGCGAACGGTGTCATCACCCACAAAAAGATCGGCATGATGACCGAAGGAGAAATCGAACAATTGATGCAAGCGATTACGAAATAAATCAGGGAGGGGGAAACGGATGGAACAAGTCACCTGGTGGCTGGCATTCGGGGCGGGAGTTCTCTCTTTTATCTCTCCGTGTTGTTTGCCGCTGTACCCATCCTATCTGTCCTATATCACCGGCATCTCGGTCGCGCAGCTGAAAGACTCGGAGCGGCCGCGGGAAGTGCAAAAACTGACATTGCTTCATACGCTGTTTTTTATCCTCGGATTCTCCTTAGTTTTTTATGCATTGGGCTATGCCGCCAGCTGGGTAGGGTATTTATTCAGCGATTATAAGGACCTGGTCCGCATGTTGGGCGCGATACTGATCGTCGTCATGGGACTTTTCCTGATGGGAATCTTTCAGCCCTCCTTTCTCATGCGGGAGAAAAAATGGCAGGTTTCCAAGAAAGGATTTGGCTACCTGAGTTCCACTCTCATCGGAATCGGGTTTGCTGCCGGGTGGACCCCCTGTATCGGACCCATCCTGGCCGCAGTCCTTTCCCTGGCGGCGGTCAGCCCGGAACGCGGGTTTGCTTCGATCACCGCCTATACGCTTGGTTTTGCCATTCCATTTTTTCTGATGGCCTTTTTTGTGGGACGGACCCGTTGGATATTGAAATATTCGTCACGCGTGATGAGAATCGGCGGCGGATTGATGGTGATCTTCGGCATCTTGTTGTACACCAATCAGATGACCTCCATCATCAATTGGTTCACCCGTCTGACCGGGGGCTTTACGGGTTTCTAGGTCTCTTTCAGGCTGAAGTGGGTTCGCCATTTCGGCTTTTTCTATTGGCTCTCTTTATGAACGGCTTCTGTTTTTGCTACAATCATGGATTAGGGGCAGAAAGCAGGTGATGACTGTGAACAAACAAGTGCGATACTGGATGCGGCGCATCATTTTTTTGGTCTTGATTGCGATGATCGGATTTGCTCTGTTTCAGTTGGTGGGGGAAGGGAAAAATCCGGAAGTGGGAGATGAAGCTCCTGACTTCAAGTTGACCACGCTGGACGGCAAAGAAATGAAGCTGAGCCAGTTAAGAGGCAAGGCGGTCATGCTAAATTTCTGGGCCAGTTGGTGTGAACCCTGCCGGACAGAGATGCCGGCGATGCAGAAGGTGTATGAGAAGTACAAAGATCAAGGGTTTGTCATTGTTGCGGTCAATATTGCCGAAACGGATGTGGCTGCCTCACAATTTGCCAAACAGTATGGTCTCACCTTCCCCATTTGGATGGACCGGGACCGGGAAGCGGTAAGGCTCTACCAGATCAGGCCGATTCCGACCTCGTTTTTTATCGATCCCGAGGGAATGATCCGCCGAAAAGTCGAGGGTCCGCTGGATGTGAGCAGATTAGAGCTTTATGTTAACCCCATTTTGCCTCGAACATAATTTGGTCTCGAATAAAGAAAATGTGGAGCTGATGGAGATGGGAAAATACCAGGATATCGAAGCTCGCGAATTCAGCCTTGCCCCGGAAGATGAGCGGAACCGTTATGTGCTTGTCGATGTGCGCACCGATGAAGAGTACCGGGATGGGCATATCCCAAATGCTCTTCACATTCCGCATGACCAGATGGAAACAAGATATCAAGAGCTGGAGCGATTTAAAGAACAAAAAATTCTGCTCATCTGCCGCAGCGGGCGGCGAAGTGTGATGGCTGCCCATGTTTTGGCCGATGCAGGTTTTCAGCATCTATATAATCTTAAAGGAGGGATGCTGGAATGGACCGGGCCGGTGGAGAAGGAGTAGAACAGAAAAAAATGCCGTATGCCCGAACGGCGAATTCGATTATGGAGTTGATCGGGCAAACTCCGCTGGTGCGCTTGCAGAGAATGGGGAAACCGGACTGGGCGGATGTATACGTGAAACTGGAAAAACTGAATCCCGGGGGAAGCGTGAAAGACCGCACCGCTTCCAATATGATCCGGTTTGCTGAGGAAAACGGATATCTGAAGCCGGGGGCCACCATCATTGAGCCGACCAGCGGAAACACGGGGATCGGCCTGGCCCTTGTCGGAGCCGCCCGCGGCTATCGCACCATTTTGGTGATGCCGGACACGATGAGCCGCGAAAGGATCAATATATTAAAAGCATACGGGGCGGAGGTGGTGTTATCCCCGGGAGAAGAACGGATGCCGGGAGCCATCCGTCTGGCGGAAAAACTAAAGCAGGAAATCCCCAATTCATTCATGCCCTATCAATTTGAAAACGAAGCGAATCCTCAGGTTCACCGTCTCACGACAGGTCCGGAGATTTTGGAGCAGATGGGCGGACATTTGGATGCTTTCGTCTCCACGGCAGGAACAGGGGGCACGATCACCGGAACGGGGGAATATCTGCGCGAGCATTTGCCGGACATTTTTATCGCGGTTGTGGAACCGAAGAATTCCCCTGTATTGGCAGGCGGCAAACCTGGCTCCCACCAGATCCCGGGAACCAGTCCCGGCTTCATTCCGCCCATCCTGAACCGGCATATTTACGATAAAATTTTCCATGTCAGCGATGAAGAAGCGATGGAGACCACCCGTCTCCTGGCAAGGAAAGAAGGAATTCTGGTCGGCCCTTCTTCCGGCGCTTCTGTCTGGGCCGCGCTTCAGGTTGCCGAACGATTGGGCAAAGGGAAAAGAGTGGTATGTATCGCTCCTGACACCGGAGAACGTTATTTGAGCACTTCGGTCTTCTCATTCGAGTGAGAAAGGAGCTTGGTCAGGTGCCGGAAGAGTTGCTTTCTGTGATCGTGAGCGAAATCCGACAGTCAGGGATGAACAAGATTCCTTTTTCCCGTTACATGGAACTGGCTCTCTACCATCCAAAGTGGGGATATTACAACCGGGAACACCCCAAGTTGGGGAGGGAGGGGGACTTTTTCACCAATGCCCACGTGGGAGACATTTACGGACGAGTATTAAGCCGCTTTTTTCTCAAAAAGAGGGAACAAGTCAACCCTCAGGGCAAATGGGCGATTGTCGAAATGGGTGCAGGGGATGGCCGCCTGGCGGAACAAGTGGCTCAAGGTTTGCTCGAGGCGGGCCAGGATCCGGCACAGATCCATTTTTATCTGGTTGAGAAGAGCCCCTACCATCGAAAATTGCAACAGGCACGCCTTGCCGGTCTCCCCGTTCCGTTCGCCCAGGTGGATCACATCGGGCAAATTCCTCCCTATCCCTTTAGCATCGTTTACAGTAACGAGCTGGTTGACGCTTTCCCCGTTCATCGGATAAAAAAAGAGAGAGGACAACTTTTGGAAGCCTATGTAGCATGGGATGCCGATTTGCAAACATTGACGGAGGTGTGGATTCCGCTCACAAACCCCGGGATTTGCGCCTATCTCTCCCGCTTGTCGATCCGGCTTCCGGAAGGACAGCAGATGGAAGTTCATCTGGCCGCGATGGAATGGCTCAAAAAGGTTGCTTCTTGGATGAAGAAAGGGTATCTTTTAACCATCGATTACGGCGGGCGTCATGCTGAATTACTCGACCGCCGTTACGGCACTCTCCGCTCATACCGGCATCACCGGCTTTCGTCGGATTGGTATAGCCGACCGGGGGAGATGGACATAACGAGCCATGTCAATTTTGAGGCGCTTGAGATTCTGGGTGAAGATGTTGGCCTTTCCGTTCTTTCGTACCAGTCTCAATCGCGCTTTTTGCTGGAGGCAGGCATCCTGGAATGGTTGCCACCGGAGTTGCCGGGCGATCCGTTTACCCCTGAGGCCAAGCGGAAAAGGGCCATTCAACAACTCATCTTTCCTCAGGCGATGGGGGAAGCGTTCCAAGTCCTGCTGCAAGCCAAAGGGTTGCAGCATCCATGCTGACAGAGACAGGATTCTAAAATACGAAATGAAAGAGGATGGAATAAGGATGATCATTCAACCCAAGTTTCGCGGATTTATTTGCACCACTGCCCATCCGACCGGATGTGCAAAACAAGTTCAAGAGCAAATTGACTATGTGAAAAGCCAAAAGCCGATTCAGGGACCGAAGAAGGCATTGGTCATCGGAGCATCCACCGGTTACGGCCTGGCGTCCAGAATTGCTCTCACCTTTGGCGCCGGAGCGGATACCATCGGCGTATTTTTTGAAAAGCCGGGTTCGGAAAAACGCACAGCTACAGCCGGCTGGTACAATACGGCTGCATTTGAAAAAGCGGCCACGGAAGCGGGCTATGTGGCCAAAAGCATCAACGGCGATGCTTTCTCCAACGAGATCAAACAAGAGACGATCGACCTGATCAAAAAGGAATTTGGCAAAGTGGATATCGTCGTTTACAGCCTGGCAGCACCGAGGCGGGTTCATCCTGATACGGGCGAAGTTTTTTCTTCCGTGTTGAAGCCGATCGGACAGGCATATACCAATAAAACGGTGGATTTCCATACCGGAAAGGTATCAGAAGTGACCCTGGAACCGGCGACAGAAGAAGAAATCAGACACACGGTGGCCGTCATGGGCGGAGAAGACTGGAAAATGTGGATCGATGCTCTGGAAGAGGCCGGTGTGCTCGCAGATGGCGTGATCACCCTTGCCTATTCCTACATCGGACCCAAAATCACTCATCCCGTCTATCGGGAAGGAACTGTTGGCCGGGCGAAAGACCATCTGGAAGCCACGGCCCACGAATTGGATGCCCAGTTGAAAAAGCTGAACGGGCGCGCGTTCGTCTCCGTCAACAAAGCGGTGGTGACGCAATCCAGCTCGGCCATTCCGGTTGTGCCCCTGTACATATCCCTCCTCTTTAAAGTGATGAAAGAGAAAGGGCTCCATGAAGGCTGTATCGAACAGATGTACCGCCTTTTTGCGGACAGGCTCTATTCCGGTTCGTCCGTGGAAGTGGATGAAGCAGGCCGCATCCGCGTGGATGACCTGGAAATGAGGGAAGACGTGCAGGAAGAGGTCTTGGCTCTTTGGAACCAGGTCGACAGCGAGAGCCTAAAATCCATCTCCGATCTTGAAGGGTACCGGACAGACTTCTTCCAGTTGTTTGGTTTTGAAACGGACGGCGTGGATTACGAAGCCGATGTGAATCCTGATGTGAAAATTCCCAGCCTGAATGCTTAATGACCGGCAAAAACAAAAAGGGAGCCGGGGGCGATCCCCTTGCTCCCTTTTTCTCCGGGTGAAAGAAAAAAGCTCCCGATCGGGAGCCCGGCTTTTGACGGAATCATGATCAGTGCATCATGAATGTTGAGTACACAACCATACCTACAAAAGAAAGGAACATATATCCGCCAAATAAGTACATATAGGTTCGCTCGGTCAGGCCGAGGTAACCCAATCCGACAAACAGCACGGTTTGTACCGCAAAGAGGGCGGCTGGAATATACATATGACCTGCTAGGAACATCAGTGCGATGACGAAGGTCCAGAATCCGAGTACTCGAAACATGCGGTCCACGTGCCCCACTCCTTCCTAACTGATGCCTTCTCACGCATCAATAAGTATCTGCCTTAATCCAACACAGGTTTATTATACCCTCCGCCCCTGAGTGTATCAAGCGAAGGAGAAAGGATGTTCAAAATGCAGACACTTCTTACTTCCAAACAAGATGACATCGGCTGGATTCGCTTTCACCGGCCAACGGTGAGAAATGCGGTCAATCTTCAGATGATGGATGAATTGGAACAGATCATCGAACGGTTCGCAGATGATGAGGAGATCGGGGTCATTGTGTTCAGCGGGGATGAACGAGCTTTTGTTTCCGGAGGGGATCTGGAGGAATTTCATCAACTGACCGGCCGGGAGATTTACCTGGTGATGAAACGGATGGGTCAAATCCTGGAGCGCATTTATCAGTTGGATGCCATCACCATCGCCGCTGTGGAAGGAGCCGCGGTGGGAGGAGGGTGCGAGATTGTGGCCGGTTGCGATTTTTGCCTCGCTTCAGATCAAGCGAAATTCGGGATGATCCAGGTGACACTGGGGATCACAACAGGTTGGGGAGGAGCCAGCCGTTTATTTCGGAAAATCGGAACCAGCCGCGGGCTGGAGCTCCTTTTAACCGGTGAAATCCTTACCAGCGTACAGGCCAAGGAATACGGACTGATTAACCATATTTTTCCGCACGAACGATTCACGGAAGAGGTGGCCGCCTTTGCCAAGCGTCTAGCAAGTGTGCCGGCCAAAGTGAGGAAAACATATAAACAGATCGCCCGCCAGGTAGAAAAAGGCGTCTCCTCTTCTGCACTTTATCCCTTGGAAGCGAAGAGTTGTTCCGAATGCTGGGGGACGGAGGAACATCGAAGAGCAGTGGAATCTTTTTTAAACCGGACGCGCGGCAACCGTTCATAGGATTAAGGAAACTTTCAGGAAAAAAGCCCTTCAGACAGGGCTTTTTTTATTGGAAGGAAGGCCGGTGGAATTCAGGTATACTTCCAATTGCACTTGGTAATAAAAATTAGTAGAAGCATATACTATGACTTATATCATTTGCATACAGTAAAGTGACGGAATATTAGACTATGTATGCTAGTCGAAGGACAGGAGGTACCAGCATGGCTGTGAAACGCCAAGATGCATGGACACCGGAGGACGATATGGTTTTAGCTGAAGTGACGCTCCGGCATATTCGCGACGGCGGAACCCAGTTGTCCGCTTTTGAAGAAGTGGCGGAGAAACTGGGCAGAACCCCGGCCGCGTGCGGTTTTCGTTGGAACAGTTCCGTTCGTAAAAAATATGAAGCCGCTATTCAAATTGCCAAAGCCCAACGGCAGAAGAGAAACCAGGAAAAAAAGAGAAACCTCTCATACCGCTCTTATTCCAATGACCTCGGTACCATGGATGATCCCGCTTATTCATTAGATAATATCATCCGTTTTTTGAGGCAGCATAAAAATGAAGTGAATGAGCTGCGCAGACAGCAAAAACAGCTAGAGAAAGAGTTGGAAGAACGAGAGATGCAACTCAAAAAGCTGGAGCGGGAGAATAACGAGATGAAAAGTCAGCTCAACCATGTGCAGAGCGATTACCGGATCGTTAACGACGATTATCGCACGTTGGTCCAAATTATGGAGCGTGCGCGTAAAATGGCACTTTTGACCGATGAAGAGGAAGCATTGGGAAAAACCAAATTCCGCATGGAGGAAAACGGGAATTTGGAAAGAGTGGATAAATGACGTTAAAATGATCGAGACCCACAATCCCCGGGAAGGTGGGTCTTTTTTTGTGGAAAATAACCCCTGCTTCGTTTGGGCTGCCCGGTGATCATCCCGGGGTTTGGGCAGGATGTCTGACTGGTCTCTATAAGCTAGTCTCTCAATTTGACGCCGGGAGGAAGCCAAACATAAGGACTCTCTCCCCGGTCCCTTTCGGGGTTGTAGCGAACCGGTTGAAAGCCCATTTTTAGCCAGAACGGGTCAGATCGATGCCTGGCGTTGGTTTTTACCGGCAGAGACAAGCTTTTTGCATAGGAAACCAGCGCGGTTCCCAACCCTTGATTGCGATACTGGGGCAATACTTCCAGTTTCCAGATTTCATAATAATCCTGGGCGGGTTCAAAATAGCGGTCATATTTGGCATCCACCCGGTATAAACTGATGCGTGCCACCAGGTTACCATCCTGGTAGATGCCGTAAAAAGGAGAGTTATTGTCGTTTTCCACCATATTGGCTTCCAGATCTTCCAACATGGAAAGTTCCGGAAGTCCATATTCATGAAATTTTTGGAATTCCTCTAATGTCTTATAGTTAATCTTCAGCCTTTCGACTTTGGGTGATTGCATGGTTCGGTTCCCCCCTGGCGTTTTGCTGTGATTTGCCCTTATTGTATCATAAGTCAAATCAAGCAGGATAAAAAACGGACACTGTCGAACCACTTAGAATGGATCTCTATATTCTCCTGTTGCTTCATATGCATTTATAAGAAAATAATATGAATATAGGGATGTTTTTGCATTTGCTCAAATCCAATACCCACACGGCGAGGTGACATATGAAACTGCAAAAAGTGTTGATCGCCAACCGCGGAGAAATTGCATGCCGGATCATTCGTTCCTGCAAGTCACGGGGGTTAAAAACAGTGGCGGTTTACTCCGAAGCGGACCGTGAGCTGCCCTATGTATCCCTGGCCGATGAAGCTGTCCTGATCGGTCCTCCGCCAGTGGCCAAAAGTTATTTGAATATGGAAGCGATTTTGGAAGCTGCCAGCCGGACCGGAGCAGACTCCATTCACCCCGGCTATGGATTCCTGTCGGAAAATGCGGTCTTTGCCCAAAAAGTTATCGACCGGGGACTGATCTGGATCGGACCGGAACCCGGCGTGATTGCCCGGATGGGGGATAAAGTCACTGCGCGCCGGACGATGATGGAAGCCGGAGTCCCCGTGGTGCCGGGAACGGACGGGCTGGGCAGCATCGAAGAAGCCGTCCGAGAGGCCGGAAAAATCGGCTTTCCCGTCATGCTTAAAGCGAGTGCAGGCGGTGGCGGCATCGGGATGCAAGTGTCGAGGGATGCGCTCGAACTGGAAAAAACATTCCCGTCGACTCAGTCAAGAGCCAAAGCTTATTTTGGGGATGAGACGCTGTTTTTGGAGAAATGGATCGAACGGTCCCGCCACGTCGAAGTGCAGATTGCCGCTGATTCAGCAGGGAATGTGATTCATCTGTTCGAAAGGGAATGTTCCGTGCAACGGCGCAATCAAAAAGTGATTGAGGAGAGTTTATCGCCGTCGATTCAGCCCGAGACACGAGTGCGTCTGTATGAAGCGGCGGTTCGAGCAGCGAAGGCGGTTCGTTACACCGGAGTGGGAACAGTGGAATTTTTGCTCGGGCCCGATGATGAGTTTTATTTTTTGGAAATGAACACCCGCTTGCAAGTGGAGCATCCTGTGACGGAGTCCATTACGGGACTGGATCTGGTGGATCTGCAACTCTCGTTGGTGGAAGGGGAGCATCTCCCCGTAACGCAGGAACAGGTACAGGCCAGCGGGCATGCGATGGAATTTCGGATCTATGCGGAAGATCCCGTCACCTTTATGCCTTCACCGGGCCGGTTGACGAAGTTTCACCCCCCGCAGGGAGAAGGAATTCGGATTGACGCCGGCGTGGAAACGGGCAATACCGTTTCGCCTTTCTATGATCCGATGATTGCAAAGTGTATTGTAAGCGGTTTCAGCCGGAAGGAAGTACTCGAACGCAGCCGTCAAGCATTAAAAGATTTTCAAGTGGAAGGAATTAAGACAAACCTGCCGCTCCTGCTGGAACTTCTTGAACATCCGGAGTTTGTCAGCGGGCATTATTCCACGCAGATTTTAAACAAAAGTACGAACAAATGAGGTGAACCAAATGGCTCAAGTAAAAGCGAGTATGGCCGGTACAGTGCTCACGGTTCTCGTCTCCCAGGGGGATCAGGTGGAGGCGGGTCAGGATGTCATCATTTTGGAATCGATGAAGATGGAGGTTCCCGTACAGGCGGATCAGCCGGGCAGAGTGAAAGAAATCAAAGTGGAAGCCGGCGCTTTTGTGAACGATGGTGAAGTGCTCATCGAATTGGAGGAGTAAAGGGGGCACCACATGAAAATAAAAATTGTGGAAGTGGGCTTAAGAGACGGATTGCAGAATGAGAAAACGGTTTTGCCGACCGAAGTGAAACGGGAAATCGCCGACCGTCTGATCACGGCGGGAATCCGTCATTTGGAAGTGACTTCGTTTGTCCATCCGAAATGGGTTCCTCAGCTGGCCGATGCCGAGCAGTTAGCCAAAGAACTGTCTAAACGACCGGCCGTCACCTATCGAGCGCTCGTTCCGAACCGCAAAGGACTGGAACGTGCCCTGGAAACGGCGGTGGATGAGTTTGCCGTGTTCATGTCAGCCAGTGAAACGCATAACCGCAAAAACATCAACAAGGGGATCGACGGAACGTTCCCTGTGCTTGCTGAAGTGGTGGAGTTGGCGCGGGAGCGGGGAAAGAAAGTGCGGGGATATGTCTCCACCGTATTTGGCTGCCCGTATGAAGGGGACGTACCTGTCTCCCAAGTGATCAAAGTTTGTGAACGGCTGTTTGAGATGGGAGTTTACGAAGTCTCCCTGGGAGATACGATCGGTGTAGCTACTCCGGTTCAAGTAAAGGCGGTCTTGAAAGAATTGATCAAGCACTTTCCGGCGGACCGTCTGGCCGGCCATTTTCACGATACGCGCGGAACCGGCCTGGCGAATGCCTACGTGGCGATGGAAATGGGAATCACCACCCTGGATGCCTCTTTTGGCGGTATGGGCGGTTGCCCGTATGCACCGGGTGCTGCGGGCAATTTGGCCACGGAAGATCTCGTTTATCTCTTGCACGGGATGGGAGTGGAAACGGGCATCAACCTGGATGCCCTGTGTGAGACCAGTCTGTGGGTGGAGAAGAGATTGGGAAAACCCCTGCCTTCCAAAGTCCTGCGAAGCTATGCCGGAAGCAGAGAAGCCTGAATCGGAAAAGGAGTGAGGGAGTTGTCTGTCATCCAATGGGAGAATCATGAAGGGATCTCCGTCATTACGATCAATCGTCCTGAAGTATACAACGCTTTGAATATGGATGCGCTGGTGGAATTATCCGGGGTTGCCGACCGCCTCGCTTTTATGAAGGAGACACGGGTGGTGATCATCACGGGAGCAGGGGACAAAGCTTTCTGTGCTGGGGCCGATTTGAAAGAGAGGCGCACGTTTACCGAAGATCAAGTCCGCCGGTATATTCATCTGATCCGCGAGACATTCACCAAGATCGAACGCCTGCCCCAGCCGGTGATTGCCGCGGTCAACGGGGTGGCCCTGGGCGGTGGAACGGAGCTGGCCCTTGCCTGTGATTTGCGGGTCGCTGACGAATCAGCCACGTTTGGCCTGACGGAAGTCTCTCTCGGCATTATTCCGGGAGCCGGGGGGACTCAGCGCCTGCCGCGGCTCATCGGCAAAGCCAGGGCGAAAGAGATGATCTTCACAGCGCAAAAGATTTCGGCTGAGCGGGCGGAAGAAATCGGTTTGGTGAACCGGGTGGCGAAGAGAGGCAAAGCGTTGGAGACAGCCATGGAACTGGCATCCATCATCCGGGAAAACGCTCCTCTTTCACTCGCCCAGGCCAAGTTTGCCATCGATCAGGGGCTGGAAACCGACCTGGCCACCGGCCTGGCGCTGGAAACAAAGGCATATGAAACCCTGATCCCGACCAAAGACCGTCTGGAAGGACTGGAAGCGTTCAGACAAAAAAGAAAACCGATTTATCGCGGCGAATAACGGGGTGGATAAAGATGAAAGATACCTGGTTGGAACAGCTGGAAGAAAACCTGAAAAAAGTGAAGGCCGGCGGAGCTCCAAAATATCATGAAAAATTGGAGCAGCAGAAGAAGCTGTTTGTTCGCAAACGGTTGGAGCTTCTGTTTGATGATGAATTTCAATTGGAAGACGGGTTGTTTGCCAATTTTACGGCCGGTGACTTACCCGCGGACGGAGTGGTAACCGCCATCGGCAAAATCCATGGTCAAATCGTTTGCGTGATGGCGAATGATGCCACGGTCAAAGCGGGTTCCTGGGGCGCCCGTACAGTAGAAAAGATCATCCGCATCCAGGAGACGGCGGAAAAGTTGAAAGTGCCGCTCCTGTACCTGGTAGATTCCGCAGGCGCACGGATCACGGACCAAATTGAAATGTTCCCGGGGCGGCGCGGGGCAGGTCGGATTTTTTACAATCAGGTAAAATTGTCGGGGGTCATACCGCAAATTTGTATTTTGTTTGGCCCTTCCGCCGCTGGTGGGGCCTACATTCCCGCCTTTTGCGACGTGGTGATCATGGTCGACAAAAATGCCAGCATGTATCTGGGCTCTCCTCGAATGGCCGAGATGGTGATCGGAGAAAAAGTCAGCTTGGAGGAGATGGGCGGAGCGCGGATGCATTGCTCGGTGAGCGGATGCGGGGATGTGCTGGCCGCGACAGAAGAAGAGGCGATCGCATCTGCCCGCCGCTATCTGAGCTATTTCCCTCCCAATTACGAACAAAAGCCGCCGAAGATGGCCGGAAAAAATCCGCCGGAGGGCGCCCGCCGGATCGCCGAAATAGTGCCTGACAACCAAAACGCTCCGTTTGATATGATGGAACTGATTACCAGCCTGGTGGATGAAGGCTCGTTCTATGAAATCAAACAGCTGTTTGCCCGGGAGTTGATTACCGGATTCGCCCGGTTGGACGGAAGAGTGGTCGGCATCATTGCCAATCAATCCAAAGTAAAAGGGGGCGTGTTGTTTGTGGATTCGGCAGACAAAGCGGCCCGGTTCATCACATTGTGTGACGCGTTCAACATCCCGCTCCTCTTCCTTGCAGATGTCCCCGGTTTTATGATCGGCACCCAGGTGGAAAGAGCCGGCATCATCCGGCATGGGGCGAAAATGATCTCGGCCATGTCGGAGGCGACAGTTCCCAAAGTCTCCGTCATCGTTCGCAAGGCCTACGGGGCGGGGCTGTATGCCATGGCCGGTCCCGCGTTTGAACCGGATGCTTGTTTGGCGCTCCCTACCGCCCAGATTGCCGTCATGGGACCCGAAGCGGCTGTCAATGCCGTGTACAGCAATAAGATCGCCGAACTGGAAGAGCCGGAGCGGACCAAGTTCGTCATGGAAAAACGGGAGGAGTATAAGAAAGACATCGATATTTACCGGTTAGCCAGTGAGCTGATTGTCGACGGGATCGTTTCTCCCGACGAGCTTCGTAAAGAGCTGATCGGCCGCTTTGCCGCTTACGAGAACAAACAAGTCATCTTCAGCCGCCGCAAGCATCCGGTCTACCCGGTGTAAGGAAAAAAACGCTAAAAAATCCCTCCCTGGAGCGAGGCAGGCCCGGGAGGGATTTTTCATGTGCTAAATACCGGAATGGTTTGTCCCGGCAGCTATCCGGGTAAAGATGAAAACCGACAGCCGTCATTGTATGATGATAAAAAGAGCGGATCGGCTCTTTGGATCTGAAGTTAAAGGGGCAGATCGATGAGAATCGGTATCTTAGGATGCGGGGCATTGGGGCTGTTGTGGGGGGCAAGGATGTTGAAAGCCGGCCATGAGACAGTGCTCATCACCCGCACGGAGAAGCAAAAGGAAACGTTATTGCAACAAGGACTGATCTTTACTTCATTGACAAAGGAAAAGGAGCAAATTCCCGCCCAAGTGGAGTCAATCAAACAGATTTCACGACAAGCTTCCTTTGACGTGGTTTTTGTGACGGTAAAACAGACGAACCTGCCCGAGGCCATCCCGGTGATTCAGATGATCACCCATCCTGCATCGCAGATCCTGTTTTGGCAGAATGGTTTGGGGCATGAGCAGCAAATAGAACGGCTTCAGAGCCGCCCCTGGACCTATGCGGCCGTCACGACCGAAGGGGCTTGGAAGAAAGGAATGAATGAAGTCCAACATACGGGAGCGGGGGAGACACAGGTCGGCTTGTTTCCGCGAACGGGCCGGGATTCCCACATTCACTTTCGCTCTTTTTTGCACGATTTGACCCATATACCAAACCGAGCAGCCTTTTCCATCCAATATGAGCCCCATATACGGAAGCGCATGTGGGAAAAGTTGCTTGTCAACTGTGTTATCAATCCGTTGACCGGGTTATATGAAGTCAAAAACGGGGAATTGTTATCAGGGAAATACACGAGCATCATGGAACAAATCCTGAAAGAAGCCCTGGCGGTGGCAAGCAGTCAGGGAATGGTATTTGCATATGCGGAAATGATGGCCAAAATCCGCAGCGTGTGCGAAAGGACGGCGGACAATTATTCTTCCCTGTTACAGGATTTGCAAAAGGGAGTTCCCACCGAGATCGAATTCATCAACGGGGTGGTGGTCAAGACCGGGCGACAAGCCCATGTAGATACGCCCGTCAACCGGCGGCTTGTCGAGCTCATCCGTGCCAAAGAAGCTCGGAAAATGGCCACAAGCTTTGAGACGGAAGACGGAATGGTATAATGTTACTGAACATGGGTGAATCCCGGAGAGCAATCGTGGAGGCGGTAGTTTGTTTTATCCCAAGAAGTTGTCGGTAGAGACATTTGTCATTGCCATTTTTCTCAGCACCCTGGACATTGTGGCGCTCACGCCCGCCCTTGAATCGATCATGGTTGAATATTTGCATCCCATTCACTGGAGTGTGTGGGTCATTTCTTTACATTTGGCCTTCTTTTCTTTCTCTTTGCCTATTTTGGAAGGTTGGGCCGCCAATGTCGGCAGAAATAAAGTATTTATTTTCTCTCTGGTCTTCTTTGCACTCGGCTCTTTGATGATCGCGGCTAGCCATCAATGGGTTTGGCTGATGTGGGGAAGGGTCATGGAAGCGATTGGGGCAAGTGGGATTGTTCCTTATGTGGCCTTGCAAACACGCCGCATGATCGCCAAAAAAAACAAGCAAAAAAAGGTGAATGCTCTTCTGATTTTAGGGGGATTGCTGGTTCTGATCCCTCTGGTGACGGCGTTTCTCGTGTACCAGTTCGGCTGGAGAAGCCTTTTTGTTGTTTATTTTCTTTTGGCCGTTCTTCTGTTTGCGGCTTCCAGGAGATGGCTGATCGTCGACCAGCCCGGCCGCGGCCGCCAGATTCACGGTGAAGGGATATTCTTCTTCGCTGTCATTATTCTTTTTTTGATGACCGCAGTGACGCTCACCGACTTTCTGCAGGGCTGGACTGCATTCACGCATTCTCAGGCCATGCCGCTATGGATTGTAGCCGTTGGATTGATCATTCCGTTATTCATGATTGAAAGGCAAAGCGAGCATCCTTTTTTGGAGCCGCATCTGTTTGCCAATTGGCGTTTTTGGCTTTTATACGTTCAGGTGGCGCTGACCGGGTTCAGCTGGATGGCCCTCGTTCTGGTTCCCACCTGGGTGAGTCAGCCATTTCATCTTCATTCGCTTTTCAATGGTGTTGTGCTCGCATACATTCTTTTGTGGGCGGTTTTGTCTTTGCCGCTGGTTTTTCGCTTTTCAAGAAAATGGGGATTTAAAGGGGTTTCGGCTCTGGGATTTATGTTTGCCATTATTTCCTATACATCCTTGGCCTGGTTTCGTGAGGGATGGCTGCAGTGGGTGATGCTGGCTCTCCTTGGATGGGGCCTCAGCTTTACGCTGGCTTCCCCTGTCCATGTCCCGCTATCTCAATGGGCACCTGTCCGTCAGTTGAAAAGCGGATTGATGACGCTGGGCATGTTCCGTGCAGCAGGAGGGGCATTAGGTCTGGTGGCGATGGCCAGACTATACCGGTCCTTTGTTCCGGGAGATTACGGATGGTTGACCGCGACCGAATGGACCCGGCCAATGATTCAAGTGGCTGAGCAAAAAGTGATGCTTCTGGTTGCCGCCACTTCCTTTTTGGGATTGGTGATCAGCTTACTGTTACCGAATCATAAAGAGAACAGATAGAATTCCGTGTTGACTTTCATCCCAATGCCGGATTAAATTTAAGTGCCTGCTCGATTGTGCTATACTAACTTTTGTTTAGTGTGTTAAATCCCTGGTAAAAGAAGGAGTAAAACATGAAAATAGATGCTGTATCATACCCGGGATCAAATCCGATCACTCATGATTATCTACAACCAGCCCACCCCATCCATTCCTTTTTTTCATACCATCCCATGAACGCAGAAAGTTTTGTTCAGAGGGCGAAATGGGTCGATGGCAGGAAGGAGCAGTATTCCCGTGCCCGGCTCGTTGAGGTGCTTCGCTCTTACCATCAACCGGAGCTGGATCACCCCGCCATTCAGCGCAATCTGGAGCGCTTGTCGGAACCGGACAGTCTGGTGGTGATTGGCGGCCAGCAAGCCGGCCTTTTAACCGGGCCCCTTTACACCCTTTATAAGGCCGTCACGATCATTCAATTGGCCGAACGCGAACAAGAACGGCTGAACCGTCCCGTCATCCCCGTCTTTTGGATCGCCGGGGAAGACCATGACCGGAATGAAGTCGATCACGTTTGGATACAAACAAGCGAAGGGGTCCCGGTGAAGCATCGTTTTTCAAGCGGAGATGAGAAAAAGCGCCCCGTCTCATCCCTTTATATCAAGAAAGAGGAGATGGAGCGTTGGCTGGATGAACTGGGCCGGATTTTGCCTGACCGGGAATATAAAAAAGAATGGGCCGAAAGGCTGAAGAAGTGGACGAATGAACCGGTGACTTGGAGCCGCTTTTTCGCCAGAGTCATGCATCACTTGTTCGCCGATCGGGGATTGCTGATGATCGACTCGGCTTACCCCGAACTGCGGCGGATGGAAGCACCCTTTTTCAAGCATTTGATCAAAATCAATGATTCGATTCACAGCCGGGTGATGGAAACGGCCGAAGAGTTGAAAAAACTGGGTTATCCGGTTGCTGTCGATTTGAAAAAAAATCAGGCGCATTTGTTTGTGCAAGTGGAAGACGAGCGTTTATCGCTGGTTCGCGACCAAGGGCTCTGGAGATCGAGGGATGGCCGGGAGAGCTTTTCCGATGATGAGTTGCTTTCCCTTGCTGAACAGGAGCCGGAAAGACTGAGCAATAACGTCATTACCCGGCCGTTGATGCAGGAATACCTGTTTCCGACGCTCGCTTTTGTGGGAGGGCCGGGGGAAATCTCCTACTGGGCGCTGTTGAAACAGGCATTTGAAGAAGCGGGATTCCGAATGCCGGTCGTATACCCCCGCCTGCGGATGACTTTGATTGATCGTACGGCCTATAAAAGAATGCAGGAGTTTGGGCTGACCTGGTCGGATTTGTTTACCCGGTTCGGCGAGAAAAAAGAAGAATGGCTGGCAGACAGGCAACCTTTTCACCTGGATGACCTCTTCTTACCGGTCAAAGAGCAAATCATCGCCAGCTATCAGCCGCTGATCCGTTTGCTCAGTGAAGAAATCGGCATGGATCTTTATGAAATGGGACAAAAAAACCAGCAGAAGATTTTAGAGCAAGTAGATTATTTTTATAACTACACAAAAAGGAGCATTGAGAACAAATATCGAACTGAATTAAGACACTGGGAGGAAATTTCCAATACCTGTTTGCCGCTCGATAAGCTGCAGGAGAGGGTTTACAATCTCGTCAAT
This sequence comes from Lihuaxuella thermophila, assembly GCF_900110165.1. Taxonomy (GTDB): domain Bacteria; phylum Bacillota; class Bacilli; order Thermoactinomycetales; family Thermoactinomycetaceae; genus Lihuaxuella; species Lihuaxuella thermophila. The sequence goes on from NZ_FOCQ01000005.1 coordinate 231,005, forward strand.
TACTGGAATGAGTACGGTCTGTCTTGGTTGAGCCGCCTACTTGAGACCCCTCTTCTGACAGGCAACGAAGAATTCGAGCATCGATGTATCATCCTGTGAGCGCCTTTTTCTTTTCATGCTAATCAGTTATAATAACGACGTTATCACGGGTGGCGAACTGGTTAATCCGGGCATTTGAGAGAGTTTAAAGTACGGGATTACATATGGTGGAAAACCATAAAGGGGGATTTTTTCATGAATTCAGCCGAAAAAAGCATTGTGCGCGATATAAATCTGGCTCCGCAAGGGCGTTTGAAAATTGATTGGGCAAGGGAGCATATGCCTGTTTTAAACCGTTTGCGCGAACGTTTGTCAGTAGAAAAGCCGCTCGCCGGACAAAAAGTGGCCATCTCTCTCCATCTGGAAGCGAAAACGGCTTGCTTAGCCGAGTTGATTCGGGATGCGGGAGCGGAGGTAACCATTACCGGCAGCAATCCTCTCTCCACTCAGGATGACATTTGTGCAGCCCTCGCAGTATCCGGGATCACCGTGTTTGCCAAATATAATCCAGCTCCGGAGGAATACAAATATCACCTCATCCAAACGCTGGAAACGCGTCCGGACCTGATCATCGATGACGGAGGGGATCTGGTCAGCATTCTTCACGCGGAGCGCCCTGATTTAATCGATCAAGTCAAGGGCGGGTGCGAAGAGACGACCACCGGGATTTTGCGGCTCCGATCCCTTGAAAAATCAGGAGAGCTGCGTTTTCCGATGGTTGCCGTCAATGATGCTTACTCCAAGTTTTTGTTTGATAACCGTTACGGAACGGGACAATCGGTCTGGGACGGCATCAACCGTACCACCAACTTGGTCGTGGCCGGAAAAACGGTCGTAGTGGTCGGCTACGGCTGGTGCGGACGCGGTGTTGCGCTCAGGGCCAAAGGGTTGGGTGCGCGTGTGATCGTCACCGAAGTGGATGCGATTAAAGCCACGGAAGCCCATATGGACGGTTTTTCGGTCATGCCGATGGCGGAAGCGGCCAAATACGGCGATTTCTTTATCACCACCACCGGCAATAAAGGGGTCATCAACGGATCGCATTACCCGCTGATGAAACATGGAGCCATCCTGGCCAATGCCGGCCATTTTAATGTGGAGATCGACATCGAGGCACTGGAACAGCAGGCGGTCAACACCCAGACGGTGCGCAAAGACATAACCGAATATCTGATGGAAGACGGACGCAAACTGTACTTGCTCGCTGAAGGCCGTCTGGTCAACCTGGCTGCCGGGGACGGGCATCCGGCCGAGATCATGGATATGACCTTTGCCCTCCAGGCGATGTGCCTCTTATATGTCCATGAAAACCATCAAAAAATCGGTCCCAAGGTGATCGATGTGCCTTACCATCTCGATGAACAGGTGGCCCGATATTTTCTTGAGTCGCAGGGAATTCAAATTGACGACCTGACTGAAGAACAGGAAAAATACCTGGCCAGCTGGGAGTTGTAATGTTTTCCAAAAAATTCAACTCGTCCTGTTAAATCCTGCACATAAGTGCAGGATTTTTTAATTTTCGTGTGGTATAATTTACAATGTGGTGGAAAGTGGAGGGAAGTGGGGAGGAAGGGGGAGTGAGGGGAGGCGAAGCGGCATGTTCATGGGTGAATATCGCCACACGATCGATGGCAAGGGACGAATCATCATTCCGGCCAAATTTAGAGAAGGGCTGGGAGACTCGTTCGTTGTCACTCGTGGACTGGATCAATGCCTCTTCGCATACCCTCGCTCAGAGTGGACACAATTAGAGCAGAAATTAAAGGCACTCCCGTTTACCAAAGCCGACGCCCGAAAGTTTACGCGATTCTTTTTTTCAGGGGCCTGTGAAGTGGAGCTGGATAAGCAGGGCCGGATATTGCTTCCTCCTAATCTTCGCGACTTTGCCAAGTTAAAAAAGGATTGTGTCATTATTGGAGTTTCCACACGTGTCGAGATTTGGTCAAAGGATTTGTGGGAAGACTATTATTTAAGCTCTGAGGATTCGTTTAACGAAATTGCCGAAAGCATCGTGGATTTGGATCTGTAGACGAGGATGAAACCAGTTGTTTATTCATGAGACAGTATTAAAAGAAGAAGCAGTGGACGGACTGAATATCAAACCGGACGGCGTATATGTGGATTGTACTTTGGGTGGAGCGGGTCACAGCCGTTTGATCGCCGAGCGTCTGGATTCATCCGGCACGTTGATCGGTTTGGATCAGGATCAAACTGCGTTGGATCATGCCAAGCAGCATCTAAAAGATGTCGGATGCAATCTTCATCTGGTAAAAACCAATTTTCGCCGGATCCGACAAGTCGTAGAAGGGCTCGGTTTTGACAAGGTCGACGGGATCTTGTTTGATCTGGGTGTCTCATCTCCTCAGCTGGATGCCGGAGAAAGAGGTTTCAGTTACCACCAAGATGCTCCACTGGATATGCGGATGGACGTGCAACAGGAATTAAGTGCGTATCACATTGTGAATCATTGGCCGGAAGATGAGATCGCACGGGTCCTGTTTGAATATGGGGAAGAAAAGTTCTCTCGTCGCATCGCCCAAGAGATCGTCAGTCAGAGACAACGGAAGCCGATTGCAACTACAATGCAATTGGTCGACATCATTAAACAAGCCATTCCTGCGCCTGCCAGAAGAACGGGTCCTCATCCGGCCCGCCGTTCTTTTCAAGCCATTCGGATCGCCGTGAACGATGAACTGAATGTTTTTCGACAAGCGTTGGAACAATCGGTGGAAATTCTCCATTCTCGGGGACGCATTTGTGTAATTACCTTTCATTCACTGGAAGACCGCATCTGCAAAAAGTTCTTCCAAGATAAAGCCAAAGGCTGTATTTGCCCTCCACATTTCCCTGTTTGTACGTGTGACCAAAGACCGCTTCTTCGTGTGGTGACGAAGAAGCCGGTTTTGCCGGCTAAAGAAGAGATAGAGAGAAATAAACGAGCACGTTCGGCAAAACTGAGAATCGCTGAGAAGTGTTAAGGAGTTAAAGGAGAGGGCTGGTAGTGTAAGGAGGATGAAATAGATGAGAGAGGATCGGGGGAATCTTGCGGTTGCACGGCCTTTAACAGATAAAAAGACCGGTGTCGGCGCAAAAAGAAGGAAGAAGTCTCTTCTCAAAACACTTCCCGTAGGGGAAAAGCTGCTTTATCTGTTCAGCGTGTTGATTTGCGCAGCCCTTGTGTTAATCGTTATTTCCAGGTATGCCAAAGTGACTGAGTTGAACGTGGCCATTCGCAACACCGAGATTCAAATTCAGGAAACGGAAAAGGTTAATTTCCGGCTGGAAACACAGAAAAGAAAATTGGGAAGCGTGGAGCGGATTCGGAAATTTGCCGAAAGTAAGGGGCTGGAGTTAAACGCACAAAAAATCTTGCCTTCGATTCAGCCGTAAAAAATGAGCACATGTTGTTCTCGGGTTATATCAGAAAGATGTAGATTGGAGAGGCTGAATCATGGGTTCGCTAAGGAAGAGTAAAGAGCGTTCTCTTCTGATCGGGCTCGTTTTGACCCTGTTGTTGAGTGTCATCATTCTGCGACTCTTCTGGGTCCAGACAGTCAACTCCGATGAATGGCAGGCTGAAGCCCTTAAAAATTGGGTGAAAAATGAAAAGCTGAAGCCGAAACGGGGAACCATTTACGACAGAACCAAGGAACAGCTGGCTTGGGAAGAGGACGCCTATTATTTTGTTGCTGCACCCAAGAAAGTAAAAGACAAGAAAAAGACAGCTCGTTTGCTGGCACCCATTTTAGGGATCGACGAAAAGGTTTTGCTGCAAAAGCTCCAGCAGAAAAAAGATTCAGTGGACCTGAGAGACGGAAGCAAATTCAAGTTTCCTTCGGAAGTGTATGACAAGGTCATGGAGCTGCGCAAAAAAAAGGAAATTGAGGGGATCTACGGTTATCAAACGACCAAGCGAAAATATAGCGGCAACGAAGCCGCCCATGTGCTGGGCTTCTTGCGGATCGATGATAAACCGGCTGGCGGGGTTGAGAGCACCTATGACAAGTGGCTGAGGGGGAAGGAGGGCTATATCCGGTATATTGGAGCCCAAAACGGGATGATGATTACTGATGAACCCGAAAAAAACCGCCCCCCTGTCAACGGTAAAGACCTGGTGTTAACATTGGACACGCGGATCCAGCACCAGGTGGAATTGGAACTGGATGAGGCGATCAAGTCTTACCAGGCCAAAGGGGGGACAGCGATCGTCGCTGATCCGAAAACGGGTGAAATTCTGGCTATGGTCAGCCGGCCTTCCTTTGACCCCAACAACTATGCTGCCACCATTGACGATGAGAACAGACAGAATCGCGCGGTGGAAAGCCAGTTTGAACCAGGTTCGACGTTTAAAATCGTCACTCTTGCCGCTGCGATTGAGGAAGGGATTTTTAACCCTGATGCGACCTTCCAGTCGGGATCGATCCAAGTGGAAGACCGGACCATCCGCGATTGGAATAACGGAAGAGGCTGGGGAACGATTACATACCGGGAAGGCGTTGAAAAATCAAGCAATGTTGCGTTTGTGAAGCTGGGACAACAATTGGGGGCAGGGAGGCTCGTTGAATATATCAATAAATTTGGTTTTGGAGATATAACCCAGAAGTTTGGCAAAAAGACCGGTATCGATCTTCCGGCTGAAGGAAGAGGTTACTTTTTTGGCAGATCCCCGTACCCCTCCGAGTTGGCTTCCACGGCTTTCGGACAGGGCATCTCGGTCACTCCCATCCAACAAGTGGCAGCCGTCAGCGCGATCGCCAACGGGGGAATTTGGTACAAGCCGCATGTGATGAAAGAAATCTGGGAGCCGGGGCTGAAGAAACGCATTCAAACTAATCAGCCAAAAGGCCGTCGCATTATCCGTCCGGAAACGGCCAAACAGGTCCGTGAACTTCTTCGCGGGGTGGTCAAATCCGGGACAGGCATGCAAGCGGAGCTGCTCGGTTACGGTGTCGCCGGCAAAACGGGGACCGCTCAAAAACCGGACCCGAACGGGCGGGGATATTTAGAAGGAAAATATGTGGTTTCCTTTGTCGGGTTTGCCCCGTACGATGATCCGGAAGTGGTGATTTACGTGGCCATCGATGAGCCTTCCTCTGAGTACGGAAGTGTTTCCGGCGGGGAGGTCGCCGCTCCCGTAGCAAGGGATATCCTGAAAAAGACGTTGCAGATCCGGGCCGTGCAGCCCAGTAAACAGATGGCAGAATCCATCAAATAAAGGAAAAAAGCACCTCTCGCGGGGTGCTTTTTTTGTTGGCTTTTCTCTGGGGCATTTTTTGTGCTTGTAACGAATAGGCTTGTCAGTGAGACGACCCTGTAAAGGAGGGGGAACGGGGTGCGAGGCCTAAATTCGATCGTGCGCAAGCGCCTCTTTGCCGTTTTTATGATTGCGTTGTTCGTTTTTACAGCTTTGATGGGACGGCTCGCTTATGTTCAACTCTTTCAAGGGGTTTGGCTGACGGAAAAAGCGAAGGATCTGCAGAGCCGCATTGTTCCTTTTGAAGCGAAACGCGGGCGCATCCTTGACCGCAACGGGAAAAAGCTGGCTTACAATATCAGCTCCCCGACCGTCATGGCCATTCCGGCCCAAATTAAGAATCCGGTGAATACGGCCAAACAACTGGCACGGATCTTGCGCGCCCCTGAGGAGAAAATTTACGAGCAGATTACGAAACGCTCATTGAGTGTCTATATCAGGCCATGGGGAAGGAAGATTTCGGAAGATCAGGCGAAAGAGATTCAAGGCTTGAGGATGCCGGGAATCGTGGTCACAGAAGACAGCAAAAGATATTATCCCTATGGAAGTTTAGCCGCCCATATCCTTGGCTTTACGGGCATTGACAATCAGGGATTGGCAGGACTGGAGCTTGTTTATGAAGAGAGGTTGAAGGGGACGAAAGGATATGTCTCGTTCAGTGCCAATGTAAAGGGAGAAAAACTGCCTTTCGGAGAGGATCAGTTTACCCCTCCCCGAGACGGACTGGACTTGATGACAACCTTGGATTATACGATTCAAACGATCATGGAAAGGGAGCTTGATCAGGCAGTCGCCCAATATCAACCGGAAAACGCTCTCGCCATTGCCATGAATCCGAACACGGGTGAAATCCTGGGGATGGCGAGTCGTCCCACTTATCGTCCGGATGAATATCGGAGTGCAAATCCTCTCATCTATAACCGCAATTTGCCCATCTGGAAAACATATGAACCGGGATCGACGTTTAAAATCATTACGCTGGCGGCAGCTTTGGAAGAAAAGAAAGTGAACCTGAGACAAGGCTTTTCCGATCCTGGTTATATTACCGTCGGCGGCAGGCGGCTGCGTTGCTGGAAGGGAGGAGGACACGGTCATCAAACTTTCCTGGAGGTAGTGGAAAACTCCTGCAACCCCGGCTTTGTCACCCTTGGGCAGCGGCTTGGCAAAGAGACTCTGTTTTCCTATATCCGAGACTTCGGCTTCGGGCAGAAGACGGGGATTGATCTAAATGGAGAGGCCAAGGGCATTTTATTCCGGGAAAGCAGGGTCGGACCCGTGGAATTGGCGACAACGGCGTTCGGCCAGGGAGTTTCGGTCACACCGATTCAACAGGTCGCGGCGGTCGCGGCGGCCATCAATGGCGGGGATTTGATGGAACCGCATCTGGCAAAAGCCTGGCTCGATCCGGAAACAGGCGAGACGCTGGAAACGATTCAGCCAAAGAAATTACGGAAGGTCATCTCCGCGGAGACGTCCCAGACGATCCGGTATGCGCTGGAGAGCGTGGTGGCCAAAGGAACAGGACGGAAAGCATTTGTAGACGGTTACCGCGTGGGGGGGAAAACGGGGACCGCTCAAAAAGTGGGGCCGGACGGGCGATATCTGCAAAACAACCACATCGTGTCATTTATTGGATTTGCCCCGGCGGATGACCCTCAACTGGTCGTTTACGTAGCGGTCGATAATCCCAAAGGAATTCAGTTTGGGGGAGTGGTCGCCGCGCCCATCGTCGGCAATATTCTGGACGACAGTCTTCGTTATATGGGCGTGAAGAAACGAACCAACCAAATTGAACCGGAGGATACGCCTCTCGTGACCCCGATTGTATCCGTACCCAATCTGGTTGGCCAGGATATTGATAAAATTAAAGCCAGCCTGTACTCCTTCCCGCTCAAAGCTTACGGAGAAGGAAAGATTGTCATCGATCAAATTCCCGAGCCGGGAAAACGGGTGAAGAAGGGGTCGATGATAAAAATTTATTTGGGGAACAAATGAAATGGCGTGTAAACGTATGGGAAAAGACGAAGATTGATAATATTTCTGCCGCTTGTCAGGTGCACATGTTCCGCAAAATGTGTTAGAATCTTATTTGGCAAGAATCAAGAGCAACTTGCCAGACTACCGGTGTTTTCCGTCGATCAGGATGATGCTGCCTTGAGCAGTGGGAGCAGCAAGCTCCTGTTTCCGATTGATAGCGGCGGATTCATATAGTCGGGATCTTCTCGTGCCAGGAGCATGCCTGGCATTTTGTCTTGTCTCTTTCATTTTTTCGCATATAGAATGAAAAAGGGCCCGAGATTCTGGGATGAGGAGGTACAGCATGCGTTTAGAGGAGCTAATCCGGCCGCTCGTTTTACATACTGCATCCGGTGACCTTGGCACGGAAATCACAGGAATTCAAATCGATTCCCGTCAGGTAAAACCCGGGGACCTGTTTATCGCATTGCGCGGTTTTACCGTGGACGGTCACCGGTTTGTACCGCAAGCGGTGGAGAAGGGAGCTGCCGCCGTTCTCGTGGAGGAGCCTGTGACTGTTGATGTGCCTGTGGTGCGGGTTCCCGACACGCGACGGGCGATGGCAGTGGTGGCGGCTACTTTTTACCGTCATCCGACTCGTGAACTGAAGCTGATCGGGATTACGGGTACAAACGGGAAAACAACCACCTCCCATTTAATTCAACAGATTTTAAATGATGCCGGTCACCCGGCAGGTCTCATCGGCACGATTCAAATGAAGATTGGAGACCGTACTTTCCCGGTCAAAAACACAACCCCGGAAGTGGTTGATCTCCAGAGAAGTTTTCGCATGATGTGTGACGAGGGTTGTGAGTATTCTGTCATTGAAGCTTCTTCCCACGCGCTCGATCTGGGAAGGACACGCGGTTGTCAGTTTCATGCTGCCGTCTTTACGAATCTGACACAGGACCATCTGGATTATCACGGAACGATGGAGCGATATCGGGAAGCGAAGGGCCTGTTGTTCAGCCAGCTGGGAAACCGCTATGAAGATGACCCCGGTCAAAACTCTTATGCTGTCTTGAATGCGGATGATGAAGCTTCTGCTTATTTCGCCCGCATCACTCCGGCGCAAGTGATTACTTACGGCATCGAAAAGCCGGCTGATGTCCGGGCGCAAGACATCCGGATCACATCTTCCGGCACGGCATTCACCCTGCAAACTTTTCGGGGCTCGATCGATGTCGGGCTGAAGCTGATCGGAAAGTTCAACGTGTATAATGTGCTGGCCGCAACCAGTGTGGCTTTACTTGAAGGAATCGATCTCACGAGAATCAAACAGAGTCTGGAGTCAGTTTCCAGTGTGGACGGCCGCTTTCAACCCGTACAAGCAGGGCAGCCCTATACCGTGCTGGTTGACTATGCCCACACTCCCGACAGCCTGGAAAACGTCCTGGCGACCATCCGCGAGTTTGCTGAAGGGAAGGTCATCTGTGTCGTTGGCTGCGGCGGAGACCGGGATCGCGGCAAAAGACCGCTCATGGCGCAAATCGCCGCCAGGTACAGCGATCTGACGGTGATTACATCGGATAATCCGCGCACCGAAGATCCGGAGGCGATCATTGCGGATATGGTGGAAGGACTCAAGGAAGTGGAAAAAGACCGTTATGTGACGATTGTGGATCGAAAGCAGGCGATCTTCGATGCCATTCGCCAGGCCCAGCCGAAAGATGTGGTTTTAATTGCCGGAAAAGGGCATGAGACCTATCAGGAAATCGGCGGGGTTCGCTATGACTTTGACGACCGTGAAGTAGCCAGGGAAGCAATTCTGACTCATGAACTGAATGAGGGATAAATATGATGGAACGCAAGTGTGAGTGGATTGAGAAAGTGACAGGCGGTGAACTCGTCGGCGGGCCGTCAGACAGGCATTTGCTCGTCCGGGGGGTTTCCACGGATACCCGCCAACTCCAGCCCAATCAGCTCTATGTCCCGTTGGCGGGTGAAAAGTTTGACGGTCATCAGTTTATCGAACAGGCAATCACGCGGGGAGCGGCGGCCGCGCTGTGGAAAAACGACCGCCCTTTGCCGGAGAAGAGGGAAATTCCGTTTATTCTGGTTCCCGATCCTCTTGCCGCCTTACAGCGGTTGGCCGAAGCGTATCGCACGGAGTCGGGTGTTCCCATCGTGGCCGTGACGGGAAGCAACGGGAAAACGACGACCAAAGATTTGATCGCGGCCGTTTTGAGTGCGAAATATCGCGTGCATAAAACGATGGGCAACCTTAATAACCATATAGGAGTTCCCCTTACCCTGCTGTCCATGCCCGAACAGGCCGGTGTGGCGGTAGTGGAAATGGGGATGAATCATGCCGGTGAAATCGCCTTGCTCTCCAGGATGGCGAAGCCGGATGTGGCCGTGATCACCAATATCGGAGAATCCCATATGGAATTTCTTGGCAGCCGAGAAGGAATTGCCAAAGCGAAATTGGAAATAAAAGAAGGACTGCGTTCGGACGGGCCCATCATTTTCGATGGGGATGAACCGCTGCTCAATCAATTGCTGGCTGATGATCACCATCCGCACGTGCGCATCGGCTGGAAGACGGATGGGGACGACTCTCCCACAGAGATCGAGATGAGAGGCGTGGAGGGCTTTACTTTCCGCTCTGCCAAGCGACATACCCTCTTTCGACTCCCTCTCCTCGGCAGGCACAACATCAAAAATGCCCTGTTGGCTGTTGCAGTGGGGCGTCACTTCGGCCTGTCCGAAGAAGAAATTGCGGATGGATTGGCCAAGGTCCGGCTGACAGGCATGCGGCTGGAGTTAGAGAAGGCGAACAATGGCATGACCATCATCAACGATGCTTACAATGCCAGCCCTACTTCCATGCGGGCCGCTCTTGACCTGCTCGCTGAACTGGAGCCCCATCTGGAAAAATGGGCGCTGCTGGGCGATATCCTCGAAATCGGTAAAGAGGAAGAAAGTTATCATAAAGAACTGGGAGCTTATGCTGTCCAGAAGGGAATTTCCCGCATTTATACGATTGGCAAGCGTGGGCGGTGGATTTTGGAGGGTGCCCGCGCATCGAGTCCTGCACAGGACAGAATCATTCATCATTTCGCTTCTCTCGATGAAGCAAGCGAAGCTCTAGCGCAAGAGGGAAATCCAAGCGTATTGTTGCTTGTGAAAGCTTCACGTGCGGTTCAATTGGATCAGGTAGTAAAGAAATTAACTGAAGGAGAGTAGAGAAGCAAAAATGTATGATTTATTGGACCTTCGTATGATTCTCATCCCGCTCGCCGTTGCCTTCGGAATCGGCGTGCTCTTAGGACCGATGTTTATCCCGACGCTGAGGCGGTTGAAATTTGGACAGAGCATCCGTGAAGAGGGGCCGCAAGCGCACTTGAAAAAAGCAGGCACCCCGACCATGGGCGGATTGATCATCCTTACTTCGGTCGTGCTTACGGCCATTCCGTTCAGCAGCTGGGCGCTCTTGGAAAGCAGAGAGAAAGTGATCAACGCTGACCTGTTCTTTCTGCTGTTTGCCACACTCGGTTATGGAATTATCGGCTTTTTAGATGATTACATTAAAGTAGTGATGAAGAGAAGCCTCGGTTTGACTGCGAACCAAAAGTTATTGGGACAGCTTTTTATCGGTTTGGTCTTATTCTGGGTACTTCTTCAGGTTCGCGCGACTCAGCCGGATAAATTCATCTTTGAAGTGGCGATCCCGGGTACGGATTGGATCATTCAGCTCAACTGGCTTTATTTGCCGCTCCTGCTCTTCATGATGATCGGGACTTCCAACGCGGTAAATTTAACCGATGGCTTGGACGGCCTGTTAGCCGGAACGGCTGCCTGCGCGTATGGTGCCTACGCTATTATCGGGTGGTATCAAAGCAACCAAACGGTTACCATTTTCTCCATCGCCGTCGTCGGAGCTCTCCTGGGCTTTTTAGTTTATAACGCCCATCCGGCCAAGGTGTTTATGGGGGATACCGGCTCCCTGGCCCTGGGAGGCGGTCTGGCAGCACTGGCGGTGATTACGAAAACCGAGTTGCTGTTGCCGATTATCGGCGGGATTTTTGTGGTTGAGACGCTCTCGGTCATGATCCAAGTGACTTCCTTCAAACTTCGCGGGAAACGGGTTTTCCGCATGAGCCCGCTTCACCACCACTTTGAATTAGTGGGCTGGTCCGAGTGGCGGGTGGTTACCACCTTCTGGTTTGTCGGCTTTCTGCTTGCCGCATTAGGGGTCTATCTCGAGGTGTTCTTTTGATGAATAGGGATTGGAAATACTGGGAAAATCGTACGGTTGTGGTACTTGGCCTCGCAAGGAGCGGGTTGGCTGTTGCCAAACTGCTGCACGGGCTTGGGGCCAAAGTGGTTGCCAATGATTTAAAACCGCGTACCCAATGTCCCGAAGCAGGGATTCTCGAAGAGTTGGGAGTCCCTGTGATTTGCGGGGAGCATCCGGATGATTTGATTCATGATCACGTCGACCTTGTGGTGAAAAACCCGGGTATTCCCTACCGGGCCAAGCCGGTCAAACAGGCCTTGGCCAAAGGGGTCCCTGTCGTCACGGAAGTGGAGATCGCCGGATGGCTGTCGCAAGCTCCCATTGTTGGAATCACGGGCTCCAACGGGAAGACGACCACAACGACCCTCGTTGGGAAAATGCTGAATGCCGGTGGATTGAAAGCGGTGGTGGCCGGAAATATCGGACAAGCACTGACCGATGTGGTGCAGGAAGTAACGGCTGACCAGTGGCTGGTTGCCGAACTCAGCAGCTTCCAGTTGAAAGGTACGTTAAAGTTCCGGCCGAAAGCAGCTGCTCTGTTGAACGTGGTGCCCGCCCATCTGGATTATCATGAGACGATGGAAGACTATATCTTTTCGAAAAAGCGCATTTTCCAAAATCAAACTCCGGAAGATGTGGCGGTGCTAAATTTTGATTCGGAAGTTTGCCGGCAAATCGGTGAGTCCATCGCCGGCCGGATTTTATGGTTCAGCCGGAAAGAGCAGGTTGAGCAGGGAGTGTTCGTCTGCGGGGGATGGATCGTCGCCCGTCTGCCGGGACAGGCTGAACAAAAGATTTTACCGGTGAAAGAAATCGCACTGCGGGGAGACTTTAACCTGGAGAACGCGCTGGCTGCGACTGCCCTGGCTCTTTCTTGCGGTTGCCCCGTTTCCGCCGTTGAAGAAACCTTGCGAACCTTCCGCGGGGTGGAGCACCGGCTGGAGCATGTGGCGACCATTCAGGGAGTGCAGTATTATAACAACTCCAAAGCGACCAATGCCCAGGCGGCCATCCACTCCTTGCAATCATTTGAAGAACCGGTCGTTTTAATTGCCGGGGGGTTGGACCGCGGCGTTGATTTCAAGGAACTGGTTCCCGTCCTCAAGGAGCGGGTGAAAGCAGTGATTGCCTATGGCCAGACCAAGTCCATATTTATGGAACGGGCCAAAGAGGCGGGAATTGAGGAACGGCATACCGCCACGGATGTGACGGAGGCAGTCGGACTGGCCAGCCGCCTCGCCGGACCGGGAGATGTCGTGCTCTTGTCTCCTGCTTGTGCAAGTTGGGATATGTACACCTCTTTTGAAGAGCGGGGAAGCATATTTAAACAAGCTGTGCATAGTCTTCAAATATAGGAAAAGCTTGCCCAATTTTTAAGAGGTGAAAACGCCCATGAATAAAATGCGAACTTCTCCCGACTTTGTGATTGTAAGCGCCATTCTCCTTTTATTGGCGATCGGCGTGATCATGGTCTATAGTGCTAGCGCTTCTTTTGCATATCACAAATACGGAGATCCGTTTTATTTCGCAAAGCGACAATTGCTATTTGCCGCTTTGGGCGTTTTTTTGATGTTCCTGATTGCAAACCTCGATCCGAAAAAGTTGTACGAATGGGCTACACCCGGTCTTATATTCTGTTTTATTTTGCTGATCGTTGTGCTGATCCCCGGTGTGGGGATTTTAAGGAACGGTGCGCGAAGCTGGCTGGGCATCGGGGCATTCAGCATTCAGCCCTCGGAATTTATGAAATTGGCGATGATCGCATTCCTCGCCAAGACTTTTTCCCGGCCGGATTACCAAATAACGAAGTTTAGCACAGGCTTTTTGCCGGGGCTTGCTGTTCTGGGAGCCGCTTTTGCCCTGATCATGCTCCAGCCCGATTTGGGTACAGGAACAGTCCTGGTGGGCACAGGAATCGTCCTGATCTTTGCCGCGGGGGCGAGGATGAAGCATCTGTTTGGCTTTATCATGCTGGGAGTGGCCGGCTTTGTCGCACTGATTTTAGCTGCTCCCTACCGTATTCAACGGATTACCGCTTTTCTCAATCCGTGGCAAGATCCGCGTGGGGCGGGCTATCAGATCATTCAATCCCTGTATGCGATCGGTCCCGGAGGGCTGTTGGGAGCGGGCCTCGGTTTAAGCCGGCAAAAACATCTGTATCTCCCTGAGCCGCATACGGACTTTATTTTCTCCATCCTGGCGGAAGAATTGGGCTTTTTGGGCGCAGGGACAGTCATTATCTTATTCGCAGTGCTGGTCTGGAGGGGCCTCCGGGTTGCGATCGGAGCTCCCGATCTGTTTTCCAGCCTGGTCGCAACCGGGATCACTGCGATGATCATGATCCAGGCTGTCATCAATATCGGAGTCGTATCCGGTGCTTTTCCGGTAACGGGGATCACCTTGCCTTTCTTAAGTTACGGAGGGTCCTCACTCACCTTGACGTTGGTTGCCGTTGGTGTATTGCTCAATCTATCCCGTTTTACTCGACGGTAAGCATGAAGCGGAGGGGAAAATAAATGAAAAGAATTCTGCTGTCCGGAGGAGGAACCGGCGGGCATATTTATCCCGCCTTAGCCATTGCCAGAGCCGTGAAGAAGAGATATCCTGATGTAGAGATTGCTTATATTGGAACAGAAAACGGCCTGGAGTCCAAAATCGTTCCCAAAGAAGGAAACATCCGTTTTTACACAGTGGAGATCCAGGGGTTTAAAAGAAGCATCTCCTGGGAAAATGTGAACACGATTCGCAAGTTCATTCGTGCGGTGAAAAAATCAAAAGAATACATACAAGAGTTCCGGCCGGATGCGGTGGTTGGAACCGGTGGATATGTCAGCGGCCCGGCGGTGTATGCCGCCCATCAACTGGGGGTTCCCACTTTGATCCACGAGCAAAATGTGGTTCTGGGACTGACGACCAAATTTTTATCCCGCTTTGCCGATGTGGTGGCCATCAGTCTGGAGGAGTCACAAAAATATCTGACCCATGCACGCCGCATCGTTTTTACGGGTAATCCGAGGGCGACGGAAGTGGTACAAGCCAATGCCGCGGCAGGGAGAAAATCACTGGGGATTTCGGATCTTCATCGCCCCATCGTTCTCTTCTTTGGCGGCAGCCGGGGAGCCAAGGCGATCAATGAAGCTGTTTTGCAAATGATTCCCCGCATGAAAGAACTGCCCCAAGTTCAATTTGTCTACGTAACAGGAGAAATCCATTATGAAGCGATTCGTTCGCGCATCGGCCAGGATGAATGCCCCAATCTGGAAGTTCTCCCGTTTATTTACAACATGCCGGATGTGCTGGCTGCCACTTACCTGGTAGTGGCCCGGGCAGGCGCATCTACACTTGCCGAATTGACATCTTTGGGACTGCCGTCTATTCTGATTCCGTCCCCCTATGTCACGAACAATCATCAAGAAGCCAATGCCCGCTGGCTTCAGGAACAGGGAGCGTCCAAGATGCTTCTGGAAAGCGAGTGTACCGGTGAAAACCTGTGGGCAGAGGTGAAAAGATTGATTGAAAACCCTGAACTGCATCATGAGATGAGTGAAGCGGCTCGCAAATTGGGCCGTCCACAAGCAGCTGAGGTGTTGGTGGATGAACTGGAAAAAATCTCTCTTGCCGGAGTTCAATAAAAAAAGGTTCGAAGCCAGTGGGCATGCGTCACATAAAACGCTCACTGGCATAAACTATGTTAAACCAATCTCGGGTGGAAACAATCCGCACTTCATCGAGTGAGGAGGGACGACTGTGATCAACAAGATTTTAGCGGAATTAGCCACATGCGGAGTACAAGACGTGAGAGTCAATGAACCATTGTCCCGCCACACAACATGGAAAGTTGGCGGACCAGCCGATCTGATGATCTATCCCCATAACAAAGAAGAGTTAGAACGGGCCATGAAGATCGTTTATAAACATCAAGTGCCCTGGAGAGTCATTGGGCGTGGGTCCAATTTGTTGGTACGAGACGGAGGCATTCGGGGCGTTGTTTTTAAACTGGATGAAGGATTTAACTACTTCAGGGCAGACGGTCCCCGAATAACTGCAGGTGGAGGCTACTCTACCATTCTTCTGGCTTCGATGTCGGCCAAATACGGGCTGACCGGATTGGAGTTTGCCGGAGGGATTCCGGGGAATGTGGGAGGGGCTGTTTACATGAATGCCGGTGCGCACGGCTCTGAAATCTCTGAAGTCCTCTCCTCCGCCGAGATCCTCACCGAAAGCGGAGAATGGTTAACCCTTTCCAACGAAGAACTCAAATTTCGCTATCGTACCTCTATCTTGCAAAAGGAACTTCGTGGCATTGTGACGGAAGCCACATTTGAGCTGAAGATGGGGGATAAGAAGAAAATTGCTTCTGCACTGGCTAGTTTTAAGGATCGTCGAAGAAAAACACAACCACTTCAATTTCCGTGTGCCGGAAGTGTGTTCCGCAATCCTCCCGGGGATCATGCCGGAAGGCTGATTCAGGAAGCCGGGCTGAAGGGCTACCGGATTGGGGATGCGGAAGTATCGACGTTACACGCAAACTTTATAATTAACCGGGGACAGGCAACGGCAAACGATGTGCTGACACTCATTGAACACATCATCAAAACGGTTGAAGAAAAATTTTCCGTTACGTTAGAACCGGAAGTTCAAGTGGTGGGTGAAGGGTAATCGGAGGTGGCGTTTTGGAGCATTTCGTCATCAAAGGTGGAAAGCCATTGTCTGGTTCCGTTCGTGTTCAAGGAGCAAAAAATGCTGCCTTGCCAATTATGGCGGCCACTGTGTTATCCGGGGGGAAACACGAAATTGACGGGGTACCGGATCTAACGGACATTTCGACTATGTGCAAGATCCTTGAAGCGTTGGGAGCGAAAATCCGACGAACCGGTACCAAGATGGAGGTAAATACGAATTCCATCCAAATTTCCCACATTCCTGATGATTTGATGAGCCGGATGCGTTCCTCGATCTTTCTTATGGGCCCCCTCTTGGCTCGCTTAAACCGTGTCAGTGTAACAAGGCCGGGAGGATGTGCGATCGGCAACCGGCCGATTGATATCCATCTCAAAGGTTTAACCAAGCTGGGAGCGGAGATCCGGGAGGAAGATGGAGTCATTCATTGTTCGGCATCACATCTGACCGGCGCGGAAGTCGTACTCGACTTTCCGAGTGTGGGGGCCACGGAAAATGTGATGATGGCCGCGGTACTCGCCAAAGGGAAAACGACCATCATCAATGCGGCCAGGGAACCGGAAATCATCGACCTTCAAAATTTCCTGAATCAAATGGGAGCCAATATTCAAGGGGCCGGAAGTTCCGTGATCGTCATTCATGGAGTCAGGGAACTAAGATCCATCTCATACCAGATCATACCGGACCGCATTGTGGCGGGTACATTGGTGGCAGCAGCAGCGGCAACGGGCGGGGAAATGGTGCTGGAGCATGTGGTGCCGGAGCACTTGACCAGCGTTTTGGAGCTTCTGAAACGCGCCGGCCTGCAAATGGAGATCGAACGGGAACGCCTTTGGGTTCGAGCTTCCCGTCGTTTAAAGGCTCTTGATCATGTGGTGACTGAACCGTACCCCGGCTTTCCTACGGATATGCAGCCCCAGATGATGGCTTCGCTCTCTCTTGCCGAGGGAACCAGCCGATTGTCGGAACAAATATTTGAATCCCGGCTGAAACACGTGCCTGAATTGAGGCGGATGGGTGCGGATCTTCATATCGAGGATAACACGGTCATCATTCGCGGCCTCCCGAAATTGTGCGGTGCCGTGGTCACAGCCACTGATTTGCGTGCCGGAGCCGCTTTGGCCATTGCCGGGCTGGCAGCAGAAGGGACGACGATTGTAAAAGGTATTGAACATATCGACCGCGGATACTACCAGCTGGAAAATGTATTCAGCCAACTGGGCGCTGACATCACCCGCAAAAAGATAGACCCGTCTTCTTCTTAAACAGTAGCACTGAAGCAGTGCCGCTGTTTTTTCTGTTAAAAGCTCTTCTAACCTATTATATTTGTGGTAATATATAGGGAAGACTAAAGTAATTTTTGGATAGATAAAGCGGTATGGAGACGAAAGGAGAGTCCACCATGGAAGGGCGGGTTCCACCTTTTCGCTTGCGGGTAGGAAAAAAGCATTCCCCGTCTCCTTGGGCTTTCGGTTTCATCTTCTTGTTTTTTACGGGAATGTTGCTCATCCTGTTTTTGCGTTCCCCGCTCAGTGAAATTAAGGAGATTCAGATTTCGGGCAACCAACTGCTCTCGGAACGGGAAATACTCAGAAACACTCGTTTGATGAAAGGCGTTTCATACTTTCATGTCAACGCTGAAGCACTTGAACATGCTCTCGAAACATTGCCGGAGATCAAAGAGGCTCATGTAAGAAAAGTTTTTCCGAATAAGGTATACATACAGGTGAAAGAGGAGGCGTCCATCGCCTTTTTCAGAACTTCAGCAGGAACCGTTTACCCGGTCCTCGCTGACGGGTCCGTCCTGACTCACCGCCCGGTGTCACTGTGGAGGGAGGACAGGCCTGTATTCGAAGGGTGGACGGCATCCAGTCCTGCTTTTAAACTGGCAGCACAGAAGCTGGCCATGCTGTCAACCGGGATCAGAAGAGAAATCCGAGTGTTGAAACCCGTTGCTGACCACGAAGATCAGGTGCAAATGTTAACCAGGCGCCATCATCTAGTCTTTGTGAGAGCGGCTGATTTACACAAAAAAATGAGCTATTATCCCTCATTTAAAGACCATCCCCGCGGTACGCTGTATTTGCTTCAAAGCATATGGTTTTCACCTGAAACAAATCAGAACAGCTCATGAGGAATTCTTCTCAATCATTTGAGATTCCACAAGACTGAAGCCGCTTCAGGAGGCTTCGCACCGGGATGCTTGGGTAGTTAACGTTCTCCATCCATTTCTGCTTTGGACCACTCCCAAGTCCTTCTCAAGCAAGGACAAGCAGGGTTGTCGCATCATTCCGTTGCATCCGTTCTACAACGCTTGTTGCATTACGGCGGAACGCCTGAGAGCGAAGGAAATCCTGCGGATTGTCGGCGTTCTGGTCCTCTTCACTCACTCTCATGCCCATTCTGAGCGCAAGGAGTTTACCCGGTGGGAGAGATATGTTCACCGCCGGAAACCCACACCATGGCGTCAGGAACGATCCCAATGCCGGTGGAGGAACACGCTCATATGTTCGATTATACACAAAATTGGTTGCTCTTACCATCCCTTAAAAGGGGATGCCGGGCAAGTAACCTTTCTTTCACCCCGCGACCGAAATCTGCGGGCTTACAGCCAGTTATACTTTGACAGTAAAAATATACAAAACCGCGGGAGAGAAAAGTTGAGTGTTTAAAAGGGTTCAGCTTGCCTGCTGTTGAATTAGGTTTGTAAGTGATTTCCTTCGTATCCCTCTTTATTAAAAACAACATTCATGTCCTTCATCATGATATCGATCTCGGGCAAGGAGGTGCCCAGACTTGAGCACAGAAGAATTCATCATCAGCTTAGACATAGGATCCTCACAAGTACGCGTGATTGTCGCAGAAGTGAACTCAAACGGAACTACACAGATCGTGGGCGTCGGGACAGCAAAATCCAAGGGGATGAAGAAGGGAGCCATCATCAATATCGACCAAGCGGTACAATCTATCCGAGAGGCTGTGGATCACGCCGAGCGGATGGTTGGCATAGAGATTTCTGAGGTTTATGTGGGCGTATCGGGAAATCATGTCTCTTTGCAATCCAGCCACGGAGTGGTAGCGGTATCGAGCGAAGACAGGGAAATCGGCTTTCAGGATATCGACCGCGTGCTGCAAGCTGCTCGAGTCATTGCCTTGCCGCCGGAACGGGCCATCATCGAAGTGGTACCCAAACAGTTTATCGTCGACGGCTTGGACGATATACGTGATCCTCACGGCATGATCGGTGTTCGGTTGGAAGTAGACGCAATCATCGTGACCGGGACCAAGACGATTATTCACAATATGTTGCGTTGCGTCGAAAAAGCGGGCTTGAGCATTGCCGGAATGATTTTTTTACCTCTGGCGGTCAGTGAGCTGTGCCTGTCGACCGATGAAAAAAATCTCGGAGTTGTCATGGCTGATATTGGAGGCGGAACGACCACGCTGACCGTATTCCAACAGGGTCATCTGGTCGGAACTTCGGTCATCCCGATCGGCGGCGAATACATAACCAATGATATCGCCATTGGTTTGCGGACCCATACCGAGGCCGCTGAAGAAATCAAGTGCAAATATGGGGTTGCCAGCAGAGAACATGCATCCAGCAAAGAAACTTTTCAGGTAAAGACGATTGGCTCCAGCAGGGAGCGAACGGTCTCTCAGTTTGAATTGGCCCAAATCATCGAACCGCGTATCGAAGAAATGTTTCACTTGATCCGGCAACATGTAAAAGCGATGGGCTTTTCTGATGAACCTGCTGGAGGGTATGTCTTGACGGGCGGTGTGATGGCAACATCGCATATTATTCATGTGGCACAAAAACAATTGGGCACTGCCGTTCGGATCGCGACACCGAAGAATATAGGAATGAAGGAACCCTCCTATACCGGTGGCGTCGGGATGATTCAATATCTTCAAAAACGCGGCATTCCTCAGGCATCGGAATCCAGGCCGGCTCACCCTCCCCGTCAGAAAAAACAGCGGGGCCCTTCGCCGCTGGAACGAGTCAAAAATTGGCTGAGTGAATTTATCTAGTGCGTGTCGGCAATCGCTACATCCTTTCAGATTAAAAAATTAATGGAGGGACAAGAGATGTTGAATTTTGACTTGGATGATATTGAACAAATTGCCCAGATTAAAGTGATCGGTGTCGGTGGCGGCGGTAGCAATGCGGTCAACCGCATGATTGAAGCCGGAGTTCAGGGCGTGGAGTTTATTGCTGTCAATACCGACGCCCAAGCCTTAAACCGTTCCAAAGCCCCCATCCGGCTGCAAATCGGCGAAAAGCTGACCCGCGGCTTGGGAGCGGGAGCCAAACCGGAAATCGGAAAAAAGGCGGCCGAAGAAAGCCGGGAACAAATAGAGAATGTATTAAAAGGGGCAGACATGGTTTTTGTCACCGCGGGAATGGGCGGCGGAACAGGCACAGGAGCGGCACCTGAGATTGCTGCCATCGCGCGCGACCTGGGAGCTTTGACCGTGGGCGTGGTGACCCGGCCGTTTACGTTTGAGGGAAGAAAACGGGCCACCCAGGCTGAACAAGGGGTAGCCGCCCTGAAAGAAAATGTGGACACCCTGATTGTGATTCCAAATGACCGTCTGCTCGAAATTGTGGATAAAAACACACCCATGTTGGAAGCTTTCCGTGAAGCAGACAATGTGTTGCGACAGGGTGTGCAAGGCATTTCCGATTTGATCGCCGTTCCCGGGCTGATCAACTTGGATTTTGCCGATGTGAGAACGATCATGACAGAACGAGGTTCGGCACTGATGGGAATCGGTACGGCCACCGGCGAATCCCGCGCGGCGGAGGCGGCGAAAAAAGCGATCTGCAGCCCGCTCCTCGAAACCTCGATCAACGGGGCGCGCGGTGTCTTGATGAATATCACCGGCGGTACCAACCTCAGCTTGTATGAAGTGCATGAAGCTGCAGATATCGTCGCCTCTGCCTCCGATCCGGAAGTAAATATGATCTTCGGTGCCGTGATCAATGAAGACTTGAAAGATGAGATTTTGGTTACGGTCATTGCCACCGGCTTTGATCATAAACAACAGGAAAAGGCGGCGACTCAACAGCCGAGCAAAGGCAAAAGCAAACCGATTTTCAGTGCGGATCCAACCTATAAGAACGATCCGGTCTTTCATTCATTTGCGAAAGAGGAAAATAAGGTTGAGAAATCGCCCTTTGATTCCTATGCCAATTTGGAAGTTCCAACCTTCTTGCGCAATAAATTCGGGAAAAACAAATAATCTCAGACCAGTAATCCGGGTTCCGGCATGGTTCCCGGGTTTTTCTTTTGCTTTCAAAGTTGAAGATTCGACGAAAAAAGTCACTCTTTGCTGGCAAGTTTAGACAGACTTTGAAATAAAGATTAATATATACTAATCTCACTTCCAACAGGAGGAGGGAAAAGCTGAATGACCGTCTATGCGGATCTCATTTTCCTCCTCAATGGATGCATAGATTTTTTGCTGCTCTGGCTGACATCCGGGATTCGCAAACAGAAAACTTCGTACTGGCGGCTTTTGTTGGCGGCGATGGTGGGCGGCATCTATTCGATGCTCCACCTTTGGCCGGTATTTTCACTTGCCTACTTTTTTCCCGTTAAAATCCTGGTCTCGATGGTGATGGTATGGGTCGCTTACGGATTCTGCCATCCACTCGCCTATTTGAGAAATTTGGGAGTCTTTTATCTGGTGTGCTTTATCGCGGGCGGTGCGATGATCGCTCTTCATTATGTGATCACAGGTGACAGCCAGGTGGCGGGAGGAGTTTTTTTTACCCAATCATCTAAGGGATGGGGATCGCCCGTATCCTGGTTACTGATTTTGTTCGGTTTTCCGCTTGTCTGGGCTTATACGAGGTTTTCACTCCGTTCGCTCAATGAAAGGCAATCTGTTCATCAATTCCTCACCCGGGTCAAAATTTTCATCGACGGAAAAGAATTGGAGTGCACAGGTTTAGTAGACACCGGAAACCAGCTGCGCGATCCGATGACCCGTACACCGGTGATGATGGTGGAACTGGAGCGGATCAAATCCTGGATTCCTCACGAACTGAAGGAAATGGCAGAGGCAAATGACTGGGAAAAAGGCTGGCTGATGTTGCCGCCGGAGTGGATGGCAAGAGTTCGGGTGATTCCTTATCGGGCGGCCGGAAGCAAAGGAAACATGATGATTGCCTTTAAACCGGATCATGTACAAATTCTGCAAGAAAACAAGTGGAATAATGTTGACAGAGTTCTCATAGGTATAGATGTCGGACATCTGTCGTCCGACGGGACATACCAAGCGATTATTCATCCCTCTTGCTTGTCCGTTTGACCGTTTTTGCCGATCACAATTTTTTAAGGGGGGCCAACTGTATGATCGTCAGGTGGAAGCTTTTTTTGCAACTGTTCTGGTATCGGATTTTAATGCAAATGGGCTTAAAAGGGGAGGAAATTTACTATATAGGCGGAAGTGAAGCCCTGCCGCCTCCCCTCAGCCGTGAAGAAGAAGAGCATTTGCTGAATCGGCTGCCCAGCGGAGACACTGCTGTTCGAGCGATGCTCATCGAGCGGAACCTGCGCCTGGTCGTCTACATTGCGCGCAAGTTTGAAAATACTGGCATCAACATTGAAGATCTCGTTTCCATCGGCACCATCGGACTCATTAAAGCAGTCAATACTTTTGATCCAGGGAAAAAGATCAAACTGGCCACTTATGCTTCACGCTGCATCGAAAACGAAATACTTATGTTTTTGCGGCGCAATAACAAAATTCGCTCCGAAGTCTCCTTCGATGAGCCGCTCAATACGGATTGGGACGGAAATGAACTCCTTCTTTCCGATGTGTTGGGAACCGACAATGATACCATCTACCGGGATATCGAAGATGAAGTAGATAAGAAGATTTTGCGGACAGCTTTATCCAATCTCTCAGACAGGGAACGCAAAATTATGGTTTTGCGCTTTGGTTTGGACGGGGGAGAAGAGAAGACGCAAAAAGACGTGGCCGATCTTCTGGGAATTTCGCAATCTTATATTTCGCGTCTGGAAAAGAGAATTATTAAGAGATTGCGTAAAGAATTCAATAAAATGGTTTAATTTCTTGCTCATTATAAATTTCCCTGCTCAGGAGATACTTAACATGAATCCATCCTGAGGAGGACAGAATTCATGGCACGTAACAAAGTGGAAATTTGCGGCGTAGACACATCCAAACTCCCTGTACTGAAAAACCAGGAGATGCGCGAACTGTTCAAGGAATTGCAGGCCGGCGACCGCTCCGCCCGGGAAAAGCTGGTGAACGGCAACTTGCGTCTGGTGCTCAGTGTCATTCAACGATTCAACAACCGCGGGGAGTGTGTAGACGATTTATTCCAGGTCGGCTGTATCGGACTGATGAAAGCCATCGATAATTTTGATCTCAGTCAAAATGTAAAGTTTTCCACTTATGCAGTGCCCATGATTATCGGGGAGATCCGGCGTTACTTGAGAGATAACAATCCCATTCGAGTCTCCCGTTCACTCCGGGATATCGCTTATAAAGCTCTGCAAGTAAGGGATTCACTCACGAACCGTCATTCGCGCGAACCAACGATTCACGAGATCTCCGAGGTACTGAATGTTCCAAAGGAAGATGTGGTGTTTGCTTTAGACGCCATTCAGGACCCGGTTTCCCTGTTTGAACCTGTTTATCAGGATGGCGGCGACCCGATCTTTGTCATGGACCAGCTGAAGGACGACCGGACCAAAGATGTGCAATGGATCGAAGAAATTGCCTTAAAAGAAGCACTGGAGAGATTGAATGACCGAGAAAAAATGATATTATCCATGCGCTTTTTTGAAGGGAAAACGCAAATGGAAGTGGCGGAAGAAATCGGAATTTCCCAGGCACAAGTCTCCCGTCTGGAAAAAGCTGCGATCCATCAAATGAATAAATTTATTAATTGAGAAATCATTTGACCCAGTACGACTGGGTTTTTTTGTGCTTACATACACCGCGCTTCTCTCCCCTGGTTAGCAGGGAGGATACCCTTCCGCATGCCATTGCACGGGCACTGGATGGAGACGAACATTTTTCAACAGTGGGTTGCCTGAACTTGTTGACGATATCCAAAGCTTGTAAGAGTTTTGCGGACATTTCTCGGGTTCTCACGGATATCATTTGAGCCCGATCCGACCGGATTTGTTGTGCTTTGATATGAACATAATATTATAAAATAATTGAATTATTTGATTTAATATGATAGTTTGAGAATAACAAGTCCTCGGTTCACCGATGGGAGGGGCAAAGAATTGTTACCGGCAGATTGGTTGGTGATGGCACTCTATTTTGGGTTAATGGTCATCATCGGCATCTGGTCATTTCGTCAAGTGAAGGATACGCAGGATTTCTTCGCGGCGGGCGGTAAAATGCCCTGGTGGCTGTCCGGGATCTCTCATCATATGTCCGGCTATAGCGCAGCTGTTTTTGTCGCCTATGCCGGAGTTGCCTATGAATATGGGTTCACCCTCTATGTTTGGTGGGCGGTACCCATTTCATTGGCTGTTTTTCTGGGGGCCATTTATATTGCCCCCCGTTGGTCGCGTTTGCGGCAAAGATTGTCGGTTGAATCCCCGATGGAGTATTTGGCCGTCAGATACAATGTGCCAACCCAGCAATTGATGGCGTGGAGCGGTGTACTGCTGAAGATTTTTGACGTCGGAGCCAAATGGGCGGCCATCGCGGTCATATTAAATGTCTTTGCCGGTGTGCCGATCACGGCCGGTATTATCCTCTCCGGTCTGATTTCTCTTTTCTACATCACGATTGGCGGCCTGTGGGCCGATGCTTTGACTGATTTTGCCCAATTTGTCGTTCAACTGGTCGCCGGAGCGGCTATGTTTATCATCGTTGTGGATAAATTAGGGGGAATTCAGTCGATCCCGGGACTTTGGGATCGGTTGCCGCCGGAACACAGCGCTCCTTTTGCCGGTCCTTATACGATTGGATTTGTGCTCGCCTATTTATTGATCGGTTTTTTAAGCTACAATGGGGGAACCTGGAATTTGGCCCAGCGCTTTATCGCGGCACCAAAGGGATCGGATGCCCGAAAGGCGGCCTTTCTCTCCGCGGCGCTCTACCTCATTTGGCCGTTGATCCTGTTTTTCCCGATGTGGGCGGCCCCGCTTTTTTTTCCTTCACTGGAGGATCCGACCCAGTCGTATTCCGTCATGGCCAAAGAGCTTTTGCCGCCCGGATTGGTGGGGCTGGTGTTGGCTTCCATGTTTGCACATACGATGGCGATGACGACATCGGATGCAAATGCGATTACGGCTGTTGTCACCCGTGACATCATGCCGGTCATCTCCGGGAAGTTTCGCGGGTTGAAGGGAAAACCTGCCTTAAGAGCCGCACGGATCACCACGGTGGCATTCATTTTATTCACCTTGATTGTGGCGATGAATGCCGGCACTTTTGGAGGAATTTTGGACTTGTTGATCGTCTGGTTCGGCGCCCTGGTAGGCCCTGCGTCCGTTCCGATGATTTTGGGGCTTTTGCCGCTCTTCAGGCATAGTGATGCAACGGCGGCGATCGTTTCATGGGCCGGAGGGATCTCGGCATTTGCGGTGGTGAAATATGTGTTCGAGTCAGGCACTGCGACTACGGTTGCTGCTCCGGTGCTCGTATCCGCCATTCTGTTTATCCTCATTGGCTGGCTAAAACGGAAGCAGGAAGTGAAGCCTGAAGTCAGCGCTTTCATCGATTCCCTCAATGATGATTCAGAAAACGGCCATGCTTCGAACCGGAGTACGGACGATCGATCATCGACCCATTTCCCTTTCTGAGGGAATGGGTTTTTATTTCCGCCTCTTGGACATTTTGACCGTTTCAGGAATATATATGGAAGTAAAATATTTCCTTGATGATCAATCGGAGGGAATCTGCCTTGAAGATTTCGGAATTGCAAGCGAAAGATGTGGTGAATATATCCGACGGCCGGAAATTGGGGCAAATCTATGATTTGGAATTGGATTTGCGGCAAGGAATCATTCGGGCGATCGTCGTGCCGGGAGAGACGAAATGGTTTGGTTGGTTTGCCGGGGGGCAGGAATGGGTAATTCCCTGGAAACAAATCGTTAAGATCGGGTCGGATGTGATTCTGGTCCGACTGGATCACAGGGTGTCGGATCTTTATCATGAAAATAAACGGATGTTAAACCTTCCCGTTGATGAGAACAATTTGTAGCTCTTTGTCAATGTTCAAAGATATGGTAATATGAAACGAGGAGGGGAACGAATCGATGGAACCTTTCAAGTACCGGGACGCTGAAATTCCCTATTTTTCCCTGGTGGCTTGGGAAAAGGAATTTCCTCATTTGATTGTGGGTTTCAGTGCCAGAAAACTTGGTGAAGATATAGATTGTCGCAATTATGCACTCCATGTGGGAAACCATCCTGAGCAAGTGATCATGAACCGTGAACAGTTGGCGGAGCAATTGGGGATGCCGTTTTCCGCGTGGACCTGCGGAGAACAAGTTCACGGTGTTCATATCAAACATGTGACAACCCAAGATCGCGGAAAAGGGCGAGCTTCGCGTGAGTCCGCTTTTCCTGAAACGGATGGCATGATTACAGGAGAAACGGACATCCTGCTCGCTTCTTATTATGCGGATTGTGTGCCGTTATATTTTTACAGCCCCGATATTGACTATGTGGGAGTGGCCCATGCCGGTTGGAAGGGAACCGTAAACGGAATGGCTGAAAACATGGTCCGGCATCTGGTGAGCCTCGGGGCCAACCGCGACAACATCCGCGCCGCGATTGGCCCGTCGATTGGCGCATGCTGTTATGAAGTGGATGAGCGGGTGATGGAACCGCTCCGCAAAGCGCTTCCCGATGCCGCAGCCCTGGAAAAAGTCGCGATCAGTCATGTTCCGGCGAAGTGGCAGCTGGATCTAAAGAAAGCCAACGAAGAAATATTGAAACAGGCAGGGGTTTTACCCGAGCATATTTTACGCAGTCAATGGTGTACAAGCTGTGATGCGGATTATTTTTATTCCCATCGCCGTGACGGCGGAAAAACAGGACGTATGGTAGCTTGGATTGCAAAAGTGGAAAGGGGATCCGGATGGAGGAACTGAAAAACCGGTGGAAACAGATTCAAGAGCGGATCGAGAAAGCATGTCACCGAGTCGGTCGGGATCCTAACGGGGTTCATGTGGTGGCGGTAACGAAATATGTAGACATGGAAGCAACTTCCCGTATTCTGGATCTGGGTCTGGAACATATCGGTGAAAGCCGGGTCCAGGACGCCCTGCCCAAGTGGAAGGAACTCGGCAACCGGGGAACCTGGCATTTTATCGGGCACCTGCAACGCAATAAAGTAAAAGACGTGGTGGGACGCTTTACATATCTGCATTCGCTGGACCGTTTTTCTTTGGCGCAGGAAATCGAACGCAGAATCAAACAACAACAATCAGGTCCCCTTCGTGCATTTATTCAGGTAAATGTTGCGGGGGAAGATACGAAATTTGGAATTTCTCCTCAGGAATTAGAAGAATTTGCCTTGGAAGTGGCGAATTTATCTTCTATCGAGATTGTCGGCCTGATGACAATGGCCCCGATCGCTGAAGATCCGGAAGAAGTACGTCCGGTTTTTCGCGAGTTAAAGCATTTGCAGGAAAAAATCCAACGGCTGAACCATCCCCGCCTGCAAGTTCCTCATCTATCGATGGGTATGTCTCAAGATTTTGAAATAGCCATCGAAGAAGGAGCTACCTGGATCCGTCTGGGGTCTGTGTTAGTAGGAGAAGGGAAACGGGGAGGATGAGGTAAGGAGGCGATTCCAAATGACTTTGATGGACCGGATCATGGGTTTTTTCGGTGTGACCGAAGAAGAGGAATATGAAGAAGGATTGGAACAGGATTCTTCTGTTCCGGCGAAAGGAAAAAGCAACATCGTGTCCTTGCATACGCAAAAAAATATTCGCCTGGTTCTGTTTGAGCCGAGAACATTTGAGGAAACGCAGGAAATCGCTGATAACTTGAAAAGTCATCGCCCGGTGGTCGTCAATTTGCAGCGCGTCCGCAGAGATGTGGGAATGAAGATCGTTGACTTTTTAAGCGGTACGGTATACGCTCTTGGAGGAAACATCCAGAAGTTGGGCCCGCAAATTTTTATCTGTACACCTGCCAACGTGGATATTCAAGGAACGATTACGGAGATTTTGCAAGACGATTGAGACTGATGAGCCAAGGATTGAGGTGACCATTTTTTCATGAACACAGTTATCACCGTCATTGATTGGGCATTCAACATTTACTATATCATGATCTTTATCTACATCCTGCTCTCATGGTTGCCGAATGTCCAAGCATCGCCGGTGGGCGTTTTGCTGGGCCGGCTGGTTGAACCATATCTGTCCGTGTTCCGGCGGTTTATCCCCCCCATCGGCGTGCTGGATCTATCCCCGATTGCGGCGCTGTTTGCCCTGCATTTTGTGAAAGTAGGAGTTGTTACCGTCATCTTTTGGATCGTGGGAGCGGTGACATGAGTCTGCTCAGCCCGGAGATATTTGCCCATTTCAGACCGGAGGAGAGGCCGTTTATCGAGCGGTCACTGGATCTGATCAGCCGTGCTCTGGACAAGTACCAACCGGTAACAACCCCGTTTTTGGATCCCCGGGAGCAATATATCTTATCCACCTTGGCACGAAGAGAGCCCGAACTCGTCTTGTTTCAAGACGGGGGTTTTCCGTCTGCGGAAAGGAAACGAGCCGTGGTGGGACCTTCTTATGTCACGGCGGACCCCGAACTGTTTCGCCTTTCTTTTTTGCGCCTGGAGACAGTCACCGGAAACCGGTTGGAACATCCGGATGTCCTGGGCGCCGTTCTCGGTTTGGGCATCAAAAGGGAGCGGGTGGGGGACATCATTCCGCACTCATCGGGGGCGGATGTGGTCATCGCCCGTGAAATGTGCGAATTTGTTCGCATACAGCTTGGACAAGTCGGGCGTCACCATGTTACTATAAATGAGATATCCCGCGATGATCTCGTACTGCCGGAACAAAAGTTTTCTCTGCGTACGGTTACGGTTGCTTCTCTGCGCGTGGATGCGCTGGTCTCCGAAGCCTGTCGGATTTCCAGAGCAAAGGCGGCCGCTCTGATTAAGAACGGAAAATGCAAAGTAAACTGGAAAATCGTTGATCAACCGGATTATTCCCTGGAAGCAGGAGATATGATTTCGCTGAGAGGATATGGGCGTGTTCGCATAGAAAGTATTGAAGGGCTGACCAAGAAAGGTAGAAATTTGGTTCAAATAGCATCCTTCATCTAAACGATTCCACCATTTTACGGATGATAGTTCTAGAATTCCGGAAGGATATTTGTTAATATTGTCGAATAGGAGAGAAGCAATTTTTCCAGGAGGTGCGGATCATGCCGCTAACACCTTACGATATACACAACAAAGAGTTTAAAAGATCGTTCCGTGGTTATGATGTAGATGAAGTGAATGATTTTCTCGACCAGATTATCAAGGATTTCGAGCTGTTGACCCGTGAAAAGCTGGAATTGGAACAACAGGTGGAAGACTTGCAAGCCGAATTGGAACGCCTGATGGAAGGGGACTCGATGTTCCAGACAAGTCCGCAACCGGCCGTACAGCCGCAAAGCACTCCCCAGCACCAATTGCAGCCACGCTATCAGCAAGAGCCGATGCATGCCCTGCAACCTTCGGCAGCCGCTCTGTCTTCGATGGAGCAAAGCATCCACAAGTCGATTCGTGTGGCACAGGAAGTGGCGGAAGAAGTACGCTTAAACGCAAAGAAAGAAGCGGAACTAATCGTACAAGAAGCAGAGAAGAACGCGGACCGCATTATCAACGAAGCACTGCAAAAAGCGCGCGCCGTTCACAGCGAGCTGCTTGATCTCAAACAAAAAGCAACGGTTTATCGCGCCCGTTTCCGTACCCTTGTGCAATCCCATTTGGATATCCTGGAAAACTCCGATTGGGAATCGCTTGAGGAGCTGGAAACCAATCTGGAAGAGACCGGAAAGAAATTGGAGCAATACGCTGAGCGCAACCAGTCACCTGAGGTGCTGATGGAACAACAAACCCAAGAGTTCCATAATTCCGAGTTCCGCAATCAAGAATATCCAAATATGGAAGATACGAATGTAATGGATGAAGTAGCCGCTTCCTATCTCGAAGAAGAGGATGAACCGCGCCGCGAATTGCGCAGAACTTCCCGCAAACTGAAGAAAAAAGCCATGTTTTAAATACATCGATGAACACTGGATCCATGAACCCTGTATAATAGAAGCAACCGAATAGGGCTAAAGGTAAGGAAAGGGAAGAGTAGATAGATGGACTCGAGTTTCAGCGAATTAGGGATGGTGTAAGCCTAATCCGAGCTTCTATCGAAAATCACCCTGGAACCGTCACCTGAAACATGAGTAAGGTCGACCGCGTCATCCACGTTACGGATGGTAAAGTGGATTCGATATAAGGCTTGGGCGCCTGTTCAAGCACAATCGAAACCATTAGGGTGGTACCGCGGGAAACCTTCTCGTCCCTAGAGGATGTAGAAGGTTTTTTTTATTTGGAGGCAAAGGAGTGAAAAAAATGGCAGATTACAGCAAAACATTAAATCTACCCAAAACTGATTTTCCCATGAGAGGCAATCTGCCGGTCAAAGAGCCGGAAATGCAAAAATGGTGGGACGAAATCGATATCTACGGACAAGTGCAGGAAAAGAGAAAAGGACGGCCGAAATTTATTCTGCATGACGGACCTCCCTATGCGAACGGGGATATTCATATCGGCCATGCTTTGAATAAAACCTTGAAGGATTTTATCGTTCGTTATAAATCCCTGAAAGGATTTGACGCCCCGTATGTACCGGGTTGGGACACACATGGTCTGCCGATTGAGCATGCCATTGTAACCAAGAAAAAAGTGGACCGAAAAAGCGTTGATCCCGTTCAATTCCGTGAGATGTGCAAGGAGTATGCCCTCTCCTTTGTGGAGCAACATCGCGGGCAGTTTAAGAGATTGGGCGTGCGCGGGGATTGGAACCGTCCCTATATCACCCTGGAACCCAGGTATGAAGCAGCGCAAATCCGCGTCTTCGGCGAAATGGTGAAAAAGGGGCACATCTATCGGGGCATGAAGTCCGTCTACTGGTCCCCCTCTTCAGAAACGGCTCTGGCAGAAGCGGAAATCGAATACCATGATAAGCGTTCTCCATCCATTTATGTTACTTTCCCGGTCAAAGAGGGGAAGGGGATTCTGCCGGAAGAGAACGGCTATGTGGTCATCTGGACGACCACGCCGTGGACCATTCCTGCAAACCTGGCGATCGCTCTGAATGAACAATTTGATTACAGCCTGGTCCAGGCGGGTGACCGGAAGCTGCTGATGGCGACGGAGCTGGTGGATGAGGTAATGAAAACCGCTGAAATCAGCGAATACTCCACAGTGGCTACGTTTAAGGGCAAAGAATTGGAAGGCGTGATCTGTCAGCATCCATTCTACGACCGTGAGAGCCCCATCATTTTTGGGGATCATGTCACTTTGGATGCCGGAACCGGGTGTGTACATACGGCTCCCGGTCACGGTGAAGAGGACTTTGTGCTGGGTCAAAAATACAAGCTGGGCGTTCTCTGCCCCGTAGACGGAAAAGGTAGGTTTACTGCCGAAGCTCCCGGGTTTGAAGGCCTCTTTTACGAAGACGGCAACAAAAAAGTGACCGAAAAGCTGGAAGAAGTCGGCTGCCTGTTGAAGCTGACGTTTATCACACACCAATATCCGCATGATTGGCGGACGAAAAAGCCGGTGATCTTCCGGGCGACGGAGCAATGGTTTGCCTCGGTTGACGGTTTCCGTCAAGAGATGCTTCAGGAGATCAAGAATGTAAAATGGACCCCATCCTGGGGAGAAGTGCGGATGCACAACATGATTGCAGACCGGGGCGACTGGTGCATTTCCCGGCAACGTGTTTGGGGTGTTCCGCTCCCGATTTTCTACTGTGAAGAATGCGGCACACCGCATATCACGGAAGAGACGATCGAACACATCGCCAGCTTGTTTGCCGAAGAAGGCTCATCGGCGTGGTATGCCAAAGATGTGAATGAATTGATGCCGGAAGGTCAGCGTTGTTCCAAATGTAACAGCGAACGTTTCCGGAAAGAAACGGATACCATGGACGTGTGGTTTGATTCGGGAAGCAGCCATGCCGCCGTTCTGGAACAAAGGGAAGAGTTGAGGTGGCCGGCCGACTTATACCTGGAAGGATCTGACCAATACCGCGGCTGGTTTAACTCATCATTATCCACGGCTGTTGCCACCAGGGGCCGGGCGCCCTACAAGGGAGTGCTGAGCCACGGCTTCATCCTGGACGGGGAAGGCCGCAAAATGTCCAAATCGCTCGGAAACGTTGTTGAACCGGCCAAGGTGGTCAAGCAGTACGGAGCGGATATCCTGCGCCTGTGGGTGGCATCAGTGGACTATCAGGCGGATGTACGAGTTTCTGATGCCATTTTGAAGCAGATCGCCGAGGTATACCGCAAACTGCGCAACACATTCCGTTTCCTGCTCGGGAACTTAAACGGCTTTGATCCGGACCAAGACCGGGTAAATGTAAACGAAATGACCGAGCTGGATCGTTATGCCTTGAGCAAGCTGCAACGATTGATTGAGCGTGTCACAAAGGCATATGACCATTATGAGTTCCATCAAGTCTATTATCAGGTCCACCATTTCTGTACCGTTTTTCTGAGCCAGTTTTATCTGGATGTGCTGAAGGATCGCCTTTATGTGTTGCCGGCTTCTTCGCCGATCCGCCGTTCGGCACAGACCGTTCTGTATGAAATGCTGGTCAGCCTGGTACAAATCGTCAGCCCGCTGATTCCCCATACGGCGGATGAAGTGTGGAAGCATACCCCTGGCGTCCGGGAAGTCAGCGTTCAACTGACGTTATTCCCAGAGGTAAATCCGCAATACGTTGATGAGTCATTGGAATCCAAATGGGACCAATTGCTCGAGATTCGTGACGAAGTGCTCAAGGCGCTGGAAGAAGCACGTGCGGCCAAATTGATCGGCAACTCGTTGGGCGCATCCGTTGAACTGACTCCAAACTCCAAGGTTTATGAACTGCTGAGCAAAGAGGACGAGTTGGATCAATTGTTCATCGTATCGCAGGTCCATGTACACCAGCCGTCTGCCGATGTTCCGGCGGACAAAAAGGTGCTTGTCAAAGTAAACGCGGCGGAAGGGGAGAAATGTGAACGCTGTTGGGTATTCTCCCCGACGGTGGGCAAACATGAAGATCATCCGACTCTGTGCGACCGTTGTGCTTCGATCGTACGGGAGCATTATCCGGAAGCGGGGGCGGAGGTTGTATAAGATCCAGCATATAAAAGGCCTGGTTTTTTGAAAAACCATACGATCATTGAAGGGTGTCCTGAACGTACATTACGTAGAGAGGGACATCCCTTTTCTTTTCTTCAAGGGTATCAGCGAATTTGAAGGATCGGGAGAAAATAGAAAAGGAGCTTAACTTAAATGAACATCCGTAAAACAACTCGTATACTTTTACTCAATGAATTCAACCATCTTTTATTATTTAAAATGATAGATCAAACCTGTGTTAGTACAGAAAATCCCAATGGAAAAGCGGTTTGGTTTACAGTGGGAGGTGGAGTTGAGAAAGGTGAAACTTATATCTTTGCGAGCGAGAAAACCCCTGGCTTCAGCTATGGGGATGAGAGCGAGCGTCAGGCGAGGGAGGGATGGATTTCCCCTCTCCCAAGCCTGACCATCTTTTGCTCTCTTTTTTTGTTCTTTTAATTAGATATCTTGAACATATCTAATATTCGTTGTAAAATTGGCAAATAGGTGATGAATTTGAGAACGGTTCAAAGTAATCGAAATGTCGTGTACGATTGCAAGTATCATATTGTTTTTTGTCCCAAGTATCGACGGAAAGTGCTGGTTCCACCAGTAAGTGATCGGCTGAAAGAGCTGTTCATGGAAAAAGCAAGGGAGCTGGAAGTTACGATTTCAAGTATGGAGATCATGCCTGATCATGTGCATTTGCTCATCCAATGTGACCCGCAGTTTGGGATCCACAGGGCAGTTAAACATCTCAAAGGGTTCACATCGCGAGTATTGAGGCAAGAGTTTCCACATTTGAAATCACGAATCCCATCCCTTTGGACCAACTCCTATTTTGTTGCGACCGTTGGAACGGTCACGCTGGAAGTTGTTAATCAGTACATGGAGACT
>NZ_FOCQ01000006.1 GCF_900110165.1 Lihuaxuella thermophila
TATACACCCAATAACCGGACCTTCGAGATTGCCGCCTGCCGTTCTTTCCAACTGGCCACCTGGCGCAGGGATTTAAACAAGTTATATGTTCCGGAACAGGAGATTGCCACTTACCGCACGTTAAAAGAGCTGAGGGAAAAAATTCGTTATTATTTGAAGCATGACGACGAAAGGGAAGAGATGACGGACCGTGCCTATCAGCGGACGTTAAGAGATCATACTTATTATGTTCGCCTCCGGGATCTGCTCGATTTGTTGCAGAATCACCCTCTGCTCAAAAGAAAGCGGGAGGTTGTTTAGATTTGCGTAAGAGAAAAAAGGGATCCCGGCCGAAACGCACGGCTGGAGATCCCTTCGCTTCTTTAGTTCACCTGTTTGACTTGATCCTTCCAATAAGGTTCGCGCAACTGCCTTTTTAAGATTTTACCCGCTCCGTTTTTAGGCAATTGGGCGACAAAATCAACACTTTTCGGCACCTTAAAATGGGCCAGACGCCCACGGCAATAATCGATCAGTTTCTGTTCGTCCAAAGAGCTGCCGCTTTTTTTGACGACTACCGCTTTGACCGCTTCTCCCCATACCGGATCAGGAACTGCGATCACCGCTGCCTCCAAGATGCCGGGATGTGTGTAGAGCACTTGTTCCACTTCTACCGAATAGACATTTTCTCCACCAGTGATGATCATATCTTTTTTGCGGTCGACCACATAGATATAATTTTCAGCATCCCTGTACGCCAAATCCCCCGTATAATACCAACCGTTTCTCAGCACGCGGGCCGTCTCTTCCGGTTGTTTCCAATATCCCTTCATCACGTTGGGGCCACGGACGATGATCTCCCCCACTTCCCCCGGCTCCGTTTCCCTTCCTTGCGCGTCGATGATTTTCACTTCGACCCCGACAATCGCTTGTCCGCAGGAAAGAAGCCTCCTCTCCTCTTCTTTCGTCCCCCCGGTCACATGGTCTTTGCCAAGCAGCATCGTCACCAGCGGAGAGGCTTCTGTCATGCCGTATCCTTGGACAAATTCCACATGCGGCAGCTTGGCTTTCGCCTTTTTGAGGACTTCGACCGGCATGGGAGAGGCTCCGTATAGGATTTTCCTGATCGAACTTACATCATAATCGCCAAAGGCCGGCTCATTCACCAGCATATTGATCATGGTCGGGACCAGGAGCATGGTATTGGGTTTCTTTTCCGCCACCCATTTTAATAATGTTTGAGGTTGAAAGGTCCGGATATGGTGGTGGGTTCCGCCAACCATGGTCACCGCATAGGTAGAAGCGCCGTCTGCGACATGGAACATGGGTGCCGCATGCAGATAGCACGTCTCGGGATGATACTGAAGCATAATGGCCGCATGGTAAGCATTGCTCACCAGATTGGCATGGGTGAGCATCACTCCTTTGGAACGGCCGGTCGTCCCCCCTGTATAATAGAGCCCGGCCACATCATCCGGACTGAGGTCGTCATACGAGAGCGGCTGAGACTCTTCCCCCCGGATCCATTCTTCGTAAAATCCGATATAACCCGGCAGGTCTTCTTTTTGCTTTTCCGTTAAAACAAAAGTTTGCAGTGAAAGAACTTGTCTTGCAATTTGATGAATCCAATCCGTAAACTCCCGATGGAAAAACAGCGCTTTGGGCTCTGAGTCTTTGAGGAGATCGATGATTTCAGACACGGACAAGCGGGTGTTCAGAGGAACGGCAATCGCGCCGATCGCGGTCACGGCGTAAAACAGCTCGAGATAGCGAAAGTCATTCAACAGAAGCAGAGCCACGCGGTCTCCTTTTGCAATTCCCCGCCGGACCAGCGCCTGCTTCAACCGGCTGACCCGGTCGGCAAAGTGACCATAGGTAAATGTTTCATCCCCATCCACCAACGCGGTCTTATTCGCATAATTTTGGGCAGAGATGATTAAACCTTTAGTAAGAATCAACTACCCATGCACCTCCCACCAAGATGTATAAGCCTTCTCTTCTTAGTTATAGCATAATTTTCTGATTTATTGGACGTTTATTTAGTCGGGCTTCAATTTTTTTATAGCAAAAAATGAGAACGCTTACAGTCGACAAGTGGATGGCCGGGTAGTAAAATAAATTTGAAAAGTTCTAATTTAATGTCGAGTTGGGAGGGAATGGAAAATGGTTACTTGCAAAATTCATTTCATCGGCGGTGAGCAATTAAATCTTGTCGGCGAGACAGCTGAGTTCGTTTATAATAAGCTCAAATTGGAAACCCATGTTCCCGGACGGCTGTTTATTCTGATGGAAAACAAAAAAGAATTGGTGATTTTCACTGATAAGGTAACTTATGTGGAGAAGAAGGTACTCCCCGACGAAGCGGTTGATGAACTGCGAAAATCAACGAACCAAGAGATCTATCATGTTTAATCCACTCATCCGGTCATGTGGCGCATCTCCCTTGTGATTGCACTGAATGAGAGAAGAAAAAAGCCCTTTGGACTCCGGCCAAAGGACTTGATTGGTTGAGCTTTTTTAATTAAGGCAGATTCGTATAACCCATTAAATACTGATCGCACTCGCGGGCCGCCTCACGTCCCTCATGGATGGCCCAGACAATCAGACTCTGGCCTCTGCGCATATCACCGGCGGCAAAAACCCCTTCGAGATTGGTAGCGTATTTTCCGTACTCCGCTTTTACCTTGAGATTGACTTGTTCGAGCCCAAAGTGATCAAGTAAAGATTCTTCCGTACCGGCGAAGCCGATGGCGATCAGGACCAGCTGTGCCGGCCACACTTTTTCCGTGCCGGGAATTTCCCTGAAGGAAATGTTCCCGTCCTTATCGCGCACTTTTTCCATTTGGACCGTGTGCAATTCTTTCACATGCCCGTTTTCATCGCCCACTATTTTCTTGGTCATGATGGAATATTCACGGGGATCCCGGCCAAATTTGGCCATCGCTTCCTTGTAGGCATAATCGAGCGTAAAAACATACGGATATTCCGGCCACGGATTATCGGCGCTTCGTTCATCGGGCAATCTCGGGTGCTTCCCGAATTGCACCAGACTGCGGCATTTTTGCCGCAATGCAGTGGCGATACAGTCTGCTCCGGTATCTCCGCCCCCGATCACAATCACATCTTTTCCTTCTGCGGAGATGAACTTGCCGTCCCGGAACTTGGAGTCCAGCAGGCTTTTGGTTGCCAGGGTCAGATATTCCATGGCAAAATGGACGCCTTTCAGCCCGCGGCCTTCGACATGAAGGTCGCGGTGTTTTTGCGCTCCCGCACAGAGAACAATCGCATCGAACTCCTCCCGCAGCTGCTTGAAGGTAATATCCTTTCCGACCTCCGTATTGGTAACAAAAGTGATCCCTTCGGCTCTCAGCAGATTGACCCTGCGCTCTACCAGCTTTTTATCCAGCTTCATATTGGGAATCCCGTAAGTGAGCAAACCGCCGACCCGGTCTGCCCGTTCAAAAACGGTCACCCAATGGCCCGCTTTATTCAATTGATCCGCGCAAGCGAGCCCGGCCGGTCCCGATCCCACCACAGCCACTTTTTTGCCCGTTCGGGTTTTGGGCGGTCGCGGGACGATCCACCCTTCGGCGAAGCCTTTGTCAATGATCGCCTGTTCAATGGTTTTAATGGCGACCGCCGGATCGTGGATCGCTACGGTACAGGAGCCCTCACAGGGGGCGGGACAGACGCGGCCGGTGAATTCGGGAAAATTGTTGGTGCTGAGCAGGCGGTCCAGTGCCTCTTTCCAGCGGCCCCGATACACGAGGTCATTCCACTCGGGTATCAGGTTATATAACGGGCATCCGGAAGCCATTCCGTTTAACTCAATCCCTGTATGGCAGAAGGGAGTGCCGCAATCCATGCAGCGGGCTCCCTGTTTTCTCAGTTTCTCTTCCGGAAACGGCAAATAATGTTCTTCCCAATCCTGCAGGCGGGCCAGCGGGTCTCGTTCTTTTGGCACTTCTCGTTTGTATTCAATAAAACCGGTCGCTTTCCCCATAAACTCCCCTCCTCTACTGAACAAGAACCGGCTCGGGAACTTCGGTTTGGTTTGTCTTTCCGCCCCGTTTTTCCCGGCTCTTTTCAAATGCGGCAAGTACCGCTTGCTGACGATCCAGTCCGGATTCTTCCATCTGACCGATCAATTCCAGCATCCGTTTATAATCATCCGGAATCACTTTCACAAATTTGGTGACCGTTTCATCCCAGTGATCCAGCAATCTTTGTGCATGCCGGCTTCCGGTATACCGAACATGATTCCGCACGAGGCGTTTGACCTCTTCGATCTCTTCCCGGTCGTCCAATGTTTCCAGCAACACCATTTCATTATTGTACAGCCCGACAAATTTCTCGATCTCTTCCACCAGCACATATGCAATCCCGCCGGACATGCCCGCCGCAAAGTTTTTGCCGACCGGACCGAGAATCACCACACGTCCGCCGGTCATGTACTCACATCCGTGATCTCCCACTCCCTCAACGACGGCGGTGACGCCGCTGTTGCGGACACAGAAACGTTCACCGGCCATGCCGCGAATGTAAGCCTCACCCGCAGTTGCGCCGTAGAAAGCTACGTTTCCGATGATGATGTTTTCTTCCGGTGCAAAGGTGGATGACTTCGGCGGATAAACGGCAATCTTCCCTCCGGAAAGCCCTTTTCCGACGTAATCGTTCGCATCCCCCTCAAGGGTCAGGGTGATCCCTTTCGGAACAAACGCACCGAAACTTTGGCCGGCAGAGCCTTTGAAATGAAGGCGAATCGTATCTTCGGGCAATCCTTCCGCTCCGTATCGGCGGGTAACCTCGCTTCCCAAAATCGTGCCCACCACGCGATTGACGTTGCTGATCGGCAGCGTCGCTTCCACCGGCTGTTTGGAGTCGAGCGCAGGCTGGCAGAGCTTTAAAATCTCCCGGCGATCCAGCGATTCATCCAGCTTGTGATTTTGCGGCCGGCTGTAGAACCTGCCCACATCATCCGGTACATCCGGCTGATAGAGAAGCGCGGACAGATCCAAATATTTCGCTTTCCAGTGCGATTTGGCCCGTTCGCTGACCGTCAGCACATCCGTCCTCCCGATCATTTCCTCCATGGTGCGGAAACCTAATTGCGCCATAATCTCCCGCACTTCTTGGGCCACAAATCTCATGTAATGAACGACATGTTCGGGATCGCCCATAAACTTCCTGCGCAGCTCCGGATTTTGCGTGGCGACGCCGACCGGACACGTATCCAGATGGCAGGCGCGCATCATCACGCAGCCGAGAACGACCAGAGGCGCGGTAGAAAACCCGTATTCTTCAGCACCCAGCAGGGCGGCCATCACCACATCCCGACCGGTCATCATTTTACCGTCTGTTTCCAGCACAACCCGGTCGCGCAATTGATTGAGGACAAGCGTCTGATGGGTTTCGGCCAGACCGAGCTCCCACGGAAGTCCGGCATGCTTGATGCTGGTTCGCGGCGAGGCTCCGGTTCCGCCTTCATAGCCGCTGATCACGATCACATCGGCCAGCCCCTTGGCCACTCCGGCGGCGATCGTTCCCACACCGGCTTTGGCCACCAATTTCACGCTGATTCTCGCTTTCGGATTGGCATTTTTCAAGTCATGAATCAATTGGGCCAGATCTTCAATTGAATAGATATCATGGTGCGGCGGCGGTGAAATCAATCCGACCCCGGGGGTGGAACCCCGCACTTCCGCGATCCACGGATATACTTTGTTTCCGGGCAATTGCCCCCCTTCACCCGGTTTCGCCCCTTGCGCCATCTTGATCTGTATTTCATCCGCATTCAGCAAATAGTGACTGGACACCCCAAACCGTCCTGATGCCACCTGCTTGATGGCGCTGCGGCGCAAATCCCCGTTTTCATCCGGCTTATAGCGGCCCGGGTCTTCTCCTCCCTCTCCGCTGTTGCTTTTGCCGCCGAGACGGTTCATCGCAATCGCCAGCGCCTCATGTGCTTCCTGGCTGAGCGCACCATAGGACATCGCACCGGTTTTGAAGCGGCGAACGATCGAGTCGACCGACTCCACTTCTTCGATGGGCACCGGCTTCCGGCCGGTTTTGAAATCAAACAGGCTCCTTAGAAAAGCGATTTGTTCGTCATTCGCCATCTTTGAAAACTTTTTATACAGGTGATAGTCCCCTTTGCGGCAGGCCTGTTGAAGCGTATGGATCGTCTGGGGATTAAATGCATGGTACTCCCCGTTACGGCGCCATTGAAGCTCGCTGCCGGGCGGAAGGGTCTTTTCATCGTACTGGTGGTGATGGAAGGCTGTTTCATGGCGCATGAGCGTTTCTTTGGCAATGACCTCCAGGGTGATTCCGCCGATCTGCGAGGAGGTCCTGGCAAAATACCGCTCGATCACCCCGGAATCAATCCCGACCGCTTCGAAAATTTGCGCTCCGCGATAACTTTGAATGGTGGAAATGCCCATTTTGGACATGACCTTCACGATTCCGTCCGTGGCCGTGCGAATAAATCTTTGCACGGCTTCTTCGTATGAATAGCCTGTTAAGGTGTTCTCTTTGATCATTTCTCTCAACGTTGCGAAAGCGAGGTAAGGATTGACGGCATCGGCACCGTAGCCGATCAGCATCGAAAACTGGTGCACATCGCGTGGTTCCCCTGATTCGACAATTAAACTCACTTTGGTTCTCGTTCCCTGACGGACCAGATGATGATGCAGGCCGCTGACCGCCAAAAGCGCCGGAATGGCCGCCCGGTCCCGGTTCACTCCGCGGTCTGA
Source organism: Lihuaxuella thermophila (assembly GCF_900110165.1). GTDB lineage: Bacteria > Bacillota > Bacilli > Thermoactinomycetales > Thermoactinomycetaceae > Lihuaxuella > Lihuaxuella thermophila. The sequence goes on from NZ_FOCQ01000006.1 coordinate 6,735, forward strand.
CAGGATAAGAAGCGTATACCCTTCGGCAATCGCTTGATCAGCCGCGGCGAATAAATCGTCCAGGGCCTGTTGCAAATGGCGTTCTCCCGCTTCGGCAGGGAACAAGATGGACAGGGTTTTTGCTTTAAATTCCGGATAAGGGTTTCTGCGCAGCTTGGCACATTCGCGGTCCGAGATAACCGGGGTGGCCAACCGGATCCGGCGGCAACTCCTTGCATCCGGATGGAGCAGGTTTCCTTCCGCGCCGAGAACCGTCATGGTGGAAGTGACACAAGCTTCGCGAATCGCATCGATCGGCGGGTTGGTCACCTGGGCAAATGATTGCTTAAAATAGTTGTACAACAGCTGCGGCTTCTCGGAGAGCACCGCCAGAGGCGTATCATTTCCCATTGAGCCGATCGGATCTTTTCCTTCCGTAACCATGGGCAGCAAATTTTTGTTCAATTCTTCATAGGTGTAACCAAACGCTTTTTGCAGTTGAAAAACCGTATCTCCGTCCAGTTCGGACCGGACTTCTTGGTCCGGCAATTCCTCCAGGGTGAGCAAATGTTTGTTCAGCCAGTCCCGGTACGGATACTGGGTCGCCATCCGTTCTTTAATCTCTTCATCGGAAATGATGCGTCCTTCTTCCAGATCGACCAGCAACATCCGCCCCGGCCGGAGCCTGTCCTTATACACGATCTTTTCTGCCGGAACATCGATGACGCCCACTTCAGAAGCGAAAATGATCATATCATCCGCCGTCACATAATAACGGGCAGGGCGAAGTCCGTTTCTGTCCAGAATCGCGCCGATTTGCCTGCCGTCCGTAAACGAAATGGCCGTCGGTCCGTCCCATGGTTCCATTAAACAGCTGTGGTACTCATAAAACGCTTTTTTCGGGTCTGTCATCTGTCCGTCCCGATCCCACGGCTCGGGAATCATCATCATGGCCGTGTGGGCAAGCGAGCGTCCGGACAACACAAAGAATTCAAAACAGTTGTCCAAAATGGCCGAGTCGCTTCCCTCCATGTCGATCACCGGCAATACCTTGTGAAGATCGTCGCCGAAAGCAGCCGATTCAAACATTTGTTCACGGGCCAACATCCAGTTGACATTGCCTCTTAATGTATTGATTTCTCCGTTATGAATCAGGTAACGGTTGGGATGAGCCCGCTCCCAGGTCGGAAAGGTGTTGGTGCTGAAGCGGGAATGGACGAGCGAAAAAGCGGATGTAAACGCCGGATCTTGCAAATCCAAATAAAAAGCATCCAGTTGTTCGGGAGTTACCAACCCTTTGTATACAATGGTGCGGCTCGACATGCTGGCGATATATAGATCGTCTCCGGCCGATTGTTCCATCTGTTTGCGAATCACATACAATTTGCGCTCAAAAGAGAGGGAGTCCGGCACATCATCACTGGCGGCAATAAATACTTGCCGGATAAACGGCTGGCTGGCTCTCGCCGCTTTGCCGATCTTGGCCGGGTCTGTGGGAACGGTGCGCCAGCCCAACAGCTTTTGCCCTTCTGCTTCAATGATGGCCTCCAGCTGTTTTTCATAAGCAGCCCGGCGAACCGGGTCCATCGGCAAAAAGAGCATCCCCACCCCGTACTTGCCCGGGGAAGGCAGATCCGTTTCAAATTCTTTCCCCTTTTCAAAAAAATGGTGTGGTATTTGCACCATGATTCCGGCCCCGTCACCGGTTTCCGGATCACTTCCCTGCCCGCCGCGATGCTCCATGCGACGAAGCATCTCAAGCCCTTTTTCCACGATCTCATGTGATTTTTTTCCTTTTATATTGGCGATAAAACCAATTCCGCAGGCATCATGCTCATAGGCTGGATCGTACAGACCTTGTTTTCCCGGCAATCCTTTATTTTCCATACCCCACACTCCTTTATGTGAGACTCGGTGTTCCTGTATCATAAAAGCTAATAGCATTTATCCTCGCTTTTTAATGGATCGCGTTAATGCTTTACAGGAGCTGTCAAAAATTATTGTAGATTTTCTAACCAATAGTAACAATATATAATTTGAATAAAAACCATCTCAAAATGAGATGAATCCATTCGAGGAGTATGGTATGGAACTGAGACAGATTCAATATTTCATTGAAGTGGCCAAACGGGAACATGTAACCGAAGCGGCTCATGCTTTACATGTGGCGCAATCTGCCGTGAGCCGGCAAATCGCGAATCTGGAGGCGGAGCTGGGGGTTCAGCTGTTTATCCGAGAGGGGCGCAATGTCCGTCTGACTCCGATCGGGAAAATTTTTTTGAAGCATGCGCAAGCAGCGATCAAGGAGATTGACAAAGCCAAGCAGGAAATCGAGGAATTTTTGCATCCGGAAAAAGGGACGATTCGCATCGGTTTTCCCAGCAGTCTTGCGGCCCATATCCTGCCTACCGCCATTTCCGACTTTCGTGCCAGGTATCCCGATATCGGGTTTCAACTGCGGCAGGGTACGTTCAAAAACTTGATCGAAATGGTCATCAAGGGAGAAATTGACCTTGCCTTGATCGCTCCTGTTCCGACAAACGAGAAAGAGGTCAGAGGAGACATCTTTTTCTCTGAAAAAATCGTGGCTCTGTTGCCCATTCATCACCCGCTTGCCAACCAACCCTCCCTCTCTCTCTATCAATTGCGCGATGATCCGTTCGTCCTGTTCCCGCCCGGGTTCGTTCTGCACCATATTGTGGTGGATGCCTGCACGCAGATGGGATTTCAGCCGAAAGTCTCCTTTGAAGGGGAAGATATTGACGCCATCAAAGGATTGGTCGCGGCAGGTCTGGCCGTTACGCTCCTCCCGGAAATTACGCTCATCGACAGCGTGCCGCGAGCGACCGTCAAAATCCCGATCCATGAACCGGAAGTGACGCGCACAGTCGGAATCATCATTCCCAACAACCGGGAACTGGCCCCCTCGGAAAAACTGTTTTACCATTTTCTGAAGGAATTTTTTGCCGTACTCAATCGGTTTAATCAGTAAGTGGGCTGAGAAACAAAAAACAGGTCGGCAAATGGCCTGTAACCTCAGTCTCTTTAACATCGGTTTACCAGTTTTATGGCCTCTTCTGTGGACCGGATCAGCTCCGCGTCTCCTTTTGCCCTGCGCATCATCAGTGCCCGCTGAAGTTCGGACAGGGCTTCCTCCATTCTCCCCATTTCCATCAGGCATTTTCCCCTGTGCTGACAAATAAAATCACGGTACATGGAAAACTCATCCGACTCCGCCAGGGCTTCCGCCTCCGCAAAACAGCGGAGTCCCGTTTCATGCTGCCCGTGGTACTTGTACGCCTCGCCGAGCCGGATGAGAGAACGGATCACTCCCCCTTTCTCCCCTTTTGCCCGGGCGATCTCCAGCGCTTTTAGCAGATGCCTGATCGCTCGTTCCGTCTCCCCCATGACCCGCCAGGCATTGCCCAGGTAACCATGTAAAAAAATAAGCACAGAAAAATCCCCCATCTCCAACGTTTTCGCCCGGGCAAGGAAAGCTTCGGCTTGGGTGATCGCATCTTTGAGCTTCTCTTCATCCCTTGGGATTTCACGCAAAAAATTCTTCGGCTCAAACCGGGTAAGCGAAGCCAGTGAAGGCAACTCCTTTTGTACGGTTGTCAGGCTGATCATCCTGCTCTTCCTCTCTTATTAAATAAAAAGAAAAGTATATGCTCTTTTCCCGGCATTACCCGAAAAACCTTCTATTAAAGAAACATTATTCTTTATCTTACATAAATTAACTTAGATAAAACTTTGTTCGTTCCATGCCATCACTCTGATGAGAAGGAGGTAGACGATGGATGCCTTTAATCCCCTTTGTCAACCAGTCCGGCAAGTTTCACAAGAACTTTATTTCGATCAAGTCGAGGGGGCGGCTGTTTGTTTCCAAGGGAATCCGAAAAAAATTGGGAGGGGGAAAAAACGAGGAAATCAAAATTTATTTAGCCTACGACCCGGTGCGCAGATGTATCGGCATCATGCCCGCTGAACATGCGAAAATGGAAAACGGGGTTCCCTTTACGCTGGATAAAGACGGAAATTGCCATATCATCGGGTTTATCAAACAATTCGGCTTGCCCCACGATAAGCTGTACCGTTATATCTTGATTGGTGAAGAGGAAGGCTGGCTGCTGTTTAAAAGAATTTAATCACTACAGGGGATGAAAACCAGTCGCAACGACTGGCTTTTTTTTATCTTTTCGTTTGTCCCGGGCAACGGGGGTCATGAGGCAAAAAAGGCTTGGGGAGGTATCTATTTTCATCCCGAATCCTGAACCTTTCTTACTAGAAAGCATATATTTTTACCAAAAGGCGAAAACGGGTTCAAAAGAAAAATCCGGGCAAGGAAGGCAATATCCAACGCTTCCTTCCCGCTTCAATCACAAGGCTGCGGACCGGTTCAGGCAACAAAGAGGCAGCGGATAAATCGGGCATAGGGAGGCAACCAAATTACCCTGAATCTCTCACCAACCCTGATAGAAAAGAATATAGTATATCAAGTTCTAGATTGAAAGGCTTTTATGAAGCGGGAGGTGACACCGGATGGAACAAGATCCGCAGAAAAAAGACCTGCAAAAATACAAGAAAAGCCTGGAGGAGCAACTGCAAGCCGCAATGCGACAAGAAATATACAATCTCCTGTCGGAACTGCAAAAGATCGCACCATCGTCAAAACTGCAGAAACTCCTTCAAAAAAGCTCCAAAGAATTACGGTCAGACACGGATGCACTCAACATCGAAGCACAGGTGGACATCCAATTGAATCTGGATGATGAAGAGGAATTACAGTCAGACACGGATACACTCAACATTGAAACACAGGTGGATATCTACACGGACCTGGACGATGAAGAAGAATTACCGTCAGACACGGATGCACTCAACATCGAAGCGCAGGTGGATAGCCAATCGGACCTGGATGATCATGAATAACACGTCTCTCCCTCATCAGGGATGAAAGGGGGGAATCAGATGGCCAGATGTTTTTGCCGCAGATGCATCCGGCGCCGGCTCAAACGGATCCGCAAACGCATCCGAAGGCGCTTTCGGCTCAGATCCTGCTGCTGTTGTACCAGGCACCCCCCGTCCGAGCAAAAAAGGGACAACACTTCGGCCGCAATCACTCAAACCAACTCCATTGACGGGTCCATCGCCGGGTTGATCAACATTATTATTCAGACCAATACCAATACCGGAGATCCTACCGCCTTCGGAGCCGGCAGCAGGAACAATGCTGTAAGCAACACAGATGTAGGTGTAAACGGATGATGGCAGCAAAATCCGGTGCACCGGACACTGACCGCTCTTCATAAAAGCCTTCTGGAACTGTCGATTCATCACCTTCATTCATCGAAAGGGGGTGACAAGATGAATAACAATACAGCCGACAAGGTCACCGAAACATTAAATGCGCTCCCGGGTACTTCCGGTAACGATCCCAACGCTCTTGCAAATGCACTCACCAGTTTAGAAAAGATCACCCAAAGCATTCCCGCCATGGTCAGAGAAATTACCAAAGCACAGATGGAGACAATTGCCGCACTTCAGGAACTCAAAACTTCAAAAGTCAAAGAGATGCTCAGCCCGGAAAAAATCCAGAGCGCAGTTACGAATGCCCTGAAACAAGCAGGCCCTCAAAACGTCAACATTCCCCCATCCAACAATAATCAGCCAAATGATAGCGAAGAGTAATGTCAGTCTATCTTCCTTGAAAGGAGGTGAACAGTATGGGATGCAAACGCCGCAGAAAAAAGCACTGCCGGAGGGTCAAAGACTGGTGCGATTGGAAAAAGCGCAGACATCACAAAGAGTGTGATGACAACCATCACAAAGACTGTGATGACAAACAAAAACATCACAAAAGCTGTGATGAGGATTGCTGCGTGAGTGCTTTTGTTGTCCAAACAGGAGCCGAAATTTGCGGATCGGTCGCTGGAACTGCAAATACCTTTGTTACCACGAATACGAACCTCGGTGACCCGACCGCATTTGGTTGCGATGCTGACAACAATGCTGTCCAAAATACTGGCTAGATCGCTCTCCTGGTATGCAGGACTTTATAAACCATATGAGAAAGGTGGAAATGGTTGATGGGCTGCAAACGGAAAAGAAAGCGCCATAAGTTTAAACGCTGCTTCCGCCCGAAAAAACATTGCAGAGATTTCCATGACCGCTGCGATAAGAAGGAGAAAGATTGCAAAGACTTCAAGGAGAAAAAAGAGTTCAAAGAAGACAATGATTGCTGCGTAAAAGCTTTTGTCGTCCAAACAGGCCCCGAGATCTGTGGATCGGTCTCCGGAGTAACCAATACCTTCGTTACAACGAACACGAATCTCGGAGATCCGACTGCATTCGGATGCGAATCCGATCGAAACGCTGTCAGCAATTTTGGATAATACGCTCTCCCCTGGCACGAACATCGGTGATCCCATCGAATGCGAAGCCAGGAACTCAGCACCATTTCAACTGGTTTATAAGGGCCGTCAGGCCCTTTCTTTTGATATAAAGCCAAACGGAAAGAAGGTGAAATTCGATGGACAAAGAGAATAAAAAAGTTTCCGGAATCATTCAAAGCGAAAAAGTTGAGATAGACAATGAATCGGAATCCACTAAAAAAGAATCGATCGTTATGAACAAGTTTAATATCAATATCTTTGACCAATCTACCAAAGAGAAAAAATAAGGCGACCCTCGGCAGAACCAGATAACAAAAAAATATCTTTCCTGAATCACCCTGTTTGCAAACGGGGTTTTTTCTATTTTTAATATATATAAACCTCCATTCTGATATGATGCGGGACTTTTTGGCTATTTAAATAAAACGGGAAACATCACTTTACAGAAAAACTCAACTTCCCTTTGTTGGATAGCTGAGTTTTTCTGCTAATAGTCATATTAACTCTGTTTTCCGGCTGCGACTCGATCCAGGAAATCCTTCAGGTCAGTTTTAATCTCTTCTTCGAACATTCCGCCTACAACAACTTCAACTCCATGATCTCTCAGGTGTTGAATTCCGCGTCCACTTACCTTCGGATACGGATCGACAATGCCTACATATACTTTTGCCACCCCTGCAGCCGTCAATGCTTCACAACAGGGTCCTGTCCTGCCCCAGTGAGAGCAGGGTTCCAAAGTGCAATAGACGGTCGCACCTTTCGCCTTGTCGCCAGCATCACGCAGTGCATTAATTTCTGCATGAGGGCCGCCCAACTGAGAGGTATGTCCACGCCCTACAATTTCCCCGTCCTTGACGATGATTGCGCCCACTGGAGGGTTGGTTCCAGTTTTGCCTTGCGCTTTCCGTCCTTCGAGTACCGCTTCCCACATAAACTCTTGATCTGTTTTCATCAGTTACCTCCCCTAGAAATCAAATTGATATTGAAATTGATAACAATCGGCTCTGTAGATGAGTGAGCAGAGTTCCACTAACTCTTTCTGGTGATCAAAGGTTTTACGAATGATTCTCACTACAGGAATAGAGGAGTTCTTTGGCAGCTTCAGTGCTACTCGTTCATCTTGTGTGGCAAAGTCTGCAATTAAGTACTCTTCACAGGAAACTGGCTTAAAACCCAAATACTCCAATGATCCATACAGTGAAGCATTCGCCTGTTTCATAAGTTTATGAAGTTCTTGGAGTGGAACACGGTTGGGAATGTAAGCTTTGGATACCGAAACCAACAACCCATCCAAACACTGCTCGGTATGATAGAACAATGTCGGAATGGAGAGTTCACTTTTGAAGGACTCAGGAATTTCCTTTTTTTGAGTTAATAGTTGAAGGTTTAGAACGTTTGCGCTTGCGATCTTCCCAAACTCGTTTCGAAATCCACCTTTTCTGTAATTGATGGAACGGTGAGGAATGTCTCGAACAAGACGGGGCATGCTTTTACCTTGAGAAAGAACCAACCCATCACGTATGAGCGCGTTGACTGCTGACTGGATCGTTGTGGAGTGAACTTTGTATTTTGTCATTAGTTCTAAATTTGTTGGGAAGACGGAACCTGAAGGGAAATGACCAGTGATGATTTGGTCTCGTAGTTCCTCGTAAATCTCTTCCCATCGGTTACTACTACTCATTTGAGCAAACCCCTTTTAACTAATCTAAATTTATCTTTTCGAGACTAATTATATGATACATTCCGAAAAAAATAAAGCTTCATACTTGACCTGATGATAATCTAAACTTATACTACTGACTATAGATAAACTCTTATAAATATTTAGAATTAAATTGAAAGAGGTGGTAATGTGCTAACACTCAGAATTGAGGGTCCGAGAAAGGAAGTCAACGCTTTTGTCAGAGATGTGAAGTTCAACCCGCAATATCACGTGATTGCTCAATCCATGCCGTACATGGAAGATGTACTCGACAACGACCACGTCGTCTCTTATTGCCAATTCCAGTATTCACACTTATCTGAAATGGGGAAGGCTTTAACCGTCAAACTTGAAACCACCAGCGGCGAAGAGCTTGACTTCTCTTTGGATTACGGAAGAGTAATCCGGGTAGGGGGTATTGTTCAAATCACAGGAAAAATCGCCCATTTCCTGCCTCAAATTGCATCCGAAGAGCAGAAATGAAGGGGATGCACGATGCCGGAAATCAGTAAAATTGAAAGGGAATTGAGAGACATGATCATGAAAGGGCCTCAACACAGCTTGACCAGTCTCACAGCCTTTTGTGCATGCTGCCTGGAGTTCAGGCATCGCAAGGATGTCCGCCTGGTCAAAATGGCAGGCGATGAACTGTCTGTCTGCCTCGGGTGTATCAACAAACGGGGATTAACAGAATCCGGCTCCACCGAAGCGTTGGAGTACCAGGAGAGAACTCTTGCGATTTTGAAAATCAGAGGTCTTCGCGAATAGCGGGAAGATGGAATGAGGATGGTAAGAGAGATGATCTCAGTGCTCGTCGTTGTTCATCAGCATACGGAGGGATTCGGTAAGTAAAAAAAGAAGAACCCCGGATCAGGGTTCCCGGTGGATGATGTTTTTGGCTCTATAACATTATACTTCCATGTCGAACGCCCTGTCCATTGCTCAATGCATTGGACGGGGCGTTTCCATTTTGAATATGATCTGGACAAGAGAGGAAACAATCCGTTTTCCCCCGTTTGCTTATTCGTATTCCCATAATCCTCCCGCGGCTTTTGGTTCTCTGGAAAAATATGATATATTCGGCTATTTTTCTTCGTAATTGGAACCTTATAGATCCGGCCGGAATATATTATAGCAAAAATAATAGATTTACAGATTAAAGGGATTTCTTGCATGAAACCCTGAGAAAGAGGTGAAGACCTATCAGTCGCAGATGCAGAAGAAGGGATAGAGATAGGGTTAGACGCTGTAGAAGGCTCAGACGCTTGAGAAGGGTTAGACGCCATCGAATTGATCGTTGCAGGATCATTCTCGCGCAAAATAATAACGGAAATGATAACAACGGAAATAATAACGCCGGAAATGGTTTGGTTCAAGCAATCATCTCCCAAATCGGACAAAATATCGGCGGCAGCGTCAGCGGTACGAATGTTTTCACATCCGCCAATACCAATACAGGCAATGCAACCGCCATCAGTGGTTCAAGCAATTCTACAACAGACCCGGCCTAAACCATTTAACCGGATGGAACGTTTGTGCGCAAGATTCATAGGGTGAACAAGATCCGCCCCATTCTACTTTTAGCCTGCACGTATTCCAATCAAACAGAATATACTAAAACAAATCTGCTAGAATGATAGTTTTCATTCCCTCGCCAGTATCCTTCCCAACCCTCACTCAGTTACACCCCTCTCTCCACACCTGTATTCCCAGACAAAACCGATCAATCAGATGAAACCCCTCTTATTTCCACCGTGAAAGGAGGTGATTTCATGCACAACAACTGCAACAACAACAACAAGCATAAAAACAATAATCATAAAAAGAATAAACGCCGTCGCCGCGAAGAACGTCGCCGCCGTGAACGCTGCCCACGTGAACGTCGCTGCCCACGCTTCCGCTGCCCAAGAGATCATAAAGATTGGTGTGATGACAAAAAAGACTGGAAAAAAGACAAAAAACACAAAAAAGATGACTGTGATTGCGACTGCGATTGCGACTGCGATTGCGGCTGCTAATAGATAAATAAATCCATGGCATCCCTGTGGGAGCTGCTTGCTGCAAATGTCCGGTCCGTATGATTTTGATGATACGAATCAGGACAAAACATGCGATGCGGGCAGTTCCCTTTTTTTGTTCCACACCTCTATTAAATAGCTTTCCCGCCTTTTTATATCCCTTTGTACAGAGACCAGAGCTAAACCTATTCCCTCCTTTTGCTCTTTGGCGCGGAATTCGTTTTCCACACTCAAATTAGGCGTATGAATGATGACCCGCCTTAAAAAACATTTCATACAATGAAGAAAAGATCTGAGTCATCGAGTGCGCAGATCTCTCCGGGAAAGATCAAAAAGTCATGGTTTTTCGTTTTTTCTAATCAGATCATTGATACTCAGTCAAAACTCGAAAAAGGAGATCTGCTTATGGGCGAAGAACGGAATCACATGGATAGCCTAGATGGACGAACCGGGGGGATGAAAAAAGGTTCTCTCGCACAGGGGGAAGAGGCAGAAAAAAAGCGACGGGGAGGTAAAGCAACTTCAAAAGAGCAGGAAAAAAATAGACAAAATTCCGCCGCAGACGGCTTTCCTGAAAACACGACGGATTTGGGCTCCCTCGATTCACTCGCCAAAACCAACTTATCTTTTACACCTCCGGAAAATGAATTGTCTGGCGATGTCAATGCGCAGGAAAACAAGCAGGGATCATCTTTCAAAAAGAAAATCAGAGAATTGAACAAACAGATATTGTCTTTAAAAAAACAACTATTCACTTTAAAGAAACGGAGAAAACGACTCAGAAACAAACGAAGGAATAAAAAGAAAAAGTCTGACCGCCGGCGTTAAAAAACTCCATCTCAACAGGGTGGAGTTTTTTCTGTTTTTCGCGTAAAAAATGAACAATTCGCTGTTTCCCTCTTTCTCTTTGTACAGGGGTTTGAATCGGATTTTCCATACACGACTTAACCCAGATGAATGAAAAATCGCCCGAATAATTGTTCTGAATGATGGGAGGAGTCGGATTGAATCCTGCATCTCCTTTTTACTAAAAACATAATCTCTGCAAAATTACATGTCGATGTTTTAAAAAGTCTATCTCAATACCTTTAAAACAAATGCAACTGTGGTATTAGATAACTATTTATGCTGCCATCCACCTTTCATCATTAAGTTCCATTTATAAATATTATGAATTTAAAGTTTTTAAAATTGCCGCTTTATCTATGTTTTGAATTAACGTTTTTACTTGACCAGTTTGTCAGCAAAAAATGTTTTATTTAACCTAGAATATTTGTCCGATCCCTATTTTATCTCAATCATATACTATTAGTAACTTTAAAGGGATTGGAGTGATGAAAATGCGTAAATGCAAACGTTGCAAGAAGAGAAACAGAGAGCTCCGATTATTAATCAAGTTATTGCGTATATTAATTAAAAAGTGCTGTTCCCCTCAAATCACCGTTAATGCCAACCCATCTGCTCAAGCGGCAACAGACAATGGTACAAACGTAGCCGTAGACGATATTTTTGCAGCTGGCCGAGACATCAAACAGTCTTCCAAAAACTTTGATGAAATAAAGTCAGTCGACAAGTCAGGAGCTAAACCGCTTCGATGAATCTTTCCCTGTTTTTTGAGAGGGATTTTTCCGTTGTTCTAGCAAGCAATTAATTTTGTTTGTTTAACCGAGTATACTCGTACACTCCTTTTTTAACAGTGCAACATATATTGTTATCAGATTAGAAAAGGAGGTGTAGAGAATGCGCAAAAAATGTAGAAAAAGGAAACCCGATTGCCGGAAGAAAAAAGATCGTCACTGCCGGGACTTCCGAAGCACAGCCTGCCAGCCTGACGATAATCAATTTCATATCAATCCAAATGCTCAAGCGGCTACCGATACCGCTATCAACTTAAATGTTGATGACATTCTCGCGGCAGGCGGTGATATTGAAGTTGACCAAGTGGAAAAAGGTCCCGGAGACGCAAAACAATTAGTCTAACAACAGAACAAATATAAACCCTCCTCACTTCGGGGAGGTAGCCCCTTTCATACAGACGGGCAACATCTACCATTGTCTATTTTACTAAAATTAAAGTTACGATGAAAGTTCCTCCAGTATATAAAAATGGTCACCGAAAGAGAGGGGTTTCATGTCCCAAAATCAAAATCAGCAAGGTATGAACGTAAATGATGGAAGAAAACAACAGATTTTTATACTAGCTAATATATTCAAGAGATTAAACGACCGGTTACAGTTAAATACGGTCAAAGACTCTGCCAATGTCATAAAACAGATGATTGACTCAAAAAAAGAAAAGGAGTGATTTGAATGCATCAAAACTTTATAAGGCTGGTAAATGCGATTTTTGCCGTATTTGGTGAAGCTGCAAGACGAATTGAGGAAAGAGTGGGTCCCCCCTACAACTTTTAGATTGGAAGCCGACTTAGAAAAAATCGATTCCGAAATAATACAAGTTGCTAACCTCCTGACAAGGTTAGCAACTTTTTTCTGGGAATATTAAATAGCAAATATCAAATATTCTCCTACTAATTTGTCCATTGTTTCAGGCATCCTTTGCATATAAAAAACAACCTGTTTTAATACTTTTTCATTTTTTGTGAACAGCGTTTGAGGTCATATACAAACATGTTTTTTATTTTTGTTTAACGATCGAGAGTAAATGACTTTCCATCAAATCTGTGGATTTATTATAATTGAATTTTCTTATATATTGCAGTCCATTCTCGGCTATTTTCATTCTCAATGGATCATTTTTTAATAATAATATCAGGTTTTTTGCCAATTCATCAGGATTTTTAGGTGGAGATAATAAAGCAGTCTGATTATGAATGCAAAACTCCTCCGAACCACCATTTTTTGTTGATACAACTGCACACCCGCAAGCCATAGCCTCTGATGCAGGAAGCCCCCATCCCTCGTTCCAACTTGAACATAAATAGATTGAACTTCCATTATAGATCTTGTCAACCAGATCTTCCTGGGAAGGAGTTTGAATATAATCCATCCATCCGGGAATTTCGGTACTTCTTTTTGGTACACCAAATAAAACGGCATGTAAATCCGGAATCGCCATTTTTGCTAATTGTAAAGCCTTTATTCCATCACATGAGCCTTTTATTCTTATTCTGGAATATAACATCGCTATGGTTTTAGGTCTCTTCGAAATCGGATTTATCAACCGGAACTTATTATGATCAATAGCATTAGGAATATATGTTATATCCGTAACCGGAACACCAAACTTAAGTCCCAGTTGGTACAACCATTTAGAGATGACAATTTTATTTAAAGGTAACAACCATGTCCTTTTTACTTTATCAAAACCGTACCACGTCACAAAACTTTGAATAAAATAAAATTTTTTTCCCTTCCTGTGGGAATAATGATGAACATAATCGGCTGTAAACCATGCGGTTGCAATAACAGCGTCGGCATCAGGTATATATTTTTCATCTAAAGAAGGAGCATAGATCATTCTTACCTTTTCGTGAATATACTGCCAGTCAATTCGGGGAGATGTGGATCTGTATATTGGATGCCCGGAAGAATAAGTATAAGCTGGATGGACTACAGAGACCTCATGACCTCGTTCAACTAAATGATTCGCATATTCATATACAACACGAAACCCTCCTGATGGTTCAGATGGATAACCCGGCAGAATAAATGTTATATTCATGAAAAAGTATTTCTCCTTTCTGCCTCAGTTCATGAAAGAGCACGTATTTGATTCATCACCGATAAGGATAGTTTCTCTTCCTTTGCGTTTCCATCCATTGTTTCAGTTCCACCAGCATTCGGGAATAAGAAGACACCTGATAAGAAAAATCACTTCTTGTCTGAATCAGGCTTTTATCCGAGACCAAATGGTCACTCGGTTTGATAATAAGATCGTCCCGCCCGAACACCTCCTGCAACATTTTCAATAACACATACTTGGAGATTTTTTCGGGGGCGGCAAGGTGAACCAGACCACTGATGGAACGTGGCATTAACCACGCAATGGCTTTCGCCAATTCCAATGTGGTAACTCCATTCCAAAAAACTTGCCGATATCCTAGAATTTCACCTGTTTGATTCATCAGCCAATGAAAAAGACCGATGCCATCCTGCTTTAACTCAGGACCGATGATCGATGTCCGAATGGTAATATTTACATCGTCGACAACTTCTCCCAGACTTTTCGTTTTGGCATAAACCGTTTCACCGTCGGTTAGATCGTATTCTGTATAATTGCCTCTTTTTCCCGAAAAAACGCAATCTGTACTGATATGAACAAGACGAAAGCCTAATTGATGACCCAACCGTGCGAGCTGATGGGGGAAAAGACTATTTACATAAATGGCTTCAAATGGCCGTTGTGCGGCATCATTGTTCAAAATGCCCACAGCATTAACCACCACATCCGGCTTGACACGGGCCAAAACATCCTTCACTTCCGATTCATTTTTTACATTGAGAGAGATACCGTTGCTCTCATCCACCTTCTGCCGTACTGTATACCACAGCTCATGGTCGGTTGCATATTGCAGGTAATCTTTTATCATATGACCGGCCATTCCATGGCCGCCGAAAATGAGAACTTTCACATCCAATCTCCTCCCTACCATCTCAGAGAATGGTTCATACGACCATTCCCCCGCGTCTCAGCATCCGTTCAATTTCATCATGCGACATCAAGTGAGTATCGGATGAATAGGTTTGGAAATTCACTCTTTTCAGGGAATGATATTGTTTGGAAAGAGCCGGGGTCGGGTGTGACGGCAGAATGACGAAGTAATGATCGCTGTAATAGAAGGTATGAGGGGATTCATAGATCGAAACAAGTACCTCATGCAGTTTTTCTCCAGGCCGGACACCAATCTCCTTGATTTGGATCGGTGCCCTGATTAGAAGTTGCGCCAGGACGTTAGCCAGATCGATTATCCGGCACGATTTCATTTTCATGACAAATGTTTCCCCGCCAATGGCTACCTGGGCCGCTTTTAAAAGCAATTCAATCGCCTCGGAGATCGTCAGAAAAAAGCGGGTCATTTCCCGTGAAGTGAGAGTTACCTCCTGTTTTTCGAGGATCTGGTTTTTGAAAAACGGAACGACACTTCCGTTTGTCCCCAGTACATTGCCTCCCCGGATACACACGAACCGGGTCGTTTCACTGAGATCGTTCGCCCGTATCATCAATTTTTCACCGAATGATTTCGTCATACCATAAAAATTAATCGGATCGACGGCCTTGTCGGTCGAAACATCGATCACTTTTTTTACTCGATGCATAATACTTGCCCGGATAATGTTTTCTGTTCCATGCACATTTGTCTTGAGCGCTTCGTCCGGCTGCATTTCACAGATCGGAACATGTTTTAATGCCGCCAGATGAAAGACGTAATCAACACCCCGACAGGCTTCTTGTACAGCGGAAAAATCCCGCACATCCCCTATAAAAAATTTCAAAGCAGGTTGATGGGAAAATGAACGATGCATGTTTACCTGTAAAAATTCGTTTCGGGAAAAAATGCGGATCTCCCTGGGGTGATATTGAAGCAATTGGCGTGTCAGCTCCTGTCCCCATGAACCTGTACCGCCCGTGATGAGAATGGTCCGATCTTTAAACATAGCACTGCCCTCCTAATACTAGATTGACTACCTTCGTCGATACATCGGGGTCCGTGTACCCCTCGGGACAGGTCCATGAATGTACTGTCTGCATCATTAACTCCACACAAGCAGCGATCCGTTTTGAATCGATCCCGGACACCGTGTTGCTGCCACAAATAACGGTTTCCGGCCTTTCCGTGCTTTGCCGGATGGTGACAGCCGGCACACCAAAAATGCAGCTTTCTTCCTGGACCGTTCCACTATCCGTCACTACACACCGCGCATGTTTCTGAAGTTTCACAAAATCAAAGAAACCAAAAGGTTCACTAAAAATCACAAGCGGGTGGTGAACATCAATCCCAAATTGCTTTAACCGTTGCCGGGTCCGCGGATGTACGCTGCAAATGACTGGCATCTGCTGCTGTTCGGCAATCAATTGAAGAGCTTCAACAATGCACTGAAGCCGTTCTTTATTATCTACATTTTCCGCACGGTGGCTGGTAACCAGGATATAATTCTTTTCATCCACCCTCATTTTTTGTAATATATCACTTTGATCAATTTCCAGTTGAAATGCCTGCAAAACTTCGTAAATCGGATTTCCCGTTACCCAGATTCGCTGGGGTGAAATTCCTTCTCTCAACAAGTTTTGCCTGCTCATTTCCGTGTAAGGCAAATTAAAGGAAGAGACGGAGTCTATCAGTTTTCGATTGATTTCTTCCGGAACGCTTGGGTCATAACAACGATTCCCCGCCTCCATGTGGTATACAGGTATGCCCATCCGCTCGGCCAGTATGGCGCAAAGAGCACTATTTGTGTCTCCCAGGACCAGAATCCGATCCGGTTCTTCCTTCGTGATGATGGTCTCAACGTCAGCAAACATTTGTCCTACCTGTCCCCCAAACGTATGAGAACCCGCTTGCAAATGATAATCAGGTGTCCGCACTCTCAGTTGTTTGAAAAATATGGAACTCAGAGAATGGTCGTAATTTTGTCCCGTATGAACAAGTACGTGTCTGGCTGCCAGAAGATCCAATTTTTTAATCACTAAACTCAATCGAATGATCTCCGGCCTGGTTCCGAGAATGGTCATCACTTTCATTTTTCCTCTCCCCCCTTTTCTCCATATCTTCTTCGGGTCTCCTCTAATAAATCCCGGATCGACTCTTCGAGCGTAAAAGCAGGTTTCCAGCCGGTCGCCGAACACAGTTTTTTATTGTTGCCGTATAGGATCAGGGTTTCATTCTTTCGGATTAAAGCAGGATCTGTACAAACATCAAACGAAACCCTGGCATGCTTTTGAAAAAGCGTGACCAATTCACTGATTGAATACGCCGACCCCCGGCATACATGAAAGATTTCTCCTGCAGGGACGGGATCCAGTTGCAGGAGATCCCAGTATGCCCGAACAGCGTCACGCACATCCAGGAAATCCCGCTGAACCTTGGTATTTCCCAGAATCAGTTTGGGAGGACGAAGGCCTTGCTCCATTTCCACCACTTGCTCGGCAATCTTGGCACAAATGCCCCTCGATCTTCCGGGGCCGATGAGATTAAACGTCCTGGCAATGATTACAGGTACTGAGTAGAGGCTTGCATACATCAGAGCCATTTGCGTTTGCAGCATCTTACTCCATCCATAAGGGGATGAAGGCCGAAGCGGAGTTTCTTCTGTTCTGGGAGTAGGATCCGGAAAATTGTCCCCATATTCGTGAGCAGAACCAATCAGCAACAAACCTTTAAACCGTCCGGTCGGATGACGTCGAACTGCTTCCATAATATTTAACGCAGCCAGGATATTGCTGCGCAGGGTGATTGCAGGATTATTCCATGATTCTTGAACCCCATTCTCAGCTGCCAAATGAATGACATAATCCGGATTGAACCGGTGTATCAGGGAAATGGCCGCGGAAGGCTGGAGTAAATCGCAAGATTGATACTCAAATCTATGATGTTTAATAGAAGAAACATCCCTTCGTCCAATTCCCAATACGCGGATATGATTTGAATATAAGTATTGACCCATATGTGGCCCGACGAAGCCGTTAATCCCTGTGATGAGAACTCTTTTTTTCCGATCGTTCACCGTTGTTCACCCGGCAAAAGCTGGTCTTTGATTTCGGGAAATTCCTCATCGGCGTGATGATAATCTTCCGGCCGTCCAATATCGTGCCAGTAAGCCGTATTTGCAAAATGGCGGATTTTTTGATTGTCAGCTAACAGTGC
Organism: Lihuaxuella thermophila; assembly: GCF_900110165.1. Lineage (GTDB taxonomy): Bacteria > Bacillota > Bacilli > Thermoactinomycetales > Thermoactinomycetaceae > Lihuaxuella > Lihuaxuella thermophila. Next base: position 24,652 of record NZ_FOCQ01000006.1, read on the forward strand.
CCGGATCAAGTCGGGGATATCAAAAAACTGATTTTCAGGTATATATCTGAGGATTTCAGGCTCCATCATATAAATTCCCATATTTACATGTGCCATTAGCACGGGCTTTTCTACAAAGTCGATCACACGATCTCCCTGTGTTTGAAGAACTCCCAGGTGAATCGGGATCTTTTTTTCCTGTGAGGCGATCGTTAAAAGACTGTCTCCTTTGCAGTGAAACTCCCAAAATTCCTTAAAATTCAATGTGGTTAAAACATCGCAATTAATCACTAAAAAAGGCTGGCTGAGATGTTTTATATTTTTCAATGCTCCAACTGTCCCCAATGGATGATCCTCCACTTGATAGCGGATTTTCACATTCCATGAACTTCCATCTCCGAAATAAGTCTGAATCAATGGTGCCAAATATCCACAGGCCATGGTTAGGCGGTCAAATCCATAGTAACGCAGCTGTTTAACGATAATTTCTAATATCGGCTGCTTTCCGATCGGGAGAAGACCTTTGGGCAACACCTTTGTATAAGGTGTCATTCGGGTTCCTTTTCCGCCTGTCATCACTACCGCATCCAAAGTAATCCCCCCCTTTATCGAACATACTCATCGGGTCGATAAATCCCTTGATTTTGACGAATCCAATCAATCGTTCTCTCTAATCCTTCCTCCAATGATACCGTTGGCTTCCACCCTAACCATCTGGCTGCTTTCCGGCTATCCGAGAAAAGCCGGTCTACTTCGCTTTTCTTCGGACGCAATCGCTCATTCGCCACACACACCGGGATCTCGCGTCCGACGATTTGCAGAATCTTTTTAGCCAGGTCTCCGATTGAGATTTCAAACCCCGACCCGGCATTAAACACCTGACCCAATCCTTTTTCCGCTGTGGCTGCACAGATAAAAGCACGGGCTGTATCTTCTACATAGGTGAAATCACGCGTAGCCGACAGATTTCCCAATTCGATTTTGGATCGGAAAAGCGCTTGAGTAATAATCGTAGGAATAACGGCCCTCATCGACTGCCGCGGCCCATAGGCATTAAACGGCCGGACGGTAATTACAGGCAGATCATAGGAGCAATAAAAGCTTTCAATCACTTTGTCTGCCGAAATTTTACTGGCTGAGTACGGAGATTGCCCCTGCAACGGATGCTGTTCATCCATCGGTACATACCGTGCCGTGCCGTACACTTCACTGGTAGAAGTATGGATCATACGGGAAACACCAAAATCAAGCACCGCCCTGGCTACATTCAAGGTGCCTAAGACATTGGTTTCCACTACCTCTGTGGGATTTAAATAGGAATAGGGAATGGCGATCAAAGCACCCAGATGGAAAACGATGTCTGTCCCTTTCACCGCTTGCCTCACGGCGTCCGGGTCCCTTAAATCTCCCATCATGATCTCAATCTCTTTTTGATCAGCCGCAGGCAACTGTTCAATAAAACCGCGATGATTTCGTGAATTGTAACGCACAAAAGCCCGGACGTTGGCCCCCCCTGCAAGCAGTTGCTCGAGAAGGTGGCTACCGATAAATCCGGCCGCTCCTGTCACCAGTACGGTCTTCCCGTTCAATTTCAAATGATCACCTTCTTTTACAATTACAATGCTTTTATAACGTATTCGATCGGCCATATGCCGGTACGGGCTTTTTTGTGAAGTGAATAGAAATAGACGAATATATATTCTGCAAATATATGTAATAAATTTATTGAAATAATATAATCATTCAATCATACTATCACAGAGTTTCATATGCTAACGATGATCATTCAAACTAGGAGTAAGAATTATGCACAGCTGATTGCCTTTGGCTCGAGTGTCCCCACCAACTTTAACGGAACATTAAAGACCCATCCCCGCCTCACCTTCCCGTATCATACTTGCGGAATTCGGTTTCACGATTAACACTGCGATCAATAAAGTGATCTTAATTGCTTCAGTAAGTTTCAATCCACCCGGGGAACACCTCAAATCTTTTTCAGAGTGACCCGGGGTGCTGCAAGAACGATGGTCATTGGTACAGCCCGGTCAAGAGCTGTAGCCGTCAATGAAACCGGAAATATTACTTTCCAAATCATTGAAACCAATGTTCCGGTAGACTTTCAACCATACAGCCTCACTGCAGAGCTGATCAGCGGACCTACTACAAATGCTTCAGTTGTCGGTCCGGTTACGTTTTCCGGAATAGCGGTCGCTTAAGTTGATAACACCCGTTATGTTTAAAATATAGGCAATTCTTATTAATAACCCCCTTGACGAACTCGCCAAGGGGGTTTCATCATTCACTGTTTAATTGCCAAGATCTTCTCCTTACCCAATTCGAAATATTCTCGGGTACTATTAAATCAAGTTTTAATACCTCCGAAATTCACATAACAATGAATCCAGATAACAAAAATATTTTTATATTTGGGAGTGAGTTATCTGCAAAATCATTCAAATCAGGTCCATAGACAACAGGTACAAAACCAACCGAATGAACAAATCAATCGCGAATGGATTGACAGGCTTTATTTTTTGAGGATGTCAGCTATATACTTGACCAGCTGTTGAGCCCTAACCCGGGTTGAATGGTATTTTGTAACAAATTGATGTCCGTCAGTTGCTATTTGATTGCGTTTCATTTCATTGTTCAAATAATATAGGTATTTTTGATAAAAGTTGTGTTCATTAATTTCCACAAAATGCTTATCGGGTTTAAAACCCAGTTCCTTCAGCTCTTCACAACTATCTGCCAGGAGTAGCGTCCGGCAAGCTAACACTTCAAAATATTTCAACAGAGGGTATTTATAAATGGAACAGCAGGTAAAAAACATTTTTGCCCGGTTGATTTCTTTTGCATATTGTTCGCCCACAAAGACAGGTTTCGAATCCTTTCCCGGTTGGAGAAGGTAGCCTGGGTGGACATGGTGAACAAAACCGGGTTGTCCCCTCATTTTCTCGATCACTTTTTTACGCAGAGGATACAGGGGACTGGTGTTCCCCATGAATAAAGAGTTGATCTCTCTTTGCAAACCGTAGTCTTTAAATATACTCGTATTGACATGGTGGGGAAGCCAGCGGAATTTATCGGTAAATTCCGGATACAATTCAACAAATTTATGCTTAATAAATGAAAAAATAAGACTGATCGCATTTTCTGACAGGAACTTTCTTCTGAAATCTACATTGGATTGCACATCGTGGACCATATAGCCAATTGGAATATTGATGTTTTTACAACCTTTCGTGTACCATCCTCCCATTATCTCATTAATAAGAATGAAATCCGGTTGAAAAGAAGATATTTTGATTAATTCAACAATATTACAGTCCGCTTTGTAAAAAACGTCATGGGTTAAAACAACACAATTAGTTAATTTTTTTACTTCCTCAAAAAGATACCAATCATTTTTATAAAGAAATGGAGAGACATCAGCAGTTAGAATAAGTAAATTGAACAAAGAATCACACCTTCTTTCCCATTGTTAAATAAACTAAGAGATTAAACGGTTTCTTTAGAACCAGAAGCCATCAAAATTTTTCTTAATATCAGCACGAATCATTACTCCTTTTAAATTATTGAGGGGTCATCAATAGGCTTAATGTCTCCTTCCCGTTCAGCAGAATAATGTTCGTTTGTTCTAAAAAAACCCTTCTACATACCCGTATCGGATTGATCAGACAGGTTCTAGACATAGTATGTAAACTAGATTGGTTTTGTATAGATTATTATCTCCTTGTGAAACCCATTCCTTTTTTATTTAGATGCATAGAATGAAGTTATCTGATAAAAAAGGGGTAACGAATGATGAAATATGGATCAATTCTTGTAACGGGGGGAGCTGGTTTTATAGGGTCGCAATTAATAAAAAAACTTGCTCCCTGTTCAAAACACATCTATGTTATCGATGATTTGTCTTCAGGGGATAAAAATTTAATTCCAGATAAAGATAATATTACATTCTTTCAAGACACCATTCTCAACACAAAATTATTGAGCAGTATTCTGCCTTATATCGAGCATGTTTTTCATTTGGCATGCAGAAACCTGGTTCTTTCCATTGAAAATCACGAAAGAGATTTGGAAACGAACCTCTACGGCGGTTATACACTGTTGAATGCTATTAAAACATACGCTGGTCAAATCAAAAGGTTCGTTTACACTTCCTCTGCCTCCATTTACGGCAATGCAGATATTTTACCGACACCGGAATCCTATCACAAAATTGAATTACCTTATGCCGCCAGTAAATTTGCGATGGAGCATTATTGCCAAGTCTATTATCATCTGTATCAGCTGCCTGTTACTATTGTCCGCCTTTCGAATGTTTACGGACCCGGGCAACTTTCTACCAATCCTTACTGCGGGGTAGTAGCTAAATTTTTTGACGCTATTCAAGATGGAAAACCTTTCATCATTTATGGGGACGGTTCACAAACCAGGGACTTCACTTATGTTGAAGATGCCATTGACGCATTGATGTTGGTTTCTGCTCATTCTAAAGCCGAAGGTCAAGTGTACAATGTCGGAACCGGAACAGAAACAAGTATAAATAGTTTGGCCCAGAAAATAGGTGGTTTGACGGGACATCCGTGTTATCCTACCCGTTATTCACCCAAAAGACCCACGGATAAAGTAATACGCAGAGCCGTCGACACATCCAAAATACAAAAAGAACTGAACTGGCGTGCTAAATTCAGTCTGAACGAAGGTCTTATGAAAACATATGAATGGATACAAAATACCACCCATAAATAGAAGACAGGGATCAGTCGGTCCAATCATCACACTTCGTACAGGATTGAGATAAAGAACCTGGTCTCGAAGGACCGGTGACACTTGGCGTGATGCCAAAAAACGTCAGAAGTCCGGCCTCCGTTGGCACAACGGTAAGGGCTGGACTTCTCTCATGAGAATCTTTTCATCGGGATCATGTGTTTAACAAAGGCTCTTTTGCTAGATCAATTTAATTTTTATGCATTCTGTTCATTTGCGTATTTGTAAATTTGACTAATTTATCCTTATAATGACTATCTAAAGAATCAATCTTCTTCTCTAAAATTTCCTTTGCATAATTATATAGCTCTATATCTAAATAATCATCTTTCTGGATCTTTTTGATTACATCTCGTGGAAGATCATCCCTGGAAGGTCGTTTTGTCGTAATGTTTTTCTTTTCATAACTCATTAATTTCCAACCAAATGCTTTTTTCATCAAAAAAACAGATTCGTTAAACATCTCTGTGATTCCAGCCACTTCAAAGTGTGTATCTAAATTTTTCTTGGCCATTTCAAGGCTAACCATTCCTCTCCCGGTTAAAGTCAAAGTTTGAATATTTTTTAGTTCTAATGGACGATTAAAGATAAAGTCTTCAAAGTTTTGCTTAAACATAGGGTCCGGGTGAAATGATTTCAAATAATAGAACAAAGAAATAATCCGATCCACCGGATCACGCAGCATGGTAATGTATCTGACCGGCTTTGAGAGTTTAAAGTCTGATAATATTGATTCTCCTACATGCCAAAAATACAGATCAAAAGAAAAATGACCAATAATCGCTTTGAGATTACGCTGTTGTTTCCTGATTTTTTCAATAATTCCGTTCTTATCTTTAAGAACTTGATCAGGAGGATTGTGATACAAAAGTAGTGTATCTGATTTATATTCATTCATTAAAATAGATTGTAATGTACTGCCTCCGGTTTTAACTATATGAGGAAAAATAATGACCTTCTCGCTATTCATATTCACTCAACATCCCCCCAACTTTTTTAAGCCATAATTCCCCTGATGAAACATAGTTCCCGGATTAGTCTGACTCTTAATAATATTATATGAGTCCATGCATCAAAGGGTTATATTATAAAATAGGCTTTTTTGTAAATATTTTTCATTTTTTGTCAGGGCAAATATGGATTCCAAATAATTTCTCTTAGAATATTTTAAAAGAAAAAATAAGCATCTCAACCAGGAGGAATACCAATGAAAGTAGTGATTCCGGTAGGTGATTTGCATATAGGTGGCGGATGCAAGGTTCTGGTGGATATTGCTCACGCATTCCTGGAAAGAGGCCACGACGCCGAAATTGTCATGCCTCAAACAGGCACCGTCAAATACCAGCTTCAGTCCCGATTAACAATCATTCCGTTTCTCCACAAACAATATATTCCATACGGAGATATCGTTCTCCCTAACTTCTATACCACCTTTCGTCCGTCCTTTGAAGCCTGGCCTAAACAGTGTGTACGATTGAGCCTTGGTTTTGAACCCTTTTGGGTACCGGACAAACGTGAAGCACTCTGGACATATGAACAAGAGGTTCCGATCATCTCCATCTCCCATTGGCTGGATGACCAGATCTACAGTCATGTGAAAAAACGGAGCAAAGTGATCAATCTGGGGGTTGATCCGTCTGTTTTTTACCCCGATTCCCCGGAGAGCAAATTTGATAGACATAAACCGAAAGTGATCCTTTATATCGCACGGCCACCATATGCATATGAATTTAAAGGTTTCAACGATTTTGTGGAGTGCATGAAAATTGTACAGCAACACTATCCAGGCAAATTTATCGTTCATCTGATTTGTCCTGAATACCCTCTGTCACTGCCTGGAATTCCACACAAGGTCTTCTCTCCGCAAAATGAGATACAAATGGCCGATCTCTATCGCTCCGCAGACCTGTTTGTCTCATCTTCCTGGTTTGAAGCTTTTTCTCTTCCTCCTCTTGAAGCGATGGCCTGCGGCACACCGGTCGTAACGACGAACTCAGGTGGAATTCTTGATTTTTGTACGCATATGCAAAGTGCTTATATTTGCCCCCCGCAACATCCGCAGTCCCTTGCAGAGGGAATCCTTACCGTGTTGTCCGACGAAAAGTTAGCGAAGAAATTGATTCAAGGCGGACTGAAAGTCGCTCAGCGATTAACAAAGAGAAACTTTGAACATTCTTTAGTTGAGACTTTGGAGATGATCTATCATGAACGTATGGCAAAATAAGATGCCTAAAGTATCCATTGTGATCCCTTTTTATAACTGTCCTTATATCGATCAGGCAATCGAGAGCGCCCTGAATCAGAGTTATCCTTGTACGGAGATCCTGGTCATTAACGATGGCTCAACCAGGTATAAAGAAAAAGTTGTTCCTTATTTCAATCATATCCGCTATGTCGAAAAAGCAAACGGAGGTACGGCAAGTGCTTTAAATTGCGGGATTCAACACGCAACCGGAGAGTATTTTACATGGCTGAGTTCCGATGATTTGTATAAACGTGATAAAGTGGCCAAGCAAGTCTCTTTGATGCAACAAAATAATGCCCATGTTAGTTATACATCATTTTTCTTTATGAATTCCAACAACCAGTATATGGGCAGTCCCGGACAAGTGAAGTTTGCAAATAAAATTGAATTTTATCAAACCATGCTAAAAGGCTGCCCCATTAACGGGTGTACGGTTATGCTGAAAATGGAAGTTTTTTCGAAAGTTGGTTTATTTGATGTCACTCTTCGTTATACACAGGATTATGACATGTGGTTACGAGTTTTACAGAAATATGAGTTCTATTATTTGGATGAACCTCTTGTTCTTTACCGTGTCCATGAAGAAATGGGCACCAAAAAATACGCCCGGGAGATCCCGCTGGAAATCAATTTAGTACAACAAAGACATCGGGCGGCATTAGAAAGATTAATTGCTGAGGAGTTGAAAAAATGAAATTTACATTTCCCATTCTTACCCTATGTCTGGGCGGAGCGCAACGAATGCTCGCTGAACTGACGAATGGTCTGGTAGCAAGAGGACACGATGTTACCATTCTGATGCCACGGGCGGGAGTCGTTGAGTATGATATTAAAGCCAAACTAATCCGCACGAAACACAATCACCACATAATGGAAAGTGATTATCCCAAAAGTGATTTCATCATTTCAAATTATTATCTGGTGGTTCCTTCGGCTCAAGAGGCAAGCCAAAATGGAAAAGGCATCCATGTTCGCTTAAGCCTTTGTTATGAACCGACGTTTTTAAAGGACAATCATGTATCCTTTCCTTCATATCATGCCACCAGACATGTATTGGTGATATCCAAATGGCAACAGCAAATCATCTATTTAAATCACGGAATCAAAGGCCATATCGTTCCCATCGGCATTAGTTCCGAATTTAAAAACCTTCATCTCCGCCATCCAAACTCCCTTATACGAATATCGGCGATCGTTAGAGGTGCAAAAGGGACGTGGTCCTGGCATCGTGATCAACCTTATTTGCTCTCTCAACTGGAGATGATCAAAAATCGTTTTCCTCATGTGCAAATCAACTTATTTTCCCCTCCGGCTGAATTTGCCAATTATCCTACCTTACAAAGCTTAAAATACAATAGCCGATATCGTATTTTAAATCCAAAAAATGATCAAGAAATGTGCCGTTGCTACAATGAAACAGATATCTTTGTGATGTCATCCACTTATGACGCGGGCTCTCTTCCCGGCCTTGAGGCGATGAGGTGCGGTGCTGCTCTGGTCACCACTTATGCGGGTGGGAATATGGACTATTGCCGGCATGAACAAAATTGTTTAATGTCCTATCGTTATCAAAACCGTCTGGCCCATGATATCATTCGGCTTATCAATGATCCGTCGTTACGGCAAAGGTTGGCTAGAGAAGGGGAAAAAGAAGCACAAAAATGGACATGGGAACGAAGTGTTACGGCTTTTGAAACAGCCATTCAGCAAATTTTAGAGAGCCACAAAATATAAACTCGCGAATGGTTCTGTTCCGTCTTCCCTCCGAAACAAACATGTCTCTTCAACACCGGAAAATGAATCGTCCGGAGACATCAAGTCCCAGGAAAACAAAAAGGGACCGTCTTTGAAAAAGCAAATCAGAGAATTGAACAAAGAGATAACGTCTTTAAAAAAACAACTATTCAATTTAAAGAAGCGGAGAGAAAGGCTGAGAAACAGGAGAAGGAACAAAAAGAAACGGTCTGGCCGCCGCCATGGTTAATAACCATCTCGATCAGGGGGCGGTTTTTTCTGCTTTTCTGCGAAAAGATGAGCAACTCCGCGTGTTTTTGCTTTTTTTTCGTCAACAGGGGGGTTGAACCGGTTTTTCCACGGTCGACGTGAGACGGATCCGCCTTATAATGGAGTATATACTCCATAAATAATAAATTACGGAATATATATTCCGTATGATGAGGTGAATCCGGATGGAAACCAGCTATTTACAAAAAACACCGACCTCTCTGCAATTACATAATGAAGCGAAGCAGTTCATTCCCGGAGGGGTCACTGCCAATATCAAGTTTTTCGCCCCCTATCCCATCGTTATGAACCGTGCCGGCGGCGCTTACCTTTACGATGTCGATCAAAATCCATATATCGATTACAATCTGTGCTATGGAGCTTTGATCCTGGGTCATGGCAACGAACGGGTGACAGCAGCTGTCAGGGAGCAGCTCGCCACGATGGGAACAACCATTTTCGGAACCCCCCACCGGCTGGAAACGGAGATGGCCAAGCTATTGATTGACCTGTATCCGGGAATCGAGTCCGTGCGCTATACCAACTCCGGTCTGGAAGCCACTCTCTTGGCCATCCGATTGGCAACTGCGTGGACCGGTCGGAAAAAACTGGCCAAATTTGAGGGGCACTACCACGGTGGTTATGACCAGGTGTTGATCAGTGTTCATCCTTCAGAGAGAGAGCGGAATCACCCGCCCGCCGTCAAGCCGGATTCGCTCGGACTCCCTGATTATTACACGGAAAACACCGTTGTGCTGCCCTTTAATGATCTTGAACAGACCGCTGAAATCTTAAAAAAACACCGCCATGAAATCGCCGCTGTCATACTGGAACCGGTCCAGGGAGGATATCTTCCGCCGGATCTTGCTTTCCTTCGGGGCGTACGGGAACTGACGAAAGAATACGGGATGGTCCTGATCTTTGACGAGGTGAAGACCGGCTTCCGGGTCGGACTGTCCGGGGCTCAGGGAAGATACGGCGTCACCCCCGATCTGACAGCGCTGGGAAAAGTTTTGGGCGGAGGTTTTCCGATTGGCGCTGTGGGCGGCCAGCGGGAGATCATGGAATTGTGCTCCCCGGCACGAGGTGCGGATATTTTGAGCAACGACCCCCATCAATCTTCTCCTTCCGATACGGAAATTCTCTTTCACAGCGGTACTTACAACGGACATCCGATGATTCTTGCAGCAGGATTGGCCACCATCCGCTCTTTACAACAACCGGGAACCTATGCTCAACTGGAAGAAGGAACGATGAAGCTGCGAAGAGGGATGGAAGAAATCCTGGACCGGTTTGGAATTCCGGGGCATACCGTTGGCGAAGGGAGCATCTTTAACATCGTTCTGGCCGATCAACGTGTGAAGCAAATTCAAGACGTCCTCCGTTCCGATCTATCCCTGCGGAAAGAGCTGGACGTCGCCCTGTTAAGCCAGGGGATCTATATCAAGCCGCTCAACCGCTTTTCTTTGTCCACCGCCCATCGTTCAGAGGTGATTCACGAAACGCTGGAACGATTTGAGCAGGGAGTGAAAAGATTAGCCAAAGGCAGGTGGTCACGTGTCTCAAACCAAAGATGTCTTTCAGCTTATCCGTCAAAAGAGCAGTGAATTGAGCCAGGCACAATTGAAAGTCGCCCGGTTTTTGGAAACCCATCAAGACACCGCTCCCTTTTTAACGGTAGCCCAGCTTGCCGGACAAGCCGGGGTCGGAGAAGCTACAGTGGTCCGGTTCGCCCACTGTTTGGGGTTTTCCGGATACTCCGAACTGCAGCAAAGCTTGCAAACACAGATCCGCAAGCGCCTGACCACGGTGGAACGGTTAAATCTGGCCGAAGACAGGTATCCGCACAAACAGCGTTTGGCGATCGGGGTGTTGGCCGAGGATATGAATAATATTGAGCAAACCATGCAAAATCTGGATCTCCGCGCCTTTGATGCAGCGGTGAACCGTATCCACCGGGCCAAATCGGTCACCGTGGTTGCCATGCGGAGTTCCTATGCACTGGGCCATTTTCTCACCTTTTATTTGCAGCTTCTCCTTAAAAACTGCCGGCTTCTCTCCGATTCCGACACGATGTTTGAAAAGCTGGCCACATTGGATCACGACGATCTGGTCATCGGCATCAGTTTTTCCAGATATACGGCCAGAACGGTGCAAGCCATGAAATTTCTGCGGGAAAGAGGTGTCCGTACGATCGCGATCACGGATACCCATTCTTCCCCTCTTTCCAGCGTGTCCGATCTCACGTTGACCGCGTCCAGCAGCATCCCTTCCTTTCTTGACTCATTTGTGGCACCATTAAGTTTGATCAATGCACTCTTAACGGCTGTCGCCCAGCACAATAAAAAGGAAATCTCGCAACATTTACATGAGATGGAAAAGTTATGGGAGGCCGAAGGGGTTTATTATCACCCATTCCCGAAGTAAACCCATCGAGCAGACAGAAACGGAGAGGATGTCTATGACAATCTACAAAGCTTTAACGATCGCAGGATCTGACAGCAGCGGAGGAGCGGGGATTCAGGCCGATCTGAAAACCTTTCAGGAGCGGGGAGTCTACGGCATGACGGCCTTGACCACCATTGTGGCTATGGACCCCGACAACCATTGGGCGCATCAGGTATTTCCGGTTTCCCTGGACACGGTGAGAGCCCAATTAAAAACGATTCTGGAGGGTGTCGGCGTACACGCTTTAAAGACAGGCATGCTGGGTTCGGTCGAACTGATCGAACTGGTGGCGGAGACGATTGAAACATACCATGATCAACCTGTGGTGATCGATCCGGTCATGGTCTGCAAAGGAACCGACGAGGTACTGCATCCGGAAACGGCAGTCGCTTTGCGGGAAGTGCTTGTTCCCAAGGCAACCGTGGTGACCCCCAACCTGTTTGAAGCAGCCCAATTGAGCGGGTGCGGTCCCATTCGTACCGTCGATGAGATGAAGGAAGCAGCCGTAAACATTCACCGGCTGGGAGCCAAATATGTGTTGATCAAAGGCGGCGGAAAATTGCAACACGAAAAAGCGATTGATTTGCTTTATGATGGTGAATCATTTGACATTTTGGAAGCGGAACGGATCGAAACCACTTATACCCACGGGGCCGGCTGCACTTACTCGGCCGCGATCACGGCTGAACTGGCCAAAGGCAAACCCGTCAAAGAAGCGGTTCGAACCGCCAAAACGTTTATCACAGAAGCGATCCGACATGGTTTCCCGCTGAATGAATATGTCGGCCCCACTCTGCACGCCGCCGATCGGCTCTACGGCAAGAAGGCGGTGCAATAATGGCAACGACAAGGCCCTGCTTACTTGTACAGGGCCTTGTCCTATTCCCACCCGCCAGTGTGTGGAACATATGAACAAGAAACAGACACCTTTCGGTCAGGATCAGCGCCATCAACGACCGAAAAAGGTGTTTTCACGGGTCACAATGGATAATCTTCAGGTTTTCGTAAAACGAAGTCTCGCCGACATCGTTCACCAGGTCGTAACTTGTCTACAAAACCAACTTATTCCACCCATAAAACTTCATTACAAATCATCATCATAGCCATACGTCTCAAAATCCTTATCATATATAGATCTCACTGAATCCTTCACCTCTTGATCGTAAAAACTTTCGTAAGTTGGCAACTTCTTCCCGGATATCATCATTTCCCTCGTAAACTTAAATTCAGAAAAATTACCTTTCATGATCATTCTTTGAGAATTATGATGAGGACTTACAAAAAGAGAGGGGTGAGATTTTTTCAGCCCATATCTTTTCTCAATTGCGGCGATCTCATCATTAAATTTCTCCAAGTAAAGATAATTCTTTTTTATCAACTCTTCTTCACCCGGGAAATATTGCGGAAAACAATGAGCATCTATAACCCCACCTGGAAGAGTATGTTGTACATAGTGGATAAATTGTTTAAAAGATACGCCCTGATGGCTATTGGGATCATTGTATAAAAAATTTTTTATCTTCTTATATTCATCTGTTTGGGTGGTCAATACTTGAATATATGCGCTAACGGCTCTTCGATAAGGATTTCTCACCAGTTTATAGCAATCTTTCTTTTTAATATGATTCGTTAATCTCTGTTTATAATCATCCTGCGCAGTGAATCGATGAATGGTATACCAATGAACTCCCTCAACACTCTCGGCTTCCTTTAGTAAGTCTAATTGAAAGTAAAACCATTTGCTGAGTGAAGTGCAACCGCTTTTCTGAGAACAAAACAAGACCAATGGAAATTTTGGATCGAACAAGGGAATCCAAATGTTAAGAATGGGGTATTGATCAAACAAGACACATTCCCCCTTTATAGATCCGGCTATCCTATTCTATGATTCTATTTGAGCAGGCGATATGGATATATATTCTATTTTTATGAATGATTCATATTACTTTATGTAAACCTTTTCATATATCCTTAAAATTAGCGAGAAACATGCTTTCCCGGAAATCGTTTAATCGTCTCATATGGTGGGATGTATCGTTAGGATACCGAATCAATCGTATCTTCACGATTCACCATTTTTCCGTGTCTAGACCTGTGCAATGCCGATAACACGGCCCTGCGCATCTTCGCAGGGCCGTGTCTTCATTTTAGCTGGCGAACCGCCATTTCCTAGTGGCAAATATAATAGGAAAGGGTCTGATAAAATCCGATGACATCCGCTTCTTTACGAAACTCCAGGCAATAAGTTTTGGCTTTGGTTTGAATCTCCACTTTGTTGGTTCTCGACCAAAAGTCCCCTTTCTCCAGGGCAATCGATTCCACCCGGGAATACGGAATGGAGATGACCGCTGTTTTCCTGCTGAAGACTGCCGAGTCCACAAACAGGATTCTTCTCGTTGTCAGGGCGACAAAGTCCAACAGCATCCCGTACGTTTGAATCAGCTCTTCACCTTCATATAAATACTCACAAGCTTGTGACACATGTTTTCTGGTATTTGCTCCGCCAAACAAACTCATGCCGGGTTCCTCCCAGGATTAGTTGTTAACATCATTGACAGGAACCCGGCCTTTTCATTCAGTAATGGTTAAAAAATGTGATACTAGACCGTTTTCAGGAACCAGGGAATTTCCCGTGTTTACTCGTAAGACCAGCTTTCTGCTATGTAGTTGCTTTCTTTTTTACATACCTTCATTCAATCAAGTATGATTTTACGGCCATTGGCGGCAGGGATGCCCTTTTTCCATCACATCGGATTCAATCCCATAATCGCTCTCAACCGTTCCAGATCCAAATGCTCTCGAATCCAATGACCCAGGAAAGCATATACCTCTTCTCTGGCTTCATGCCTATTCCCCGCCAGTTCTTCCCGTTCCGGCAAGCCCTTTTTGCGGCGGAGATGATTGATCCAATGATGGGTAAACGAGGGATTGTCAAACACGCCGTGAAGATAGGTTCCCCACACCGCCCCGTCTTCGGCCACCGCCCCGTCCGTGCGGCCATCCGGCAATTGGAAGAGGGGTACAGCCGGACTGGTCAACCGGGTTCGCCCCAGATGGATTTCATATCCTTCGACAGGGGCTGGTCCGGCCCATTCGGGGAACGGTGTTCCTTCCGTCCGCACCGTTTTTTTGTTGGCAACAAACCGGGTCACCATCGGCAGGAGGCCCAGACCGTCCAGTTCTTGATGATCCGATTCCACCGCATCCGGATCGGTCAGCTTTTCTCCCAACATTTGATAGCCCCCGCAAATGCCCACCACCGAGCTTCCCTGGCGCCTGAGCTTCAGAATTTCCCCGGCCAATCCCGTCTTTTTGAGCCAGACAAGATCTTCCATCGTATTTTTGGTTCCGGGCAGAATGATGACATCAGGTTGTTCCAGATCGCGGACCGATTGAATGTAACGGACGGTCACATCTTCCCGATTCATCAGAGGCAGAAAATCGGTGAAGTTGGAAATGCGCGGGAGACGGATAACCGCCACATCCAGGTCGGCTCTTCCTTTTTGCTTTCCTTTTAACTCCAGCGATTGGAGCGACATGGAGTCTTCGGGGTCCACACCGAGATCCACATAAGGGAGCACGCCCAGCACCGGGATTCCGGTCCGCTTTTCCAGCCACTCAATCCCGGGATCGAGCAGTTTTTTGCTTCCCCGGAACTTGTTGATGATAAACCCTTTCACCCGGGCCCGTTCGTCCGGGTCGAGCAGTTCCAGGGTTCCCACGATGGAGGCAAACACCCCTCCACGCTCGATGTCAGCTACCAGCAGAACCGGGGCATCCGCCATACGGGCCACACGCATGTTGGCGATATCCCGGTCTTTCAGATTGATCTCAGCCGGGCTTCCGGCCCCCTCGATCACCAACACATCATATTCCCGGGCCAGGCGGCGAAGGGATTGGCGGACCGGCTCCAGCATTTGGTCCAGCACTTGTTCCCGGTAAGACCCGGCGTCCAGGTCGGCAAAGTGGCGGCCGTGCACGATCACTTCCGACACCAGATCCCCTTTGGGCTTTAACAGAATCGGGTTCATATCGACGGTCGCTTCAATGCCGGCTGCTTCCGCTTGGACCCCCTGGGCGCGGCCGATCTCCCTTCCATCCCGCGTCACGTAGGAGTTAAGCGCCATATTTTGCGACTTAAATGGGGCGACCCGGTAACCTTCCTCAAAAAAATAGCGGCATAACGCCGTGCATAACACGCTTTTTCCCACATCGGACGCCGTTCCCTGCAACATGATCGCTTTCATGTTTCCGCATCCTCTTTTCTAAAATTCAAGCCCGCGCACTGCCGGGACGCCTTCGTGATAATAATGTTTCACCGCCTCCACCCTCGACACGAGATCGGCCAGTCCGGTCACTTTTTCATGCGCATTCCGTCCGGTCAAAACGAGGTGCATGTGGGGAGGGCGATGTTGAATCAATTCGATCACTTCCTCGAGCGGCAACACATCATCCACCGGAAAGGATTGAATGGCCAGGGCATTGTTGATCTCATCGAGAATGACCAGATCATAATCCCCGTTCATCACCCGCTCCCTGGTGAATTTCCATGCCCGGGCCAAGGCTTCCCGGTGCTCTTCCGGCGTCTTGGTCCAAGTAAAGCCGATCCCCAGCTGGTGCATTTCCACCCCCAGGCGGCGGAGGGCGATCTGTTCTCCGTACGTCCGCTCCGGGGATTTGATAAACTGCAAAATCAGCACTTTCATTCCGCGGCCCACGGCTCTTAAGGCCAATCCCAGCGCTGCCGTGGTTTTTCCTTTTCCCTCTCCAGTATAAACGAGCGTGAACCCCCGCTGGCGCTCCGCCTGTTTCATCCGTCTCTCCTCCTTTTCTTCCCGTATTCTCCACAGGCAGCCATCCAACGTTTTACCATGGCCGGATTGGAGGCAAAATGAAGATGGGTATAGCCGGCCAACAGGTTTCCTCGTGCGTATCCTTCCCTTGTTTTCCCCCGGCGTCCGGCCGATTCGTACGCCGGAGGATAGTCTTCCTCTCGGGGCGTCAGGGTGGAATAGTGAAATTCATGCCCGCGTGCCTTTTCTCCCCGCCGGAGCAGCAGATTGTCGGAAACGGCTTCCACTTCCCGGTAGCCAAGCGCCGCCAAACGATCTTTCATTTGCACGACAGCCGGGATTACACCGGCCATCGGGTGAGCATTTCCTTCCCGGTCGATGATGGCCTGCGTGAGATACATATAGCCTCCGCATTCGGCAAATGTGGGCAAGCCAGCGGCGATCTTCGTGCGGAACGAAGCTTTTACCCGCTCATCAGCAGACAGTTCTCTGACAAACTCTTCCGGAAATCCGCCGCCCACATACAGCCCGTCCGCATCCTCCGGAACAGGCTCTCCCCGGAGCGGACTGAAATACAGCAGCCGCGCACCGTATTGCCTGAGCAGCTCCAGATTTTCCGGGTAGTAGAAATTAAAGGCGGCATCCCTGGCAACCGCGATGGTGACAGACGGCTTTTGTTCCGCTTCCTGTGCAATAAATAGACGATCTGCCGGAGGGTCCAACTGCGGGGCTTGCGAGGCGATCTCCGCCACCCTGTTCAAATCGACGCCTTTTTCCACCACTTCTCTCAGTCGTTCAAACAGAGGATCGATCTCCCCCCGCTCAATGGCCGGGATTAAGCCGAGATGCCGTTCCGGAATATCGATGGAGGGATCGCGGGGGAGCCAGCCCAGGACAGGGACGCCGCATTCCTGTTCAATCGCGGCCTGCACCAGGCGGAAATGGCCTTCGCTCCCGGCCCGGTTGGCGATCACACCGGCGATGGGCACACGGGGATTGAACAGCTGAAATCCTTTTACCACGGCGGCGGCACTGCGGGCCATACTGTGAATATGGACGACCAGGATCACCGGGCTGTTCAGCAGGATGGCGATCTCCGCCGTGCTGCCTCTGTCGCTGAGAGGGTCTTTTCCATCATATAATCCCATCACCCCCTCGATGATGGACAGATCAGCTTCCCGGCTGCCGTTGAGAAAGATTTCCTTCATCCGGTTCGGTGTCAGCATCCAGGTATCCAGATTGCGGGAAGGCCGTCCCGTGACGGCGGTATGGTAACTGGGATCAATATAATCAGGACCCGCTTTAAACCCCTGCACCTTCAGCCCGCGTTTTTGAAAAGCCGCCATCAAGCCCAGGGTAACCGTCGTTTTGCCCGCCCCGCTGCCGGTTCCGGCAATCACGATTCTCGGTCTCGCTTCACTCACTCCTCTTCACCTCCACTCTTGAGGGATGGGGAACCATGGCGATCGAAATGGTTACGTTGCCCGCCTTTTTTTTGGTCAGCATCCAGTCTGTGGCCCCTGAAGACAACAGAGCCGCCGGCTCGCTCACTCCATATGCCCCCGTATAGCGGTACACCGTTTCCGAGGGATGCGGGAGCGCAACGGTATTCAGCTCCGGGGGGGAATACACCTCCATCCGCCACCCATACTTCCGGCACAAGGCGAGCAGGCCCGGTTCATCTTTCTTTAAATCGATGGTGGCGATATTGCGGACACTTTTGATCGAGAGCCGTTGTTCAGACAATGTCTCTTTCACCACTTGCTCGATCTCTTCCAACTCCGTTCCCCGGTTGCAGCCAAGGCCGAGGACGAGCACCTTCGGGCGGTACAGAACGCCATTCGACAAAAATCGTTGTTCTTCCTCTTCGCTCAACAGACGGTGCGTCACGACAAGAGCGGCGTCAAATTCCTGTTCCCATGCCTCCCGGGTGGATGAAAACACCCGGATATGTTCCGGCAACGGTTTGTCATAGGTCCACCAGTCAGGTTCACCCGATTCCTGAATCACGATCACCCGCTCTTCATTCACGACCGCCGCACTGACCGGTGTCGCCCGCTCGAAACTCTCGATTTCCCATCCAAATGGGCTGCCAAACAAGTCGACCGGAATCGTTTGCCGGACATCGGAGGCGGTGGTGATGACCGGACGCGCGTCCAGGATGGCGGCAACCCGCCGGGTCAGTTCATTGGCTCCCCCCAGATGGCCGGACAGAACACTGATGACATGCTCGCCGCGGTCATCGATCACCACCACGGCCGGGTCTGTTTTTTTGTCTTTTAACAAAGGAGCGATCATGCGCACCACCGCCCCGAGCGAAATAAACAGGATCAAGCCGCTGTACCGCTGAAACAAATCGGGCAAAAGCAGCCGCACCGACCCGGAGAAGAGCTTTACCCCAAGCTTCTCTTCATCTCCGCGGACAAACTTTTCCATATAATACAGGTCAGCCCCGGGAAGCTGTCCGGCAAGGCGGCGGGCCAGCTCCACCCCATGTTTGGTGATGGCTACCACTGCGTACATTTGGCTCACGACCCGCTCACCCCTTTGCGATAGCCGTGCGTAAAGGACGGATCGTACAATTTGGAGCGGTACTCTTCCCCCCGCTCATGGAGGTGCGGGTCCAGTGCCCACCCGGCCAAAATCATGGCATGGCTGCGAATGCCGGCCTGGCGCATCTCCTCATCCAGGTGCTTCAAGGTGGAGCGGACCACCTTTTGTTCCGGCCAGGTCGCCTTTTGGACGACAGCAACCGGCGTGTCCTCCGACCAACCCGCTGCCAGCAGTTCATTCACTACTTTTTTGGTCAGGGTGGCGCTTAAAAAAAGGGCGATGGTAGTCTGGTGGGCGGCCAGGTCCCGCAATTTTTCTTTGGCCGGGACGGGTGTCCTTCCTTCCGCCCGGGTGAGGATCACCGTCTGCGTCAATTCCGGAACGGTCAGTTCGGCCCCCAACACGGCAGCCGCCGCAAAGACCGAACTGACTCCGGGAATGACCTCCACCCCGATGTTTTCTCTTTTCAATAAGGCCATCTGTTCAAAAATGGCGCCGTAAACAGCCGGGTCCCCGGTATGTATGCGGGCGACGCTCTTTCCCTGCCGCACATGGGCCACCATCAGACCGACGATCTGCTGCAGATCCATGCCCGAACTCTTCAGCACCGTTGCGTCCGGATGAGCCCTCGAAATCAGTTGATCGCTGACAAGCGAGTCCGTATACAGCACCACATCGGCATTTTGCAAGATGTGTAAGCCTTTCACCGTGATCAGGTCGGGATCCCCGGGACCCGCTCCCACAATGTAGACTTTTGCTTCCAACCCGTTCATTTTCTCACCACCATGAGGGTTAAATAGCCCAGCTTCTGTCCCTTCAATTCCGCCACATTCCGCCAGACCATCTCCTGGTCGGAAGTCACTTTGGAGACGACCATCGCTTTGTCAGACAGGTTTAATTCCTGCAACAGGTCAAGGATGAGATCCATCACTTTGGCCACTTTGAGAAACACAACCGCATCGTGATCGATGAGCGCTTTTCTCATCGCTTCCACATCTTCGGTCGCGGGAACGATGGCGATCTGCTCATCACCGTCCGCCAGCGGCACGTGTAAGCGCGAGGCCGCTCCGTTGACCGAGGATATGCCGGGAACGGAGAGGATGTTCACCTCAGGGTGCCGTTCGCGCATCCGCCGGCTCATATGGATAAAGGTGCTGTACAACATGGGGTCCCCTTCGGTGACAAAAGCCACATCTTTGCCTTGAGACAGCCGCCCCCAAACCGCTTCGACCGTCCGGTCCCATTCCCGTTCCAGGGTGCCCCGGTCGCGGGTCATGGGAAAAACAAGTCCCAGCATCTCTTTTTCCAGCGGATTGATGTAGGTTTCGGCAATGGTCAGGGCATAGCTTTTTTCCCCCATCCGTTTTTTCGGATAAGCAATGACCGGCGATTCTTTCAACAGGCGGTAGGCTTTGACGGTGATCAATTCCGGATCGCCCGGCCCCATTCCGATTCCGTACAGTTGTCCGATCATTTTCTCCACTCCTTACGTCTTAAACATTTCGTTCCCCCACGATGACGTAGACCGGATTGAGCCCTTCCAATCGGGTCATCTGTAAAATCGGCTTGCTCCTTGCCGTTTGCAGCAAGATGATGCGCACAGCAAACCCTTGTGCTTTAAGCGCTTCTTGTGAGGTGGCCAGTGTCTCCACTGTGGCGGCATTGATGACGATCCGCCCTCCCTGCTTAAGACGGGTGCCGCAGACATGGATGAGTTCCTTGAGCTCTCCGCCGCTGCCGCCGATAAAAACCGCGTCGGGATCAGGCAGCCCGTCCAGTCCATCCGGGGCTTTGGCGTGAACCACCGTGAAATCGGTGCGGAATTTCACCCGGTTGGCTTCAATATTGTGAAGATCAGCCTCGTTTTTTTCAATCGCAAACACCTGTCCATACGGAGCCAGTTTGGCCGCTTCGACGGAGACCGAACCCGAGCCGGCGCCGATGTCCCAAACGATGCTGTCTTTTCGCAGGCACAGTTCCGCCAGGCTGACCACACGCACTTCCTTTTTGGTGATCAGCCCTTTTTCCGGCTTGCGCTGCGCAAACGCTTCATCTTCGATTCCCAGACCCCAGCGGGGAATTTCCGCGCCTGCTTTTCGTTTGAGAATCACCACATTGAGTGGGGAGAACCGGGCATCGACCAGTTCATCCAATTCCCACCATCCGCACCTTTCGTCCGGGCCGCCCAAATTTTCCGCCACAAACGCCTGATATTCCCGCATCCCAAACTGAAGCAGATACCGGGCAATGGCGCTTGGCGAATGGGCATCATCAGTCAATAGGGCTACTTTTTCCTGTCCGTCGATGCGCTGGGCCAGTCCGGTCATCGGTCTGCCGTGGACACTTTCGATCCGCGCCTGCTGCCAGCTTTCCCCCATTCGGGCAAAGGCTAATTGAATCGAGCTGAGATGGGGATGCACTTCCACCTGTTCCTGTCCCAGCTTGCGAACAATCAAACCGGCAATCCCGTAAAAAAGCGGGTCGCCCGATGCCAGCACAACCACCCGATGCCGGTGGCTCTCCCTCCCGATTTGCTCCAATACCGGTTGAAGTCCTCCCTTGATCGGAATGCGTTTGCCCGGATGATCCGGGAAAAAGGCGAGTTGTCTCTCCCCGCCGACCAATACGTCCGCTTCCTCAATCCACTTGAGATAATGCGGAAACAAACCGTTCCGCCCGTCATCACCGATCCCGATCACTTTCACCCGTTTAGCCACTTGCTTCCGCCCTCCCCAACGGTTCGCCTTTCATCTTGACCAGCACGGTTTCAATCCGGATGCCGCCTTCCACATGATCAAGGCATCGCCGGCAAATCTTTTCACAAAGCAAAGTAAAAAAGCCCGGATATCCCGCCTCTTCCATCAGCTGGCCGGCGTGGGTCGCATTGTTTGCTTCCCGCACTTGCCCGATCAACGCGGCTGGCGCCCCTGCTTCCTCCGCTACTTGGGCCAAAAAGTTGAAGTCGACTCCGGCGCTTTTGGAGTGAACCATCATCACTCCCTGGGCCACTTTGGAAAACTTGCCCATCATCCCGACCAGGGTTACTTGATCCACCCCGGCCCGTTTGGCGTGTTTCAGCGCAAATCCGACAAAATCGCCCATCTGGATAAAGGCTTCCTCCGGCAGCCCGGGATACATCTTCATCGCCGCTTTTTCGCTGCTTCCCCCGGTCGTCAGCACCAGATGGCGGCATCCGTTTGCTCCGGCCACCTGAATCGCCTGCGCCACACTGGCCCGATAAGCAGCGGTAGAAAACGGGACGACTATCCCGCGCGTCCCGAGGATCGAAATTCCGCCGATAATGCCCAGCCGTTCATTCAACGTTTTTTTGGCGATTTCTTCTCCATCGGGTACGGAGATGACGACTCGAACTCCCCGCTCAATCCCAAACCGGGTCAGCACATCGGTGACGGCACCCCGAATCATCTTGCGCGGAACCGGGTTGATGGCCGCTTCACCGACAGGTACGGGCAGCCCCGGCTTGGTTACCCGCCCGACCCCTGCCCCTCCGTCAAGCTGGATTCCCGGTTGATCCGACCAGGTGACGGTGGAAACGATGCGTGCGCCATGCGTTGCGTCCGGATCATCCCCCGCATCCTTGATGACGCTGCATTCCGCCTGATCTGCCGTCACTTTCGCCTGATCGACGGCAAAAGCGGCTGTCTGTCCGACCGGCAGCACAATCTCCACCTCCGGAACGGCTTGTCCGGTGATCAGGGAAATGAGTGCCGCTTTGGTGGCAGCCGTTGCGCAGGCACCCGTGGTGTATCCGTGCCGCAGTTCTTTTTCCTGCTTTTTCATGGCGAAACCCCTTATCCCTCTGATGCCGCTTTTTCCGCCAGCAGAGAGAGCGCGTTGACGATCGCGACCGCCACCGGGCTCCCGCCTTTGCGCCCATGATTGGTAATAAAGGGAACATCGCATTTCATCAATTCTTCTTTTGATTCGGCCGCAGAGACAAAGCCGACCGGCACACCGACGATGAGACCCGGTCTGGCAACCCCTTCGCGAACCAGGCGGATCAATTCCAACAAGGCAGTCGGGGCGTTGCCGATAGCAAAAATTCCTCCTTCCGCCTCTGTGACCGCTTTTCGCATCGAGATGATTGCGCGGGTCGTGCCCAACCGTTTCGCTTCTTCCATCACATCGGGATCAGAGATATACACGCGCACATCACCGCCAAACTTGGCGATCCGCGGTTTGCTGATGCCGACTTGGACCATCTGAACGTCCGCCACCACCCTTTTACCGCTCCGAATGGCCTTTATGCCCGCTTCGACGGCCTGCGGGTGAAATACCAGGCTGCGGCCGAGCTCAAAATCGGCAGAGGCGTGAATCACCCGTTGCACAACGGGAAACTGTTCAGGTGTAAACGGGTGCTCTCCCAACTCTTCCTTGATGATGTCAAAACTTAGGCTCTCAATCTGTTGGGGCTGTGTAGTTACGGGTTTAAACGGTTGATCGGCCATGCTCATTCCTCCTCCATTCACAAACTGCAGCAACCACCTCTTCCATGCTGGAAAAGGAGGTTCCGTATTCCAAGCGGGGCCGGGCGATCAGAATGACGTCAATGCCCAAGTGGAGCGCTGCTTCCACTTTCTCATCCACAGAACCGATTTTGCCGCTTTCTTTGGTAACCACCGTGGTGACACCGTAATGGCGGTATAGAGCGGCATTTAATTCTTTGCTGAACGGCCCTTGCATGGCGACAATGTTTTTTTGCCCGATGCCGAGCTGTGCACATTTTTCCATATTCTCCCGCCGGGGCAGCATCCGGGCAACGAGCCGGATGTCCGGATCGTTCAGCAGCCGGTTGGCGAAAATGTGCAACGTTTTGCTGCCGGTAGTCAGCATCACCACACCTTTGCGGCGCGCTGCTTCTTCGGCCGCTTCTTCGTAAGATGACACCACTTGAATGCGCGGATCGTTGCCATACACCCAGGCCGGGCGCTCATAACGGATATAAGGGATACCGCACGTCTTGGCCGCGTCCATCGCATTTCGGGAAGCCTCTTCCGCAAAAGGATGGCTGGCATCCACCACCTGGATGAACCCCCGTTCCCGGATCAGGCCGGCCATCTCCTGTGACGTTAACCGGCCGACTCTGACGGGAATGTCCGCTTCCTGCAAACTCTTGGCCGCATTCTCAGTCACCACCGTCGCCAGGAGAGGGATTTTTTTCCGATGAAGCCGGATGGCCAGTTCGCGCGCATCACTGGTTCCCGCCAAAAACAGAAGCACAGCTCCATCTCCTCTCTATTTTTTAATGCGGACAGCGTTGGAATCGGCTGAATGATCGTCATGATGATGGTGATGCCCGTGTGGATGATGATCATGATGATGGTGATGATGATCATGCCCTTCCGCCAATGCTTGTTCCGCCAACGCTTCCCATGCCAGCCCGCCTGCCCGCTCCGCTTCTAGCACTCTCTGCCGGATGATCGGAATTAACCGGTCGTCAAAGCCGAGATAACGGCACATATGGAAACAGATCCCGGGATAACGTTCCTGAAAATGGCCCAATT
The DNA here is from genome assembly GCF_900110165.1 of Lihuaxuella thermophila. Lineage (GTDB taxonomy): Bacteria > Bacillota > Bacilli > Thermoactinomycetales > Thermoactinomycetaceae > Lihuaxuella > Lihuaxuella thermophila. The sequence goes on from NZ_FOCQ01000006.1 coordinate 48,975, forward strand.
TGGTTTGCATGCGCTTGATGAGTACGCCGGTAAACAGAAAATACGGCAAAATGACCACCCTTTTGGCCCCCAGCCGGAGGCAGCGGTCCATTCCTTCGTCAAACAATGGTTCCGTCACTCCGATAAACGACACTTCCACCCATTTATAACGGGTTCGCTCCCAAAACATCCGGGCGATTTTATATAAGTCGCTGTTGGCGAACGGGTCGCTCGAACCGCGGCCGACGATGAGAATCGCCGTTTCCTCCGGTTTACCCGGCCGGGTGGAGAGGAGCCGCTGCTCCAAAATATCCAGTACGGCTTCGTCCACTTCAATGGGACGGCCGTAGGCAAACCGGACGTGCGGATATTTCTCCTGCGCTTCACGGATGGCCAAAGGAATGTGAATTTTGGCATGTCCGGCGGCAAACAGCATCAAAGGAATCAGCGCAATGCGGGTGGCTCCCCGATCCACACACCTGGCAATGCCCTGCGGAATATCGGGCAAAGCCAGTTCCAAAAAGCAAGTTTCTTTGATCGGCGCATCGATGAGTTGCGCCACTTTTTGCGTAAAGCGAAGCAATTCTTCATTTCCTTCCGGGTCCCGGCTGCCATGGCCGACAAAAAGGATCGCGTTCAACCCCATTCCTCCTGTTCCTTGTTAACATGTTCAATCCCCGCAAGCGAGTTCGGCGACGACGGGTTTCCCTTCGTCTGAATACATAAAACCAGCCACTTCTTTGACTCTTTTAAAAAATTTGTTGAACCGTTCATTGGGATGCCCCTGGGCCGCATATTCCCGGACCACTTGTTCCACCGCCCCGATCAGTTGCTCAGGCGGAATTCCTTCGGCAACCCGTTGGGCCGGATGGGCATTTCGCCCGATGTTCTTTCCGCCCAAAAACAAATCAAAGGTCCCGCGGCGGTAGACGATCCCGATTTCCTCCGTCACAGCTCCGTAACAGGCCATGGCGCAACCGTTAAACCCGATTTTCAACTCTTTGGGGACCTGAAGCCCGCTTAGCCGGCGGTGGAGTTCCTCCGCATAGGGAATGGCTTCTCCCTTGTCTCCATCGCAAAAGTCACAAGCTTTCAATTGGACCACATCGCCGACAGGGCTGAGCAGCATTCCCGCTGCCGCCAGACGGTCCGCCACCTGCCCGGGCTGATCGGTGGGGACGCGTAAAATGAGCTGATGATGCGGCGTATACTCGATTTCCCCCTGGTCTCCGGCGATTTCCGCCAACAAGACGAGCTGCTCCGGAGTGATTTTTTTGTTGGCGATACCGGGAGAAACCGCCACTTCAAGGATAGAAACCGGTATTCCGGCCGGCATAGAATCGATGCGGGTGGCAGCCAGTCCTTTGGCCTGCAAAACAGCGAGCGCTTCTTCCGCCAGTTGGACGGGATGGGCAGTTTCTTCGTCCACGACCTCAGTTGAAGTCATCTTGGGGGTTTCCTTGTGTTCCTGCATCCTTTCCAGTGCATTCAAAGACCAGGGCTCTGCCTCCACCTGCAGGCGCTGGTGCGGCTTCAGATCCTGCACCTCTTTGCTGAGCGTATATTTGCGCTGGTAACCGCGGGGGGTAATCATCAATCCCTCATAAACAAATGTGGTGGAATTGCCGATGATCACAGTGGTCAACATTCCGATCTCGTGATTCAACATCTCTGCCAGAGTGGTTAAAACGATGTTCTGACGCTCCCGATAGGCGCTCTTGACCAGGCCGACCGGCGTTTCGGGGGAGCGGTATTTCAGCAAGATGCGCTGGGTTTCCACAATCTGCCGGGTGCGACGCCCGCTCTTCGGATTGTACAATGCAATGACAAAATCAGCCGCTGCCGCTGCTTCGATCCGTTTGGCAATCGTCTCCCAGGGGGTAAGATGATCGCTCAAACTGATGGTGCAGGCGTCATGCATCACGGGTGAGCCCAGCAAGGAAGCACAGGAGTGGATCGCCGAAATCCCGGGGATCACTTCCACTTCAACACCGCTTCCGGGACGCCATCCTTTTTCAATCAGCACCTCGTAGACGAGTCCCGCCATCCCGTACAGACCCGCATCCCCGCTGGAGATCACGGCCACGGTTTTTCCTTGCTCTGCCCGGCGGACCGCTTCCTGGGCCCGGCTCACCTCTTCGGTCATCCCCGTGCGCACAATTTCCTGATCGGTAAGGATTTCCCGGATGAGATCCACGTAAGTGTTGTAACCGACGATCACTTCGCTTTCCTGAATCGCCTGACGCGCCCGTTCCGTGATATGGGCAAAGTGGCCGGGACCAAAACCGACAATCAGCAGCTTCCCTTTTTTGCTCACTCTTTCCCCACCGCCTTTCTCATCGTCCTCTTTGCCGTCTGAAGTTGTTCTTCCACGGTCCAAACCATCACCATGGCCTTTTCCACATGGACAGGGAGTACCAGGTCTTCGCCTTCCGCAGCCGCCACATCTCCCGCCGCACGTACCAATCCGCCCAATTCGCGGAAGCGGGTCGTCAACGAATGCGGTTTTCCCGCCAAACCGCGGGCGTGTTCCACCACCATTTCCGCCGCTTCTCTCGTGAAATGGGGAATGCGCCCGTCTTTCTCTACTTCCTGCGCGATAAACCGGGCCAGTTTTTCGCGGTTTGCCGGATTGTCTTCCATCGAATCAGCCATCACAATCTCATAACCGTAACCACGGATGCGGGAACGGAGAGCGGGATGCAATTTCTCCAAATCCGGAAGATTGCCGGCCACGACCAGCACAAAATCGCACGGAACCGGCTCCGTTCGCACCATCGATCCGCTCGAACCGGCCTGGCGTCCTGAAATGGTCAGCTCTTTTTCCTGAAATGCGGTAAGCAGGCGTTGCTGGGTCTCCTGATCCAGCGTCGCCAGCTCATCAATGAAGAGCACTCCGCCATGTGCCAGATGAATCGCACCCGGCTCCACCAATGACTGCGGGGAGGCAGCCCATTTGCCCGACTGATAGGGATCATGGCGCACATCTCCCAAGAGCCCACCCGCGTGAAGGCCGGTTGCATCGACAAACGGGACCGGTTCACCCTTTGAGCGGTCAATCAGTAATCGCGGTTCCGCAGCCGTCTGTAGCGGGTCCCGGCGGCTCCCCAGCCAAAAGAGAAACAGGGCCAATGACAATCCCGTCGCCAGATAGAGGGGCTCCTTTTCTTTCCAGCTGGTAAATCCGGCAACAACGAAGATCGCAACCATCAGCAAACCCAGCAACAACCGCCGGGCCAACCTCTGCTGGCGGCCGAGCTTGCCTGCCCGCCGGACGGCCGCGCTCCCTTCACCGGCCGGAACCGTCCGCACAGGGATCGTATACCGATTTTGCCCGCCCGGGAACAGCAAGACATCCACAGGAGGAAGAGGAGAAACCCATTCAGTCATCGCCCTGCCCAGCATGCTTTTCCCGGTCCCCGGTTCGCCGAGCAGCAAGACGGAACGGCGCTGCCGGGCGGCCAGACGAACGATCTCAACCGCCCGGTCTTGTCCGATCACTTGGTCGATCAGCCGTTCCGGCAACGGGATCTCCGCTGTTGTGTTCCAAGGGGTGACAAACGTCTCTTCCTCTCCCGCCCGCTGGAACCATACTCTCTCTGCCATTTCCCCCACCTCCCCCCGATAATTTCCAGCGTGACGTAATGATGCGTACTCTTGGATCGGAATCAGCTTGCAACCGGCGGACCGCCTGCCCGGCAACCGGCGGGATCTCCTGCCGGTTGGCAAATGGAAGCAACATCATCGCCAGCGTTTGCCGGACTTCGGCTTTCGAGTCAGACGCCCACGCAGACAGCCATTCCCACGCATCAGCAAAATCGTCCCGCAAGATGGAAACTCCCCCCCAGGCAGCCCCCTCACGTACGCGGAACTGCGGGTCACCGGCCAGCTGATAAAGGATCCGGCTCGTCTCTGCCGGTTGTTCCGGATAGCAACGGTGGCATTCCCTCCCGGCAACAAACCGCAAAATCCAGTGCTCCGATTTGGCCCACCGCTCCACCAGCGGGTAAGGAGATTCGGAAATGCGATCCAACTGACGGGTCAAAAAGCGGACATACCAGATGACGAGCCGCGCATCCCTTCGGCTGGCCAGCCAGCAGAGCACACGGGCATGAAGGTCAAACGTCCAATTCTCCCACATCGTTTTTTTTCATCCTTTAGTGGCAAGGGATAAACATCAGCCCGTGCCTGAGTTCATGCATCGCATCGTGAACGGGAGGATAAGAGGAAAACAAGAGGGTGTACAGGACAACTCCGACCGCGACCAAAACGACGGCCAGCTGAACCGGCAACGTTAAAAACCGGTATTTCCGCACATGCTTTTGTTCATGTTGCACTTGGTAAGACATCGGAATTCCCCCTTTTCGCAGCCTTTCGCTCCCTGAACAGGACCCAGCCGACACCGGCCATCATCCCGGCAAAAGTGATCAACAACAAGAAAGCCAACGCTTTGACCTGAACCGCGCCGGGCGGCGAAACCGCCGTCACCTCAACCTCTGTTTCCACCGTCGACAGAGGCGTCCGGCTTTCGGCTCGAAAGGCTTCCAAACGCACTAGATGAGGAGAGCCGTCGTAAAACTGGAAATAAAATTGAAATTCACCCTTTTCGACCGGAGACTTCGCCCGGAAAATGGGCGCCCCGCTCTCTTTGCTGAAAGCGGTGATCACGATTTCCAACGGCTCGTCCGGCTGTTTCCCGTTTTCGAGAATATTCCCGGAAAAACGGGCCATTTTGCCCACGACCACTCTCTGCTCCCGGTGATCCCATTGCCATTCCCACTTTTCAGCCGCCCCGGCGATCAGGGGAAAACAAAAGAAAAAGATCACCGCCAATCCCAGTCCACTAAATTGCTTCATCCGCCCTTCTCCTCCACTTGGTCAAGAAATAACCGCAGCCAAAACCAAACAGGGCTAAACCGCTGATCAGCATCCCTGCATTTCTCATCTCATCAGGGTTTTCCTCAATGTCCAGCTCCATCAACCGCTTGGGCCCCATTCCCTCGATCACCAGACGGTAGGTTCCGCGAATGGGAAAGAGATACTGAAAACTTATTTTCCCGTCACGAATCCTGAACGTTCCGTCCAACAGCTGCGTTCCTTCCACAACCGGAAAGTCAGTGGAAGGAAAGAAGTTCGCAGGCGGGGCAAACATTTTAACCCGAACCGGTGATCCCTCCGCTCCTTTCACCGGTACTTCCACCTGAACCAGATGTTTGTCGGGAACGGCTTGTTCCAGTGGAACCACTTTTCCGTGATGGTGACCTTCATGGGACCAGACGCCACTTGGTGAAAGCAGTCCGATCCCCATACACAAGAGAAAAGCGACAATCTTGACCCGCATACCTTTCCTCCCTTTTTGAGCAATATAAAAAGCACTTCCCGCTACGAAGAGCAGAAAAGTGCTTATATGCGGACAGAAAACACCTGCATTGACATGCCACCAGCTGCCTGTGGCGGATCCATCCGCCCGTTCACACGCAAACACAGAGAGCGACAGTATATCCACAGGCCAAGAGACACAGCATTCCATGCCGCTATAAGCACCTCCCTATCCTCGTAGGTCAAACGGTGCTGTCAGAAAAGGCAGGTCTCCTGGCTTATGGATCATCGTCATCATTCGCCCCGGCCTTCCCGTCGTTCAGACAGTGACCGGAACCCGACTCCCCATTCACAGTGGCGGGACCGCGCCGGACTTACACCGGACTTCCCTCTTTCGGGAGTGCAACATCCGCACTCCACCTTTTCCCACTCAATATTCACTTTTCAATCACTTTTCGAAATGATTGTATCCTAAAAAACTGTAATTCTTCAAGTTGTATTTTTTATCGTTCGACAGAGGGATCAACAGAATGAGCAAGATTCATGATTATATTTTAAAAAGATAGAGGACCGTTCAACCGCCATGCGAATCGCCAAGATCCTCATAAAAACAGATGACGGACGTCCCTGAGGATTCGAAATTGCGGCTTCCGGCCCATGTGTCCCATTCAACCAGCTCTGTTCATGTTGCATGATTCCCGCCTGTGGAAGCGGAGTGGCTGTTTCACTCGGCGTCTTCGGCCACGCGATCAGCCCATCTGCACAGTTCCAGCTGGCTGTCCAAGTCCTGTTTGTACAGGAAATCCTGCGTCTGGATTCATTCGGGTTCGGAATCTTGCTATCGGTCGCAGCAGCAGGAAGCATATTCGGCAGCCAATGCGCAGCTAGGCTAAAAAACTCGCTGGGACCGACAACAGCCATGCTGGCCTCCCTGGCTACAGTTGGATGGTCCTTAGGTCTGGTGGGATTGAGCAGCCATTGTGTTGTCCTGGGGAGTCAGCTCTCTTGGGATGCTGTTCGGCGGCTTTTTGGTTCATATAGGGGAATGGTGGATGGATCGTGACTTTGGACTTCGACTGCCTCATTTATTGTTCGGAGTTGTTTATGCCTTTCTCTTTTTCTTTGCACGCCGGCTCTTTCACCGGCATCCCATCGATGACGACTTCCTGCTGACAAACACGCAAAAAAAAGAAAGGTACTTTCGGTTCATGAAAGTACCTTCTCACGGCCTTCAGCCGATGCGGCTGTATTCCCCGACTCCGTAAGCTTCATCCAGTGCTTTCAGTTTATCGGCGATTTGCTGGCGATAGGTGTTGATATAGGCTTGCGGTTCCTTTGGATTCGGCCAGCGGTTGATGCGGCCGGTAACCGGGGAGATAATTTTGCTGACGGCGCCGCAACCGAGGCCGATAATGGTCTGCCGCTCTTCCATGATGACAATGTTGTACAGGCTTTCTTCTCCCGGGAAAGCGTAACCTACGTTTTCCTGGTTGCCGAGGATGTTTTTCTGGCGGTACAGGTAGTACGGGACATATCCCATTTCCTTGGCCCACTCGCGGGCGAGACGGACCATTTCGCCTGTCTCATCCCGGCCGGCCACCCTGTACTTTTCTTTGTTTTGGGTCATGATCGAGCCCCGCTTAAAAGAAAGGGTATGCACCGTGAGAGACTCGGGTCTCAGCTCTTTCATGACATCAAGCGTTTGCCGGAAGGTTTCGATGCCTTCACCCGGCAATCCGATAATCAGGTCCATATTGATGTTGTTCAGCCCCATCTGCCGGGCCAGCTGATATTTTTCCAGCGTTTCCTGTACGGTGTGATGGCGGCCGATCAGCTTTAACGTTTCCTCTTTGAAGCTTTGCGGATTGATGCTGATCCGGTCTACCTTCCAGCGCTTCAGCAAATCCAGTTTCTCTTCCGTCAGCGTGTCGGGGCGGCCTGCTTCAACGGTGAACTCTCGCACTTGCTCATAGAAAGGAATCGATTTTTTCATCCGTTCAAACAGCGTTTCCATCTGTTCTGCCGTGATGGAGGTGGGTGTTCCGCCGCCGAAGTAAATGGTTGTCACCGGCAGATTGCGCTGCTTCAACCAGGCTCCGACTGCATCGATCTCTTCATGAAGGCCGGCCAGAAACTGTTCCACCGATCCGGTCCGTCCCTGAATCGCGTAGGCAGGGAATGTGCAGTAAGCGCATTTGGTCGGGCAGAACGGGATCCCGATATACAGGCTGACCTCTTTGTCCAGCTCATACAAGTCCGGCAAAACCGCAGTCTGGCGATGCACAATTTCTTTGAGCAACTCCACTTTCTCGGGGCGGAGCTGGTAATCGCGCAACAAAATTTGCTCCGCTTCATCCATCGACTTTCCAGCCAACAACAGGGTATGCAGCAGCTTGGTCGGGCGCACCCCCGTCAAAATCCCCCAGGGTTGAATGATGCCGGTCGATTCCTGCAGTACGGAAAGCAGCACGTGACTGACCGCCTGCTTCACCCGTTTGCGATATTCTTTTCCTTGCTCATCCGGCTTCACTTCCCGCTGGTGCTCGGCCCGCCACACCCGGCTCCCGCCGGGCTCCGTCATCGTCACCCGGGCTCGGACGGGCCGGCCATCCTCCACGTTAAACTGCAACAGCAAATCGGCCCCATCCGGTTCGTCCGACACCTTGACTTCTTCCATGAACAACCCGGCAATGAGTTCTATATCGCGATAAAAAGCGGGATCGACTCCCGTTACATGGATCTTCATCATCGATCAGCCGTTCCAAACAAATGGCCTGTTTGGAGCGTTCCTCCTTTATTCAATCCGTCTGTACACAGTCTAGCCGATGAGCCGGAGGAAATCAATTCAATTCCGCGGCAAAACCGGTCCGGATATTTTTTATCAAAAATAGTATTTTATAATTTAAACTAATAAAACCGTTGGCAGGTAAAAAGATTTTTATCCCGAATGTATAGTATATCTTTGATTCTATTTCATCATTGGAAAAAGGAGGTTGTTTTAAGAAACATGAAAAAGCAGGAAACCAAAGTATTGATGGCCAGTCTGATCGGCAGTTCCATCGAGTGGTATGATTTTTTCCTTTATGGAACCGTCGCCTCGCTCGTATTTAACCAGCTCTTTTTCCCCCATTTTGATCCGGTTGTCGGACTGCTCTTATCTTATGCTTCCTTCGGTATTCCATTTTTCTTCCGGCCGCTCGGCGGAATTATTTTCAGCCATATCGGTGATAAAATCGGGCGCAAGAAAACACTGGTCCTCACTCTTTCGCTGATGGGTATTGCAACCGTTTGCATCGGCTTGCTCCCTGATTACAACACGATTGGTGTGTGGGCCCCCATCCTGCTTACGATCCTGCGCCTGATCCAGGGTCTGGGGATCGGCGGCGAATGGGGCGGCGCCTTGTTGCTAGCCGTGGAATACTCCTCCAAAGAACGGAAAGGCTTTTTCGGAAGCGTGCCCCAGATGGGGGTGACCATCGGGATGTTGCTCGGGACCCTGTCCATCAGCCTGATGTCCCGGCTTCCGGACAACCAGTTTATGGCCTGGGGTTGGCGGATTCCGTTTATTTTGAGCGCCGTTCTGGTATTCATCGGACTGTGGATCCGGAACGGGATTGACGAAACGCCTGAATTTAAAGAAGCGCAAAAGAGCGGAAAAATCGCCAGGGTTCCTCTGTTTGAAACGCTTCGTTATCAATGGAAATCCGTCTTGCTGGCAGTGGGCGGCAAAGTGGTGGAAACAGGTCCGTTCTACATTTTCTCCACGTTTATCATCTCTTACGGAACCAGCCAGCTGGGCTTCCCCAAAACAACCGTATTGAATGCGGTGACCATTGCCACACTGGTCGCAACCCTTGCCATCCCGCTCATGGGCAAGTGGTCCGACCGGGTTGGACGGAAGCCTCTCTATGTCTGGGGAACAGTTGCGATCATATTATATGCCATTCCCTATTTCTATCTGTTATCGACAAAATCGCCTTTCTTGCTCATCATCGCGACCGTCATCGGGCTGGGAATTCTGTGGGCACCTGTCACCGCCGTTCTCGGCACGCTCTTTTCTGAGATTTTTACCACCCATGTTCGTTACACGGGCGTGACGCTCGGCTATCAGCTTGGTGCTGCGATTGCGGGCGGAACCGCTCCGTTGATCGCCACGGCCCTGCTGGAGACATACAACCATTCCTGGGTACCGGTAGCGTTGTATATTGTTCTTACCGGAATGATTTCTCTGATCGCCATCTCTTTTGTTCCCAAACAAGAAGATCAGCGATGACCAACGGTTACAGCAAGCCGTGAAATCAAAATCCGCAATCAGAGCCGCAGGGAACAACCACCCGATCGGCTCTGAATTCTTTTACGTTGAAAAAGGAAAGGAGAGAAGTGCCGATTTTAACGGCTGACGGGATTCTGCGTGCACCCGACCAAAGGCCTGGGATTTCCTGACACATGGAGTATTGACTCAGCTGTACGTGGAACCCGTGAAGATCGAATCGGATATTAGATGATATCACTTTTTGTACACCCGTTGGCAGGCCTTTTCGGAACCGATGGTCGCCAGCCGGATCTGCCAAACAACTCCGTATATCAGGAATCGGGACGAAAAGTAAGGTAAAGTTATAGGGGAAGAACCAACCGGGCGATTCACCCGAACGGTTGGTTCTTCTATGGTTTCAGCATACTACCGCATATTGCGGAAACAAATCTAAAAAACGAAGACGAGCATCCTTGTTATACTAGAATTCGGAAAGCGCTTTCCGCTGTAAGTGAAGTGGTGATGATAGCTTTGTTAGACGAACGCAAGATCAACATTCTTCAATATTTGTTAAAAACCAACAGAATTACTTCGGGACATGATGTAGCCAAGAAATTTCGCGTTTCGGAAAAAACGGTCCGCAACGACCTGCAAGAAATATCCAAGTGGCTGCAAGTGGAGGGAGAGCTGAAGCTGATCCGAAGGCCCGGTGTCGGTGTGTACATCTCGGGAACAGAAGAAGAAAAAAGGCGGGCGCTACAACAACTGCAACAAGTTTCCAGGCCCGCACATTCCTTTGACGATCCGCAGATGCGAAAACTGCAAATCATCCGCTACCTGCTCCAGGCAGACCAACCGGTGACCATCCGGCAACTGGCAACCCTCTTTTATGTGAGCCAAGCTTCCATTTATGCGGATCTGATTGAAGTCGAGAAGTGGCTGGCTCAGCATGGACTTCAATTAGTGCGCAAATCCAACCTGGGCGTTCAGGTGGCGGGAGATGAAAAAAACTGGCGTCTCGCACTCTCTGACATCACCGAACAACTGGCCCGCTCTCCTTTTCCCACAAGCCAGTGGCTGGATCAGGCCGTGTTCGATTTTCCGGAGCTTCCCACCATTGAACACCGGGTTCGGATGATCGAACGGTCTTTGCCCCATCCGTTCAGTGAAGAGGCGTTCACCAATCTGGTCATCCACATCGCCATTGCCCTCAAGCGGATCAAACAAAGAAAAACCATCGCCATCAACCCGGCTGAACTCAACAGGTTGAAAAGCAAGCCCGAATACCGCTTCGCCCGGGAACTGGCTCATGATTTGGAAAAAGCTTTTGCCGTCAAAATCCCCGAATCCGAACTGGGGTATCTCACCATCCACTTCATGGGAGCCAAAGTGAGGCAAAGCTCCCGGGAGAGCGGCGAAGAGATCGAGCACTCCCTGGAACAGGTGGACGAGGAAGCCCTGGACGTGACCCGAAGATTGATCGGGACGGTTTCTCATCTGCTCGAGCTTCCGCTAGATCAAGATCAAACTTTAACGCTTGGTCTGGCCCTGCATCTGCATTCTGCACTCAACCGCCTCCGGCACGGGTTGCGCCTTTCTAATCCGCTGCTCGGCCAAATCAAAGAGACCTACCGCTATATGTTTGAAACAATCTTATCGGTGTTGCCGCCATTGGAGCAAGATTTGAAACTTCAGTTCCCGGAAGAAGAAGCCGCATACCTCACCCTTCACTTTCAAGCAGCTCTGGAGAGAATGAACGAGCAACAGGAAGAAAAAAAGGTACTCCTGGTCTGCACGACCGGTCTGGGAACGTCACAGCTTTTGGCCGCCAAAATCAGGCGCCTCTTTCCATCTGTGCGCATCGTTGACACGGTTTCCACCTATGAAGCGGTAAAAGCGGTCCAACACTGGCAGCCGAATTTCATCATCAGTACCGTTCCGATTCAAATTCCCGGTGTGCCCTCCGCACTGGTCACACCGATCATCGGCAAAGAAGAGCAGGAACTGATCGAATCACTCATCCGTCAACCATCTTCAAAGCAGGACAACGAAAGCTTCTATCCGACGCTGCTCGCAATGCTGAAACGCGAACTCATATTCTTAGACGTAAACGCGAAAAACCGGGCGGATCTGATTTCCTTTCTGGCCGACCAACTGGCAGAACGCGGGTATGTCGAACCCGGGTACAAACTCAGCGCCCTGGAACGCGAACGGATATCCAGCACGGCGATTGGCGGAGGAATCGCCATTCCGCATGCCCCTTATTCATTGGTAAAAAAATCAGCACTGGCAGTGGCACGGCTCGATTCCCCCGTTTCGTGGGGGGATGATCAAGTATCCCTGGTATGGATGATCGCCTGTTCCCTTTCGGATAAAGAGAAGATGAAGCCGTTTTTTGAAGAACTGGCTGATCTGGTTGAAGATGAGGCCCGCCTCCATCTACTGCTCCAACAGAACCAAGCGGATGATTTTATCCGGACCCTGCAAACGAAAGAGGTGTAACCAATCCATGAAACTTTTAGCCGTAACCGCTTGTCCCGCGGGGATCGCTCATACGTATATGGCCGCGGAAAAACTGGAACGGACCGCAAAACAGCTCGGTATTGAAATCAAAGTGGAAACACAGGGATCGATCGGTGCGGAAAATGTGCTGACCCCGGACGAGATCGCCGCAGCCGACGGAATTATACTGGCAACGGACAAAGGAATCGATAAAGAACGCTTTGTGGGAAAGCCGGTTCTGGAATGTTCGGTTGCCGATGCCATCAAAAAACCGCAAGAACTGATCCTGGCATTTAAAGAAGGGAATGTCCCTGTCTATCCACCTGTTTCCGCAGGCAATAAAGAAGAGAAGACAGAATTCTCTCCACGGCAACCACGCTCTCAACATCCGGTTTACCGCTCCTTGATGAACGGCGTTTCCTACATGATCCCGTTTGTCGTCATCGGGGGCCTGTTAATCGCGCTCGCGCTCGGAATCGGTGGTGAACCTACCGCCAAAGGCTTAATGGTGCCGGAAAACTCCTTCTGGTACCCGCTCTTAAAAGTGGGTGAAGCTTCCTTCTTATTCATGGTACCGATTTTATCCGGATTTATCGCTTACAATATTGCTGATCGCCCGGGATTGGCACCGGGTCTGATCGGCGGATATATCGCCGCCAACGGCAGTTTTTACGGAAGTGAAGCGGGAGCCGGTTTTATCGGCGGAATCATCGCCGGTTTTACAGCCGGATACCTGGCCAAATGGATCAAATCGCTGAAAGTTCCGAAAATGCTTCAACCCATTATGCCGATTTTGGTCATCCCGATCGTTTCATCGGTATTGGTCTCCCTGCTCTTCATCTACGTGCTGGGTGCACCGATTGCTGATTTGATGACCGGTTTGACGGACTTCCTCAAAAGCATGCAGGGCTCGAGCAAAATATTGCTGGCCATGATACTGGGGGCGATGATTGCCTTTGACATGGGCGGTCCTGTGAACAAAGTTGCCTTTATGTTCGGCGCAGCCATGATCGGGGAAGGCCAAACCTTTATCATGGGTGCCTTGGCTGCGGCCATATGTACTCCTCCTCTTGGCATGGGACTCGCCACCCTGCTGTCCAGGCAAAAATACGAGAAAGAAGAGAGAGAAGCCGGTAAAGCAGCGCTGGCCATGGGCCTGGTCGGCATCACCGAAGGGGCCATTCCGTTTGCAGCCGCCGATCCCTTGCGCGTCATCCCGAGCATTATGGTCGGCTCTATCACCGCATCGGTCATCGCGATGGCAAGCCAGGTGACGGACAGCGTTCCCCATGGAGGCCCAATTGTCGCCGTGTTCCAGGCAGTCGGCAATGTCCCGATGTTTTTTGCCGCCATCGCAGTTGGAACTCTGGTCACAGCCATCCTCGTCAATCTGCTGAAAAAACCCGTTTCCTAAGGAGTGCTTCTATATGGTATTATCAGACTTGTTGACAGAAGATCTCATCATCCCCGATCTGAAGGGCTCTACCAGAGATGAAGTCATGGAAGAACTGGTCGATCGACTGCAAAGGGCGGGGGCCCTCCGCAATCGCGAAGAATATGTAAAAGCCCTTTATGAAAGGGAAGAACAGGGCACCACGGGAATCGGCTTTGGAATCGCCATTCCGCACGGAAAATCAGCCGGTGTTATCGAACCCCGCGTCGCGTTCGGCCGCAAACCGGAAGGTATCGACTGGAACAGTATGGATGGTGAAAAAGCCAAGTTGATTTTCATGATCGCCGTACCCGAAGAACAGGCCGGAAATGAACACCTGAAGATTTTACAGGCCCTTTCCCGCAAACTGATGGATGATTCTTTCCGTGATTCCCTCTTGCACGCCAAAACAAAAGATGAAATCGTCTCACTGATTCAAACCATGTGACTAAAAGGGACTTCGGTCCCTTTTTACCCGTTTTTTAAAGGAGTGTCCAGGATGTACCAAGAACCCATTTTTCTGGAACCTGTGTTTAAGGAACGAATCTGGGGCGGCAACAAGCTGCGAACCGAGTTCGGTTTTTCCATTCCCTCCGATCACACGGGCGAATGCTGGGGAATTTCCGGTCACCCCGAAGGCTTGAGCACAATCAAGAACGGTCCGCTCAAAGGGAGAACACTGGACCAAGTCTGGCAACAACATCCGGAGCTGTTTGCCGGCCGGTCGGGGGAATATTTTCCCTTGCTCATCAAAATTCTCGACGCCCAGGATGATTTGTCCGTACAAGTTCACCCCAATGATGAACTGGCGATGAAACTGGAAAACTACCCCCTGGGCAAAACGGAATGCTGGTACATTATCGATTGCGAAGAAGGGGCGGAGCTGATTCTCGGCCATCATGCTTCCAGCAGAGGAGAACTGGCCCGGATGATCCATGAAGGCAACTGGGAGGCCCTTCTGAAGCGGGTACCTGTGAAACCCGGCGATTTTTATTATGTGAAAAGCGGCACCATTCATGCCATAGGCAAAGGGATCATGATTTTGGAAACACAACAGAGTTCGGACATCACCTATCGCGTTTACGATTATGACCGGACCGATGCGGAAGGCAACAAACGCCCCCTGCACATTGAAAAATCCATCGCGGTGACCAATGTCCCGGATGAAGAATCAACCGTGACTCCTTCTGTCATTGAGCAAAGGAGTCTTATGATTCAACAATTTGTCTCCGAAACATTCTTTACGGTGCAAGAATGGAAGATTGACGGGAAAACGGATGAGCTGGAACGCCCGGGCGATTATCTCCTGTGCAGCGTCATCGACGGCGAGGGAGAAATTCAAACCGGAGCATGCACCTGCCCGTTTAAGAAAGGCGACTTTTTCATCCTTCCGGCTACCCTTCCCTTTTTCCGCCTCAACGGAAAAGCCCGTTGGATCGTTTCCCATCCGTGAGAAATACAGTTTCAACCAGTCCCGCTCAAGCTTGGGGCTGGTTTTTTTGTTCAAAAAAACAGTTTGCAATTTTTTAAACTACATGCTCAAAACATAAACAAAAATGATTTATAATAACTATTGCAAACTCTTTTGAAAGGAGGCACTTAGGTGAAAAAGGCAAATCATATGGCATGTGCTCTTATTTTATCTGCTAGCTTCCTGGTACCCGGCAGAGCAGACGCGGCTGTTCCCGAGCAAATTCTTTTTAGCGGCGGTTCGCTACATAATCCGGGCATTTACAAAATGAATGAAGATACGACAGCAGTCTCGCGGGTCGCTGACGGGATGTTTGTGGATGTATCACCTGACGGCAAGAAACTGGCGTTTATCAAGCAGGACAGCCTGTATGTCTCCGGAGCGGACGGAAAACATCCCATCCGTTTGACCCATAGCCGGTTCCCCGTCTATGACTCTTCTCCCCGCTGGTCTCCCGATGGAACCAAAATCGTGTTCAGCCGCAGCGATGGAAACATCTACGTGATCGACGCGAATGGCAAAAATCTTACCAACCTGACCAACACGGATGAAACGGTCATCAATTCAGAGCCCGACTGGTCTCCCGACGGGTCCAAAATCGTCTTCCACTCCAACCGCACCGGTCAAAGTCACATTTTCGTCATGAATGCCGATGGATCCAATGTCAAACAGTTAACGGGCAAGAAAAACAAAGAGGCTTCCGAATACAGCGCCCATTTTTCACCGGATGGCAAGAAAATCGTATACGGAAGCTCCTACCGGGGCGACTCGGACGTATATGTGATGAATGCTGACGGATCCCTGCCGGTCAATTTGACGAAAGAAATCAAAGATGCGGTATCCAGCCCGCTCTGGTCGGAAGACGGCAAGAAGATCGCATTCACCAAGAACTCAGCCGAGGGGGGCGAAAGCAGCCTGCTGACGATGAATGCAGACGGGACAGGCAAAGCGACAATCAAACTGGATGTTGACAACGCCATCCCGTACGACTGGCAACAGCTGGATGCTTCCAACACCTCGTCCGAGTCCAAAGGACTTCGTTCCACACTCAACTATCTAACCGATCTCCTTTTCAATTAAACAAGAAACAGCCCCTTCCGTGTTTGTCGAAGGGGCTGTTTTATTTAGGTTTAGGGCGGCCTGCCATTCGTTTCAATAGAAATATTCAAATCGTACATATTGTTCTATCAACCGCATCCAGCAACATCCGAATAGATTGAACTGGAAAAATATCCAATTTTTGGTTCATTTTTTACAAAACATGCGATAATATATTACCAGATAATCATTTTCCAAAGCCAAGGAGGTGCTTTTTATGCTTCAAACCATGATGAGAGTACTTGGAGGAATCTTTGTGCTGCTCGGCGTACTCGGCTTCTTCCTGCCGCTTCATGGCGTCCTGCATCTGACAACGCCCCACAACCTCGTTCACCTGATCTCGGGAGTTGTGTTCCTTGCCGTCAGCAACTATGAAAAATACAGCCTCTGGGTGGCAAGGATTTTCGGGGCCATCTACCTTTTGGGAGCTGTTCTGGGACTCTTCATGGATAATATCTTCGGGCTGTTCATGTCCACGGCCGGCACCAACGTGCTTCATTTCATCTTTGCGGCTCTCACCCTTTATGCCGGATTTAAAAAGCCCGCTTCCTCACAGGAAAAAGAAAACCTCACCGCTTGATTTCCCGTTCATCATATATGTAAGCCGCGCCCTCTTCGGAAGGTGCGGCTTTTTTACCTGGTTAGCGAAAAGTCCCCGCCTTCGGACCGGGGGAGGCCAATTTTCAGCAGGCCACATTTGAGTTTAACCCACATGCTGTACCACCCGGTGTTGGATGCTGGTTTCATTGCCCCGCCCGCCGGCTGATGGCCATTCAGGCATCGGGACGGGTCAAGGCAAAGGTTCGGCTTTCCTGCTGAATCAGCATTGGCTGTTTCCTTCCCGTGTTAGAGGTGATTCACAATGACTTCCGCTCCGTGCAGAGCTGAAAACGGTTTTCCGATGCTCAATGCGTGTCGGCTCCATTTCTGTAAATAGGCTTGGTCCTCGATAAAAGGAGTTAAATCACGGGGAATGCTTTCAGGCTGATCTTGCCTGATGGCCACTTGCTGCTCCAGCAAAAAACGGCTGTTTCTTTCCTCCTGGCCGGGAATCGGCCTGCAGATCAACATCGGCAGTCCACTTGCCAAAGCTTCTGAACTGGTTAATCCTCCCGCTTTTGAAACCACGATATCGGCTGCCCTCATCATGTTCACCATGCCATCAATAAAGCCAAATAGTCGCACATGCCTGTCCTGTTGGTATCCCAGGCGCAACCGGTCATATAACCGCTGATTTTTGCCGGTGATGACGATCAATTGAACTTCCGGCATATGCTGACGAAACATCGAGATGCATTCTTCCACGGGCCCCAGGCCCATTCCGCCTCCCATCACCAATGCGGTGAAGCGGGAAGGGTCAAAACCGAGATCTTCTCTTAATTTGTATTTCGAAGAGCCTGCAACCGAAAAAGCAGGATCAATGGGAATCCCGGTACAAAAGATCTTTTCCTCCGGGATGATGTGACGTTTACGGATTTTATCCTTTAATGCCGGATGGGCAACCAGGTAAAAATCGACTTTAGGATGAATCCAAAATCCATTCACATCAAAGTCGGTGATCGAAACGCCCAAACGAAAGTCAAGATGCGTTTTCTCCTTTAAATGTGCCAACGCGCTGATACAAAGAACATGAGTACATACGACCACTCGCGGTTGAATCTGTTCAATTAAATGTTTTAGTTTGATCGCGAGCATCTTTCCCAAAGGCGTTTGAAAGAGTTGACTGATGGACTCTTCTCTGGCGTAAGCTTTTTCCCACAAGGACGGAGCGTACTTTAACACACTCAGATAGGAGGTACGTGTGAGGAGTTCCAGCTGTTTACTTACAAAGGACAGCCCAAACGCAATTTCTACGTGAAGGTTAGGCGCGATCTTCTCGAGTCCCTTCTTGAGCGACCGGGCTGCCCCGTAATGCCCCGTCCCGCCAACGTCCTCCGTCAAGATTAAAACCTTGTCCATATCACGATTCCACCAAGTAAAATTTTAACTGATTTTTTCGTCCACGATCGCATCATACGGGAAGTTCCAGATAATCTTCGACCCCGGCATGATTTATACCTGCACATGAATGTGGACCGGCAGATCTCTTTTGATAACGTTCCAGTTCTTCTTTCATTACGTTCACGCATCATTAACAGGTAATTTGATATTTCAAAGGTTCCGCTTCGAGGCATTATCCGAAAACTGTCTGAGCGCCCAACCTCCCCTCCCTTTGTTACTCTGTTGTATTGTTTCTTATTTTATTCAGAGAGAGTCAACAAGCGGATGGTTTCGCGGCTCCCCATCCCGGTGAAAAGAGGCTCAATGAAAAAAAGAAGCACCGTTCTGGTGCTGAATGGATGGAGAATGTAAATTTTTTGGTCATCCTTGAACTTTGTGCGATACTTTGGCGGAAGACAGCCATTTTTTTGCTTTTTCCTCAATCAGACCCGTTCCGAGAAATACCCCGGTCACTATAAAGATACAACCCGTCACTTTCAGCCAGCCAATTTCTTCATCCAGTAAGAAAAAAGCCCCCATCATGGAGAAGAATGGAGTCAGGTTAATAAAAACAGACGAGGCTGATGCCCCGATTTTTTGCAGAGCTTTGTTATAGGTCATGTGCCCCAATCCGGTTGCAATGATGGCCGATGCCGAAAAAATCAGCCAATCGCTCCAGGTACCCGTGCTTAAACGATCCAAACCACGGGGTTCGATGAACAAACCGATGAGAAATAGTGCCGAGGCACCCGAAACCAACATCCACCCGGTCAACATTCCCGCATTCAAAGGCGACTTCTTGATCAGGATAAAGCTAACCGCCTGGGTCACAACCGCCAGCAAAACATAAAAATCCCCGATAGTAAATTGAATCGTGTGACGGGACCCGTGAAGCATGGTCAACATCACGCCGGCGAATCCCAGCAAGAAACCCAGGAAACGGAGAAGCGTCATTTTTTCCTTTAAGAACGTCACCGCCAATACCGTTGTAACCAACGGAACAAGACCCAGAATGATCCCGGCATTGGAAGCGGTACTCATACTCAGGCCGAGCGACAGAAAATAGTGATGGCCCACTACATTAAACAGGGCCACAAAACAAATAAATCCTGTCTCTTTCAGCGACAACTTTCTTAATTCCCGCCCCATCCATTGAATCAACAGGACGGTCAGCCCTGCGGCAAAAACTCGGAAGGCCGTCATGGTTACCGGTGGAAAGCGGGTGACTAAAATTTTTGTCGCGATGACGTTTAATCCCCACGCGACCATCACAACCATCAAAACATAATAATACGTTTTATCTTTTCCTTCGATCGCGGATCACTTCTTTCTCCTGCCTTGATTCAATGAATAACCAAAAAAGCACTTGGTTATGAAATACCTCGTGCTTGTGCTCATTTTGAGGAAACACTGCTCTTGAAACGATTTTCTTCGAGGAGTCTGCCGGGCAAGCACCAGTTGTAAAAGGCGGAAAGCTGTCTCAACCCGACTATGACAACGAACAACGCATACAACTCCCAGCTGTGTGTCAACCATTTGAGTCCGATGACGATTCCGATCAGTATCGACCACAGCGCATAAATCTCCCGCTGAAATACCAACGGCTTCCGACCTGCCAACACATCGCGGATCACGCCGCCGCCGATCCCCGTCATCACCGAAGCGATAATAACTGCTACGAGCGGAAGTTGGATTTCGGCTGCATATAAAGCCCCTTGGATCGAAAAAGCCGACAGTCCGATGGCATCAAAAAAATTAAGCCATTTTTGCCAGTAACTGATCCGGATCTTCGGCAACAGGCAAATCAGGGTAATGGCGATCAGAGCTGTATAAATGAAGAGTTCTTGTTTCCACAGTGTGCTGATCGGCAGCCCGATGAGTGCATTGCGGATAATGCCTCCTCCAAAAGCGGTCACCAAACCCAATACATAGATTCCAAAGATATCATACTTCTCCTCCATCGCGACGATGGCTCCGCTGATCGCGAAAGCGGCGATCCCGATCAGGTTAAATAAATCCCACGTCATTTGTCCATCCCTTCAACCAAAAAAGTCGATCCATTTTCCTTCGACTATTATAGTACTCGATTAATTCATTTTAAATGAAAGACCGATGAAGACAAGATAAAGAATGTGACAAGTTATTATAAAATTTACTCCTCGATGTTAAAAAAGCTCCCGGCTTCTTCAGCCGGGAACGTTTCTTTTTTACCAGGCGGCGATGGAACCATCCGTTCTGGGCTCTGTTCCCCCCACCAGAACGCCATGTTCATCTCTCCAGATGATTTGACCACGTCCAAACCCGCCTGAACCGACGGCCCATTTGACATGATGTCCTTGTCGCGCCAGAGCTTCTGCAATATGTGCCGGAACGGAATGCTCCAGCTCGACCGTTTTCCCCTCGATCCACTGCCATCTTGGAGCATCCAATGCCGCTTGTGGATTGAGATGAAAGTCAATGGTGTTCATGATCACCTGCACATGGCCTTGCGGCTGCATAAAACCGCCCATCACCCCGAAAGGTCCGACCGGCTGGTCACCTCTGGTCAAAAAACCGGGAATAATCGTATGGTACGGTTTCTTTCCGGGTTCCAAACAATTGTCGTGCGCTGGATCCAAAGTAAAGTTATGACCCCGGTTGTGCAAGGCGATTCCGGTACCCGGCACAACCAGCCCGGAACCGAAGCCCATATAGTTGCTCTGGATCAAGGAGACCATGTTTCCTTCTCCGTCTGCCGTGCACAAGTAGACCGTTCCTCCTTGGAGGGGCCGGCCGGGGAGAGGTTCGAGAGCTTCCTGTCCGATCAGGCTCCTGCGCTCTTCCGCATACGCATCCGATAACAAATCTTCGACTCGCACTGACATGTGGCGGGGATCGGCAATGAATGTTTTCCCGTCTGCATAAGCCAACTTGATTGCTTCTATCTGTTTGTGATATGTATCCACCGTATCACGCTCGGTAAATTCAAAGTCCTTCAAGATATTCAGTGCCATCAGTGCCACTAAACCGTGTCCGTTTGGCGGGATTTCCCATACATCATATCCCCGGTAGTTGACTCTGATCGGATTCACCCACTCCGCTTGAAACGCGGCCAAGTCTTCGGCACGTAAATACCCGCCGTACTCCTTGGAAAATTGGTCGATCTTCTCTGCCAATTCCCCGCGATAAAACGATTCGGCTTTGGTTTCGGCAATGGATTGCAACGTTCTGGCATGGGCGGGCGAGCGCCAAATTTCACCGATCCCGGGAGCCCTGCCGTTGGGGGCAAATGTTTCAAACCAACTTTTAAATTCGTTCCCTTTTAAATACTGGCTGTACGTCCTGAACGCCCTGGCCCAATTGCTTCCCAATACCGGCGTGAGCGGGTAACCGTTCTCCGCGTACAGAATGGCGGGCCGCAGCACTTCGGTCAATGGAAGTTTGCCGAATTTTGCAGACAGTTCTGCCCAGGCAGCAGGAGCTCCGGGGACAGTGACCGGAATAAAGCCATATTTGGGGATTTCTCTTACCCCCTCTTTGTTTAAAACGGCAACGGAAAGGCTTTGCGGAGCTGGACCGCTTGCATTCAAGCCATGCAGCCTGCCTTCGGACCAGACCAGTGCAAATGCGTCTCCGCCAATCCCGTTGGAAGTGGGTTCCACTACCGTCAACGCCGCTGCTGTCGCAATCGCCGCATCAATGGCGTTTCCGCCTTTTTTCAGGATCTCGAGCCCCGCTTGGGCAGCGAGCGGTTGTGAAGTGGCGACCATCCCGTTTTTCGCGTAAACCGCTGATCGGCGAGAGGGGTATGGATAATAGAGCGAATCGTATTTCATTTCAGGCTCTCCTTTCAGCTCAGCTGATGAGACAAGACCAAGCTCCCGTATACGAAAGCGCCGACGATCACCCATGCGGGATGAATTCTCCCTTTGGTCATCGCCCATAAGGACACTCCGGCAATCCCCAGTGATTGCCAGATGCCGATCGATGCCGCAGAAACTTTTCCCACCTCCCATGTCAATCCGGCCATCATGACTGCAATGACCGGCTGTACCAACAGCGTCATTCCCTTCACGACAGAAGATTCCCTGAAACGGTTAAGAATTCGCAGCAGCAATATTAAAGCCAATGCGGATGGAACGACCGTAGCGACTGTAGTCAGGATCAGCCCGATCCATCCTGCCTCCCGGTAACCGACAAAAGCGGCAATTTTCGTGGCAATCGGCCCCGGCAAGGCATTTCCCACCGCCAGTACATCGGCAAATTCTTCATTTGTCAGCCAGTGATAATGGTTGACGATCTCTTCCTGCATCAAGGGAATGGATGAAGGCCCCCCTCCGTACCCGAGCACATTGGCAACAAAGAAGCCCCAGAACAGTTCCCACCCATTCATCACTTCTTTCCTCTCTCTTTCAACTGGTGTCTCCATCGGTCAATCATCTTCAGATGCACGGAGCCATATGCCAAAAATACGGCTACGACGAGTCCGGGGTGGACATTGAGCACATAGAGCAGCAAAAACGCCGACAACCCGAATCCGACGGCAAATCCTTTGCCGAGCCCTTTCCATGCCTTAGCCGCAAATTCGTAAGCCATCAATCCGAGCATGACGAAAATGACGGGCCGGACGGCCGCGATCATCCCGGCCACGATCCCGGAGTGGCGCAGGGCATACAAAATACCGAGCAGGGCGATCATGGCAATGCTCGTTGGCAGGATATGAGCGATAACAGCAACGACCGCCCCGGATGCTCCTTTTTGCTTGTATCCGAGATAGGCCGCCATCTTCGTGGCAATCGGTCCCGGCAGGGTGTTAGCCAGAGCGAGAATCTCTCCAAACTCATCGTCATCCAGCCAACGATACCTAGTTACTGCTTCATAACGAATGAGGGGAATGACAGAGGGGCCTCCTCCGTATCCCAGGATGCCTGTCCGTCCCATGGCCAATACGAGTTCTTTATAAGCTCCGATTCCTTCAGGCACAGAGCGTTCCCCTCCTTTTACAGCTTCATGCCCATTCTGCTCTTATATCGCTTTAACAACATCTGTGTTTCAACCCGCACGATCCCCGGCATCTTATACAGGGTATCGAGCAGGAATTTTTCCATCTCGCGGGTGTTGGAAAAAATTCCGTGCATGTGAAGCGTACTCGGTCCCGTCATATGATAAAGACTTGTCACCGCTGGCTCTTTGGCCAATTTTTCAGCCACCTCATCCAAATACTTCGGTTCGATATCCACATTGAAAAACGCGGACACCCGAATCCCCACCTTCACAGGGTTGATCACCACGGTAAACCGCTCAATCACACCCGCCTCCATTAAAGCACTGATCCGGGCCTGAACTGCTACTCGGGATAGGCCGATTTTTTTTCCCAGATCTGTGTACGAAATTCGCGCATTTTCGTGCAGAGCTTCTAAGATCTTTCTGTCGATCTCGTCGAGCTCCATCGGCGGAATTTCGGTCGACTCGGAATACTCGTATACCAACGCTTTCCCTCCCGTTCAATCTTATCGTTCCAATTTTCGGATCAAATACTTCCAAATTCCGTCACCCAGCCGATCTAGTCCGACAACCACCAGGAAAAACCCCATTTTGGGCCGGACAGCCATCCGTTCTGCCGGTTCCGGGCAATCTCCATTTCTGCTGCCCTAACTCCCAGAAGATTCGATTAGTAAGCATCACCTTAAATATGCTTCCATTTTGTATTACTATACGACTAAATCATTTCGGAATCAATATAATAATTGTTATTTAACAAACAAACTGTCTATTATACAAATTCTTACTGTTGAGTTAGCCTCAACTGTGCGTGAAATCTTCCTGGCGTGAGTCGTCATCCGGCTTCTGCTCAAAAAAGGTAAAGCCTGCCTTTTTATCAAAGGCAGGCTTTACCCTTCTGCAGTTGATTTCAACTGATCTTTTGCCATGTTTTCACTTTTTGGGCAACATGGAGGACCTGATCCAGAGAACTGCCACAACCGGATTCCACCACTGCGGCGTATGCTCCTTCGACCAGCGGAGCATCTGCGATTTTTACCCGCTCGTTCTCACCGAGCCAATCGAGGGCGATTTCTGCATTCATCAAGGAACTGCCCAGATCAAAAAGGACGATCACACCTTTCCCGGAATTGGCAAATTCAATCGCTTCCTTGATCTTGAAAGGGCTGGTGCCCAGCTCCCCATCATCCGTGCCGCCGGCAATGGCCACCGGAACCTGCGGCTGAACCTGGGAGAGAATTTCCTGTAATCCCCTCACCAGATCCACGCTGTGAGAAACCAGTACGATTCCCACATAACTCATCGGTCTCCCCCGCTTTCCTCCATCGTTTCGCAAAGAGCTTCGAACAGAAAGAAAGAAGAGACTGCTCCCGGATCCAAATGGCCGGACGATCTCGGACCGAGGTAAGCGGCACGCCCTTTTTTCGCTTGGAGCGGTTTGGTCTTGTCCATCTGCTCTTCGGCAAACACGCATAATTCCCGCCATGACAAGTGTTCGGCTTTTTCAGCAACAAAACGGGAAACCGGCTCCCATACATCTACCATCGTTTTATCGCCAAGTTCGGCCTTGCCCCTCATTTTGATCCCGTTGACCGCTTCTCGCAATGCGAGGGACAATTCGTGGACAGATGCATGGTCTTTTCCTTTCCATACGCCAGCCATTTTCAGAAAAGCAGTCCCAAACAGCGGACCGGATGCCCCGCCGACTTTGGAAAGGAGCGCCATGGCCACTTGCTGGCATAAAGCGCCAAGATCCTGATCGGCACTGCCGGTCAGTCTTTGCGCTGCTTCGGCAAATCCGCGGGCCATGTTAATCCCGTGATCCCCGTCCCCGATGGCCCGGTCAAGCTCCGACAAGTAATCCTTATTTTCTTGAATCCTTCGGTTCGCTCGACGGATCCAGTTCACGAACTTCGTACCATCCAAGGTCACCCGGATTCCCTCCTCTACTTTTTCCAGGCAATCGTGTCTGCCGGTGCGTTCAACAGCTCCGTCAATTCATCATCCAGCTTTAACAGGGTAACCGAACAACCTGCCATTTCCAGGGAGGTCATATATTCTCCCACAAAAGTATCAATGACTTGGATGTTTTTTTCGGCTAAAATTTCCGATACTTTTTTATGGATAATATACAATTCCATCAACGGAGTGGCGCCAAGCCCATTGATCATCACCGCCGCCTTGTCTCCGGGGGCGGGTTTCAGGTCATCCAGTACATGAGCAACAAGCTTGGAAGCAATGTCATCCGCAGAAGCCAGTCTGGACCGCTCTGTACCCGGTTCCCCGTGAATGCCGATCCCGATCTCCATCTCATGCTCACCAATCTCGAAGCTGGGCCTTCCCGCAGCGGGAACCGTGCAGGGAGTCATAGCCATCCCCATACTGCGCACTTGTTTGACCACCTTCTCCGCCACCCGGTGCACTTCCTCCAGCGACGCCCCTTTTTCCGCAAGAGCGCCGGCGATTTTGTGCACGAATACGGTTCCGGCAATCCCTCTACGGCCCGTGGTATAGGTGCTGTCTTCCACAGCCACGTCATCATTCACGACGATCTTCTTAACCTCGATCCCCTCAGCCTCCGCGAGCTCAGCGGCCATTTCAAAGTTCATGATGTCGCCCGTATAATTTTTGATGATGAGAAGGACTCCCTTACCGCTGTTAACGGCATGAATCCCTTCCAATATTTGATCCGGTGTCGGCGAGGTAAAAACTTCCCCCAAAACGGCCCCGTCCAGCATTCCGGCTCCCACATATCCCGCATGAGAAGGCTCATGTCCGCTTCCTCCCCCGCTGATCAAAGCCACTTTTCCACGAACAGGAGCATCTCTGCGCACCAACACGTTCGTTCCGGGCACCCGCTTCAGCCGTTGGGGGTGGGCGTGCACCATCCCTTCAATCATCTCTTGTACCACATTTTCCGGATGATTGATCAATTTTTTCATCATAAATCCCCTTCCTTCCAATGGATACGGGAATCCAGATCCGGATGCAACAAGACTCCCATCATGAACAGCCCTGCAAAAAAATATCGGATTATTCAAACACTCTTTCCCCTATAATTCTATGGATAAAAATGAACTTCCTCTCATTTTAGAAAAAATTATTCGAATCATAGATAAAAGCTGTGCCTCTTTCATGCAGTCAACGTATAGATAAATAGAAAAATATTTCGAAGAGGTGTGAACGACCATGCACAAACAATTTTTTGCTTTTTTACTTGGGGCGGAAGAGGTACCTCCCGTCAGAACCCCGGCAACCGGATCCTTCATCGCCTGGGTCAACAAGGATCGAACCAAAATTCACTATCGGCTGAATGTCGAGAATATCAGAAATATGACCCAAGCTCACATTCATCTCGGGGCCAGAGGCGTGAACGGCCCTGTGGTCGCCGATCTCTTCAGGTCTGTCAAACGGGGAATCAGCGTCGCCCAAGGGTGTGTAAACGGGACCATCACAAGAAGAGATCTGGTTGGTCCGTTGAGAGGAAAATCGATTGCTTCTTTAGTGGAATGTATGAAAAAGTGCAAAACCTATGTCAATGTGCATACAGAACAAAACCCGAACGGAGAGATCCGCGGACAGATTGTGCAGAGGGTATTTGAATTAAACAAAAAATCCCGCCAGAGATAGCCGGCGATGCTGTCAGCAAAAAGTTCCCGGCACTTGAGCGGTGCGTGTTTATTCAACAATCGATGCCAGTTTAAATATATGGAAACCATTCTGGATGCATGCGTTCCGGTTGCGAATATCAATGCTTGGAAGTAAGCTGAATCCTTTTTTCAGGCTCCCTGTACATCGCAGGAGCCTTTTTTCATTGTATGATGTCTTTTTTGGCATGCATTCGGCTTGAATGGATTGATGGGTGGAATATCTTCAGAGAAAACTTCTCTCTTTCATGGTCAGAGAATTCTATATCCTCATCAACGGTTCACAACTGGCAACTTAGCCGGAGGGGAGCTGCGCTCAGGAGCCAATTCAAAGGAGGTGCTTCATCCGGGAAAATCGGCTGTTCGATTCATTTTTTCGGACTCATCGGGAACAATAGGCGTGAGCACTGAAATCATCCTAGGGAGGATTTGAGATGTCCGGAAAAAAACAATCGAAACGCTCGGATAATAACGGTCAAAGGCTCGCCAAGGTGCGGGGCGGGGAACACCGGAACGGAAGATTAAGCCAATTTAAAAACCATCATCCTCCGGATCAACCCTACCCGACTGATTATGTAAGCAATCCCAAAGAGTAGATGAAAGAGCAGCTTAGAGAGCGTACGTCCTCTCAAAGATGGCCGTTGACAAGATCCCGGTCATGAACAAGATCAACAATGCCGGACACCTCTCCCTTCGGAGACGATGGCCGGCAAACAGATTCTTACAGCTTCTTAATCCTGCCCTTGAATCTCTCGATAAAACGGGCATTGGCCTCGTCGCCGCCCGCCATGTTTCCGCTCATCCAAATCGGCGGAACCACCCCTTCTTTCACAATCAACTCAACCGTTTCAGCCACCAGAGCATTCAATAAATACGCATTGGCGAAGGTCGACATGGCCGCAACCCGTTGATCCAGCCCTTCAATCTCCACCACAGCATCTCCAACCTCCACCTTGCAGTCCAGCACCACATCCACCAGTTCATGCAGATTCTTTTTTGAAGGATGGCGGGCCGGATGATTTTCGGGAGTCGCCAGGGCATGCCTGACGGATGTCACTCCGATCGTTTTGACCCCCAGCCGTTTGGCTTCCAGTGCGGCATCAATGGTAGCCGCGTTGATCCCGTAGGCGTTGATGAGAATGAGCAAGTCCCCTTGTTTCAACCCGTAATCCCGGATCACAATCTTCCCGTAGCCGGGTGTCCGTTCGATCGCCATGGAACGCAGGGCTCCCCCGCTGAGCAGCGTTCCTTCATCCAGAATGGCGCTGATGTGCATGAGCCCTCCAGCTCGAAAAAAAATTTCCTGTGAACCGAGATTGGAATGCCCGCCCGGTCCGTAGGCGTAAACAATTTTATCCTCTTTGATCTGATCGGCGACCATCCGGGCCGCTTTTTGAATCGCACCGGCTTCCTCTTCATGCAACAACTTCAGATGTTCGATGATTTTATTTAAATATTGCGTCATGACAGGAGTTCCCATGATTGTTCTCCTCCTTTCATCTCATCGGCACCATACACGGTTTGCCCATTCTTGATCGTTTGCAAAATGGCGATTTGATCCCCGTTCCACTCAAACAGGACCAAATCCGCCGGGGCGTTGGTGCTCAGCCCGTGCTTGCCGGGAAGATCCACCAGTTCCGAGGGACGGATGGAGGCCATTTCCCAGGCTTCGGGCAGCCGGCATAATTTCTTTTTCACCAGATGGGCGATTCCCCATGGCAACATTTGCGCGGAACCGGCGAGCAAGCCGGGATTGCCGGTCAGGTGAAGTTTCCCCGCAGGAGTCAGCACAACTTTTCCCCCGATATGGGTCTTATACTCGCCCGGCTTCATCCCGCTCAAATATACGGCGTCGCTGACCAGGATGGCTTGCTTCCCTTTCACCCGCAAAACGACTTTTAAAACGGATTCGGGAAGGTGAAATCCATCGGCAATCACGCAGGCCCACAGACGATCATCAGCCAGTTGTTCCCAGAGATAATTGGGATGCCTCGGCAGCATCAGGTGTGCCCCGTTGCCAAGATGTGTGGACATGCGGGCGCCGGCCTCGACGGCATCGCGAATCTGTTCCGGTGTTGCGGCCGTGTGACCGATGGCCACGGTGATTCCGCTTTCCGTGCATTTGGCTATAAAATCGGCAGCTCCTGGCCATTCCGGCGATAATGTGACTATTTTGATTTTTCCCTGTGCAGCCTCTTGCCATTGTTGAAATAACGCCCA
The DNA here is from genome assembly GCF_900110165.1 of Lihuaxuella thermophila. Lineage (GTDB taxonomy): Bacteria > Bacillota > Bacilli > Thermoactinomycetales > Thermoactinomycetaceae > Lihuaxuella > Lihuaxuella thermophila. The sequence goes on from NZ_FOCQ01000006.1 coordinate 77,855, forward strand.
ATCTGGTGGTTTTACGTATTTCCTGCTGTGGGCCCCCCGGGGGCCGTCTTCCGGAGAGATAAACGGGCCCTCCAAATGAATTCCCGCAATGCTCGCTGCCGTACGCCCATCTTGCGAACAGGCACGGGCAATGGTGCGGACGGCGTCACAGACGGCCTCGTCGCTGTTGGTAATAATCGTTGGAAAATAGGAGGTTACCCCCGCTTTCCATAAGGATTGCGACACCCGATGCACCAACTCTTCCTCGAACGGCAAGGTATTAAAATCCATTCCGTTATAGCCGTTGATCTGCAGGTCCACCAATCCCGGCCCGATCCAAGGCAGATTTCCGCCCATCCGGCCTGCGTTTGCCTCGATCTCCTTTATTCGTCCGTTCTCGATCGTTAAAGAAACCGGCTTCCCGGTCTGAAAATGAATCCCTTCGATTCGTGTCATCCTGTGGCCCTCCCGTAAGAATCGGTGTCCACATACAACACGGCACGAGGATGGCGGCGGAGGATGGAGGCAGGGCAATCCGTCGAGACCGGACCATAAAGCGTTCGCTCGACGGCGGCACGTTTGCTCGCTCCCGGTACGATACAATACAGATGTTTCCCCGACATGAGAGCCGGTATGGTCAGCGTCAGCGCATGAGTGGGAACCGCGCGGATATCCGGGAAACAGCCATCATTCACCTGCTGCTGCCGGCAGGCTTCATCCAGCTTTACCGGCTTCATGATGTGCTTGTCCTGAAAATCGGCAACCGGGGGATCGTTAAACGCAATATGGCCGTTTTCCCCGATTCCCAGACAGACGATGTCAATGGGGGCCGCCTTGATCAAGTCCGCGTAACGCTTGCATTCCTCGGCAACGGATGGTGAACTGTTGATGAGATGAACTTCTCCCGGATGTACTCTTTCAAATAAACGTTCCCGGAGAAATCGGCTGAACCGCTCGGGGGCATCTTCTGAAAGCCCGATGTACTCATCCATGTGAAATGCCGTAACCCGGCTCCAATCGATTCCTTCCGCTCGGACCAACTCGGCTAAGAACTCGTTTTGCGACGGAGCGGCGGCAAAAATCATCCGAATCCGCTCCTGTTCGGTCAGGAGCTGCTTCATTTTCTCCGCCACATCCATCCCTGCGGCTGTTCCCAGCAGTGTTCTGTTTGCGTACACGTGGACCTGAAGATGATCAATCCGTTCCGTATGAACCGGTTGGATGTTTTCCCTCAACCGTGTCACTCCTTTCCCAAATCCAGAATGGCCCTGCAAATGATCGTTTCTAAAGAAGGATGAAAGGGAGCAGGCAATCCAAAGTAATAAAATGATTCTTTCCCTTCATAACCGCCCTCTTCCACCTGCTTGGCCGTAGGGACATAACCAATCATTCCGTTGCTGTAGGGAACGGGCAACACCGATCCGTCGAATTCTCGTTTTATAAATAATCCGTAACCTGTCACGATTTCACCATTCATCGCAAGCAAGGAAAGTCCCTGAGCCAGCCGGATCAACGCCATCTCCAGCCGTATGCCCGGTTTCATCCTGGCCGGTTCCTCAAGTAGCAACCGGCTCCATTCCCCCAGTACCGAAGGGTCATACTTGTGCTTTTTCAAGTCGTGTTCCTTCGGTAAATACTGGAAAGGGAGAAGAATTTCTGTTTTTCTGCTCACAAGACCGCATGAATCCAGTGGTCTCATCGTTTTTTGAAGGACCGAAAGAACCTCGTCCGCCAGAATCTTTCCGAATCGGCGAACATCCGAATCATTTCCCCGGTAAAAATTCCCCTCCCGGATCAGAGCGGGACGAACATCTCCGCAGCAGCCCTGCAAAAAAGCGGCTACCCCCCCTTCACCCAATGCATGTTCGACCCGTTCCATCGCCACCCCCGGAAACTCCGATGATACGTAATTGTCTTCCGTGGTTGTCGGATGGCAGGTGTAATGGACGAGAAGCGCCTTGGTTTTCCCCTTGACTGTGCAGAAGCGAATAACATTCACCTCCGGGTCAACCGGTTCCTGCTCATTGGGGGCCATTTTCATTTCCCCGCCGACCCATTTGCGGCGATGGACCCCGATCCGGCACTCCCCGGTTCCCCGTTCAACGGACACCGGATCCATGTGGCTTGACGCCTGCTCAATCCCTTCCAACAGCCTGGCTTCCAACAACCGGAGATAATCATCATCCCATTTTCCGAGAGACGGAGTGAAGCGGCGGCTGGTCTGGGGGGCGGAATGGGTATGGGTGGCATGGAGAAGGACGGAAGATGCTTCCATCCCAAAGCGCTGGTGCAACCACCTTTTGATCCTGCCCGTCAACTCCGTGTCCCACCAGATGATATCGGCTGAAACCAGGAGGGCGGTCCGCTTGTTTCCCCGGGGGCAATGCTGCTGAAAAAAAAATATTCGGGCATATAAAGGATGCAAAATACCTAGAAAATTTCCTTGCCGACCGTCAAATCCGGCGAGTGGAACCGGTTTCTGCGGAGTGATGTCGATTTTGGCTGTTCCGAGTAAGAGAGCTGGTTTCATCGTGAAAATCTCCTAGCCATATTTCCCTGCCAATCGCATGGGATTGATCTTGGACCGCTCTTCGCCCGTCTGACCTTTTTGATTCCCTGCCCGCTTTTCACCTGATGTCCACACTCATCCCGCAACCGACTTCTGATAGTATGCAGCCACTTTCCGGATTCCACCGATGATCTCGTCAATGTCTTCATCTGTGAAGAATTCGCTGATCCCGATCCGCACTGCCGTTTGTAAGATATGCTCGGCTGTTGGACATAACCCCCGTTCATAGGTAACTTCCGTCAATTCAAAGGGAAAGTGGCTGTTCAGGTAGGCCTGGCGTTTTTGAAACAGTGGATTCAGATAGACGACTTCCGGGATATAGCCGGGATGGGCAGGAATTCCCTCCGCCGTGAGCGTTTTTGAAAATTCATCCCGTGTGCACCCGAGTGCCGTTTCATTCACCCGGAACATGTAAAACCAGTAAGAACACCAGCCTCCCTCGGTCACTCCGTGGGGTTCAATTCCCGGCAAATCGCGGATTCCCTCAGTGATTCGCTCACCGTATCGGTGTCTCTTTTCACAGATCCAGGGCAGTTTTTTGAGCTGGGCAATCCCGACGGCTCCCTGAAGTTCAGTCATGCGGTAATTGGGAGCCAGATAGGATAGATCCCGCATCACTTGGCCCGAAAACCGTTGATAGTTTTTGTCCGCAAATGCATGAACCACACGGAAATCTTCCTCCTCACCGGAATTGACCGTCACGATTCCTCCGTCTCCGGTGGAAATGTGCTTAAAATCATTGGTACTAAAGCAGCCGTAATCTCCGATCGTTCCGGCCAATCGCCCTTTGTACCTTGTGAGATATGACTGGGCACAATCTTCAATTACTTTCAACCGATGTTTCCGGGCAATCTCCATAATCGGATCCATGTCGCAGGGATTTCCCGCCAGATGAACGACAACAATCGCTTTGGTCCGAGGGGTGATTCGGGCTTCCACCGATGCCGGATCCAGGTTGTAAGTGTGAGGATCGAGATCGGCGAACACGGGTATGGCGTTTTGGTAAAGGATACCGATCAGCGTTCCCTGGTCGGTGATGGGACTGGTAATCACTTCATCGCCGACAGTTACGCCCGCCGCTCCCAACGCCACATGAATCGCGGCAGTGCCTGAGGAAGTTGCGACACTGTATTTCACACCATATAATCGGTTGAAATCATCCAAAAATTGCTTCACCTTTTGTCCGGAGTGATAGAATAGCGTATTTTGTTCCAACGCCTCCATCAGTTCTTTTGCTTCTTCCAGTCCGAAGCGTTTCCCCGTTCCAAACGGAGTCGTTTTCGCTTTCGGCCCGCCGTGGATGGCTAACCGGTTCTCACTCATGTCCTTTCCCTCCCGGGCTTTCTGTGCAAAAAAGCATGTGTACATCGCGGTGATCGTCCGTGTTTTCTCCCGGCCCAACCGACCGGCGAAGATGCGGAACCGATCCGCTCTTCGGAATTCACCCGGCTGGCGCCAGGGTCATCCATCCGCTATTTTCAACACCGGCTGATCGCAAAGGTGACCTTTCATGACAGATGTTTTGCGCGATTGGGGCTCCCGTCACCATGTCCGGCTTGTATCGCAAGTCAAGATCTTTTGATGTCCTGCGGCAGCACTTTTTTGGCGCACCACACGCCATATATTTTTTGAACCGAATCCTCCCTTGTCCCTTTCAGATCCGGGAGCGGAATCCAGACGACCACTTGCTCCACATCAGCTTCACTGTGAATGGAAACATTGCCCTCCTCGTCCACTCCTTCAATCCGTATGTTTCTTCGCATCCGTTCCCAATCGTTGATTTGCTTGCCGGTCCAGAAGACAAATCCGCGTTGTTTCGCTTCCCGCACCACTTTGCGCAACGCTCTGCGGACAGGCTCTTGATTGTGAATGTGGACAGGATGGAACAAGAAATGCGCCACTCCTTTCACTTGCTTTACCTGCTCGAGAAACGGAACGACAACACTGCTGTCAGCCAGATTCCAATGATCCAGATCCTGGGTGAGAAAACCGATTTCCAACACGTTATACAGCCGGTTTTGCTCATCAGACCAGGCAACCGGAAAATAAGGATGGCAAGTGCCAAACAGGAAACCGATATTCCCCTTTTTGCTCGGTCCTCTCGTCTGGTCGGAAAGAATTCCGTATGTTTCACACCAACGGAACAGTTCTCCCCATCCTTCCACCCGGGTGTAATGATTCTTGTTCGAAACAGGCGCCTCCGCTCCGGCCGCTGTTTTCCACCAGTCCAATTGACGCCGGAACTCCGCTTCTTCCCAGCTTCCTCCATCATGGTCAACCGCATTGTAGTGGAAGGCCAATTCATGCCCTTTTTCTTCAATGCGCCGGAAAACGGAAGGACTGTAACCCGGCTCGATGATGCACCATGTAGCCGAAACCCCGCATTCCTCGAGAACATCCAATGTCGTTTCAGCCGATTCGTCCAGATTGTGGTCGCTGTCAAGAGAGATTGTGGCCACCTGGGAGATTCCGTCCGGCCAATAGTCGAGAAACGGCAGGGTGAGCCCTTTTTCCAACGTTCTCTTCAAGAGATGTCCGATCAGCACCTCCCTCCACAGATCGGCGTAAGGATAGGCGAAGTAAGAAGCGCCCGTCTGCGTCTGACGGCGGTCCAGCTCCCAATCCATTTCCATTCCGTCATCCGCTTTCAAAATGCCGTCATCCACACTGCCCGTGCCATCCAGGGCGGGAATACCATCTTCGATGACAGGGTGTGTTCCTTGTTGAAAGCTGACCACCGTTTCCGGAATCCCAATCGCCCAGCGGTCGATGATTCCTTTCCCCACCTGGCATTGAATGAGTGCCGGACCCAGCGGATCGCCTTCCGGATGCTCTCGATGGATGCTTCCCGTCTCTCTGATGAAATGACCGCTCCCGGAAATCCGCCGCCACGGATATGAATGTAGATAACGCAAAAGCCGGGTGTCGCCAAACTCTCCGGGAAGCCGGGCATATCCCTTTCCCCCCGCCCCGGTCGCGGCATATCCGAGCTTCACGGCCAAACGGTTCAGCCCCCCAAAGGAAATGACCACCCCACCATTTTCGGCAAATTCCCAAATCTTCGCAGCCGACTCCTCCTCTTGTGCGTCTAAAGCGATCATTAAAACATCCAGCCTTGATTGGGGGATCTCGTCCGCTCCGTCCAGCCATTGAAACGGGATTCCGGCGTGCTGCAAAATCTCGCCGATATAATGTTGAAACACATTGAGGCCGTTTTCCCACCTGCGTTTTGCCGCTTTTTTGTCCAGCAAAACGCCTACCTCCGCCATTCTCATTTGAGCTTCTCCTTTACCCGTCAAGTTTTTTGCTTCAGACTTGCCAACTGAATAAATCCAACCGGAAATCATACATGTATTATACTTGTATTATATAAATACTAATTGCAATCGTCAAATTTTTTTGATTTTTACTCACAAAAAGGAATTAAAAGACATGTTAGAGACATGTCTTTTAATTTATGATAATAGTGTAAACATTCACGCATATCATTCCGGGCGCAACCGGCTGGCGCTGGCCGGCCTGTCGAACCTTTTTTCGCTTGCCGCCAGCACCGGTTATTCATTCTAGATGAAGGAAAAGGAGAATGAACATGAATACGGTAAAAGATTTAGAGGCAAAATTGGCCGAACCTTCGGCATCTCTGATCAGCGAACTCAAGAAGCTGGACGGGGATCTGCTCATTTTGGGAGTCGGGGGCAAAATGGGCCCGTCTCTGGCAAGACTGGCAAAAAATGCAATCGATCAAGCCGGCGTTGACAAAAAAGTGATCGCCGTTTCCCGCTTTTCCCGCGGGAGTTTACAAAAAGAATTGGAACAAGACGGGATCGAAACCATCGCCGCCGATCTGCTCGACGAAGAACAGCTGCGGGCCCTTCCCGAGGTCAAAAACGTGATTTACATGGTCGGTCATAAATTTGGAACCAGCGGCAAGGAATATCTCGCCTGGGCCATGAATTCATATCTGCCGGGACGGGTCGCCGAAAAGTTTAAAAACTCGCGCTTCGTTGTTTTCTCTACCGGCAATGTCTATCCTTTGACGCCCGTTGGCCTGGGAGGGGTAACGGAAGAGCATCCTGCAGGCCCTGTGGGGGAATATGCCCAATCGTGCCTGGGACGCGAACGGATTTTTGAATATTTCTCCCACAAGCATCAGACACCTGTCGCACTGTTCCGCCTGAATTATGCCATCGATATGAGATACGGCGTATTGCATGACATTGCTACCGCTGTGAAGGAGGAAAAACCGATCAACCTCGAGATGGGACATGTCAATGTGATCTGGCAGGGGGACGCCAATGAGATGGCCATCCGATCTCTCGCTGTTTGCGACTCTCCCCCGCAAATTCTTAACATCACCGGACCGGAAACCATCTCCATCCGCTGGCTGGCCGAATGGTTTGGCGAACGGTTTGGCACCCAACCCGTCTTTCTCGGTGAAGAACGGGATACCGCCCTGCTCAGCAATGCTTCCAAGGCACACCGGCTCTTTGGCTATCCCCGGGTGACACTCAGACAAATGATGGAGTGGACAGTGGAATGGATCCAATCCGGAGGAGAATCACTCGGAAAACCGACCCATTTCCAGGAGAGGGAGGGAAGATTCTAAATGGGACAAAATCCGAACGGTCTGCAACCGGAAGTCAAACAGCTCTTGTACGAAGGCACGGTCATTCCTGCTCACCCGCTGGCATTAGATGAGTCCCGCCGGCTGGATGAACGGCGGCAACGGGCACTGACCCGGTATTACATGGCGGCGGGTGCGGGAGGGGTTGCGGTGGGTGTCCATACCACGCAATTCGCCATCCGCGATCCGGACATCCATTTGCTGGAACCCGTCCTGCGGCTCGCAGCCGAGGAAGTTCAAAACGCTGAACTGGACCGCCCTTTTATCAAAGTGGCAGGAATTTGCGGTCCGACTGCACAGGCCGTAGCCGAAGCTGAACTGGCAAAGGAACTCGGTTACGATTTGGGATTGTTGAGTATGGGGGGACTGGATCCTCTGTCTGAATCCGAATTGCTGGACCGGGTGATTGCTGTCACCAACATCATTCCGGTCTTCGGCTTTTACCTGCAACCTTCCGTCGGAGGCAGAACGTTCAGCTTTCAATTCTGGAAGGAGTTTGCCGATATTCCCGGCGTCATGGCCGTCAAGATCGCGCCTTTCAATCGTTATCAAACCCTGGATGTGGTGCGGGCCGTATGTTTTTCCAAACGGCGGGATGAGATTGCGCTCTATACCGGAAATGACGACAATATTGTCGCCGACTTGCTCACCACTTACCGGTTTATCGTTGACGGCGAGCCTGTCGAGAAGAGAATCGTCGGCGGGTTGCTGGGGCAATGGGCGGTCTGGACAAAAAAGGCGGTCGAATTGCTGCAAGAGATTAAAGATACGGTAGCCGGCAGGAAAACCATTCCGGCGGAACTTTTGACAAGAGGAATGGAAATCACCGATGTGAATGCGGCTTTATTTGATCCCGCCCATGACTTCAAAGGATGCATCCCCGGCATTCACGAAGTGCTGCGGCGCCAAGGACTTCTTGAAGGTATTTGGTGTTTAGACCCGGACGAACAATTGTCTCCCGGACAGCTTGCTGAAATTGACCGAATCTACCGCGATTACCCCCACTTGAACGATGATGAATTTGTCAGGCGACACCGATCCGAGTGGTTGTCCTGAAGACGCAAAAAAGGCGGGCGTGAGTATATGAATAAAGAAGGGATCTCCATCGGTGTGATCGGCCCCGATCCAATCGTGAAAAAGATTCGGGAAACGCTTAAATCTTTCCCCTCCTTTCAACCTGTCTTTCAAGTGTATCAACATGAAGACGAAGTTCCGGAATTAGCGGAAAAATTGCAGTGTCAGGCAGAAGTGCTCCTTTTTTCAGGCTATTTGCCCTATCGAAAAGCAAAAGAACAGCTGGATTTTAAACTGCCCGTTCACTATGTCCCTCTGACGGGAAACGGGCTGTACCGCGCTTTATTTCGGTTGTGGGCGATCCGCCCATTGAAAAGAGTATCGATCGACACGCTGCCAAAACAAATGGTGGATCAAACTGTCCATGAACTGGGTACTTCCTGCTTGGAAGCGGCCTATTTTGATTATTTTTCCGCGCCCTCGGATGAAGAAATCGTTCGATTCCATCTCGACCATTTTTACCGGGGAGCATGCGATGCGGCATTGACCGGCATTCAATCAGTGGCCGACCGGTTGACGGAAATGAATGTACCCAATGAATGGATTCTTCCTACCGTTCAGGACATCACTATTTCCCTGGAACGAGCGCTTTTATCAACAGAAACAAGACGGAGAAAAGAATCGCAAATCGTGGTGGGGCTGATCACGATCGATGATTCACACCGGATGATGGAAAGGCGGGTTTCCGAACACGAGCTACAAAAAGTAAGATTGGAAATTCACCGGATGGTGCTTGATTATGTAGAGTCGCTGGATGGACATTTGACCAGTCTCGGCGGCGATGAATACTTATTTTTTACAACCAGGGGAACCTTTGAACGGGTTACGAGGGGATACAAATACATTCCCCTGTTGCGCGAAGTAAACCAAACCTTTCATATGTCGTTGAGCCTGGGAGTCGGATTCGGACTGTCGGCCAATGAAGCGGGAACCCATGCCCGTTTGGCGTTGCTCCAGGCAAAAGAGTCCGGGGGGAATATCTGCTTTATCGTGAGGGAAGATCGGAGCGTCATCGGACCGGTCGAGATGGCTCATCCCATGGTGTATGACTTGTCCGTCACCGATCCCGGGCTGCTGAAAAAGGCTAAAGAAGCAGGGATGACAGCAGCTTACATGAGTAAATTGATGGCCCAGGTGGCCCGTGCCGGCAAGATGGACTATACGGCACAGGAACTTGCCACGATTTTGGGAATCACCGTCCGAAGCACGCATCGCATTTTATTGCAATGGATGGATGCGGGCCTGGTCACCGTTGTCGGAGCCGAAAAAATCACTTCCAGGGGCAGGCCAAGGCAAATTTACCGCTTGTCTTTTCTCGCTGATCCAAAAGAAATGACGATGCGGCCTCCTCTTTTATCCATCGAGTGCTCCATGACGACAGAGCCGATTTCCTGAATGAAGGAAATCGGCTCTGTCGTTGCTTCAACGCCCCTTTTTAATCTTGTCTTCTACCATCGCGAACGAATACATATATTGGAGCATGTATACTCCCTCGCTTCCGGCTCTCCTCCGACAAAGGAGATCGATCCCTGACGATGACGACCCATTCATTTGAGGCAGGTGATCCTTATGAACAGCCATACGGTCCGATCACTCGCTTATTTGACGGGATTAATCATTAAATCATTTGGCATCTCACTGGTCATCCGTTCCCGTTTGGGGACAGGCGCGTGGGACGGTTTTTATGTCGGTATGGCCGGCCACTTTGGATTAACGGTGGGGTCCTGGTTGATCATCCTGGGTATATTTTTAATCTTTTTCAACTCTTTTTTAATCAAAAGCAAGCCCAATTTTTTCCCGATCATAACCATTTTCATCCTGGGCTGTTGCATTGATTTCTGGCTCCATTTTCTCAACTTTGAACCGGACGGGGCTGAATCTCAAGTTTTGATCTTCTGGGTTGGTCTGTTGTTCACAGCCGTGGGAATCTCCATCTATGTGCAAGGACAATTCGCGCTGACTCCTGTCGATCAGCTGATGTATGCTCTTTCCAAGCGGTTTGGTTTCAGTCTGATGATTTCCAAAACGATCGGGGAATGTTTCGCATTGGCCTTCGCTTTTTTGCTGCACGGGCCAATCGGTTTGGGGACGATCATTTTCACCTTTTTATGCGGTCCGCTGATCCAGTTTTTGATTCCCAGAATCGAGCGGATGCTTTTTTGCCGGTAGGTGGTCGTTGTCAGTGAAAACTGTGCCGTGATGGTGGACCCATTGCTCTATAATTCAACCGTTTTACCGGTTGCCCGGCTTTCGTTGGCCGCTTCAAGAAAGCGGATGAGTTCCCTTGTTTCCCGCAAATCTACAGGCGGCTTCCCCGTCGTAAACATCGTCATCACTTTCTCCAAAAGGCTTGCGTAATACGGTTTCGGATCGGAGTATACATCGGCGAAATCCGTCCCCGTCTCCCGGTGGATGAGGGCGCCGAAGGTTTGGTTTCCTTTGCGGTTGCCCCGGATCGTCCCCACCCTCCCGTCTGCCCATACCCCTGTCACCAATTCGTGATCCTCGTTGCTGACGGACATCACCCGGAGACAACCCGGCCCCAATATCGCAAAAAGCATTTCCGCCACATGAATTCCGTACCAAAACAACCCCGGCTGCAAGGGTTCAAGCGGCATGGGGCCGTAGCAATCCGCCCCTATAATGTTTCCTTTGCCTGTTTGTTCAAGAACGGCAGTCAATCCCCCGGCATAGCGGAGAGCGGAACAACTCATGAGTGGAACAGCATATTCATCAGCGAGATCGATGATCGCTTGGGCGTCGCGGGAACTGAGCGCAAGTGGTTTGTCGATAAACACGGGTTTGCCAAAAGGAGCCACTCTCCCGAACTGTTCCAAATGCACCCGCCCGTCGACCGATTCCAGCAGGATGGCATCACATTGTTCGGCAACGGCTTCAGGCGATTCCACGATTTTTACACCGAACTGGTCGCGAAGCTCACAGGTATACCCGTCCACCCGTGAGGCGCTCAGCTTAAAGTCGGGAGAACCGCCGGGGTATGCAACGGTGACTTTTCCCCCCGGGACATGATATTCCTGGCCGGGATCATTGAGCAGTCTGGTAAAAGCAGGCGCATGGGAAGTATCCAACCCGATCATTCCGATTTTTAATTCTCCTGCCATCAGGCAGCCTCCTTTTCCGTAATCGATCTGACGGAATCAGTCCCACCTCAATGGTTGAAAGGAACGCGTTTTCGCCGAGTCACGCGCCTTCAGGCACATGTAGGCACTGAGGAGACCGGCTTCCAGCGGTGCTACCGATTTGGCCTTCCCTTTCATCACGTCTATAAAATTCCGGGCCAGCACGGCATCACCGCCAAAATGGGCGGCCTCGTCGGTCATTTCGTAAGTTTCCACAACCGGTGCATGATGCAGATACACTTTTATGCGGTTGGTATAAAAGTCGAACTCCAGTGTTCCTTTATAGCCGAGCAAACGGGCCCCGCGGCTGGCTGCTTTTTTTCGGGCAAAGAAATTTTGTGAATACGAGACATGCATCCCTGTTTCATATTGAATCAGGGCACTGCCGGAGTCTTCATTTCCGGTGTCTTCCGCAAAACAGCAATATTCGCCCGCGGGGGTTTCATGGGGCAACATCCTTGTGCGGACGGTGCTCTCCGGGCATGTTTCCTGCTCGTCACAATCTGCACATTTTAAACCGGCCGGTTTATTCCCCTTGAAGATCTGCTTGGAGACCATGGCACTGATCCAAGTGGGTTTCAGATCCAGGAGATAGTTGAGATAGTCGAAATCATGCGTTGCCTTCTGCAAAAAGAGTCCGCCGGTCTCCTGTTCATCCCTGTACCAATGGTGATAGTACACGCCGCCGTAAGGCACGTTATTGACAGCTTGAACATGTTCCACGCTTCCGATTTTTCCGGAATCGACAACTTCTTTGACCAGCCGCAGCAGAGGGGCAACCCGGAGAGGGAACGAAACTACCACCTCCGATCGAGCGGTCTCCCACCCTTTTTTTAACTTGAATAGGTCCTCATAGCTGGTCGCCACAGGCTTTTCCAGAAACAGAGGGATGCCGGTGGGTAGTACTTTCAGGGCCATTTCGGCATGTAACGAACATCTTGTGCCGATTAAGATCCCATCCAGGTCGATGCTCTCCAGCATCTGTTCGGGACGGTCAAAAAAAGCCACTTGGTCACGGTCCGCTCCCCATTCTCTCTTGATTTCCTCATTTCTCACATCGGTGATGGCCCTGACCTCACAGCTTGCATCCACTTTCTTCAGTTCTTCCACCATATTCCGAATCCGCCGACCGTAACCGATTACGCCGAGTTTCATGGTTCATCCCCTTTATCGTTACCAGGATCGAAGAGGGGGGCGGATCAAACCAAACCGCAACAAACCCTCTTAACCTTTGATCGCTCCTTGCAGGCCTGAGACGAAATACCGCTGCATAAAGAGATAGAACAGAATCACCGGGACCAGAGAAATCACCGTGCCGGCCGCCATCGTCCTTACATCATCGCCAAATGTTCCGGCCAGATAAGCCAACCCCAATGCCAGCGGGTATAATTGATCGTTTTTCAAAATAATCAACGGCCAAATGAACGAATTCCACACCGAAATAAAAGAGAAGACACTCAGTGCTGCCAGGGTGGGTTTGGTTAAAGGCAGCATGATGTTCCACCATATTCGAAAGGCCCCGCAGCCGTCGATAATCGCTGCTTCCTCCAATTCTTTGGGAATGGCCAGATAAGCTTGCCTCATGAGAAAGACGGAGAATCCTCCGACCAGTCCGGGAATAATCAGCCCCCACCAGGAATCCACCATTCCGAGCTTTTCCACGATGATAAATAACGGGACCAGTTTTCCCTCTTCAGGCAAAAACATCGTTCCGATCATCGCATAAAAGATGAAATCCCGTCCGGGAAAGTCCATTCGCGCCAGCGGATAGGCCGTCAATGCGGTCAAAAATAAGTGGGCGGGAACCATGATCACGATTAAAAGGCATGAATTTAACAGGTATCTCGGAAACGGAACGACCGTCCACGCTTCCCTGAACTGGTCCAACACCGGCGGTCTGGGAATAAAACTGGGCGGGAACGTAAAGACATCTTGCCCGTTAGATTTCAAAGCGGTTGACAACAGCCACAAAAAAGGCCCGATAAAGATTGCCGCAATTCCGGTCAACAACAGATACATCAACCATTTTTTAGCCATCTGAGCCCACCGTCTGCTCCGTTTCGATTTCATCCGACTGCCTGCCCCCCTCTCGAAATCTTGAAGTTAACAAGGGTAAGAATCATCAGGATCAGCCACAAGACCATTCCCATCGCAGTGGCATAGCCCATATCCAATTCCACAAAGGCTTTCTGGTAGATATAAAGAGGCAGGGACATGGTGCTGTCCAACGGGCCCCCTCCGGTCATAATATAGATACTGGTAAACATCTGTACCGTGCCCAAGGTGGATAGTACCAGTGTCACCGCGAAGATCGGCCTCAGCTGGGGCAAGTAGATATGCCAGAGCACACGAAGGCGGCCTGCGCCATCCATCTTGGCCGCTTCGACCAGATCATGGGGAACGGCTTGCAAACCGGCCAGATAGATGACCATATAAAACCCCATCGACTTCCAGCTTTCCAGTATGGCCACCGCAGGCAGGGCTGTCTCGGTATTGAGCAGCCAATTGACCGCTTCCTGCTGGAGGCCCAGTCCATGCAGAACCGCATTTAACAACCCGGCGGGATGATATAAATATTTCCAAACAATGGCTACCGCCACCATCGATGTTATGACCGGCAGGTAATAGATCACCCGGAACAAATGAATGCCCCGCAGCTTTTGATTGACCAGCATCGCCAGAAATAAGGGGAACGTGACCAGAGTAGGAACGACGATGATAAAATAGATCAACGAATTTTGGATCGACGTCCAGAATTTTTCGTCCTCCAGCATCCGGCTGTAGTTTTCCAACCCCACCCATTCAGGCGGGGCCAGGACATGATATTCCGTAAACGAATAATAAAAGGCACTAAAAGTCGGGAGATAATCAAAAGTAAAAAACAGGACCATGGCCGGCAGAAGAAAGAGATACGGCATCCACGAGATTTTCTTCTTTTTTGGCTGCGGCAGTGTGGTTTTTTTGCGCAAAACGGTGATCATCGACAGGGAATCCGCTCCTTTCCTTCGAGACGAAAGATAAGGCGGCAGAAAGATGTTTTCTGCCACCGTCCATCTCTGTATCATTGCTTGGCTAATTGGTCATTCCAATGCTTCACCGCTGCATCGAGGGCTTCTTTAACGGATTTTTTGCCCATCAAGGCCGCACGGATCTCTTCCATGTAAAATTCTTTTAACTCCTGCTCTTTCTCCAGCCCGAGAATATTGACGGTCAAGCGGGGGGAAGCTGCGACCATCACTTTGCGAGCCTCATCCTTGATCGTGTTGCCCTCGGCATTTGTGAAGAACGGGTCTTTCAACGTTTCCTCCGTGGACGGGAATATAGGAACCAATTTGCAGAATTCCAGCTGTTTTTGCGCGCTTGTCATATATAGCGCAAAATCCGCCGCTTCCTTGGGGTGTTTCGATTTTTTCGGCACGATAAACAACTGAATATCTTTCACCGCCACCTGGCCCGCTTTCCCGCTGACCGGAGGTACGACTTTTAATTTGTTGAACACGGTTGGCGCATTTTTTTCGTAATTGTTTAATTGGGCGGCCTGTGCCCAGCCTACATGGGCGGTCATCTGGTTATCGATCGTTTGCTGGTATTGGCGGTCATCCTTGACGACGGCTCCGGGAGCGATCGCTCCATCCTTGTACGCCTGAACAAACTTTTCCACGAAGGCTACATGTTCGGGTGAATTGAAGACAGCCGTTTTCCGGTCCTCACTTAAAATCGGAAGCCCTTCGCTGATCAGCGACTCCAATGTCGGAATATCGTTGGAACCGTATACATTGGGCAGTTTGGCATGAATTTGCTTACCGTAGGCAAATAGTTCCTCCCAAGTCTTGGCCGGTTGGTTCGGATCAAGGCCAGCTTTTTCATACAATTCCGCATTGATGAGTCCGATGGGAGGACCCCCGTGATACCACGGAATGGCCATCACTTTTCCGTCAATGGTTACGCTTTGCACCAGTCCGTCGATATACGGTTCCAACTTTTCCTTGCCGACCAGATCTGACATGGGATAGACCGATTGATAACTTTGCAAAACGGAGAGTCCCGCGCTAGTCTCGTTCACCACATCAGGCACATCGCCGCTGGATAAAGCAGTCAGCAATTTTTTGGTTACATCCGCGCCCGGTACATCCACCCATTTGATTTTGATCCCGGGATGTTCTTTTTCGTAAGCATCAATCGCTCCCTGAATATAATCGGAGAAGTTTTTCTTCAGGTTGATCGTCCAGAATTCCAGCTCAATCGTTCCATCCTTTTGATCGGCTGAATTTGTCGAACAGCCGATCACCGGCAACATCAGCATCAGGACAGAGAGAAGTAACCCCAAAACTCTTCCTCTCTTTCTCCTCATTGAGCCTCCTCCTTCAATGCTTTATTTATACAACCCATCCAGTTGACCGATCGTCGGGAGCCACTCATCCGCCGTTACCCGGGGGATTGCTTTTCCTGCCTGCGCCCGGATTTCGTTTTCCAGAGCATTCAGTATGTTCAAAGCCAGATCTTTTTGTCCGGCAAAATAGCGGGTCATGGCATGGTCGATTTTGACCGCCAGACTGTTTTTAACTCCCGGGTCCACTTCCGATTGCGAGATTTGGTTGAATAAATCATAAGTCAGGTATAGCGCTTTCACATAGTTGAACGCTTTGATGCGGCGGTTGGGATCGTAGATCAGAATTTCCCCGATCAATCCGGGGGAGTTTCTTGTGATTTCCCAATCGCTCCCGCTTTCAAAATCCTGGTTGACCACTGTGAACCCTTCAGCCTGTAGCGCATCAAATCCAACATTGTTGAAGTAATTTCGGACACCGTTTTTTTCATAGAGGCGGAAAGTCAACCGGGCGCTCGTTTTCCCCTCAAGATAAGGAGTTAAGTCGAGATTCACTTCTTCCCACTGCAGATCCGTTTGATTTTGGGCCACATCTTGCTCCCAAACGACTGTCTCGTCGATGAGCACCTGCTTGAAGTGGTAACCTGCCACGTTAGGTCCTTCGTCCATCGTCCGGAACTGGAGTGTATACTTCCCGGATCCGTCCGGATGGATCACCTGGGTGGCAGAAGTGAAGTCTCCCGGATTGGTAGGGGCTGCGGCCGGCACAAACAGGCTGAAATAACCCTTCCCGGACGAGGCCTTGTGATCGGCCGGTTCCGGTACGAATTCCTTTTCCAGCACATAAGTGATCACGCCGGCAAGTTTTCCCTGCCGCATGTTATCCAGGGCAATCTTTACGACTTGGTTCACATAATTGGCCGTAGGGTTGGCCGGTGTCCGGGTCAGCTGCGAGGTGTAAACCATCCAAAACAACGGAATATTGTATCTTTTCAAAATATTATGGGCTGCGTCAATCTGCTCCTGTTCCGTTGACCAAATTTGCGTGTTCCGGTAAGGGTCATCCCGGTAGGCTATAATGATCCCGTCGATATACTCGCCCCTGGTCTGAAGAAAATCTTCCGTCAAAGCCGTGCTGTAGATTTGCGGCATAAACGTCAGGTGAGGATTGATCGACTTGGCGGTTGTTTTCATCCGGGCCATATACTCGGGGGTATAGTAGTCTAAATTGTGATTAAAATCATCGATGGCCCATCCGATCAAATTGGGGTAATCCAGCGATAGCTCCGCGATCGCCCGTGCCCAAGCGATATAATCCGTGACATAAGGATACGATTTGCGGGTACCCGTTGATTCTGAAGGGGGGACCAGATACACGACGACATTGATTCCCGCCTGCTCTGCCGCAGCAATAAATTCGTTTTTCAAATCATCCCAGTCGGTGGGCTGGTGCCAAATCAGGTAGTAATACGTATTGACATGCAGCTCCTTCAACTTTTGGATCGTTGCAGGAGTATCCACATGCCGGATTCCGTCGGCACGCTGGGTTGCTTCACGGATGACGGCTTCATAATCGGCCAGAACCCCGCCTCCCGTCGTTTTTTCGGCGGCACTTGCAACAGGGACGGAAAATCCCGTAAACATGCCTGAAATCAAAGCACTGATGAAACAACAAGCGATCAGATTTCTCAATTTTTACCCCCGCTTCATTCATAGTTTGATGAAAATCCCCCCGTTCAAACCAGGAATATAGTCCTATAAACCTCCTTTTTTGCCCTTATATCAAACTTGTATGCTACATGTATCTTTTATTTAAATTAAAAGTATCACAAGTTTTTAGACTAGTCAATTAGTTTTCTTTAATCATAGAATACCTGTATCATAATTGTATTATAGTTGAATTTCTACTATAATAAGAGAGATCTTATATTTTGTCTATTGTGACTATTCGCTGAAAAAGGAGGACACAGATGCGCCGTGAACAGGAATTCCGCTACCTGAAATTAGCCAATATCCTGCGTGAACAAATACTTTCCGGTTATATCAAACCCGGCGAATTTCTGTTGTCAGAAAACCAGCTTTGCCGATATTACGGTTTAAGCCGGACTTCTGTCCGAAAATCATTGGATGAACTATTAAAAGAGGGCTTAATTGTCAAAAAAGTAGGCCAGGGAACCATGGTATCCCCCGATCTGGTCATACAGGAAAACAGGAGAAAAGTTTTGCGGATCTTGGCTCCGTCTCCTTCTTTTTTTGTAGATAACGGGATGGCTGTCATTATTGAAACATTTTTAAAAGAACACCCTTACGCGGATGTAAAACTGCTCAGTTTGCCGTCATTCTATTTTTGGGAATCGATCCGCGCCAGCAGCGAAATGGGGCTCGAACCTGATCTCGTATTGGTGTCGGACCGGCATTTTGCCGAAATTGATCATTTAGACGCTTTCATGGACCTCAAGCCTCCACTGACAAACAGTTTGAGAGAGATGGTTCCCAAAGTGCTGAATGCCTTCCGGAGCGGAAAATCCATCAAAGCGGTCCCCGTCACCTTTTCTACCATTTTTCTGGCCTATAACCCGGAGCTTTTTGCAAAGTTTCGAGTACAGGAGCCGTCCCCTGACTGGAGTCGACAAGATTTCATCGATGCTGCGAAAAAGCTCACCCGGGACACAAACGGGGACGGAATTCTGGATTTGTACGGAATTTCACTCTCCTCGTCCTTTCACCGCTGGCCGGTGTTTGCCTTGCAAAACGGCATAGATTTCCAAAATCCGCAAACGGATTCAGATCGACTGCTCGCCACATTAAATTTTTTGCACGACCTTTTATACCGATTCCGGGTAGCCACCATCTTCCAGACAGAACCCAACCGGATTAATTCCGATGCGTTCATTCGTCAAAAATCCGCCATGGTCCTTACATCCACTCTTGAAATGGCGGGATGGAGAAGCGAAAAATTAACCTTTGAACCACGGATCGCCACCCTTCCGTTCGGCAACCAAAAATCCACGCTTCTGTTGGCCAATGCTTTTATGATTCCCTCCACTTGCCGGTCGAAGGACTTGGCTCTCGCCTTTATAGAAACAGCCCTGCGGCCGGAGGTACAGGAAATGATGAGCCAGAAAGCTCATTTTCTCTCCGTGCTGAAACCGGTAAATGAGCGGGTGTGGGCCCCGCCGTTTCGAGAGTTGATCAACATCACGGCCCAAGGGATGGATCACAATTACTTCCTTCATGAGATGTTCTCTGATTCCGGCGTCATGGATGAACTGGAAACGGAAATGAAACTGTTTTGGGCCGGATTGGAATCGGCGGATGCATTTAAGGATACATTGCTGCGAATTCTGGGGAAATAAATCGAACCAACAACAAACAGGATCCCTATTTTCAACCGGGATCCTGCTTCAATATCGTCTTCATCTTTTTAATCAGACCTTCACAGTTCCGGACGTAAGTCCCCTGACCATGCTCCCAACGCTCCCTGCCATTCAGTCCCTTGGCGAACGACATTTTAGTTTGCCTGGTCAACAAATTAATAAAAAAGAGAATGGGAATGAATAGAAAGTGCTTTCCGAATCCATCCCCCGCTGAAACGGAACGATCAGCCTACCCTCGCAAACAATCAAACGTCATGATGGATGTTTAATAACTTCTTCCATCCCACATGTATTTTTTGATGATTTCTTGGTTGATCTCCACTCCTATGCCAATCCCTTTGGGAAGAGTAAGAAATCCATTTGACGGCTGAAGTGGAATCAGTTGCGAAAAGGGATTTTCCATCACATCCCACTCAACGGGTTCAACCGAATCAGTTTCCATTTTTGTCCACGGCGGCAAGCATGACTGGGCAAATGCCATATATAACCGGGAGAGGGCTCCGTCAAAAGCATGGGGGGAACAACGAACCCCATAAGAGCGGGCCAGGTTTAACGTATTCCTAAAGTCATCAACACCAGGATGATGATTTAAATCCGGCTGGATAATATCAAATGATCTTTTATTTAACAACGGAAGAAACTCCCGTGTGCTCTGAATATTTTCCCCACCTGCTACGGGCATTGAAAGGCGATTCCTTAACATCCGGTATTCCTCCGTCTGATGAAGGGGAAGCGGTTCCTCAAACCAGAGCAGATTCGCCGATCCGGAAAAGAAGCTTTCCCATTGGCAAGCGGTAGAGTAGTCGTAACTTTGATTGGCATCAATGGCCAATTGGATGTTCCCTTCAAATTTTTCTTGTAAGAGCCGGATATGTTTTTGGTCTTCCTGTAAGGAACGGCCCCCGACTTTCACTTTGACCTGTTTATACCCGTCCAGGACACTCTGCTCTACCAGATGCAGAGAGTGATTCATCCAGTCCGCATCCTCGCTGTAGGATTGAAAGGAAGCATATACCGGCACTTGATCCCTCCACGATCCTCCCCATAAATCGCAGACGGATAACCGGGATGACTTGGCGATGATTTCGGTTAAAGCCATGCTGACCCCGGATGCGATTCTCTGGTTCCACTTTTTTATGACATGAACCAGCTTATTTTTTTGCGTTGCTTTTTTTCCAATTAAAAATGGAATGATCCGTTCACGAAACCCAACATCCAGGGTTGGAAGCCAGTCGACAACTTCCCCCCATCCTTCGATTCCCGATTGGGTTGTGATGCGGAATAAGTAACAGGACCGATAATATTTATATCCATTTGCATCACCGTAAGGTTTTGTTAATCGGCAAAACAATGGAAATGTGTCGATTTTGCTAATTTCCACTATGTTCACCTCCACATGGCTGGATTACTTCCCTTCCGTTAACAGTATGGAATCTTGGCATGGATCGGTTCACTTTGGTTTTCCACCAAGTCAGCCATCACAGTGACAACAGGTATTTGAAACCAGAATTTCTGAATGCATGAACCTTTTGACAAGATGAAAGAGGCCTGAATTAGGCCCCGGCGGAAAAAGGAGGTGAAGTATTGCCAAATGGATACTCCTTCAGATGAGCCGCTCGCTCTTCACTCAACTTCTCATTGCAGCGGTATGGATGTTTGCTCATTCACTTGCAATTGGAAATCACCAAACACCATTTGGGTCTCCTCGAAGAAACGATCCTGGTTTTCAGGGGCGACATAACCCAGCTGGATGCCCGTCGCCTTGGCAATAAACGGGTCGATGGTGCACAAATCCGATTTGGTCAAGTCGGCCAGAGCGGTTTTACCCAGGGAAATGGCAACCAGTTCCATTTCACGCACACAAGCGTTCAAATACCGAACCAGATTCATCGCGCCTTGATCAACATCCAGTCGGTCCGTCATTTTTCCCGTGTAAACGAGCAAACTGGTAGGAGGTTCAAAGGGAGTGGCTTTCACCATCTGTTCGCTTACCAGTGCCATCAGGGCCGCGGTGCCGATGTACACAGCGTCCGCTCCCAAGGCGAGGGCCTTCAGCATTTGCCCGGGGGTAACCAGGCCTCCCGTGACAATCAGGTTGACATCGCCAACAGCTCTTTTTCTGGCCAGAAACTCCGATGCCCGTGTCACCGCAAAGAAGGTAGGTAAACCGACATCATCCTGCAGAATGGGCGCTCCTCCGTGCGTTCCTCCTTCAGCCCCGTCCACCGTGATAAAATCAACTCCCGCTTCCAACGCAATCTGCAATTCCCGCTCGAGATGATGCGTGGCGGCTATTTTCAAGCCGACCGGGACGCCGGTTTCATCGCGGAGCCGCCTGACCAACCGGATAAATTCTTCCTTGGAGTTGACTTCAGGCAATCGGGAATGAATCCAGGCGTCTTCCCCTTCGCGCAACCCGAAAACCTCCCGGAAATCTTCCCCGATATTGTGGGCGGCGGTCCGTTGAGGGGATGAACCCTGAGCGCCTTGTCCCAATTGAATCTCAATCGCATCAAGGAGCTTGTATTTGTCGGGCTGATTCATCCATCCCCCCCGGTTGTACTGGCCGATGAACAGGCTGGCTGCTTCCCGTTCTTCTTTCAAGAGGCCCGCTTCTCCGGAATTGGTGGCCGTGCCGACGGCAGTGGCGGCTTTGGCCAAGGCTACTTTGGTTTTTTTGCTCAATGCTCCGCCGAAGGACATGGCGGCAATCATGATGGGGATGGAAAGGGTCATCGGTTTTCTGGCGCGGCGTCCGATCGTGACGGATGTGCTGATCCCGACGTTTTCAGGAGTGGGAAAACGGAAGAGGTGAACGGGATTAAACAGGATCTTCTCCCACGGGGACAAATGAACAGGGCTTCCCAGCGGGCGGGAAACCGGAGTTCCTTGATTGGCCCGCATGGTAATCTCCATGAGGTTGGTGAGGCCTACCTTCTTCGTGACAGGCACCATTTCAAACAGGTTTTCTATGTATTGATCCCGGATGACCCGTGTAATCGCTTCATCTACCGTTTCGTTGATCACGGATCGTATCCATCTCTCAATGAGTTTCATCACGTTTGGAACGCCCTCCCCATTCGCCACGCTCCAGCGCGTTTTTGATACTTTCTACCTGTTGCGCCATTGCCAAACACATTTGCTTGATGGTCCCAAGCTGTCTGGCGGCATTTTGCTCTTCAACGGCAATGTCAACCAACTCACGATGGTCAAAGTTGGTGAGCTTGTTAAAATGTTCTCTTTCGATGGTTGACAATGTTCCCGCCATCGTTTCAATGCGGTTCAATTCGGAGTGGATGTAAGAAAGTGTTTGTTTCAAGTCTTGAACGTTTTCCATATGCTTGTACACCTGCCCTAGTGATGTTGCTGTCCCCGGTCGAAACCTCGGGGAACGGTCAGAACAAAACGAGAAGGCCCGGACCGTGAATGCTCCTTCCTATTTTCATTGGCCGGCCGAGCTGCTTTCCACTCTTCAGGATTTCCCTTCCGGTCTAAAATCATACCAAGCCGTCAAATGATGGATCACTGCTCCCTGCATGTTTTACTTTTTTATACGGGTAATGACGGCCCTTTCCATCCGGGGGGTAAAAAACTGTACCAGCGGACCGCTTAAAAAGGTATAAATCAACGTTCCCAGGCCAATCGGCCCCTGTAACAGGACAGCAAATACCAGAGCACCTGCATCCCCTAAAAATTTGGAGGCCATCAGGCTCAAGCCAAAGCGGTCACAAAGAGCCATCATGAATTGGTCAGCAGGAGTAAGTGCAATTTCTCCCTGCAGGTATATACTGATTCCGAACGAAGTAACGAATAGCCCCAGCCAAAAAATGAGTACTTTCACACCTGCTTCCACTGGTTGAAAAGAAATCAGCTGCAACCAAAAATCTATACACAAACCGAGGATGAATACAGTCATGAACGAAAGGAAGTCAGTCCGGCATTTCATCAAATATGAACTTAAAATAATAAAGATGACTCCGAAGATGATCAGCCATAATCCCACAGATAAACCAAAATGACGGGTCATCCCCACATAAAATCCGTCCCAGGGACCGGTTCCCAAATCGGAAACGATCATCAAAGCGAGTCCCAATGATTGCAGAACCAGACCCGCTATGTACATAACGATTCGGATGACGGCTTTGTACATCATACGGACAACAACCCTTTAAGAAGTGATCGATAAAATATATGTACAAGTTCCATCAAATAGGCCGTTCCCTTTATCAAAGTTTTTTGAGCGAACTCACCGTGGGAGACCGGACACGCAAGAGAGTATATGTGGGATTTTAAGCAAAACTCAAAAATTATTCATCCCAAGTCCCCCCGATTCGCAGTATAAACTGCTCCTCACGAAAAAGGAGCTGAGTTCTTGGGCTTTACTGGACAAAGCTGAGAAATACACAAAACCCCGTCTCTTTTTGAATCAAAGAGCGGGGTTTGTCATCATGCTGAAGTACCGAATTATACAACTCCGTACTGGACTCCGGTAGTTGGTAAACTCTCACTGTGTCCACGAGTTTTGCCATCTCCACCGCCGCCGCCACATCCGGTTGCAAGAGCCAATGCCACGATAATCGTCAAAATAGTAGCCAGCCATTTTTCCATATGATTCATCCTTTGTTTATATGGTTCAGTTCAAACAGGCTTTATCCCAATTTCTCCGGTTTGTCAGACCGGAGACTCTCCGAATAAGCTGATGTCCGGTCTTCCTATGTCAGAGTTTGTACGCAGACTCTTCTCCGATCGACAGCGGCCCCAATGATTATCTTCCCGAATATTGTGTAGACTGATCAGGCCTGGCCGGCCGAGACATGATCTCTTGAGCCAACTGTTCCTGCACCGATGTTGGTTGGTATGTTTGTTGAGATTGAGTTCGTTCCGTAACCGTCGCTTCCAAATGTGATAACCGGTCTTTTAATACACTTAACTCGTCACGTAATTTTGTAAGCTCATTGAGCATTTCTGTTTCCGTCATGATCCAAACACTCCCCATTCATAATAAAGAGATTTATTGGGTTAGTTTGATCAACAGACCTGTAATTCATCCCTGAAATACAAATCATTTTGTAGCGAGTTCATGGTACTGATTAAGAGTTGAGGGATTGGATCACACTTACTCATAGGAGGTGTTGGGATGCGTAAACTCTTTTTGGGCGCATTTCTGTTTGGTGTGGGTGTGATTGGCATGCTTGACGGTATCATCTTTCACCAACTGTTGCAATGGCACAGTATGGTGATGTATCGAACCAAGCCGGATCAGGTGGTCAGTGACGGAGTCTTTCACTTGGCTGTTACCACGGTCTGGTTTGTGGCGACGCTGTTGGTGTTGCATAGTGACCCTCCAACCGCGCCCCCGCAGCGCCGGACATTTTGGGGTGGGTTTCTGCTTGGCGGCGGGCTGTTTAATCTGATTGAAGGAATTGTGGATCATCATCTGCTGGGAGTTCATCATGTGAATGAGTATGCAGCCAACCCACTCGGCTACGATTTGCTGTTTGATGCGGTTGCCGTCGGGATGATCGGTTGGGGATATTTTTTAACGCGTAAAGGCAAAAAAGTACGGACGTGATGGTTGCCACAATTCAAAAGGGATGATAACAAACCATTGCCGTTATCCGTCCCTGTTTGATACGGTGTTCTGAGGTCTATAACAAGTACTTTCCACATTACTTTCTTCACAGTGCATTGTAAGGGAGCATTACAAATTTGCGGAAAATGAATGTGCGGAAATGCGTTCACTGCAAGCCTGGATTATGAAACCGGCCGCCTTTTCCAAAGTACTTCCACCTGGGTTTCCCCGATCACCCCGCCGATCGCCTTCACGGCCGCTGCATCCACTTACGAAATAAGCCACCATGGCAAGTGTAACTACAAGGAAAAATAGTTTTTTCACGGACTTCAATCCTTTCAAAAAAGCTGGATTCGTCGGAATGAGAGAAGAACAAGTGCTTCAACGGATGGTTTGAATGAGTTGAAAATGCGCTCAATTTTTCTTCCTATCCTGTTCCCCTTGTCTGTCCTTTGCGATGCCATATTGAAAATACGATTCATTGATTGCATCCGTTACAGGCTGATCCGGTCTCTCGGAAAACATTTCGAAACTGAATTCCGTTGTATAATCGTTGCTTTGAATCGCATCTGCTTGTTTTTTTGGTCTGTCCTTGTTCATGTGGATCTCCCTTCTGATCGCTACCGTTGTTTTATGTTAAAGTTGCCCAATCATTTGCGTATTATTTGACCAATTTATAACAGGAATCACCCAATGATGATTTACTATTCAGCAAATTCATCACAGGTAAAACAATCTCCCCATTTAAAATCGAAAACATGAATTTTACCCAAAAAATAATTTAAAGCCAGCGGATTCATCCGGCCGGCTCTCTTCATATTATTTCCTTTTTTGCGCGATTTCAGCAACTCTTTGTACCACAAACTTGTTCACTGACGCAGCCGATTCACGGCTTTCGAGTGTTACACTCGCACGATCGTCGCCCATTTCACTTCTCCTCCCTGTCCACCAGGGGATCGAACATACCGGGAGAAAAGGAAAATCTTTTGAAGCAGCGTTTATTCCACGAACTTCAATGCGATTACACAACCGATGATTCCCGCGATGCACAGGATGCGAAGGGGGTGTTTCGATTCTTTGAAGAAAATCATGCCCACGATGGCTCCACCGACCGTACCGATCCCCGTCCAAACGGCATATGCGGTGGAAAGCGAGATGGTTTTCATTGCCGCCATCAGCAATTGGAAGCTGATGACAAAGGCCACGATCATCAGGATGTTGTTGGTCCAGTTGTCGTTTTCCGCCACCCGTTTGATGCCGATCACGCCGACCACTTCCAGCAGTCCGGCCAGAATTAACAGCCACCATTCCATCAAGTTCGTTCCCCCTCTCCGCTGGTCAGCTTCAATCCGATGATGCACAGGAGCAACAAAAGGACAAGGGAGATTTTCATCCAGCTGATGCCTTGGGAAAATACTGCTTCGACCGCAACGGTCCCGATGGTGCCTATCGCTGTAAACACAGCGTAAGTCGACCCGACGGGAAGCACCTGGGATGCTTTGATGATCAAATCGAAACTCACCAGGAGAGAGAGGACCACCACAATCGTGGGAACTGCTTCGTATTTGAAACCCGAAGCCCATACGATTTCCAGCGCCCCGCCGATCCATACGTATGCCCAGGCCCTGTTTTTGCTGATCGGTTTCTTTTGTCGTTTTGGTGCATCTTCCACGGATGGTTTCGTTTCTTCTCCGCTCAATTTTTGTCACTTCCTTTTCGTTTTGTTCTCACAAACCCCATCCCTTGCATCCATTGGCATCCCTTATTGTGTAAACTTCCTATCATCCAGGATACAGCCTGTATCTGTTCATGTGTACCCCGGATCTTATTCTGCTTTCTTTGGGCATCTATTCCCAAAACTTCCGGTCGAGTGCCCGGTACTGGATCGCCTCGGCCACATGCTCCGCCCGGATCTTTTCTTCCCCCGCCAAATCCGCGATGGTACGTGCAACTTTGAGAATGCGGTCATGGGCCCGGGCACTTAATCCCAGGGTATCAAACGAATGTTTCAACATTTGCCGGGAATCCGGGTCCAAGGCGCAGTATCTGCGGATATCCGCCGTGCTCATCGCGCTGTTCGCCAGGTATGTTTTTCCTGTAAATCGTTCTCTTTGAATCTCCCTGGCCCTGTTCACTCTTTCCCGGATCGACTCGGAAGGTTCCCCGGAAGAGGAAGAAGAGAGTGTTTTATAATCGACTCGCGGCACTTCGATATGAATATCGATCCGATCCAGGAGAGGGCCTGAGATTTTGGACCGATAACGTTGCACCTGGTATGGTGTGCAAGTGCACGAACGATCTTCTTCGTAGCCAAAAAATCCGCACGGACACGGGTTCATTGAAGCCACGAGCATAAATTCGGCCGGATAGGTAAGGACCGCTCTGGCACGCCCCAGCGTGACTTCGTGATCTTCAAGAGGCTGACGCAACACTTCCAGTACGGTTTTGGAAAACTCGGGCAACTCATCGAGGAAAAGCACCCCCCGATGAGCGAGGCTCACTTCACCCGGTTTCGGAATCGTTCCCCCGCCTACGAGTCCCGCTGTGGAGATGGTGTGATGTGGTGAACGAAAGGGGCGTTCCGTAATCAAACGCCCCCTCTCTTTAATCAACCCTGCTATGCTGCAAATCTTCGTCACTTCCAACGCTTCCTGTAACGTCAACATCGGTAAAATGGTGGGGATGCGCCGCGCCAGCATCGTTTTACCCGAGCCCGGAGGCCCGATCAAAAGCAGGTTGTGGCTGCCCGCTGCCGCCACTTCCATCGCCCGCTTGACGTGTTGTTGTCCTTGAACGTCGGAAAAATCAACCGAAAAATAGGGAACATCTTCCTGCGAATGGACTTCAACCGGGCCCGGCTGCCATTCATTCCTGAAATATTGAACGGCTTCCTGCAGCGAGCGGACCGGAATAATCTGAACTCCCTCAACGAGCGCTCCTTCAGTGGCATTGGAATAAGGCAACATCACCTGTCCAATTCCCCGTCCCTTGGCAGCCATCACCATGGGCAATACGCCTGATAATGGGCGAAGCGATCCGTCCAATGCAAGTTCTCCGATCAATACCATAGGTTCTTTTGACTCAAATTTGCACTGGCCACTGGCTGCCAGCACTCCAATTGCAATTGCCAAATCAAATCCGGAGCCTTCTTTTTTCACATCCGCCGGAGCCAGGTTGGTGGTAATTCGTTGCAGCGGAAAGCTGGCTCCGCTGTTTTTGATGGCCGCCCGAACACGTTCCCTCGCTTCACGGACAGCCGAATCGGGCAGACCCACGATGTCAAACATGGGTAACCCGTTGCTGATATCGACTTCCACTTCGACCAGAAATCCGTCAACTCCAAGCACACTGGCACTTAACAGCTTCGCGTACAAAGATGTTTCCTCCATCGTAAATGTAGGTATGATTCCGCTTTTATACTTTCAGTGCCAAATATAAAACTCCTGCTAATTTTCGACAGGTTTCGGCTTTTTTCTTAAATCGTCAATGGGAGAAAGAGGCCGCATCAGGCGCCAAGCGGCGGATGCGCTGGCAAAGTTAACTGGATTCATTGCCAACAGCTTTAGAGACTCTCACTGGATACCGTAATCTTTGGCAAAAACCATATGTGTTTCAACGAGAACATCATCGCAGTTTTCATCCAGATGGAAGACCCGGGCACCACGCAACCTGTTCTTTTCAGCGCCAGGAAGTCCATAACTTCTGAATCCGACACTGCCGGAATAGCCGAGCCAAACTCCGTAATAGTTGCCAACGTAGGTATTCACATGGTCATGACCGCAAAAAACTCCCTTGACGTCTCCCCTCTCCAGTATGGCTGCAAACATACCGCTGTTGAACGGTCCGGGGCTCTCATCTTCGTTTCTCTCCCCGACAATGTGGTGCTTTTGTACAGCATAGGCATGATTCTCATCTCTCCGCTCATCTACACTGGCGTACCACATAAATCTGAACTCCCAGAGCGGGATATGAATAAACATCAAAGAGGGAATCTTGCGTCCAAACTGCCTTTCCAGCTTCTTCGAAGTCTCATAATACCAACTTACCTGGTCAAAACGGAGCCAATCCCACTTGGGATATCCTGTAAAATCCTGACCGGCAATTGTTTTCGGTGCACATCTTCCGCTGTCAAGCAACCACAGGTTGAACACTGGTTTCCCGCCTGTGCAATTCCAGATCAACAGGTGCATGTTCCCGGTTCCGGTAATGCCTTTCACACCAGGAAGGTTGACATTGTGTGGATAGGATCGATAGATATCCAGCATCGCTTCCTCATCAAGTCCGCTGGTCGGGGCATGGTCCTCATCATGATTTCCAAAGGTAATGACCCAATTGATCCTCTTTTTTTCCATCGGTTGGGCAATGTGATCAATGGCATTCCTTACTTCATCAGGCGTATCACAGCCACCGGCAATCATGTCGCCGTTATGCACAACCAAGTCCGGCTTCTCCTCATCAAGCACTTTTTCCATGAGCTGCAGAGTTCTGGGATCGATGTTCCCATCATCCTGGGAATCGTTGAACTGCACGATTTTAAACGTTCCATCAGGGTTAAATTGAAGTTTAGAATGGACTGGAAGCATTGCATGCTCAGTTGGTTCGGCCGGAGCGGAGTTTCGGGATAAATTTGTTGAAACAAATGTGGTTGAAGCAGTTTCCGTTACTCCTGGTTTTATCAAATGACGTCTGTTCATTCCTTTGTTTGAATTTGGATTCTTCACATAATAAACCTCCTCCGATTTGTAATCAAATTTTTGAGAGCGAAGCTATTTATAGACTACCAAACACATTTGGCGTAATGTTAAATGATATCCATGTTTTCTCCATAAACAAAAAGAAACGCAAGGCAAACGTGCGTTTCTTTTTGATTCGTTCTGTACTTTTTGACTTTTTGACAAAATCCGTTTCAGCACAGTCAGGACAACTTCGCCTTCCGTACCGGCACATCTTTATTTTCGGATTTCGAATTCTCCGTTTGCTGATCCATCATTATTGAATCCCGGCGCAGAGCTTTTAAAACCGAGATACACATCAGGATCAATATAAAAGTAAACGGAAGAGCGGAAACTAAAGCTGCCGTTTGCAAACCTTTTAAACCGCTGCTAATGATGAGCACAGCGGAAATGCCCGCCATCAGAGAGCCCCAAATCACTTTTGCAATCATGGACGGATTCAGGTTCCCGTTGGATGTCATCATACCGAGCACAAATGTGGCCGAATCAGCAGATGTAACAATAAAAATGGCGATCAGGAGCAGTGAAAATACCGACAGCACAGAATCGAACGGAAGTTCATTCAGCATGACAAACAACGCAGTTGTCACATCATTCGAGACCGCACGGGCAATCGAAGCGTTTTCAAACAAATCCATATGCAGCGCCGTTCCCCCAAATACGGCAATCCAGGCCATGGCAATCAACGGGGGAACAATTAAAACACCGAAAACAAATTCGCGAATCGTCCGTCCTTTGGAAATACGTGCAACGAATGCTCCGACGAACGGAGACCATGCGATCACCCATGCCCAATAAAAGATGGTCCAGTCGCGTACCCATGTCCCTCCATCATAAGGGGTTAGATAAAAGCTGCTTTCGATAAAATGCTGGATATAATCGCCAATCCCGAGTGTAAATCCGTTTAAGATAAAAACCGTCGGACCTGCGAAGAGCACATACAACATTAACGCCACGCACATGCCCATATTTATGTTGCTCAAAATTTTAATCCCTTTATCGATTCCCGTGATCGCAGATGTGATATAGAGCGCGAACAAAACGGCTATGATGACAAGCTGTACCCATGTGCGATCAGGAACGGAAAAAACATATTTCAGTCCGCCGTTAATTTGCAAGACAGCCATTCCAAATGAAGTGGCGACGCCGATGACAGTCGCAATAACGGCCAAAATATCGATCGAATTTTTAAAAACCCGACGATCCGGCTTTCCGGTTAGAGGTGTCAAGGTTGAACTGACCAGTGAGTTGCTGTGTTTGCGGTATTGAAAATAGGCGAGTGCGAGCCCGGCCACGGCAAAGACGGACCATTGATGGATTCCCCAATTGAAGAAAGAATAGCGCATCGCCAGGCGAGCCGCTTCCGCCGTCTGTGGTTCAACATCTTTAAAAGGAGGGGAGGCAAAATGGGTCATCGGTTCGGCGACGCCCCAAAAAACCAGTCCCGCTCCGAAACCTGCGGCAAACAACATGCTGATCCAAGAGAAAAAGGAATACTCCGGTTGTTCGTGATCAGGCCCGAGTTTTACCCTGCCATACCGGCTAAAAGCAAGGAAAAGGCAGAAAGCTACGAAGAATGCCATCGAAATCAAGTAAAACCAACCAAAATGGATGGTAGTAAAATCAAAGAAAATGGAGGCGTATTTCGCAAAATTTTCAGGTGAAACAGCTCCCAAGATGACAATAACCAGAATGGTGATCGAGGAAACCCAAAAAACCACATTATTATACGATGATGGTCCTCCATTTTTCAAAAGAATCACCCTTTCCCCGCGTCATCATACACCGATCGACATGCCCTGATTTTTATTTGGAAAATTTGAAGCATACAACTTTTGGTTCTGTCATTTCCTGAAGCGCAAACTTAATCCCCTCACGTCCCAAACCGGAACCTTTCACTCCTCCAAACGGCATGCCGTCAATCCGGTAGTCACTGCTGTCGTTGACCATGATGCCACCGACATCCATTCGTCGGATCGCTTCAAACGCCTTCTCCAAATCCCGCGTAAAAATTCCTGCCTGCAAGCCATAGTTGACACTGTTCGATTCACGAATCGCCTCACTCAGATCCCGAACAGGGTACAACGTGACAACCGGACCAAACACTTCTTCTTTGGCAAGGGTACAGCTTGCCGGCAAATCCGTTAATACCGTAGGCATATAAAAGGCGCCTTCGCGTTTGCCGCCGCATAACAGGGTCGCACCTTGTTCCAGTGCCTCATTGACCCAGTTTTCAACCCGGATCGCTTCTTTTTCGGTGATCATCGGGCCCATATCCGTATCCTCAAGCAGCTTATCGCCTACGCGGTATTGCTTGGTCCGCTCCACAAATCTGGTCTTAAATTCTTCGAATATACCTTCTTCGATATAGGCAAAAGAGGTGTTCGGTCCTGAACATACAGGGGTTATGAAACCCAGTATGGTTGGGGAAGATTTTAGCTATTATCTAAGAGAAATTCCAGGCGCTTTTTGCTTTGTAGGAGCAGGAGATCCGAACAAGCCTGTGTATCCCCATCACCATCCCCGCTTTCAAATTGATGAAAGTGTATTGCCTCTCGCAGCGGAATGGTTTTGTCGTCTTGTAATGAAGTATTTGAGTTGACCGGAAACATGCAACGGTGCTTTTTATCAGAGACTCAGGTGTGTTGACCTTCATCTCGGTTGTTGTTCATGAGGTGAGGCATCACATTGATAGGATGATTTTTCATCATCAAGTCCAATGGTTCAAGTTGATCCAATTCAGGATCTCCCTTGCTTGCCCCTCTGTATTCTGACTCCGGCCGGCTCGGGGAAATCTGAACTTCCTGATGGCACAGTTACCAGGAGTTTCCCCTTTTTTCCTCTGTGATCCCGCCAAGGTAGAATCATTACGGCAAAATTTTCTCAGCCAAATGTCCCCATAATCACACTCCATATGTTAAAATAATCTACTAATTATAGGTGCAAAGGAAGGATTCGAGTCATGAGCGGGGTCAAAACACAAAATCGAGTGAAAATTGAGGATATCATCATCGCTAATCAAGCGTTAAAAGATATTATTGTCAAAACACCCTTGCAGAGAGATCTGCTTCTCTCTGAAACCTATGGCTGTCATGTGTATTTAAAACGGGAAGATTTGCAAGTGGTGCGCTCATTTAAAATCCGGGGGGCGTACAATACGATCCGGAGCTTGTCCAAACAGGAACTGGAACGGGGTGTGGTTTGTGCGAGCGCGGGCAATCATGCCCAGGGGGTGGCTTACTCTTGCCGGTTGCTCGGAATTAAGGGGAAAATTTTCATGCCTACCACCACGCCGAGGCAAAAGGTCTCCCAGGTGATGCATTACGGGGAACCGTTTGTGGAAGTGATTCTGACCGGCGATACGTTTGACGATTCATTTGATCAGGCGATGGCGTGCTGCGTGAAAGAGAATATGGCTTTTATCCATCCGTTCGATGATTACCGGACCATCGTCGGTCAAGGCACGATCGGCATGGAAATTTTAAATGATATGGATCAGCCGATCGATTATGTATTCGTGGGAATCGGCGGCGGCGGTTTGGCGGCGGGCATCGCGTCCTACATAAAGAGCATCCATCCCCAGACAAAAATGATCGGGGTGGAGCCGGAAGGCGCTCCCGGAATGAAGCGCTCCTTTGAAGCCGGGAAAGTGATTGCTCTGGACCATATCGATAAATTTGTCGACGGAGCCGCCGTCAAACAAGTCGGGGAATTAACGTATCAGGTGTGCCGGGAACTCCTGGACGACATCATCCTTGTTCCCGAAGGAAAGATTTGTACCACTATTTTAAAACTGTACAATGAAAATGCCATTGTCGCCGAACCGGCCGGAGCCCTTCCGATCGCCGCGCTCGATTTTTACAGGGATCAAATCAAAGGGAAAAACGTGGTCTGTGTTGTGAGCGGCGGAAACAATGATATTGAGCGCATGCAGGAAATCAAAGAGCGATCCTTGATCTATGAAGGTTTGAAACACTACTTTATCATCAACTTTCCGCAGCGGGCCGGAGCCTTGCGCGAGTTTTTGGACGATGTGCTGGGGAAAACCGATGATATCACCCGTTTTGAGTACACGAAGAAAAACAACAAGGATAACGGACCGGCTCTGGTGGGAATTGAACTGAAACACAAAGAAGATTACCAACCGCTCATTGAGCGAATGAAGAAAAAAGGATTCCCCTATATCGAGATCAATAAGGATGAGCAATTGTTTAATTTATTGATTTGAGAATGCAACGAAAAGACTGCTGGACATCAGGAACCAGCAGTCTTTGTTTATGCTTCCTTGCCTAGAAAGCTCCTTCAATATGATCAATCTGCAACGGAACTCGTTCCCGGTTCAGGAGGACGGAAATCACGTCAAAGCGAATGGGCAAATGTTCTAACCGTTTTTGTTGTACATAGGCTAAAGCCAAGCGGCGTACTTTTTGCTGTTTCCGGAAGTCGACCGATTGAAAGCCAAAGCCAAACCGCCCTCCGCTGGTCGAACGCACTTCCACAAAAACGACCTGCTCCCCATCTCTGGCGATGAGATCCAGTTCGCCAAAACGGGTTGTCCAGTTTCGGTCGAGAATCGTCCACCCTTGACCGGTCAGGTATTTACATGCGGCGTCTTCGCCCGCCTGTCCCACTTCCTTGCGGCGGTCTCCTCTCATGTTGAATGATCCCCCCGTCAGCGGCCGATTCCATTTTTTGAAGCTTCCAGCAAATCGCGAACAGGTGCAAAGCTTCTGCGGTGGATGGGAGTTGGGCCGTATTTTTTCAGAGCTTCGATGTGCTCGGATGTGGCATAGCCCATATGCCGGTCAAAGCCGTATTCGGGATAACTCTGTGCCGCCCGGATCATCCATTCATCCCGGACTGTCTTGGCGATGACCGAGGCAGCAGCGATGGAATGGCTGAGCGAATCCCCTTTTACAATACCCAATTGGGGGATGGACAGACCGGGAATTTGCACAGCATCAGCAAGGATCATTTGCGGTGCGGGATCGAGCTGCAGAGTGGCCAGCCGCATCGCTTGATAGGTGGCTTGCAGGATATTGTGCTCGTCTATGTATTCCACATCCACCATTCCGATTCCGACCGAAACCGCCTCCTGTTCAATGCGTATCCGGAGTTGGTATCTCTCATCAGCAGACAATTGTTTGGAATCATTCAGGCCTGTTGCATCAAAATCAGGCGGAAGGATCACGGCGGCTGCGACAACAGGGCCGGCGAGCGGACCCCGGCCCGCTTCATCCACCCCGGCGAGCGTCTGATATCCTTTCGCCCAATATTCCTTCTCGATACGCCACATCGATTCGATTCGAGCGGCTTCTTTTTTCTTTCGCTCTTGATCTTTCAGGTAGGACTGAACCAGTTTGCGAACCCCGGCCCGCGAATCGGCAAGCAGTTCATTGATCGTTTCCTGTGAAAGGACGGGATCTTGAAGCAACCACTCTTTAATCTCCCGGATCGTCTTGTCCATCCGTTTCTCCCTCTTCCCGCTTCCAATCTTCCGGCAGTTCCAGGGTCACTCTCCCGATCCGCCCGGAACGCAAATCATTTAAAATAATTTCCGCTGTTTTTTCGAAGTTGATCTCCCCGCCCTTTTGCAGGCAACCCCGCTTTTTGCCGATTTCGGCCATCAACTCGGCTCCTTCAAAGCCGGAAAGATCCTTTAATTTGTACCTTTCGGCCAAAAGTTCGGGATAACGCTCCGACAAATATCCGACCGCATAGAGAGCCACTTCCTCCAGCGGCAAAATCTCTTCCTTGATCGCACCGCTGGCAGCCAGGCGCATTCCCACTTGGGGGTCGTCAAACTTGGGCCATAAAATACCGGGTGTATCCAAAAGTTCCAAGGTTTGTCCGATCCGGATCCATTGCTGGGCTTT
Source organism: Lihuaxuella thermophila (assembly GCF_900110165.1). Classification (GTDB taxonomy): domain Bacteria; phylum Bacillota; class Bacilli; order Thermoactinomycetales; family Thermoactinomycetaceae; genus Lihuaxuella; species Lihuaxuella thermophila. The sequence continues at coordinate 113,126 of NZ_FOCQ01000006.1, forward strand.
GGTCACCCCCGGCCGGTCCCCTGTGACTGTCGCCGACCGTTTGGCCAATCGATTGATCAGTGATGATTTTCCGACATTGGGAATCCCCAGCACCATGGCCCGCACTTTCCGGGAACGAATGCCTTTCTTTTCGCGGGCGGCAAAAAGGGGTTGGAGTAACGTTTCCGCCGCAGGCTGAATTTGTCCCACTCCTTTTCCCGTTTGTGCATCAATGGGCAACACAGCGTTTCCTTGGGAACGGAAGTAGTCGATCCATCTTTGATTCCCCCGTTCATCGGCCAGATCACATTTGGTCAGCAAAAGCAATCGGGGTTTATGTTTCACCAGATCATGGATCATCGGATTGCGGCTGGAGAGGGGCAGACGTGCGTCCAGCAGCTCAAAAACCACATCGACCAGCTTTATTTTTTCTTCCACTTGACGGCGGGCTTTGGCCATATGTCCGGGAAACCATTGTATACTCATCCGTTGTCACCTGCTTACGAACCTAATGTAGAAAGTCATGGAAAAGATTCTGGTTTATGGTTATGTAAGTTTAGAAAAGAGCTTGATCGCCAAGCTTCTCTTGAACCATCAAGCCCTTATGTTATCCCCGTTTCAACTTGTTGTTTGTATATTCTACCACAAAAGTTTGAAATCACGGAGCGGCCAGTAGACAAGATCCGCTCTGCCTATGATTTCCTTGATGGGAACGGGACCAATGACACGGCTGTCCGTACTGTCCATACGGTTGTCTCCCAGGACAAACACATGTCCGGGCGGAACTTTTCGCAAGTTAAAGTCCAACGTTCGCGTGTTCTCATCCAAGTATGGCTCCTCAACGATCTTACCGTTGATCATCAGCTTATTGTTTTTGGCCTCGACGGTTTCTCCGGGCAGGGCGATGACACGCTTGATGTAGTCTTTGTGCTCAATCGCATGAAAAACGACCACTTCTCCCGGCTTGGGATCCCTGAGTTTATAGATCAGCTTATTGACAATGACCAGATCTCCCGTGTGCATCGTTTCTCTCATTGAAGGGCCTGACACATTAAAAGGTTCAAAAATGAACGATCGGATGATCACAGCCAGCACCACGGCCAGTGCAACAGCTCGGATCCAGTCCCAGATTTGTTTTTTTCTCGATGACGACTTCCTCTTTTTTCCAAATCGCTCTGAACGCGGAGCAAACGAGCTCATGGAAACCTCCTGATACCTGACCGTCAACTCCTGCCAAAAACGAAACAAGCGTCAAAAGGGCTTGAAGTCCAAGCCCTTTGACACTTGTTTATTACCTGTTTTCATGAATCTCTTTGATGCGCGCAGCTTTACCACGCAGTTTACGCAGGTAGAACAATTTGGCGCGACGTACTTTACCGCGGCGTACCACTTCGATTTTTTCAATGCGCGGAGAGTGGAGCGGGAAAGTGCGTTCAACACCTACGCCATAAGAAATTTTACGGACAGTGAAAGTTTCGGACACGCCACCGCCACGACGTTGGATCACAACCCCTTCGAAGATCTGGATCCGTTCGCGCTGTCCCTCTTTTACTTTCACGTGAACGCGGACGGTGTCACCCGCACGGAACTGCGGAATGTCTTGGCGAAGCTGTCCTTCGGTAACAGAACGAAGAATTGGATGCATCACACGTACCTCCTTTCGGATGGCAATATTCTTTCAGGAAATCTCCGCCGGCCATTCGTGAAGAATGGTAAGTGAACGGAGATTATTGTAACATACGGTCTGATTGAAAACAATTACTCGTCACGGGCAGCTCGGCTCTCCAGCTCTCGCAAATACGCGCGGTCTTCCTCGGTCAGAGGGGCCGTTTTTAATAGATCGGGTCGCCTCTCCCAGGTGCGGCGCAAAGCCTGCTGCCGGCGCCACGTTTCAATGCGCTGATGATGACCGGAGAGCAATACATCCGGAACACGGTAGCCGCGGAACTCCGCGGGTCTGGTGTAGTGCGGGTATTCGAGCAAGCCGGTGGAAAACGAATCGCTGGCCGCCGAGGTTTCATTGCCGAGCACACCCGGGATCAGGCGGGCGACGCTGTCGATAATCACCATCGCCGGCAATTCTCCACCGGTCAGCACATAATCGCCGATGGAAATCTCATCTGTGGCCAAATGCCGGCGAATCCGCTCATCATATCCTTCATAATGGCCGCAAATGATAATCAGATGGGAATGGCGGGCAAGCTCTTCCGCTTTGCGCTGTGTAAAAGGTTGTCCCTGGGGGGACATGAGCAGAACAGGCGGGCGTGTGTCCACACCGTTCAACAAGTGATCCACCGCTCTGAACAACGGTTCCGGTTTCAGCACCATGCCGCCTCCGCCGCCATACGGCGTATCATCAACGGTCCGGTGTTTATCGGTGGAAAAATCCCGGAAGTTGATCAATGAGGTTTCCACCAGTCCCTTTTCATGCGCTTTTTTGATGATACTGGAATGCAAAAAGCCATGAAACATTTCCGGGAACAGGGTTAACACATCAAACCGGATTTTGGACGCCGTCATGCCAGACCTTCCATCCATTCAATGGTGATCCGCCTGTTCCGGGTGTCAACCTCTTTCACAACGTCATCAATATAGGGAAGCAGAATCTCTTTTCCATTTGTCGAGGAATCAACCACCCAGACATCATTGGCCGGCAAAGAGAGGATCTCTTTCACCGTTCCAAGCTCTTCACCTTCCGTGGTAACCACGGAACAGCCGATGATCTGGTGATAATAGTACTCGCCTTCCTCTTCGTTGACAGGAGCCAGATCGCTTTTATAAACGGCCAACTGTCCTCCTTTGTAGGGTTCTGCTTCATTGATGTTGTCCCATTCCCGAAATTTCACCAACAGTGCGGATTTGTGCGGCCGGCTTTTCTCCACGGTCAACGAAAGGGGCCCGGGCAGCTTTTCATGCAAAAGAAGCAGCTTGCTACCGGGAGCAAAGCGGATTTCCGGAAAATCCGTATCGGAAAGCACACGGACTTCTCCGCGAATGCCGTGGGTTCCCGTCAGGCGTCCCACATGCAGATATTCAGCTCTCATTCCGCAACCTCCCTTTGGTACGATGAACCCAACCTCAGACGATGTCGATCCATACACGTTTGTTCTCCTTCAACGCAGCTGCGCCGACAACCGTCCGAAGCGCCCGGGCGACCCGTCCCTGCTTGCCGATCACCTTGCCCATATCCTCCTGAGCCACCGATAACTCATAGACGACAGCCCGTTCGGTGACCCGCTCCTTCACGCTGACTTGCTCGGGATGATCCACCAGTGACCGAGCAATGAATTCAATCAGTTCTTTCATGTTCGACCCTCCGGTCAGACGCTTGAAAAACAGGATGTAGGATTATTTCTCTCCGTTTTGCAAAATGCCTTCACGGCGGAACAGGCTGCGAACGGTATCAGACGGTTGTGCACCGTTGTTCAGCCATTTGAGCGCTTTTTCTTTATCGATTTTCACTTGAGCCGGTTCGGTGAGCGGATTGTAGTACCCGATCTCCTCGATGAAACGGCCATCGCGGGGTGCGCGGGCGTCGGCTACCACCAGGCGGTAGAAAGGAGCTTTCTTCGCGCCCATGCGCTTTAAGCGAATTTTAACTGCCATCTCTTTCACCTCCTAAACAGGATTTCGTTTGGATGATCTATGACATAAACGGGAATCGGAAGCCCCGTTTTTTCTTTTTTCCGCCCTTTGCCATCGCGGAAAATTGCTTCATCATCTTTTTCATGTCCTCAAACTGTTTGAGGAGACGGTTGACATCTTGCACCGTCGTGCCGCTGCCCTGCGCGATCCGCTTGCGACGGCTGGCATTGATGATCTCCGGATGCATTTTTTCTTCCGGGGTCATGGAACGGATAATGGCTTCCACCCGCCCCAGCTGCTTCTCATCCACTTGCAGGTTTTTGAGCCCTTTGATCTGGCCCGCACCGGGGAGCATCGAAAGCATATCTTCCAACGGCCCCATCTTGCGAACCTGCTGAATTTGATCGAGAAAGTCATCAAAAGTGAGCGTCTGAGTCCGCATTTTCCGTTCCAGCTCTTTGGCTTTTTCCGCATCGACTGCCTCCTGGGCTTTTTCGATCAGGGAGAGCACGTCTCCCATACCGAGGATCCGGGAAGCCATACGGTCCGGATAAAAAGGTTCCAGCGCATCCGTTTTTTCACCCAAACCGACGAATTTGATCGGACAGTTGGTCACCGCCTTGACGGACAGGGCGGCCCCTCCCCGGGTATCCCCATCCAGTTTGGTCAGTACCACACCGGTTAAGCCGAGCTCGCGGTTGAAGCTCTCGGCGACGTTCACCGCATCCTGCCCGGTCATGGCATCGACGACCAGCAGGATTTCGTCCGGCTCGACGGTGTCGCGGATTTGCTTCAGCTCATCCATCATCGCTTCGTCGATATGCAAACGCCCGGCCGTATCGATGATCACATAGTCAAACCCGTCCTGTTTTGCTTTTTCCACCCCTTCGCGGGCGATCCTTACCGGACTCTCCTTATCTCCGAGGGAGAAGACAGGCGCATTCAGGTCTTTCCCCAGCACTTCAAGCTGCCGGATCGCCGCCGGGCGGTAAACGTCACCCGCCACCAGCAACGTGCGGCGGTTTTGTTTCATCAAATAGCGCGCTAACTTACCGGAGGTTGTCGTTTTACCGGCACCCTGCAAACCTACCATCATGATTTTCGTCGGCGGACGGCCGGCTTGTGCCAGCTTGCTTTGCTCGCCCCCCATCAGTTGGGTCAGCTCTTCGTTCACCACTTTGATGACCTGCTGGCCGGGGGTCAGGCTTTTCAGCACCTCCTGTCCGATCGCGCGTTCTTTCACGCGGTCGACAAAGCTCTTGACAACCTTGAAGTTGACATCTGCTTCCAGGAGGGCCAACCGAACCTCACGCATCGCCTCTTTGACGTCCGCTTCGGTCACTTTTCCTTTTCCGCGCAACTTCTTCATGACGGCTTGCAATCGTTCGGACAATCCTTCAAAAGCCATGGTGCCACCTCCCCCTATCGGCGTTTAATCTATATCGACCATCCGGGTTACATACGGTTCGGCAATCGACCGGGCTTCCGGCATGGTTTCCAATCGTTTCAACAGCTCTTGGGCAAGCTTTTGCCGTTTCAGATGCTTTTCCATCAAACCCAGTTTTTCTTCCAAGTCGGTTAACGTGGCTTGCGCCCTTTTAATGGCTTCAAATACGGCCTGACGGGAAACGCCTTGGTGTTCGGCGATCTCGCCAAGCGACCAGTCTTCATGATAGTAAAGTTCCAGCATGGCCCGCTGTTTCTCAGTCAGGAGCGAGCCGTAAAAATCATAGAGAAGGTTCATTGCAGTGGTTTTCTCCAACACGGGAGTCACCTCACATGCACCGTCAAGGCGCCAGCCTTTACAGATACATACTATAGCGGAGAACAGGGCAGCTGTCAAGTAATTTTCCTTGATAGGTTATTTCTCCGCCGCCTCCGCCTCTTCTTCCTCGATCGCATCTTTAAATAAAGCGTGCAGGAATTGAGCGGAATCAAACTCTTGCAGATCATCCGCTTTCTCACCCAGGCCCACCAGCTTCACGGGAAGTCCCAGTTCATGGCTGATGGCGATCACAATTCCGCCTTTGGCCGTTCCGTCCAGTTTGGTGAGTACAATCCCGGATACATTGACGGCTTCGCCAAATTGCTGCGCCTGAACCAAAGCGTTTTGCCCGGTGGTGGCATCGAGAACAATCAGCACCTCATGCGGCGCACCGGGAACCTCCCGCTGAGCGACGCGGTGGATTTTTTTCAGTTCTTCCATCAGGTTGACTTTGTTCTGCAACCGGCCGGCGGTATCACACAAAAGAATGTCGGCCTTTCGGGATTTAGCCGCCTGAATGCCGTCATAGATCACGGCGGCAGGATCTGCACCCGCCTGGTGCTTGATCACATCGACGCCAACCCGTTTTCCCCAGGTTTCCAGCTGCTCGATGGCCCCCGCACGGAAGGTGTCCCCGGCGGCGAGCACCACTTTTTTCCCTTCGCTTTTAAAGCGGTGGGCCAATTTTCCGATGGTGGTCGTCTTGCCGACCCCGTTGACTCCGACAAACAGGATGACGGTGAGGCCGTCTTCGTTGATGTTCAGCTTGTTCCGTTCTTCGTTTCCGGCGAGCATTTCGCCGATCATCTCGGAAAGCAAAGGCTGCAGTTCAGCCGGATCCTTGATCTTTCTCTCCTTCACTTCCGCGCGCAAACGCTCCACTAATTCCATGGTGGTTTTTACACCGACATCAGCGCCAATCAAAATTTCTTCCAGCTCTTCATAAAGGTCTTCGTCAATTTTGCTCCTGCCCTTGAACAGATCATTGACGGCCCCGACAAAAGTGGAGCTGGTTTTGCTCAAGCCTGCCATAAACTTTTGCGTCACGGACTCGGTTTTTTTGGCCACGCTCTCTTTCAACCGTTTAAAAAAGCTCACTTTTTCTTTCCTCCTATCCGAGTGCTGTCGCAACCTCTCTCTGTCCATCATACTCTTCCAACTTCACAGATACCAGCTTGGACACCCCGGACTCCTGCATGGTAATTCCATACAGCACGTCAGCACCCTCCATCGTTTGTTTGCGGTGGGTGATGATGATGAACTGCGTCTTGTTGGCGAATTCGCGCATATAGCGGGTGAAACGGGTTAAGTTGGCTTCATCCAAGGCTGCGTCCACCTCGTCCAGAACGCAGAACGGAACCGGTTTGATGCGCAGGACGGCAAAGAGCAGGGCGATGGCCGTCAGGGCTCTCTCTCCTCCGGACAGCAGGGATAAATTTTGCAGTTTCTTGCCGGGGGGCTGGGCGACGATCTCGATCCCCGTCTCCAGCAGATTGTTTGGCTCCGTCAGGTGGAGGTCGGCTCTTCCCCCGCCGAACATCTGGACAAATACGTGCTGGAACTCGGAGCGGATCAGTTCAAAATGCTCCTCAAACCGTCTGCCCATTTCCGTTTCCATCTGTTCGATGATTTCATACAGCTTTTGCTTGGCCTCCAGTAAATCCGCTTCCTGCGTCTTAAGAAAATGAAGCCGTTCCTGCAGGCGCCCGTGCTCCTCAATCGCCCCGAGATTGACTTCACCCAGGGCGGAAATCCGGCTTTTGAGGGAGCGGACTTCCTGTTCCGCTTTTTGCTGGTTTACAGGCATGGTCACTGTCTGTTTCGCCCGTTCAAAACTCATTTCATATTCCTCGGCCAGCTTTTGCAGAAGATGATTGAGCTCCACATCCAGACGGTTGACCCGTACTTCCTGATTCTTCAGCTCCGCTTCTTGTTTGCGCAGGTATTGCCGGGTCAGCCGCGCATCCTGTTCAGCGGCATCCCGTTCGCGGATCATCTCTTCCCTTTTTTGCCGCACTTCGCTGAGCCGGCATTGGATTTCTTCCTTCTTTTGGCGCAAGCGGTGAATCTGTCCGTCCAGTTGTTCCGTCTCCTGCTGATTCATCTCCTGCTCTTGCTCCAGGCTGGCAAGCTCTCCTTCGGCATCCTCTTTTTGCTTCCGCACACGCTCCAGGTCCATCCGGATCTGCTCCGCTTTTTCTTCGAGGTTGGAAGTTTCCTGTTGCAAGCGGGCAACGGTCACCTTCCACTCCGTGATTTGCTCGCCCACTTCTTCTTTGGTCATCGCCTGTTGCTTTAAACGGGACTGGCATTCTTGAACCAACCTGTCCAATTGTTCCTTTTCCCGCAAGAGCTGCTGCGTCTTTTTTTCCAACGCCTGCAAGTGATCTGAGAGGGCATCCCTCTTCACCGATGATTGCTCCTGTTCACGGATGATCTGGTCGAGATTTTCGTGAACCGCGCGCTGCCGGACGGACAGCTCCCGTTCCAGGCCACGCAGCTCCTGCTCTTTGATGCGGCGCTCTTCCCCGCGTCTGCGCACTTCTTCCCACTCTTCCTCCAGGCGATGCTTCCGCTGTTCCAGTTCCCGGACTTCTTCAGCCAGCTCCTCCGCAGCAGCCTGGGCCGCCTTGATCCTGGCTTCCAGCTCTTCCAGCTGTCTGGAACGGCCGAGCAGATTGCTCTTCGACGGCTGGCGGCTTCCTCCGGTCATCGCGCCGCCAGGACTGACCACATCCCCGTCCAGGGTAACAACCCGATAGCGATACTGTAACTGCCGGGCGATCCGGTTTGCTTGCTCCAGTGATTCGGCTACAACCGTGAGTCCCAGCAGATGGTCAACCAACGGGCGGTAACGCTCCTCCGTCTCCACCAAATCCGCGGCAATGCCCACAAAACCCGGCAAACCTTTTAGTCCGGCCAGATCGGTGGCAGAAAGCCGGCGCCCCTTCACCACATCGAGCGGCAGGAAAGTGGCCCGTCCGAGGCGTTTTTCCTTTAAATAAGCGATTCCCCGGCGGCCGGTCTGCTCGTCCTGGCAGACCAGATGTTGCAATGCTCCACCCAGAGCGGTCTCCATCGCCGCCTCGTATACGGCAGGCACGTGAATCAGCTCGGCCACGGCCCCATGAATGCCTTGCAAAGAAGGAACCCCGCGGTCTCTGGCTTTCAGGATTTCCTTCACGCCCTGGAAAAAACCCTGATGCTCCGCCTGCATCTCCTTTAATAATTCCCATTGGGAACGCAGGCGGTTTAACTCTTGCTCAGCCCGTCGGCTCCGTTCGGCAAGCGCTTTTTCTTCCCGCTCCAGTTCGCTCCTCGTCCCGGCGAGGGAACGAACTTGCTCAGCCGCTTGTTTCAACTCCGCTTCCACCGCCAGCAATTGTTCGGCGATCTCACGGGCCTGCACGGCGTGTGATTCCTTTTCTTCCGTGAGTTTTTGTTCCTGCAAGGCTAAAGCTTGCATTCTTTCTTCGATTTGTTTGAGCTGTTCCTCTGCATATTGCTTTTCACTGCGAAGGGCCACCAGCTGATTGCCCGCCTGTTGTAATTGTTCTGTGAGTCCTGCCAGCTGTTCCTCCGCATCTTCACCGGTGAGCAGCATTTTCTGACTGGCGGCGCTTAATTCCCGCTCCGCACGGTCAAGCTCCTGCTTTTTTGCTTCCAGCCTTTCTCCAACCCGCTTCTCTTCCTCCTGTAACCGGACCCATTCTTCTTCCAGCTGCTGAATGCGCTCCGCCAGTTGCATTCCGGCCGCATGGCGGTTGCGGGTGCGTTCCAGGCGAACCTCTTTCCGGCCTTCTGCTTTTTCCAGCTCTTCGCTCACGGTCAAGAGTTCGGTCTGGATCTGTTCCCAGGCTTGTTCCTGGTCATGTAACTGAAACTTCAGCTCCTCCAGTGCGGCTTCCTTTTTGCTCACCTCTGCCTGCAGGGAGACCTGCTCTTCCGTCAGCCTTTTTACGTCCCGGGTTGCTTGCTGCCACTGTTCGTGGAGCGTTTCGATCTTATGTACGTACAATCCCACTTCCACTTGCTGAAGTTCCGCTTTTAATCTTTTGTATTCCCCCGCTTTTTCCGCTTGTTCCGCCAGCGGCTCCACCTGAGATTCCAGCTCGTGGATCAGGTCATGAATCCTGGACAGATTTTGTTCCGTTCCATCCAGCTTCTTTTCCGCTTCTTTTTTGCGCGTCTTGTACTTGACGATGCCTGCCGCCTCTTCAAAGATCATGCGGCGGTCCTCCGATTTCGTGCTGAGGATCTCGTCGATTTTTCCCTGTCCGATCATGGAGTAGGCATCTTTCCCGATTCCCGTATCCATGAACAGCTCATGGATATCCTTCAAGCGGCACGCCTGTTTGTTCAGGAAATATTCGCTTTCCCCCGAACGGTAGACCCGCCGGGTGACGGTTACTTCTGTATAATCAACCGGGAGACGCCGTTCCGTGTTGTCAAAGGTAATGGAGACCTCGCAATACCCGACCGGCTTGCGCGAATCGCTGCCGGCGAAGATGACATCCTCCATCTTGGCTCCCCGGAGCGACTTGGCACTCTGCTCGCCGAGCACCCAGCGGATCCCGTCGGTGACATTGCTTTTCCCGCTCCCGTTCGGCCCGACAACAGCGGTGATCCCCGGCACAAACTCCAATTCCGTCCGATTGGCGAACGATTTGAAACCAATCATCTCCAATCGTTTCAGATACATGCTTCCACCCTCCTTTCAAGTGAGTGAACTTATATATTTTATCATAAAGAACAGCGAAAAAGAGAGACTCCCGATACGCAAAAACGCAACTTGGAACAACATTGCGGATCTTCCATTCAGAACCCGACTTCCACCATCAGCCCATAGCCGCACCATATGCTGGTAATTATTCAAAAAAGGATAAAAGATTTCCTTGTTGCAGACAAAAGCCGCCTAAAATTCACTCAGCAATATGATTTCCCTCTGTTTCGCCTTAGAAAAAAATTCTTTTTTTTCATACTCCTTTTATGTAGACTGATAATGCCACATGCCATTTTTGCTGAAGAGGAGGTCTCTGTGTGTCTCAGGGAAAAGTTTTTTTGATTGCCCTTCTATCCATTCTTGTGTGTATTTCGTGCATCATCACCTATCCATTGTTTCATGCGGAAGCAAAGAACCGGCAAAGCTACCAGCTGACCATCATGTCGACCAGCGATCTGCACGGGTATATCACGCCCATCAATTATACGGACAATTCCCCGGCCCACCACGGCCTGGCCAAGATCGCAACGCTGGTCAAACAGGTACGCCAACGCAATCCGGAAGCCTTGCTCCTGGACAGCGGCGACACGATTCAGGGTTCCCCGATGGAATATTACCATGCCCGCATCGACAACAAGCCCGTCGATCCGATGATGTTGGCGATGAATGCTTTAAAATATGATGCCATGGCCATCGGAAACCATGAATACAACTACGGACCCCAGGTGATGGAAAAAGCCAGAAGCGAAGCCCGTTTCCCCTGGCTTTCCGCCAATACACTGAAAAAAGGAACGGATCAAGTCTATACCAAGCCTTATCAGATCATCAAGATGAAAAACGGCCTGCGCGTCGGCGTGCTGGGCCTCACCACGCAGAAAGTGCCCAACTGGGAAGATCCGAAAAACATCGCTCACCTGGACTTTATCGATGTGGTGAAAGCAGCCAAAAAGTGGGTCCCGATCATGAAGAAAAAAGAAAAAGCGGATGTGATCTTCGTTTCCTATCATGGCGGGCTGGAACACAAAAAAGAGGCGGACGGCACAATCACCCCTCTCCCCCATTCGGACGGTGAGAACCAGGTATACCAACTGGCAACCCAGGTGGATGGAATCGATGCCATCCTGGCCGGTCATATGCACACGCCCCTTGCTGATGTACGGGTCAACGGGGTACTGATTACCGAGCCAAACAAATGGGGAAGCCACCTGTCAGTGGTGGATATGAAACTGGAGAAACGAAAAGGCCGCTGGGTCGTTGCCGATAAAAAAGCGAAGCTCCTGGAAGCTTCCACAGTTGAAGCAGATCCGGAAGTCATGGAGCTCATCCGCTCCTATGAAGAAAAGACCCAGGCCTTTCTAGACCGGCCGGTGGGGAAAATCAACGGGGATCTGACCGTCCATGACCATCATTATATGCGCACACATGACAACGCCTTGATCCAATTTATCAACCGGGTGCAAATGGAAGCCAGCGGAGCGTCCATCTCCTCTACTGCCCTCTTTGACAACAACGTTCCGGGACTCCCGGAAAACGTGACCACCCGGGATATCTTAAGTACCTATATCTATCCCAACACCTTGAAAGTGATCCGCGTCAAAGGACAGGATATCAAAGCAGCCCTGGAGCAGACCACCACCTACTTTAAGCAGAACAACGGATCGGAACCGGTGGAAGTCAATCCCAAATTCATCACTCCCAAAGAACAGCACTACAATTACGACATGTGGGAAGGAATCAAATACACGATTGACGTATCCAAACCGGAAGGAGAACGGATCGTCGAGCTGACCGACATGAACGGACAGCCGCTGGATATGAACAAAGAATATGACGTGGCTCTGAACAATTACCGTGCCGGCGGTGGCGGCGGTTACCCCATGTTTGCCGGCAAACCGGTCATCAAGGATATCAATATTGAAATTTCCGAGCTCATCACCAACTACATCCGCGAAAAGGGAACGGTCAACGCCGAGGTGGACCACAACTGGAAGATCATTGGCGGAAAAGTGGATTAAACCGGCAATCCCTGTCACAGATCACCCGTCCCTCAACCAGATGGACGGGTTTCTTTACAACTGAGGAGCGGGTTCCGTTTTCAATCCAATGAAACATCATCCCTCCATCTTCAAGGAAAAAAGCACCCGACGGGTGCTTCATCGATCAGCAGGCAAATCATCTTACATATCTTCGGACTCAATTCCTTCTTCCCGCAAGCGCAATATACGTCTCTCCAAGACGAGGACCCTTCTTTCAAGGTTATTGATTCTTCTGTTGAGCTGGCGCACGGTTGCTTCCAGGGCCGATACCCTTTGCGGGATATTTGTAAATTGCGGCGGAAAAGCTGGGGGATATTGTGGTTGAGGAAATTGACTTACATATTGATCATCGTAATAATACATAGCTTAACCTCCTTCTTTTTTCTCTTCATATTATGTAGGCTCTTGCGATCAGTGCATTTGTCCGCACAGAATGGGCCAGTCACCCATCCCCCGCCCGTCCTTCCCCGGGAGCAGAAGAGAACTGACAAATTGAACTCATCATTTTTTACCCAGTCTCCTCATCGGTTTTATGGTTGTCAGGCGGATGCGGACATACAGTTTGGTATAATAGCAGGAAAATGCCATGGAAACACGGGGGGAGAACCATGGAAAGAGTAACATTTAAGAATTCCCGGAATCTGACTCTGGCCGGACACCTGTACCGATCTTCTTCTGCATCCATGATCATCATGTGTCATGGCTTCACTTCTGATAAATCTTCCCAAGGCCGGTTTGACAGGTTTGCACATGCTTTTCAACAGCTCGGATACAATGTCTTGGCTTTTGATTTCAGCGGTTGCGGTGAAAGCGACGATGACCGGATCACCCTTGCCAAACAAGCAGATGATCTCCACTCCGCCATGTCTTTTGTGAAATCCATCGGTTATGTCCATCTCGCCCTCTTCGGAAACAGTCTGGGTACCAGAGTCTGCTTGCGCTGTTACACCCCTCAGATTTCCGCGATGGTGTTGACAGGGGGGACCACAGGTCCGATCCAATACAATTGGAACGAATATTTTACAAAAGAACAAATGCAAGAGTTAAAGGAGAAAGGCTATATTACAGAGCATCGGGTCAAGCGCTTAAGACCCGTCATCATCGACAAGCAGATGCTGTTGGATTTTGAATGTGAAAATCAGGAGCGACTATTGAAACATGTACGCTGCCCCGTATTGATGATCCACGGGAACGCCGATGAAGAGGAACGCCGTTTATGTGAAATCACCAAACAGGGAATGCACTGGCTGCCCAAAGAATCCCGGTTAGAAATCATTGACGGAGCGGGGCATGGCTTTTGGGATCATTTACCTGTTGTGGAGAAGCTGGCGGCAGATTGGTTTTTAAAGCATGTTCCGCTTTAATACCTCTCCGGTCATCCCCCAAACCGTCAAAAGAGCCGTGGAATCATCCCCGGCTCTTTTGCATCAGGCATTTTCTATTTGTTGGTGCAACAAAACACCATCGACACGGCTTTTCGCTTGAAACAGTTTCTTGAGAGCGAGAAACATGACAATGATGATCGCCAGCGTCCATAACTGCAAAATGTTGTGCTGCAAATCGACCGCCACATGATTGCCGAACGTGGGAAGAATTTTAATCGTATGGGCAAATTTCTCATTATACTCTTTCAGCTGTTCCGGGGTGGCCCCAACGATGTAGCGCGGCCACCAGATACTGATCTGGATTCCCAGGAACACGATGTAGTAAATGAGAGAAGAAGCGAATAAAAACAGATACCACGGCCGGGTCATCCAGCGCAGGCACAACCATAACACAAGGATAATGCCGATTTTCGGAATATCATTGGCATAACTGGCCCGCAAACTTTCCCGCAGATCCAAGCCGGCCACATCATTAAACGGAAAAAGGTCCACGTACTGGGTGATCTCCCAATAGAGAATAATCCCGAATTGCATCAAAAAACAGATATAAATCCATTTTTTTGCCTGTTTTTGCGCTTCCAATGCTGTCATCGTTGTTTCACCTTACCTAAAGAGTCATGGTAGCAATTTTACGATATGTGCAGTCATATACGGCATTTCGATTACTTTGAACATTTTATCAAAATTCATCACCTATCGCTAATTTTAAAACAAATATAAGACAGATCAAGATATTTATTTAATCAAAGGAGCAAAAAAGAGAGCAAAGATGGCCAGGCGCGAGGGGGTAAATCCCCCTCCCTCGCCTACAGCTCGCTATCATCCCCATAACTAAAGTTTAGGGGTTTTCCCGTTCGCAAGGATCTAAAAGATTAACTCCCCTGAAAGTCTATTTTACCCCTCCCCCGGTTTCTGGGCCGCAGGCCGCTAAGGGAGCCATTGACATCATTACCATCAACAACTTAAAATGCGGCTTTTTTTCATCGCTCCCCTGTTCCCTTTATCTCCATTTTGCTTACAACTTCAATATAAAAACAACAAGATCAATTCAGGATGGACGGGCTGTTAAGTTTTTGTTTTGCGTTGTATCCCTTTGATTTTATGTGATTCAAGTTGAACAAGGTGGTGGTTCTCAAAAAAAATTGGTATAGACAACTCTACAACCATCAAGTAGAATACAATTAGATAGAAAATTTTATTATTTACGAATAATTATACTGATATCCACCAGGGGGCATCCGCTTTTGTCTGTCTCACATCTTTCAGGTGAAAATCACCGAACGAAGGAGAGGGATCCATGAACAGCAGGAATGAACGAAAGCGGAAAACGTTTGCCGTTCTGCTCATTGCCATACTCCTGTCCGGCTTGTTTCCGGCATGGATGAGCACAAACGCCTCCACCGTCAATGCGGCCACAGCAGCCTGCCAGGAACCGGCATGGAACGCGACGACTGCCTACACGGCCGGGGCACGTGTTTCTTATAACGGTAAAATCTATGAGGCCAAATGGTGGACACAGGGGGACCGGCCCGATCTCAGCGGCGAATGGGGTCCGTGGAAAACGATCGGTGACTGCAGCAGCGGACCGGTCGACACAGAAGCTCCCTCTGCTCCGGCCGGCTTAAAGGTAACCGGAACCACCAATTCAAGCGTTTCGCTTTCCTGGAGTGCGTCCACCGACAATGTGAGTGTGACGGGATATGATGTTTACCGCGGCGGAACCCTTGCCTCGAGCGTCACCGGAACCACGGCGACCGTCACCGGCTTGGCGTCCAACACCACCTATTCATTTACCATGAAAGCCAAAGATGCGGCCGGTAACGTTTCCCCGGCGAGCAACCAGGTGAGCGCCACCACCCTGCCGGGCGATTCCAAGGAGGTCACGCGGAGATACGTGGCCTACGCAAGCACGTGGAACACCAGCATCTACGACCTGAAACCGGAGAATATTCCCAACTACATCACGAATGTGAACCTGGCTTTCGTCCGACCTGACACGGCCTATCAAAAAGGATCTTATGCGTTCGACCAAGCCATTGCCGGCTTTGAGTTCGTCGAAGGCGCGACAACCAACACAGGGCAGAAAAAATTCACTCCCCAACAAGCCCAGGACTTGCGCCACAACATCGCGGCACTGAAGGCACGGGGCACGGAAGTCTGGATTTCCGTCGGCGGCTGGGCCTACAGCCAGGACAGCCAGTGGTCCGGCTTCAACGCAGCGCACGTGGTCGACCTGGCGCTTGATCTGGGAGCATCCGGGGTCGACATTGACTGGGAGTCCAGCAGCAGCAGTTGCAACAAACTGGATTCCGCCAACTTCAGATGCACGAAGGACGGGGAAATTGCCGGCATCATCACCAGCCTTTACAATGAGATCCATGCGCGCGGGGTCAATCTGAAAATCTCCATTGCCGGCTGGTCCACCGGCGCCTATTACGTTAAGGGCACACCGTTTGAGGAAGGAAAAGTGCAATGGGGTTCCCCGTTCGGAGGGACGATGTACCGGGTTATGAAAGATCACGGAGACAAGATCGATTTTATCAACCTGATGTCCTACGACGCAGGCGATTACTATGATCCGCGCGAAGGGTACGAGTCTTACCGCGCCATCTACGACGGCCCGATCAACATCGGCATGGAGATCGCTCCCGAGGGTTCGGGGGGAGCGGTGCTGGAAGTGGAAGCTCCGCCCGGCACCGTATACGATGCCGATATGCTGACCGGACAGAACAATATTGCCACACAGTACTACAATGTCGAAACCCTGGTCAAGTACATCAAAAACAAGGGAAAACCCTATGACGGATTCATGCTCTGGCAACTCTGGAAGCAACGCGTCCATCAGCCGGCCCCGACCGGAGCAGCCACCGAAAACACCGCCGGACAATACGTCTGCCGCAACCTGCCGCTGGCGGGTGACTGCAGCCAAACCATCCCCAGCCTTCCGAAGCTGACTCCGTGACCGGTCGGAGCGGCGGGCTAGTGCCACAGGCATGGGCCCGCTTTTTTCCCAACTCAACCAGCCGGACGATCAACACGAAAAACGTCTGGCAACCAAGAATATTTAATAATTTAATAATGTCCTGTTGTATAGACAATATTACAAATAAAGATTAAGCTGATCATAGATCGAATATTTTACTTCTATCTCTGAAGGAGGCCTGATCATGGCACAACGAAGCTTCTGGTGCAAGTGGATGGTTTCCTGCGGAATGATGCTGCTGGTTGGAGCCTGTACATTGGTGTTTGCGGAGAGCGCTTCTGCTCACGGCTATATCGAGTCACCAGCGAGCCGTGCGTATTTGTGCAAACAGGGCCTGAACAAGGACTGCGGCCAGATCCGGTGGGAGCCACAGAGCGTAGAAGGACCGGGATCTTTCCCCCAATCCGGTCCTCCGGATGGCCAGCTTGCCGGTACCAGCCGTTTCCCGGAGCTGAACGTGCAAACGGCCGATCGCTGGCATAAAGTGAACATCCGGGGAGGAAACAATACCTTCCAATGGTATCTCACGGCCCCGCACGCCACAAAAGAATGGAAATATTACATTACCAGGAAGGGATGGAACCCTGACAAACCGCTGGCACGCGCTGATCTGGAGCTGTTCTGTCATTACTACGACGGCGGAAAAAGGCCGCCCAATACCGTAACTCATACATGCAACGTCCCGACGGACCGCAGCGGCTACCACGTGATTTTGGGCGTCTGGGAAATCGCGGATACCGGAAATGCCTTCTATCAGGCGATGGATGTGAATCTGGTTAACGGCGTTTCCAATGTGCAGGTTCCATCTGCCCATCACAAGTCGTCCATCGGAAACTACCGGGTATTATAACAGCTAACGCAAAAGGCGGACTGCAGATTGCGCTCTCGGGGAGTCTTCCCGAAGGGCTGTTGTTTTACAAGGTCTCTTCCGCTGTCCGGAATCCATGGGACTCAGCCAAACGGCAGGATGGAAATGAGAATTTTACATTTTCCGTTTTTAAATGAAAGCGTTTATTTTTAGTATTGACAGAAATTAATTCCTTTTCGTAATATTGGTATAGACATTAATACAATTCGATGTACAAGAGGGGTATGAAATGGTGATCAGGCCTTTAAGTAAAAAATGGAGTGTAGTTGTCTCCGTTATGATGATTTTATCCCTCGTTTTTGCGGCAACAGGCTGTACGGCGAGCAGTGACGGAGGAAAGATCAAACTGCGGGTTGTGACCATGTTTGCGGGGACTGACCCGGCAACCAAAGTGTATCAACAAGCTTTGGAAGATTTTAAAAAGAAGCACCCCAACGTGGAAATCATCGATGAGTCGATGACCGCCACGGGTGACCCTTTCCGCACAAAAGTGAAGACGGATTTCACCTCCGGAAACGAACCGGACGTCACCTTCTTCTTTACCGGAGCGGACGCAGCGTCCATCATCAAATCGGGGGCCGTTCTGCCGCTGAACGATCTGATGGCGAAAGACCCGGAATGGAGTTCCGTCCTTACCGAAAATGTCAAACAGCAAGTGACCGAAAAGGATGGAAACATATACGCCTTCCCCATTACCGGTTTTTATGAAGGTTTGTTTGTGAATAAAGACCTGTTCCAAAAATATAATGTGGAGCTCCCCACCGACTGGAATAAGTTTGTGAGGGCCATCGAAGTATTTAATCAAAACGGAATCATTCCCATTGCCGGTTCCATGGATGAATCCTTCTACCTGATTGAACACTTCATTCTGTCGGCAGGGGGTGCACATGGCCACAATTCAGCTTTTCAAAACGGAGTGGACCCAACCTGGGAACAAGGTTTAAACCAGTTGAGAGAGATTTACAAAATGAATGCCTTTCCCAGGGATGCCAACACGATCAAAGACGCAGACGCTGTGCAATTGTTTGTGAACAAAAAGGCAGCCATGATGGTGAACGGATCTTGGACCGTCGGCCAGATCAAGGATAAACAAAATACCAGTGTGATTCCTTTCCCGGTAATGCCCGGCGGCAAAGCGCAACCCAAAGACCTGGTGGCAGGGTTCACCTCCGGTTATTACCTGAGCAAAAAATCTTATGAAGATGAATCGAAAAAAGGGATGGCACTTGAACTGATCAAGTTTTTGACCACCAAAGAGATGATCAGGAAATTTGCCGAAGCCAACGGCGGGGTCCCGGCTGCTGATGTGCAGGTGGACGGATTGTCTCCGCTGGCCTCGGAAGGACACAAAATGGTGAAAGAAGCCAGCTCCCTCAGCTTGCCGATCGATGCACAAATCTCACCGGAAGCGTTTACCGAGATTCGGAAAAACATTCAATATATCGTTCAGGATAAAAAGACGGCCAAAGAGGTTCTGGAAGCGGCATTCAAGGTGGAGAAGCAGGCAAGGCAACAATGAACTCCGACAGTTGAATGAAAGCCTTGCCAAAACGGCAAAGCTTTCATTTCATCCACCCGGAGGCAAAAGAAGCTTTGTTATGGATCGGGGTGAAAAAAACATGAAACGATCTGTTCAAACAAGTGACAAGGGATATATCTTTTTGTTCCTTCTGCCGACCATCATCTTGACAGGTACATTTCTCTATTACCCTTTTTTGCGCAGCGTATATAAAGGTTTTTTTTATTGGGACGGATACTTAACATCCAGATTTATCGGCCTGGAAAACTACATCCAGCTGGCCGGGGATGAAGTTGTGCGGATGGCCACTTTGAATACCCTGGAAATCATGTGTTATGCGATTATCTTTCAGGTGGGGCTCGGCATTGTGTTAGCCGTACTGGTTGATTCGGTCAAATTTGGCACAAATTTTTTCCGGTCCGCTTTTTTCTTCCCCGTTGCCATTTCTGCGACGGCCATCGGCCTCATGTTTACTCTTTTCTATAACTACGATAACGGATTATTAAACCAGCTGCTGACGAAATTCGGCTATGAAAAAGTATTGTGGATCACTGAAGAAAGCTCGCTCATCGCAGTGGCAATTCCTACGATCTGGCAGTATGTCGGCTTTTATTTTGTCATCCTGTTCACCGCCATTTCCAAAATCCCGGATGATTTTTATGAAGCGGCTCATATGGAAGGTCTGACGGGTATCAAAAAAACATTGTATATTACTCTCCCGCTCATTTGGAGCGACATCAAAACGTGTATCATCCTGGCCATCACCGGTTCGCTGAAAGTGTTTGAGCTCGTTTACATCATCACAGGAGGAGGGCCGGTGAACTCCTCGGAAGTGCTCGGAACGTACATGTATACGAAAACCTTTGTCAGCTCCGCCTGGGGATACGGCTCTGCCATCGCGGTGTTCATCGTCATCCTGGGCATGATTTTATCCGTCATGGCCAACAAGCTGTTGAAAAGAGAAGAAGTGAGTTACTGACCGGATGGGGGGAAAAGGAATGGTCACCAAACAAACACCGTGGGAAAAACTCCAGTCGACGCTCACCCGTTCCAAACTGTTGAAAATGGTCACTTATATCCTTTTAATTGCATGGTCTTTGACCACCATTTATCCGTTGTTCTGGGTTATCAACAATTCATTCAAGCCGTCAGACGAAGTGATTACCGATTCATTTTCACTGGCGGCCAGCCCGACACTGCAAAACTATGAACGAGCCTTTCAACAGATCGATATCGGTCAAAGCTATCTGAACAGCTTGATCATGTCAGGCGGAACAGTTTTTTTCACCTTACTGTTCGGCGGATTGGCCGCCTACACCTTATCGCGGTTCAAATTTCACCTCAGGGGTTTGATTCAAACCTTGCTGGCAGCCAGCTTGCTGATCCCGGCTTTTGCAACCGTGGCCCCTGTTTTCGAGATTTTGAGAAAACTGGAATTGCTCAATACCTATTGGGCCCTGATTCTGCCCCACACGGCAGGCTTCCTGCCTTTCACCATCCTAGTTCTCTCTTCTTATATGGTCACGATTCCGAAGGAATTGGAAGAAGCGGCCATCATGGATGGATGCAACCGCTGGAAAGTATTTTCGCGCGTGATTGTTCCTGTCTCCAAACCGGCTTTCTCCACAGCTGGCATCTTTGTCTTTTTATGGTCTTATAACGATTTGTTCTCGGCCCTCATCTTTGTTCCACAGGCGGAAGTTCGGCCGATCAACGTGCTTCTCTCCCAGATCAGCAGCCAGTACTCAGGGACGGACTACGGATTGCTGGCTACTGCGGTGACACTTACGCTGATCCCGGTCCTCCTTATCTACCTGTTGGCCCAAAAACAAGTGGTGAAAGGCCTCACATCAGGAGCTGTCAAAGGATAAGCCGAAGAGGGTGTCAACCATATGAACAAGCTGATCCAAAAGCAATTAGAGTCCCTGGCATTAAAACAAAAAATAGGTCAAATGCTGGTCGGACAAGCGGAAGGGACAGAGCTTTCGGATGACTTTCGCGCGTTCCTGACCGAGTATCCGATTGCAGGTTATCGCATCAACGGGCCGAATATCCGGAGCCGCTAACAAGTGAAGAACCTCACCACATCCATTCAACAAGCCTATGAAGAAAACAGCTTAAAGCTGCCCGTCATTTTTTCCGCCGACCAGGAAACGGGCACCTTGAGCGTGTTCGGCTCGCTGGTGACGGAGTTCCCGGGAAATATGGCGCTGGCCGCCGCCGATGACTTACAGTTAACACGGGCCCAGGGACAGGTGGTCGGATGGGAGCTGTCCGGGATGGGGATCAACCATCTGCTGGCACCCGTGGCGGATGTCAACCTGGAAGCCAACAATCCGGTGATTGGAGTGCGCTCATTCGGAGACGATCCTCACCGGGTCGGGGAGCAATGCCTCAACTATGCAGAAGGAGTCCGCCTGGGTGGAGTGGCAAGCTGCGCCAAGCATTTTCCGGGCCATGGCAACACAAAAACAGATACTCATTCAGGTTTTGCAATCAATGATACGGATTTGCCCACTCTCTACCGGACAGAGTTTTTGCCTTTCCAACAAATGGTGAGCCGCCACATTGATTCGGTAATGGTTTCCCACGTCATTTTTTCACAGTTGGATTCCCGGCCATCTTCGCTGTCCAAAACAGTGATCTCCGGTCTGCTGCGCGGGAAGATGGGATATGGGGGACTGGTCATTTCCGACGATTTGGCAATGGGAGCGATCCGTGGAACCCGTTCCGCGGGGGAAGCAGTGTTGCAATTTATCCTGGCCGGCGGAGATATTGCATATATTCATGATGGTCGATCGTCGATCGAGGAAGCGTTTCACCACCTCATGCTCGCATGGAAACGCGGAAAGCTGAAAGAGGAACGAATCAATCAGTCTGTGGCAAGAATTCTGCTTTTTAAACAAAAAATGATCGAATATAACCGAAACAGGCGAAAACCGGTAGAAGACAGCCGTCACCTTTCCCGCAAAATAAGCGAACGGTCCGTCACGCTGCTGCGCGATCCGCACAAGCTTTTACCTGTGGAGCGCCAGGCCCGGATGTTGCTGATGATGCCCCGTCCGCGGAACCTGACTGAGGCGGATACAAGCGGAGAACAAAAAAACCGCCTGTACCCCTGTTTGCGTGAATTCTTTCCGGACGTCCGCCTGGTGGAGTTTGACCTGGAGGAAGAATGGGATCCCACCCGGCTGAATGAGGCGGCCCAGGACCGGGATCTGATTGTTTTTTGTACGGTCAATGCCCATCGCTTTCCTGCCCAGATCCGCTGGATAAACCATCTACAAAACCGCTATCCTCTGATCGCGGTGATGCTGCGGGACCCGTATGATGCACAGCTCATGTCCCGGGATACCACAGTGATCGCTGCTTACTCCATCACGGATGAACAGATGAAAACATTGGCGAAGCAATTGCGCGGTGTGCTTCCGTTTACAGGTAAATGCCCTGTCCGGATCTCCGGGGGAGATAAGCGGGTCTAGCGTGAAGGGGTACGAAAATGATCGGGAACAACCACTGAAGGTTGTTCTTTTTTTCTTCTGATTGAATCGTTCTAAAATAAATCCGGGGCAAACCGCCCCGGGGGTTGCTGACAGGGATTCATCTTGAAAACGCTTATTTTAAATCGTTATAAACTTTGTTTAGCAAGGTTTTGTTGCGGTCCGAGCTTAACTCCCAGAACATGGCACCGCCAAGGCCTTTTGTTTTCAGGAAGCTGGTTTTATAACCAATGGACTCGACATCATCATAAGTGATGAAGGTACCGTTTGACGGATTGAAGAGATAGGGGACTTTGGATACATCATTCCAATAGCGGGTATATCCATTTTTGTTGATGTAATTGGCTTCCAGATCGGAGAAGTCGAATACGCCCGCTTCCCATGTTCCTTGCGGTGTTCCCGTGCAGGACTGGTATTGACCGTTGCCGGCCGTGCTGCAGCCTGTCCATCCGCGCCCGTAGAAGGGGAGGCCCAGAACGATTTTGGAAGCCGGAACACCTGCATGGAGGTGTCCTTCAACCGCAGCGTTGACATGAAAGGTGGCTTTATTGGGGAATGGGTCTGCCGGATCGGCGTATAACGGTGCATGATGTCCGCTGGTCTTTTCCCATCCGCCGTGGAAATCGTAAGTCATGATGTTGATAAAGTCGAGATAGTCTTCCGCTTTGCCCAATTCCGTATTTTGCAGATAGGTCGGTCCCGCACCGGATGCGATCGTGAGCAGATAATGTTTGCCGTCCTCACGGCCGGCGGCATCCAGTTTTTCGCGAAGTTTCTGGAGCAACAGGGTGAAGTTTTGCTTATCTTCGGGCCTGCCATTCTGCGATCCGCCACTGACAGGGTATTCCCAGTCGATGTCGACACCGTCAAAGCCCCATGTTCGGATGAAACGAACCGCACTGTCGGCAAACTTGGTACGGGATGCATCCGTTAAAGCAGCATCGGAGAAGCCGCCCGACCAAGTCCAGCCGCCCACCGAGATCAGCGTTTTCAGATGAGGATATTTCTGTTTCAACTTGGTCAGCTGATTGAAGTTTCCGCGTTTACAACCCGGGTCCCAGCAGTCACCGGGGAAAAACTTGTCCGTATCGGCATAAGTATCGCCGACTACTACTTCCCCGTTGACAACATTGGCAAATGCGTAGTTGAGATGGGTGATTTTGGAAGCGTCAATATCCATCACTTGATAGTTGCGCCCATAGGTGGCCCAGCCGGGATAGTAAGCCACGATTTTTTTGCCGGGAGTTCCGCCGCCATCACCGGCTTTGGTTTTCACAGTCAGAGCATTGCTTGCGGCTGACACGTTTCCGGCGGCATCTCTGGCTTTAACGGTGTAGGTATAGGAAGTGTCAGGGGTCAAACCGGTGTCTGTATAGGATGTGGCCGTGGATGATCCCACTTTTTGAGTGCCGCGGAAAACATCATATCCCGTTACGCCCACATTGTCGGTGGAAGCTGTCCAGGTGAGCGAAATGCTGCTGGCTGTTTGGGAAGGAGACGCCAGATTGCCCGGAGCAGACGGCGCCTGGGTATCCCCCACGCCGCCGGGCGATTGCAGTGACCATAAAGCCGGAGCATTCGGGGGTTCCCAGCCGGGAAGTGAGGTGTGAGATTGAAGACACTTATAAGTACTGCCGCCGTAAGTGACGATGTCACCTGTTTTGTAGGCAACATTGGGTGCCCACCCGGAGGCTGCAAAAACACCTGCGGGCAGAATGCCGATCAGAAGCACCAGAGCCAAGGCCATGGCTAACGTCTTCCTGGACATAGATTTGGAATGTGCCCTTGTCATCCACATTTTGATTTCCTCCCCATTTTTGGTATCATCACAAGCCGCTCTCAGTACATTCATTTGATTCAAAAAAATCAAACCAATCGAAATGGACGGATGACCCCATCGTGAATTGTTTTCCATCCCCTACACCGCTCTCACCTCTCATCCCGTCAATTGGTATATACATATAGTTGTATCTACCTATCTTGTACTATAAACAATATTTTCGCCCAATTCAAGTAATATTTATAATCATATGATTAAATTTATTTAAAAATGAAAGTCATATTCTGCATCGCATTGGGAATGACTCAAACAGGGAAATCGGAACAGGCAGAAATAAATGTGCCGGTTAGGTGCAGCGTTAAAACATTTGCTGCTGCTGATCAGACCAAGCTTGTCCATGTACCAACCTGTCTCACCAGAGCCAGTTTTTTGGTTCTGTCACCCCCATCCCCGTTCTCCGCCGGAATTTCAGTAAATATGTACAAGAAAAACTAAATTTTTCAAACAGTTAATATCATAAAATGCGATGTGAACCGTAAATAATTGTTCATACCCATGACAAAGAGAAAATGATTTATCCGGTCTCCTTTCTGTATCTGCCAATTCATCACCCTAAACGGATGGCAGATCAAGGTGAAACAATAGGCAACAAACATTCCGGAAAACAAAAAAAGGTCAGACTCGCGAGAAAAAAACATCCCTCCCTCGTCTGACGCCTCATTCACTCACCGCTTGTGGAGAATGCTACTTATCTCAAAAACACCACAGGAGATCCTCCAGCTCATTCATGGCATCCACCTGGCCGCAATATCCCAAATCCTTCGATCATAGGGAATAAGAGGTGTGTGTGATCAAGGAAAAAAGCAACATCGCCCAATAGAGATCATCAGCGGATGTTGCTTTTTTGCATTCTTTTCATTATTGTGCTGTATATCCGCCGTCAATCACAACGGCTTGCCCGGTTACTCCTTTTGCTTGATCACTGGCCAGGAACAAAGCATAATCAGCGATTTCCTCCACTTGAAGCAAACGTTTTTGCGGAACCAGGGGATAGATCACTTCTTCCAATACTTTTTCCAATGGAACGTTTCTCGTTTTGGCCAGCTCTTTCAGCTGATTTCGGACAAGTGAAGTATCTACATAACCGGGACACAGGGCGTTGACTGTAATCCCGTCCTCTGCACCTTCAAGCGCGGCTACTTTTGTCAGACCGATCACTCCGTGTTTAGCGCTGTTATAGGCGGCTTTTCCGGCAAAACCGACCAGGCCGTTGATCGAAGCGATGTTAATAATGCGGCCGGATTTTTGTTTTTTCATGATGGGAAAGGCGTGTTTGATGGCGATAAATGGAGCGATCAGCATGATTTTGGTCAACAGCTCAAATTTTTCGACGGGAAATTCTTCAATCGGCGAAACATATTGAAGTCCCGCATTATTGATCAGAACATCCAGTCTGCTATATTTCGCAATGGTTTGATGGATCGCATCGATGATATCTTCTTCCTTGGTGACGTCGGCTCTCAGCCCGATACACTCGAAACCTTTGGCGCTTATTTGTTGTGCCGCGTTTTTAACTCCTTCTTCGTTTAAATCCGTTAACACCACTTTTGCACCGTTTTCGGCAAATCTTTTTCCGATTTCAAACCCAATCCCGCGAGCCGCCCCGGTGATCAGTACCACTTTGTTTTGGACCATAAAAACTCCTCCAGGCTATTGTTCAAAATTCATCAGGAAGACGTGCATGGTTTTCAAACAGAATCAAGCAATTGATATCATTGAGGCGAACAGTAAATCTTGTCTAAACCAGGCTTCATCTCACGTTGGTTTGATCTGCTTCCCCAGCATGCGAATCTCCTCCACCGATGGTGGATTTTCCAGCGAAGAGAGTTCTCCTGCCTCATTCCCGAGATAAGCGGATTGAATCACCCTGCGCAAAATTTTTCCGTTCCTCGTCCGGGGTAGTTCCTTGACGCGATAAATGGCTTTCGGTTTCAGCGGTTTCCCTAATTTTTGTACAATCAGCTCCATTAAGTGCATTTCCAGGTCTGCCGCAGATGGTTTGGTATCGTCAGAGATGACAAAGCATACGGCAGAAGTCCCTTTGATCTCATCGGGAATTCCAATGGCTGCCGCTTCGATCACGGCCTCATGCGAGACCAGTAA
Source organism: Lihuaxuella thermophila (assembly GCF_900110165.1). GTDB lineage: Bacteria > Bacillota > Bacilli > Thermoactinomycetales > Thermoactinomycetaceae > Lihuaxuella > Lihuaxuella thermophila. The sequence continues at coordinate 139,412 of NZ_FOCQ01000006.1, forward strand.
CGACTCGTATTCCGCCGGTCCGACCCGTTTTCCGGCAATTTTCAAGGTATCGTCACTCCGTCCCTCGATATACCAGAAACCGTCTTCATCGGTTCTCGCCCAATCCCCATGCGCCCAGAGACCGGGGAAACGATCCCAGTATGCCTGTTCATACCGGTCCGGATCTTGCCAGAAGCCACGAGTCATTCCGGGCCAGGGTTTTTTGATGACCAGTTCACCTACCGATCCCTTGACCGGTTCACCCTGCCCATCGACAATGTCTACCACCATGCCGGGAATCGGCCCGCTAAATGAACAAGGTTTCTGCGGGAGGCCCGGAAGGCAGCCCAGAATTCCGCCGGAAATTTCGGTTCCGCCCGAATAGTTCAGGATGGGGCATTTTCCTTTGCCTACTTTTTCGTACAGCCACAACCACGGTTTCGGATTCCATGGCTCTCCGGTCGAGCCGAATGCCTTCAGGGAAGAAAGATCATGCTTGTCCGCCCATTCACTTCCATGCGGCATCAACGAACGAATCACGGTAGGGGATACCCCGAGGTGAGTGACACGGTATTTTTCCACGATCTCCCATAACCTGTCGAACCGGGGGTAATCCGGGGTTCCTTCAAACAGAACGGCGGTCCCCCCCAGGAGCAACGCTCCATATACCATCCAAGGCCCCATCATCCAACCCATGTCGGTCATCCAAAAGAGGATATCATCCGGGCCGAAATTAAAAGCAAACTTTAAATCTTGTGCCGCTTTCAACGGAAATCCGGCGTGTACATGGACGGTTCCCTTCGGTTTGCCTGTGGTTCCCGATGTGTAGATCAGCAGGCATGGATCTTCGCTGTCCAGCCATTCGGCCTGCATGGTATCCGATTGATCCTGAAGCAGGATATCGTAGGGAATCAGCCGAACCGGACAGTGCGGGTTGATCGGTCCTGCTTCGATGCCAGCCTTTCCGATGCGGCTGACCACTACTACATGTGACAGAAACGGGCACTTCTCAGCCACACGGACCGCTTCCTGTAACATCGCAACCTCTTTGCCGCGACGGAAAAAACCGTCAGCCGTTACCAATATTTTGGCCTGGCTGTCCACAACTCTGGTCACGACCGCTTCGGCCCCATATCCCGAAAAAACCGGAACCACCATCGCCCCGATTTTGGCCGCCCCTAAGAGGACGACGACGGTCTCGGGAACCATCGGGAGATACATCACCACACGATCTCCCTTGGCTATCCCTAACCTTTTCAGACCGTGTGCAAAACGATTGATCTCCCGGTAGAGTTCGGCATAAGAAATCATCCGGGTTTCTCCGCCATCTCCTTCCCAGAGGAGCGCAGGCTTGGAGGCCGCTTGACCCAGCGCATGCTTATCAACCGCATCATAAGCCACATTCATCTTTCCATCCACATACCAACGGGTCCAAGCCCAGCCGCGCGAGTCGTCCATTACCTTTGTATAGGGTTGAAACCAAGTCAATCCGACCTCTTTTTCCATTTCGCCCCAAAACCAGGAAGGATGATTCTGAGCGGCTTCATATAGCTGATCCAATTGGTTCATTTCATGTTTTTTCATAAATTGATAAAGGTATGACTCCTCCCATGACATGGAAACGGGATAGACCATTTGATCTGTTTTGTTCAAAGGAATCATTCCTTCCATTTTTCCGCATGATTTGCAATCGTATCTCTTCTGAAAAATTCTTACACTAACCCGGTCAACAAGGCGATGGCAATCACAATCGGAACCACCAATGTTTTGATTACCGTAATCGCAAAAATATCCGGATAAGACTGACGATGGGTTAATCCGCAGATGGCCAGCAAGGTGATGACCGCCCCGTTATGCGGCAAGGTATCCATTCCCCCAGCTGACATGGAGGCAATCCTGTGCAACAGCTCCGGGTCGATCCCGGCACTCACCGCCCACGATAAATACTTGGCTCCCATCGTATCTAAAGCAATGCTCATCCCACCCGAAGCAGAACCGGTAATTCCGGCCAGGATATTGATCGATAAGGCCTCTGAGATCAGCGGGCTGGTTTTCATGGACAGAAGGAAATCGGCGATCGTTTTAAAGCCTGGCAAAGCAGCAATCACATTCCCAAAGCCCACTTCTGAAGCGGTATTCATGATCGCGAGGAGCGATCCGACAGCACCTGCGGTCAATGTGTTGGCCAACGACTTTTTCGATTTACCGGTTCCCGCCTCTTTCTCATCCTTTTTCTGGTAGACCCATTGAAGGGCCAGCGCAAAGGCAATTCCTACCACCAGCGCCAGGATTAATGCCCACACCCCCAATACTTTGTCAATCTGCAGGCCTTCGTACTGTTTGAGCAGCGATTCCGGATACCATCCCGGCAGGACGACATAGGTAAAAAGCGCGTTTCCTCCTAAAACCAGCAACAACGGAGTGATGGACAACCAGATGGGCGGCAGTTTTTCACCTTCGATCATCTCCGGTTCATTGATCGTATGGTCGCCGTAGCCTTCACCACTCTCAACCAATCGATTTTTGCGGCGGTTTAACCACCACAAGCCTCCGCCTGCCACCAATAAAGCACCTATGATTCCGATGGTCGGCGCGGCGAAAGAAGTGGTTTTAAAATACGTGGTAGGAATAATATTCTGAATCTGGGGACTCCCTGGCAGAGCATCCATCGTAAAGGTGAACGATCCCAAAGCGATTGTGGCCGGAAGCAAACGTTTGGGGATATTCGCTTCCCTGAATAAGGCAGCTGCAAACGGATAAACAGCAAAAGCGACGACAAACAAGCTCACGCCTCCATAGGTCAGAACCGCACAAGTCAAGACAACGGCCAAAATCGCTTGCTTGCTCCCAAAGCGTTCTGTCAGTCCGCGAGCGATCGAACGCGCGGCCCCGCTGTCATCCATCACCTTTCCAAAGATGGCCCCTAACAAAAAGATCGGAAAATAGAGCTTCACATAACCTACTGTTTTGACCATAAACACTTCCGTATAAGTGGGTAAAAGCGGAAGACCCGATAATACGGCCGCCAATAAAGCAAAAATCGGTGCAAATAAAATCACAGGATAACCCCGATAAGCCATGAACATGAGTAATCCGAGGGCCAGAAAAATACCCAATACTGCCATTGCTATTTGCCTCCTTCGCTTCGACTGGTTTTTAAGCGCTTTCAATATCGGATGTCTGCGGCTTTAGCCGGATTCCTTCTAACGAGACAAATATGCAATTTCAGTGCCAAGGATTTTCTGCTGAAACCATTGCATGAGTTGTACAAATGATTGGAAAAAGGAGTCGTATCGCCAGAGAAACCCCCTCATTCTTCTGCCTTCATGCGGTACAAATTTCAGGACTACAGTCCAGAATTATGGAAAAACAGAAAAAAAGATGTCGCACTAACTCTTCAACTAGATTTTGATTTGATGTTTCTTTAATTTTTGATAAAAACTGGACTTGCTGATGCCCAACATCTGGATCGCCCGGATTTTATCGTTGTCGGCGGCTTTTAACACCTGCAGAATCGCTTCCTTTTCCGCCTGTTCAAGCGCTTCTTTAAGCGAATAGCGGGCAGGGTTACCCGTCCCTCCTTTGACCACGTGTACAGGAAGATGATTCACCTGAATGAGATCGCCGTCTTTCATATGAAGCGTGCGTTCCAGCACGTTTTTAAGTTCCCGTACGTTCCCGGGCCAATCGTAAAGGATCAATGCATTCATCGCCGCTGCATCCACTCCGCTTACATAGACGCCGATTTCGTGCGATAACATTTTTAGCAACGAGTCGACCAACAGAGGAATATCCTCCCGCCGTTCCCGCAGGGGAGGAATATGAAGCGAAACCACATGAAGCCGGTAAAACAGATCCTGCCGGAACTGTCCTTTCTTCACCATCTGCTCCAAATCCCGGTTACTGGCAGCGATTATACGGACATCCACCTTGACGGGATGCATGCCCCCGATTCTTTCCACTTCTTTTTCCTGCAATACCCGAAGCAGTTTTGCTTGCATCGTCAACGGAAGCTCACCAATTTCATCCAGAAAGATCGTTCCTTGATGCGCCATCTCAAACTTTCCTTTTTTTCCGCCTTTCATCGCACCGGTAAATGCACCTTCCTCATATCCAAACAGTACAGACTCTACCAGTGTTTCCGGAATGGCGGCGCAATTCACTCTTACAAACGGCCCGAACTTCCGGTGACTGTGCTTGTGAATCGCATGTGCAAACAACTCTTTGCCCGTACCGCTTTCCCCGCTGATAAATACGGTGGTGTCACTGCCCGCCACCCGCTTGGCGATTTCCTTCACCGACCGAATCTTCGAACTGTTCCCGATAATATCATCGAAACTGAATTTCGCCCCCACACTTTTCAGCAACTCTCCCTGATAATAATTGAGTTCCTTCTGTAACCGAAGAACGTGGGCGGACAGGGCATGCAACTCCCGCGCATTCTGAAACAGCACTTTTCCGACGACCGCAATCACTTTTCCGTCTTGAATAATCGGGATGCGATGCGCAATCATATCCCCTCCCCTGATTCGTTGAACCTGAGCCAGCTCCGCTTCTTTCGTTTTCGCCACAATATGCATCCGCGTATTTTCAATCACTTCCGTACAATGCTTGCCAACGACCTCTTTTGCATCCACACCCAGAAATTCTGCATAGGATTGGTTCATCATCATGATAAAACCGTTGGAATCGGTAATCACAATTCCTTCGTAAGCGCTTTCGAAAGCAGCCTGAATCAAGTCCCTTGTCTGGCAACACTTCCGATAAGCTTCCAGCAGCTGCATTTGGTCCGCTTGTTTCTCGTCGATCATTTCTTTCACTTCCTTCCAAATGTCACTTCACTCCTGATGCCCCGAAATAGAACGCGAGAAAATTTCCCTGGCCCGGAATCGTGTCAGAAATATGGATCCCTTCATCTTTTATTATATTTGACAGATTTCAACGAAGGCGATCCATCTGGGAACAATCTCATACTCCAAGCTGAAAATCTCTTTATTTTCTCGTATCATTTACTTCGCTGGAGTTAACTAAATCCGGATTGCGTATAAATAATTGCATCAACGAATGATAAAAAATGAGCCAATCGCTCCTCTTCTGCTAATCAATTCTGTTCCTATAAAGAGCGAAATGGCTCAATATGAGATTAGCTTGATTAAAGAAGTTTACAGGGATTAATTCCTTACGGCAAGGAGTCCCAATTGATGCTGACTTCATACAAGGTATCCATTAAAAATAATCCATGTTCTCTCAGATAGGTCCGTCCATTCTTTTCTATGTACGAAAGATGATACGCTATGTTTGGATAACGATCAGACTGGAATGTGATCTCTTTTAACAATTGAATATCTTTAAGTTCGGATGTATCTACACGCACAGGCTCTTTTTCTGTGATCGTTTTTACCAGTTCATCAATCGCTTTTCGATCAGTAACCACTTTTTCTTTGGTCACCTGATCCGGGTTTTCCAAACTGTGTATTTCCAGCCTGTCCGGAGCGAAGTCGGACAGATTAAAATCTCCTTTTCCTTGTTCCCTAAATACTAAACCTTCTCCTTCAAAGGATGCAGTCAGCCACTTCTCACCCGGAATTCCATTAATCTCATGAACCACGGCTGTGTCGTAGATCAGCCCGACCGCTTGTCCTATTCCGTTTTTATCATTCAGTTGCAAGCGTGGATCAAGCGTATAATTTTTTCCATCCAAAGTGATGGTTTGTGCCTCAAACATCAATTTGGGCAAGTCTTTTTCTTGAGATTTTTCTTCTGATGATTGCTCAGAGCATCCAGCCAAAACAAATACCAGTAAAAGAACATAGAAAAAAATAAACGACTTATTCTTATACATTTTTAATCGCCCCAATAGCAGCAATATACAGATATTAATTCTTCGACGAAATAATACCAGGAAATAGCCTTTATGTAAATATTGTTTTTGAATTATAGTTTTAGTGAATTAATGACCCCCACCCAAAATGAGGAAATCATTATCCATATACGCAAGCGAAACAAACTCCATTATTCAAGTCCTGTTAGTTTTTTGTAGTTTAGTATTCGTTTGAGGCTTCAAGTTTTGCATTTTGTTCTGCTTGGTTTACTCGTCTCAATCCTCTAATGAGGTGCATTCGTTTGAGACTGCATGCGAGAGCTGAACCGACCGCGCATACGGTGGTTTCAATCCTCTTAATGAGGTGCATTCGTTTGAGACCCAGTGCCGTTTATGCGTGCGTCCGGGTAATAGCAGAAGTTTCAATCCTCTTAATGAGGTGCATTCGTTTGAGACCCTATTACAACCAATTTAGACAGTTTCAAAAGGTTGTTTCAATCCTCTTAATGAGGTGCATTCGTTTGAGACAAAGCCAAGTTTAATGCTTTCCCCATTGCTTCGATGTTTCAATCCTCTTAATGAGGTGCATTCGTTTGAGACATATCACCATCTATGTGAACCCGTCCACGGGATCAGATGTTTCAATCCTCTTAATGAGGTGCATTCGTTTGAGACTTCCGGCTGCATCGTTATCGGGAACAATGATCACCTTTTTGTTTCAATCCTCTTAATGAGGTGCATTCGTTTGAGACACCTTTGCCCATGTCATTGATTGAAGGATTGAAACCGGTTTCAATCCTCTTAATGAGGTGCATTCGTTTGAGACCCACTTGAATCTGACATTGTGATCATGCCACGGTGGAGTTTCAATCCTCTTAATGAGGTGCATTCGTTTGAGACCGTATTGACGGAAAATATCATTGAGGAAGGTTTCACTTAGTTTCAATCCTCTTAATGAGGTGCATTCGTTTGAGACGTTTTGTTTGTTCTTCCGGTGGGTCAATCATTTTAATCGGGTTTCAATCCTCTTAATGAGGTGCATTCGTTTGAGACTTGAGCGGATTAAAGGTATCTTACCTCCGGTCATTCAGTTTCAATCCTCTTAATGAGGTGCATTCGTTTGAGACTTCCCGGCAATCGCTAAACCGGAATTGATTCTGCAGTTTCAATCCTCTTAATGAGGTGCATTCGTTTGAGACGACGAAACACCCGTAGGCGTTTTAAACCCGGAATTACCTGTTTCAATCCTCTTAATGAGGTGCATTCGTTTGAGACTAAAAGCGGCCATATCCCGAATACCGCGTGTTTTTGACGTTTCAATCCTCTTAATGAGGTGCATTCGTTTGAGACTTGCGTAGTACGTTTTATCCGGCTCATCGTTAATGTTTCAATCCTCTTAATGAGGTGCATTCGTTTGAGACGTTTAGAAGCGTTGCAACGGTGGGGTAAAAACGGTAGTTTCAATCCTCTTAATGAGGTGCATTCGTTTGAGACGTCAACCAGTCTTTATAGCATGAAAGAACCGCAGGAAAGTTTCAATCCTCTTAATGAGGTGCATTCGTTTGAGACGGTAGCGAAACCGTCACCAGAGCCTGTGACTGATATGGTTTCAATCCTCTTAATGAGGTGCATTCGTTTGAGACGACCCGGCGCACTTGGTAGCTGATGAAGACGAACAGTTTCAATCCTCTTAATGAGGTGCATTCGTTTGAGACGAACCGGAAGAGGAAGAAGAAACGCCGCAAGTTATTGTTTCAATCCTCTTAATGAGGTGCATTCGTTTGAGACGTTGCGCCTTGCATAGCGGATTCTATCGCTTCTTCTGTTTCAATCCTCTTAATGAGGTGCATTCGTTTGAGACGTCCCGAATAGGCTAAACCGTTGCCCTTTGTGGTCGTTTCAATCCTCTTAATGAGGTGCATTCGTTTGAGACCCGTGCTCTAGCCGTTCTGTTAGCGTATCCTCAAAAGTTTCAATCCTCTTAATGAGGTGCATTCGTTTGAGACATCAACTGTTGGTGAGTGGGAAACCGGCAAGAAAAGTTTCAATCCTCTTAATGAGGTGCATTCGTTTGAGACTCCTATACGAATCGAGGCAGCTAACTCGTTGGAAGGTTTCAATCCTCTTAATGAGGTGCATTCGTTTGAGACGCCTGCCGCTTTCACGAGGGAAGAATCGTCAAGCTGTTTCAATCCTCTTAATGAGGTGCATTCGTTTGAGACAATAGAGAATGTCGTCCTCGGAGCGGTCGATACGGGTTTCAATCCTCTTAATGAGGTGCATTCGTTTGAGACCGAGAAGGCGGCGACTGATCATCAGCGCGAGTACGGTTTCAATCCTCTTAATGAGGTGCATTCGTTTGAGACATGAAAGTAAAAGCTCTGTCGCTAGCCTGGACCAGTTTCAATCCTCTTAATGAGGTGCATTCGTTTGAGACACTCGGCGTACCGCAAAAGGTACTCGAGACTCAGTACGTTTCAATCCTCTTAATGAGGTGCATTCGTTTGAGACTTCGCGGTTCGTGATCTTGATTTACTTTTAGTATATTGTTTCAATCCTCTTAATGAGGTGCATTCGTTTGAGACCACCGCATTTTTTGCGGCGTTTACGGCTGCATCTACCAGTTTCAATCCTCTTAATGAGGTGCATTCGTTTGAGACTGTCTTCTGTGTCCATCTCATGGACGTATATTTCACGTTTCAATCCTCTTAATGAGGTGCATTCGTTTGAGACGGCCATCGTCATCACCCCTCAATGGCCTCACGGACAAGTTTCAATCCTCTTAATGAGGTGCATTCGTTTGAGACGCAAGTGGGTTCTCACGCTGGACGCTACGCAAAAAGTTTCAATCCTCTTAATGAGGTGCATTCGTTTGAGACGGCGGACTTCCTAAACGAACTGTATTTAAACTTAATGAGTTTCAATCCTCTTAATGAGGTGCATTCGTTTGAGACGGCGGGTGTCAAATCCCTTGATAAGGAAGGCTTTCGACATTCATTTCCGAACACCTCCATTTTAGCACATGTTTTTTCATTAAAAATCCCTCCTTCAGTTCGTCTCAAAATCGTCAAACCGCTTATCTTTAGTGGATTTTCCCGGTTTCCGAACACCCCCCGGGTCTGAGCCGAAGCTATGGGTGTTCGGAAACCAGAATTGGGGCAAACGGTTCCAGTCTGGTTTGCCCCAATCCCCAGGCGGTTTTATAGCCAAACCCCATCATGGAGCCGTATACAGAGAGTTTCCATACTAGGTGCTGTTCATGGGCAGGCAGCGCTTTGAGGTTGATCGTCAGTGTTCCGGTAAAGCCAATCACTTTAAATTTGCCGAAATCAACCCGTTTGGTGCTAATAGAGGCGTGCTCCACCCTCACTTTCCGGGCAAAATCCTCTATTTCCGCGGGGGAAACAACCAGATTTTCACACATCTCCAACACTTTGCCCGCACTGGAGAACAACCGGTTGAACTCGGGTAAAGGATAATAATGGCCATACTGATAAAATGTGGCAGGAGTTAAAAAGTAAAACGTAAACTTATTCGTAAATCTTTTTAACACTTCATCTGTTGAGAAGAATTGAGAGTGAATCTCTTGAATGGTCCCGCTCCAATCGACCAGGTCGATCCGATCGTTAAAGACGAACCTTTGTTGTAAACATTGAATGACCTCTTTACTTGGTGAATGGATCGTAATTCCATCCTGGCTGAGACAGGTGGAAAAAAGCTGTCGATCCTTGCGGTCATGAATGAGTTGGGAGAGTTGAGGGTTTTCTTGTTGTATGGTCTTTAAAATATACGCATGCAACCTTCTGGTGATAATTCCGGGACCGCCAAATTTTGAATCGGATCGAACGACCAAATTCAATCGGAACATTTTTGTCCTCCCTATAAAATATTGTTCTGCTGCTCTTGCAAACGGTAGCGTAATTCTCCTTTATAAGAAACTTTGCGGCTGCATGACCGGCACAAAGTATAAACACACAATGAATCTTCCTTGCCGAGCAGAGCAGCAAGCCGAAATTCCAACATTAGCCAATCTTTTTCATCACAATCTACTTCAAACACGGAGTATTGAATCCACTGACCATAATCTTTCAACAGTTTAAACACTTTATTTCTTCTGCGATCATCGACGATATCATAACTGACGACCCGCTTCATGCCGGAACCCCCGCTTTATTTTACTAAAAACGGATAATAATCTTCGGTTTCATTCTTTAAGAACTTGCCTAACAAAATGGCCTGTTTGTGGATGATCTCTCGGTAGGACATCTTTCGTTGCAGCAATTCATGCGTCACTTCATCTTTGCGGCGCTGGTCAAATTCCTGCAAATACCGCTTCCGGGCGTGGTCTTTCAACCGGGGTTCCCCGTGCATATCATCGAAATCGTTTGGCTTAATCACTCCTTGATTGATTAACTTGACAACAAGATTATCCACCAAAATAGAGCGGAACTCTTCCATCAAATCAAGTGCCAGCGATTCGCGCCCATACCTTTCCCGATGAAGAAAGCCGATGTACGGATCAAGGCCGGCCGCAAAAAGAGAACCTGTAATTTCCGCACGGAGCAAAGCATATCCGTAGTTTAACAATGCATTGACGGCATCCTTCGCAGGTCGCCTGCTTCTTCCTTGAAACGAAAAGCCGCTTTTTTGTATGAGTCCGGGAAAGATTTCAAAGTATTTTTTCGCCGCCATCCCCTCAATTCCCCGGAGCTCTTCCAAATTTTCCGCCTTCAAACACTGTTCCATCGATTGTTTCAAATAATGAACGGTAGATTCCAAGTCCAGTTCCCGTCGTCGCGCAAAACGCTGTAAACTTGTTCTCGTATTTTTCAGTTTGGCCAGCACAAAATGACGCGCGATCTGCAAACTTTTTTCTTCTGACAAATGGGCTTCGATCTGGGCGATTCTGAGGCGAACATTCTTATTTTCCGTACCGATAAATCGGCCGACCATACGGTTCCCGGAAAAGTAAACAACATCGACTCCCTTCTCGGCCAATAAAAGTAAAGCATCCGTGGTCAAGGTGGAAGAGTCGTGGATATAAATCCGGGAAAAATCATTCACCCTGATTTCTTTGACCAAAGATCTTTCTTTATAGATTTTCAGTCTTTCAGATTCTTTGCGAATAAAGCAGTAGGGCTCTGTTAAATAAAACGTTCCCATAACACTTTCCCCTTCAGCTTCCTTCTTTCCAACGGCAAACAGTAATCAACCATGCTGCATTTTTTACACTTATTCCAATCATCAATCCCGGCGGGCGGAGCTTCTCTCTCATAAAGCTGGCGTATTTCTTCTATCACTTCTGTTGTTCTTTTTCTTAAAGTCTCGGAAAATTCAACCCGTTTTCTTTGAAATGACCCGTAAAAAAACAGATAGCCAAAAGGGACAGGTCTGCGCAAATATTCTTCCAGTACGAGTCCTTGTGCGCACAGTTGCAACTGATTATTTTCCCAATCCGCCTGACGACTTCTTTTATATTCGACCGGATAAAGATTGCCTTGGTCCTCTTCCACGAGATCACAGCGAAGCGTAAGACCCAGTCTCTCAGAGGAAAGATAAAGGGAACGGTAAAGATGGCGTTCCCCTCTTTTTTCCCGGCCGGATTGATCTACATGTTCATGAAGCAATTTCCCGTGAATGGTATAAACATTATGATAAAAAACCTTTTCCACATACTCGTAGTAACAGCGCCGCGGACAAAAGACATATGTGTTGATGGCATGACCCTCTACCATCGGTTCCAAGCTTACAGCACCTCGCTTTTTACTCTCTCCCATATGCTCCACAATTGAAAGGCTTCAGAATTAAATGCGATGCTCCAATCCGCACCTTCCCTGGTTTTTGCTGAATGGAGACGAAACATGGGGGGAAGGCGGAATGTATCGGTGAGTTCACCGACAGAACGATTTACCATGAAGACAATCCAGGATTTTTTATTCGGAAATTGAAAGAGGTCGGATAATTGTTCGTTTAATGCCGGGTCAGTGGATTGCAGGAATAATCGCTCCACGCGGGTCACCTGTCCCATGAGCCTTCCAGCCGTTAACGGGAGTTTCCAATATAACTTGGCCGGCTTTTCGCGAATCCCCATTGCAATGGCGTAACCTAATACATAGTCATTTTTTAACGCTTCAATATAATCCTCTCTTTCTGCTCCGGAGAAATGACGGTTCACTCGCTCCAGGATCTCTTCTTTCGTGACGAAGCGAACATGTCTCCGGCGCAGGACAAACAGATAGTCATATTTTTTCAGCGGCATCCCGGGTGATGTCTCATCCCAAAACCAGAGATCCGGATAAAAAGTTTCCGGCTCCTCCTTGGCCTGATTCCCTTCATATGGGCGGAACAGATGACGTTCCAGCGTATTTTGCCCCCGAAAGCTGATGACAGGCTCCAAGATTTTTGCCTTTTTCCATTGATGATAACGTCTGTTCTGTTCCGCAAACCCTTCGTCATACATGACCTCAACAGCTTGCTTGATATTGTCCAGAATCGGATTTTCCTCTTTCTCAATGTGATGATTCTTCAGCAGGTAATAGCTGTGGATCAGGTTCATTCCTCCCACTTTATGGATATAAGGAAAAAAGTCCTGATAATACTGATAAGAATCACTCACGATTCGTTGCAACTCTTGGCGCGTAATCTCCGCCCCGGCCTGTTCCTTCAGCCTCTCTGCCACATAAGAAGGGACGTATGCCCACACATAAAGCGGGGGATCCGGTTGGTGACGGGAACCCCGGCCAATCCTCCCCAGTCTTTGCATGAAGCTCCCAGCATTGCGCGCTTCGAAAAGGAGAAAATCTTTATGAATATCCCCTTGAAAATCTACTCCGACCTCAACCGTTGATGTAGCCACGGTAATTTGCTTTGCCAGTGCCTCCCGGCTATGTTTGCGATCTGACAGGCCGTGTACTTCTCCCACTTCATAGCCTTGCTCTCTTAAAGCTTTTGCCAGCATCTGCGCATCATGGATGGAATCCAGGATAATTAAACCTTTCGCATGAGGGAACTGGCTTAAATAAGCTTCTACTTCATCCCAATCATTTAAAATCTCTTCACCTGTTCTCCAGTTGTGAAGAAGGCTTGGTTTAAGGGTAAGCTGTAGAGATTCGAGAAATGTCCGCTCATTATATACTGTCGGCTTCCCTTCTTCCAGCCACTCCGCTATCTTCTCCTGAACATTCCAAATCTCAAGCTCTAAACCTCTTGTCAGCCTGAAAAACTCCTGTCTCGGCGTAGCGGAAGATAAAAGAAACGCATAGGGTTTATTGGGCGATGCGGCGGCCAGTAATGCCATCCACTGCACGAGAAAATTAACCTGGGCGATATCGTACAAGTGAAATTCATCAAAAATCTGAAGGGTATATTCCGCCAACTGATAAAATAACGATGCTCTTTCCCCTTTTTTAAAAGAATATAATCTCTCCTGGGCGATCAACATGAGATGATCAGGGTTGGACAAAATGGCCCGGTGATAAGGGCTCATCAGCCTCTTTAGTTGTTCGATCTTGCTTTCCCCCGCTTGACGGGTTTTTTTCAACTCTTCCGCTGTCCAGAGAGCCACTTCATCCCACTCAGTCAGGGGCAGGCTGTTTTTGATGGAAACAAATTGATCTTTGACCAGTTCGTTCACCGGATAGACACCGAGAGCTTTTTGGGCTGGATCATGGATCAGATAACTGTAATTGGCCAGAGTTTTCCCCGCCCCCGTCATCGCTTCATTCCAGATGACCACCTTTTTCTTTTCCTTCAATACTTGTTCCACCAATTGAAGCTGAACAGCTTGATGGGCATAAGGCTTGATTTTTCCTGCAAACGGTATATCGTAAGTAAACGCCTTCTCTTCTTTCACCCGGATCATGGTCTATCCCCGCCAGAATGCCGCTTCAGGCAAAAAGATTGTTTCTTTTCGATCTCCAGCCAAATCATAAACTTGATATCCATCGATATCCTCCTCCCATTCGGCCCCTTGAATGAGCCTGGTGGGCAATACGTTGTACATGGCCGAAAAATAATAAGGCAGGCGAGAAAGGTCACGGATATTCACCATATGAGGACAATGCCGTCTTTTAGCTTTTGTTAACGACACTTCCTCCACCTTGAGCGTCGCTTGACTCATCCACTTACCCAGACGAATGCGCGAAGGAAGGAGAACGGGCTCTTGAGTCAGTACAAAAGTTTCAAAAACGGAACCGGGCCGGATACATTTAATAAATCCCCAGTTGGGAATGCCCATGCTTTGTGCCCGGGTCATCAGCAAAGATTCATCTGTGGTGTTATACTGCATCACACGATGTGTCACATGAACGGGAACAGCCGGATAAACGTAATTGCCCTGAGCGTTTAACGGATGAAGTTCGCGCTGATAAGCCGGAGCCTGCGCTTCATGATAATAGAAAGAATTCGCCCACGCCATGGCATAAGCCAAAGCGTAGTTATGGATCAGGGGAGCGGTCTCTGCGACCTTCCCCTTTTCCATGCTGGAGAAGAACAAATAATCTTCCAGTTCAATCCGTACACGGTAAGCATAATTTTTTTCGATTACTTGGAACGGTTTTTCAGATACGTTTGATGATCTTTTTCCAGCTGCTCTAGCCATTCTTTCTTTCCCTCCTCACTGCGCCACAGTTGGCGAAGGCTGGAAAGCAGGGATTGCAATTCATCTCCGGTATACAAGTGAGCGGGGAGATAAGATTCTTCAACCAGCTCACACAATACGCTTTGCACAGCTTCTTCCACTTCGAGACGATCCAGAGGAAGCTCATGGATTTGTTCGTTTTTCTGTTCGAATAAACGGTCATAAACCCTTTGTGTTAAAGACAGGTTGGAGCAAAGCTCGGAATTTCCAAAGATGAAGGCCACAACATGGTTTTCCACATAGCCCTGACGGTTGCTTTCCGCTCCGTACCGGGAGGTGGTCAGAATGTTGCGCAGAATATACACCAGTTCGCTAGGAGTTACATCTACGGCTGTTTCGATGGTTGGAAAGAACACTTGTGGACGGATATGCTCCCGCTCGGCAAACGCGCTTCCCGCAACTCCTCCCTTTGTCGTATCCTGAATCGCATTGAGTGTGATGGAACGTTGCATGACTTCATAGGAACGAATGGCAAATCCGGAATCTGTCAAAACCCGTGAGCGCTGCGCTCCCTCACCGGTGGTGGCAGCATAGCCGTAAATCAGGCAATCCGGGCATTTTCCGCACATCTGATTCATGTAGGAACATTTTTCCCCCCATCCCAGCTGCCGGTTATATGCCCTTCCGGTACGCCGTTCAGGGGCGATCTGTTTTCGCTTTTGCAACACGACACGTGAGATCAGCTGATGTTGCTTGTGCCCGCTTCTTAAGAGCTCCACATCCAATACTTGTCCTTCTGTCGTCAAAACAGCAGTAGAAGAAAATTCGCGAAGCACAACAATACTTGCGTAATTACGCTGCGGAGAATTGGGTATTTCCTGAAGAAGATGTTTGTCAAAAACACTTTTCACCAAAGAATCTTTCCAGCTTTCCCGAATCGTTTTCATATCGGTTTCCTCCTGTCAGACTGTTACTTTCTCTTTTTCTTGAAATTCTTTTTGTCTTTCCAGATGAGTTTCAAAATAGATGCCATCAGCCAGTTGGTTTTCTTTTTGATTCAGTTTGGCTAAGCTGCCCTTGCACACCCTTTGAAAGAAACCATCATAGACCAAATCAACCAACTGAACGATTGCTGTCGAATCGATGGGAGTCGGTACATATCCGCCGCCTTGGCCGATGAGCCGCTCCAGCCTTTTCATTACTAAGCCTTGAAGCTCACTCTTATCCCGCCCCTCTTTAATCCCTTTGACAACAATTCGGAACAAGTTCTCATATCGGAAAGCCCGTCCTTCTCTGCTGGTGTTGGGTTTATAAAGAGTCAGTGATGCCAAGGCAATTTCCCGTGCAAGCCCCATCATGCAACCTCCTTTAAATCCGTTGATCTGCCGGCAGCAATGAACGAAAGATTCAGTAACATAGGCATCTTCAGTCAAATGGCGTTTAAAAAAATGGGCCCCTGCGAGCGGATGGACTTCGAGCTGGTGCAAAATCTCGGAAATACTTTTGTCTGTAGGCTTGTTGTAATCAATCGGATGAACCGTCCGGTGAATTTCCCACAAGTAAGCAAGACGAAACAACATGTCATCTGCCTGTTCGATCGGGATGGAAAAATCAACGGTTCCCCTCTCTTCCGCTTTACCGAGCAACTGCGCAACTTTATAGGGAGGAGCATCCAATTGGATGACATAGCGGAGATCGCGAACACCTGATAAAGATAGAAATGGCTTCTCTGTCACCATGATGCGGAATCCGTATAATTTGTTCAGTGATAAGGCGGCGGTGATCGCTTTCATCCACGCTTCTTCCCGTGTCCGTTCAAGAGAGGAACTGTAACAATCATAGGTAAAAAGCATCACATTTCCGGGCATGCCCGTTTTTAACAAATCCCCTGTACTTGGGGGACGGCCGCGCTCAGCCATCTCCAGCTGAAAATATTCGCTGTAGACCCTGAAGTGTTCCCTTATATGTTCTCTGATCAGCACATCCCTTTTTTCCACAAACGGAGCCTGCCACGTCGTCCTTCCTTTTCTGAAGTGAACCTGAATGGTAGCATAGAAATGGCTTAATTCCTCATGAAGGTATACCAGAGACTCATCTGTCAATTGAAAAGAGGGAACGGCAAACAGATAGATGCGGCGCGATAAATTTTTCTCCCCCAAACTGCTCATTCCAAAAACCTGTCGCAAAATGTATTCAAAAGCGCAGATCCCGCACCAGTGTAATGCCGAAACGTTTTTTTCCTTGGGCAAAAGCCGGTTGCTGAAAACCTGTACATCATCTTGTATGACCGGAGCTCTGACTTTCTGGTCCGTACCCGATTCAATTTGACGATTGCATAGATTGCAAATATTCTTCTGGCTGCGAGATTTCTTTTTGAGCAGCTCCTTATCGTTGATCCAATTCAAATGCCGGTTTTTTTCCCAGGAGAGAACCAGTTGTTCATTGAAATAGTTCACAAGTTCCTGGCGGAATTTCATTTCTTTGTCCACAATTTCAATCGAGCGCTCAAGGCTCACTTTTTTATTAAGAAAGGCAACCGCTATTTTTTTCACTGCTATACGAAGATCTTCGATGGAAAAATGGGCAACAGGCTTGTCATCAATGGTTACAGAATCTAAATAACGGTAAGCCAGCCAGATCGCTTCGTCAAATCTGCGGTTGTTGCTTTGGATGGATTGGGGAACGGCTTCGAGGATATCCGTCACCGATAAACCCAAATGTTCAGCTAATGCCGTGATGGCTTCCGCTCCATTCACATTTTCCAATCTCTGGATCAAACGCTGTAGCGCGGCAAAATATCTGGCTGTATAAAACCACTTTTCCCTGAGATCTTCATCGAGCGGATTTTGGACCCTCATTTTCCGGTACAGGGATTCTAAATCGTTCACCCCGTAGGCAGGCAGCTTTCCCTGATCAAACTTATCGTCGGGAAACGTTTTGCCAGAGGATGAAGCTTTAAGAAAAAGCCGGTGAAACAACCGGGCAAAATCTTCAGGTTTGGAATAAAGCATAAATGCAAGCGTCTGGCATTTAAAAGTGGAACGGTCAAAAAGCGTTTCAGAATCCACTTCATTTGCTTTGCTGTTGATAGACTGGAAAAACAGCTCGATCAGCTCATCCATCAGCCCGGCCTTGTCAGGAAGCTGATCCGCCTCAAACGCCAGGTAAAGGGTCCCGTCACCAAACCTCAGCCATGGATAGAAGCTTTTTTTCTTCATGATGATAGCCATGCCATTATGCAGCTGAGTGGTGAGCATACCGCGTATTTCTTGCAGTTGGTGAAACTCCAGTCTCATCTCGCCTGTCAGTTTCGGGGGGAGAAGCTGTTGCAGCAAATGGTGCAAATTATGTACCGTGCGCCCCTCCAGGCACTCGGCAATGCTTGTGATAGAAGCCGTTCGATCCATGAGCTTCACCCAGTGATAAATATGCGTCCACCTATATTCATCCGACAGCGAACTGAAATCACCCAGTTTGTTGGAAAAAGAAGATACTTCTGCCACTCGTAAAAACTCGGCCGGCGGCGGGGAAATATCGAGATCTTCACACAGCATTTTTCCGATTTGTTCCAAGTCCTGCAGGGATAAACCGTATTCGCTGGATCCCTTTTTTTCCATTGATGCGGCTTTATGCAAATCATGCAAAACAAAACCCACCAGACCTATTTTCAGCTCTTCTTCAACCAGGGGGAGCCTGTACTTTTCCAGCAATTCGTACAGAGACAAAAAGGCTTCCACACCTGACCGTATGTGATCCCACATGGATTGATCCAACAAATTCCGCTCTGGATTATAGTTGAATGATTTGGCAATTCCATCCGCCACGCGGACCCCCTGAAACTGCAGCTGAGCAAATCGGAGCAGCAATTGATCAGCAAACTCTCTGATTTCCATCTCGTCTCACCTCCTGAGAACATTATCTGAATGATCGAAGCAATGATCAACCAGTGTAAATGTTTAAAAAAGAAAAATCGGAACTCCCAGATGTTCCGATTTACAAATTCAAGCAACGGATCAATCCGACTACTTCCAAGGGCCGATCTTATATATTCGTTCATATAACAATTTAACTTCCTGCTCGATTTCCTTTTTAAATTCAATCGGCTCGACCACTTCCATCGCGCTCCCCCATCTTAAAACCCATTCTTTTAATTCTGTAGGGCTGGCGATTCTGGGAATTCGAATTTCACCGTAAACATATTTGCCGTTCATCTTTTTACGAATCGGTGTAATTTGCTGATTTCGATGCCATTCTTTTTCGGAGATCCGTTCAAATACTTTTTCGTCCAATATATATAATCTGTAATCTTTTCGTCCTTGATAGGATTCTGCTTCCAACATTTGAGCCAAATAAACTTTCGCCTGCTCTTCCTTAAAGCTTAAAACTTCATGATATTTCCCTTCTTTTTCCAGCGGTGACCGGAATTGAACTAACCTCCTTAATTCCTGCAACCGGTCAAGTCGGTAATGCCGGAGTTGAACCTTATTATTTTCCAAATCTGGTTCATACAAAGGGTTCCCGATGATGTAAAATACGCTTTTCGTATAATACACCATAAAGGGGTCTAAGTACTTCACTTGGTTCTTATGTGTGAATCGGATCACCTGGCTTAACAAAATGGCATCAAACACTTCATGCAATGATTGATAGAAATGAGAACGCTTTTTAGGATAACCAAACCGGCTGATATGGTAAAATCTTGACCATTCTTTTAGACACTTGACATCATTCTCCGATAATACCGAACACGCATGCTTAAATAATGACTCGTATGCTCTTGCATTCTGAAGCAATGGTTCCACTTGTTTTAATGCCAAAAAAAGATAAAGTCTCACTTCGGAGTTGAGACTTGCCAGACTGCGCGAAAAGTTGCCCTCATATTTACCGTGTTTTTTTATGATGTACTCTTTTTGATTCGGTTCATTTAAAAGCTTAATCAGAACATCTATATCTTTTCGAATTTGTCTCTCACTCACTCCGTAACGTTGAGCCGTTTCCTTGATCGAATGCGGGCCGGGATCAACCAGCAAACGGGCAATCATGTCAAACAATCGTTCAACACGGGCTTGCTTTTTCATTGCGTGGTTCCTTTCGAAAAGAATTTTTTATTAGGATGTTTTCGTTTATTAAGACCACCTGTCCTTCATAAATCTCCAAGAATCCCTGTTCACCATTGTCATCTTATTAAGGGCATAGATTGACATTTTTCCTAAGGTCCGGCAGATAGTTGGAGCGGATGTGTAAAACAATCCTCTTAATGAGGTGCATTCGTTTGAGACAACATCGGCCACCTTGAAAGGTCTGGTTTCCGAACGGTTTCAATCCTCTTAATGAGGTGCATTCGTTTGAGACTTGCCAGCCGGAAGGTATTCTCTTCCGACAATATAGTTTCAATCCTCTTAATGAGGTGCATTCGTTTGAGACACCGGCAAAAAGCCACCCTTCGGCTATCTCCGAGACGTTTCAATCCTCTTAATGAGGTGCATTCGTTTGAGACAGGTGATCCGGTATCCGGATTTTCAAAACGATGGGCGTTTCAATCCTCTTAATGAGGTGCATTCGTTTGAGACGCCAGGCTTGACCAGATGGAAGAGAAGATGGAAAGCGCAGTTTCAATCCTCTTAATGAGGTGCATTCGTTTGAGACCGTGATGGAGCCCTACCTCGTTCGGATCGCAGAGCTGTTTCAATCCTCTTAATGAGGTGCATTCGTTTGAGACCCTGTCGATCTGTCCAGAGATAGAGGAACCGCATCGAGGTTTCAATCCTCTTAATGAGGTGCATTCGTTTGAGACGGTATTAACGATGCCAAGTTATTTTGAACAATGGGGGATGTTTCAATCCTCTTAATGAGGTGCATTCGTTTGAGACACTTACCATTTCCCCTTTCGTTCGTTGCCGTTAACCTGTTTCAATCCTCTTAATGAGGTGCATTCGTTTGAGACACGATCTGGTTAACCGGTCCAACCGATAAACTACTACGTTTCAATCCTCTTAATGAGGTGCATTCGTTTGAGACCGCCCAAACGGTGACAACGTTCTCCCATGTTTCCCGGTTTCAATCCTCTTAATGAGGTGCATTCGTTTGAGACGTGATCCTGCGTTAATTTAATCTCGTTAATATATCTGGTTTCAATCCTCTTAATGAGGTGCATTCGTTTGAGACTCTCGAAAACCGGAACCAAAAAGGATACGGTCGTCTGTTTCAATCCTCTTAATGAGGTGCATTCGTTTGAGACGCGATTGATGAAGATGAAAAATAAAAACCAGTCTCGTTTCAATCCTCTTAATGAGGTGCATTCGTTTGAGACACTATGGGACGCGACATTGGACTTGCGAACCAGACCGGCAGTTTCAATCCTCTTAATGAGGTGCATTCGTTTGAGACTTTTTGGAATTTAGGATCTAGCATCCTACGTGCTTCGTTTCAATCCTCTTAATGAGGTGCATTCGTTTGAGACGAGTATAGACCGACGGCAAAGTATCCGGGATTAAAGTTTCAATCCTCTTAATGAGGTGCATTCGTTTGAGACGTTCGGAACCCGCGTATTTGCACATAGACGCTAATAGTTTCAATCCTCTTAATGAGGTGCATTCGTTTGAGACGTGAAGGTGATTTTCTGCTTTCTCATAATTTCCCTTCTTTCTATGTTTCAATCCTCTTAATGAGGTGCATTCGTTTGAGACTCTGTAAGGGTAAGGGTAGGGTTAGAAAAGAAAAAGGGGGTTTCAATCCTCTTAATGAGGTGCATTCGTTTGAGACAACCGCGGAAACTTACCCGATCTTTACTGCGACGATGGTTTCAATCCTCTTAATGAGGTGCATTCGTTTGAGACGACGGATCGGTGGAAGTAATCGCAATTGCCTATATTGTTTCAATCCTCTTAATGAGGTGCATTCGTTTGAGACATCTCTCGCGAAATGAAAAACGGCGGGGCGAGTCGTAAGTTTCAATCCTCTTAATGAGGTGCATTCGTTTGAGACAGAGTGAGGGAACGATAAACAATACGGAGGATGATTGTTTCAATCCTCTTAATGAGGTGCATTCGTTTGAGACGACTGGTCCGGTTCCTTCCAGTTCAATCGAAACCTCGTTTCAATCCTCTTAATGAGGTGCATTCGTTTGAGACTCTTATACTGCTCGGATTATTGAAGGTAAATTTCGTTAGTTTCAATCCTCTTAATGAGGTGCATTCGTTTGAGACTTCGGCAGCATTGGGCGATATTTATACCCGCCGATGGTTTCAATCCTCTTAATGAGGTGCATTCGTTTGAGACGCTGTTGCTGGTTTGTAAGATACGCCAAAGAATTGGTTTCAATCCTCTTAATGAGGTGCATTCGTTTGAGACGGCCATATTCTCTACTCCTTCCCAAGGGATGGGCGGGTTTCAATCCTCTTAATGAGGTGCATTCGTTTGAGACATGGCCTTGCCACATCCGCGCAAGTTCCAATCGCGTTTCAATCCTCTTAATGAGGTGCATTCGTTTGAGACCGCCAGCTTTGTCGTCCATCTCAAAAGTGAAAGTAGTTTCAATCCTCTTAATGAGGTGCATTCGTTTGAGACGGCGGGTGTCAAATCCCTTGATAAAGAAGGCTTTCGACATTCATTTCCGAACACCTCCATTTTAGTACATGTTTTTTCATTAAAAATCCCTCCTTCAGTTCGTCTCAATATCGCCAAACCGCTTATCTTTACTGGCTTTTCCGGTTTCCGAACACCCCCCGGGTCTGAGCCGAAGCTATGGGTGTTCGGAAAAAGTGCTGATGTCCTTTCACTCTCATAATGATTATACCCTGACCTGAATTGCAATGGAATAAACGTACAAATTTAAATTATTAAAAAAAAGCTTCTGTGTGTCATCCTATCTATATTCACCCTTTTACTTTTTCTCCCAACAAAGAAAGCCGGCAGCCCTGATTTCCATGCTGCCGGCTTTTTTCTATCCTATCTCCTGTTCAACCCGATGGCGGTGCTTTCCCGTGAGGAATCGCCTGCACCCAGATAGTTGCCTGTTTTGTGGTCAATCCAGAGTGCGTTTACGTTTCCGATCTCGGTGGGGGAAGACTCCCAGCTGTGGCCTCTTTCGGCCAATGCTGCACGTACCTCATCGGGAACCCCTTGCTCCCATCGGATGTTGGGGTAGCTGCTGCTGAAGATGCGGGGTTCTTCAATGGCATCTTTCAAGCTCATTCCATAGCTCAGCTTATTAAACATCACCTGGAATACCGATGCGATAATGGTGGAGCCGCCCGGAGAACCGACGGTCATGACCGGTTTGCCGTCTTTAAACACGATGGTCGGCGTCATGCTGCTGCGGGGGCGTTTGTTGGGCTGGACTTCATTGGGGCCGCCAGGGATGGCGTCAAAGTCGGTCAGCTCATTGTTAAGCAGGAATCCGTAACCGGGGACCATGATACCCGTTCCAAACTCTTGTTCAATCGTGGTCGTATAAGAAACGAGGTTCCCCCAGCGGTCCGCCACGGTAAAGTGGGTGGTTTGGCCGGGTCGATGGTCTTGCGGCACTCCTTTTTTGGCCGGTGTGCGTCCTTCATATTTCCACGGGTCCCCCGGCTTCACATTTGGATTGGCTTTGTCCGGATCGATGAGTGCCGCCCGCTCTTCAATATAGCGCGGGTCGAGCAATCCTTTGAGCGGCATGTCCACAAACTCGGGATCGCCAAGATAGGCGCCGCGGTCGGCGTAAGCCAGATGCATCGCTTCCGTGAACAGATGGTATTTATCTGCGGAACGGACTCCTTTTTCCTTCGCATCGACTTTGTCCAGCAGTTTCAGGATTTGCAGCATGGTGACCCCGCCGGAACTGGGCGGCGGCATGGTGGCGACCCGGTATCCTTCATATTCACCCCAGATGGGGGCATCTTCGGTGACTTGATACCGCTTCAGGTCGGCCAATTGCATGTTTCCGCCTTTTTCGTTGACGGCTTTCACCAATGCTTGGCCGATCGGGCCTTTGTAGAACGCATCCACCCCTTTGCTCTGAATGAGGCGGAAGGTTTTCGCCAGATCCTTTTGTACGAGCAAATCCCCTTCTTTCAGCGGATTACCGCCAGGCACGAACACTTTTTTGGCTTCCGGGGACAATCTGTCCTGAAACTCGTGTATATCCCGGGCCAGCACCCAATTGACCGGAACCCCTTTTTCCGCCAAACGGATCGCCGGCTCAATCAATTGGGCCATCGGACGGGTGCCCCATTTGTTCAGTGCCGTTTGCAAACCTTTTAACGTACCAGGAACCCCGACGGCATAACCCCGGGTGGAACGAATCTCAAAGGGAATCTCCTTCCCGTTTTCATCTAAAAACATGCGGGGATGAGCGGAAGCCGGGGCGCGTTCACGGCTGTCAATGATGGAGACCTTTTTGGTTTTCGCGTCATACACCATCATAAAGCCGCCGCCCCCGATGCCGGACATCATCGGTTCGGTCACGTTGAGCGCAAACTGAATGGCGACCGCCGCATCCACGGCATTGCCCCCGCGGGCCAGGACATCGGCCCCCACTTTGGAGGCGAGCGGGTGGGCGGTCACGACCATGCCGGCGTTTCCGGTCGCTACGGGGGAGGAAGATGACTGCTTCATCGCGACAGAAGGATGGGCTTGGACGACTGGTGCAACACTAAATAAAAGAAGGAACAGACTGAAAAGCAGCGCGCAGACTGACTTCCAGCGTTTTAACATGCATGGATCTCCCTTCCATTATGTAAGTTTATATTCAATTTTCATTATAATATAATGATTTTATAATTTATATAAACAGATAGGAAAGCTGCAATCCAACATTTTTATTTATTGCCCTGGTCTTGGCGGATAAGAAAGTAAACCAGAACATCACTCCAATGATATTTCTGCATTTGCACAATGGATGGGCTTATTTTTTATCCAACTTCAGCAACCCGTGAGTCCATGTGGGATCCTACAGAGAGAAGCAGGTTGGAATGGATTCCAACCTGCCCATCGATGGACTCGCAAAACCTGCTGCTTACTTCACGCGCGGGAAACCGAATCCGGAAGCAATATCGTCTCCTGTATCGGCATAAAGCCCGCCATTGATATCATTATTCTTCGCTCTCGTTTGTATCTCGGCTCGCAGATTACCATTGCTCCAGCTAGGGTTTTCCGCCCAGATTTTAGCTGCAAGCCCTGAGATGTGAGGGGTTGCCATGGAGGTTCCGCTGATCGTATTGTACCCGCCGTTTTTCCATGTAGACTCGATTGCGCGACCAGGAGCGGAAACCTCCACATCGCGTTCCTGAATCACATAGTCACCATCGGTATTGGGATTGCCGCGGGAGGAAAAATCGGCTACCCGATAATTGCCGTTTTCCTGTACATTTTCGAGTGCCGCTACCGCTATGGCATCCACCAGTCCTCCGGGATATCCGATGGTATCCGGATTGGGTCCGTCGTTCCCGGCTGCTGCGACCACCAAGGCTCCGTTATTATAAGCATAAGTGACAGCATCCGCGATCAGGCTGTCTTTGGCAGAGGAACCCAAGGACATGGAAATAACGACATGAACCCCCAGGCGTTTCCCTTCATCAGCGGCGTGACGGATGGCGTTGGCAATGTCGTCAGAGTAACCAAATCCACTGTTTCCAAGTACTTTATATGCCCAAAGTTTGGATGCCGGGCTCACTCCGTAAATGCCCTTGCCGTCAGCCCCCCCATTGGCTAAAATTGTTCCGGCTACATGAGTACCGTGCCCGTTTTTATCTTCGCAGACTCCATTTTTAAAACCTGTCGGTGCTGTAAAGTCTTTACACTGTTCAACATTGCTCACTAAATCCACATGATCCGTATAAACTCCGGTATCCAATACGGCTACACGGATTCCTGCCCCTCCATTCGTGGCAGAAATGGAAGAATCATTGTAAATCGCTTCAATTCCCCAGGGAGTTGGATCGGATGGTGTTGAAGTACGGGTAGCTTTTGCACTGACTTTTCCGAGGGCATAAACCTTATGAACTTCTCTGATCTGAATATCTTTCCGCTCTTTCAACTGTTCAAACTGCTGACGGGTTACATCGGTGGTAAACCCTTTTTCCCTAAAATCCCAACGTTTTCCATATTTTTTCATAAGCCCTTGCTTGTCCAAATGGTCTGTTTGGATCCATACCCGGACTTTTTCCGATGCAGAAGCAGATGTAGCCCCAACAACACTTCCCCATAAAGAGAAGACCGTGACAAAGGACATCAGCGTCATGCCCAATACCTTGATTGTACGCACAGGCTGCCCCTCCCCTTGAATGTTATTCATGTTCAACAAAATTTTAACACAATTCAGATATAAATTATAATAAAGATTTCGATATTTGCATCATTAAAATCTGTCGATAATAGAGGAAATAGAAATAAAAAAATGAATTCATATAGATTATAGATAATGAACAAGGAGGAACCTGGGATTGACCTGACTTTCGGCCCATAAAATCCAGTAATTTCCAGCGAAGAACTAACCCCCTCTTAAAACCATCCATCTCATTACGAACACAAAACATGAATTAAAGGAGTGAACACCGTCTATGCAAGGACATTCACGTGTGGTTACCCGGCTTTCGACCATGATGTTTCTTCAGTTTTTCGTCTGGGGAGCCTGGTATGCGACGATGGGTTTAGTGCTCACTAAACACGGATTGTCCTCGATCATCGGAACCGCTTACTCCGTCGGTTCCATTGCCGCCATCATCGCCCCGTTTTTCCTGGGGATGGTTGTTGACCGGTTTTTTGCTTCCGAAAGAGTCTTGGGCCTTCTCCATATCGTCGGCGGAATTTTATTAGCGATCATTCCGGCCCAGATCCATTCCGGAAACGAAACGGCTCTCTTATGGATGCTTTTCATTTATACGCTCTGTTATATGCCGACACTGGCCCTCTCAAACAACGTAGCCTTCCATCATATTGAAGACGGTGCCAAAAACTTCCCGTTGATCCGGGTGTTCGGAACGATCGGCTGGATCGTGGCCGGCGTGATCATCGGACAGCTCGGTTATTCAGACAACCCGGTTATTTTCCAGATTGCCGCAGTTGCTTCGATTTTGCTGGGATTGTTCAGTTTTACCCTGCCCCATACTCCCGCTCCGGCAAAAGGAAAACCTCTTTCCGTGCGCGATTTGCTTTGCCTGGATGCACTTGAGATGTTAAAAGAACGAAACTATTTGGTCTTTATGATTTGCTCGATGCTCATCTGCATCCCGTTATCTGCCTATTATTCATTTACATCGCCTTTTCTGGCAGCAGTCGGGTTCCAGAACGTCGGCGGCGTGATGACCATCGGTCAAATGTCTGAGATCATTTTTATGCTGCTGGTTCCTCTCTTCTTCCGCCGCCTGGGTGTCAAATACATGCTGCTTGTCGGAATGATTGCCTGGACGCTCCGGTATGTATTGTTTGGATTCGGAGCGCCTGCTGAGATCACGGCTTTTATGTATCTGGGGATCGCCTTGCACGGCATTTGCTACGATTTCTTCTTCGTCACCGGTTTTATCTATGCGGAGAAAAAGGCTGGTGAAAAAGTAAAAGGGCAAGCACAGAGCTTATTGGTTTTGTTTACGCAGGGGATCGGCATGTACATAGGAGCCATGATAGCCGGTCAACTCTTTAACCAAACCGTTACCTCACAAGGAACGGCGGCACTTTCCGAGTGGAAAGTGTTCTGGTTGTATCCGGCGCTTGGGGCTGCGGCCATTGCTCTGTTCTTCTTTTTCTTGTTCAAGGATCAAGTCGGCAAAGAACACTCTGTCCCGGTCAAGCAATCGCCGGAGAAGAAAGAAATGGAATTGTAAAATCAGGTTTCATTTGCATACGGGGAAGCAGACAGCGAGGGAACGTTCGTTTTTGAACTTCCCTCTTTTTTTGGAGAAGGTCCCACGCCATTTCTTCTTAATATTCTGTATTTTTTAGTAAATATTTAGTATAATTAGAATATATCACTTGTGCAGAAAGGAAATCCCTGAATGAAGAAAACGTGGCTGACCGCCAAGGAAATCAGTCAGTTCGGTTATTGCCCCGAACAATGGAGATTGACACGCTTGAACAAACACAGGCCGGTAGAAGTGGATCAAGAGAAACAGGCATCAAAACTGACCCGCTTGAAGGCAGGAAGAGACTATCATATGAACATTCAAGTGAAGCCGCCTTTGCATCGGTGGATCGCAATAGCGGTAGGTTTGTGCCTGATTCTGCTGCTCGTTCTGTTGTGGACGGTGATCAAATGATCTGGTTACTGGCCCTCTTTTTGTTGCTGATCCTTATCGGGTCCGTCGTGATCGCCGGAAAGAAAACGCCCGTTCTCATCTACTCGGACACCAGCGGCGACGCAACTGTTTTGAGCGATCCGGAACTCATGATCCGGGGCAAGCCGGATGAGATCTGGAAACTGTCGGATGGGACGTTTCTGATTGTGGAACATAAATCCGGTTTTTGCAAAAGCAATCAACCCTATTACAGCGATCAATTGCAACTGGCGGCTTACATGCATCTGGTTGAAAAACAATACCGTCCCAAAAAAATTACAGGACAAATTCGCTACCAAAACAGATATTACACCCTTTACTGGAACGAGTCTCTCAAGCAACAGCTGCTGCAAGTCGTCGAAATAATGAGGAGGGTGGAGCAAGGGGAGGAAACGGAGTTTCCGGTCAATCTCAGCAAATGCCGCCAGTGCGAATTTTATCGCGTGTCTTGTGAAAAAAGCAGTTAGCTGAAAAACGTACTTAGAATCACCCCGGTCCTTCACTCCATTTGCCTGTTCTTCCATGAATTCAAGAATCCATCCTCGCTCAGCATCCGGCTTACCGAAAACATTTCCATTTGTTTCACATACAGGGTGACCTTATTTTTAATCAATGATCCACAAGTTTTCTGATACCACCTCAATCATGAATATTACCGGCAACGATGAAGACAACTATATTGAGGTGAATTTCATGAAATTGTTTCAACCCGATTTGATTTATTTTGAGCCCCAGGCTCTTGAGTATCCACTGGGAAAAGAATTATATGACCGTTACAAACATACTGGGATCCCGGTCCGGATGACTACATCACACAACCGGATTACCGACTTGCCGGGAGAAAACGACCTGGAAAAATATCGAATCGCCAAAAAAACTTTGGTGGTGGGCGTGCGCAAAACATTGACATTCGAGCCATCCAAGCCATCCGCAGAGTACGCCATTCCGTTGGCTACAGGCTGTATGGGACATTGCCATTATTGTTATCTTCAAACTACGATGGGAAATCGGCCTTATATTCGGGTTTATGTTAACTTGGATGAAATCTTCGCCAGAGCGAAAAGATATATCCAGGAGCGGGCTCCGGAAATCACACGATTTGAGGCAGCTTGTACATCTGATCCGGTTGGAATCGAACACATCTCTGGTTCACTGAAAAAAGCCATTGAATTTATGGGGAAACAGGAGTTGGGGAGACTTCGTTTCGTCACCAAATTCTCCAATGTTGACAGCTTATTGGACGTCGCCCACAACGGGCACACTCGTTTCCGGTTCAGTGTGAATGCCGATTATGTGATCCGCCATTTCGAACCGTCGACCGCCCCCCTCCATGAACGGATCGAAGCAGCCACAAAGGTTGCACAGGCAGGTTACCCGCTGGGATTTATTATCGCACCGCTGATGGTGTATCAGGGATGGGAAGAAGATTACACTCAATTGCTAAACCATCTCAGCGAAGCGCTTCCCCATACCGAAGGGATCACATTTGAGCTGATCACCCACCGTTTTACGCAAACGGCAAAAAGAGTGATCCAAGAGCGGTATCCCAAATCAAAATTAGAGATGGAGGAGGAAAACCGGCAAAAGAAATGGGGACGTTACGGACGGGTGAAGTATGTGTATCAGAAGGAGCAGATGCAGGCATTGCACCGGCACATGACAGAGCAAATTGAACGTTTTTTTCCCGGGGCTTCCATCGAGTATTTTACCTAATCGTTTACATGAAAAGGGGCTGTCATCATGATACCTATTGACTCCGTGCTTGAAGGATACCAAACCACTTTTCAGAAAGCACAAGACATGCTATCTCCTGAAGGATTTGTGCTCGGGGGTGGCTGGTCGTATGATCACGGATATTTTGACCATCCCTTGGATTGGGAAGAAGACCATGGCTACCGCTACTATTTACGAATCCCGGTCTATGCCGCCCAAGGGGAGCTCGGAGACGGAAAAGCCATCGTGGAACTGGGCAAACCCTTCGTGATCAAACATGAATTCAGAACAAAAAATGATCCGTCGGGGGATGTTGGTGTCTTCAGTTCGCTGGTCAATCAGTTCAGCAAACCCATTCCTACAGAAGGAGCGGAAATAGATGAACAGTGGCTCGCCAGAGCCAGAATGCTCCTCGAGAAAATCGAGACAAAGATCCAAACGCAAAAATCGCAACCATGATGGATGGAACCAAATTGTATGGAGATGGGACCAACCACCGGGCCAACAAAACTAATTTTTCCGGGCCCGCCCCATCCGCATTCTGTTGAATACCCATTCGTCAGCAACGGAAAAATAACTTCGGAAAAATGACTGAGTCCATACAGGTAAAAAACAGGAAGATCAGGAGCATGCGGTATGAAGAAAATAGGTTTTGCTGTTCTCATTGTTTGCTTGTTCACATTAAGCCTCCCGGGAGTCGCCGGGGCTGAACCCGACGAATCGAGGGAGAAGCTGATCACTGATGCGTTCAAAACAACGCTGATCCGGGCGATCGATGATGCGATTGTCGGTTACTATGGCAAACGCGAGAAAAGTTTCGGCATTTACGACATGCGAGTCAAGGATATCCAAAGAACGATGCAAGGCGGCTTCGCTTTCCTGGTCAAAGTCCAGGTTGAAACGTTTGAAGGCCCCCACAATCCGCCGTACGGACGGGAGACCATCACGCTTGAAGTGGGGCCGGGCGGAATCTCCGTGGTTAAATTTGAACATGATGATATCCCGTAAAATGAAAAGACCAACAGCAGATGTTGGTTTTATGTATTGTTCCATTCATTTCACAAGTAAAGATGGTAATGAGCAAGATACTTCCTGCATCTTTTTCGGGCAATTGGAGCAATACTCTCCGGCGCCTGCCAATTGATAATAGAGACAACAAGTTTTCCTCATGCGGATCGGCTCTTCCGAACCAGGTTGAGGCATTTTCTCGAAATAATATTTGGAGAGCGGCTGAATCCAATCACCAAAACACTCCGGAGGCGCACCGGAAATGAGGTAGCGAAAATCTTCCTGTGCCCGCCTGCGGGTGCGTTCATCCGCTTCAGCCAGTTTCTTTTCATATAACCAATAAACATAGACAGCGGTGTTTTCCCATAATAGCATACGGGAAATACCCGTGCAGGCAGACAGTGCCCGCCAAACTTTAGCAATGTTTTCGGCAAAAACAGCACGTACCATCCGTTCCCGCCAGTCGTTACGGTCTCCTTCCGGCCGGAAGGCGGACCAGTTATCAAGTTTCAGCCTTGGCGTCCAGTTGTTATTTTGATATCCCGATTCTATATGGCAATTCTCGATGGAAACATCGAGACCTTTGTTAAAAGCGCTCATCGCATACAATGCCGGGAGGACGGCCATAAAGGTATACCATTTGGAAAACTGGGAAGCGGTAACCACTAAAGAAGGCGAGTCCAGCAGATCGGACAAATGAGTCAAATATGCTTCACATGAATCCGGCTCCAGCAGATCTTTCACGGAGCATGAGGCCGGCCAATCACCAGACTGCAATGTGGTGACCCGAAAGTGCTGTTGGAGATATTCAAGTTCATTCGACAGGAGCTCCGGCATGCTCTGATCCCCCTTAAGGTACCTTCATCTATAAATACAATGCGTTAACGTTATGCTCATCTTGGATGAATCAGGAAACAACCAATGGACAATGATATTCATTTTCAATTATAACTTAGTTTGTGATAAATTTCTACAATTACTCATCAAGAAAACATTTTTTGCTTGCAGTTCCGGATTTGCATGGGTATCCAATCCTGCTTCCCCCGATGGAAAACGGGCAGACGGCATGTTTCAGCCAAATAAAAACAGCCGCATCCTCGTTGTGAGATGTGGCTGTTTTTGGTTTGTATCCGACTTCTACCCTCGTTCATGCTTGACTGCGCTTGGTCAATTGCATAAAAATCTTCCATCCGTTTTCATTCAGTTCAAATGGTGGACGGACTGACTCTCGTCCCCTTTTTTCTGTTCCCCTGTGAGCATCTCCAATGATTTGTGCATTCCCTCCAACGCTTTCATGATCCTCCATAAAAAGTAGAGAGCCAGTCCCCCTGCGGTTACGGGAAGAATAATGGCGGCCAGGGAGAAGAGTTGAAACAGAATGGGCGCGATCGTTTCCATGACTATCCGATTTCCCCTTTGCATGACGAGATCTGATTGCGTTTATATTATCCTTGAATTTCCCGGCAGTGAAAAGAAAAAACCACCGTTTCCTCTGGAGGCGGTGGCTGTTCTCTTTATTTGATTGTCCAATGTTTCAGAGCTTCCATGGCGGCACGCTGTTCCGCCTCTTTTTTGGAACGACCGGATCCCTGTCCCAGTCTTTTGTTATCGAGATAAACCTCAGCGACAAAATGGCGGTCATGGGCGGGTCCCTTGATGTCCACAATCCGGTATTCCAACGGCCCGAGGCGTTCCTGTTGCACCATTTCCTGCAGCTGGCTTTTGGCATCGGTCATCCGGGAAAGCCATTCATCGTTGATTTTGGGGAACACAACGGTATACAGGAAATTCTTCACTCCGTCCAGGCCTTGATCCAAATACAAAGCCCCGATAAATGCTTCAAACAGATCTGCAAGAAGGGAGGGACGGGTACGGCCCCCTGTCATCTCCTCCCCTTTTCCCAAGCGAACAAACCGCCCAAATTCCAGTTCTTTAGCGAAAGATGCGAGAGAAGGCTCACAAACGACGCGTGCTCTCGTCCGTGTTAACTCACCTTCGCTCATGCCGGGAAAGCGGCTGAAGAGATATTCCGACACGGCCAGTTCCAAAACGGCATCGCCGAGAAACTCCAACCGCTCGTTATCCGGGTGAGCGCCGTGATTTTTCCGTTCGTGAGCAAAAGAGGTATGGGTGAATGCCTGTTGGAACAGTTTTTTATTGCGAAAGGTGAGCCCTGTCGCCTGTTCCAATTCGGTTAAATCCATTCTCGTTCACCACCTGAACAGTTTCACGCATCTTCGTAGACTTTCATTGCGATCGTCGCGTTGTGGCCGCCAAACCCGAGGGAATTGGAGAGAGCTGCCCGCACCCGTCCCTTGCGCGCCTCATTTGGCACATAATCCAAATCGCATTCGGGGTCCGGTGTTTCTAAGTTGATGGTTGGGGGAATGATTTGTTCCTTAAGGGTTAACGCAGTGGCAACAGCTTCCACTCCGCCGGCCGCCCCCAACAAGTGGCCGATCATCGATTTATTGGAGCTGACCGCCAGTTTGTATGCATGGTCTTTAAAGGCGCTTTTAATCGCCATCGTCTCAAATTTATCATTGAGCGGTGTGGAAGTACCGTGAGCGTTGATATAATCGATATCTTCCGGTTTCAGGCCGGCATCTTCGATCGCCCGCAACATGCTGCGAGCCGCTCCTTCACCATCCGGCGACGGACTGGTCAGATGATAGGCATCAGCCGTCATGCCGTAGCCAACCATCTCGGCGATGATGTTGGCACCCCGCTTGAGAGCATGGTCCAGGGTTTCCATGACGAGAATGCCTGCCCCTTCCCCCATCACAAATCCATCGCGGTCCAGGTCAAACGGGCGGCTGGCTTTTTCCGGCTGATAATTGAACTTTGTGGAAAGTGCCCCCATGGAAGAGAAACCGGCAAAAGCCATCGGCAAGATGGTTGCTTCCGCCCCCCCGGCGATCATGACGTCGGCATCGCCACGCTGGAGGATTTTGAAGGCGTCGCCGATGCTGTGCGTACCCGTCGCGCAAGCAGAGACGGCTGAACTGTTTGGCCCTTGCGCACCAATATGAATGGATACCTGCCCTGAAGCCATATTGGCGATCATCATCGGGATAAAGAACGGGCTGACCCGTTTCGGACCGCGCTGGATCAGGGTTTTGTGCTGCTCTTCAAGGGTTCCCAAGCCGCCGATTCCCGAACCTATATAAACGCCGACACGGCGGGGATCTTCTTTTTCCATATCCAGTCCGGCATGCTCCATCGCCATTTTGGACGCAGCGATGGCAAACTGGGTAAAGCGATCCATTTTTCTGGCTTCTTTTTTGTCCATATACAAGAGAGGATCGAAGTCCTTGACTTCTGCTGCAATTTTGGCCGGGTAATCGCTCGCGTCAAAACGGGTCACAGGACCGATGCCGGATTTTCCTTCAATTAAGTTGTTCCAAAAAGTAGTATGATCATTACCAATAGGAGAGATGACTCCAAGACCGGTGATAACTACCCGATTTGTCATCTGGCCCACCGCCTTTCTCCACAAAGCTGACAGAAGGATGTAAAGTCCCGCGTGAATACGGGACTTTTTAGTTAAGTACGGGAAAAAAACTATTTGTTTTTATTGATGTATTCAACGATATCGCCAACAGTGGTGATTTTTTCGGCATCTTCGTCTTCGATGCTCATTTCGAACTCATCTTCCAGCTCCATGATGAGATCTACCACATCGAGGGAATCTGCACCGAGGTCTTCTTTGATCCCTGCTTCCAAAGTTACTTCGGAAGGATCTACGTTTAAGCGGTCTACAATAATTTTTCTTACGCGTTCCAACGTATCAGCCATGTCTATCACCTCCCTTTCGTATTATACGGAAACAAGTTTGGACAAGCAATTTTTTCACTCAGGAAGTCACCATTCCGCCGTCCACATGGATGGTCTGGCCGGTGATATAGGCGGAGGCATCCGAGGCGAGAAATTTGACGGCCTCCGCAACATCCTGCGCAGAGCCGAAGCGGCCGAGCGGAATGGCCCCCAACATCTGCTGTTTTAAATCCTCTTCCAGCACGGCGGTCATATCGGTTTCGATAAAGCCCGGCGCTACCGCATTTACCGTGATGCCGCGGCTGGCCAGCTCTTTGGCTGTCGTTTTGGTGAGACCGATGACACCCGCTTTGGCGGCCACATAATTGGCCTGGCCGGGATTGCCCATCACTCCGACGACGGAGCTGATATTGATAATGCGTCCGCTTCTCTGTTTCATCATGGTGCGGGTAACCGCTTTGGTGCACAAAAACACGCCTTTGAGGTTGGTATCGATCACTTGATCCCATTCCTCTTCTTTCATGCGCATCAGCAGGTTATCCCGGGTGATGCCCGCATTATTGACAAGGATATCAATTCTACCAAAGGAGGCCATTACCTCCTTCATGGCGGATTCTACCTGCTCGGCCATGGAAACATCCACTTGAAGAGCCAACCCTTTGCGGCCTGCTTTTTCGATTTCTGCGATGGTTTGTTCAGCAGCCGCCCGGTTGCCCGCATAAAAAATGGCTACATCGGCTCCAGCCTGGGCCAGCGTAATGGCGACCGCCCG
This sequence comes from Lihuaxuella thermophila, assembly GCF_900110165.1. Taxonomy (GTDB): domain Bacteria; phylum Bacillota; class Bacilli; order Thermoactinomycetales; family Thermoactinomycetaceae; genus Lihuaxuella; species Lihuaxuella thermophila. The sequence continues at coordinate 174,313 of NZ_FOCQ01000006.1, forward strand.
GCCGATTCCTCTGGAACCGCCTGTGACAACGGCAACTTTACCGGTTAGCATCGACCATTCTCTCCCTTCTTGTCATAGGGATCTTTTCTGTGAAACCATTCCCGTGATGGTGGATCGGGCTTCGTCCGTTTCAGCCACGTTGCACGATGTTATGTTAACTGCTCCACTGCTTGCTTAAGGGTTTCGGAGTCTTGCACGGATAAAGTTTTAACCTTGCGGTCCACTTTTTTCACCAAACCGGATAAGACGGTTCCCTCTCCGATTTCCACAAACGTGTCGACACCCTGCGCGAGCATCCAACGTACCGAGTCTTCCCACAAGACGGGAGAAGCCACTTGCTCGATCAGCGACCGGCGGATTTCATCCGATCGGATTACCGGAGCGGCCGATACATTGGCGACAACAGGCACAGCGGCATCCTTGATATCGACTTCATTCAGTGTTTGAGCCAGCCGCTCGGCAGCCGGTTTCATGAGCGATGAATGGAAGGGACCGCTGACGGAGAGCGGAATCACCCGCCGCGCTCCGGCTTCAGCCGCTTTTTCTCCCGCTTCTTTTACGGCATCGCGATGACCGGAGATCACAATTTGGCCGGGGCTGTTGTAGTTGGCCGGTTCCACCACGTGATTTTCCCGCGTCACACTTTTGCAGATTTCATCCAGTTCACCGCGGTCCAGATTCATGACGGCAGCCATGGCCCCCAACCCGGCCGGGACCGCTTCCTCCATATATGTACCGCGCTTGTGTACAGTGCTCACGGCCTCGCGGAAAGAAAGGGAACCGGCGGCCACAAGTGCCGAATACTCTCCCAGGCTGTGCCCGGCCACATATGCAGGCTCAATTCCCGCTTCCTGAAAAACACGAAACAAGGCGATGCTGGTGGTCAAAATGGCCGGCTGGGTATTGGCGGTTAAGCGCAGGTCTTCCTCCGGTCCCTCAAAGCAAAGCTTCGACAAAGAGAAGCCCAGCACTTTATCCGCTTCGGCAAATACCTGTTCAGCGTTCGGATGGACGCTTGCGATCTCTCGGCCCATTCCGACTTTCTGTGAACCCTGTCCCGGGAAGATGAAAGCAATTTTCCCCATGTTGTACCTCCCTGGTATTTTCAACCAAAATATTGCGATTTAGTCAATCGACCATTTCAAGACCGTTGCGCCCCAGGTGAGTCCTCCCCCAAACCCGCACAATACCAGGATATCTCCCTTTTTTATGCGGCCCTGTTTCACCGCTTCGTCCAGTGCCACAGGGATTGAGGCGGAGGACATGTTCCCGTAGCGATCCAAGTTGATCACCACTTTATCCTCGGTAAGGCCAAACCGCTTGATCGCGGACTCAATGATCCGGATGTTGGCTTGATGAGGGATGAGGAAATCTATATCTTCTTTGCTCAGGCCAGCTTTTTTGAGCGCTTCTTCCGTGGATGCTCCAATGACGCGGACAGCAAATTTGAAGACTTCCCTGCCGGACATGGAAAGCGTGTGCAGCCGCTGGTTGAGCGTCTCCTCCGAAACCGGGAGACGGGAACCCCCTGCCGGAAGTTTAAGCAGCTCTGCCCCGGAGCCGTCTCCGCCCAATTCAAAAGAGAGAAAACCATAGCCTTCCCCGACAGGCCCGAGGACAGCCGCTCCGGCTCCGTCGCCGAACAAAACACAGGTGTTGCGGTCGGTCCAGTCCACAATGCGGGATAGACATTCCACGCCGATCACTAAGGCATAGTTATACACGCCTGTGGTGATGAACTGCGCTGCCGTAGTCACCCCGTACAAAAATCCCGTGCATGCTGCCGACAGGTCAAAGGTGGCCGCTTTGGATGCGCCCAGCCGGTCTTGGACCAGGCAAGCCGTTGCCGGAAAAGACATGTCCGGCGTGACGGTGGCCACAATGATCAGATCGATTTCATCTGCGGAGATTCCCGCGTGTCGGAGGGCTTGTTCGGCTGCTTTTACTGCCAGATCAGAAGATGCTTCGTCGGGGCCGGCGATCCGCCGCTCTCGGATCCCCGTCCTGGAAACGATCCATTCATCACTGGTATCTACCATTTTTTCCAAATCGGCATTCGTCATTACCTGTTCGGGAAGAAAAGCGCCCGTCCCCAAAATTCCTACCGGTCTCATTTGCTGGTCAACTCCTCTTGCTGTGTGAGTTCATGTTCGATTTCTGCGATCACACCCCGTTCAACAAAGAGGCGGGCCTGACGAGCAGCATTAAAAAATGCTTTGGCGTCTGAAGAGCCATGCGCCTTGATCACAGGACCGGCAAGCCCCAGGAGCGGTGCTCCGCCATGTTCTGTGTAGTCCATTTCCTCTTTAAATCGCTTCAACCGGGGCTTTAAGATGGCAGCAGCCAACTTGGCCGACAGGTTCCTGGTAAACTCCTGTTTCAAGCGGTCAAAAATGGCTTTGGCGACGCCTTCCGTATTTTTCAGCAGAATATTTCCGCTGAACCCGTCGCAAACGAGGACGTCGCAAGGGCCGGACAGAACATCTCTCGCCTCTATGTTTCCGATAAAATGAATGGATTTTTCCTTTTCTAAGAGAGCAAATGCCTCTTTGGCCAGCTCTGTTCCTTTGCCTACTTCAGTGCCGATGTTTAAGAGGCCAACCCGTGGTTTGGTATAACCCAGCACCTTTTCGACGTAAATACTTCCCATGCATGCGTATTGGCGCAGATGTTCAGGCCGTGCTTCCGGATTGGCTCCCACATCCAGCACCAACATTCCTTTGCCGGACAGGGTCGGAAAAACGGGGGCCAATGCCGGACGGTCCACTCCCTTGATCCGTCCGGTGTAGAAAAGGCCTGCGGCCATCAGCGCTCCCGTATTTCCTCCGCTGATAAAAGCATCCGCCTCCCTTTTCTTCACCATTTGGCAGCCGACCACGATGGAAGAATCCTTTTTGCGGCGGACGGCTTTCACCGGTTCATCGTCCGCTTCAATCTGCTCGCTCACCCGGCGGAATTCCAGATTCGGGACCCCTTCCGGCAACAAACTTTCATCCCTGCCGATCAAGATAAACGTGGTATCCGGCCACTCGCTTGCGGCAAGCCGAACGGCTTCCGTCACTGCATCCGGCGCATGATCGCCTCCATGGGCATCAAAAGCGATACGCATTCATGCTCCCCCTTCATTTTACCCACCCATCCTCTTCGGCTCGGTAAACGTCGAAGACACCTTGAAAAACGATTTCACCGTTCACTTTTGTCTGCACATTGATTTGCAAACGAGAGGACTGTTTATTGAACACTTGTGCATATGCGATACATTTTTCCCCCAACCTCACCGGCCGGACAAAACGGATTCCCGCCGAAGCGGTCAATGCTACTTCAGCATCGACAATCGCCACGGCCAATGAGTTGGCCTGGGCAAACAGATAATGTCCGCGCGCAATCCGATTCCGCGCAAATACATGCTCTTTCTTAATTTCAAAGATGGAAATGCCGCTATGGTCCAACTGAATGTCGATCACTTCACCAATCACTTCTTCCAGGGCGAGTGATCGTACACGGTCAAAATTATTCTCCGCCATGTGCTTGATCCGTTCCCGCAGTTCGGGGATCCCTAATTCCATCCTGTCCAAACGAATCGTCTGGATACTTACCCCGCACCTCTTGGCCATTTCCTCATCTGTGATAAAGGGATCATCAGAAAATGCCTTCTTGATCAGTCGCTGTCTCTCTTTTTTCGGCAGGCGCACAGCGGAGCTCACCACCTTAATTTACGACCATATATTAATACCAAGTCCTAAAACAGTATATAAAAAAAAGAATACGAGTGCAATGTAAAAATAAAAGAGCCGACCAGGCTGCCGACTCTTCATTCAACTGCTGAAGCGAGGATTAATCGTTTACAACCCCTTCAACCTCAGCGCCTTTGTAGTATCCACACTCTTTGCATACACGGTGAGAGAGTTTTGCTGCACCGCATTGCGGGCATTTGACCATACCCGGCACACTCAATTTGAAGTGGGTACGACGTTTGCGTTTGCGAGTTTTGGAAGTCCGTCTGAAAGGTACTGCCATGAAATTCACCCCCTATAAGAATGTAGCACAAATACGGGAAGTTTTCATTTGTCTTTTAAGAGCTCCTGCAGTTTCGCCAGGCGCGGGTCGATGGCCTCGATCTGGCACTCGCAGGATTCGGCGTTCCTGTTGATTCCGCACTTTGGACACAATCCCTTACAATCTTCCCGGCAAACCGGAGCATATGGAAGAGCGAGAAGAAGAGCTTCCCGAACATAAGGAGTGAGATCCAGCTCGTTGTCAACGAAATGGATTTCCCTCTCCTCGGCTTCTCCAGCCAGGTGCTCCACATCGGTAAATCTTTCCGTCCATCTGACGTTCACGGGGACTTCCGTCTCCGTCAGACAGCGTGAACAGGTCAAGGCGGCGCGAGTGGACTGTTCCACGTCCGCCTCGATCAGGTGTGAATCCAACTTAACCACCTGACCCTTGACTTGGACCGGCTCCAACCGAATCAGACCTGGAACTTCCTTCAGAAGCGAGTCCATCTGAATCGTTTCATTGAAAGTCAGCCGCTGATCCGCCTCTTGATTCAGCTTTTGCAGGGAAATGAGCATGATTCCACTCCTTGTGTAAAAACAGGCTTATTATAAGACACTTACGCCGCCCCTGTCAATGTTTTTGACTTGAAAGCACTCCGGGCAGGCAAGTGTTGCAAATAGCGAACCGCTTCCTGCAACGAAGAGACGGGAACGATCTTCATCGGTGTACCGATTTTTTCGGCCGTCTCCCTGGCTGTTTTTTCATTTTCATCTCCCGGTTCCCTGTCTCTGGGACAAAAGAAAATTTCCGCATCCTCCCTGTCAGCGGCGATCACTTTATACTGAATGCCGCCAATTTGGCCAACCTCACCGGTTTGGGAAATGGTTCCCGTCCCCGCGATGCGGTAACCCTTTGTTAAATCCTCCGGCAGCAAGCGGTTGAGCACTTCGAGAGAAAACATGAGCCCGGCTGAAGGGCCTCCGATATTTTGCGTATGGATTTCGGCGGGGGGTGAAATGTTCACTTTTACTCTCACCACGGGTATGATTCCCAATCCGGCTCTTTTTTTCTCCCCCGGGGCGGCCGGAAGCTCCACCAGCTCCACTTTCTTTTCCATCTGCTTTTTCCCGCGAATCAGGTTGACGGTGACCACTTCACCCGGTGTTTTGGTACCGAGATATTGAATCAATTGCTCGGTGGACGAAAATGCCCGGCCATCCACCTTTTTGATCAAATCCCCTTCCTTCAGGCCCGTGTTTCTGTTCTTCAACAGCTGAAAGATTTCGATTCCCGAAACTTCTACTTTAACGGGTCTGCCCGCTTGTCTGTATGCGGCAATAATCGCATTGTTTTGCGAGGCGATCATGTTCTCCGCCTGCCGCCTCGCATACTCTTCTTCCGATTCCCCCTGGGCGAGGATTTCCCGTTCGGGCACCAGCTCGGTCTGCCCCGTTATTTTGGAATAGAGATAGTCAAAAACATTTCCTTCTTTTAGTGAAATCGTTGTCAACAAAAAGGTTCCTTTTTCATCCGGTTGGCTTGTCCCCACATGCACGAGTGGGCTCACATCGATGGCCGAACCGGGTCCCATCGCAAAATAGGGAATGGGCAAAAGAAGGGAGACTCCGAGTGCGATGAAGATCACAGCACCGAGAACCCCTCCCCATATGCGTTTACTCTGCATTCTGAAATTCATTGACAGACTCTCCTTGCCAGTTCTGAATCAACTCTTTCAATTGCCGGACTTGAGCTCTTGCTTCGTCTTCTCCCCGCCGGATACACTCTTCGACGCGGGTAAATGCCGTCGGGCTGATATCGGAAACGTCAGGATGGATCACAAAGTCGGCCGAGCGAATCTGCCCATTGGACAGCTCTCTTTCCATGATACCCAAAGTTTGTGCAATCACATCAAAAATATTGACCACTTGCACCCGGCTGATTCGGGGAATCACATCGACAGCGATGACAAAATCAGCACCCATCTCGCGAACGACCGAGATCGGAACCCGGTCAATGACCCCTCCGTCGACGAGTAACCGGTCGCCGATCCTGACCGGTTCAAAAATTCCCGGAATGGAAATGCTGGCTCGTACCGCTTCATCGATCGGCCCGCTGGTAAACACGACCCGCTCCCCGGCGATCAGATCGGTTGCGATGACGGCCGTAGGAATCCGCAACTCTTCCAAGCGTTTGTGATGAGTGAGTAAGCCGATCAGCTCTTTCACTTTGTCGCCAATGACAAATCCCCGCCGGGGCACGGTTAAATCCAGCCAATGCTTTCGTTTCAGGCGGATGGCCAGCTGCTCGCACAAATCCAAGTTGAGTCCGTTCGCGTACAAAACCCCGATAATGCTGCCCATGCTGCTTCCGGCGATAAAATCGACGGGAATGCCTTCTTGCTCAAGCACTTTCAGAACCCCTATATGAGCCAGCCCCCGGGCGGCCCCCGAACTTAACGCTAAACCTATCTTCGGCCTTGACAATCTTCCCCACCCCTTACGTTTGAATATCCTGCTTTTGCGATTCACTCCCGGACAAAGGGTCTAAATGGACGCCATCCAGCGTAGACATGTTATTGACCAAGAGAGTCTTGAGGAGAGAGAGCATGCAAATCACACAAATCCTTCTCCAAAGTCGCCTAAAATCCGTGGCTCTGGCTTCCACAGCCATTTTTATGGCCTGCATACTGGTCATGTACCCGGAGCAAGCATTTAAATCTTCACTCAGAGGCCTCACGATCTGGTGGGATGTGTTTTTTCCTGCTCTGTTGCCTTTTTTTATCACGGTTGAAATGATGATGGGCTTTGGAGTCGTCCATTTCCTCGGTGTCTTGCTTGAACCTCTCATGCGGCCCATTTTCCGGGTACCGGGAGCCGGAGCCTTCGTCATGGCTGTAGGTTTTGTGTCAGGGAATCCGATGGGAGCCAAACTTACTGCCCGTCTCCGCGAACAACAGCTGGTTTCGCGCGAAGAAGGGGAGCGATTGGTCTCGTTTACGAGTACAGCCAGCCCTTCTTTCATTTTCGGAGCGGTAGCCGTCGGCTTTTTCGAGAACACTTCCGTCGGCATCATTTTAGCACTTGCCCACTACTTAAGCAGCATCCTGGTGGGATTTGTGATGCGCTTCTATGAACCGCAAGCTCCCCCGTCTCCTCCGCAAGAACGGAAAACCGGTTTTATCTTATTTCGGGCCATCAGAGCGATGCACCGGGCACGCGTGAAAGATGGAAGACCTCTTGGGCGGTTATTGGGCGATGCTGTTTCCTCCGCCATCCAAACACTTTTGATGATCGGCGGATTTATCATGGTGTTTTCTGTACTCGTTCATCTCGTCAATTATGTGGGAATCACTTCGTTCCTGGCAAAGGGAATCGCAAATCTGTTTTCACTCCTTGCCCTGCCACCCGCTTTATCTGATCCTATGCTGGGAGGAATATTCGAAATTACGCTGGGGTCCCAGTTGGCAAGCGCCGCTGCCGCCAGTATCCCCCTCATTTACAAATTGACCATTGTCAGTGTCATGATCGGTTGGAACGGACTGTCGATTCACGCCCAGGTGGCCAGTATGTTGAGTCGGACAGATATTCGCTATTTTCCCTACTTCTGTGCCCGGGTCCTCCACGGATGTCTGGCCGGGGTCATCACTCTGATCATTTTTCCGTTTCTGAAGCCTCATTTCAGTCTTCTGCCAACAGCGATTCCGGCCATGGCCGACCCGTTCATTCCGGTTGCCGTGTCCCTGTGGAGTCTCTTAAAAATGGGTTCCGCAGGGGTGGCAGTGATTTGGATGGGCTGGACGGCTTGCCACCTTTTCCGTCATAACGGGCTCTTGCCCTATAAACGCTAAAAAACCCGCTTCAGCGGGTTTTTTCCAATCCAAACTTGATGTTTAACGCTTCTGCGACATGATCGGGAACCAGATCTTTCACATCCGCACCATAGCTCGCCACTTCCTTCACCATGGCCGAACTGATAAATGAATGCTTATTGTTGCTCATCAAAAAAAGCGTTTCCACTTTTTCGCTCAATTTACGGTTAATCGACGCGATCTGAAGCTCGTATTCAAAGTCGGAAATCGCGCGCAATCCACGCAAAATGACATTGGCTTTTTGTTTATGTACATAATCGATCAACAAGCCGTCGAAACTGTCCACTTCTACATTCGAAAACGTTTGTGTCGCTTCGCGGATCATTTCTTTTCTCTCTTCGACTGAAAAGAGGGGATTTTTGGATGAATTGATGAGAACAGCTACAATAATCTTGTCAAACACCTTCGCCCCCCGCTCAATGATGTCGAGATGGCCGTATGTAATGGGATCAAAGCTTCCTGGATAAACAGCTATTTTCATCTGATCAGGATCCTCCTTCAGACGTTGCTCGCTGATACAACGAGATGGTTGTATCCCCGTAAGTGAGTCGGCGCGTCTCTCTTAATTGCCCGATCTGGATTGGAAGGGACGCACGGCTCGGATATTCTGCCGCCACGGTCCCGTTTTCAGCCAACAGCATACTGCTGCCGATGATCGTGAGCACAGGAAGCATCAAATTTTCATGATAAGGGGGATCCAAAAAGATGAGGCGAAACCGGACCCCGCGCCTGATTAACGCTCTGCAGGCCGCCCGCGCATCGCGGCGGTAGATTTCGACCCGATCTTTCATCCCGGTTGCTTCCGCATTGGCGAGGACCGTATCAAGACTGATCCGCGACTGGTCGATAAAAACAGCCCGTTCCGCTCCCCGGCTGAGAGCCTCGAGGCCAAGGGATCCGGTTCCGGCAAACAGGTCCAATACCCATCCGCCATCAAAAAAAGGGCCAATCACCTGAAACAGGGACTCTTTAACGCGGTCTGCGGTTGGCCGGACATGCTTGCCTGGAACCATTTTCAATCTTGTGCCACGCGCAGTGCCAGCAATGATTCGCATACCCGACCTCCTTACACACTACATCATCAACGGGATTTAAACATTTTTATCCTACCACAAATTCCTTGAAAAACAAAAGGAACACGGATGCAGGAAAATTAATATTGAAGGATGTGTATAAAGAAGTAAAAGTTGGCAATCCTAACTGATGACAGCATCTTGATTGATGTTGTCGAACCGCGGAGAAGACTTACATTTCCCCATAAGCTCTTCCTCCGGTTTCTCCTCTCCCATTTAGTATCTTACACAATGGTTGTGCAAGATACCATAGGCTCGCGAATATTCGCGAGCCACTTTTTTATTTTCTGTATCTGCCTTTACCCGACTTGCGTGAACTCCTGCGCAATGAATGGAGGCCGGCCGTTTCATCGAAGGCTTCCGGCATTCTCTCCCGTTCTTTGACCGGTCTCTGGAACCGTCCGGGCATAAACGGTTCGCCATCTTTGTTTCCATCAACTTCTCCTTTTCCCGACGGATCTCTTGGAAATGGGGGATGGGCAAAGTGTTCGGGATCGAACGGCCGAACCATGGGGGCATCTGTTTTTGCCCACGGAGCTTCTTTATCGTTTGGAGGCCTCTCCAGCATCCACTCCTCCATCATCCATGGATCCCATTCCCGCGGCGGGCCGGAAGGTGGTCCCGCCTGGGGATGCCCCTCTTTTCTCTGTGCCCAAAAATACTCTTCCTCCAGCCACATGTCATCCATATATCCGTGAGGGAAGGGTTGATCAACGGGTGATTTTTTGTGCTGGGACTGACGTGGCGACTCTATTTTTGACCCTTTGTCACTAAGGAATCCGGGTGACCGATACTTCCTCTTTTTGCTCATCTTTTCACCTTCTTTATCCAAAAGTTTAGATCCCTGTGTCTAAACACTAATACCTTATGTTCAACCCATTTCCCCTGTCCATGCCAATGGCCTACTGAATGAGGCCTATTTTTACAGCCTTTGTTTCAACATCCGGGCCTCCATCGGCGTGATAACCCCTTCATAAACCATGAGATCGATCATCTTGCCGGAGAGTTCGTACCAACGGGGCGACCGTTGTAAGCGTTCAATTTCTTGTTGGGTAAACATCCGGTAAGGAAGCTGGGAAGCAAAGGACATTAAACCGGTAACCCCGCGTGTTCTCCGGATCATTTTCGCCTGGTTGACCAAGGACTTGATTTGCTCAACTGTCACTGCTTTTCTGCCCACCGTCTGGTTAATCGTGCGGACCACATCTTGATAAACCTGGTTCTTGTCCACCCGTTTTCCACCTCCAATCATGAACGCTTTATTGTATGCGGCGAATCGGCTGAGTGTACATGACATCGCAAAAAATAAACAAACCCGGTACTCATCTGCTGTTACCGGGTTTGTCCAGATCAAACGATTTGCATCAGTCAAAGTTTCTTGATTCCAACTCTTCATTCATCAGATATTCATACAGCGGCCGGGTTTCGGGATGGGTCTCAAAATCTTCTCTCTCCACGATTCTCGCCGCATCGGAACGGGCGATCTCCAGCACGCGGAAATCTTCCGTGAGGTCTGCCACTTTGAAGTCAGGAAGACCGCTCTGTTTGACTCCGAGAAAGTCGCCCGGCCCCCTCAGTTCAAGGTCGCGGCGTGAGATTTCAAATCCGTCCGTCGTTTCGGTCATCACCCGCATACGTTCCACTCCCGTTTCCGACTTGGGATCAGCGACTAAAATACAGGTGGAGGCTCCCCCGCCCCGACCGACACGTCCTCTCAACTGGTGCAGCTGCGCCAGCCCGAAGCGGTCCGCATCATACACGACCATCACCGTGGCATTGGGGACGTTCACCCCAACTTCCACCACCGTCGTGGAAACCAGCACCTGCACCTGATTTTCGGCGAACATTCGCATCACTTCTTCTTTTTCCGCCGCGTTCATTCTCCCGTGCAGCAGGCCCACCCGGACGGGGGCCAAATCGACCGTCAGTTGTTCAAATACCTGCTCAGCATTCTGTAAATCCAGCTTTTCCGATTCCTCGATCAGGGGGCAGATCACATAGGCCTGATGGCCTTTGCCGCACTCTTTTTGGATAAACTTGACGATGCGCGGCCAAGCGTCTTTTTTCACCCAATAGGTGTCGATCGGTTGCCTGCCTGCCGGCATTTCGTCAATCGTTGAGACATCCATTTCGCCGAAAACAGTGATCGCCAGCGTTCGGGGGATGGGTGTCGCCGTCATGAACAGCACATCGGGAGTTTCCCCCTTCTCCCGGAGCAGGGCGCGCTGTTTGACGCCAAACCGGTGCTGTTCGTCGGTAATGACCAAGCCTAATTTGCGAAACGTCACCGGCTCTTGAATCAAAGCATGTGTCCCGACAATCACATCAGCCAAACCCATTTGAATTTGCCCGAGCGCGTCGCGACGCTCTCTTGCTGTCATGCTGCCGGTTAACGAAATGACCCTTGCGCCGTAAGGAGTGAGCAGCTTGGACAGTGACGCGGTATGCTGGTCGGCCAAAATCTCGGTCGGAACCATCAATGCTCCCTGATACCCGCTCAAATAGTTGGCATAGAGGGCAATACCCGCGACGACTGTCTTGCCGGAACCCACATCCCCCTGCAATAAACGGTTCATTTGTCCGGGACGGCGCATATCCTGCAAAATCTCCCGCACCACCCGCCGTTGCGCCCCGGTCAGCGGGAAAGCCAGGTCGGAGATAAATGTTTCCACTTTCTCCTCATCAAAGGTATGGGCGATTCCCTGGACTTCAGTGCGATGGAGCTTTCTCAGCCACATCAGTTTCAGTTCATACAAAAAGAGTTCTTCATAAACCATGCGCCTTCTCGCCTGGTGTCCCTCTTCTTTTCCCTTGGGAAAATGGAGCAAGAACATCGCTTTGGCACGGGGAATCAGTTTATACCGGCTGATGAGTTCTTCGGGAAGAATTTCCCTGATCTGTCTGCCGTACCGGACAAATGCCTCATAGATGAGTTTGCGCAACCAATTGACTTTGACGGGACCGGTCACCGAATAAACGGGTTCCAAGCGTCCCACCTGCTTTTCTTGCTCGCTTTCGCTGATCAGTGTACGTTCCGCGGTCACCTGCAACCGGTACCGGTCCCATTTTCCCGAGACCACGATCGTTTGGCCCGGGGAAAGCTTTTCTTTGAGATAGGCCTGGTTAAACCAGATCACACTGATGTGAATGCCCCCCGCATCCAGTTTCACGGTCATGCGGGATTTTTTCTTTCCATACCATCGGACGCTGGGTGTTCCGTAAATCCGCCCCCGGACTGTCACTTTAGCTTCATGTGGGGCTTGTGTCAGATCGCTGAGGCGATAATCCTCGTACCGGTAAGGATAATATTGCAACAGATCGTCGACGGACCGGATTCCCAGCTCCGCCAGAGCCTGTTTTTTCTGCTCCCCCACCCCTGGCAAAACATCTACAGGGACTTCGGACAGATTCATGATTTTTTATCAATGGTTCCAAAAATTTGTCGTTCCAGGGCACGTCCTGTCGGGGTAGCAGCCAATCCGCCCAAAGCAGTCTCTTTTAACGCGACCGGCATCGTCTGTCCAATCTTGTACATGGCTTCAATCACTTCATCGGTGGGGATCACGCTTTTCACCCCTGCCATGGCCATGTCTGCCGCCACCATGGCGATGGCAGCTCCCATGGCGTTCCGCTTCACGCAAGGGGCCTCCACCAGGCCGGCCACCGGGTCGCAAACCAGTCCCAACATGTTTTTCAAGGCAATGGCAATCGCTTCCGCAGACATTGACGGCGTGCCTCCCGCCATCTCCACCACGGCCGCTGCAGCCATCGCTGTCGCCGAGCCCACTTCTGCCTGACAGCCCCCCGCCGCGCCGGAAATGCAGGCATTGTTGGCGATGCAAAAGCCAACCGCACCGGCGACAAACAGAGCGCGGATCATCGTCTCCCGATCGGAACCGAGCTTTTCGGCTGCGGTAAAGATGGTTCCGGGTAAAATGCCGCAAGCTCCCGCCGTCGGAGTAGCTACAATCGTGCCCATGGCGGCATTTACTTCCGAAACGGCTGTCGCCCGTGAAACCGCATCCAAAATTGTCGGACCGGACAACAGAACATTGGCTTTTTCCTTATACTCGCGAATTTTCTTCGCATCACCGCCGGTCAAACCGCTGTGGGAACGGATGTCCTCGGTCAGGCCGCGCTGAATCGCCTGTTCCATCACATCGAGATTCCGCCCCATCTCCTCGAAAATCTCTTCCCGCGGACGATTCATCACCTCTGCTTCGTGTAAAATCATCACTTCGGAAATTTTGAGGTTTTCCGTTTCAGCAATTTCTACCAACTCAGCAACAGTACGAAACTTCATGGCTACTAGCTCCTTTTCCACAAAAACATTCACGAACGACTGACCTTCTTTACACCTTCACAGAAAACCGCCGCCTAAAACGATTAGGCGGCTTTCAGTCAAATGATTAAAGAATGGTGACGGCCAGGATGCCCGGAAGGTCTTGTATTTCTTTCTGTACTTCGGGCTCCACAGGTTGGTCGGTTTCGATCGACATCAACGCTTCGGAACCTTTTTCCTTGCGCGACACCTGCATAAAACCGATATTGATTTTGTGAGAAGCGAGCACAGTCGCGACACGTGCGACGGCACCGTACTGGTCATGATGGAGTACGAGTAAAACGGGATCATTGCCGGATAATTTCAGTTCAAAACCATTTAATTCGATGATTTCCATCTTGCCGCCGCCAATCGAGACGCCCACCACTTCCATGGTTCCTTTTTCATCTTCAAGGCGAAGACGCGCGGTATTGGGATGATCGGTCAATTCATCCGATTCGCGAAAGATGATGTCAACTCCTTCTTCCTTGGCAATTTCCAAGGCATTGACGATCCGTTTGTCAAAGGTATCGAAATCCAACAGCCCTCCTGCCAGCGCAATGTCAGTTCCGTGACCGCGATACGTCTTGGCAAAAGAACCGTAGAGAGTGATGATCACCCGTTTGGGCTTACGACCGAAGATTTTCCTGGCCGCACGGCCAATCCGGGCCGCACCGGCCGTATGAGAACTGGAGGGTCCAATCATGATCGGACCAATAATATCAAAAACCGTGCGATATTTCATGTTTTCCTCCTACCAACGGGTCTAAGCTTTCAAAGGCACCACCAAGCAGCCGATCGTACCCGGCCCCGCGTGGGTACCGATCACGGGTCCAATCTCGATCAAGTTGGCTTCCTGCACATCATAAATCGCTTTCAATTTGTCCATCCATTCTTCCGCCTGTTCCTTGCGGTCCGCATGCAATACGGCAGCCGTGACCGTCGAGCCGGCGGGGACTTTTTCCTGGAGCAGTTCAAAAACCCTGCTCACCGCTTTATTCTTCCCACGTGCTTTATCGATGGCATATACTTCCCCGTCGTCGTTGATGGAAATGATCGGCTTGATGCTCAGCAAAGAGCCGACCAGTGCCGCTGCTTTCCCAATCCGCCCGCCTTTTTGCAGGTATTCGAGCGTGTCCACCAGAGCTGCCAACGCCTGATTTTCCCGGTAATATTCCGCGATGGCGACCAACTCGTCCATCTTTTTGCCCTGTTTGGCTGCGCGCGCGACAGCGACGACGATCATCCCGATAGAATAGGTCGCTGTTTTGGAGTCAAAGACGGTGATCGTGACGCCCGGATGTTCTTCTTCGATCATTCCTTTGGCGAGTACCGCAGACTGATACGTTCCGCTCAATGCCGATGAGAGATGGATGGATAAAATTTCCGTTGCCCCCTCTTGGATCGCTCCCCGGTAAACTTCGGCAAAATCAAGGGGAGACGGTTGCGAGGTGGTGGGCAGTTCTTCAGTCGCACGAAGCTTTTCGTAAAATTCGGCAGCACTCAAGGTAACCCCGTCCAGATAGGACTCTCCACCCACATGCACTTTGAGCGGAATCACTGAAATTCCTAATTCTTCGGCCAAATTCTTGGGAATATCTGCGGTACTGTCCGTAATTATTTTAACATTTGCCACTCCAAACACCCCTTCCAATTTATTCCACAGAGAATAAGAAATAGTACAGCGGCTGCCCCCCGTCGTGTACTTCCACTTCGGTGTCCGGATATTTTTCTTCGATAAATTGGGTAATTTGGTTTACCTGTTCCTCTGTGGTTTCCTGTCCGTAAATAATGGTAACCACATCGGCCCCGTCATCCACCATGGCTTCCAACAGTTCACAAGCCGTTTGGATTAAATCGCGCCCCACTTTTTCGATTTTTCCGTCGCGAATGCCGAGATAATCCCCTTTGTTAATCGCGAGACCATTCATGTTGGAATCCCGGATGGCGTAAGTCACTTCACCCGATTGCACATGGGTATACGCTTCGGTCATCTTCTGCCGGTTGGTTTCCGGGCTGGCTTCATTGGAAAAAGCCAAGAGCGCAGCCAGTCCCTGGGCGATGTTTCGCGTCGGCAGCACGGTCACCGGGGTCTCCACCACTTCTCCCACCTGCTCCGCAGTCAAAATGATATTTTTGTTGTTTGGCAGGATGAAAATGTGTTCGGCGTAGATTTGCCCGATCGCTTTCGCAATATCTTCCGTGCTGGGGTTCATCGTCTGTCCCCCTTCGATGACCACGTCCACTCCCAAGCTGCGAAAGATCTCGGCGATCCCCTCACCGGTTGCCACGGCGGCGATCCCGTACTTTTTCTTTTCCTTCGACGGTTCAGCCTGCTTCTGTTCAGGGCGGGCCGGCCCCTTCCCTTCGGTGACATGCTCGTACTGTTCACGCATATTATCGATTTTGATCCGGGTCAAATCCCCGAATTTCATGGCGAAATTAAGCGCATCCCCCGGATACTCCGCATGGATATGTACTTTGACCAGCTCATCATCCGCCACAACCAGCAGCGAATCGCCAAAACGGGACATTTCCTTCCGGAATTGATGTTCTTCAAAGGCTTCCGTCTGGCGTCGATCCGTTTTGAGTTGAATGATAAACTCCGTGCAATATCCGTGTTCAATTTGAGCAGGATCAATGAGCGACTGGGCATTTTGTTCATGCGCCACTGCCGCGAGGGAATCCGGATCGGGAAGTGCTGAAGAAGTTTTTTCCTCCGTGTCTGTTTCCCCTCTTAACAAAGCCAACATTCCTTCGTAGATAAAAACAAGTCCTTGCCCTCCCGCATCCACAACACCTGTCTGCTTTAAAACCGGCAGCATCTCAGGAGTGCGGGCAAGGGTTCTGCGCGCTTCGTTCAAAACGGCTTCCATGATGGCCGTCGGGTCTTCCGTCGTCCAGGAACGCTTCATCCCCTCGTCTGCCGCCTCGCGGGCAACAGTGAGAATCGTTCCTTCCACCGGTTTGAGCACCGCTTTATACGCAGTCTCCACGCCTCGCTGAAAGGCGTCAGCCAGTTGTCGGGCGTTGATCGAGTCTTTATCGGAGACGGCTTTGGCAAAACCGCGGAACAACTGGGACAGGATCACCCCGGAATTGCCGCGCGCGCCCATCAACAAACCTTTTGATAGCGCTTCCGCCAATTTTCCGACCGACGAAGCGGCTGCTTTCTCCATTTCCCTCACACCGGAGGCCAGTGTCAAGTTCATATTGGTTCCCGTGTCTCCGTCCGGCACGGGAAAAACGTTTAACGCGTTGACGGTTTCCACATGTTTGTTTAAGCATTGTGCGCCCGCACGCATCATCTGCAAAAAGAGCGCTGCATCAATATGTTGCTGTGACAAGCCTTTTCCTCCTCACTCTTCGTTCACCAAACGAACACCTTGCACATAGATGTTCACATGATTTACTTTCAACCCGGTCATTTGCTCCAGGGTATATTTCACTTTGGTTTGAACATTGTGAGCCACTTCCGAAATCTTTGTTCCATACCCGACGATAATGTACATATCAATGATCGTTTCGCCGTTCTCGGTCCGCACCTCGATTCCTTTGCTCAGGTTTTCGCGTCCCAAGAGTTCGGTGATTCCATCCTTCAGCTGGCTGCGGGAAGCCATTCCCACCAAGCCGTAGCAATCCATCGCCGACACTCCGGCAATGGTCGCGATCACCTCATTTGCAACTTCGATTTGTCCAAGGTTTGTTGAAACTTCCAAGCTCATGGTTATTCCTCCCTGATCGGGGTTTCAATAGGCTGTCAGCTAGGACAATTGTACAATAACAGCAAGCAGAATAAAAGGTCTCCTTGCAAGGATGAATGAGGTATGCTAAAATGGGCTGGTGTTTAGGATATGAGAGCGAAATTCTGTCCTTTGGAAATCAGAGCCTGTTGTTCTTTGACGGACGCAAGATAGGAGGTGCAAAGATGGCTCGTCGTTGTTTTATCACCGGTAAACAAGGACACATGGGAAACAAAGTCAGCCACTCCAACCGCAAAACCCGTAAAAAATGGGGCGTGAACGTGCAAAAAGTGCGCATTCTCGTGGATGGGAAACCAAAACGCGTGTATGTGAGCACCCGTGCACTGAAATCCGGCAAAGTTACCCGTGTGTAATGGAAATGGATAAGAAAAAAGCACCTGTGGGGTGCTTTTTTTCTTTTGAGCCAAAGAGCTTAATCTTTTTTAAACACACCTAGTATGGCTTTAACCATCCCACCGAGGAATTTCGGAAGCTTGATGGTATAAAACTTCACACCGATTCACCCCTTACCCCAGTTGGTCATCATATGATCACGACTCATACCGCATCGTGCCTTCAACTTATTTATATTCTATAGAGTTCAATATGTCCCTAGAACAACGGATCTTATTTAGCGGGACAAGCACCCGGACAAAACGCAGAAAACCGGGATTAGTCCCGGCTTTCCACCAACAGGCATTTGCCTTTTTCAATGATGATTTTGCCCTCTCTCCCGACGATTTCGTTGCTGATCCCCCGCGTCATCCCCCGCAGGAGCGTTTCTCCCCGCAAAGGATATAACATGCCTACCGTCGTAATTCCTTCCGCTGCCGCCGTTACGGGAATGAGCGAGACAAAAGAAAATTTGCTTTCAGCCAGGACTGCTTCCCCAGGCCCAGAAACCAACCGAATCCGGTTACTTCGATGATAGAGAATCCCTTGCACTCCCTGTTCATCCAGCCACTCCAGAAGGCCCAGATTGGCCAGGGTGTGGTCAAAGCGGGAACCTCCCAGCGCACCCAGGATGATCACCTCATCCGGATTTTGGCGCAGCGCTTCACGGGCGGCATAATGGGTATCCGTTTCCGCCTTGGCCGCCGGCAGTTTCCGGATCGGAATGCCACGGGCGGCTAGTTGAGCCGCAAAGTGTTCGCCCACCGTATCAAAATCGCCGACGACCAGATGGGGGATAATTCCCGCATCCAGGAGTGTCAGCGCTCCTCCGTCCGCAGCGACAACCCAGTCCCGTTCGGGATCGATCAACGCCAAATCTTCCGCATCCACATCCCCGCCTGCCACAACAAAAGCTGTCCGCTTCGACATCCTTCAACCCATCCATCCAGTTAACGTTGCTTTAAAACCAGTTGCGGGGCCGAATAGATCAATAGTCCCAGCACGATCAAGGAGAGCAGGATCTGCGGCAGAATATAGGTGAGGTTGTAGATCAATGAGTACAAATAAACCGGCTGCCCTTCGGGGGCATAGGAAGCAAAAAAGATGATTCCGGAAAGATAATGGGCCAGAAACCGCAGTCCCCCCGCGATCAGCAGACCGGCGCCTGCCATCAGCACCTTGGCTATCCGGCTCGCATAGCTTTGAAGCCGGATCACACCGGAAAGTCCCAGCAATCCAAACGCCAGCGGATAATCTAAAATGGCTTGCACCGGATGAACCACATAACCACTAAAAATCAACAGTAAAATGCCAGTCAACAAGCCGCAGACCAATCCGGGAACCAGGCCCCGGCGAAACGCCAGAATGGCAATCGGCACCATCACCAGCGTAACCGATCCGCCCTGCGGCATCTGAAAAAGAATCCATCGATCAAGCACAACGGCGATCGCCGTCATGACCGCAATTTCGATCATCGTAATCAAGCGGCTGCTCTGGATCATTTCTGTCTCCTCCCTTCCCTATCCGTTTGCCCGGCTGCTGCCCCGCGAATCGCCAGGAGAGACTCCTGACGGTTTTCTGTGCCAAAAATGGCCGAACCGGCCACCAGAACCGTCGCCCCGCTGGCCGCCACATCGGCAGCCGTGTTGACATTGATCCCGCCGTCCACTTCGATTTCCACATGGGATAATCCTTGGGCATCGAGAAGTCCGCGCACCTGCCTGATCTTATGCAAAACGCTCCTGATAAAGGTTTGTCCCCCAAAACCGGGGTTGACCGTCATGAGCAACACAAGATCCACATCCGGCAGGATGGGCTCGATCAGGGAAACCGGTGTGGCCGGATTGATGACGACCCCGGCTTTCACTCCCTGTTCCTTGATGAGATGGACGGTACGGTGCAGGTGAGGGCAAGCCTCCTGATGAACGGAGATCAGGTCAGCCCCGCTTTTGGCAAACGCCTCGATATAGCGGTCGGGCTCTTCAATCATCAGGTGCACATCGAGGGGCAGGCCGGTATGCGGCCGGATCGACTCCACGATCAGCGGCCCCAGGGTGATGTTCGGAACAAAGTGACCATCCATCACGTCCACATGAATCCAGTCGGCCCCTGCCCGTTCCACATCGGCGATCTCCTCCCCGAGCCGTGAAAAGTCGGCCGACAAGATCGAGGGCGCAATTTTGACCATGTTAATACCTCCTCTGCTGTTCCTCCTTGATCTCCGTCAAGAACTGCAGATAATTGTTGTAGCGGCCGGCATGAATTTCCTGATTCTCTACGGCTTCTTTCACCGCACAGCCGGGCTCGTTCAAGTGGAGACACCCCCGGAAACGGCAACGGGCGGAACGCTCGCGCATCTCCGGAAAACAGTCGCTGAGCTCCTCCGGTTCAAAGCCTTGAAAGGTGAGCTGGCTAAATCCCGGCGTATCCGCCACCTGCCCTCCATTTCCCAAGGGGATCAGCTCCACCTGACGGGTGGTATGGCGTCCACGCCCCAGCTTCTGGCTTACCGCACCCGTCTGCAATTTCCGGTCGGGTAGCAATTGATTGAGAAGCGATGATTTGCCCACTCCGGACTGCCCGGCAAACACGGAGGTCCGCTCCGCCAGATATTTTTTCAGTTCATCGATGCCCACCTGCGTGCGGATACTGGTCGCAATGACCGGATAGCCGGCCGTCTGATAGATGGCCCGGATCCGTTCCACCTCACTGTCATCATCGACCAGATCCCGCTTGGTCAGACAGATGACCAGATCCAGCCCCGCCCGCTCCCCGTGCACGAGAAAGCGGTCGACCGGCATCTGCTGAAATTCCGGCTCCCGCAAAGAACAAACAACCACCGCCTGATCAACATTGGCGATGGGTGGGCGCAGCAGCTCGGTTTGACGGGGCTCGACGGAGGTGACAAACCCTTCGCCCGGCCCCGTCATTTCATATTGTACATAATCGCCAACCAGCGGGGTCAACTTCTTTTTTTTAAACTTAAATACCCCGCGCGCCCGGCACTGAATTTCTTCCCCTTCAGGCGAGCGCACGTAGTAAAATCCGCTGATCGCTTTGACGATTTGCCCAACAGGCATGGCATACCTCCTAACTTGATGAGTAAATGACCTCTTCACATTTAGAAAGCGGGTATCCCGGGATATTTGAATAAACCTTAACCGTTGCACCTTTCTCCACTCTTTTACCTGGTTCCGGTATCTGTTTATACATGGTAGCGCGCCTATATCCCGAACCACTGCCATCACATCTATACATCTCAAGTTTGTAGCCTAGTTTGTCAGTACCTTTTGCAATTTCTCTTTGAATAGATGTTTCAAATTCTCCGCGGTAATTTGGAACTTTTACACCACCAGCTCCTACATAAATGGTAAAGCTTTGGCCTTTTTCTATTTTCTCTCCCGCAGCTGGTTCTTGTCTTAGAACTTCCCCTTCTTCACCAGGTTTAAATATTATCTTGGGTTCTGATAAACCATGTTTAGAAGCAAACTGTCTGGCTTGTTTCTCACTTTTGAATGCAGGCAAAGTTATACTTGTCGCATTGGCCTCCGTACCGCCGGTTTCATCTTCTCCGCCTTTTGAAATGAGGCCCCAAATCGCAGTAAAGCCCCAGATGCTTAACGAGCCGATCAGAATGATCGTAAACAGACCGAACAGTAACTTTTGCCACCAGGGCATGTTGGCCTGAACGTTTTCCAGCCAGATGACGGTGCGCTGGAATATGGTCTTATCTTTGTCATTTGGCAGGTTTCTTAAACGCTCCAGGTTGGCCATCGTCTGTTGTCCGATCGGATTCACCGGGCGCTGCGGTTCGTTGCGGACGCTGCCTGAGCGGATTTCGGGCCGCTGGGTTGGCGACTTGTAAGGAGGCGGCGTCTCCACCGCGGTGGCGACGGGAATTTTGCCTGTCTCATCATCAGCGCCAAGCGGGATCGTCTGGTAGGAAAAATCCTGTTGCGGCTGGCGGTGATTTCCCCAGTTCGCCTCCAGACGGCGGTCGAGCCGAACCGCATAGACAATGTCCTGCATCATCGCCCTGGCCGACGAATAACGCATGGACGGGTCTTTCTCCAGAGCGCGAAGCACGATTTCCGCGACGTTGTCCGGAATCTCCGGGTTGAGCTCGCGGGGATCCTCAACCGGATCCTGCAAGTGTTTCAGCGCAATACTGATGGCGGAGTCTCCGTCAAACGGGAGGTGACCGGTCAGCATCTCGTAAAATACAATTCCCAGTGAATAGATATCCGATTTCTCGCCGATGACGCCCCCGCGTGCCTGCTCCGGGGAAAAATAGTGTACCGAACCCATCACCGAACCGGTTTGTGTGATGGTAGACGAACTGGCTGCCCGCGCGATCCCGAAGTCGGTCACTTTCACCCGGCCGTTCGGTCCCAATAAAATGTTATGCGGTTTGATGTCACGGTGAACAATCTGATTGTCGTGGGCATGTGCCAACCCGTCACAGATTTGCACAGCGATATTGGCCGCTTCTTCGACCGGCAGTGGGCCCCGTTCCTGGATATACTGCTTGAGCGTCGGCCCTTCCACCAGTTCCATGACGATATAGTGGGTGTATCCATCCCTGCCCACATCATACACATTTACGATGTTCGGGTGGGACAAACTGGCTGCCGCTTGCGCCTCCCGACTAAAACGACGGATAAACTCTGAATCATTACTGAGGGATTCGCTTAAAATTTTAATAGCCACAAAACGATTCAGTAATAAGTCCTTCGCCTTGTAAACGACGGCCATTCCCCCGCCGCCGACACGGCTGACAATCTCGTAACGTCCCCCCAGCTTCTTCCCTTCCATCTGCATGGTCACCTCGTTCCTCCCTTGACCCTGAGTTAAGATCTGGTTGACCTACCCGTATGTTTAAGAAGAATTAGGGATATATTATCTGTACCACCGGCATCCAGTGCCATCCGCAGCAAACGATCCGCTTTTTCCTCCAATGTCATCGTGGTAGAGGACAAGACCAAGCCGATTTCCCGCTCGGCCACCATCGTGGTCAAACCGTCTGAACACAACAGCAATACATCTTCGCTTCCCCAAGGGGTATTGATCAAATCCACTTCAACTTCCTCATTCGTCCCCACTGCCCGCACAATCATATTGCGCTGGGGATGGTTGCGCGCTTCTTCAGCCGTAATCTGGCCGTGTTTCCTGAGAATATTTACATAAGAATGATCTTCGGTCAGTTGATAAAGACCGCCTTTATGCAACATATAGGCACGGCTGTCGCCCACGTGGGCCAACACCACTTCATTTTCATCCGCGATGGCAGCTACAACCGTCGTACCCATGCCCTGGAACTGGCTGTTCTGGGAGGCTAGAGAATAGACGGTTTCATTGGCTTTACCGACCGCATGCAGCAGCAAGTCGCTCTTTTCTTCAGTTGACGCATCCAGAGACTCGGCGCTTAACACTTTTTCAATCGTATCCACGGCTGTGCGGCTGGCTACATCACCGGCTTGATGCCCGCCCATACCGTCCGCGACAATGGCAATGACAGCACCCGATTTTGTCTGGAGCAGTCCGATGCTGTCTTCATTGAGATCGCGCACCCGTCCGATATCTGTTCGCTGTGCCATCTCCATGTTCGGTTACCCCTTTCCCTTTCCGATGTGGTAACTGTGTTGGCGGTTCGAAGAGGAAATCACCGCGAATGTTGTTTGATACGGGATCAATGAGAATTGATATATGATCACAAGAAGAGCGAATCCCTATTCGCTCAGGACTCCATCATTTGGCTGTGTTTTGCCCTCAACTGCCCGCAGGCGGCATCGATATCGTGACCATGTTCACGGCGGATGGTCGTATTAATCTTGTATGAATCCAAAATCCGTTTAAATTCAAAGATTTGATTTCTTGGCGTACGGGTATAGTTCCTTTCAGGAACATAGTTGACCGGAATCAGATTGACCAGGCAGTTCATCCCTTGCAGGAGTTTACCCAGCTCATGGGCATGTTCGGCCCGGTCGTTTTTCCCTCCGATCAGGGCATATTCAAACGTCAGCCGGCGTCCCGTCTTCCTCAGATAGTACCAGCACGCATCCAATAATTCGGCAAGCGGGAATCTGCGGTTGATCGGCATCAGGCTGGAACGCAGATCATGATTGGGCGCATGCAGGGAAATCGCCAGCTTCACTTGCCACTCTTCATCGGCGAACCGGTAAATATTGGGAACCACACCGCTGGTCGACACGGTAATATGGCGCTGTCCGATCTGGAGCCCTTTGGCGTCATTCAGGATTCGGATAAACGCCATTGTGGCTTCATAGTTTTCAAACGGTTCACCGGAACCCATCACGACGACCGATCGGACCCGCTCTCCCGCCTGATCCAAATATTTCTGGGCCATGACCACCTGTGCCACAATCTCGCCGGTCGACAGGTTTCGTTTCAACCCTCCCAGAGTGGAGGCGCAAAACGTACAACCGATGCGGCACCCCACCTGGGTTGTGACACAGACGCTGTTTCCGTAATTATGGCGCATGATCACCGTTTCGATGGCATGGCCGTCATAAAGGCCAAACAGAAATTTGACCGTTCCGTCCTGGGATTGTTGTGTGGTAATCACATCAAGCGGGCGAAAACGGAAGGATTCGGAGAGTTCGGCACGAAGCGTTTTCGGCAGATTGGTCATCTCCTCAAACGACTCCACCCGTTTGACATACAGCCAATCCATCATCTGGCCGACCCGCCAACCGGGCTGATTCCGTTCTCTCATCCATTTCTCCCATTGCTCACCCGTCAAGTCATATACAAAGGGTTTCATTTGTGAACTCACCAAAACTTTCCTGGAATAACGGGAATAAATACCATCAATCAGCTGTTCAAAACTTTCCTTATTATATCAGTACATCAGGATAAAGAAAAGAGACGGAACAGGGAGTTTCTGTTCCGTTTGAAAACAATTTTAGAGAAAGCGATGTTGTTATCAAAGTTACTGGGCTCTCATGCCGATCCGGCGAACATTCACCTTGTATGAAACACGGATCGGGATGCGCGGATACTGCCGTTCCCATGCCATTTTTTTGAATGCAACGGGTTGATAAGCGCGGACATACCTGCCGACTTGGATGATGTCCGCCTTGAAGTCTTTTTGTGACTTTGCGATGAGTGCCCTCGCTTTTTGTTCGTACACGCGTTCCAGACTTTCTCCGATCTCTGTCAGCATCTGCGGCTTACTTAAATCCAGATTACAGGTTTTTTCCACGATGGATCCTTCCAGTTCGAGATTTATATCGACAGCCGGCCTCCCGGACACCTTCACCTGTCTTCTGATTCCGTCAGGTCTGAAAATGATCGTTCCGGGCTGACCGGGACAGGGGGCGATGATCTGACTCCCCTGCTTTGCTTCGGCCATTTGCACCAGAGGGGTTACCTCGTTATCCATTAACAAACCAACCATTCGGTCATTTCGAAAGACTGCAGCCCCGATCCACCGGAAAGCATCATCTTTTTTCTCTAAGTAATTAAGAACAGGTGCCCGCTTCGCGGGGGTGGCCAACATAATCAACAATTTTCCGAGCGTTGTTTCAGCAATGTTTTCCCTTCGGGTCCCGTGTTTTAACATCTCCCTGATAAAGTCGGACGGGACTTGTTGCAGTTTGGTCTCGGTCGTGAGCACCTCTTTCGCTCTTCCTTTGACGACAACCGTCCACAATTCCCGGCGAATCTCAGGTTCCCGTCTAAAATGGTCCAGCACGGGGCTGATGCCAGCTCTGGCCATCTCTTCCCCGAACAAGACGGTTTGCAAGTTACCAAAAAATAAGGGCCGGTCCGATTGCCGAGCGATTTCGTTCAACGCCTCCACCACTGTTTTGCCCGTGCCGGAATACACTTGCACCGGATCCCCGCCACCGCCTCCTCCCCCGCCACTTCCTCCGCCTACAATATTCCTGGGGATGGGAACCTGGACGGAAATCTCCCACCCGTCGCGGGCCTTATCGATGCCCATCGATACGACCGACAATCTCTCTTCAATATCGACCCGATCCCAACAGCCGGGTATCAACAGACTGATGAGCGTGAGAAAAATGAGTTTACAGAGAAGAGGCCGGCGCATCCTTTTCATCCCCCTTCTTCTTCCGGATCCCGGCGATGCAGAGCAAGAGAAAAGGCAACGTAAGAGCAAGGATGAAAATAGCCATCCCTACACGGTTCGACCACTCAAACACTTCCTGAAAATTGCTCGGATACATGGCGATCATAAAGATAATGGGCACCAAAATCCAGGCCAGCGGTTTACTGTATCGGTCATGGAGCTTGAAAAAGTTAACAATCATGTGCACCAAGGCCGCAAACAGATTCGTCATGGAGATATAAACAGTTGCCACCCAAATAGCGTAAATCCCCGACTCCAACCGTTCAAAAACCGCTCCGGGAATGGTGATCACTTTAGCCACCTCAACGAAGGGCCATATCGTCTGCATCAGCTCTTCTACACCAAAAACACTTAACGTGGTGATAAAGGCCAGACTATATAAGAGAGAGATAATCGCCACCGCGGCGGAATGAGCGAGAAACGCCTTCTTCGGCTGCTGATAATATCCCCCGTATACCAGGGTAACTTCGAACCCCACAAAGGAAAACAACCCGACCATGATCCCTTTTCCGATTGCACTCCAGTCAGCCTGAAACAAAGGGAGCAGATTGGTGATCTCCCCTTTTTGAATCAGGCCGATCACGAGGAGAATCCATGGAACAAGGGTAAGCGGATAAACAAGTCCATTTAATCTGGCAATCACCCCCGGTGCCCTGCCGGCGGCAATCGCGCTCCCCGCAATCAGCGTCAAAATGACAACTTCCAGCGGAGTGTTTCTAAAAACAGCCGATAACAGGGCTTCCCCAAACACCCTGGCTGACGTGGAAATACCTAAAAGCCAAACTGCCGCAAACGCTAACAGAACGGGGATTCCCAAAACTTTCCCTGTCCGGTCGTCTCTCGCTGACCCCAGGATCTTGGGAACATACTCCTCCAATGACTGATGGGGAAATCTCCGGATCAGGTTGGCGATGACGGCGAGCAGAAACCAAATAATCAATGCCGATAGAAAGATGGACCAGATGGCATCAGGTCCGGCCGCTTGGGCGAAGGCACGCGGAAGGCTTAATATGCCGACTCCGATTACCGTTAATTGGATGATCGCCACGGACTGAAAGGGAGTGATGGTATGTTTGGAAGCATCTGTAGTTTTTTGGCGGGTCATCTTTGATCTTCCCTCTTTTCTCTCTCCATGTCTGGTTGTCTCCGTTCATTTTGCGGACGGAAAATGACCGGTCGTTTATTCATCCACTGCCAAGGTGCACGGAACAGGCTATCCTTGGAATCTTGTCCCTGAAAAGGAGAATATGGTGCCACATAGGGAACGCCAAACGAGCGCAGTTCCACCAGATGCAGCAAGATCAGCATCACCCCGATCATAATCCCATACAACCCGAACACCGTAGCGGCGATCATCAAGGGAAAGCGCAGAAGCCTCACCGAAATGGCGGCATTATAGCTGGGATTGGCATAAGAGCTGATCGTGGTAATGGCCACCACAATCACCATCGCTGGAGATACGAGGCCGGCCGAAACGGAGGCTTCACCAATCACCAGTGCGCCCACGATTCCGATCGTCGGACCGATCGGACCCGGAAGACGGATACTGGCTTCCCTGAGCACTTCCACGCTGAATTCCATCATCAGTGCCTCAACAATCGACGGAAACGGGACGGTGGAACGGCCCGAGGCCATGGCAAGCGCAAATTTGGAGGGAATCATTTCAGGGTGAAAGGAGGAAAACGCGATATAAAGTGCTGGCAAGAGCAGTGCCGCAAACAAACTGATCAAGCGGATCAAGCGCAGAAAGGTGGCGATCAGATAGCGTTCATAATAATCCTCCGGGCTGTAGTAAAACTGGGTAAAAACAGCCGGAGCAATTAACGCATGGGGAGTTCCGTCCGTCAGTACGGCCACTTTCCCTTCCAGCAAATGGGAAACTACCGCGTCCGGACGTTCCGTATTCTGTAGCTGCGGAAACGGGGACCATATCTGATCCTGAATAAACTCTTCAATATATCCTGATTCCAACACACCGTCAATTTCGATTCGTTTGATCCGCTGTTCCACTTCGTTCACGATTTTCGGATCAGCGACCCCTTCAATATAAAGAAGATTGACGACGGTTTTGGTCCGCTTTCCCAGCGAGAGCATTTTGATACGCAGGTCGGGATCCTTTAAACGGTGACGAATCATTCCAATGTTAAAGCTGAGTGTTTCCGTAAATCCTTCGCGGGATCCGCGGACCAAATGCTCCGACCGGGGCTCCCTTAAACTGTTATACCAGCCTTTGGAGCCCATAATCAGAGCGTTCTTATAGCCGTCGATGAACAGAATCGTATCTCCGCTCAAAATCGCGTCAATCACCGATTTCATCCCGTCGGCCGGTTTCGTTTCACCCGCTTCGACGATTTTGTCAACCGCGGCTTTCCAGAGATCATCCATCGCATCTTTCGACTCTCCGATGGATACTAAGGGACGAATGATAAATTGATGGACGAGATCTTTGTTGACCATATCATCCAAGTAGACAATGCCGGCATACCGGTCATCGGTCTGATCGATGATCAGCTTGCGGGTGATCAGATCATAGCTTTCTCCGAGCACCTTTTTCACATATTCAAGATTTTGGTCCAGATTTTCGTGAATTTCAGTATTTCCGACGGTTTCTTCCAGTTTTTGTTGATACCTTTCTTCCAGGACTTTGTTTTTCTTGCGATCTTTTGAGCGTCTGATTATACGAAAAGACCCGTTTTTCATTCGTCATCACCACACGCTTAACTTCTCCCCAACCGCTTTAAAAAATACACGGGGAAAAGGTGAATACGGAAAAAAGAATAAAAAAATACACAGAACCCATATTAAGGATAGAATTCACAGTGAAGGACGGCGAATCTGCCATGAGGCGGCTCAGGATCAGGGGAAAGAAACAAAGCGAAGAAACTGCGAAACCCACTGAGAAAAAAACAGAATTTGCCCTCTTCTCCGGCCTGGAAGAAAACATGAACAAAATCAGAGAAGAATTTGGAGGGAGCCCGGATTGCATCATCCGCACGTTTGAACCGGGCTGCTCTCCGGGTATTCAGGTGGCCCTTGTCTACATTGAAAGCCTGGTGAACAGGGATACGATCCATGAGTGGGTGATGAAATCACTGATGATCGATTCCGTTCACCTGGAACAACTCGAGGACGAGCGAACGGCACTTGAATGGCTGAAAAAGAATGCCTTAACGATCGGTAAGATTGAATGGCTCGATTCCTGGGCCCAAGTCTATGAATCCATCCTTACCGGGAACGCCGTCCTCTTCGGGGAAGGCTGGAGCCGCTGTATTGCCGTCCATACGGCAGGCGGGGCAAGCAAACCCGTTTCCGAGCCCACTTCGCAAACGGTGATCCGCGGCCCCAAAGATAGTTTCACCGAATCGATCGACATCAACATCGGACTCATTCGCCGGCGCATTAAAACTCCGAATTTATGGATGACCAAACTGCTCATCGGAAGCCTGACCAAAACAGAAGTTGCCGTGATGTATATACAAGGAATTGCCAATGAAAATATCGTCAAAAAAGTCTTGACAAAATTGAAAGCGATTGAGATCGACGCCATCCTGGAGTCGGGTTATATTGAAGAGTTTATCCAGCATAAAACCTTTACTCCGTTTCCCACCCTTTATTCGACGGAACGCCCGGATGTGATAGCAGGCAACCTGTTGGAAGGACGGGTGGCCATTCTGGTCGACAATACTCCCTACGTACTCACGGTTCCGGCAACCTTCCCTCTCTTTTTCCAATCGGTAGAAGATTACTATCAGCGTTTTGATATCTCGCTCCTTCTCCGGTTGATTCGTTACGCCGCTTTCCTGGTTTCCCTGCTCACTCCGTCTGTATACATCGCCTTGACAACCTTTCATCAAGAGATGGTTCCGACCAATTTGCTCATCAATATTGCCGCACAGCGGGAAGGGGTTCCTTTTCCGGTCGTGGTGGAAGTGCTCCTCATGGAACTCGTTTTCGAGGTGATCCGGGAAGCGGGAGTGCGCGCCCCGAAAGCCCTCAGTACAGCTGTCACCATTGTCGGCGCCATCGTCCTCGGGGAAACAGCCATTCGCTCCGGGATGGTGACTCCGGCGACGGTCATCGTGGTTGCGACGACCGCAATTGCCAATTTTGTCAACCCTTCGTTCAACATGGCGATCGCCGCCCGCCTCCTCCGTTTCGCCCTGATTCTGTTGGCTGCCGTTTTTGGGCTGTTCGGGATCGTGCTGGCTTTGATTGTTCTCATCCCCGGGATCAAACTGAGCGGGGACACGACCCGTTCGCAGATCCAGGATATACTTAAAAAATCAAGCTTACCTTATCAATTGTCCATCAACGGAATCGCCGTTTTTAAAAACGGACGGCTCATCCGCTGGTTGAGTGGCTCCACGGCCCGCGGTGTTGCTTTTATCCGCGACCAGATCAGCACAACTTCCGTTTACGTCCAATGCGGAAAACGATCCGAAGGAGCAACGGTTGATCTTATCAAGTCCATCACCCAAATCTCCGCACAGGTAAAGCAAAACAAGCCTGTGTTCCGTATCCGTGTCGATGGGGAAGCGGCCGTTGAGGAGATGAACTGCCCGATGAACCTCGAAGACCCGGCCAACCTGGAAATTCTCGAAAAAAAAGTATCCCGGACCATCGCAGAAGAGATCAACGCAGCGGTGAGGACTGCTCAAAAAGTGAAGAGCGATTTTCTGGGATTGGGAGAAATGCTTCACCATGAAAATCCGGCCGCCTGGAAACAATATGAAAAAAAATGGCCCCAACTCTTCAGCACGGCTCAAATAGAGGTTCACGTTCATACTTTTATCCGGCGGACCGGTTTGCGCACCAATTCCTATATCGAACTGGAGAGATCTGTGAACGGTGGAGGATAAACAATGGAAAATGCCAGAATCAACGTCTACCAATTGTTTTGTCTGATAATCTTGCTTGAACTGGGAAGTGCGGTGATCGTCGGTTTGGGAATCAAGGCCAAACAGGACGCCTGGATTGCCGTGCTGGTCGGTTTAATCGGGGGGCTTCTCCTGTTTCTTGTGTACGGTTCCCTGCATCGGCAATTCCCCGATTTGCCTTTGACCGGCATCATCCAGCGAATTCTCGGCAAATTTCTCGGTTGGCCCGTCGCTTTCATCTATGTCATCTATTTTCTTTACATAGCGGCTCGGGTATTGCGCGATATGAGTGTCATGATTGTTGTTGCCTGGCTGGATCGAACCCCGCTCACGATCTTGACCGGCATGTCGGTCCTGGCCATCTGTTATGTTTTGCACCATGGGATCGGCGTTTTGGCAAAAACAGGTGAGTTTTTTTGCCCGTTTTATCTTTTCAGCATCCTTCTTTCGCTTTTGCTCATCCTCTTTTCCGGGCTGGTGAATCTGGAAAATCTCCGGCCTGTGGCCGAGGACTGGAAACGGATCTTCGTTACGGCCTATCCGCTCATCCTCACTTTTCCGTTTGGTGAAATGATTGTCTTTACCATGCTGCTCCCTTATGTAAGGCAGCCAAAAGCAGCGGTCAAAACCGGGCTCTTGGCCATGATCTTCAGCGCTCTCATATTAAGCGCAGCAATTGTGATGGATATTGCCACTGTGGGAGAAAACGTCGTGGGACGCGCTCCGTTTCCTTTTTTAGCTACCTTGGGCAAAGTGGACATTGCGGAATTTCTGCAAAGAATCGATATTATTGCCGTGTTTATCCTGATTGTCGGAGGTTTTTTTAAGGTCGCGATCTTTTTTTATGTAGCGTTGATGGGGATCTCTTCATTGTTTCAAGTGAAAAAACCGTCCCGGCTCGTCTATCCGATGGGAACGATCTTATTCTTTTTATCTCTCATCATCGCCAGTAATTTTTCGGAACATATTCAGGAAGGGCTTGCCATTGTCCCGTGGGTGGTTCATCTTCCTTTACAAGTAGGTGTTCCCCTCTTTCTGTGGATGCTCAGTTTGTTAACAAAACGGTTTAACAAACGCGATCAACACCTGGCTGGTTCCGCTTAATCAAGCTTTGCGCTGAACCGGCCAGACCAACCAGACAAAGGTGAGTACAAAATAGGCAATGATAAAGAATTTTTCCACGGGGCCGATCACCCAGAAGGGATTAAAAAAACGTTGAGCCGCTTTTACCAGGCTGAATCCCTGAATCAAGTCTAATCCGAATGCCACAGCCATTTCCACGAAAAGAACCAGAAAAAAGATACCCAATCGTTTCATGATACACTTCCCTTGTTTTTATTCATTAATATGCGACTCTGCCATCCTCTCCATTCGACCATAAAAAAACTGAACTTCGCCGGCGAAGTTCAGTTTTTGCTGTTATGCACTTGCTTGTTACCCGTTCTTGACTAACCGGGCGATAAAAAAGCCATCACTCTGGAAATGATGCGGTAAGATCTGCACCCACCCTTCACCGAGCACGGCGCTGCCCCGTACCTGTTCCGGCAGAACTTCCGCGAGACGAAAATCCGGTTTAAACCCTGGATGACGGGATAAAAAGGCGGCCAGTTGTTCCTGGTTCTCACGCGGCTCCCAGGTGCAGGTGCTGTAAACAAGCGTCCCGCCGGGCTTCAACATCGAAGCGGCGGCATCGAGCAACTCCTTTTGCACCTGGACCAGAGCGTCAATATCCCGGGCTTCCTTGCTCCATTTGATATCCGGTTTCCGATGGATCACTCCCAATCCCGAACAGGGAGCATCCAATAAAATGGCATCAAATCCGGCTTCCGGCGGCAACCTGCCCGGAAGTTCCCGCGCATCCGCAAGTTGAGGTTCGACGATGGTAATCCCCAGCCTGCCGGCGTTTTCCCGG
Source organism: Lihuaxuella thermophila (assembly GCF_900110165.1). Classification (GTDB taxonomy): domain Bacteria; phylum Bacillota; class Bacilli; order Thermoactinomycetales; family Thermoactinomycetaceae; genus Lihuaxuella; species Lihuaxuella thermophila. The sequence continues at coordinate 206,615 of NZ_FOCQ01000006.1, forward strand.
ATCAACTCCATTTTGTGCGGGTGGATGTCACAAGCCAGAATCAATCCTTCATTGTTCATCTGTTCCGCCAAATGGGTCGTTTTTCCGCCGGGAGCCGCGCAGGCATCCAGCACGCGCATTCCGGGCCGGGGAGCGAGCACCCTCCCGACCAGCATGGAACTTTCGTCCTGAATGGTACAATAACCTTCCTCATACAGACGACTGTAAGCGGGGTTGCCGCCGCGTTTGATGATGACACCCTCAGGGGAAACGGAAGAGGGAACCGCTTCCCCTTCCTGTTCCTCGTTCCATTTGCCGACAAAATCATCCCGGTTGATTTTTAGGGTGTTGACACGGATGCTCACCTTTGGCGGCACATGGTTGGCCAAGAGGGCCAGCCGGGTCGTTTCTTCCCCATAGGCTTGTTCCATTCGCTTGATCAGCCATTCGGGGTGGGAATAGGCGATCGCTTTCTCTTGAAGAGTTTGGGGCCGCGCCGGTGGAGCCAGTTCTTCCTTCCGGCGCAGGTAGGAACGCAACACCCCGTTCACCAGGCCGGCAATCCCTTTGTGCCCTCTTTTTTTGCTGATTTGCACGGACTCATGCACCGCGGCTCGTTCCGGGATCTTGTCCAGATAAGTCAACTGGTAGATTCCCATTCGCAACACTTGTCTGACCCAGGGTTCAAGGGAATCGATTCCCTTTTTCACCAAGTGGTTTAAAATCCAATCCAGGGTGTTTAACCGCTGGATGCAACCATAGACCAACTCGGTGACCAGACGCTTGTCCCGCTCGTTCAGCCCGCTCGCCACGAGAAACCGGTTGAGGGCAAGATTGCTGTAAGACTGGTTTTGTTCGATTTTTATCAGAATGTCCAGAGCACATTCACGTGCCGACAGGGCTGTCATCATTCATCACCTAGCCGTTCTCCTGCCTCCATTTGCCGTCCCCGGACAAATTCTTCGACAGACATGCGTTTTTTTCCGGAAGGTTGGACTTCCTTGAGAATGAGGGTTCCTTCTCCCGTGGCTACGGCAATTCCGTCTTCTGCCACCCGTTTGACGGTTCCGGGTGATTTTTCAGCCGGTTCCCCTGACGGTTCCGCCCACCAGATTTTAAAGGGTTTCCCTTTCCAAAGTGTGAATGCGACCGGCCACGGGTGAAGACCCCGCACTTGCCGGGCGAGTTCTTCCGCCGGGCGTGTCCAATCCATCTTCTCATCTTCGCGGCGAATGTTGGGGGCGTAGGTAGCCTGGCTTTCATCCTGCGGGACGGCCTGGATCTCCCCCCTGATCAGGCGGGGCAGGACTTCCTTCAGCAAGTCTGCCCCAACCCGACTTAATTTATCATGCATGCTCCCGACATGGTCCCGTTCGGTGATCGGCACGGCCCGTTGAGCGATCATATCCCCTGCGTCCAGGGCTTTGACCATATACATGATGGTGACACCCGTTTCCTTCTCCCCTTCCATGATCGCCCGGTGAATCGGCGCTCCGCCGCGGTACTTGGGCAAGAGGGAAGCATGAACATTGATACAGCCGAAACGGGGAGCTTTTAAAATCTCCTCAGGCAAAATCTGCCCGTATGCAGCTGTGACAATCAGGTCAGGCTTCAGACCGAGCACGGTTTGAACCGCTTCCGGATCACGCAGCTTCACGGGCTGAAAAACAGGGATATGGTGCTGCTCTGCTGCCACTTTCACTGGCGGAGAAGTCAGCTCTTTCTTTCTGCCCTTCGGACGGTCCGGTTGCGTCACGACCCCAACCACATGGTAATTTTCCGCAACCAATGCCTCTAATGAGGGCACGGCAAAATCAGGAGTGCCCATAAACACAATTCTCACTGGTCTGCCTCCTCTTGCTCCTCCGGCCGAAAGACGCGCTCCGCCACATCGATAAACAAAATACCGTTCAAATGGTCGATTTCGTGTTGAAACGCGCGGGAAAGATATCCCTCCGCCACCACTTCCATCGGGTTGCCGTAACGATCTTGTCCGACCACTTTAATGCGGTTGTAACGACGCACTTCCCCCAATAGGTTGGGAATGCTTAAACATCCTTCCGGCGGTGAAATTTGTTCGCCGGACTTCTCCACGATCTCGGGATTGACCATCTCGATCAACCCTTCCCCCACATCCACGACGATCACCCGTTTTAAAATCCCTACCTGGGGGGCGGCCAATCCCACTCCCGGAGCGTCATACATCGTTTCTGCCATATCGTCGAGCAGTTTGTGCAAACGCTCGTTAAATTTAGTCACTGTTTTCGCTTTTTCCTTCAAGATGGGATCGGGATACTGAACGATTCTGCGAATCGTCATTTCTGATTCGCTCCTTTCTTTACGAGGGTAGACAGATGCCTTCACGGTCGATGCTGATGCGGAGTTCAGCATCGTCAAAACCTTGTTCCAGCTGTTTTAACACGCTTTTTAACTGTGACAGCGATTCATTGGAAGGAGTAAACTTGATCAACATCTGCAAACGGTATCGGTCCTTGAGCTTGGGGATGGCTGCTGGCACGGGACCGAGCAGCTCTGCAGCCTGCGGAAGCCGGCCACGGATGAATTGTGCCGCTTCCTGACCCGCTTTCATCAACATGACACGGTCCGGATGGCTCAACAGCAGGGTAAACAATCCGCAAAAAGGAGGATAATGATGCTGTTTGCGGGTCAAACACTCCCGGCGGTAAAAATCTTCCATCTGGTAGGTTGCTGCCATCCCGATGCTGTAGTGATCGGCGCTGTATGTCTGGATGATCACTTTTCCCGGTTGCTCGTGGCGGCCGGCCCGTCCGCTCACTTGGGTCAGAAGCTGAAAAGTCCGCTCCGCCGCGCGGAAATCGGGAAGGTGCAGCATCGTGTCTGCGGCGATCACGCCAACCAGGGTCACCCTGGGAAAATCCAGTCCTTTGGCGATCATCTGCGTTCCCAGGAGTACATCCGCTTTCCCTTCCGCAAAAGCAGTGAGCAGTTTTTCATGGGCACCTTTGCGGCTCGTGGTATCCACATCCATCCGAATCACCCGCAAGCCGGGAAAACGACGGGCCAACTCCTCTTCCACCCGCTGGGTTCCGGCTCCGAAATGGCGGATATGACGGCTTCGGCAGGACGGACATTCAGAGGGAATCCTGTCCGCATAACCGCAGTAATGGCAACGCACCGTCCGGTTGGTCTGATGGTAGGTAAGCGAAATGTCGCAATGGGGACACATGAGTGTCTCCCCGCATTCCCGGCACATGACAAACGTGGAAAAACCGCGCCGGTTTAAAAACAGCACCGCTTGTTCCCCGCGGTTTACGCACTCGATGAGGGAATCGCGCAAAAGGGAGCTGAACATGGTGCGGTTTCCCCGTCTGAGCTCTTCACGCATATCCACCACTTCCACTTGCGGGAAGGGACGTCCATGTACCCGTTCGGTCAGCGTCACCCATTCATATCCTCCCGTCCGGGCGAGGTAGTACGTTTCCACGGCCGGAGTCGCTGACCCCAATACCAGTGTGGCCCCGTGTTCCTTCGCTCTCCAGCGGGCAATCTCCCGGGCATGGTATTTCGGATTTTCCTCTTGTTTGTAAGAGGATTCATGTTCTTCATCGATAATGATCAGTCCAAGATTTTGAAACGGGGCAAAAATGGCCGACCGGGCTCCAATTGCCACCTTCACCTCCCCGGAACGGATCTTTCGCCATTCGTCGTAGCGTTCGCCGCCCGAGAGTCCGCTGTGCAAAACAGCCACCTGTGCGCCAAACCGCCCTTTAAACCTCGCCACCATCTGGGGAGTCAGCGAAATTTCCGGAACCAGAACGACTGCTTCCCGGCCCAGGGAGAGCACCTCGTCAATCGCCTGCAAATAGATTTCCGTCTTTCCGCTGCCGGTCACCCCATGAAGAAGAATCGGGTGATAACGCTTTTCCCTCAGAGGTGAAACAATCGCGTCGAAAGCCCGCTGCTGTTCGGCCGTCAGCGGGAGAGGCGAAGTGGGAGTAAATGCGCGATCCCCATAAGGGTCCCGGTATTGTTCCCGCTCTTCCCATGCCAATAAACCCTGCTCGACCAGTTTTTGCACGGTGGAACGGGTTGCCTGCACCTGTGAGAGCAAAGCGGGAAGATCAATCTTTTCCGGATGCTCCATAAAGAAACGGATCACTTCACGCTGCCGAACCGCACGCGGAGAGAGCTGTTCCAGCGAATTTGGCAACTGCCCGGAATCTTTCGGCCACACCCGGATCACTTTTTGCCTGGTGACACGGTCTCCGATCCGCTCTTCGATGACGATCCTTTTTGCTTCCTCAAGCTGCCGGAGCAAAGACCGGTTGATCCCGGGGATCTTAAGCGCTTCTTCCCACGTACACTCTCCCTTCCCGTTCAGCCGCTCCAGTAATTCATGGGCGGAAATGCTGAGCAGGGACTGTTCCCGTTCGCTCCCGGCAGGATGGAGACGTACCACCTTCTGATATCTTCCTTTCAGGACGGCCGGCACCATCGACTGCAGGGCCGTGATCGTACGGCAGAGATATTCATCGGCCATAAACATCCCCAGACGGACCAGTTCCGGTGTCAGCGGGGGAACCAGGTCCATCACGTCTTCAATCGCCTTGAGACGCCTGGACGAGGAATGATCTTTCAGGCCCACCACATAGCCGAGCAATTTCCTCGGCCCAAACGGCACTTGAACCCGGCTGCCTACATGGACTTCGGAAGCGAGCTCTTCCGGGATCAGGTAATCAAAAGGACGGTCGGTGGCACTGGAGGGAACGTCAACGATCACTTCTGCGACGGAATGGTACTCAATGCTCATCGAGGCGCTCTCCGATCAGGGCGATGATCTGACGAGCCACTTCTATTTTATTCATGCGGGGAAGGGAGATGACGAGTCCTTCCCGGTCATAAACGGACACGATATTGGTATCCGATCCGAATCCGGCCCCCGGCTTGGAAACATCATTGGCAACGATCAGGTCCATTCCCTTCCGTTCCAGCTTCGACAAGGCGTGGCGCTCCATCTCCTCCGTTTCTGCCGCGAAGCCGACCAAAAGCTGGTCCGGCCTTTTTCTCCGGCCGACCTCCAACGCAATATCCTCTGTTTTTTCCAACACAATCGTCAGTTCATCCGCCGATTTTTTCATCTTTTGCTTGAACACATGCTTGGGTCGGTAATCGGCAACCGCAGCCGCTTTTATGATTACGTCCGCATCGGGCAAATGGACGAGAACTGTATTCTTCATCTCTTCGGCACTTTTGACCTCGATCCGCGTAACACCTGCAGGGGCGTCGAGGGAAACCGGTCCGCTTACCAGCGTGACTTCCGCACCGGCTTCACGGGCGGCGGCTGCCAGCGCATAACCCATTTTTCCTGAGGAGTAATTGGAAAAGAAGCGGACCGGGTCGAGCGGCTCCACGGTGGGGCCGGCCGTGATCAAAGCTTTCTTTCCCACAAGCGCTCCGCGGGCGGCGAAAAAGTTTTCTACCCAGGATACGATTTCTTCGGGTTCAGCCATTCTTCCCTGTCCCACATAACCGCAGGCCAACTGGCCTACTCCCGGATCGATAAAATGAACGCCCCGTTTCTTTAACGTTTCCATATTTTTCTGCACGACCGGATTTTCATACATATGTACATTCATGGCGGGAGCGATCGCAATCGGGGCCCGGGTGGCGAGCAAAGTGGTGGACAACATATCGTCGGCCAAACCCAGCGCCAATTTGGCAATGATATTGGCCGTAGCCGGGGCAATCACAAACAGGTCGGCATGGTCGGCCAAGTCAATGTGGGAAACCACTGCCGGATCGCGTTCGTCAAACGTGTCCACAGCGACAGGGTGACGGGTCAGCGTTTGCAGGGTCAGCGGAGTGATAAACCGGGTGGCCGACTCCGTCATGATCACCCGCACATCCGCTCCGCGCTGGGTGAGCTGGCTGGCCACGGAAGCCGCTTTAAACGCGGCAATTCCACCGGTAATCCCGAGCACCACACGTTTTTCTCTCATGGAAATTCCCCTCCTTCTCGAGGCAAATGGCGTCCACATAGAAAAATAACAACCTGGAGGAGGTTGTTATTTTTCCTGATTGCGCGGCGTTGCGACAAGGATATCGGCAGCGATTTCTTCCAGGGCAACCCCTACAAATTTTTTTGATTTCGGCTGTAATTGGGGTTCCTCGCCATCCAGCAGCTGTCTGGCGCGTTTGGCAGCCATCACTACCAGCGAATATTTGCTGTCCGCTTTTTTGACCAAGAGGTCGATGGATGGATAAAGCATGTCGATCCCTCCTGTCTAATCACTCAAAATTAAACGGTCTTTCCGGCAATGTTCAGCCGTAATGATCGCCTGAATACGCTCGCAGGCCTGTTCCACCACATCGTTGATGACAACATAGTCATAATGATGGATGTGCTTGAATTCATCTTCGGCCACACCCAGCCGGCTGGCGAGCGATTCTTCCGTTTCTGTGCCCCGGTACAAAATGCGTTTCTTTAATTCTTCCATCGTCGGGGGCAGCAAAAAGACAAAAATACCGTCCGGAAAGCGCTGTTTCACTTGCAAAGCGCCTTGGACTTCAATCTCCAGCAAAATATCTTTTCCCTCTTTGAGCGTTTCTTCCACAAACCGGCGCGGCGTGCCGTAATAATTGCCCACATACTGAGCCCACTCAATCAGCTCATCATTTTCAATCATTTTTTTGAACTCGGGAACCGTTTTAAAGAAATAGTTGACCCCTTCTTTTTCCCCTTCCCGGGGCGCCCGGGTCGTCGCAGACACGGAGTAAGTCAGTTCCGGCATCCTTTTGCGCAGTGCGGAACAAACAGTTCCCTTTCCCACGCCCGACGGGCCGGAAACAACGATTAAAAGACCTTCCTTTTGATAAGCTGCTTTCATGATAAGTCCTTTCTAATCCACAATCTCTTCAGAATGTTCCTTGCTTGCCAGACGATGGGCAACCGTTTCCGGTTGAACGGCAGACAAAATGACATGGTCGCTGTCCGTAATGATCACAGCCCTCGTCCGGCGGCCATATGTAGCATCGATTAACACACCGCGGTCACGCGCTTCCTGAATGATGCGCTTAATCGGGGCAGAGTCCGGGCTGACAATGGAAACAATACGATTCGCGGAGACGATATTGCCAAAACCGATATTGATTAACTTAATAGCCAAATCCGAGTACCTCCTCGCCCATTATTCTATCATCATGATCGCTCATACCCGGTTTCTTTTCATTTTTACCCTACTAGGCTATTTTAGACGGTTTTCCCTGATGAATCAATGATTACTCAATATTTTGCACCTGTTCTTTCATTTTTTCCAGCTCGCTCTTGCAATCGACCACCAGCGCACTGATCGACCTCAGATTTGCCTTGGAGCCGATGGTGTTGACTTCACGGTTCATCTCCTGGATGAGAAAATCAAGCCTTCTTCCCACGGGATCAGCGGAGCCAAGCGCATCCATAAATTGGTTGGCATGACTTTCCAACCGGGTAAGCTCTTCCGAGATATCCGCTTTATCGGCAAAAATAGCCACTTCCATCAACAGTCGGTCGGGATCGTATTCCCTTCCTTGAAGCAGTTCATTCATCCGGTCCTGCAGGCGGTTCTGCATTTGCCGGACAGCCTGGGGCGCTTCCTCCTTCATTTTGGACGCCAAAGCAAGGATGGCCTTCACCCTCTGCATGAGATCGTTTCCCAGATGTTCACCTTCCCGCTGCCGCATTTCTTTCAAATCCAGGCAAGCCCGTTCAACGGACTGAAATACGGCATCCCGGTGGTCATCCGCTTCCCACTTCGGCTCTTCAATGAGCCAAAACTCCGGTTTGCTGATCAAGTCCGCCAACGTGATGCGGGACTCGATCCCCAGCCTTTCTTCCACCTGTCTGCCGACTTGGATAAAACTTTCGATTAACCCCCAATCGACTTGGACTGTTCGCTCCGGCTGAAGCTGGCCTTCCAACGAAATAAACACATCGACCCTGCCCCGTTTGACGACCTGTTGAACCTGTTTGCGTATCGCCTCTTCCAAACCCATCCATCCGTGGGGCAGGCGGATGACGATCTCCAAGAAACGGTGGTTGACAGAACGAATCTCAGTCACATAACGAATCCCGTTCTTATCAATTTCTCCACGACCGTATCCGGTCATACTCATGAGCTTGTTTCTTTTTTCCATACTATTATTGTGTTCCTCTCGTTTCCAAAATTCAAGGTTTACACAAAAGTTTATACCTGCTTTAAAAATAATAAACGATTTCTGTTCATTCTAACACCATTTTTCCATTAAAATTATTTCATTTTAAACGGATCGATAATAACTCCTTTAAATTTCACAGGATAAAAAATGCACCTACATTTACAGAAAAAATCATTAACCTGTCCAAATAGTACGTCACCGGCCTTTGATTGAGGTGTCACTGAGCACGTTGATTACAACTACTGAAGGGGAAACGAAAAGTCGGGGAACAAAAACAAGGGGAACGCATGCACGTGAAAGCCGCTACGGTTCCTTTTACCGCACCATTCCCTTGCCAGAAAAATGCGGACGCGCCGACTCCAGGTGAGGGACCTGAAGCACTGACAACAATAACCAAACAGAGCCCCGCTCAACCAAACATCCGTTGGTTAGCGGGGCTCTGTTCATGATATCAGTTGACTTTATTTTCCGACTGATTGAGGACAGAATGCTTTCTTGCATACGTGAAGTAGACAACAACACCAATCGCAAGCCAGATCAGGAATGCGGTCCAGGTAATGGGTTGAAGCTTGGACATCAGGAACAAGCAGAACGCTACAGCCAAGAGCGGAATAACCGGGACTCCGGGACAACGGAACACCCGCGGCAAATCCGGTCTCGTTTTTCTGAGCACGATCACCCCGATCGACACCAGCGTGAAGGCGAACAAGGTTCCAATGTTGACCAGTTCGGCCAGCCTTTGTAACGGAATGAGTGCCCCGATTAAACCGGCAACGATTCCCAAGAACCAAGTGGTCCCAAACGGTGTTTTATATTTCGGGTGGACATTGGAGAACTTCTTGGGGATCAGGCCGTCACGAGACATAGCGAAAGCGATGCGTGTTTGTCCATACAGCATGACGAGCATGACCGTGGTCATCCCCAGGATGGCACCGAGGTCGACAAATCCTGCCACCCAGTTTTGTCCCGCGATTTGCAGGGCGAGGGACACCGGGTGGGACACGTCTTTTGCAAACTGCATATAAGGCACAATTCCTGTCATAATCAGCGTCACTACAATATAGAGCGCGGTACAAATGCCCAAGGAGAACAGCAATCCTCTCGGCAAGTCCCTTTTCGGATTGCGGGTTTCCTCCGCTGCTGCCGCGACGGCGTCAAAACCAACATAGGCAAAAAAGACACTGGCCGCAGCCGCAAAAACCCCGGTAGAACCAAACGGAGCAAACGGCGTCCAGTTATCCGGCTTCACATAAGCAACCCCTACACCGATAAACAAGAGCACAACGAGAACTTTAATGATAACCATGATGTTGTTCACTTTTTTGGACTCGGTGATGCCCCGTGCGAGCAGGAAGGTAATTCCCATTACGATCAGGAACGCCGGAAGATTGAAATAGGTTGTCTCCCCTGGAACGGCTCCCGGAGCAGCGGTCAACGCGGTCGGCAAATGAATGCCAAATCCGGCTAACAGTGATTGGAAATACCCGGACCAACCAACGGATACGGAGCTGACCGCAAACAGATATTCCAGCACCAGATCCCATCCGATGATCCAAGCGATAAATTCACCCAATGTGGCGTAACTATACGTGTAGACAGAACCGGATACCGGAACGATGGAAGCGAACTCTGCGTAAGCGAGAGCAGAGAAGGCAGCAGCTAATCCTGCAATGATAAATGAAATGACGAGTGCCGGTCCTGCTGTAAGCGCTCCCGTTCCAGTCAAAACGAAGATCCCGGTCCCGATGATCGCCCCGATCCCCAGCAAGGTTAAATCCCAGGCAGACAGGTCTCTTTTTAATTTATTTTTGCCCTGGGCTTCTTGAAGCAGATCGGCAATGTTTTTCGTACGAAATAGTTGCACAATTCTACCTCCCCTGACTATTTAGTTGATTTTTTCAGAACCGTTGTCATTTTAACACCGAGTTATTTATGCGTCAACACCATTTTTTTCTACAATTAAATAAAACTTAACCAATTAACCAATCTTTCACAATCCCTCATGGAGAGTATGTCCAACCATCCAAATGTTTTTTTCAAAATTAGAATCATTCAAGAAAACTTTTTTTATTATGGTGTTTGACTTTCCACGGTATTGGGTTCCATCTCCCAGTACAGCCGATAAGGCGGGAACGTTGATCACCTGCTTTCATGCCGAAGATCCTTGCCCATCCTTGCGCCGCAGAGATCAGTTATAATCCGACCGATCTGCGCATTTCGTGTTGAATTTGGCCTGTATCACTTTTGTGGTTGGGTGCAGTAATAATTCTCCCCCTTTCTCATTTTTATATGTGAGGCCGGGCTTAACAGAATATGGGTACGGGTGTCCGTAGCGCCCCCGATCCGTACATCGTTCTGGCATGAAAAAAACCCCATGATTATCATGGGGAGTCATCATCGAATTGTCATGTTCAACCACCATAAGATGGTTTCATTTTTAATCCGGGGTGGGGGTAAACAATTTTTTTAACACCAGTGTAAAGGCTCCCACTACGGCCGCCTGTTTTCCCAGATTGGAAGTCACGATTGAAACCTGTTTGACAGAGTCGGTCAAAGCACGGGCCATTACAACTTCTTTTAATGGATCGATCACCAGGGATCCGGCACGGGCAATTCCTCCGTGCAAAATGATTTTCGATGGATTGAAAAGGTTGATTAAGTTAGCCAGTCCAATGCCGAGATACCTTCCGGTGTCCGCCAGAACTTCCATGGCCGGTCGGTCTCCTTCCAAAGCCGCTTCATAAATCATTTCCCCTGTAATTTGGGAGAGATCTCCCTTCGCTTTTTGCCATACACTTGTCTTTTCTCCGAGGAGAATGGCCTTTTGCATTCTCAGCACCATTCCGGGCCCGCTGGCGAATGCTTCCAGACAACCATAATTTCCGCACCGGCACTGGGGACCCTCCACATCGATGGGAATATGGCCGACTTCTCCCGCAGCAAAGGAGGAGCCGTGATAAAGTTTATGATCTAAAATTATACCGGCGCCAACTCCTGTACTCACATTGACACATATAAAATTGGCCAAATCGCGCCCCTGGCCAAACCAACTCTCAGCCAGCGCGAGAGCACGGACATCATTTTCCACTAATACCGGGATATTAAACTCTGTTTCAAGGAACTGCTTGATCGGTATTTGCCGCAAATTCAAATGGGTGGCATAAATCGATTCTCCCTTCTGCGGATCGACCAACCCGTGCATGCCCACACCGATGCCCAGAACCGGCTGACCGTCGGTCCGGGCCAACTCGACACATTTGGCGACCATTGCCTTCAGGCTTTCCAAAAATTGTTCTTTTGTCGGTGACTCCGGAACATTTCCTTCCAGTTGGTAAATGATTTTTCCACATATATTGGCAATTGCCGCATCGATTTTGTTGGCTCTGGCGTAAATGCCGATGACATAAAACCTGGATGAATTAATATTCAGCATGATCGGTTTACGGCCGCCGGTCGATGCTCCCAGATCGCTTTCCACGATCAGCTCTGAGTCAAGCAATTCGGCGACGATGTTTGTAACCGTTGGAGGAGTTAATTTTGTAATTTTGGCAATTTCCGCCCGGGAAATAGGACCTTTTAAGCGAACCAGATTGAGAATAGTGGATTTATTCAAAGATTTCATCCATTGGAAACTGCCTGTTTGCATATGAACCTCCTTTCTGCCTAATGCAAAAGTTCATGCTTTCCCACCTCTGCCGAAGCGCTTTCAACCCCGCTCATTTTGAAATATGTCCATCTTTTTTGATTTTAATATAGTTTCATCCCTCTGTGTAGAAAAAATTTGCACAACTCTTCTCTCTTCCTTTTCAATCATCCAGCTCTCTGGCCCCGTCTCCAATTTCCGCCACATAAAAGGAAGGAGTGAGTCCCGTCTCCCGGTGATAGCCATTTGCTACTTGATGTTGAAATGCTTGCACATGGTCGCGATGAACGAGACTGACCGTGCACCCGCCAAAGCCGGCTCCCGTCATTCGCGATCCGATGCATCCCTCCGATTGTCTGGCCACCTTCACCAACGTATCCAGTTCATGTCCGGTCACTTCATACAAATCGCGCAATGAATCATGAGATTCGTTCATTAGCTTTCCAAATCGGAGCAAATCACCTAGGCGCAAGGCATCTGCGGACTCCCGCACTCTGGCATTCTCTTTGACCACATGTTCCACCCGTCTGGCAACAGCCGGGGCGCTGTTAAGCGCATGGCGTGCCTTCTCCCAACCGGCAAGTTCCACTTGGCCCAAACATTCTTCTTTGTCCAGGTAGGGGGACATCAGCCGGAACCCCTCCTCTACTTCGCTTCTCCGCTCGTTATATTTGGATTCTGCCAGAGAGCGCGCTTTGTTCGTATTGGTGATCACCAGCCGGTAATCTCCCAAAACGAGCGGGATATACGAAAAAGAAAGGGTGTTGCAGTTGAGCAAAACAGCGTGATCCGCTTTTCCCATTCCCACTGCAAATTGGTCCATGATGCCACAGTTGACTCCGACAAACCGGTTTTCCGCATGCCGTGCCAATTGTACCAATTCGAGCATCGGGAATCCTGCGTTGAACATCTCATTCAAGGCCACGGCTGTCACCAATTCGATCGATGCGGAAGAAGAGAGGCCGGCTCCCTGCGGAATATTTCCCTGGAAAAGGATGTCCAATCCCGTGACAGGCACCCCTTTATCCAGAAATTCCTTTATGACGCCTTTGGGATAATTGGCCCACCCATCTTCAATCCGGTATGTAAGCGAGTCGATCTGACATTCCACCAGCCCGGCAAAGGAGGTCGAAGCGAAGCGAAGCAGACCGTCCCGGCGCATGCGTACCCGCGCCCAGGTACCGAAGCTCAGGGCAGCAGGGAAAACCAGACCGCCGGTGTAATCCGTATGTTCACCGATCAGGTTCACCCGTCCGGGGGCAAAAAAGAGCCTCGTACCCTGCGCACTTTCACCGAAGGTTTTTTCAAACAGCTCCCGATCTGACTGCTTCCTGATCAAACTGATTCAGCTCCTCTTTTTTAAGATACCGATGATAGGCTTCGCGCAAACGTTTCGCCGTCTCTTCTACCGCCAGCGGGTTGCAGGCGGCCCAGGCTCCCATTTCCGAAGAGGCGTAATATTTGATGCGATTCCGTTCACGCAGAGGGGGATAAAACTCGATGTGAAAGCGGTAATAATCTTCTACATTTTCCCCGTTGACCGGCCGCTGGTGAAGCACCATCATATACGGGAACAGCCGGTCAAACAAGGTATCCATCGCCCCTGTCATCCGTTTGAGCATCTCCGCCAGGCTGCGTTTTTCCGCACGGTTAAAATCGCTTAAAGCGGTTTTGGGACTCTTGCTGACGATGAACAATCCATAAGGATAATCAGTAAAAAAAGGGATATAGGCTAAGAAATGATCATTTTCGGCAATCACCCGCTCTTTAAAACGCAGCTCTTCCCGGTTCATCTCTTCAAACAAATTCTTGCCCGTCTCTTGAAAGTACTTTTTGCAGTTCGCCAGTTCGGTGCGAATCTTGAGCGGCATTTGGGAATACGCGTAAATTTGTCCGTGCGGATGAGGCATGGTGACCCCGCATTCCTCCCCGCGGTTTTCAAAGATCATCACATATTGATGACGAGGATTTTTGCTCAATTCGACATAACGTTCGGTCCAAAGATCCACCAGTTTCTCGATATGATCCACGGAAAGCTCGGGAAGGGTTTTGGTATGTTCCGGGGAGTATAAAATGACTTCGCATTTACCATAAGCCTTCTTTGTCCGATACAATTCCGACCCGACCGGATCCGGCTCGGGAGGATGCTCCATCAAAGCGGGAAAATCATTGTCGTATTTCCATACGTCATATTGATCGGGCACTTTGCCGGAACCGGGACAAAACGGGCAATAGTCTTTCGGCATGTTGGGGCGATGTTGGCGATTGGAAGCAACCATCGTCCAGTCATCCAACAACGGGTTATATCGTAATTCCATCTGTCCTCCTCCTCTTAATTAAATAATTTAATTATGTATTAATCATAATCTTTTTTCATTTGTGTGTAAACCTTTTTGTATTTGTCAGATTGCGCTCTCTTATGAATAAGTTCCGACTTTTTTGGTATATATGTACAGTTGGTGATCAACTCCTTTCCATTTTGTAAAATAGCGGTTCAAACCCTCTTCATGACCGGGTTTTACGTTATAATCAAAACAGTGGGTTCAACATCATCTTTTTCCAAGTGGAGGGAAGGGCATGAACGATTACCTGCGCTGGCTCAATCACCCGCTCATTGATCCCGAAATTCTTTCCGAATTAAAAAGCCTGACAGATGAAAAAGAGATTGAGGACCGGTTTTACCAGCCGCTCGCCTTTGGAACGGCCGGCTTAAGAGGAATCATCGGAGCGGGCACCAATCGGATGAATAAATATACAGTCCGACGGGCAACCGCCGGCTTCGCCCGATATTTAATGAACACCAATTCTCAAGCTCACGGACAAGGCGTGGCCATCGCTTACGACTCACGGCACAAGTCGCCGGAGTTTGCTGCTGAAGCGGCGGGGGTTCTGGCCTATTATGGCATCCGTGTTTATTTATTTAAGGAACTGCGCCCCACTCCGATGCTTTCATTTGCCGTTCGTCATCTGAAGGCCGCCGGCGGGATTGTCATCACAGCCAGCCACAATCCGCCTGAATACAACGGCTACAAGGTATATGGCCCGGATGGCGCACAATTGCTTCCTGAGCCGGCCAACCGGATTTTAAACGAAATTCAGCAGATCGAGGATGAATTGTCCATTCCTGTCTTGTCCATCGATGAAGGAATGGCCAAAGGGCTGATTCACCTGATCGGTGAGGAGATCGATCAAGCATACATAGAAAAGCTGCGCACTCTCTCGTTTCACCCCGGAGTGATCAAGGAAATGGGCGATCAGCTTGGCATCGTGTTCACACCCTTGCATGGCACAGGAAACATCCCTGTTCGCAGGATCTTGAAAGAACTCGGCTTTTCCCGTGTTCATGTCGTACCGGAACAGGAACAACCGGATCCGGAGTTTCGCACTGTGTCTTCGCCCAACCCGGAAGAAAGGCAAGCTTTTGATCTGGCTCTTCGGTTAGCGGAACAAGTCCATGCGGACATTCTGATTGGAACGGACCCGGATGCCGACCGTGTCGGTGTGATAGTCAAGCACGAAGATGAATACGTGGCCCTGACCGGAAACCAGATCGGTGCTTTGCTCCTCTACTATTCGCTGGAGCAAAAACGGCTCCAGGGTACGTTACCGGAAAACGGTGTCATGCTGAAGACCATCGTCACTTCAGAGCTGGGAAGGCAGATCGCTTCCCAATACGACGTACAGACGGTGGATGTTTTGACCGGCTTTAAATATATTGCGGAGAAAATCAGGGAGTATGAGACCAGCGGCCGTCATTCGTTTGTCATGGGCTATGAAGAGAGTTACGGTTACCTGTTGGGAGATTTTGTGCGGGATAAAGATGCCGTTCAAGCTTCCATGATGGCCTGTGAAATGGCTGCTTATTATAAAAGACAAGGACTTACCCTCGTAGATGTGCTCCAACAATTATTCGACAAGTTTGGCACCTATCTAGAGGACCTGACCTCCTTCACCTTTCAGGGAAAAGAAGGAAAAGAGAAGATGGATGCATGGATGAACAAACTTCGCGAGCAGCCGCTTACAGAAGTGGGCGGAATCAAAGTGTCGCTGAATGAAGATTATCAATCGGGTCTGCACGGACTCCCGCCGGCCAACGTCCTGAAAATCCATCTGGCGGACGGGAGCTGGATCGCGGTTCGCCCCTCGGGAACAGAACCCAAAATCAAGTTCTATTTCGGCGCAACAGGCGTGAATCAAGAGAAAGCAGCACAAAAAATACGGAAAATGAAACAAGAAATGTTGAAGCTTGTTGTATAACCGTCAAGGGGTGAACGGAGTCAAACGGACCGGCCAAAAAATCCGGCGATCAACCAGGTTGATATGGCCGGATTTTTTGTCTTCCAGGCACCGCCCTTTAAAACATCAACAAATCAATGACACTCCGCTGCCTCCTGTGTACCACCGGTTGAACCGTCGATGAGGGAATGGTGTTCGTTTTTAACGCCTGCACACATTTAGCCCCTATCCAGCGATACCCCTGATCGTTGGGATGAATTTGATCCGCCAGCTGAGAGGATGGAAGAAACGCCTCTAAATTCACCACAATCGTCTGATCGAAGGGAGATACGACTTCTTCCAAACCATGGTTCCAACGTCTGATCAACCAATCCGCCTTATTGTGAAAGGGGGATGCAGCATCAACGGGGTTATACAAAGAAGTCAGCATCACGACCGCATGTCTGTTCCGCGCGTGAAGAAGTTGCAGAATCTGATGCATATTTTCCCGGTATCTGGTTTGAATAGCCGGAAAGCGCTTCACCAGCTTCCACGGATTCTTTTCCTTCAGCAAGGTTTGCAGCAAATCGTTTCCTCCGATGGTGACTAAGATGAGATCTGCCTGCGCGACTTCATGTTGAAGCTTCTCCTCTACTCGTAACCGATGAAGAAGATCGGCAGACGTTTGTCCCGAGACGGCCCGATTTATATATTGAACATCGAGATGTTGCCTCTCCAGAAATTTACTCACATACCAGGCATATCCCCGTCCATTCTGAGTGGATCCTTTCCCCAAGGCGACCGAATCCCCCAAAACCAGCAAACGGATCTGTCCTTGTTCCTGTTCGGATTGCTCCAATTGTTTCATGATGCTGATGCGGCTCATGGCAACATGTTTTTTCATCGGAGAAGAAATCATCTCGTCCAGCGGAACGCAAGCTTGCAATAGAAGCATCATGGCTAGTAAGCAGATGGCGCAATTTCTCACCTTGGGTTCACCTCCCGGCTGCTGGGTTATCCCTATACTAGCATGACAATATGACAAGTGAATTGCATGAAACTTACGTGATGAGTGCACTTTCGTTAAGCGATCATGACGGACGGCAGAATCCGCAGCGCAGCAAAAGGAAACAACTTGCCATTCACCCTCTGACTTATATCTTTTCACAAACAAAAAAAGCCCATGATTCCCCGAGAAGGGGAAACACATGGGCTTTCATTGGTATTTTCATGAAATGGACAGGAAATCAATGGGACTTCCGCTTTTCCGCGATTTTTATTTTTGGAGCCGGCGCAACAATTGTTCTCTTTCAGCTTCGTATCCCGGTTTGCCCAGGAGAGCAAACATATTTTTCTTATACGCCTCCACTCCCGGCTGATCAAACGGATTGACTCCCAACAGGTAGCCGCTGATGCCGCAAGCCTTCTCAAAGAAATAAACCAACCAGCCAAATGTGTAAGGAGACAGTTCGTTTACCTTGACGACCAGGTTGGGAACCCCGCCGTCCGTATGGGCCAGCATGGTTCCTTCAAAAGCTTTGGTGTTGATATAATCAAGGTCTTTTCCGGTCAGGTAATTTAAGCCGTCCAGATCGGCCTCTTCAGCCGGCAACGTAACCTTCTTCTCAGAGCGCTCGACAAAGACAACCGTTTCAAAGATGTTCCGGAGTCCTTCCTGAATATATTGCCCCATCGAATGGAGATCGGTAGTGAAGTTGACAGATGCCGGGAATATGCCTTTCTGATCTTTTCCTTCGCTTTCGCCAAACAACTGCTTCCACCATTCGGAGAAATACTGGAGCGCAGGATCGTAGTTGACCAAAAGCTCTGTCGTTTTTCCTTTCCGATACAAAGCATTGCGCACAGCGGCATATTGGTAGCTCATATTTTCGCTCAAGCTGGGAATGCGATACGCTTCAGATGCCGCTTGGGCCCCTGCCATCATTTGATCGATATCGATGCCGGCAACAGCGATCGGCAGCAAGCCCACCGCCGTCAGGACCGAATAGCGCCCGCCCACATCATCGGGAATGACAAAGGTTTCATATCCTTCTTCATCCGCCAGCTTCCTGAGCGCTCCTTTGGCTTTGTCCGTCGTCGCATAAATGCGGCGTCGGGTCTCTTCTTTCCCGTAACGCTTTTCCATATAATCGCGGAAAATGCGGAATGCGATGGCCGGTTCGGTCGTCGTGCCCGATTTGGAGATCACATTGACGCTGAAGTTTTTGTCTTCCAGGAGATCCAGTAAGTGGGCCACATAATTGGAACTGATGTGATGGCCGACGAAGTAAATTTCCGGTGTTTTTCGTTTTGCTTTGGGCAATTGGTTATAGAAAGAATGGGAAAGCATTTCGATCGCGGCACGCGCTCCCAAGTAGGATCCGCCGATCCCGATGACCACCAGGGCATCCGAATCAGACTGGATCTTCTCAGCCGCTTTCTTGATCCGGGCAAACTCATCCCGATCGTACTGGGACGGCAAGTCCACCCATCCGAGAAAATCGGCCCCCGCCCCTGTTTTGTTATGTAACATTTCATGCGCGAGGCGCACCGCCGGCTCCAGCTGTGTCAGCTCATTTTCCCGCAAAAAGGCCTTGGCGCTTGAATAGTCAAAAACAATATGGCTCTTCATAATTCCCTCCAACCAGCGTTTTTCTGAACAGTGTGAATACACTCCAACGGATCCGAAGTCCGATTCCTTTCCGAGACAAACCTTATTTTAAACGAATTAACTCTTGATTTCAAAGAAAAGGGTTCCCTATGCCTTCCATCCACTCAGTAACCAAAATCTTGAACCCCAATTGGATCGGCTTTGGTCACGATCTCCAGAATCCCCCCTCCCCCTACTCCTCTCTATACTCCATCCTATTTTCCTTGTCACACCGGCTTCAGCCTATTTCAACCGGTTTTCCCGGCGAATGAAGGTTACTTCAACTGTTTTTCTACTGTTGAGAATCTCCGTCCGGAACCACCGAGTTAAAATTTTGGGCAAAGCTTTGGTTCATCCAAGAGAAAAACAGGTCCTAAGAACTATTGTGAAATGGGCAAGAGAATATTATGATCGTATTAGCAGAAAAATATTAATATTTATACTATATTTATTATATTTAACATCAATCCATTTGAATCAGGGGGAACGTATATGAAGAGGATGATTCGGGTTTTGTCGCTGGCCACTGCGTTGTTTTTCGGATTTGCCACGGTCGCCCTTGCCGCTCCGCCCTCCGGAAAGGCAGTGAAAACTCAAGCCGCGAAAGAGAAAACGCACCGTATTCACAAAGTGAAAGGATCAAAACTGTTAAGCAACTTACATGAGCGTCTGTCAAAAGCGAGCAGTTCCGAGAAATTACCCGTCCTCATTTCCTTCCAAAGCCTCAACCAACAAGCCAACTTGACGAAGGCAAAAGCCATGCTTCAACCGTTTACCCCCCAACACGTCTACAAAAACCTCCCGCTGATGTCCGCCAAATTGACCAAACAGCAAATTCAAGCATTGGAAGCATCCCCTGATGTCGTGCAAATCGAATATGATGAACCGGTTTACGCTTTCTCACAAACCGCCAACTACTGGTATGGGACAACGAAATCGAGAACGGACTTCGGCGTTACCGGGGATCGCGACGGCTCCCCTGCCAGCTATTCCAAAAATGATGTCGTCGTTGCCGTCATCGACACCGGAATTGATGCAACGCACGCAGACTTGGATGGCGGTAAAGTGATCGGATGGAAAGATTTTGTGAATAATCGAACCACTCCCTATGATGATCAAGGGCATGGAACTCACGTTGCTTCGATTGCCGCGGGAACCGGTGATGCAAATGCTGCCTACAAGGGAGTCGCACCCGGGGCGGCACTTGTCGGAGTCAAAGTGCTCGACTCACAGGGCAGCGGTTCGATGAGCAATGTGACCGCGGGCATTGACTGGTGTATAACCAATAAAAATGTGTATGGAATCAAAGTGATCAACATGAGCTTGGGGACGACCGGAAGCTCTGACGGAAGCGATGCCACCTCTCAGGCTGCCAACCGCGCTCATGATGCGGGTATTGTCGTGGCCGTGGCAGCAGGCAACAGCGGACCTGCGCAACAAACCATCGGCTCGCCCGGTGCAGCTGCCAAAAGCCTGACCGTAGCAGCGATGGCTGACCCGGGAGAAAAAGGATTTAACATCGCTTCCTTCTCCAGCCGCGGAACCACTGCCGATGGCAGAATCAAACCCGACATCGCAGCTCCCGGATATAACATCACCGCCGCCAAAGCCAACAGTTCCACTCAATATGTCACCTACAGCGGAACCAGTATGGCGACCCCGTTTGTCGCCGGAACGGTCGCCCTGATGCTGGATGCCAACCCATCGCTCACCCCGGATCAAGTCAAGTCCAACCTGTTTACCACTGCCACCGATTTTGGTCCGGCCGGACAGGATGTCGATTATGGCTGGGGGAACTTAAAAGGATATGATGCCGTGAAAGTCTCCGGCAACCTAACCGGTACAGGCCCTGCCTTGCCCAATCATCTGTTTGCCCAGGACACCATTCAGACCGAAGGGTATAAGGATGAATGGACCTTCCAGGTCAACTCCACCTCTGCTCCTGTTTCCATCGCAATGATCATGCCGGATTGGTCCGGATTCTGGTTTTGGACAGACCCCGACTTTGATGTCTATCTTTATGACCCAAGCGGAGCAGAAGTTGCCAAAGCTGAAGGAATCGAACGTCAGGAAACGATCACCATTACTCCCGCCAAAACGGGAACGTACAAACTGCGCGTCAAATCCTATTCCGGAACCGGCAGATACTTCTTTGACCTCAGTTCCAATGCGTCCGGTCTAACCAGGGTGTTGAACGACCAACCTTGAACAGGGGCCCTCTCATACGAGAGGGCTTTTTTGAATTTCGCATGAACTTGCGGTAGCGAGTAAAGCCCGGAGTGACAGGTTGGACAAGCCACACCCGTGGAACTCTCGTGTCCGTCCGATCTCGCCGGGGAACAGATCCATCCTCCTTCCCCTCTCCATTTGTTTTATACTAGATATTGAAAATCACGGCTGTTAAAGGAGCTGCCCACTCGATGACAAATAGGAAAAAAACAGGGAAGGCTTTGATGATTGCTCTGGTTATGGCGCTTCTGTTAACCGGATGTGTCGACGCCTCGATGCACATTACCATCAACATGAACGGTTCGGGTACTTATGAAGTCAAAGTGCTGACCAATGAATGGGTTCTCCCCCAGTTTGACCAGTTAAAGGAGCGCTTGCAGCAAGCAGGATATCAGCTGCAAGAGATTGAACAAGGCGGAAAAAAGGGCTGGATGGCCGTGAAAAACGTTGAAAGCGTTTTGGACGAACCTCCCGGGAAAGAGTTGCAAGACGGGGCCAACACTGCCCTTCAATTCTTTACCAGAGGAACCGCCTCGACATCGGGGACAGATGCCCGCTTCGTTGCCGAAGCGCCTCCTCTTCAAGGGTTGGACAAGCCGTTTCGCGTCGAAAACAGCTTATTTACCACCACATTGCTTTTTGAAACCAATGTTGATTTAACCCGGCTGAATGAGAAAATGGATGGTTGGGGTGACCTCAATCAGTTGATTATGGATCAAATGCGTTTAAACTTGATCCTCACCCTCCCGGTCAAGGTAGATGAACATAACGCCACCGCTGTATCGGACGGGGGCAAAACGCTGACATGGAAAATGAAGCCCGGAGAGAACAATCCGATCCATATGGCCATCCGGATTCCAAACCCCATCACCTGGGGAATCCTGATCATTGCCGGTTTCATTTTATTGATCATCGCGGTCGTGGTGTTGATCCGGCGACGAAGAAAAAGAAAGAAACGGAACGGGAACGACCGGTTCCCGCCAGGCGGACCCCCGACGGACGATGCTCCCGGGCCGGACTCATTCCGCTGGGTATAAAAACGGTAAAAGAAAGCGGTCGGTCTGCGTGACCGGCCGCTTTTTCGTTTCTAAGCTTAACCCGCGCTTTTGGTTTGAGTCACCACGGACTTCCCTTTTTGAATTCGGTCAAAACCGTTGAAGCAAATCGCTGCGACCAGCGTGAGGACGACCATCCCCAGCAGCATGGTTTGCGGGGAAAACGTTTCATAGAGAAAGCTTCCCAACAGCGGGCCCACCATCCGGCCGACCGATTGTCCCGTGGTGGCAATCCCCTGAAAGAAGCCTTCCCTGCCCGCGGGAGCCATGTCAGCAGCAATGGCCGGAACGCCGGGCCAGACCAGCATTTCACCCCAGGTAATGATCACCATCCCCAACACGAATACCCAATAGGCGCTGGAAGACGAAATGAGCAACATGGAGAGGGTGAAGAAAAGACCGCCAATGATGATTTGAGCCTTCAGCGAAAGCGAAAAGGTTCGAATGAACCAGGTGAGAACCGGTTGAAACAGCACGATCACCAAACCGTTGACGGTCCACAACATACTGTACGATGAAAGAGGAATGCCGAGGGAATAGACATACGTCGAAAGCGTCGTCGCCCACTGTGTATAGGTCACCGCTAACAGCATCAAGCCCGCAATCAGCATCCCGAACGACACCCACTCGCGGATGTTTACGCCGGGATGCTCTCTGCCTTCGGTTGTTCCTCGCCTGTTCCCTTCCGCTTGAACCTTTCCTGTTCGTTTCAGGTGGTGATCCTGCACAATTCGCAGAAACAGGATTAAAAAAACCGCATATGTACATGCGTTTCCATAGAAAGCCAAACGGTAGGATTGACTGGCCACAAATCCTCCTACAGAAGCCCCGATCGCCACCCCCAAATTGACGGCGACATAGATCATGTTCATCCCGGCCCGACCGCCCTCGGGCCATAATACCGCAGCAAGGGCACGGGTGCACGGCCAAAACATACCTGTACAGATGCCCAGCAAAAACAAGAGAACCACATACATGTCAAAACGTTGAATCGTTCCCATCAGCAGAAGCAGAACGATCGCAGCAATCATTGCCGTCATTACGGTTTTACGCCCGTTCCACCGGTCAAATAAAAGCCCCCCGATGACGTTTCCGATCAGGCCGCCGGTGTGTTGAAGCATTAAAACGAGGGCAGCCACTTTCAGTGATTTTCCGAAACTGTGCACGATGTACGTGGTGGTAATCGGCCAGAGAAAACTTTCCCCGATCGCGCTGATCACCATGGCCAATGAAAGCAACCACATCACACGTGGATAGGTTTTTAGCAAAGCTTGCATCAAGTTTCACTCGCCTTCAGCCCGAAAGTTTCGTATACCGTAATAAAATCCCAAAAAACCACTCCACAGAAAGTGATCTGTGGAGTGGTTTGCAACAATATTTTACCACAGAACAAGTGATTGGCACAGCGACAAAACGGATGATTTTCAATGATTACTACCTATTTCCATGACGGAAGGTGCAAAACGCAAGACAAATTTCCATCCAGCAGACAGACGACCGTTCGCCTTCGATTTCCATCTTATCCCTTCCCGATCCTTTATGATCGTGATTCGTATGCTCACAGAGCTACAGACAAAAAATAAACCTATCTAACTCAGGAGGAGGAGTATCCATGAATGGTTCAATGATTCAACAAGCGCTTCACGATTACAGGGAAGGGGTTGGACAGCTGGCCAAACAGTTGCCGGAAGTGATTGACGGATATAATCTGTTTACGCAGGCCTGTTTTAAAGAAGGGGCATTGAGCGCCAAAACAAAACACCTGATCGGTTTATCGCTCGGCGTTTATACCAATGACGAGTATTGTATCATTTTCCACACCAAGGAGGCGGTGGATCACGGAGCTACGGATCAGGAAGTTCTTGAAGCGGCGGCAGTCTCCGGTGCGTTTGGCGGCGGACTGGCGATGTCCCAGACCGTCACACTCGTGCAAGATGCTCTGGCCGAATTCAGGGGAAACCATCATTAAGAAGTCTCCGCTCCGGATCATCGCGTGAGATCAACATTGGCTGCACTTTCTGCTCCAAACAGCATTTGCCAAGCCGCCTGAAAAATACACCAAAGAACCCTTCATACGCGAAGGGTTCTTTGGTGTTGCATAATCCTGCTCTTTCAGACAGGCTTGCCTGTAAACTTCGATCCATCCGGATGGGAGTCCGTTTTCTTTCGGTTATTTCATCGGAACTCATGACCATCTTTCACCTGTTAACGCTCTTTTCATTTTCGCCGGCCGTATATGATCCAACAGCCCTGCGACCAAAACAGGCAGCGTCGAAGTGACGATCACCAGAATCCACTCTCTTAAGCCCAAGGAAACCGTATGGAAAACCGTTTGCAACGGCGGGTAGTACACAACCACCAGGAGCAGCAGGGCTGAGGAGATCACAGCCAATACTAACGGAATATTGTCGAATGGCGTTCTCTGAAAAATGGTGCCCGTGGATCTGCAATCAAACACATAGATCAACTGGGCAAACACTAATGTGGCAAAAGCGACGGTTTGCGCCTTGACGAGGTCGTCGGGAAACTCACTGTACGTAACCCAGAAAGCAGTCAATGAACAGAGGCCGATGAGCAACCCCCGCGTGATGATCTTCCAGCCTACCCCGCGTGCAAAGATGCTTTCCCGGCTGTTGCGCGGCGGCCGGTTCATCGTATTTTCCTCTGCAGGATCCACGCCCAAAGCCATGGCCGGCAAACCGTCCGTCACCAGGTTGACCCACAGAATTTGAATCGGAACCAGAGGCAAGGGCAATCCTGCCAACATGGCGAGAAACATGACCAAAATCTCACCCACATTGCTGGCCAGGAGATAACTGATAAACTTTCGGATATTATCGTAAATGCTTCTGCCCTCTTCAATGGCGGAAACAATGGTGGCGAAATTATCATCTGCGAGCACGAGCGAAGATGCTTCTTTGGATACATCCGTTCCGGTAATTCCCATGGCGATTCCGATGTCTGCCGCCTTGATCGCCGGTGCGTCGTTCACTCCGTCTCCCGTCATGGCGACCACATGTCCTTCTTTTTGCAGGGCCTTGACAATCCGCAGTTTATGCTCCGGCGAGACACGGGCATATACGTCGATCTGATTCACTTTTTTCTGAAACTCTTCATCGCTCATCTTGTAAAGTTCTTGACCACTGACCGTTAAACCTCCTGCCCGCTTGATTCCCAGCTCTCTGGCGATCGCCTCCGCTGTGGCCTGATGATCTCCGGTAATCATCACGGTTTTGATTTGAGCCTGCTGACAGATGCGGATCGCCGCTTTGACCTCATCGCGCGGTGGATCGATCATTCCCGCCAGCCCGACAAATGTCAGCTGACGTTCCACTGACAGATCCTGATGAGCATCCGCCTTGCCACTCAATTCCCGATAGGCAAAGGCGAGGTTCCTGAGTGCCATTCCTGCCAACTCGTCATTCATCTTCAACACTTCTCTGCGGAGAGCATCGGTAAGCGGAGTCGCCTTCCCTTTGTAAACGATATAGGTACACTTCGCGAGCAAAAGATCGGGTGCCCCTTTGGTGTAAAGCACTTGTTTGCCGTCTCTTTTCTCCACTAATACAGACATCATTTTCCGTTCGGAGTCAAAAGGGTATTCCTTGACCCTTTTCCACTCACGGGTCAATGATTCGGGTTGAAAACCTGCTTTGGCCGCTGCTACCAACAAGGCTCCTTCGGTGGGATCTCCGTCAATTTTCCACACGGTTTCCTTCTTCGTCAGCAGCTTGCCCTTTTCTTTCTCACAAATTAAAGCCGCATTGTTGCAAAGAACGGAAATTTCCAAAAGCCTGCGGAGCGGCTCATTTCCGGTAGGATTCATCTCTCTTCCTTGATGGGTAAACGATCCTTCGGGAGCATAG
Source organism: Lihuaxuella thermophila (assembly GCF_900110165.1). GTDB lineage: Bacteria > Bacillota > Bacilli > Thermoactinomycetales > Thermoactinomycetaceae > Lihuaxuella > Lihuaxuella thermophila. Next base: position 232,427 of record NZ_FOCQ01000006.1, read on the forward strand.
CCGCTGCCCGATACTTCAATCAGCTTCCCGTCCGCCCAGAGGCGGGTCACGGTCATCTTATTCTGCGTCAATGTTCCCGTTTTGTCCGAACAAATCACAGTGGCGCAACCCAGGGTTTCCACAGAAGGCAGTTTGCGTACGATCGCTTTTTGTTTGATCATCCGCTGGACTCCCAGGGCAAGTGCGATGGTGACAATGGCCGGAAGCCCTTCGGGAATCGCCGCTACCGCCAGGCTGACTCCGGCGAGAAACATCTTGTATGCATCATGACCGTGTAAAATTCCCGTCACTACCACAACAGCGGTCAAAAACAAGGCCACGACTATCAACACTTTGCCCAGCTGCTCCAAACGTCGCTGCAACGGCGTTTCCATCGTTTCCGTGCTTTCGAGCAAATGGGCGATCCTGCCCATTTCCGTATCCATCCCTGTATGTACGACCACGCCGATTCCGCTTCCTCGGACAACCATCGTGCCCATATACCCCATATTTTTGCGGTCGCCCAAGGGAACATCGGCACGCGACAGGCGGACTGAACTTTTGTCGACGGGAACCGATTCCCCGGTTAAAGCAGATTCTTCCACATATAAACTTTCCGTTTGCAAAAAACGCAAATCCGCCGGAATCCGGTCCCCGCTCTCCACATGGACAATGTCGCCGGGAACCAACTTGGCGGCCTCTACTCTTACCCATGTTCCGCCACGGAGAACCCGGGCGGTCGGAGCAGACAACTTTTTTAACGCAGCGAGTGATTTTTCCGCCCGCATCTCTTGCACAAATCCCAGGACGGCATTCAGCAATACAATGGCAATAATCGCAATGGCATCCGTATATTCCCCTAACAGGCCCGAGATTAACGTCGCCGCAAGCAGCACAAGCACCATAAAATCTTTAAACTGATCCACGAACAGTCCGATCAGGGAAGTTTTCTTCCCTTCGGAAAGCTGGTTATGTCCAGCTTGTTCAAATCTTGTTTGCGCTTCCTCTTCACTTAATCCAACAGAGGGGTTCACCCGGAAATGAGCGGCGACCTGATCCGCGTCCCAATCCACCCAACGAGCTGAATCTGCCAAGTTTCTTTCCTCCCTTTGTCCCATCTGTCTCTTTTACCATCGTATTCAGACAGGCTCTCAAACATGACCTTTGGAAACAGGCAGAACGTAAATGTTGACGCGGACAAGCTTTTCTGGTGTAAGATGGTTAAGTGAAGACGAATCACCACCCGGTGCATCAGTTGCTCAGAAGCATATTTTCATAAAAAGGATGAACAACCATGTCATTTGATGGAATCGTCACCCGTGCCGTCGTTCATGAGCTCGCCCGAACGCTCACCGGCGGCCGAATTACAAAAATCTATCAGCCGGGCGATGCGGATTTGCTGCTTCACATCCGGTCGCAAGGAAAAAACCATAAATTGCTCTTATCCGCTCATCCCGCCTACCCCCGGGTCCAGCTCACGGAGGCCCCGGCCGACAATCCCGCCGAACCTCCCATGTTTTGCATGCTGTTGCGCAAGCACGGGGAAGGGGGAATTGTGGAATCCATTGAACAAGTGGGGCTGGAAAGGATCATTCACCTCAATTTCCGCACCAGAGACGAGCTGGGCGATGAAGTGGTCCGCAGGCTGGTGATCGAGATCATGGGCCGCCACAGCAATATCATCTTGATGGACCCGCAATCCGGCATCATCTTTGACGGGATCCGACGGGTAACCCATGCCGTCAGTCAATACAGACAAATTTTACCGGGAGTTGTTTATCTCGCACCGCCTGAACAAAACAAGCTAAACCCGCTGGAAGTGGATCAAAACACATTTATCGCCGGCTTTGACTACAACCGGGGACGTCTGGACAAACAGATCGTCCACCGCTTTACCGGCATCGGACCACTGGTTGCCAAAGAGATCGTCCACCGGGCCGGGCCGGGCAGCCGGGAACAACTCTGGCAGGCTTTCGATGAGCTGATGAGCCAAGTCCGCGCTCACCACTACGAACCGGCCATCATTCAGACTGATGAAAAGAGCGTTTTCTCCGCATGGCCTCTTTCGCATATTCGGGGAGAAGTTCGGACGTTTGCGTCCATGAGCACTTGTCTGGATACATTTTTCCGGGGGAAAGCCGAGCGGGACCGTGTCCGGCAACAAACACACGATCTCATCCGCAAGCTGAAAAATGAGATCGAGAAAAACGAGAAAAAAATAGAAGTGTTGCAAAAAGAAATGGCTGAAGCAGAGCGGGCCGAAGAATACCGCACCTGGGGGGAACTCCTGACCGCCCATCTGCATCAGATCCGCCGGGGAGACCAAGAAGTGAAAGTGATCAACTATTATGACCCGGAGACGCCCGAAATCACCATCCCGCTGGACCCCAGCCTAAGCCCGTCTGAGAACGCCCAGCGCTTTTTCAAAAAATACAATAAATGGAAGTCGGCCAAAAAGTGGAACGCCGAACAGATTGAAAAAGCCAGGGAAGAGAATCTGTATCTGGAATCCGTATTAGTCCAATTGGAAAACTCCACACTCCGCGAAGTGGAGCAGATTCGGGACGAATTGGAAGAAGAGGGTTGGCTGAAACCCCGGCAGAAAAAACAACGGCGCAAAAAAGCAGACGCCCCGGCTCCAACGACCGTCTACTCCTCCGACGGAACACCGATTCTGATCGGCAAGAACAATAAACAAAACGATTACCTGACCCACCAGCTGGCCGCACCGACTGACACCTGGTTGCACACTAAGGATATTCCCGGTTCCCATGTGGTCATCCGCTCCAAAAAAGTGAGTGATACCACACTCAAAGAAGCTGCCATGCTTTCCGCTTATTTCAGCAAAGCTCGTGAATCGAGCCAGGTTCCGGTCGACTTCACACTGGTGAAGCACGTGAAAAAACCATCGGGGGCCCGGCCGGGTTTTGTCATCTATGAACATCAGAAAACGCTTTTTATCACCCCCGAGGAAGAAAAAATCAGAGAGCTGCTCAACAGAAAGAAACCGGAGTAACACTTCTAGGACCTTTTAACGGCAGTTGGAAGCGGAGAGACGGATGAGACAAGTTCAGTTATGAAGAACCCGGCCGGACGGAGGAACATCAGCAGTTGGTTCTCGTACATGTTGAACAACCCGCTTGGTGATCCAGTGGTTTATTCCGGCGCGGCCGCTATTTGATAAGAGAATATGAAAAATAAATCCCGAACCCCCCGGTCGAAATAAAAGCGGATCTATTTCGTATACCAATAACTGTATAAAATCGAACGATTCAGCCATGATAATAAATAATCGATCGGGGGTTCCTCCATGAAATTGGCAGCACATGAAGTACATGATTTGCATGAGTTAGTGATGAGCTGTTTGAACACGATCACCCATATGGCCTATATGCTGCAACACGTACAAGATCCGGAATTTAAAAGTATTTTAGAAAGGCATTTTCCGTTACATGTACGTGACTACAACATGAAAGTGGAGTTTCTTAATGCATCACAAGGTGCAAAAAAAGAGTTGCCCATTTTTAAGATCAATGGCCAACTTGGTGACTATACCACATCACCAGTCGGGACGTATCCGTCCGTACAGCCTCGCACGATGGTAGCTGATTTGAATGATCGTGAAATGGCAACCGCGTACCTATTGACTCTTAAACTCGCCGGCCGCGAATATGCCTGGACCGCGATGGAGACTGCAAACCCGGAACTGCGCTCTTTTCATGAAACAGCATTCTTGATGAGTTGTTCGCACGCATATGATATGTGGCAGTACATGGTTCAGAGAGGCTATTATCCACTGGAGCCGGCAGATCAAACGATGATCAGCAAAATCGGGTCCATCTACCAGGTAATACCCGAAGATCAACCGCAAATTCAGCAATATTTAGCTCCATATCAAAATCCAACCCAAGGAAACAGCAACCAACTATATCAATAAAACGCTCGATGAGAGGCTCGGGCCCGACAGCCGGGCCTTATTGTCCATTCAAAAGATTCTTATAATACTGTCATTTCGGCAATATTTTCCTCTTTAGCAACCCGCACACATACCCTCACCATAAAATATCGGCCAGAACCGTTTATAGGATCCAGCTCAATGAAAGAATTAATCCATTTTCACGTTACAAGAATGTTCGTCAGTCCCGGAACTGTTCATCATCCAAAAATTGTCTTTTTATTCCTTTTTTTATAAAACATAGAGGAATCGGGCCGGGACATGGAGTAAGAAATAAAAAAAGTCCGTTCGGGGAGGAATCACCATGCCTACTAAAACTCAAAAAACGCTTGGATTTGTCGTTGTTGAAGGAAAAAAAGTCAAAGTTGAGAGAGTAGAGCGTGAGTGTCCGAAAACAGGGTGGGTAAAAACCTCTCTCATCCCCAGAAAAAAAGGAAACTACGGCAGATATTTTCCGCTTGAATCGTTGGCCCTCAACGATACACCTGAAAAAATCCGTGACTTATTCGCCGGAAAAACCGTTTATTTTAGATAATCCAAAGAGGATTTGCAGGAAGAAAATCCCCGGTTAACGATCCCTGAAATTTTTTCAGTGAAACAATCACAGCCCGGTACGATTCCGGGCTGTGGTTCATGCTATTGGATTATGATCCCGCCTTCACAGAGGAACGGCTGCCCGGTTTTACCACAGGCAACCCTTGTTTGCACAAGGGACAGTCTTCGGGCGCATAACTTTCAATGTGAATCGCCGTCAGAGCGCGATACGGGTACTGAAACGGAGTGTTCCCCCCGCTCCGGTCGACAATCGAACCGATGCCCACGATTTCCGCACCCATTCCTTCCAGTAAGGTGACGACTTCTTGAACGGAACCTCCGGTCGTCACCACATCTTCAATGGCCAATACCCGCTCACCCGGCTGAATGGTGAAGCCTCGGCGCAGCTCCATTTTCCCGTCTTTACGTTCCGTAAACAGGCAGCGTACTCCCAAGGCCCTGGCGACCTCATGAGCGATGATCACACCGCCCAGTGCCGGTCCGACAACCACATCGACTTGTTCATCACGAAACAGGTCAGCCAAAGCTTTTCCCGTTTGTTCCGCGTCGTTCGGATACTGGAGAAGTTGTGCACACTGCATATACCGGGCACTGTGACGTCCGGATGAAAGCAGGAAATGGCCTTCTTTTAATACGCCTGTCCGCCGGATCGCCTCTTCTAACGTCCATGTTTCGCTCATCTTCATCCCTCCTTCGCCTGCTCCATTTCTGCAATGATCGTGTCAAATGCCGCTTTCGGATCGGCAGCCCGTGTGATCGGTCGGCCGACAACCAGATAGTCGGCACCGGAAGCCAGGGCGTCCGCCGGGGTAACCACCCGTTTTTGATCCTGAACATCGGTGCCGGCGGGGCGAATGCCGGGAGTGACGGCCAGAAATGACGGGGATGTCGCCCGCTTAATGTTCGCCACTTCCTGCCCGGAGCAGATGACTCCATCAGCACCGGATCGCTCCGCCAATTGCGCATAACGGATGACGCATTCCTCCAGCGATCCGGGAATACCCAGCTCCTGATTCAGCATTTGTTGGTCTGTGCTGGTCAGTTGCGTAACAGCAAGGAGTTTCATTCTCCGCGGACCGCCTGCCGCTTCAGCCGCTTCCCTGGCGGCCTCCATCATCGCCCGGCCGCCGCCTGCGTGAATGGTCAGCATATCGACCCCCAACCGGCTGAGCGACTCGATTCCTTTGGCAACGGTGTTGGGAATATCGTGCAGTTTTAAGTCGAGAAAGACGGAATACCCTTCTTCTTTGCGTTTGGCCACCCAATCAGGGCCAACGGCATAAAAGAGCTGGTAACCTACTTTGATAAATGGTTTTCGCTGTCCGTCCCAGTGTGCAAGAAACGATTCAGCAGCTACCGCCCCCGGAAAATCGAGGGCGATAATGACACGGCTGTATACATCCGGATCCTTGGTTGACATAGCAGTTCCCCCTGACCGACGAATCTCAGACTGAAACCGGTTTGGCTGGCTGATCGTGTCGGGGAACAGCCGGTTTGTTAATCGGTTCCGCATTCAGATGAATCGATTCCAGCGTGGTCAGGAGCGCGTCAACCGTATCCAGGGAAGTTAAGCAGGCGATACCGTGTTCCACTGCTTCACGGCGGATGCGGAACCCGTCTCTTTCAGGGGTCTTGCCGCGGGTCCAGGTGTTGACCACCAAATCGGCCTGACCTTTGCGAATCAGATCCAGGATATGCGGGGACCCTTCTTTCAGCTTATTGATGCGTTCCACGGACAAACCTGCTTCTTCCAGCATGTCGGCCGTACCGCTGGTCGCTACAATCCGGTAGCCCAAGCGGTAAAAACGTTGCATCAGCGGAACCGCTTCTTCCTTCTCTTTATCGCCGATGGTGGCAACCACCGTTCCGAAACGCGGCAAAGAAATACCGGCAGCCAGCAAGCCTTTGTATACGGCGCGCGTATAATCCAGGTCGCGCCCCATGACTTCCCCGGTCGATTTCATCTCAGGCCCCAGGGTGATATCGACCCGGCGCAGTTTTTCAAAGGAGAAGACCGGCACCTTGACGGCCACTTCCAATGTTTCCGGCCACAAGCCGGCTTGGTAGCCTTGATCTTTCAGAGATTGGCCCAACATGATGTTGGTGGCTACCTGCGCCATCGGAATGCCCGTCACTTTGCTCAGGAAAGGAACCGTACGGGAAGCCCGGGGATTGACTTCGAGTACATACACTTCGCCTTTATGAAGCACAAACTGAATGTTAATGAGCCCCTTGGTGTTCAGCGCTTTGGCAATTTTCGTCGTTATCTCGATCAGACGCTCTTTTTGTTCAGGCGTGATCGATTGCGGCGGGTACACGGCGATCGAGTCTCCGGAGTGTACGCCGGCACGTTCAATGTGCTCCATAATACCCGGAATCAATACGTCTTGCCCGTCACAGACGGCGTCCACCTCCAGCTCTTTACCTTGGAGATAGCGGTCGATCAGAACGGGATGTTCCGGATTCACTTTTACGGCCGCTTCCATGTAAGAGCGCAGTTCTTTTTCACTGTACACAATTTCCATCGCCCGGCCGCCAAGGACATACGATGGGCGAACCAGCACCGGATACCCCAGGCGTTCCGCCGTTTCCACAGCCTCTTCCACGGAGGTGACGGCAGCACCCGGAGGTTGGGCGATCTGGGTCTCGGAGAGCAGCCGTTCAAATTTCTTTCTGTCTTCCGCCCAGTCGATCGCTTCCAGTGAAGTCCCCATGATCGGAATGCCTTCATCCCGCAGATCACGGGCCAGGTTTAATGCAGTTTGACCGCCAAATTGCACGATCACGCCGACCGGATTCTCTTTTTCGATGATGTTCAGCACATCTTCTTTATAGAGAGGTTCAAAGTACAAACGATCCGATGTGTTGAAGTCGGTCGAAACAGTTTCCGGGTTGTTATTGATGATGACTGCTTCCAAACCTGCTTGACGGAGCGCCCAGATGGAGTGAACGGTGGCGTAGTCAAACTCAACCCCCTGGCCGATGCGGATCGGGCCGGAACCGAGTACGATCACGGTTTTCTTATCCGTTTTTACGACCTCGTCTTCCTGTTCATAGGTGGAGTAATAGTAAGGCGTCTCGGCAGCAAATTCAGCGGCACAGGTGTCGACGATCTTGTAAACCGGTTGGATGCCGTACTCCCGGCGGAGCGCTCGTATCTCCTTTTCGGACAGCCCGCACAGACGGCCGATGGTCCTGTCGGTGAAGCCCATCCGTTTCGCACGAAGGAGCAACGCTTCATTCAGTTCGTCGGCTTGTTGCAGCTCCTCCTCCAACTTGACGATGCGCTCCAGTTTATAGAGGAAGAAACGGTCGATTTGCGTCAGCTGATGCGCTTCTTCCAGTGAGTGCCCGCGGCGGAACCATTCGCCCAGCAAAAACAGCCGTTCATCATCCGGCCGGGCCAGTCGCTCCGCGAGCTCATCGTAGGTGAGCCGGGCCGCATCCGGCAGATGGAGATGGTCCAATCCGATCTCCAGAGAGCGGACAGCTTTTAAGAGCGATTCTTCCAGCGTGCGGCCGATGGCCATCACTTCTCCGGTTGCTTTCATCTGAGTGCCCAGTCTGCGGTTGGCAGAGACGAATTTGTCAAACGGCCAGCGCGGGATTTTGCTCACCACGTAGTCAATCGCCGGCTCAAAACAAGCATAGGTCTGACCGGTGACCGGGTTTTTCAGCTCATCCAGCGTGTAGCCGATGGCAATTTTGGCGGCGATGCGGGCAATCGGATATCCGGTCGCTTTGGATGCCAGCGCACTGGAGCGGCTTACCCGCGGATTCACTTCAATGACGTAATAATCGAAGCTGTGCGGATTGAGCGCAAACTGAACGTTGCATCCGCCGCGAATGTCCAGGGCGCGGATGATTTTGAGAGCGGACGAACGCAACATGTGGTACTCGCGGTCTGACAAGGTCTGGCTGGGTGCGAAGACAATGCTGTCACCGGTATGCACGCCAACCGGGTCAAAGTTTTCCATGTTACATACGACGATGCAGTTATCGGCCGCATCTCTCATCACTTCGTATTCAATCTCTTTGTATCCGGCAATGCTCTGCTCAATCAGGCATTGCGAGATCGGGCTGTATCGGAGCCCGGAATCGACAATCTCTCTCAGCTCTTCTTCGTCGTTGGCAATCCCGCCCCCTGTACCGCCAAGGGTGTATGCCGGGCGGACGATCACCGGATATCCGTTTTCATTCGCAAAATCAACCGCTTCTTCCACGGTGTTTACAATGGTGCTTTTGGGAACCGGTTCACCGATCTCTTTCATCAGGCTGCGGAATTGATCCCGGTCCTCCGCACATGTAATCGCGCGCAGATCCGTTCCCAAGAGACGGACCCCTTCTCTTTCCAGCACGCCTTGTCTGGCCAGCTCAGTTGCGAGATTGAGGCCGGTTTGTCCCCCGAGGGTAGGCAGAAGCCCGTCAGGACGCTCTTTGCGGATCACCTGGGTGACGAATTCAGGGGTGAGCGGTTCAATGTAAACGCGATCCGCCATGTTGGTGTCAGTCATAATGGTGGCCGGGTTGCTGTTGATCAGTACGACTTCCACCCCTTCTTCTTTCAGCGCCTGGCATGCCTGGGTGCCTGCATAGTCGAATTCAGCAGCTTGCCCGATCACGATCGGACCGGAACCGATCACGAGAATTTTTTTGAGCGCAGGATCTTTAGGCATGGACTTCCTCCCCTTTCTGAGCAAACGACTCCATCAGTTCGTGAAAACGGTCAAACAGGAATCCCGAATCGAGCGGCCCCGGAGCCGATTCCGGATGGTATTGCACCGAGAATGCAGGAAATTTTTTATGCTCCAAACCTTCTACCGTTCCGTCGTTGAGATTGATATGGCTGATCACCAGATCGGTTCCTTTCACCGAATCGGGATTTACGGCATAACCGTGGTTTTGCGAGGTCATCACCGTGCGGCCGGTCGCCAGCTCTTTGACCGGGTGGTTTCCGCCGCGGTGTCCGAACTTGAGTTTTTCCGTGTCCGCACCGCAAGCGAGGGCTAACAGTTGATGGCCGAGACAGATTCCGAACACCGGCACTTTGCCCAGCAGCTTTTTAATTGTTTCAATCGCTTCCGGTACGTCTTTGGGGTCCCCGGGTCCGTTGGAGAGCATGACCCCGTCGGGACGGAAACGCAGAATTTCCTCAGCTGTGGTGTTGTAGGGTACAGAAATCACTTCGCAATTCCGTTCCACCAGTTCCCGCACAATGTTGTGTTTTGCTCCAAAATCCATCAGCACCACGCGCTTCCCATAACTCGGGGAGATATGAATGCTCTTCGTGCTGACCCGGGCCACCTGGTCGCGCATCAGGGGGGTTTGGAGACGCTCGGTCAACTCCTCCGCGGATTCATCTCCGGTGGTGATGATCCCCTTCATCGTCCCGTGCATGCGGAGCTTGCGGGTCAACATGCGGGTATCGATCCCGGAAATGCCGATGATCCCGTATTCCTTCAGGAAATAGGCGAGCGAATATTCGTTGCGCCAGTTGCTGGCATACTCGGCATGTTCGCGCACGATGAGCCCGTGCGCATACGGGCGCAGGGATTCGTTGTCATCCCGGGACAAGCCGTAGTTTCCGATCAACGGGTAGGTCATGGTGATGATTTGACCGCAATAGGAGGGGTCTGTCAAAATCTCCTGGTATCCGGTCATGCTGGTGTTAAAAACAACTTCTCCGATCGATATCCCTTCCGCTCCGAAAGAGGTGCCCGTGAACAGGGTTCCGTCCTCCAGCAACAATCTAGCTTTCATGTTTCTTCCTCCTTTTCCGTTCAACAGCTTCCGGCTTCATTCACCGAAAGTCAAAGCGGTGTCTGCCTGATTCCAGGTGATCTTTCCATTCATGATGGTGAGAACGGGCCATCCTTTTACTCTCCAACCAGCAAAAGGAGTGTTGCGGCCTTTCGACAAGAAAGTATCGGGATCAATGGTGCGCTCTTCTTCGAGATCGATCACCGTCAGATCGGCCGGTTTGCCTTCGGCCAGCACTCCATACGGAAGGCCAAAGATTTCAGCCGGTTTACGGGTCATTTTGTCGACCAGCTCCGCCAGCGTAAGAACACCTCTCAGCACCAAATGCGTGTAAAGAAGCGGGAAAGCCGTCTCCAATCCCACGATTCCAAACGGGGCCCGTTCCATACCGGCCGCTTTCTCTTCCAGGGTGTGCGGAGCATGGTCGGTGGCGATGATGTCAATGGTCCCGTCTTTTAAACCTTCGATCAGCGCCTCCCGATCTCTGCTCGACCGAAGCGGCGGATTCATTTTCCACATCGCATTGGGCTCGGGAATATCCTCATCGCATAAGAGCAGGTGATGCGGGGTGACTTCGGCGGTCACTTTTTGCCCCCGCGCTTTGGCTTCCCGGACTAAGCGAACGGACTGTGCGGCACTGATGTGACAGACGTGGTAGTGAACCCCGATGTCTTCCGCAAGCAAGATATCTCTCCCCACATGAACCGCTTCCGCTTCGTTCGGGATTCCTTTCAGTCTGAAGCGGGCGGCAAACTGGCCGTCATGAACGCATCCGCCCTTAGCGAGGGAATCATCTTCACAGTGAGCAACGACGGGCAAACCGAGTGAATGGGCCTTTCGCATCGCCTCTTTCATCATCTTGCTGCTTTGCACGCCCACTCCGTCATCGGTGACGCCGATAATGCCCGCTTCCTTCATGGCTGCCATGTCTGTCAGCTCTTGTCCCGCCTCCCGGACGGTGATCGCTCCATACGGCAGTACCCGGGCATAACCGGCTTGTTCCGCTTTGGCGATGACCTCCTTCACCAACTCTGCCGAATCGATGACCGGACGGGTATTGGGCATGCATGCCACCGTTGTAAAGCCGCCCCTTGCCGCGGCCCGGGTTCCCGTTTCAATCGTTTCTTTCTGTTCAAATCCGGGTTCGCGCAGATGTACATGCATATCGATCAATCCGGCGGAAATAAATTTACCCGACAGGTCGATCACTTCGGTTTCCGGATCGGCGGCATTCAAGTCCGTTCCGATTTTCGCGATCGTTTGCCCTTCGATCAAAATATCTTTGTGAACCAATTCCCCGGTCGTCGGATCTAAAACCCGGCCGTTTTGCAGCAGCAATTTCATCTTCGTCCCCCTCCTAATGCCCGCTCAAGAACAGCCATGCGAATGAAGACACCGTTCGCTTTTTGCTCAAATATTTTTGAGCGGGGATGTTCCACCACTTCGGCAACCACTTCCACTCCCCGGTTGAATGGTCCGGGGTGCATGAGAATCGCGTTTGGTTTCATCATTTGCAATCGGTCTCCGGTTAACCCGTAGTTTTTGCAGTATTCCTCGGCAGAGGAAAACAATTTTTCATCATGGCGTTCCAGCTGTACCCGCAGCATCATCACCACATCGGCCTGCCGGATCGCTTCCTCAAAGGAGTAGTAAGGGGCGATTTTTTCCAATTCGAAATCGCGCATGGAATCCGGACCGGACAGGATCACGCGAATCCCGAACTTGCCGAGTGTCCACAAATTGGACCTGACCACCCGGCTGTGCCTGATATCCCCAACCATCGCCACGGTTAAACCGGTCATGTCACCGAAATGTTTTTTCATCGTGTAGAGATCCAACAACGCCTGGGTGGGGTGGGCAGTTTTTCCGGCCCCGGCATTGATAATGGTACAACCGGTGTCCCTGGTTAACAGTTCCCGGATCGCTTTCTCCTCCCGATGGCGGATCACCGCAACCTCCACACCCAAAGAGGCCAGGGTTTTGACCGTGTCGTAGATGGATTCGCCTTTCGCTGTACTGGATACTTCCTCGCTGAAGTTCAGCACTTCCAGCCCCAGTTTTTTCTCTGCCACTTCAAACGAGAAACGGGTACGGGTGCTGGGTTCAAAGAACAGGTTGGCGACAAATCGGCCCTGATAGGGGCCAAGCCCCGGTCTCCAGTTTTGTTCCCAATAAGCCGCCCTTTCCAAGATCTCTTCCAGCTCCCACTTGCTCAATTGATCGGTATCAAACAAGTGGGAAGAACCGGCCAATTGCGGAGTAGCCATGATAACCCCTCCTGTATATTCGTTGCAAAAACCGCCGCTATCCGGATTCCAATCACTCGGTTTGTTCATGCGTGTGAAAGCAGCCTTCAAACAAGAGAACCCTTGACTTATGCTGCGTCAGCCCCGGCCGCTGTTTCTTCTTGATTTCTTTTTGGCAGTACCAGGTTTAAAATCACTCCGACGATCGTTGCAAGTGCCATCCCTTCAAGTTCCAGATGAATTCCCGTCAGTTTGAGCACCGCTCCGCCGATTCCGATGACCAGTACCACTGCGGCGATCACCAGATTGCGCCGGTCGCTGAAGTCGATGCGGTGTTCGATCAACATTCGCAAACCTGCGGAAGCGATAATTCCGAACAGCAGGATCGAGACTCCACCCATCACGGGCGTCGGGATCGTTTGAATCAACGCGGACAACTTGCCGATAAAGGAGAAGCCGATCGCCAAAACCGCCGCTCCCCCTACCACCCACACACTAAAAATGCGGGTAATGGCCATTACACCGATGTTTTCACCATATGTGGTTGACGGCGGACCCCCGATGAGTGCAGCAATGGAGGTGGCAATTCCGTCCCCGAGGAGTGAACGGTGTAATCCCGGATCTTTAGCCAGATCACGCCCCATAATATTGCCTGTTACCACCAGATGGCCGATATGTTCAGCCAGCACCACCAGCGTGACCGGGAGCATGACCAGAGCAGCGCTCCATGAGACCACGGGTGTGGTGAAATGAGGCAGATCCAGCCATTTGGCTTCATAAACCGGAGTTAAATCCACCATCCCTGCAAAATAAGCGACGATATAACCACCAATGATTCCTGTGAGGATCGGGATGATGTTTAAAAATCCGCGGAATAACAGGCTGGAGGAGATGGCGATGGCTAAGGTAGCCAGCGCGACCCCGAAGTTTTCCAGGGAATAGACATGTAAGGTCACTGTTCCGCTTTCCGGATTCACACTCTTGATGGTACCTTCAAGGCTTTGCCATTCGGCAGCACTTTTCGGGATCGGATGAACCGCATCTTTCATGCTGGCCATATCGATGGCGGTTCCTGCCAGGGCCAGTCCGATCACGATCACAATCGAACCGATCACCACCGGAGGCAGAAGATGATCCAGCCATTTAACCCCAAACCGGTAGACAACGAGTGCCACTGCCCCGTACGCGAACCCGACCAGAAGGCAGCCAAACAAGGCTTCTCCGAGATTTTTTCCTCCCTGGGACACGGTGATGATGGGAACGATGAAAGCAAAGGAGGAACCCAGATATGCGGGAATTTTACCGCGGGTCACGATCAAGTAAGCGAGGGTGCCGATCCCGCTCGACAGCAATGCGACGGAGGGGCTCAGCCCGGTGAGGATGGGAACGAGAATCGTCGCCCCAAACATGGCAAACATATGTTGAAAGCTGAGGAGAATCCACTGTAGCCATTTGGGTTTTTCATGGACATCCATACGAATGAGCTTGTTCAACGCAATCACTCCTTTATTTTTATTTTTTGTCAGAGATACAAAAAAATCTCTTTGCCCGTACGGCAAAGAGACACGGCAAAAAATCCTTTGCGTGCGCATCTACCCTTTGCCGGCCTCACGGGACCGTCTTAAAAGGGGTTATTTTTTTGTGATGATAGAGACTTCGTCACCCTCGGGATCCACTTCCGACAGGGTAACGGAAACAACCTCTTTTTTGGACGTGGGAACATTTTTCCCGACATAGTCCGGACGAATCGGCAGCTCCCGATGCCCCCGATCAATGAGAACGGCCAATTGGATCATCTGCGGCCGCCCGAGGTCGATGAGGGCATCCATCGCCGCCCGTACCGTCCGTCCCGTATACAGCACATCATCCACCAGGATCACTTTTTTCCCTTTAATATCGGGAACCTGAGTTTCCTTTACTTCCGGTTGCGGATGCTTTTCCGTCAGATCATCCCGGTACAGTGTGATATCCAGTTCACCGATGGGAACGGTACGGCCCTCAATTTGCCGGATCCGTTCACCGAGCCGCCTGGCCAGATAGACGCCTCTGGTTTTAATTCCCACCAATAAACAATCCTCTACACCTTTATTACGCTCCAAGATTTCATGCGCGATTCGAGTCAGCGCCCTGCGGATGGCTGCTTCGTCCAGGATGGTTTTACCGACTCCCATTCATACCCCTCCATTGATTTTCGTGACTGGAGAATAAAAAAGCTTCTTGCCCGAGCTGGACAAGAAGCACCATGAGGGTTGAAGGAATACTTCACCCGTATTTATATGGATCCGTGCCCTTGCCAGCCTCTCTGGACTGGATTTAAAGGTTCATATACAACTAGAGTTATTATGACTCACTTCCATCCGGATGTCAAACAAAATTTTTATTGTCTGGCCCGCAGAAAATGAAGCAATCGTTCCATATCCTCCGGAAGTTCCGCTTCGATGCGGATGCGTTCACCCGTCCTCGGGTGTGTAAAACCGATCACCTGGGCATGGAGCGCCTGTCCTTCAATGGGATAGGCGTTTTTCTTCGGACCATAGACGGGATCACCCACAAGCGGGAAGCCGATATACTTCATATGAACGCGTATTTGGTGCGTCCGGCCGGTTTCCAGCCTGCACTCGACCAGCGTTGTACCGGAGAAACGCTCCCTCACGGTAAAGTGGGTCACCGCATGCTTGCTGTTTTTATGAATCACGGCCATTCGCTGGCGATGCGCAGGGTCTCTGCCGATGGGCGCGTCAATCGTTCCGTTTTCATGCGGAATCACCCCGTGAACGACCGCCACATAAACCCGCTCCACTGAGTGTTCTTTCAACTGGGCCACTAAAGATTGATGGGCACGGTCATTTTTTGCCACCATGAGCAAGCCCGAAGTATCTTTGTCAATGCGGTGGACGATTCCGGGACGGGCTACCCCGCCAATGCCGGATAAATCCTCTTTGCAGTGGGCGAGCAGAGCGTTTACCAGCGTGCCGGAATAGTTTCCGGGTCCCGGATGTACCACCATCCCCCGGGGCTTGTTCACCACCAGTACGTCCTCATCTTCGTACCGGATATCGAGGGGAATGGGTTCCGCTTCCACCTGCAGCTCTTCGGCCGGCGGAACCAGAACCTCGATCATTTCTCCTTCCTTGAGCCGATAATTTCCCTTTTTCGCCCGGCCGTTCACCAGAACCAAACCGCTCTTGATCCACTCCTGTACACGCACCCTGGACCAGTCTTCATTCCGGGAAGAGACCGCTTTGTCCAGGCGTTCACCCGACAGCCCTCCGCTCACTTCCCATTCGTATCGCTCAAACAGATCCAATTGATCTTCCATCACGAGTCCCCCGCTTCAGACAGCTTTTCATTCGACTCCGCTGAGGGGCTGAGCAATGTGATCAGAACCAGGATGCATACACCAACGACAATGGCCGAATCCGCGACATTAAAAATCGGGAAATGGTAATCACCAAATCGAAAATCCAAAAAGTCAACCACTTCTCCTGTTTGAATGCGGTCAATCAGGTTGCCGATCGCCCCGCCGAGAATGAGGGCAAACGAAAATGACATCCATGGCCGTTCATTTTTCAATTGCCACAAGTAATACAGGATAATAGCGATCACAAAAATGGTCACTGTAATAAAGAGCCATTGTTGATGTTTCAATATGCCGAAGGCGGCTCCGGGATTGCGATGGGAAGTGATGTGGAAAAATCCGTCGATCACCGGAATGGATTCATACAGAGACATGTTTTTCACAATCAACCATTTTGTCGATTGATCCAGTATCAGGATAAATACAGCTGCCAAAAAATATCTCAAGCCTCTTCCTCCCTGTCTCCCGCAGTGAACATGCCAACTTTCATCCATCTGATTTTAGCACAGCCTCCCATTTCCAACAAGCGATGAGCCCGTTATCCGGTAAAGTCCGTATCGGTTTCTTCCAGTGACTCTTCCTGGTCTTTTTGGCGGTAAGCCTGATTATGGGTAATCTCCGTAATTTCATCGCTATGCCCCTCCTGATCGGTGATGGAGAAGCCCTCGACCAGATCGATATAACCCCGCTGTTCATTGTGATCGATCGTCAACTCGTTATAGCTTCTTGCTTCGGCGAAATAATCGGGCGGATTGGAGGTTCCGTATTGCTCCACTTCCTGCCAGGCATCCTCTGCGTCATAAGCGTTATAATCCCGGTTATCGAGAAAATACAGCCCGTAGCTGGTCACGCTCTCCTCCACCGGCCGGCGAATCGACGAATGTTGATCCGGCTGATGTTCCACGCAATATTCAGCTGTCGGCACTGCTTCCAACCGTTCGAACGGAATCTCCTTCCCGCAGACGCGGCAGATTCCGTACTCACCGCTTTCCATCCGTTTCAGAGCAGCCTCGATGTCCTGTAAATGGCGTTCATCGGCGTCGTTTAAAGCAAGGTCTTTTCCCCGTTCATACATTTCCGTGCCGAGATCGGCCGGATGGTTATCGTAGCCGGAGAGTTCCCCTACCGAAGCACTCATCGCGTTTTCCAAACCGTAATGATCATTTTGGCGCAATCGATGGATGAGTTGCCTTTTTTCTTCCTGCAGCTGCCCGTAAAGCTGGTTGCGCTGTTGTTCATTCATTTGTCGTTCCTCCATCCGTTGGTTCCTCCATGAAATTGAAGCCGAGGATGATCAAGAAATGATGATCATTTTTATAAGATCATTTTGTTTTTAGACTGTCCTGTTCCATCAATTTCATGTGACAAACCTGTGGGAGAAATGGTAATATATACATTCAATAAGAAAACCCGCAGAATGCCTGATTTTTTTCCGCCCACATCTTGTCAGAATAAAATTAAATTTTTAGGAATACTTTTCATATCACTTTCGTGCTGTTATGCTTTTGGGTAGTAAAGCAAGGAGTTGGATTCAATGGATCAACAATTAGAACGCGGATTATTGCCCCGCCATGTGCGGATGATGGCCATCGGCGGAGCCATTGGAGCGGGGATCTTTAAGGGCAGTGCAGATACGATATCGCTCGCTGGCCCGGGTGTGATTTTCGCCTACTTGTTTGCGGGACTTTTATTGTTCATTGTTATGAGCGGATTGGCGGAAATGGCCGGCGTGTATCCCCGGGCTGATCTGCGCGATCTCATCAAAAAGGCTTTCGGTTTCCGTATTTCCTTTGTCACCGGCTGGTTGTACTGGATTAACTGGGTCGTGGTGATGGCCGTGGAAATCGTGGCCGCCGGAAGTTTATTGCAATACTGGTTTCCCCAGTTGCCTGTGTGGCTCTTAAGCCTGTTCGTTGCGGGAGTGCTTCTGATCTTAAACCTGGCCAGCGTCCGTCTGTTCGGGGAGTTTGAATTTTGGCTGTCCGGAATCAAAGTGACCACACTCATTCTCTTTATCGTGCTTGGCTTCTCTCTCTTGTTTGGTGTTGTTTCCGATGACGCCCCTTATTTTGAACATTACACTTCCCACGGAGGCTTTTTCCCGCTGGGACTGGCAGGAGTCTTCTCTTCACTGCTCATCGTGATCTTTTCCTATGGCGGAACGGAAATGATCGGCCTGACAATTAGAGAAACCAAAGACGCCCAGCATGTGATGCCCAAGATCGTTAGGGGAGTCATCGTCCGGGTCTGTCTGTTTTATGTATTGCCACTCCTCGTGATCTGTGGACTGATGCCATGGAATGAGATCGGCGCACACGGCAGTCCTTTTGTGCAGGTTTTATCCGGAATCGGGCTGAAGGGAGCCGCACACATCATGAATTTTGTCATGCTCACTGCACTCGTGTCGGCTGCCAACTCGGGAATGTACGCAACATCGAGAATGCTTTACTCGATGGCTGAAGCTGGAGAAGCTCCCTCCTTGTTCAGTCGGCTTTCCGGAAACGGAGTTCCCTTTTTCAGTCTGCTGATGAGTTCGGTATTTTTATTCTTGGGAGCACTGGTGGCCTATCTCACTCCGGAACATGTATTTCAATATCTCATGGGAATCCCCGGATTTACCGTATTGATGATGTGGATCACCATCTGTTTGGCCCAATTAAAATTGCGGAAAAAATACCCGGTAAGCCCGGTTTACCAAAGCCCTTATTATCCTTATGCAACGATTTTTACCACAGTATCGTTGGTGGTCATCCTGTTCGCCATGCTGTTTGATGCAAAAAATCTCATCAGCTCTTCGGTTGCTGTCGGTGTCGTCGTCGTTCTCTTCCTCCTCTCCTGGTTGCAACCGAAAAAAGACGAAGAAAACGCCAAAGCCGATGCGGCTTAACAACCAAAACTCCGTTATGAGCAGTGCACGAAGCGAAAAAACGTGTGCTGCTTTTTTTATGTTTTGACCTCAAAGCAAAAGCATCTTCGCATTATGAAACTTGCTGACCAATTACGAAACTCAATTTTTCTATTGCAGAAAAGAGCGCCAAGTAGTGTTCCTTCGGCGAATTGTGTAAGACAATAAAACCGTTTTACTCAATGGTGATGGGTGTATCAGGAAAGTCTTCCTTCAAGATCGGACTTAATAATTCAGCAAGTTTTTAGGGAAAATCATCTCTTTTGTTTCCCTCAGTTCATCTAAACTCCACCAATGATGTGCGATGTACGCTTGTTTCTCTTCAGCGGTAAAGTGAGTAAGATCGATTTCTGTTCCCTTCATGCGTGCAACGAAATAATGTTCAATAAAGCGTGCAGGCTCCCCATTCATCAAGAGATCAACTTCTCTGATCCATACTACAGGTCCCCAGTCCACTTCTGTTATTCCTGTCTCTTCCCTTGACCACTCCCCATGCCTAAAGGCAGGGGATTCTTGGGTAATCTCCCCCAACCGGGAGAAATAGACCAAGCTCAAACCGTGGTCCCCACGGCGATGAATCTTAAACCTTCTTGCAGAATGTTTTTGGCGGCATTGATGTCCCGATCGTGATGAACACCACATCCCGGGCATGTCCAAT